>NZ_JAAZTS010000001.1 GCF_019239235.1 Caecibacteroides pullorum | reverse complement strand
CCGCGGATGCTGAAAGAGGCCCTTGAAAATGAAGAACGAAGAATGAAGAATGAAGAATCTTTGAGAAATGAAGAATTAAGAATGAAGAATGAAGAATTGCCTGCGGATGATGAAAATTCTTCATTCGGAGGCGAAGCCGACATTCTTCATTCTTCATTACCCAAGCGCCTTCCCGCCCTGATAAAGCTTCTCGTGAGCCGCACGCCCGATGTTTATAAACCAGCCGTGGCACATGCCGTCTTTCCCGCGCTAGGTGCGCACCTGCATCGCGTAAGGTTTAAATACATCGACAACGTGGAGCACGAAGCCACCTTGATGAACGTGCTGATGGCCGGCACGGGCGCAGGAAAAGATTGCATCTCCGAGCCCATCAACCGTATCATGGCCGACATCCGCCGACGCGACGAGGACAACCTCCGCCGCGAACGCGAGTGGAAGAACGAGGTGACTTCGAAGGGAGCGAACAAGGACAAGCGACAAAGGCCCGAAGGTTTGATCATCCAAGAGATTGACGCGGACATGACCAATCCCGCCTTCGTGATGCGCATGGCTGAGGCCGACGGGCACTTCCTCTACACGAAGTTGAACGAGATTGACCAGTTCGACGCCTTGCGCGGAAGTGGACGGGGCGGCCAACAATTCCAAATCATGTGCCTCGCCTTCGACCCCGGCAACCGCTACGGGCAGACGCGTGTGGGCGTGCAGAGCGTGACGGAGAAGGTGACCATCCGCTTCAATTGGAACGCCTCGACTACCATCCAGAAAGGGCGGCGGTACTTCTCAAAAGTTTTGACAGACGGTCCCATCTCGCGCATCAACTTCTGCACCATCCCCGAGCGCGAAATCGGTGCGGACATGCCCGTCTATGGCACGTATGACGCCGCTTTCGACGAGGAGCTTCGCCCCTACATCGAGAACCTCGTCAAGGCGCAGGGCTTGATAGATTGTCCGCAGGCCTATAAGCTCGCGCAGAAGCTCAAGGAAGAGTGTGCCGACTTCGCCCGCCTCTCGCAGAGCCGTGTGTACGAAAACCTGTCGTTTCGTGCCAACGTCATCGCTTACCTGAAGGCGTGCGTGCTCTACGTGGCGAACGGTTGCCGTTGGGACAAGACGTTCGAGGACTTCATCCGCTGGTCCTTGCAATACGACCTGGCATGCAAGATGGAGTTCTTCGGCGACGCCATCGAGGCCGCCATGAACATGCCCGCACCCGACCCTCACAAGCCCGGACGTCGCAACTTGCTGACCCTCCTGCCCGACGACTTCAGCTTCGACCAGGCCGTGCGCGTGCGTCAGGAAGCGGGGCTCGACGCCAAAGGCACCAGCCACATGCTGAGCCAATGGAAGGTACGCGGATACATCACAATTATCACAAATCACAATTACCGAAAACTAAAATACAGAAGCGATGGAATTGACCTTGACACGAACCGAAAAGACTAAAGACTACACCATGGGCCGCCTCGAGATAGACGGCGAACACTTTTGCGACACGCTGGAGCCTACGTGGCGCGACTTGGGCCCAGGCAGGCCCGGCCACAAGATAGCAGGCCGCACGGCCATCCCCGACGGGCGCTACCCCGTGGCGGTCACTTGGAGCCCCAAGTTTAAAAAATGGCTGCCCCTGCTGCTCCACGTGCCCCAGTTCGAGGGCATCCGCATCCATGCCGGCAACACGCCCGACGACACGGAGGGATGCATCCTCGTGGGCCTGCGCGTGAAGCCCGGCAAGGTGCTCGACTCGCGCCTCTGGGAACATCGCCTCGTGCGCCGACTGGCCTCCCGCCCGCTGGGCGAAGGGGTGTGGATCAGCGTCGGCTGAGGGCGTACGCTTCAAGTGCACACACTCAAAAATTTTCCGCACCAACATGGCAAAAGATGAAATTAAACTTATAACTTTGAAGAAGCTAACGGGGGGGGGAATGCATCGCATCCCTCCGTAGCAGAAAACCAATGGAGAACTCGAGAAAATGAGAAAAGAACGCTTACATTCCTGCCCCGAACTGATAGACTACATCAACGAAATAGGCTTCCTGCCCCTGCTCAGCATGGGCGTCGAAGGCTGGTCGGCCGAAGAAGTGACGGACGAAGATTGCCAATACACCCGCCTGCCCGACGGCGGATGGGAATGGCCCCTCTGGACGTGGAAGGGCGCCATCCTTCAGGAGAGCGGATGCGCCTACGGCAAGTTCTTCCAAAACAAGGCGGCCTTTATCAGCCGCGAATGGTGGCCGGACTTCTGCAACTATCGCCGGAGCGTCTGCCCCCGCCCCGAAGAAGGAAGCATCGAAGAAAGCATCCTCGACATCCTGCGGACCGAAGGGAGCCTCATCACCCGCGACCTGCGGGCGGCCTGTGGCTTCACAGGGCCGAAGATGCGGAGCCGCTTCGACGCCTACCTCACCCGCTTGGAGATGGGCGGCTATATCGTGACGGAAGATTTCGTCTATCCACACGACCGTCACGGACGGGAATATGGCTGGGGATGGTCTCTGCTCACTACGCCCGAAGCGCTCTTCGGACGCGAGGCTTGCCACCCCGACCGCACGCCACAAAAATCGCGCGAGAGGATGCTCGACCATTTCAAAAAGATTTTGCCGAACATCCCCTCGCAAAAGCAAGACCTCCTGCTCAGATAATCCAAGCAAAACAGGCCTTCTGTATCTGTCCTATCTCCGCCGACGGCGTCAGAACTCGCTCGTGAAGTGGAACTTGATGTGCTTGAAGTCCATCTGCGCCATCTGGAGCACGTAGCCCGAGTCGGCCAGGAAGACGTCGCGCCCCTCGCGGTCCTTGGCCATGTACTGGTACTTGCGCTTCTTGAAGGCTTCGAGCTCAGCAGGGTCGTCGCTCTCGATCCAGCAGGCCTTGTAGAGGCTCACGGGCTCCCAGCGGCACTTGGCGTTGTACTCGTTCTCCAGGCGGTACTGGATGACCTCGAACTGGAGCTGGCCCACGGTGCCGATAATCTTGCGCCCGTTGAACTGGTTGACGAAGAGCTGGGCCACACCTTCGTCCATCAGCTGGTCGATACCCTTGGCCAGCTGCTTCTGCTTCATGGGGTCGGCGTTCTCGATGTACTTGAACATCTCCGGCGAGAAGCTGGGCAGGCCGCGGAAGTGGAGCTTTTCGCCCTCGGTCAGCGTGTCGCCTATCTTGAAGGTGCCGTTGTCCGGCAAGCCGATGATGTCGCCCGCCCAGGCCTCGTCGACGGTGGTCTTGCGCTGGGCCATGAACTGGGTGGGGCTGGAGAAGCGCATCACCTTGTCGTGGCGCACGTGGTAGTAGGGCGTGTTGCGCGAGAACTTGCCCGAACATACCTTGCAGAAGGCGATACACGAACGGTGGTTGGGGTCGATGTTGGCCGTAATCTTGAAGATGAAGCCGGTGAACTTGGGCTCGTCGGGTTGTACGTCGCGCTCCTCGGCCTTGACGGGACGGGGGCTGGGAGCTATCTCGACGAAGCAGTTCAGAAGCTCCTCGACACCGAAGTTGTTCAGCGCCGAACCGAAGAACACGGGAGCCACCTCGGCCTTGAGGTAGTCGTCAACATTGAACTCGGGATAGACGCCCTCGATGAGCTCCAGCTCGCCGCGCAGGCGATCGGCCAGGTCGGCACCGATACGCTGGTCCAGTTCCTCGGTGTGGATGTCTACGGCCACCTTCTCCGTCACCACCTGTTTGGAGGGTTGGAAGAGGTTGAGGTTCTGCTCGTAGATGTTGTAGACGCCCTTGAAGCGGACGCCGCTCTCGATGGGCCACGTCAGGGGACGCACGTGGATGTGGAGCTCTTCCTCGAGCTCGTCCAGCAGGTCGAAGGGGTCCTTGGCCTCGCGGTCCATCTTGTTGACGAAGATGATGACGGGAGTGTTGCGCATGCGGCACACTTCCATGAGCTTGCGTGTCTGCGTCTCCACACCCTTGGCGCCGTCCACCACGATGATGACGCTATCCACGGCGGTCAGCGTGCGGTAGGTGTCTTCGGCAAAGTCCTGGTGACCGGGGGTATCAAGGATGTTGACCTTGTAGTCCTTATAGTCGAACTCCATGACCGAGGTGGTGACGGAGATACCACGCTGCTTCTCGATGTCCATCCAGTCGGACGTGGCGGTTTTCTTGATTTTGTTGCTCTTGACGGCGCCGGCCACCTGTATCTGTCCGCCGAAGAGCAGGAGCTTCTCGGTGAGCGAGGTCTTACCGGCATCGGGGTGCGCGATGATCGCAAACGTTCGTCTTCTTTCGATTTCCTGATTTGTTGCCATATATTTTCTTTTTCAGGTATGGATTACATTTTTCAATTTTCAACTTTCAATTTTCAATTTCTCCAAGCACTCGGCCAGCGATGCCTCCCAATGAGGGATGTCGATGCCATAGGTTTGCTTGATGCGCGTCTTGTCGAGCACGGAGTAGTGCGGACGGGGCGCCTTGGCCGGATATTCGTCCGTGTGCAGGGGGCTGACGCGACACGTGGTGATGCCCGCCAGGCGGTGGATGGCTATAGTGAAGTCGTACCACGAGCAGACGCCTTCATCGCTGAAGTGATAGATGCCAGGCACAATGCCCTGCTCGATGGCGGCAAAGATGGCCTGTGCCAGGTCGGCCGCATAGGTGGGCGTACCTATCTGGTCGAACACCACGCCCAGCGACTCGCGCTCGCGCCCCAGGCGGAGCATGGTCTTCACGAAGTTGTTGCCGAAGGTGGAGTAGAGCCAAGCGGTGCGTACAATCATGGCACGGCTACACTTCTGCATCACAACCTCTTCGCCCGCCAGCTTGGTGCGACCATAGACGGAGTTGGGACAGGGCGTATCGTCCTCGCGATAGGGCACGTGGGCCGTGCCGTCGAACACGTAGTCGGTAGACACCTGAATGAGGGCGGCCCCCACGGCCTCGGCGGCTTCGGCCAGATAGCCGGGTGCCAGGTGGTTCAGACGATCGCAAAGCTCAGGATTGTCCTCGGCCTTGTCCACGGCCGTGTAGGCGGCGCAATTCACGACCACATCCACCCGACGGTCGGCGATGAAGGCACGCACGGCGTCGGCATCGCAAATGTCCAACTCCTGCACGTCGGTAAAGAAATAAGTGTGTTGCGGATGGGCGGCGGAGAGCACGCGCATCTCGTTGCCAAGTTGACCGTTGGCGCCGGTTATCAGAATGTTCATATCAGTCGTCCAATTTGAGTTCTCCCTTTTTGTCCTTGTCGTAATAGTTGGCCAGCATCGAGACGAAAGCACTCACGGCCTCCATCGCCTTGGCCGTCCCCTCGCTGATCTCCTTCTTCTGCAAACGCAGGAGCAAGACGCCATAGAGGGCTTCGAAGCAGGTCTCCAGCTCGGGCTCGTCTTTGTGACCATTGCGTTGGCGAAGCTCCACGATGAAAGGCAGCGCCTTGAAGTAGGCCGCGTTGTAGAAAGGATACTTCGTGGAGGCCAGCAGGGCGCCGTGTAGCTCGGTGAGGTTCTGAATGACGTTGCGGTTGATCTGAAGATGTCCCTTCTCCACTACGCCTTCGGCACGCATCATGTCGCACAGGTTGGCATACCATTCTTCGAGTGCCGGACGTTGGTCTTCAGGATAACGATCGATGACCTGCTCGCGCAGGCGGTCGATGTCGCACCCGTTGGCACGTATCAGGTCTTCCACCTGCCACATGTATATCAAATATTCGGCAATGTTCTGTTCTTTTAGTTTTTTAGCGATTATCATTTCTGTTGACAACTAATACAAGGATTCTCCCATCAAAGTGAACACCAGGCCCAGTATCGACACGATGGCCACAATGCTACCAATCACACGATTCAATATCCAAATGCCGCGCAGGTTGAAGCGAGCGCGCACTTTGTTGACAAAATAAGTGATGCCGAACCACCACGAAAGGGCTCCCAAAGCAATGGCCAGATAGCCCGTGACGGCCTCGAACAGGAGTACGCCCGGACTGATGAACGCAAAGCGGGCGAAAAGTCCGACAAAAAGCAGAATGATAAGCGGGTTGGAAAGCGTAACAAAAAACGCCGTAATGAAATTATGCAAATACGTACCTTTACTGGTAGATACAGGGCGAAGTGAATGCACAGGATTGCTCCGGAAAGTATAGATACCAAAAGCCAGAAGCAAGACACTACCGAAGAGCTGAAGGTAAAAAATGTTCTTATTGACATAATCGAACACAAAGCTCATGCCATAGCCCGTCAGGAGGGCATAAAAGATATCGCTCATCGCGGCACCAATACCCGTGACGAAACCATACCAACGGCCCTTATTCAACGTACGCTGGATGCATAATACACCCACAGGGCCCAGCGGCGCCGATACAATGACGCCGATAATAAAGCCCTTCCACAAGATATTGAATATGGTCTCCAACTGAATCATGGGTGCAAAGATAGTGCAAAGCGAGGGAAGTACAAAAGCGAAAACAGAGTTTTTGAGTTTTTGACTTTTTACGTCCGAGGTTCACCCTTCTTCCATTTTCCACACTTTTTTATCAACCCAACTTTCCGATCACCGCCACCTTGATAACTCCATCCAGCCGATTCTCGAACACGTGATAAGCCTTTTCAATCTCCGAAAGAGGGAAACGGTGAGTTATAAGCGGCGTAGTATCAATCTGGCCTTCGGCAATCAGACGAAGAATCTCTTCACAATCGCATCCATCCACACCGCCCGTCTTAAACGTAAGGTTCTTGCCATACATGTCGGGCAAGGGAAGAACTTGCGGACGGTCATAGAGGGCCACTACGGTAACAATCGCGTTCGGACGAGCACACTCCCATGCCAGTCGGAAGGTGTCATCGGCACCTGCCACTTCAATAACCACATCTGCCCCGCCATGTGCGCTATTCGCCTGAACATACGTCTTACACTCTTCAGGAGAAACAACCTGAACCTCAGGATAATGCATACGCAGGAAGCGAGCTCGCTCAGCCGACTTTTCGCATACAATGATACGTTGGGGATGCTTCAGACGAGCACAAAGCAAGGTACAGATGCCCGTAGGACCTGCGCCTATGATAAGTACCGTATCTTCTGGCTTTATTTCCGAAATGCGCGCCGCCCAAAAGCCCGTAGCCAAAATGTCGCCCACGAACAAGGCTTGCTCATCGGTCACCCCCTCAGGAATACGATTCAATCCCTGATCGGCATGGGGCACACGGACATATTCAGCCTGTCCCCCATCGATACGACAACCCAATGCCCATCCTCCATCAGGGTCTTCACAATTGTTCACATAGCCATGCTGGCAAAAAAAGCATTCGCCACAGAAGGTTTCGACATTAACCGTCACCCGATCGCCAGGCTTAACGCTATGCACATCCGTTCCTACCTGCTCGACTATTCCTACCATCTCGTGCCCAACGGTAATGCCTGGCACGGCACGAGGCACACTTCCATGTTTGATATGCAAATCGCTGGTACAGATGCTCCCAAGCGTGACGCGCACCAAGGCGTCATGCGAATCTTTCAGCGTGGGTATTGGTTTCTCTAGCAAGGCAAATCGTCCACGCTCCACGTACGTATATGCTAACATTTTATTTCAATTTTCAGGTTCTTCATTCTTTCCATTTTCTTCCTCCACGACTTCTATCAGGAAACTAACAGGGCGAAAGCCGTCGTTACACGAAATCATGGCCGAACGCTTGTTCTTCATCCATCCGTCATACAGATCTGTTGCCCCATATGTCAAAGCCATTACAAAAGGCGACATGCTTTGCCAAGCGCTCTCACAAAGCCCTTTCGGCTTTTCCCAACCATTGGCTATGAAGACTTGTCCTTCTTCCACATCGCAGGCATGCTCCAGCGGGTTCTCATAACGCTCCATCAAATCCTTGTAACAAGCTTTACGCATAACGGTGATTTTAATCTTCCTCATATCCATATTCTCCCAATCCAACAATCAATCTTTATATCTCAATTCCCAAAAGGCAACCGCCGAAGCGGCCGCTACATTGAGCGAATCCACTCCATGTGCCATCGGTATGCGTACCACGTAGTCTGCTTCGGCAATCGTTTCCATCGGCAAGCCATCCCCTTCGGTCCCCATGACGATAGCCAATCGCGACTCGGCCTTCAAGGCAGGATAATCCAACGGCACCGACTGATCCGTCAAGGCCATGGCCGCCGTACGAAAACCCATACGGCTCAACTCTTCGAGCGAACCATCCAACCAAGTCCAAGGCACAAGAAACACTGATCCCATCGACACGCGTACAGCCCTACGATTCAAAGGATCACAAGAATTGCGCGTCAATAATACCCCATCAATACCCAAGGCTGCCGCCGAACGAAAAATAGCGCCGATATTAGTCGTATCCACCACTCCATTTATGACCACCACACGATGTGCATGCCTGCACACATCCTCCACACTTCGAGGAACAGGACGCCGCATGGCACAAAGTACACCACGTGTCAAGGTATAGCCCGTCAATTCGGCCAACAAATCGCGTTCGCCTGTATAAATAGGAATCTCTGAACAACGGGTAACGATATCAGCCGCATCTCCCGTTATATGCTTCCGTTCACACAAAAGCGCCAACGGTTCATAACCCGCATCCAAAGCAACACGAATCACTTTGGGACTTTCAGCTATAAAGATACCCTTGTCTGGTTCCAGGCGATTGCGCAACTGGGCTTCGGTCAAAGCGCCAAATATTTCGACACCAGGATGCTGAAGAGAAGAAATTTCAATAATAGGCATACTACTCTGCTATTTACCAAACAAAGATACACAATATATCCTAAACAAACACCCATTATAAAGAAAAAGGCGCAATCCTTTCATAAACCTCTATAAACGCAAAAGGGATGCACCTTGTAAAGGTACATCCCTCTTTACTTATGATTCAAGATCAGTTATCAGAGTTATTTAACTTCCTCAAAATCAGCATCCTGAACATTATCGCCCTGTTTGCTATTATTCTGAGTATTTCCTTGTCCAGCGTTAGCACCACCTTGGAAACCGGCACCTTGTGCACCACCTTGAGCACCTGTCTGTGCATACATCTCAGCGCTGGCAGCCTGGAAAGCTGTATTCAGTTCGGCCATAGCGCTATCGATAGCAGCCAAGTCTTGTGCCTTGTGAGCATCTTTCAGCTTCTGGAGAGCAGCCTCGATCGGAGCCTTCTTGTCGGCAGGGAGCTTGTCACCCAGTTCCTTCAATTGATTTTCAGTCGTGAAAATCATGGAGTCGGCCTGGTTCAGCTTGTCGATGCGTTCCTTTTCCTTCTTGTCGGCTTCGGCATTGGCTTCGGCTTCAGCCTTCATACGTTCGATTTCTTCTTTGCTCAAGCCGCTGGAAGCTTCGATACGGATAGCCTGTTCCTTGCCTGTAGCCTTATCCTTGGCAGATACCTTCAAGATACCGTTGGCATCGATATCGAAAGTTACCTCGATCTGAGGAACACCACGACGAGCAGGAGCGATACCTGTCAGGTTGAACTGACCGATTGACTTGTTCTGAGCTGCCATAGGACGCTCACCCTGCAATACGTGGATGGTCACTTCCGTCTGGTTATCGGCGGCGGTAGAGAAGGTTTCGCTCTTCTTGCAAGGGATAGTCGTGTTGGCTTCGATCAGCTTCGTCATTACGCCACCCAAGGTTTCGATACCCAAGGTCAACGGAGTAACGTCGAGCAATACGATGTCGCCCACACCAGCCTCTTTGTTCAATACGGCACCCTGCACGGCAGCACCTACGGCTACTACCTCATCGGGGTTCACACCCTTGGAAGGAACTTTACCGAAGAAGTCTTCTACCAGTTTCTGAACGGCCGGTATACGTGAAGAACCACCTACGAGGATGACTTCATCGATATCTGAGTTGCTCAAGCCAGCATCGCTCATAGCCTTCTTACAAGGCTCCAAGCAAGCCTGAATCAAACCGTGAGCCAGAGCCTCAAATTTAGCACGGGTCAGTGTCTTAACCAAGTGCTTGGGCACACCACCTACAGGCATGATGTAAGGCAAGTTGATTTCGGTAGAAGTAGAAGAAGACAACTCGATCTTGGCCTTCTCGGCAGCTTCCTTCAAACGTTGCATAGCCATCGGGTCTTGAGTCAGGTCGGCACCTTCGTCGTTCTTGAACTCCTGTACCAGCCAGTCGATGATTACCTGGTCGAAGTCATCACCACCCAGGTGAGTATCACCGTTGGTTGACAATACTTCGAACACACCGCCACCGAATTCCAAGATAGAGATATCGAACGTACCACCACCAAGGTCGAATACGGCGATCTTCATATCCTTGTTAGCCTTGTCTACACCATAAGCCAATGCAGCAGCCGTCGGCTCGTTTACGATACGTTTTACGTCCAGACCGGCAATCTGACCAGCCTCTTTCGTAGCCTGACGCTGTGAGTCAGAAAAGTATGCCGGAACAGTAATAACGGCTTCTGTTACTTCCTGTCCCAGGTAGTCTTCGGCAGTCTTCTTCATCTTCTGAAGAATCATGGCAGAGATTTCCTGCGGAGTGTAGTGACGTCCGTCGATGTCGACACGCGGCATGTTGTTTTCGTTCACTACCGGATAAGGTACACGAGAGATTTCTTTCTGTACCTGCGACCAGTTTTCACCCATGAAACGCTTGATAGAATAGACCGTACGCTTCGGGTTCGTGATGGCCTGACGTTTGGCGGGGTCACCTACCTTACGTTCACCACCGTCTACAAATGCCACTACAGAAGGAGTTGTACGCTTGCCTTCGCTGTTGGCGATTACTACAGGTTCGTTGCCTTCGAATACAGCAACACAAGAGTTTGTAGTTCCTAAGTCAATACCAATAATTTTTCCCATGATCGTTATTATTTTATTTGTTATTATTCAGTTTATTTCTGTCCACCTCGTCGGCAGACGCTTCTAAAAGGACAAACGCCGTGCCAAATGCCAAACGCCCTTCTTTTAATGGCAAAACGCTGACAAGCTCTGCCACTTTGGCAGAAATCCGCCTCATAGACTGACGAAAAAGACAACGACACATACCCATCTTCCTCCAAGACTGACAAACGATACCTGCCACCTCGCATCCAGTTCTTCAAAGGAAAGCATCGTTTTCCTCGAAAGAAAACGGCCGTTTCCGCCAAGGAAAGCAATGCTTTCTTCAAACCGAAAAAGAAAGCCGCCTTCGGGCGGATTCCATATCCTACCCAAAGGCGGCACCTATAAATATAATCCGTATCAGGTTACTCCTTCACCAATACCAATATCAGTTCGCCGGCGGCATTATAGAAACCGATGCCACCCTCGGCCAGACGTGCAAAAGTTTTCACTTCGGACAAAGCCTTCGTGACACGTCCTTCGACCTCCATGTCGGGGCATGCCATCATCGTACTGATCAGATTGGGGAAAGAAATGGCCGACGCGTTGTTCTCATCGGTCACAAAAGCACCGTTGATGACGTTGCAACCCGCATTGCCATGCACTTTCTTCTCAGCAACGTTCAGCTCCAGGAAAGGTTGCTTCTCCATACCGTCGGGGATGGCTTCACCTCCAGCTTGTGTGATTTTCCAGCGACCTCCCAAATCGGTAACCGAAACATCTGGCTTTCTTGGCTTCAACACCAGAATGGGGCGTTTCAACGATTTGCCACACAAGGCAAGTTGTCCATCAGCAAGCTTTGTATACTTCTTCACTTGTGACAAAGCCGAAAGTACGTTCTTTTCCAACGTCATGTCGGGACACATCATGCGGGTGCTTCCCACTTGTCCAAGCGCCAGCTCGCCTGGCTTGGCGTTGGTATCAAAACTTCCCATCAGACGATTGCAACCGCTATTGCCATAGACGCGCCCTGTATTTGTCTCAAAGGCTACATAAGGAAAGCTTTGGCCAGGCGCTGGCACAACGGCCGTTCCGTTGATTTCGATGATGTTCCATTCACCTCCAAGGTCGGAAACCTGCGCAAGATTCTTTGTCGAAGCGCACGATGACATGGCCGCCACAACGGCCACCATACTTAGATAAACACAAATTTTCTTCATTGTCCTGTAGTTTAAGTTAAATTATCAACCGCAAATATAGAACAAAATAACAGCTCTGCCAACATTTTGTTCGGCAATCACATCCAAAAAGCCAAAGTATTTGACACTATTATAATGTATATCTAAGAATTAAACAGTATATTTGCTGACGAAAAAACTGAAAAGAACAACTTGAATATTTATCAATCACATTATTAATAAGAAACAAAATGGGTAAAGTTCTAATTATCGGTGCAGGCGGTGTAGGAACCGTCGTTGCACACAAAGTAGCTCAGAATCCGGACGTGTTCACCGAAATCATGATTGCCAGCCGCACGAAGTCGAAATGCGATGCCGTCGTGAAAGCCATCGGTAATCCCAATATCAAAACCGCTCAGGTAGATGCAGACAATGTGGACGAACTGGTTGCGCTCTTCAATAGCTTCAAGCCCGAAATCGTCATCAACGTTGCCCTGCCCTATCAGGACCTGACTATCATGGAAGCCTGTCTGAAAACGGGTGTCAACTATTTGGACACGGCCAACTACGAGCCCAAGGACGTGGCCCACTTCGAATACAGCTGGCAATGGGCCTACAAGCAGCGCTTCGAGGAAGCAGGCCTGACCGCCATCCTCGGTTGCGGCTTCGACCCGGGCGTGAGCGGTGTCTATACGGCCTATGCCGCCAAGCATCACTTCGATGAAATCCAGTATCTGGACATCGTAGATTGCAATGCCGGCAACCACCACAAGGCTTTCGCTACCAACTTCAACCCTGAAATCAACATTCGTGAGATAACCCAAAACGGTCGTTATTACGAGAACGGCCAGTGGGTGACCACCAAACCGCTGGAAATCCACAAGGACCTGACTTATCCGAACATCGGCCCGCGCGACTCCTACCTGCTTTACCACGAAGAGCTGGAGTCTCTGGTGAAGAATTTCCCCACCATCAAGCGTGCCCGCTTCTGGATGACCTTCGGCCAGGAATACCTGACCCACCTGCGTGTCATTCAGAACATCGGCATGGCCCGCATCGACGAAGTGGATTACAACGGTGTGAAAATCGTCCCTTTGCAATTCCTGAAGGCCGTACTCCCCAACCCACAAGACTTGGGCGAGAATTACGAAGGCGAGACTTCCATCGGTTGCCGCATCCGCGGATTGAAGGATGGCAAGGAACGCACTTATTATGTGTACAATAATTGCAGCCACCAGGCCGCCTACAAGGAAACAGGCATGCAGGGTGTCAGCTACACCACGGGCGTACCAGCCATGATTGGCGCCATGATGTTCCTCAAAGGCATCTGGAAGAAGCCAGGCGTATGGAACGTCGAAGAATTCGACCCCGATCCATTCATGGAGCAGCTCAACAAGCAAGGCCTGCCTTGGCACGAAGTAATTGATGGCGACCTCGAACTTTAATCACTAACCACCAATTAACATGAATGTAGGAGACAAAGCCCCCGAGATATTGGGCATCAACGAGAAAGGCGAAGAAATCCGCCTGAGTAATTATAAAGGAAAGAAACTGGTGCTCTACTTCTACCCGAAGGACAGTACATCAGGTTGCACAGCTCAGGCCTGTAACCTGCGCGACAACTACGACGCCCTGCGCCAAGCCGGCTACGAAGTGGTAGGCGTCAGTGTAGATAGCGAAAAGTCGCACCAGAAATTCATCGAGAAGAACTCCCTCCCCTTCCCCCTGATTGCCGACACAGACAAGAAGCTGGTCGAACAATTTGGTGTATGGGGCGAGAAGAGCATGTATGGCCGTAAATACATGGGTACCTTCCGCACGACCTTCATCATTAACGAAGAAGGCATTGTGGAGCGCATCATCGGTCCAAAGGAAGTCAAGACCAAAGACCATGCGGCACAAATACTTTAATTACCATTTATTCAACAAACAAGTATGGCAAAAAAAGACGAACTGAATTTTGAGAACGAAGGCGCCGTAATGCCCAATAGCGAAAAGCTGAAAGCCTTGCAGGCCGCCATGGACAAGATAGAAAAGAGTTTCGGCAAAGGCTCCATCATGAAGATGGGCGACGACAGCATCGAACAAGTCGAAGTCATTCCCACTGGCTCCATCGGACTAAACGTAGCTTTGGGTGTAGGTGGTTATCCCCGCGGACGTATCATCGAAATCTATGGCCCTGAATCCTCTGGTAAAACCACATTGGCCATTCATGCCATCGCCGAAGCACAGAAAGCTGGAGGTATCGCCGCTTTCATCGATGCCGAACACGCTTTCGACCGCTTCTATGCAGCCAAGCTGGGCGTTGACGTGGACAACCTCCTCATCTCCCAACCCGACAACGGCGAACAGGCCCTGGAGATTGCAGAACAGCTCATCCGCTCCTCAGCTATCGATATCATCGTTGTTGACTCCGTAGCCGCCCTTACGCCAAAGGCCGAAATCGAAGGCGACATGGGCGACAACAAGGTAGGCCTCCAGGCACGCCTGATGTCACAAGCCTTGCGCAAATTGACATCTGCCGTCAGCAAGACCCGCACCTGCTGCATCTTCATCAACCAATTGCGCGAGAAGATTGGTGTCATGTTCGGCAATCCCGAAACGACTACCGGTGGTAATGCCTTGAAGTTCTACGCATCCGTCCGCCTCGACATCCGTGGTGGTCAGGCCATCAAGAACGGCGAGGACGTTATTGGCAAACAGACCAAAGTGAAAGTTGTCAAGAATAAGGTAGCTCCTCCCTTCCGTCGTGCTGAGTTCGACATCATGTTCGGCGAAGGCATCTCTCGCGCAGGCGAAATCATCGACCTGGGTACCGAACTGGGTATCATCAAGAAGAGTGGCTCTTGGTTCAGCTACAATGACACCAAACTAGCTCAAGGCCGCGATGCCGCTAAGCAAGTAATTCTGGATAATCCCGAATTGGCCGAAGAACTGGAAGGACTGATATTCGAAGAACTGAAGAAAGAAAAATAAAACTTCGAACCTAAACTCATAGAGGGGATAGCCACATGGCTCCCCTCTATTATTCATTATTTTAGTAGCACCTCCATAAGCATGAGCGATTTCCGCCTGAAAGTATTCCATTCCGTAGCTCAAAACTTGAGCTTTACCAAAGCTTCTCAAGAGCTATTTATCAGCCAACCGGCCATCACCAAACATATACAGGAACTGGAAAGCACCTACCAAACTCGCCTATTCGATCGACAAGGCGGAAAAATATCCCTGACCGAATCAGGACAACTGCTCTTAGAACATTGCGAACGCATTCTAGACGAATACCGCAAATTGGAATACGAAATGCACCTGCTTCATAATCAATATACAGGCAAATTGAGGTTAGGTGCCAGTACAACCATTGCCCAATACGTACTTCCACCTATGCTAGGCACTTTTATTAGCAAATTTCCACAAGTAGAATTATCACTACTCAATGGAAATACACGCGAAATGGAAACAGCCTTGCAAGATCATCGTATAGACTTGGCACTAGTCGAAGGAGTGACACGTCTACCCAATTTGCGTTACACTCCCTTTCTGGAAGACGAACTGGTCGTCGTCGTACGTACGGGTAGCCGCCTACCGATAGCTGAAGAAATAACTCCCGAACAACTGGCCACCTTCCCACTGGTGCTGCGCGAACGCGGATCGGGTACCTTGGATGTCTTCGAACGGGCCATCCTAAGACATAACATTAAATTATCCTCCCTGCATGTACTCATGTACTTGGGAAGCACAGAAAGCATCAAACTATTTTTGGAACATACAGACTGTTTGGGTATCGTTTCCATCCGTTCCGTCAGCAGAGAATTGTATGCCGGCCGTTTGCGCGTAGTCGATGTCAAGGGGCTAGAAATGAAACGTGAATTCAATTTTGCCCAACTACAAGGGCAAGAAAGCGGACTTAGCCAAGTTTTCATGCAATTCACCCAACGATAACTATCCCTACCTCCCATACTTATTACTTTTGGTTATAACTGATAAAAATATAAGAATTGTAGCCTCCATAGGAAATGTGTACCTTTGCGTCCGAAAAGAAAAAGTTAAACCAACAAAAAAAGAATTGTTATGTTCGAACGTGGAAACAGAGGCAACACCTTTCATGGTATCCTACTCATTGCCTTATTCTCCTTCTCAGCTTTTTACATCGCTGAAATTCCATTCGTAAAAAGTTTATCCTTCAGTCCGTTGATTGTAGGTATTATATTAGGTATGCTCTATGCTAACAGCCTTCGCAACCGTCTGCCTGAAACCTGGGTACCTGGCATCAAATTCTGTACCAAACAGATTCTTCGTGCCGGTATCGTGCTCTATGGCTTCCGTCTAACACTGACCGAAGTAGCAGCCGTAGGCCTACCTGCTATTGTAGTAGATAGCATCATCGTATGCGGCACCATTTTCTTGGGGGTATTCTTGGGCAAATTGATGAAAATAGATAAAGATACAGCCTTGATCACATCAACCGGTAGTGCCATCTGCGGTGCGGCAGCAGTATTGGGTGCTGAACCTGTCATCAAATGTGAAGGCCATAAGACAGCTATCGCTGTATCTACCGTAGTTATTTTTGGAACTATTGCCATGTTCCTCTACCCCATCATGTACCGTTCAGGAGTGCTATCTAGTTTGTCCGACACCCAAGTAGCCATCTATACGGGAAGCACTCTGCATGAGGTAGCTCATGTAGCAGGCGCAGGCAATGCGATGGATCCTACCGATACGTTAGGCATTGCTGGTACAGCCACCATCACCAAAATGATCCGTGTCATGCTGCTGGCCCCCGTACTGGTCATCATGAGTTTTGCCCTTGCCGGACGAAAAAAATTATCAGCAGACGGCACAACAACTAAGAGCAAGATTACAATTCCTTGGTTTGCCTTTGGTTTCATCGGTATCATCTGCCTGAACTCTCTACTTCAGTATCTCTTCGATGCACCAACCGTCAAGGAGATCCCTCTGAACGGAGCCATCGAATACATTGATACCTTCATGTTAACCATGGCCATGACAGCACTGGGCACAGATACAAGCATCGATAAGTTCAAACAGGCCGGAGCCAAACCTTTCGTACTGGCCTTTGGACTCTTTATCTGGCTATTACTGGGCGGCTACCTACTTGTAAAGTATTTGGTGCCACTGATGGCTTGATAAGCCAAACCTTGGTCATAAAAATGGGCCTGCTCCTGTTCTAACAGAAGTAAGCCCATTTTTCTTTTTCTTAGAACAATCTCAATTCAATTCCTCCTCCCGAATTCCCAGTACATAAGCCAAAGAAGGAACCACCGGACACCACTGGCAAACTGATGGCAAAGTAAGCTCCTCCATGCGGAACCACACCACCTGCACTTCCTGCTCCTTCGCATTCTTTCTCCTTTCCCGAAGAATTTCACCCGTCACCTCATTCATTTTTTCCTCGTCGATGGTCGTGGCAGGTACCAATAATGCTTGCTTTACGGAAACATTGTTCAATACAAGAGTCACCAGATCGTGATATAACGCCTCGGCCGTCGCCAGATTTTCAGTAGGAACTACCCCAAAAACATATTCAGCCAACCCTGTGCGACAAGCCTTGCCATCCAAGTCAGATAAAAGAGAAGGGGTACAGACACTCAATGCATCCCCATCCGCTCCTTGAACTAACAAAACCTGCACCTCTGCCGAAGAAAAATCACGGATACCCGCATCTAGCAGCAGACAATCCAACCAAGCTACCAAGTCAAACATAGGCAAAGGACGCCCTAGACGAGCAGACATCACTTCACGCACCATCTCGACCGTCTGGTTTAAAAACGACACGTCTATCAATATCACACGTTCCGAAAGTTTCAAATTCGCAGTTCTATTCATATTCTTAATTCATGTCAGTTATCACCTGTGAAATGTGCAAAGATAACACAAATAAAGGAGAAACAAGACATAAAGGCTGAACGAATGACATTTTGTCATATAGAATTACCAATTCTAAGACATTTTGTCCACACAATACAAATGGCAAGAGTTTTGCAAATCAATCGATGCCAAACCTAACCAAGACTAAAGAAAGGAGAAACAATATGAATTTTAACAACTTCACAATCAAAGCGCAAGAAGCCGTACAGGAGGCCGTGAACCTAGTACAACGCCGGGGACAACAGGCCATCGAGCCGGTACACCTGCTGCAAGGAGTCATGAAAGTGGGTGAGAATGTCACTAACTTCATCTTCCAGAAACTAGGCATGAACGTCCAGCAGATAGAGCTGGTTCTCGACAAGCAGATAGAGTCACTGCCCAAGGTATCGGGCGGGGAACCTTACCTAAGCCGTGAAACCAACGAAGTGTTGCAGAAAGCCATGGACTATTCCAAGGAACTAAACGACGAGTTCGTTTCCCTGGAACCCATTTTGCTGGCCCTGTTAACTGTCAAGAGTACTGCATCGAGTATCCTGAAAGATGCTGGTATGAGCGAAAAAGAACTGCGTACAGCCATCAATGAACTGCGTCAGGGATCAAAGGTCACTTCACAATCGAGCGAAGATACCTATCAATCACTGGAAAAGTATGCCATCAACCTGATAGATGCCGCCCGAAACGGCAAGCTCGATCCAGTCATCGGCCGTGACGAAGAAATCCGTCGGGTTCTGCAGATATTGAGCCGTCGTACCAAAAACAATCCTATCCTGATCGGCGAACCAGGTACCGGTAAGACCGCCATCGTCGAAGGATTGGCACAGCGAATCCTTCGTGGTGATGTGCCGGAGAACCTGAAAAACAAACAATTGTATTCGCTCGACATGGGTGCCCTGGTAGCCGGAGCCAAATACAAAGGTGAGTTCGAGGAACGTCTGAAGGCCGTCATCAACGAGGTAAAACAGTCCGAAGGCAACATCATCCTCTTCATCGACGAAATCCATACCCTGGTAGGTGCCGGTAAGGGTGAAGGTGCCATGGATGCCGCAAACATCCTGAAACCGGCGCTGGCCCGTGGCGAAGTACGTAGCATCGGTGCTACAACGCTCGATGAATACCAGAAATATTTCGAAAAGGACAAAGCACTAGAGCGTCGTTTCCAAACCGTCATGGTAAACGAGCCTGATACGCTGAGTACCATCTCCATCCTGCGTGGATTAAAGGAACGTTACGAAAACCATCATCACGTTCGTATCAAAGACGATGCCATTATCGCCGCCGTGGAGTTGAGCAACCGGTACATCACTGACCGTTTCCTCCCCGACAAGGCCATCGACCTGATGGATGAGGCCGCTGCCAAGCTGCGTATGGAAGTAGACTCTGTGCCTGAAGAGCTGGACGAAATCTCACGTAAGATCAAGCAGCTAGAAATCGAACGCGAGGCCATCAAGCGCGAGGACGATAAAGCCAAGCTGGAACAGATTGGTAAGGAACTGGCCGAACTCAAGGAACAGGAAAGCTCCTACAAAGCCAAGTGGCAGAGCGAAAAGACACTGGTCAACAAGATACAGCAGAACAAGGTCGAGATAGAGAACCTGAAATTCGAAGCCGAGAAGGCCGAACGCGAAGGCGACTACGGCAAAGTAGCCGAAATCCGTTACGGCAAGCTACAGGCCTTGAACAAGGAAATCGAAGAGACCCAGCAAAAGCTGCATCAAATGCAGGGCGACAACGCCATGATTAAGGAAGAAGTCGATGCCGAAGACATCGCCGACGTCGTATCGCGCTGGACGGGTATCCCCGTCAGCAAGATGCTGCAAAGCGAGAAGGAGAAACTCCTCCACCTGGAAGAAGAGCTCCACAAGCGTGTTATCGGTCAGGACGAGGCCATCGAAGCTGTATCCGACGCCGTGCGTCGCAGCCGTGCCGGTCTGCAGGACCCCAAACGGCCTATCGGCTCTTTCCTCTTCCTGGGTACGACGGGTGTCGGTAAGACCGAATTAGCCAAGGCTTTGGCCGAATTCCTGTTCGATGATGAGACAATGATGACCCGTATCGACATGAGCGAATATCAGGAGAAGCATAGCGTGTCCCGACTCGTCGGAGCGCCTCCCGGATACGTCGGCTACGATGAAGGCGGGCAGCTGACCGAAGCCGTAAGGCGGAAACCCTACTCCGTAGTCTTGTTCGATGAAATCGAAAAGGCTCATCCTGATGTATTCAACATCCTGTTGCAGGTACTCGATGACGGACGTCTGACCGACAACAAAGGCCGGACGGTGAACTTCAAGAACACCATCATCATCATGACCTCCAACATGGGAAGCTCGTATATCCAGAGCCAGATGGAGAAACTGAACGGCAGCAACAAGGAGCAGATTGTCGAAGAGACCAAGCGCGAAGTGATGAACATGCTGAAGAAGACCATACGGCCCGAGTTCCTCAACCGTATTGACGAAACCATCATGTTCCTGCCGCTGACCGAGCCTGAGATCCGTCAGATCGTAACGCTGCAGATCAACAGTGTACGCCGCATGCTGGAAGGCAACGGAGTGACACTGCAACTGACCGATGCTGCTATCAACTTCCTGGCGCAAGCTGGCTTCGATCCAGAGTTTGGCGCCCGTCCAGTCAAGCGTGCCATCCAACACTACCTGCTCAACGACCTCTCTAAGAAGTTGCTGGCACAGGAAGTGGACCGCAACCGCCCTATCATCATAGACGTAAATGCCGCCAAGGACGGACTTGTATTCAAAAATTGACCATAAATGTCCACTTAATTATTTAATAGACTATTAAGTGGGCATTTAATAGGTTATTAAGCGACCATTTAATAGGCGATTAAATGAGCATTTAACAGGCTATTAAATAGAAGACCTCAAATTAAAGGCTGAATCGAATTGGAATCATCTCCACATCGATTCAGCCTTTATTATTACTTTTCTTTGCCAATTAATTATTCAGCAACTTCTGTTTCAGTTTCTTCTTCAACCTGCTTCTCTTCAAAATCAGTCAAACCTGCGTTTACTAACAAATTATACCAAGAAATCAACTTCTTGATATCTGATACATGAACACGATCACGGTCATAATTAGGAAGTACTTCAGCCAAATATGCACCAAGTTCATCAGCAGAAGCTTTCTTCAGATTCAATGTGACCAAAGCACCGTTTTCCTTCTCTTTCATCGAAGCAAAAACTTGACGCAAAGGTATATCTTCAGCATCCGTATACATGGCAATATCACCTAAAGAGATAATTTTCTCATTGCCATATGCCGGAAAGCGTTTTTTATCAGCAATCGATTCAACAATCAACATATTCTTGCCTCTCGAAACAAGTTTATACAATCCAGGTTTGCCAGAAATGGACAAAATAGTCTTCAACATAATCTGTTCTATTCAATTTTTAATATTAGACAAATAAAAAATACCACTATATTGCTTCGGAAAGTCCGTCTGCATTAGCGCTCGCAAAGGTAATCAATATTTTTAGATAGCGAAGAAATCAGAGCCAAAACCTGAGGAATCAGAGGAGAATTACCATCATTTACGATGACATAATCAGCCATCCTGCGTTTTTCTTCGTCATCCATCTGACGGCGGATACGTTGCTCTATCAGTTCGCGTGACGATGCATCACGACTGACGGCCCGCTGAATACGGACTTCCAAAGGGGCATAAACCATAACTACTTTATCGACTTCACCCCGAAACCCTGCTTCCAAAAGTATAGCTGATTCTATACCTACCCAAGGACATATAGAACGGGCAGAGCACCAAAGACGAAAATCATCCTTGACCCGCGGATGTACAATTGCATTTACTTGAGCTGCATGTTCCGCACTGCCAAACAAATAAGAAGCCAACAAAGGTTTGTTCAGATTTTCCCCGAT
The DNA here is from genome assembly GCF_019239235.1 of Caecibacteroides pullorum. Lineage (GTDB taxonomy): Bacteria > Bacteroidota > Bacteroidia > Bacteroidales > Bacteroidaceae > Bacteroides > Bacteroides pullorum. The sequence goes on along the minus strand of NZ_JAAZTS010000001.1, from coordinate 441,494 downwards.
GTATACATTTTCTCCCAACAATGACGTCAGACCACGACGGATACTTTCATCCGCAACCATCAGCCGACGAGTTTCGATATCAGAAATGTAGACGGGAATACCCATCACTTCCAACAAACGCGACACAACACTCTTGCCACTACCAATTCCTCCTGTTAACCCTATCCTAATAGCCATAATCTGCCGGTATTTGCTCTATCAAGAAATCAACTTGTTCGGGGTTGAAACGCACATGACTGACTCCTTCAGGCAAAGTCCTTAACTTAACTGTATACTTTTCGCTACCCAAGTGAACCAGCTCTTCATAAGAAACGACCAAATGAAAATCGTCAGCTGTAATTTGACGAAAGCGCCCCATTCCTACCTGAAAAGAGATCTTTATCTTCGACGGGAAAGCTCGTAACACTTTGTCGGCAGGGAAATTAACACCTCGTAGGGGTACTTCTACTGTTTTCTCCGTATACATATCGACTGGCAATGTCAGTTTTACAGAAGCTGGAATATATTTTGCACCCTTCGGGGCCGACAAAGTAACTTCACGTTCCAAAGTATCGGTAATATTATCCAGATTCAAAGGTAAAGTATAAGCGACTTTCATCGTATCTAAAGCATCCGAAGGAGCATAAACTCGAACTGAATCTGGCGTAAAAAGCGTATCGGGCAAATAATATTGTTCGCCTGCACTCACGTTGCCACACAACTTGACTGGTATCATCTTGGACACACCCGTAGAATAGTAGTACTCCAACGTATCAGGCTTCATAGAAAGCAATGCGGTAGAAGCGTTCAGCTGGCCTGTTATCCATTTTTGCACCTGTGAGGTCTGCACTTGGACATGGTTTCCCATGTTAATATAGTTCTTGAAATCAAGGATTACTGGATAAAAATTTTTGCCAAGCATATAGTTGAGCAACACTGTACCCTTATCACGTACCCTTACCCTGACTTCAGACACTGGCTCAGAAGTAATAACCACATTTTCAGGGACATTTCTCAGCCGAACTGGGATAGAAAACTCTGTCTCATAATCGTTGTTCAGCGTCTGAAGTAACCAAAAGCCTGCCGCAATGAAAAAGAAACACAAAAAAACAAAGAACTCCCGGCTCTTCGCACTGAGCAGGAAGTCCTTTGTCTGTTTCTTCGTCTTCAAAAATAAGCGCTTTATGTTCCTCTGTTCGAACATAAGTATCGTTTTTTATTTATTGGCAGCCTGGCTGTTGTTGGCATCAGCTGCGGCAGCGAAGATTGAATTCTTGTCGATACGGATTTTTACGTTCGAAGCGATTTCCAGCACTACATCATTATCATTGATTTCCTTAATCACACCATGGATACCTCCGGCTGTGATAACCTTCTGGTTCACCTGAAGCGATTTGCGGAAATTGGCGATTTCCTTCTGCTTTTTGTTCTGCGGACGAATCATAAAGAAATACATGATAACGAACATGGCAATCAGCATGATCCATGTCCAGCTGGCATCAGGTCCTGTAACTGGAGCCTGCAAAAGAAATACTGTCATTAAATTCATAAGATTTTTCCGTTTGTTTTTTTATAAGTTTGGAAAGCAAAGATATCAGTTTTTCGACAGCTTTCCATCTTTTTTCAATTGATTAACAATTCCGTCCAGCGTTCCGTTCACAAAGCTACCACTCTTCGCTGTGCTGTACAACTTGGCAATGTCGACATATTCGTTCAATGACACACTGATAGGAATGTTAGGGAAGCTCAAAATCTCGGCCAAGGCGCACTGCATGATAATGACATCCATGAAAGCCACGCGGTCCAAATCCCAGTTACGGATATTTTCGCTGATAAGATGGCGATAGTAGTCACAGTTGAGAATGGTGCGACGGAAAAGGCGACGCGCAAATTCGCGATCTTCGTCGTCCTTGAACTCGGGCAACAATTCCTGATTAGCCCCGTTCTTTTCATCAAAGCGCTTGATGGTCTTCAGCACAAAAGTGTCTACAATTTCCTTGTCGTCATTCCAATAGAGGCTCTGATCTTCGAGCAAGGAATCCAATGCTTCGTTATTGAAGATAAAAGTCTTATAAAGCTTCCGCCACAGCTCGCGGTCGGCTTCATAAGAACGGTCGTCGGATGCCATATATTCCTTATATATGTCCGAAGCAATGATTTTTTCGTAAAGGCTCTTCACGAAATCCTCGTCGTTGTCCCACGAGCGTTTCTGAGTGGACATGAAATCCAATAGCTGTTTATTCACCTCCAACTGGGCGATAAACTTGTTTTCCACAAACTTAGTGTTAGGATACAATTCCTCTGGCGTAGGTGCCAACTTGGCTTTCGCAGCCGAAATACGTTTTTGTGCATAGTTCGTCAAAGCCATCATCAGCATCAGCAGATAATTGTACAAGTCATAAGCCTTGGAAAGGCTGAAGAACAATTCTTTCTCCGCCGAGTCTAAATTCTTGCTGCCGTTCTGATAATAAGCATATACAATCTGTATAATCTTAAGACGAATAAGAACTCTGTTAATCATATATCTTATATAAATAGGTTTGTTTAACAGGGGACAAAAGTAGGCATTTTTAATGACTTGGCATAAATAAATCAGTTTTTTTATTGCAGAAGTTGATAATCCAGCCATTTTCTTTTGACAGTTGAAAAAAAATCGTCAATTTTGAGCCCCGATACAAGTCGCTCGGCTCCGTCAGCTCTATAAACGACGGGACCCAACGCACGAAAATATCGAGATTAAAACAGTATTAACGACCTATTACTATTTACTGACTAGTTATGGAAGAAGAGTGGAAAAAGAAAAACGGTGGAGAGAGCAGTGACAAGGAAATCTTATATTCCCAAGCCATCAAGGCCGGCAAACGCATCTATTATTTGGATGTAAAGAAAAACAGAAAAGACGAAATGTTCCTTGCCATTACAGAAAGCAAAAAAATCATCAGTGGTGAAGGCGAAGAATCACAAGTGAGCTTCGAAAAGCATAAAATATTCCTCTATCAGGAAGACTTCGAGAAGTTCATGAACGGTTTGAAGCAATCCATCAGTTTCATTCAGGAACAACAAGGCGCCTGCACACCCAAAAATGAAAATAAAAAAGAAGCCGACGACCCTCAAAGCACAAGCGCTCAACAGGAAACGGCCGGCAACGATACAGCAGCCTTGGCAGAAGGCGAAATCAAGATTGACATCGATTTTTAAGCACAACCCTTTGATTATTCAAAAAGAAGCAGTACTTTTGCACCGCTTTTTTACAGCATGTGCGGCCAGGCCGCATCGTGTGATGGTGAATTAAGCAAAAACAACTACTTAATTTAGAGTAACACAAAAAATTAATTCAAATGAAATCAATTGAAGTAAAAGGAACTGCAAGAACCATTGCAGAGCGTTCTTCGGAACAGACAAGAGCCTTGAAGGCCATTCGTAAAAACAACGGTGTACCCTGCGTACTCTATGGTGGTGGCGAAAACATCCACTTCACTGTACCTGCAGACGGCCTGCGCAACCTGGTTTACACTCCGCACATCTATGTAGTAGACCTCGTAATCGACGGCAAGAAGTACAACGCCATCATGAAGGACATCCAGTTCCACCCTGTAAAGGATACCATCCTGCACGTTGACTTCTATCAGATCGACGAAACTAAACCTATCGTAATGGAAGTACCCGTACAGCTCGAAGGTTTGGCAGAAGGTGTAAAGGCCGGTGGTAAGCTGGCTCTGCAGATGCGTAAGCTGAAAGTAAAAGCCCTCTACAACGTTATCCCTGAAAGACTGGTAGTAAACGTTTCTCACCTGGGTCTGGGTAAGACTGTTAAGGTTGGCGAACTGAACTACGAAGGTCTGGAACTGATGAACGCCAAAGAAGCTGTCGTTTGCGCCGTTAAGCTGACACGTGCTGCAAGAGGTGCTGCCGCTGCCGCAAACAACTAATCGGAACGTTCCTTTCTGAGATAAGGATAAACGAAACAAGAAAGACGCGGATTAACGCAGAGACGCAGGTTTGGTTTACACAATCCGCGGAAAGCTGCGATAATCCGCGTCCTTTTTTTATCAGCCGGACACGCCATAGAGTTCCTCCAAGGAAAACGATGGGATGTTCGAAGGAAAACGATGGAATACGCCAAGGAAAGCAATGCTTTTCCCTTTCCCTACAAATTTGAGAACAAAATGAAATACCTGATTGTAGGCCTTGGAAACATAGGCCCCGAATATCACGAAACCCGCCACAACATAGGCTTCATGGTGGTAGACGCATTGGCTCAGGAAGCAGGTGCCACCTTTAAGGACGGCCGTTACGGCTTCACCACTACCCTGTCGGTCAAAGGACGCCAGCTATTGCTGCTCAAGCCGTCAACCTACATGAACCTCAGTGGAAACGCCGTACGCTACTGGATGCAGAAAGAAAACATTCCGTTGGAAAATACGCTCATCGTCGTAGATGATCTTGCCTTGCCCTTCGGTACCCTGCGCCTGAAAGGAAAAGGAAGCGACGCGGGCCACAATGGCCTGAAGCACATTGCCGCCACACTGGGCACGCAGAACTACGCCCGCCTGCGCTTCGGCATCGGTAACGACTTTCCTCGCGGCGGACAAGTGGACTACGTGCTGGGGCACTTCTCGGACGAGGACTGGAAGACCATGCCCGAACGACTGAAAACCGCGGGCGAAATCGTGAAAAGCTTCTGCCTGGCAGGAATCGACATAACCATGAACCAATTCAACAAGAAATGAGTGAAGCCAGAATAGACAAATGGATGTGGGCCGTGCGTATCTTCAAGACACGCACCATCGCCGCTGAAGCCTGCAAGAAAGGTCGTATCAGCATCAACGGTGCACAAGCCAAAGCTGCCCGCATGGTGAAGCCAGGCGACATAGTACAGGTACGCAAGCCTCCCATCACCTACTCGTTCAAAGTACTTCAGGCCATTGAAAAACGTGTGGGCGCCAAGCTCGTGGCCGAAATGATGGAAAACGTCACTACACCCGACCAGTACGAATTGTTGGAAATGAGTCGTGTCAGTGGTTTCGTGAACCGCGCCAAGGGTACAGGACGTCCTACAAAGAAGGATCGCCGCAGCCTCGAAGAATTCACTACACCCGAATTCATGGACGACTTCGATTTCGACTTTGACTTCGACGACGAAGACGACGATGAATATACAACTGTAATTGTAATAGATCAAAAAACGTCTTGCACAATGAAAAGAGAAAAGATCAGATGGGGTTTCATCGGTTGCGGAGAAGTGACCAAATACAAGAGCGGCCCCGCTTTCCAGAAAATAGAAGGCTCCGAAGTTGTGGCTGTCATGAGTCGCAATGGTGCCAAAGCCAAGACATACGCCAAGGAGCGCAACATTCCCAAATGGTATGACGACGCCCAAGAGCTGATAGACGATGAAGACGTAAATGCCGTCTACATCGCCACTCCCCCTTCTTCTCATGCCACATATGCCATCATGGCCATGAAGGCAGGCAAGCCGGTCTATATCGAAAAACCGATGGCCGTCACTTACGAAGAGTGCTGCCGCATCAACCGCATCTCGCAAGAAACGGGCGTTCCCTGCTTTGTAGCCTATTACCGCCGCTATCTACCCTACTTTCAGAAAGTAAAATCGCTTGTCGAGGAAGGTGCCATCGGCAACGTCATCAATATCCAAATACGCTTTGCCCAACCACCACGCAATTTGGATTACAATCGCGAAAACCTGCCTTGGCGTGTACAACCCGACATAGCAGGAGGCGGATACTTCTATGACTTGGCTCCCCATCAGATCGACCTACTGCAGGAAATCTTCGGCTGTATTCTGGAAGCCAGCGGCTACAAGAGCAACCGCGGGGGACTTTATCAGGCAGAAGATACCATCAGTGCCTGCTTTCAATTCGACAACGGACTGGTCGGCAGCGGTTCATGGTGTTTCGTAGCCGACGACTCCGCCCGCGAGGACCGTATCGAAATCATCGGCGATAAAGGTATGATCTGCTTTTCCGTCTTCACCTACGATCCAATAGCCTTGCATACCGAAAAGGGCCGCGAGGAAATTCCCATCGCTAATCCACTCTACGTTCAGCAACCGCTCATCCAGGCGGTCGTAGACCACTTGTTGGGAAAATCGGTTTGCACCTGCGACGGCGAAAGTGCCACGCTGACAAACTGGGTGATGGACAAGATACTGGGAAAAATTTAATAAAAATCGAGAATGGAGATGTATATTAATAATTTAATTCTCCATTCTCAATTTTACATTTTCCATTCTCAAAGTGCTGCTTTCAGCGCCTCGATCATCTCCTGATACTCGGCATCAGAAAGATAAACCTTACCAGGGTTCATCTGGAATGTACCACCGTAATCAGGGCCGTCTACATATTTCGGTGCCAAATGGAAATGCAGGTGCGACAGCTTGTCGGAATAGGCACCATAATTAATTTTTTCGGGATTGAACACCTTTTGCATAGCGCGGGTCACACGGACCACGTCGGCCATGAAAGCATTACGTTCGTCGTCAGACAGCTCGTTCAAATCGTTCACGTGATCTTTATAGGCCACAAGACAACGACCGCGATAGGTCTGCTCTTTGAAGAGGAAAGCACGAGATACACCCAGTTGGGCAAATTCAATCATCAAGTTATGCAATGTTTCGTTGTTCTGACAATACAGACATTCTTTCGGATCGCTTTTCATTTCTTTCTCGTTTTAAGGATTTACTATCTTTTTGTTAAATAATTATTCTTCTTTTTCCTCTGATTTTACCAAGCGGCGTACATCGTTGCTCTCGCCCACAATCCACACCACATCACCCTCCAAGAAAGGTTCGGCCGGAACAGGAGCATGCAAAGTGCCGTCGCCACGATCTACACCAGCAATAAGACAGCGATACTTCTCACGGATACCTGCCTCGCGCAGCGTCTTGCCCAAGAAAGGCGAACCGGCATCCACACTGAACTGACGCAGAATCATCTCGCTCTTCTCCACCACGTCGGTTTCGAGAGCGGAAGCCTGCTCCATATCGCGACTAAAGACGGCCAGGTCTTCGTCGGTACCGATTACTTGCAGTTTGTCCTGAGGAAACAGACGCAAGCTTGCCCCAGGAATATTAAATCGTCGACGCCCGCGTAATACAGACACCACGTGAACTCCATACTTACTGCCGAAATTCAGCTCGCCCAACGTCCGCCCGGCCCAACGTGCCTCAGAGGGTAGTACGTAGTCGGCCAAGTGCAAGTCGCGCGACAAGAGGCGTCCGGCATATTCGGGTTTCTTCTCGCCAAGATATTCCGCCCGCATGTCGCGATAACGCAGATTCTGGAAAAATGTACGTTCGATAAGAATAGACTGGCGCTTCAGCTGACGCGACATAATCATCAGTACCAACAATAGCACTGCCACACCCAATACCAATCCAACAGACATCTTGAACAATCCGCCGATCACGAAGATCACAAACCCTGCTGCCACCAAAATGCGCAACACAACGGTTGCTACCAGCGGTGCCCGATTGGCCCGACTCTCTTTCCACAGGGTGGTAAACTCTACCGAATGGTTTTTCTTAATCATAATGGCACGCAGGAAAGGTGCAAGACACAGGATGATAATAACCGCCGAAGCCAGTTGCCCCCAAATGCCTGGCAACGCCTCGCGCAGCAACGGCACCAACAGCCGAAATGCTAACGCCACAACAGCGATACTCACCACCGAGTAGACCACCGTAATGCGCACCAGCGCCACGATGAGCTTCTTCCACAGACTTTCGTGGTTCATCGTTGGCGAACCCGCTGTAGCATAACGTTCCAGCCAGGCACGCCACTTTGCCGGCAGATGGCTGTCTACAAACGTTGAAGCCGGCCCCGCCACACGGATCATGTAGGGGGTGAGGAAGGTTGTGATGACCGATACCGCCACGACAATGGGATAGAGGAAATTACTCGTCACACCCAACGAAACGCCCAGCGAGGCAATGATGAACGCAAATTCACCAATCTGTGTCAAACTGAAACCACATTGCATCGCCGTCTTCAGCGGCTGACCGGAGAGCAGCACGCCCAGTGTACCAAACACCGCCTGACCGCCAATAACCGCCAGGGTGATGACCAAGATGGGAACGGCATATTCCACTATCATCGCCGGATCGACCATCATGCCCACCGATACGAAGAACACTGCACCAAACAGGTCTTTCACCGGAGCCACCAGCCGTTCGATCGACTCCGCCTCGGCCGTCTCTGCCAGGATAGACCCCATAATGAAAGCACCAAATGCTGGCGAAAAGCCTGTCTTGGACGCTATCACCACCATCGCAAAGCATAAACCCAGCGCCACAATGAGCAACGTCTCATCGCTCATCAGCCGACGGCAGCGCTTTAACAGCCCAGGTATCAGGTAAATGCCCACTACAAACCAAAGTACCAGGAAGAACATCAGCTTCAGGATGCTCTCCATCATTTCCGCCCCTTCGAAATTGTGGCTCGCCGCCATCGTTGAGAGTACCACCATCAGCACGATAGCCAGGATATCTTCCAGAATAAGCACGCTCAGCACCAGGCCAGCAAACTGTTTCTTCCGCAACCCCAAGTCGTCGAACGCTTTATAAATGATAGTCGTGGACGACATGGCAATCATACCGCCCAGAAACAGACAGTCCATCCGCTTCCAGCCGAAACCCGACCCCACGGCCATCCCTAACAGAATCATACAGAAGATAATGGTACACGCCGCAATGATGGCCGCTCCGCCCACCTTGGCAATTTTCTTCAGGCTGAAATCCAGTCCCAAGGCAAAGAGCAGGAAAACAACTCCCAAATCGGCCCACGTCTGGATGTTGGCCGTATCCATTACCGAAGGCGTATAAGGCATGTGCGGACTGGCCAGGAAGCCTGCCACCACGTAGCCCAACACCAGCGGCTGCTTGAGTTTCTTGAAAAGTAGCGTCATCAGGCCCGCACACACCAGGATGAGGGCCAGGTCGCTTATCAGGGTAGGTAAATGTGACATAATTCCTCCGTTTTTCCGTTTCTGCTGACAAAAGTACGAAAGAAATGAAGAAAGAAGACTATATTTGACAAAAAAAATAAGAACGGTTTTGAATGAAGCCCATGAAGAATGAAAATTTTTCAAAAACGAGCGACAGAGAGGACAGATCTTAGCCCTCGGACGGGCAGAAACGTACGCGGGGCGGGCTTTACGAGCCCTCGGACGGGCAGAAACGCACGCGGGGCAGGGTTTACGAGCCCTCGGACGGGCAGAAACGCACGCGGGGCAGGGCTTACGAGCCCTCGGACGGACAGAAACGCACGCGGGGCGAGGCTTACGAGCCCTCGGACGGACAAAAACGCACGCGGGGCAGGGCTTACGAGCCCTCGGACGGGCAGAAACGCACGCGGGGCGAGGCTTACGAGCCCTCGGATTGACAGAACGGTACGCGGGGCTGGAAGCAACCCTTCTTTTTGACGCAGAAAGTTATCATTTTGTCACAATCCGTCACCACCGCCCGTTGCACCCAAGCTGAAGCGGACATGCTTTCAGACGGATGCATTCCGGCAATGCATTATCTTTTGACAAGATAGGAGGCTGTTCGACATAAAAAATCAAGCGAGCTTGTTTTTTATACTCTCACCTTTCACTATCTTTGCCCCCATGAAACTGAAACGACTCACACTGACATACTTGCTGCTGTGTACCCTGGGACTGAGTACCGCCCTGGCACAGCAAACGCTGACGAACGCCAACGGTCAGACACTGCGCGACCAGTACGGCAACCAGATAGACCCCTCGACTCAGCCGGACAACCTGAAGAACGACAGCACCAACGTACAGGCTCCGCCGCCACGCCTCTACCAGTGGCAGCTGGACGAACGCCTGGGCGACCGCAGGCGCGTTCCCGCCGACACGCTGAACCTGAACTTCCAGAACACGAACCTCGTAGAAGGCATGGAGGGGCACTACAACTACCTGGGCAACCTGGGCAGTCCGCGCCTGTCGCGCGTGTTTTTCGAGCGGGAAGAGTGGGAACCGACCATGTTTCTGTCCACCTACTCCAGCTTCCTGTTCCGCCCCGGCGACTTCCGCTTCACGAACAGCAACATCCCCTTCTCGAACCTGACCTACTACAAGGCAGGCAGCAAGGTGAACGGTGAAGAGCGCTTCAAGTCCTACTTCTCGGTGAACGCCAACAAGCGCCTGGCTTTCGGATTCAACATCGATTATCTCTACGGACGCGGCTACTACACCGACCAGGCGACAGCCTTCTTCAACGCCGGCCTCTTTGCCAGCTACATCGGCGAACGCTATCAGATGCAAGCCATGTACAACAACTTCTCGATGAAGATGAACGAAAACGGCGGTATCACAGACGACCAGTACATCACCCGCCCGGAGAACATGCCCGAAGTAGGCGGAACCACCTACATTCCCGTCAACTTCGAGCAGACAGCCAACCGCAACCATAACTTCTACGTCCACCTGACACACCGTTATCGCCTGGGCTTCACCCGCGAGACGACGAAACTGGAAGAAACCAAAGACGAGAACGCACGCCGCCGGGCGCAGCGCGATAGTACGGCCGTTCCGCAAGATACACTGGTAACAGAAGAATTTGTACCAGTGACCAGTTTCATCCATACATTCCACATCGAGCGTTCGAACCATCGTTACCGCGCCGGCGTGGAACCTACGGGCGACTCCAGTCCCTACGAGAACACCTACCTGCAAGAAGGCATGAGCAACGACTCCACCCTGGCCCTGAGCGTAAAGAACGTTTTAGGCATTTCGCTGCTCGAAGGCTTCAACAAGTATGCTAAGGCAGGCCTGACAGCCTACGCTTCGCACAAAGTGAGCCGCTACACGCTGATGAACCTGGGCAACAGCGAGGCTGCAACCCGTGCCGACGGTGACGGGCAGACCACACAAACACCCCTGCCTAGCCAAATCTACACAGAACATGAAGTATACGCAGGCGGCGAACTGGCCAAGCGTGAAGGTAACCTGCTGCACTACCGCGTCAACGGCGAAGTAGGTCTGGCAGGCAAAGCCATCGGCCAATTCCGCGTAGACGGCGACCTCGACTTGAACTTCCGCTTGGGCAAGGATACGGTGAATTTCCTGGCGCGCGGCTACATCAGCAACACGTTGCCATCGTTCTACATGCGCCACTACCACTCCAACCACTTCGTCTGGGACAACGACCTGAACAAAGAATTCCGTACTCGCGTAGAAGGTGAATTAAACATCGCCCGCTGGCGTACAAACTTGAAGGCAGGCGTGGAGAATATCAAAAACTACACGTACCTCGGCCCAACCTCACTGCCTACACAACATAGTGGCAGCGTTCAGGTAATAGCAGCCATGCTGAAACAGGACTTCAAACTAGGCATCCTCCATTTGGACAATGAAGTGACGTGGCAGAAATCGAGCAACCAGTCTGTACTACCCCTGCCTGATCTCTCACTCTACCATAACCTCTATCTACTGACACGCCTGTTTAAAAAAGTGCTGACAGTTCAGCTGGGTGCCGACGTGCGCTACTTCACCGAGTACGACGCACCTGCCTATCAGCCCGCCCTGTCACAATTCGTCCTGCAACCCGAAGAGAATCGAGTGAAAATAGGCGGCTACCCCATTGTAAACGTCTATGCCAACCTGCACTTGAAGCGTACACGCATCTTCGTAATGATGTACCACGTCAATGCAGGCATGGGCAACCGAAACTCATTCCTTGTCCCCCACTACCCCATCAACCCACGCCTGCTGAAACTGGGCGTATCGTGGACCTTCTATGACTAACCTTGAAAAAACACCTGTCCATGCTCCTGAAAACACTGAACCCAAAGATATGGAAATATGTGGTCGTAGCCCTCGCAGGCTCGCTGATAGCAACTTTTGTCCTTCAGCACGAAGACACGTCTGCTTCTGAGAACATCTCGCGCGACTATCCTGCCATCGCTGCTGAAGGTATCCTGCGGGCCGCATTGGAGTATAACTCCATCAGCCTCCATCTAGACGGTGACACCCTTTCGGGATTCGACTACGAACTGATAGAAGCTTTCGCCCGCGACCATGACTTGCGAGTAGACATTACGCCTGAAATGAGTTTCGAAAAGCGACTGGAAGGACTGGCAGCTGGTAAGTACGATCTGATAGCTAACGGCATCTTGGCCACCAGCGAACTGAAAGACTCGCTGTTGCTCACTACCCCCATCGCATTGACCAAAGAAGTACTGGTACAGCGCAAGCCGACCAGAGAGAACGACTCGCTGTTCATCCGCACCCACCTGTCGCTGGCTAAACGGACGCTGCACGTAGTGAAAGGCTCACCATCCATTCTGCGCATCCAAAATTTGGGCGACGAGATTGCCGATACTATCTATATTAAAGAGGTGGAAAAGTATGGTCCCGAACAGCTGATAGCCATGGTGGCCCACGGAGACATCGACTATGCCGTGTGTGACGAACAGATAGCTCGTGCCGCTGCCGACAGCATGCCGCAAATAGATATCTCGACCGATATCAGCTTCACACAATTCTATTCGTGGGCCGTGAGCAAAAAGTCACCTGCCCTGCTCGACAGTCTCGACACGTGGCTCGAAGACTTCAAACAGGGCAGAGAATATCAGAAAATCTATCGGAAATACTACAAGTAAGCTAGGCAGGTCAGCCCTCACACTCCTTGAGCCATGCTTCGGACGAAGCGTCGCTCGGCATGCGCCAGTCACCTCGCGGACTGAGGGAAACACTACCCACTTTCGGTCCGTCAGGCAGACAGGAGCGCTTAAACTGTTGATTAAAGAAACGGCGTAAGAAAGTCTGCAACCATTTACGAATAGTCTCTTCATCATATACATCTTTGAAAGTACGTACCGCCAGAAAGAATATCTTCGACGGACGGAACCCTCCACGCAGGAAATGATAGAGGAAGAAGTCATGCAGTTCGTAAGGTCCTACCAAGTCTTCGGTTATCTGGCTGATGTTGCCATTCTCGTCAGCCGGTATCAGTTCGGGACTGATGGGAGTATCCACAATGTCTAGCAACGTACTACGCGAAGTCTCGTCCATTCCATTCTCTGCTACCCACTTCACCAAATGTTTGACCAACGTCTTGGGCACACTGGCATTCACACCATACATGGACATGTGGTCGCCGTTGTACGTAGCCCATCCCAAAGCCAGTTCCGAAAGGTCGCCCGTACCGATGACCAATCCCCACGTCTGGTTGGCAATATCCATCAGAATCTGCGTACGTTCGCGTGCCTGTGAGTTTTCGTACACCACGTCGTGTACCGACGCATCGTGGCCGATGTCCTCGAAGTGCTGCAAGCAGGCCTTCTTGATGCTGACCTCGCGCACCGTCACCCCGAGCGAAGTCATCAGGTCGAGCGCATTGGTATAGGTACGATCCGTTGTACCGAAGCCAGGCATCGTCACACCAACAATCCCCTTGCGCGGCCATCCCAGCTTATCGAAGGTCTTGACACAGACCAGCAACGCCAGTGTCGAATCGAGTCCGCCAGAAATGCCTACCACCGCACTCTTAGCCTTGGTATGCGTCAAACGCTGTGCCAATCCGGCTACCTGAATGGAAAAGATTTCCTCGCAACGTTCGTCCAGCGTGGGTCCCTGCGGAACAAACGGATGCGGATCGTAGGTACGCATCAGGTTCAGCTCACGACTGTTGACCAGTTCCGTCGATATTCTGATCGCTGCCTCGGGAGCCACCCGCCTGCGGCAGGCAGCAAACGTCGTATTCACCCTGCGTTCCGTACGCAGAAATTCCACGTCGATCTCGCTTATCACCAACTGTTCTTCCAGCGAGAATCGCTCACTGGCTACCAGCAACGTACCGTTCTCATAAATCAAGCCGTTACCGGCAAACACAACGTCGGTAGTCGATTCGCCAAACCCGCACGAGCTAAACACATATCCTGCCAGACAGCGGGCCGACTGCTGGCTCAGGAGTGAACGCAGGTAGGCATGCTTGCCTATAGCCTCATTGTCGGCCGATAGGTTAAAGATAATTTCCGCTCCCTGCAATGCCAAAGACGAGCTGGGTGGAACAGCCGCCCACACGTCTTCGCAGATCTCGATACCGAAAGTGGTGTCGGAGGTTTCGAAAAGCAGATTATCGCCCATCGGCACTACCTGCCCGCACAACCGTACCGTTCGGGCCGACACATCGGAAGCCGATACAAACCAGCGCATCTCATAAAATTCCTTGTAATTAGGCAGATAGGTCTTCGGCACGACACCCAATACCCGTCCCTTCTGGATGACAACCGCCGCATTCAGCAGCTGTCCTTCGCACACGACAGGCATGCCCACAATGGAAATGATGTCCAGCTGACGCGTCGTATTGAGCACCTGCATCAATCCCAGTTCGGCTTCTTCCAGCAAAAGCTGCTGGGCAAACAGGTCACCACAGGTATAGCCGGTGATACACAATTCCGGAAAAGCAATGATCTGCACACCTTTTCCGTCGGCAATGATGATTTCCTTCTCTATCTGTCCGGCGTTGAACTTACAGTCTGCCACACGCACTCGAGGCACGGCTGCCGCCACTTTCACGTATCCGTAATTCATATCCTAAAAGTTTAACTACCGCAAAAATAAACCAATTTATCAATATGACCACGAAAAAAACGGGAAAACCTTTGGTAAATAGAAAGAAGTGACTATCTTTGCATCAGAATTAAAAATGTAATCATTACAACTTTGAAAAGAGCGAATATGGATGTTATTGAACGTTTGCAGAGCCACAGCATAAAGCCATCGGTACAGCGGATAGCCATCATGCAGTATCTGATGGACCACCATACACATCCCACCGTGGACGAAATCTACACGGCGCTCGCTCCAGGTATGCCTACCCTGTCGAAAACAACGGTGTACAACACCCTGAAGTTACTCGACGAGCATGCCGCCATCCAGACACTTACCATCGACGGACGAAATACCTGCTACGACGGCGACACCACGCCACATGCCCATTTCCTCTGCAAGGTGTGCAACAAAGTGTACGACCTGCCTTGTCAGGACGGGCTCTCGGCCGAAGGCTGTACAGAGGCGGAAGGCCACGAAATACAGGAAATTCACTTATATTATAGAGGTGTCTGCAAACATTGTAAGGAAGAAAATTGTTATTGATTGAAACAATAAAAAGATAAGACTAATTAATTCAAACTAAAAAACTGAGTAAAAATGAAAAAGTTTAGATGTACAGTATGCGGTTACGTTTACGAAGGCGATGCCGCTCCCGAGAAGTGCCCCTTGTGTAAAGCTCCTGCCAGCAAGTTTGTTGAAGTAGAAGAAGCCGTAGCAGGCGGTCCTTTGACTTTCGCTGACGAACACGTAATCGGCGTAGCCAAAGGTTGCGACGACGAAATGATCAAAGACCTGAACAACCACTTCATGGGCGAATGCACCGAAGTAGGTATGTACCTCGCCATGAGCCGCCAGGCTGACCGTGAAGGTTATCCCGAAGTAGCCGAAGCCTTCAAGCGTTATGCTTGGGAAGAAGCTGAGCACGCTGCCAAGTTCGCCGAACTGCTGGGCGACTGCGTTTGGGATACCAAGACCAACTTGGAAAAGCGTATGAACGCTGAAAGCGGTGCTTGCGAAGACAAGAAGCGCATCGCTACCCGTGCCAAGGCTCTGAACCTGGATGCCATCCACGATACAGTTCACGAAATGGCTAAGGACGAAGCTCGTCACGGCAAAGGTTTCGAGGGTCTGTACAACCGCTACTTCAAGAAATAAGATTCTGAATATTCCCTGAATAGAGAGAGGATGTATCGCCAGAAGATACATCCTCTCTTCTTTTTTGCCCCTCACTTCATCGCCTCCCCACAAAGCACTTTCTCACCCTCTCACGCAGTGCTTTGTCACCTCCTCATGAAGCACTTCATTACACCCTCACGAAGCGCTGTGTCACATTGCCACAAAGCACTGTGTTACAACCCCATATAGCACTTCGTCTGACCACCTATCAACGAAAAGCCAAAGCTCCTCACATTTATTTCTTTGCCACATCTCATATTTTTTTCATCTTTGATGTCACGTTTAGTCTTCCCAAACGTCCTATAAGTGTAAATGGAACTCAACGAATTCAAAATATCCGTCCTGCCGCTCCGCCCCAAGCTGCTGAACTATGCACGCAAGCTGACCGAGAGCCCGGAGGATGCCGAAGATGCCGTACAGGAGGTACTGCTCAAGCTGTGGAACAACCGGCTGGAGCTGGACCAGTACCGAAGCATCGAGGCATTCGCCATGACCCTGACACACAATGTCTGCATGGACCAATGGCGACGCAACAGGGATAACAGCTCCATCGACCAGCTACAAACTGTAGCCGGAGGCAGAACTCCCGACCATCTGCTTGAGCTGAAAGATGAAGTAAAGTTAATACGGGCTATCATCGACTCGCCCCCCCCACTCCAACGCACCATCATGCGGATGAAGGACGTGGAGGAATACGAGAGCGAAGAGATTGCCCAGATAACCGGATGCAGTGCCGAGGCCATACGCAGCAACCTGTCGAGGGCACGGAAGAAAGTGAGAGACATTTACCTGCAAACCATACAAGAACGTAAAAGGAGGAAACAGTCATGAAGACAGAAGAACTGCTTGAAAAATATTTCGACGGACAGACTACCTGCGAGGAAGAACGCGCACT
This sequence comes from Caecibacteroides pullorum, assembly GCF_019239235.1. Lineage (GTDB taxonomy): Bacteria > Bacteroidota > Bacteroidia > Bacteroidales > Bacteroidaceae > Bacteroides > Bacteroides pullorum. Next base: position 424,861 of record NZ_JAAZTS010000001.1, on the reverse strand, counting down.
GCGCCGCTTCTTCGCCTCGGACCAGGTGCCCGAACATCTGGAGGTGTATCGCCCGCTCTTTGCCTGTATCGACCAGGAAGTCGAAGCCTTCCAACAAACGCAGAAAGAAGAGACCACTCCGCCCAAGCAACCGGAAGCAACCTCGAAGCCTACCCGCTTGTACCGTCTGTACTATCTGACCACAGGCATTGCCGCCACTCTGCTACTCTGTATCGGCATCGCCGGCCTACTGCCCCACATCACAACCAATCATACTAGCTATGCCATCATCGACGGACACTATTACGACGACCCGAAATTGGTACAGGCCAAGGCATTGGAAGCCCTGCAGAACGTAGGCTTCACTGACGAAGAACTGAAAGAAAACATCATCTTACCAAACATATTACCCTAAAACATCATGAGAACAAGAGAAAACATCGTATATCGCCGCCTCATCGGCATCGTGTTGCTGATCCTCTGTTTCAGCCTCACCACATACGCCCAGGAAGGCTTGCAGATAGCCACCTTATTCGAAAAATACAAAGACGAAAAAAACGTGACTTACGTAGAACTGAACGGAAGCATCCTCCGCTCCTACCGCATGACAGCCTACAAAAGCCTGGTATTCGAGCAAGTGACTCCCTACAAACAGGAAATCCTTCAATGCCTTAAACAGGCCATCGATACCCATCAGGTACAGAAGACGCAGGAAGTGAACGAAAGCGGCGAACTGCGCAGCGCCTACTATCGCCTGAGCCGTACTAGCCAAAAGGGCAAAAAAGTAAACCGCTACATCCTCTACAAAGTCGGCAAGGAAGACAAGGCCACCCTAGTCTACATCGAAGGACCGCTAGATGAGGACGAACTGATGGAGATGCTATACAAGCAATAAAAAGAAAAACAAAAAATGAAGAAATTATCATTAATCATTATATAGATATGAAAACAAAGACCATCCTCACAGCCGGCTGCCTGATACTGGCCACCGTCTGTACACAAGCCCAACAAACCACCGAACCCAAACGAGAGAAAGCCATCGTCGAGACACAGGGCGACTCCATCATCATTCTGAGAGGAAAGGGAGACATGCGCATCAGGCTCTACGAACAACAGATAGAGGACGATGAACAAAAAGAAGTAGAAATCTTTGAAGGAGTCTATCTGGAGAAGGTAGATGCCGACAGCCGAACCTTCCTCGACGCTCTGCCTTTTATTCCCAAAAAGAAAAAATACAATGAATATGAGGCCCATGTCTCAGGGGTATTCCTAGGATTCTCGCGCTTGGCAGACAACTTCATGGGATTCGGATCCAGTTCCAAAGCTCATCTTGATCTGTCACAATCATGGGAATTCGGTTTCAATGTCCTCGCTGCCTCTCACAACTTCAAGAAAAACCCGCACTGGGGTATCAACATCGGCCTGAGCTGGGGTTACCGTTCGTTCAGCTTCGACGGCGACCTCGCCCTATTGAAACAGAACGGAAGCAGCTACTTCCAGAACGGACAGGAGATGCAACCCGAAGGTAGTGAAACCACCACTCCCTACTACAGCGACAGCCGCCTGCGCCACTTCTTCTTCCGCATCCCCGTACAACTTGAGTGGCAACAGCGTTGGAACAAAAGCCTCGTATTCTTTAACTTCGGCCCCGAATTTGAGATACGCCACGGCGTGAAATCCTTCAGCCATGTAAACGGCAGCAAGAAGCAGACCGTAGGCAAAGGCATGTATGTACGCCCCATCGGCACCAACCTGTTGCTCCAAGCCGGATATGGCAACCTTGGTGTTTACCTGCGTTACTCCATGAACACCCTATTCCAAGGCAACAAAGGTCCTGACGTATCTCCCTACTCCTTCGGCATCGCCTGGTATTGGTAAACAGCAGGCTAGATGTATATATTTTAGGCACGATTTACACAAAACAATACGGAAGAGAATTAATAACCTCCATAATAATCTGTATAAATCGTGCCTAAGAATTACATCTGCCTGTTCTTCCAAAACATCCCAGGCTTATGCGTAAATCAAAAACGCATACCCAACGTCAACAATACCTGGCTACGACTGAACTTCACGCTTGTTGCATCAGGGCTGACATAATTCGTCACGTTGCCATCCGCTTCAGAATAAACAAACGGGAAGAAGTCCGCCTTCTGCGAATTCAACTTATAAGCAAGATCCGCATAAAACATAGAACCACGGTAACCGATACCCAACGTGTAGGTATTCTGCGCTTTCAGGTTCATGAAGTCCGTATCTGTATTTATTGAATTGATCGGCAAAGCCTTGATAGCACCGTCCTGATAAGGAGAAGTCATCAAGTTGTAACCTGCACGCAAAGAGAATTGAGGAATAACTTTATATTCAGCTCCCAGTCGAAGGGTATGTACACCCTTCAAGCAATTCTTAGATTCCTGCGTTTCCCATTGCATATCCATACCATCGGAATATTGGAATTTTATATTCGAATAATCCTTGTATTCATACTCGGCTCCCAAAGCAAGGCTGCTGCCAACAGTATAACCCAAACTTACATTATAAGTCCAAGGCGTCTTAAGCTGGTATTCAAAATTCATGTCACCGCCTTTCAGGTAGTTGCGCGTATCGATTACCTCCTCTGCAAAATCTGAAGTCAATACAGCCGATGTCGTGTGTGTCAGCTTATAAAAGATAGGAGTATGTATAGCTAAACCAATGCGCAACGGAGAATATTGGAACGGACGAATAATCGCACCCAACTTGAAATCAACACCACCGCCGCTGATATTGTTATAGCTTTCGAGTTTATAACCTGCGCCGTCACGCCCCTGACTATCTTCATTATACAAAGTGTACTTATTGTAATCCAAATCATAAGCCCCAACAGTAAGACCTAAATAAACCCGATCGTTTAGATTGAAAGCCACATTAAAGTCATATTGGTCAAGTCCACCACTTTCGTGAGAACGGTATTCACGGAGATAAGGCGCGTCACCAGCCACCGTAGTATAAAAGCCATAATTCTCATAGGCTTTTTCATTAGGTTGCCCATTTGTTACTGAATTAAAGGTTAATTCACCACTAACATTATCAATATAATACGGCTGATTATTTTCACCTAATATAGGATAATAACCAAAATTTTCAGGATTTAATTTCCCTTGACTATTTGCAATTTGATCAGCTATATCATCTGGTAAAGAAGAAGTACTTGGACTTACTAAATAACCTTCCCATCCTAATGCCGACAACCATCCGATATCATTGTTATCGAAAATAGCACCACTATTCCAATGCTCTGGTGTCAATCCGTCTGTCATCCCAGCAATCTGAAACAATTGGGAATGTCCCTGTAAATCACCCGCCATCCACATATTCCGATTAAAGGTATTGGCTTTGTGATAGTTGAAACCGAAATTCACATAACGCAGAGTTGTTTGATTACCAATCTTGGTAGAAAACACAACTCCGATGTTATCGAAATTCCATCGGTTCTTCGATGCATTGTATGTATTCCCCAAATACTTTGCCTCTGTACTTAAAGCCGAATAACTAAAGGATAACGAAGCATCATTACTTCGATAGATACCAATACCTGCAGGATTGGTTCCCATCGTCGAAATATCACCACCCAAAGCTCCCATAGCACCACCCATTCCAACAAAACGAGCCGTACCGTCCAAATCTTTGGTAGCAAAATCTACCGCATCATATACCGTTTGTGCATGTGTCTGCATCAGAGTAAGCAAAAGAACAGACACACCTATTATTATTTTCTTCATATCTTTCGTTCTTTAAAATTAGCATCCATAAAAGATTCTCCACAACTGACTGTTATCTTCTGCGGCTTGATCCACCACCTCCACCACTAGAACGGCTGGTACCGAAACTACCGGAGGAACGAGTACTTCCCCCCGTTGAGAAAGACGACCGGCTGCTGCTACGGGTAGTAGTGTTGTTGAAACTACGCGAATTGTCATCGTAACTGTTCCGACGTGATTGTGACTGATAGATGCGCGAAGGTTGATTAGAACTTCCACGATTATAAGTAGCGGCGCTACGACGACTAGAATTGCTTACACCATTTTGTCGTATAGAAGTACGGTTGCCAGTACTATACGAATCGCTCCGTGTACTGCTAGGACGTGTGTAAGTACTACGGCGTGCATCTGTCGAAGTTGTCCGTACGGCAGTACCCGAATTTTGACGTGAAGAAGTCGCACGTGTACCAACTACGCGACCAGTAGAAGAACCTGTAGTTCGTCTCACCTGTTGTCCAGTAACACGTCGTCCGCTCGTTGTACGAGTGGCTGAACCATTACGGACAGAACGGCCTCCATTAGTTGTTGTCCGAGTCGTAGATACACTACGTGTGCCATAAGAGCGACGTGTAGTATATGTATCGCGTGAAGCCCAGTAACCAGGTCCCGGATGATGCCAGCCTGGATAGTAATGAGGATGGTGATAATAGGGCCATCCCCAGCCGCCATACCAGCCTCCCCAGCCAGCATACCAGCCACCGTACCAACCGCTATACCAGCCGCTCCAGCCCCAGTTCCATCCATAATAGGGCCAACCCCAGCCCCATCCGTAGGAATTATAGCGCCAGTCCCACCACAGACGGTTGGTGAACGTCGGGAAAGCATAGGCATACAGTCCGTCAGTATAAACGTTCCAATCCCACGAATTCAATCCATAGACTACATCCCAATACAACGGACTACTGATGCTGATGGCATAGCGCGGATTGCGGAAACGAATGATGCGCATAGCGTATTCATAATCGTCTTCAGAACCATCGAAGCCGTTTACCCATTCACCGTCGGGATCGGGCACTGCCTTTTCTTCGATATAAAGAGTATCCTCATTCTGCGAAAAGTCATATTCTTTCGAGTTGTAACGACGGTTATATTCATCCACATCGCGCACATTCCCCTTCTTGTCCTTTACCACAATGGTGGTAGTACCAGAATTTGTACAGACAACAGGTTTCTGCGTTTCTACAACTATTACGTTCTCAGGAGCTTTTCGTACCGTCTCTTCCTCTGCTTTCTCGGTCTTCTGTTCAGCCTTCTTCTTCGAGGGTACATAATAGAGGTCGTCATCTACACTCTGTGCCGCGAGTGTCCACGGGAGGCACAGGGCTAAAAGTGATAAAAAAACAATCTTTTTCATATATCTGTCAGTTTATAATTTACAAACACTTGATTTCCGTATGACAAAAATAAGACCAAAGTTTCGAATTTCCCAGAGATTTTCCCCCCCCCTTTATAGGGATTTCCCTAAATCAGCCTATCTTTGCAAACAGAGGCTTTTGCCAATCTTATTCAAAGATAAAACAAATTATGCGACGGGCCGCCATCGGATCCCAGCATTTTAACAAAACCCCATTAAAACAATGAAATATTTAGAATTTACCTTCCACACCCAACCCTGCACAGAGACGGTCAACGACGTGCTCTGCGCCGTCTTGGGTGAAGCTGGTTTCGAAAGTTTTGTAGAGCAGGCTGACGGCATCGCCGCCTATATTCAGAAAGATCTGTATGACGAAGATACGGTACGACAGACCATGGCCGCCTTCCCTCTGCCTGATACAACCATTACCTATAGCTACGTAGAAGCCGAAGACAAGGATTGGAATGAAGAATGGGAGAAGAATTTTTTTCAACCCATCGTGATAGGTGACCGTTGCGTCGTCCACAGCACCTTCCACCACGACATACCACAGGTGCCCTACGATATCGTCATCAATCCCCAAATGGCCTTCGGCACAGGTCATCACGAGACAACGAGCCTCATCATCGGTGAACTGCTGGACAGCGACCTGCAAGGCAAATCGGTACTCGACATGGGATGCGGTACGTCCATCCTAGCTATCTTGGCACGCATGCGCGGCGCTAACCATTGTACGGCTGTAGACATCGATGACTGGTGCGTACGCAACTCGCTGGAGAACATTGAGCTGAACCATCTGGACGGTATCGATGTCTATCAAGGTGACGCTTCGTCGCTGGTCGACAAAGGACCCTTCGACGTAGTGATAGCCAACATCAATCGTAACATCCTGCTGGCCGACATGAAGTATTACATTGCCCGCATGAACCCTGGCGCTACCCTCCTGATGAGTGGTTTCTATACCGACGACATCGCCGCCATCCGCTCTGAAGCCGAAAGCTTGGGCATGACGTTCATGGAGTACAGGGAGAAAAACCGCTGGGCAGCGGTTAAGTTCCAATTATTTAAGTAGAAGCGAATCGAGTTGGGCCGACGTGCCGTTGAACACGTTCAGGTCCACCTCTTTCTCAATGCCAGGTACAGTACCCACATCCGTATGCTGCCAAAAATGCCACGGTCCCTGGTAGCGTACGGAGTCTACATAGTAGTGAGCTATCCAATAGGGATAAGCATCGAAAACAGGGCTATCCAGATAGCGCATCTTAAACTTATAAGAGGTATAAAGGATGGGCTTCACGCCATAGTGAGCCTCAACACGATCGAGCCACGTCTTGACACAAGCCTGTAGTTCGGCCTTGTCCTTCTTGCCCGTTGTTTCCACATCGAGCACAGGAGGCAAATCGCCTGCCGTCAGCGGCACTGTGCGAATAAAGAAGTCAGCCTGCTTCAACGCGTCGGTACGCGGAAGGAAATAATGATAGGCCCCGCGAATGAAACGATAGGTCTTAGCCGAATCAAAGTTCTGACGAAACGTGTCGTCCTGATGGTCGCCGCCCTCAGTAGCTTTCATGAAAATGAAACGGATAGGAAACTCCCCAGCCCGATGCTCCGCCAGGCGAGGCCAGTCAATATGCCCTTGATAATGCGACATGTCCACGCCATGTACTTCGAAATCGCAAGGCATGCACACGCCATAACCCTTCAACCCGTAGCAAGGCTTCCAGCGATAAGCATAGGGACGGATGAAAAACCAGTAGAAACTTGCCGAGAAGACCACGATGATGCAAAGAGCCAGCACATTGCGTACCCATACGGGCATAGTGCGCTCCTCTGCCTGCCGTTTGGTCTTGGCAGACTTTCCATGCGAAGCAGCCGTGCGGCGTCGTACAGGCTTTTTTGCATAGTCGGCGTTCTTCTTTTTTCTGGAAATAGAAGGTTCAGTCATACGTCTCGTTCTAATCGCGTGCAAAGTTAGTAGTTTTCCGAAAAATCCGTCAACTGGAGATTTCTTTTTGAACAACTGGGAAAATGTTTTTTCGTAACTGGAGAAAAAAGACTCTCCCTGTCTATCGGCAAAAAGCAATGCTTTGCCTTGGACAACACGGCCTTTTCCCAAGAAGAAAACAATGCTTTTTCTACAAGGAAGCAGAAAAAAACATCTGCCGCTTGCCTTATCAAAAAGAAAAGCACTATCTTTATCCCGAAAATCTAACTTTAAAACGAAAGATTATGGCAAGTAGAAAAGCATTGAAGAAAAGCGTGAACTATATCGCAGGTGAACTCTTCACCGAGTGTCTGGTCAACAAACTCTACGTTCCAGGTACCGACCCTCAGAAGGCCGACGCCCTGATGGGTGACATCCTGACCATGCAAGACGAATTCCTGAGCCGAATCAGCCACACCGAGCCTGGCAATGTAAAGGGCTTCTACAAGAAGTTCCGTTCTGACTTCAACGCCAAAGTAAACGAGATCATTGATCGCATGGGCCAACTGAAGTAAGCCGACAGAGAAAGAATGAAACAACAATTCTGCCGCTTTATCTATCACCGTCTGCTGGGCTGGAAGACGAACGTCACGGTTCCTTTCCATGACAAGTGCGTTCTTTGCGCCGCCCCCCATACTTCCAACTGGGACTTGCTCATCGGCAAGCTCTTCTACGGATCGCTGGGGCGTGACGCTCACTTTATGATGAAAAAGGAATGGTTCTTCTTCCCGCTCAGCCTGGTGTTCAAAGCCATGGGAGGCATCCCTGTCAACCGTAGTAAGAAAAATTCGCTGGTCGACCAAATGGCCGAACGCTTCGCCTCCGTCCGTCAGTTCAACCTGGCCATCACACCTGAGGGTACACGCAAAGCTAATCCGGAGTGGAAAAAAGGATTCTATTACATTGCCCTGAAAGCACAAGTCCCCATCATGCTCTTCGGAATAGACTATCCGTCGAAGACCATCTCTTGTACCCGTACCATCGTCCCATCGGGTGACATCGAAAAAGACATGCACGAGATAAAGCTCTATTTCAAGAACTTCAAAGGTAAACACCCCGAATACTTCTCCATCGGAAATATCTGAAAAAGGACACTCTATCTTCCATGCGCATTACCCTGATACAAACCGACATAGCCTGGGAAGACAAGCTCGAAAACTTGCGCCGCCTCCACCTCCGCCTGGAAGAGCTGAAGGGAGAGACCGACCTTGTAATGCTGCCCGAAACCTTCACAACAGGCTTCAGCATGAACGTTGAGCAGCTGGCCGAACCAATGACAGGCCCCACCATCAAGCAACTCCAGCAATGGGCTTCCCAATACGGCACCGCCCTGGCAGGCAGCTTCATAGCTCATCATGATGACGGTAATTATCGCAACCGTTTTTTCTTTCTCACGCCCGAGGGAGAAGCGACCTATTACGACAAGCACCATCTCTTCCGCATGGGGCATGAAAATGAATGTTTCACCGCAGGCAATGAGCGCCCCATCATCTGCTATCGCGGCTTCCGCATTCTGCCTCAAGTGTGCTACGACCTGCGTTTCCCCGTATGGAGCCGCAACGTCGCCAATGAATATGACCTGGCTCTCTACGTGGCTTGCTGGCCTGCCTCCCGCCGAGCTGTATGGGACGTCCTGCTCCAAGCGCGAGCCATGGAGAACCAGTGCTACGTATGTGGCGTAAACCGAACAGGTACTGACGGAAACCACCTGCTCCACAACGGCGGAAGTGCCCTCTACTCGCCCAAAGGCGAACGTTTGGCTTTCTTGCCCGACGGACAGGAAGGCATGGCCACGACCAACATCGAACTGGCACCGTTACAACACCTGCGCGAAAAATTTCCTGTAGCCGCCGACGCCGACAACTTCATTTTACAGAAATAATTCTTATTTTTGCATATCAACTCCCGATTTGCAAAACCATGGAAGAAATAATCAAACTGGATAATGTAGAAGCATACAACCAAATGTTCGGCCTGAAGAGCCTGCACCCGCTGATCAGTATTGTCGACCTGAAAGAGGCTACCCGCTTCCCCATGCATGTCACCATGAACTATGGTGTTTACGCCCTCTTTCTGAAACAGACCCGTTGTGGCGACATACGTTATGGCCGCCAGACCTACGACTATCAGGAAGGGACTGTAACCAGCTTCGCGCCGGGCCAAGTAGTCGAAGTTCAGCTGGAAGACCAACCCCAGGCACAAGGACTACTGTTCCATCCCGACCTTATACGCGGCACAGCGTTGGGACGTGAAATCAGGCATTATTCTTTCTTCTCCTACAGCTCCAGCGAAGCGCTCCACCTATCAGATACAGAGAAAGGCATCTTCACCGACTGCCTGAACAAAATACGCATGGAGGTGGAACGACCGGCCGACCGACATAGCAAACGACTCATCGTACGCAACATTGAGCTCCTGCTGGACTACTGCCTACGCTTCTACGAACGCCAATTCAACACCCGCACAGCCGTCAACAAGAATGTTCTCAACAAGTTCGAAGACCTGCTGGACGGCTACTTTCTGAACCATCTGGCGCAGGAACACGGCCTACCCACCGTCCGTTACTTTGCCGACAAAGTCTGCCTCTCGCCCAACTACTTCGGCGACCTAATCAAAAAGGAAACGGGCAAGTCACCCCAAGAGTACATACAGGACAAAATCATCGACCTGTCCAAAGAAATGATCGCCGGTACGGACAAGACGGTAAGCCAAATAGCCTACGAACTAGGCTTCCAATATTCCCAGCACTTCAATCGCCTGTTCAAGAAGCACGTGGGACACACGCCTTGCGAATATCGCAGAACACTAGCCTAACCCTTCATACCACAAATGATAACAACCTCAGAAAAAGAGCAACGACGTATCCGACAAGAAAAACAGACCGTGGAACTGATGATCCGCCTCTATTGCCGCCGCAAAGAAGGAAACCGAGAACTGTGTTCTGCTTGTCAAGAGCTATTGACGTATGCCCACACCCGCCTGTCCCATTGCCGTTTTGGTGAAGACAAGCCTACCTGCCGCCTTTGCCCTGTCCATTGCTACAAGCCGGAAATGAAGGAACGAATGCGCCAAGTCATGCGCTACGCAGGGCCACGGATGCTGCTCTATCACCCGCAGGCTGCTTTTCGGCACCTATGGCATGAATACACCAGAAAACAAAAAGATTAGATACATTTTAGGCACGAATTGCCCAGATAAATACAGGAAAATAACTAAAAATCCGTAAGCATTTACGCAATCCGTGCCTAAATATAAAAATAAAAGAAAGGTATCAATACTTCACCAGACGCTTTGGGCTACCGTGCCACGAACATCCCAGACAGTAGACTTCACTCAGATCATAACCTGCCAAAGAAGCTGTTTCATCCTTCGGCACAATCTCTCCCTGGTCTGAAACATAGACCGGCAGACGATTGCCCTGAGCATCCTTCACACAGAAAATACCCACCTTACATTGCGGACAAAGCAATTTCTTCATGCCCGATATCAGTTAAAATAGTAGAGAAAGACAGCCACGCCCTCGAGTGCTTTCTTCTTCTCACCCTCGATTTCGATGGCAAACTTGATTTCAGCCTTGGCCACACCACGCAAGTTGGTCAGCGACTGCATCGAAGCGACCAGACGGATACTCTGGCCCGACAAAACAGCCTGACCGAACTTCATCTTCTCGATGCCGTAGTTGATCATCATCTTCAGATTGTTCACCTCAATAATCTGGTTCCACAAGTAGGGCAGCATAGAAAGGGTCAGGTAACCGTGCACGATGGTGCTTTTGAAGGGACTTTCGGCTTTGGCGCGTTCGGTGTCGACGTGTATCCACTGGTGGTCCAACGTGGCATCGGCAAAGAGGTTAATACGTTCCTGCGGGATCTGCACATAGTCCGATACACCAATCTGCTGACCTACCAGCTTCTCGAATTCTTCATACGAATTAATAATCACTTTTTCCATAGATATACTCTTAATATTGTTCAACAGCTTTCGATTTTGAGCAGACAAATATCGCATTTTCCCAACAAACGGCAAAGAATTTAACCGGACGAATGCAAACGTTTAAACAAGTTTTGGCTATATTTGCCACTAAATCGTACAAAAAGAACACTATCAGCCATGAGCATTCTACAGAAAGAATTTTCATTACCCTCACACGGAAGGGGCTTCCACCTCGTGACCGACGAAATTGTGGCGCAACTGCCGCCACTTCCGGCCATGGGGCTGCTCCACCTCTTCATCAAGCATACCTCCGCCGGACTGAGCCTGAACGAGAACGCCGACCCTGACGTACAAACCGACCTGGAAGCCATCTTCAACCGCCTGGTCAAGGAACGGGAACCTTACTACCAGCATACATGCGAGGGCGACGACGACATGCCCGCCCATGCCAAGAGCACGCTGACGGGAGCAAGCCTGACCATCCCCATCACCGGCCACCGGCTGAACATGGGCATCTGGCAGGGCATCTACCTCTGCGAGTTTCGCAACGGACGGGAACGACGAAAGATAGTAGCCACCATCATAGGAGAATAACAGCGTATGAAACGAGCCATCATCATAGGCGCCACATCGGGCATCGGGCTGGAAGTGGCGCGCATCTGGGCCGCAAGGGGCTGGAGGCTAGGTATCGCCGGACGACGCGAAGAAACCCTGCTCCGCTTTCAAGCCAGTTACCCCGCCGGACAAGTGGAAGTGCAACCGCTGGACGTGACCGCCGACGACGCTCCCCGACGTCTGGACGAACTCATCGCGCGGCTGGGCGGCATGGACGTGTTCTTCCTCAGCTCGGGCATCGGCGCGCAGAACCCCGACCTGCGGCCCGACGTCGAGCTGCAGACGGCCGCCACGAACGTTGGTGGATTCATCCGCCTGACCACCGCCGCCTTCAACTACTTCCGGTCAAACGGAGGCGGCCACATCGCCGTCATCAGCTCCATCGCCGGAACTCAGGGACTGGGCGCGGCACCCGCCTACTCGGCCACAAAGCGTTTCCAGAACACCTACATCGATGCGCTGGACCAACTGGCCCGCATGCAGAAACTACCCATCCGCTTCACTGACATCCGCCCCGGCTTCGTGGCCACCGACCTGCTGAAGGGAGGACGCTACCCCATGCTGATGCAGGCACCGCGCGTGGCGGCCGCCATCGTCCGCGCCGTGGACCGACGGAAGCGTGTAGCCGTCATCGACGGACGCTATTGCGTGCTCGTCTTCTTCTGGCGCCTCATCCCCCGCTGGCTGTGGGTGCGCCTGCCTATCAGAAACCGATAAATGAACAAGCAACAAACATAAACCCCAATGACCGATATGAAAAAGAACTTCATCCGACCGATACTGGCCTCGACGGCCACCCTTTGCATCGGCATCTCCCTGCCCTTCCTGCTGGGAAATGCCCGCTTCAGCCCCGAGCAGAACTCCGTGCGCAGCGACGTGTCCCACTTCACCGCCTCGCCCTCCGTCCCCGACCAGGTGACCTTCGCCGGACAAACCATCCGCATGGACCGCTATGACCACCGCGAACGCATGGATCGCGAACTGATGGCTTTCACCTACATGCACTCGTCCACCATGCTCTCGCTGAAGCGCGCCAACCGCTATTTCCCCGTCATCGAACCCATCCTGAAAGAATGTGGCGTACCCGACGACTTCAAGTATCTGGCCGTCATCGAAAGCAGCCTGAACCACCTGGCCAAGTCGCCCGCCGGAGCCGCCGGCATGTGGCAGTTCATGCAAGCCTCGGGGCGTGAATACGGATTGGAAGTAAACCAGAACATCGACGAGCGCTACAACCTCGAAAAAGCCACCCGTGCCGCCTGCAAGTACCTCAAGGCCTCGTATGCCAAGTATGGCAACTGGCTCTGCGTGGCCGCCGCGTACAACGCCGGCCAGGGACGCATCACCCAGCAGCTCCAGCGCCAGATGGTCGACCAGGCCGCCGACCTGTGGCTGGTCGAGGAAACCTCGCGCTACATGTTCCGCCTGCTGGCCGCCAAGGCTGTCTTCACCGATCCGCAACGCTACGGCTTCATGCTGAAACGCGAACAGCTCTATCCGCCCATTGCCTGCACCACAGTGACCGTCACCAAGGGCATAGAAAACCTGGCTCGGTTCGCCAAAAGCAAAGGCATCACCTACGCCCAGCTCAAGGACTTCAACCCCTGGCTGCGCGACACCTCGCTGATGAACAAGAGCGGACGAACCTATGTGCTGAAGATTCCTACCCGCACGGGCATGCACTACGACCCCAAGAAGACTGTACCCCACAACCGCCGCTGGGTCATCGATTGACGCTCCTCACTCCTGCTTCTCCGTCAGGTACTTCCAGTAGCGCACAGGCATGTCTTGACGGTGCTTGCGCGGGTTCCACCGCTCCTTGATGCAGATGGCCTTGAAGTACGTCTTCCACAGCTGTTGGAAGAGGCGTTCGTCCTTGTCCATCAGCTCCTCGTCCAGGCGTCCGTCCACCAGACGGACGACAGGGCTGTCGTCGGCAAAGGTGACGTGCCTCACCTCCTGCCCGTCGAAGTAAAAGCCATAGCCACGCCCCACGTCGTACACCACCCAGCGCTGGTCGCCCAGGCGGTCGCGGAAGTGGTCGATCACCAGCGGCAGGGCATTCTTTTCGGGCTCCACGGCGGCAAAGTAAGTACCATCGGCCGCCTTCTGAAAGCGGATGAACTGAATGAGGTGCCACCGCTCCCCACTCACCCGCTTCCACATGCGCGCAAACGCCAACACATCGGGGTCGGCAAAGTTCGTCTCGATGGATCGGGGCGCATCGACCACCTTGCGGATGTAGTGGAAGATCACCATGGGCGTCTCCGCCTCCTCGGCCAGCCAGCACTGGGTCAGGCAGCGCAAAGCACCTGCCGACAGCTTCTTCTGCACCCCTTTCCACACCCTTTCTGCCTTCACTGTATCGGTCACCACCGTGAACACCTCGTCATGGAAAAGTGGAAGCGGCTCACCCTCCACCGACAGGACATCGGGGAAGGTGCGCCGCGAATAGGCCTCAAAGACGGCTGTCAACAGGCCGTCGAAGGTATTGTCAAACTGAAAAATAATCTGCATGAACGCCGCTTACTGTTTGTCCAGCTGCTTCAGCATCTCCTCAACGGCACGCTCCAGCTGGGTATCCTCGCCACGCAGTTGCGACTCGGGCGAGTTGTAGACCTCGATGTCGGGTTGCAACTGGTGGTTCTCCAGGTACTGGCCGTTCTCGTCCTTCACGCCCACCTGCGGAATGCCGAAGACGAGCGACGGATCGAGCTGACGCTCCCACCACACGGCGGTCATCGTGCCCGGCACAGGCGCACCGATGAGCTTGCCCAAGCCCAACGTCTTGTAAACCACGGGGAAGCCATGAGCATTCGAATAGTTGTTCTCGCACACCAGTACGCACGAAGGCTTCAGCCAGCGGTTGAAAGGGTCGCTGCCGATGTACTGTCCGCGCGGTTCGAAGCGCTGGTATTCCTTGCCGCTGAGCAACACAGCCAAGTCTTCGTGCAGCCATCCGCCACCGTTGTGGCGCACGTCCACGATGACGGCCTCCTTGTTGCGGCAACGCCCCAGCAATTCGGAGTAGACCTCGCGGAAGCTCTGGCTGTCCATACCCTTGACGTGCACATAACCCAGGCGTCCGCCCGACAGGCGGTCCACCATCTCACGCCGCTGCTCCACCCAACGTTTGTAGAGGAGGCCCGATACGACCCCCGGCGATACAGGCTTCACCTGCTCGTCGAAGCGCTTGTTTGTAGAGGGGTCGTACACGGAGAGCATGACACGCTTGCCCGCCTTGCCGGCCAGCAACGGGAAGTAATCCTCGCCGGCCTTCACCGGCTGTCCGTCTATCTGCTCGATGATGCAGCCGGCCTTCACGCGGCAACCAGCCTTGGATAATGGCCCCTGCTTCAGCACTTCGGCCACCTTGAGGCCGTCGCCCTGATACTGTTCGTCGAAGAAGACACCCAGCTCGGCCACCGTCGGCGCCGACATCGGCGCGCTGTAGCGTGCACCTGTATGCGAACCGTTCAGCTCGCCCAGCAGTTCGGACAGCATCTCCTGGAAGTCGTAGTTGTTGTTGATATGCGGCAGGTAACGTTCGTAGGCCTTGCGATAGCCTTCCCAGTCGACGCCATGCAGGTCGGGGTCGTAGAACTTGTCCTTCACCTGACGCCAGGCGTGGTCGAAGATGTAGGCACGCTCCTCGGCCGGGCGGTAGCGGAAGTCGGCGGCAAAGCTTACACCCGTCACCTTGCTCTCGCCCACGGTGATTTTCTTGATGGCTCCGCCGGAGAGCAGGTAGATGTACTTGCCGTCCTTGTCGATGGACATGCTGCCGCCACCCACGTTCTTGATGAGCAGCTTGGTGGAGTTCTCGCGGAAATTGCGCTCCCACAGGTCATATCCACCCTCGAAAGCCGCACAATAGTACAGCTTGTCGCCTTTGGGCGTCAGTACGGCGTCGCCCATGTGCGAGGAGTTGATGGTGAGCCTCCTGACGCGGTCCTTGCGGTTCTCCAGGTCGAAGACGAGGGGTTCCACCTCTTCCTCCTTCTCCTCGTCCTTGTCGGCTTCCTTCTTGTCTTTCTTCTTGTCCTTTTTCTCTTTCTCAGCCTTTTCCTTCGCTTCCTTCTCCTCTTTCTCGGCCTCTTCCGCCAGCGCCAGCTCCTCTTTCGAGAGGTTGAACTTGTCGTAGGCCTCGGCGTCAAAGAACATGATGTACACGTCGTCCTCCGAACCCCAGCTGCCATGGCTGCGATAGCCGGCACGGTCGGACGACCAGATCATGGCCTTGCCTCCCAGCACCCACTTGGGGTTGCCGTCGGAGTATCCGCTTTCGGTCAGGTTGGTCATCTCACCGCTGCCGTCGGCTTTTACCAGCACGATGTCGGTGTTGTTCCATCCGCCCACACTGATATACTTGGCCAGGAACCAGCGACTGTCGGGCGACCACTGGTAGGTCTGGTCGCCGTCGGAGTAAGAATAGTTGTACTTGCCGTCGAGCACCGTCCGCACCTTGCGCGACTTCAGGTTGATGACGCGCAGCGTGGTACGGTCTTCGAGGAAAGCCACTTCCTTGCCGTCGGGCGAGAAGGTGGGTTGGAAGGACGTGCGTCCCGAAACCACCAGCGGCTCTTCCTCCACACCGACGGCGTAGGTGAAGAGCTTCTCTTCCTTGTCGGTGAGGCGCGCCAGATAGACACCCCACACACCGTCGCGTTCGGCCGAATAAACCAGCGAACGGCCGTCGGGGCTGAAACTCAGGTCGCGCTCCTGTTGGGGCGTGTCGGTGATGCGGCGGGTGGTTTCATACTCCATCGAGGTGACGTAGACGTCGCCATGCACAATGAAAGCCACCTCCTTGCCGCCGGGCGACACGGCAATGTCTGTCGCACCGCCGCGCAGCAGCTGATTCACCACGTCGCGCTCCAGGCGGTCGGACACGATGGATACGGCCACCTTCTGCGGATTTCCACCCTCGCGCAGGGTGTAGAGCTCGCCGTCGTAGGTGTAGCACAACAAGCCGTCGTCGGCCACGCTGAGCGAGCGCACAGGATGGGTAGTGTGGCGCGTCAGCTGGCGTTTTTCCGAACCGTCGGCCGCCGCTTTCCACACGTTGAAACTGCCGCTCTCCTCGCTCAGGTAGTAGAAGGAACGGCCGTCGGCCGACCACACGGGTTCGCGGTCTTCGCCGGCAAAGCGGGTTATCTTCTGATAGGTGCGCTCCCCGTCGAGGGTGCACAGCCAGATGTCTTTCGTAATGGACGACTGGTGATGCTTTCGCCAGGGATCCTCATATCCCTTTTGGTCCTGATAGAGCAGGCGGCGGCCGTCACGGCTGAGCGAAAGTTCCTGCATGGCCAGCGACGAGAAGAGCACGGGGCGTCCGCCCTTGGTGTCCACCGCATAGATCTGCGGGAAGAGGGACGAGGGGAACTGACTGTCCTTCACGTCGGGACGGATGGAGGCAGTAAAGAGTATTGTCTCATTGTCCTTGAAGGTCTCGGGATATTCGTTGCCCGAGTGGGTGGTGAGGCGTCGGGGCGTTCCTCCCTCACGAGCCATCAGATAGACGTCGAAGCTGCCTTCGCGGTCGGAGGCAAAGACGATGTAGCGACCGTCGGGCGACCACACGGGACGCGTGTCGTGACGGGGGTTCGTCGTCAGTTGCACCGCCCGTCCGCCTTCGACAGGCACAGTATAGATGTCACCTTTGTAGGTGAAAGCTATCTCCCGTCCGTCGGGCGACAAGGCGGGATAACGCAGCCACAGGGGCGCGTCGTCTGCCTGGGCCCACAGGGAGCAACAGGCAAAAAGGGGTAAGAGAAGTTTCTTCATAAATCAATAGATGGTAAAACAGATTGTTATTAGGCTTCGAAAATAATCATTTTTTTCCAATCGGGCGAATAAATGGAGAGACTTCTCGCCCAGTCTATTCTCCACCCCCGAAGTCCAGCGTCAGCTGCCCGTCATCTCCCCCTTTCGCCTTCTTCTTCACCAGCAAGCGGCGCACGCCCTGGGGCGTCAGCTCGTTCACCGTCAGCATGGGCAGTTCGCTGCAGGTGATGAAGTATTGCGCCTTCTTCATCACCGCCCCCATCTTCTTCAGCTGGTAGTAACCCAGCCGCCCGAAGCGGCGCGAAGCCACGATGAGGCGGGCAGACTTCACCCCGATGCCCGGCACGCGGAGCAGCATCTCGTAGTCGGCCTTGTTGACGTCGACAGGAAACTGCTCGGGGTGGCGCAAGGCCCATGCCAGCTTGGGATCCACCTCGAGGTCGAGGTCGGGATAGGCATCATCCACAATCTCGTCCACCTGAAACTGGTAGAAACGCATCAGCCAGTCGGCCTGGTAGAGGCGGTTCTCGCGCACCAATGGCGGCTGCTTCAGGGCGGGCAGGCGTGGGTCGTAGGCATTGACGGGCACGTAACCCGAGTAGTAGACGCGGCGCATGGTGGGTTGGCTGTAAAGGGCCGACGACAGGCGCAGGATGTCCTTGTCCGTCTCCGCCGTGGCGCCCACAATCATCTGCGTGCTCTGCCCCGCGGGCACGAAGCGCGGCGCGTGGCGAAACTTCTTCCGCTCCTCACGGTTCTCCAGCACCCCCTGACGGATGTAGCGCATGGGGGCGTACACGCTGCGGTGGTCCTTCTCGGGCGCCAGCAGCTTCAGGTTCTCCTCCTTGGATATCTCGATGTTCACGCTCAGGCGGTCGGCATAGAGCCCCGCCTCGTGTACCAGCTCCTGGGAGGCGCCGGGGATGCTCTTCAGGTGGATGTATCCGTTGAAGCGGTGCACCGTCCGCAGGTCCTTGGCCACGCGCACCAGCCGCTCCATGGTGTAGTCGGGGTTGCGCACCACGCCGCTGCTCAGGAAGAGCCCCTCGATGTAGTTGCGGCGGTAGAACTCCATGGTGAGCTCCACCAGCTCGGTCACCGACAGCGTGGCGCGCGGTATGTCGTTGCTGCGGCGGTTGATGCAGTAGGCACAGTCGTAGATGCAATAGTTGGTGAGCATCACCTTGAGCAGGGAGATACACCGCCCGTCTTCGGCAAAGCTGTGGCAGATGCCCACGCCACCCACCGTGTTGCCCACCATGCCCGCCTTGCCCCGCCGCACGGTGCCGCTCGACGAGCACGACACGTCGTACTTGGCCGACTCGGCCAACACCTTCAGTTTATGGAGCATTTGTTCGTTCATCCGCCTTCCTTTCGTTCTTTTTCCTGCAAAAGTAAGAGAAAAAAACGTATGTAGCCCTACAAAACCATTTTCTGAAACCGAAAAATGCCAGTGTAGCCCTACAAAAGCATTTTCTGAAACCGAAAAACGCCCGTGTAGCCCTACAAAAGCATTTTCTGAAACCGAAAAACGCCCGTGTAGCCCTACAAAAGCATTTTTTGAAACCGAAACCTGCTTGTGTAGCCCTACAAAGGCATTTTCTGAAGCCGAAACCCGCTGTGTAGCCCTACAAAGGGAGGTTCCCCCGCCTGGAAAGCCTGTGGAACCCGAGGCTGCGGAAAGCTCGTCCCCAAAAATATTTCGAAAAAAACGGCCAAAGTTTTTGCAGTTTCAAATAAAGCTGTACCTTTGCACGCCGTAAGCCCAACACGACTTGCCGATATAGCTCAGTTGGTAGAGCAACGCATTCGTAACGCGTAGGTCGCCGGTTCAAGTCCGGCTATCGGCTCCACAAAAAGAGATGCCCGCAATGGACATCTCTTTTTTCTTTTCATACAAATGCATACCTTTGCGGGAAAAAAACATAGAGTTTCATGACGAAAAAGAAAGTTTTGTTTTCCAGCCTACTCATACTGGCAGTAGCCTGTGTCCTCTGCCTGGGAATCGGCTATCAGCTCTTGCTGGCACCACAGTTCCATCCGGAAAAGAAAGTCCACATCTACATAGACCGCGACGACACGACCGACTCCGTCTACCACAAACTGCGCCAAACCGCCGCACCCGGCAATCTGACCGGCCTGCGCTGGGCAGCCCGCCTGAAACAATACCCAGAGCACGTTAAGACCGGTCGCTACGCTATTCTGCCGGACGATAACGCCTACCATGTTCTTGGTCGCCTCCTGCGCGGCCACCAAGAGCCGATGAATCTGGTCATCGGCAGCGTGCGCACGCTGGACAGGCTGGCCCGCAACGTGGGCAACCAACTGATGATAGACTCGGCAGAAATCATGCAGGCCCTGCGCGACACCACCCGCTGGAGCCGCCAGGGCTACACGCCCGAGACCCTGCCCAGCTTGTTCATCCCCGAAACCTACCAAGTCTACTGGGACATGGATACAGAAGACTTCCTTGCTCGTATGACGAAAGAGCACGACCGTTTCTGGAACCCGTCCCGACGAGCCAAGGCCGATTCGCTGGGCATGACACCCGCCGAAGTGGCCACCCTGGCCTCCATCGTAGAGGAAGAAACAAATAACCGACAGGAGAAGCCTATGGTGGCAGGACTCTACATCAACCGCCTGCGTGCCGGCATCCCCCTGCAAGCCGACCCCACCGTGAAGTTCGCCCTGCAAGACTTCACGCTCCGCCGCATCACCAATGCCCACCTGGAATTCCCCTCGCCCTACAACACCTACCTCAACGCCGGACTTCCACCGGGCCCTATCCGCATCCCCACTCCCGCTGGCATCGACGCCGTCCTCGACTACACGCGACACAACTATATATATATGTGTGCCAAGGAAGACTTCTCGGGCACACACAATTTTGCATCAACTTACGCCGAACACATGCAAAATGCTCGAAAATACTGGAATGCACTGAACAAAAGAAAGATTTTCAAATAGATTTGATTAAATGTAAGAGTAAAAGCTTATATTTGCCATCCGTATAACCCGAATCATAACAAAATACGAAGAAAGATATGAGCAAACAACTCTTACTTGGCGATGAAGCCATAGCACAAGCAGCACTCGACGCCGGACTGTCGGGTGTGTATGCCTATCCAGGCACTCCCTCAACGGAAATCACAGAATACATCCAGGCGTCCCCTGTTACGGCCACACGCAACATACATAACCACTGGTGCACCAACGAAAAGACAGCCATGGAAGCAGCTCTCGGTATGTCTTTCGCAGGCAAACGCTCGCTGGTCTGCATGAAACACGTAGGCATGAATGTAGCGGCCGACTGCTTCATCAACGCCGCCATCACAGGCGTAAAGGGGGGCATGATTGTCGTAGCAGCCGACGACCCCAGCATGCACTCCTCGCAAAACGAACAAGACAGCCGCTTCTATGGCGACTTCTCGCTGATTCCTATGTACGAACCCAGCAACCAGCAGGAAGCCTATGACATGGTTTACGATGGATTTCGTTTTTCTGAAGAAATGGGAGAACCCATCCTGCTGCGTATCGTCACCCGCCTAGCCCACTCACGTTCCGGCGTAGAGCACAAGGCAGAACAACCGCAGAACGACCTCGCTTTCAGCGACGATCCGCGCCAGTTTATCCTCCTGCCGGGCAACGCACGCAAACGCTACAAAGTTCTCTTGCAACGCCAAGAAGAATTTATCAAAACCTCCGAGGAATCGCCTTACAATCGTTATGTGGACGGTCCTAACAAAAAATTGGGTATCGTAGCTTGTGGTATCGGTTATAATTATCTTATGGAAAGCTATCCCGAAGGCTGCGAATATCCCGTATTGAAAATCGGCCAATATCCACTTCCCAAAAAGCAACTGATGAAGCTCGTTGATGAATGCGAAGAAATCCTCGTACTGGAAGACGGCCAACCCTTTGTAGAGAAGCAGCTGAAAGGCTACCTGGGCAGAGGCGTCAAGGTGAAAGGCCGTCTGGACGGTACCCTCTCCACCGACGGCGAACTGACGCCCGACAGCGTGGCACGTGCTGTTGGCAAAGAGAATAAGGCTGAGTTCACCGTACCTTCTTTAGTCGAAATGCGTCCGCCTGCATTGTGCGATGGTTGCGGTCATCGCGATATGTATACCGTGCTGACTCAGGTGCTGAAAGAAGAATATCCCACGCACAAAGTGTTCAGCGACATAGGCTGCTATACTTTGGGAGCCAACGCTCCCTTCCATGCCATCAACTCATGCGTCGACATGGGCGCCTCCATCACGATGGCCAAAGGAGCCTCTGACGCAGGCCTGCATCCTGCCGTTGCCGTCATCGGAGATTCCACCTTCACCCATTCCGGCATGACCGGATTACTCGATTGCGTCAACGAAAACGCCAACGTCACCATCGTCATCTCTGACAACGAGACGACGGCCATGACCGGCGGACAAGACTCGGCCGGCACCGGACGTCTGGAAAGCATCTGCCAGGGCATCGGCGTAGCGCCCGAACACATCCGCGTGGTGGTTCCCCTGAAGAAGAACTACGAAGAGATGAAACAAGTTATCCGAGAAGAAATCGAATACAAGGGAGTTTCCGTCATCATCCCACGTAGAGAATGTATTCAAACTTTAGCACGTAAAAAACGAAACAAGTAAGACAGCCATGAAAAAAGATATTATATTGTCAGGCGTAGGAGGACAAGGTATCCTCTCCATCGCCACTGTCATCGGACAAGCAGCATTGAAATCCGGCCTCTACATGAAGCAGGCCGAGGTACACGGAATGAGCCAGCGCGGAGGAGACGTACAATCCAACCTCCGCATCAGCAACCAACCCATCGCATCGGACCTCATCCCGACAGGAAAATGCGACATCATCCTTTCTCTGGACCCGATGGAAGCCTTGCGCTACCTGCCCTACCTCAACTCGGAAGGATGGTTGATTACGAACGAAACACCGTTTATCAACATTCCCAACTACCCCTCAGAAGAAAGCATCAAAGCTGAACTCGACAAACTGCCGCATAAAATCGTCCTGAACGTAAATGAGGTTGCCAAACAAGTTGGCTCTCCTCGAGTAGCCAATATCGTGCTGCTGGGAGCCACCGTTCCCTTCCTTGACATCGAATACGAAAAGGTAAAGGAAAGCATCCGTGAAATCTTCCAGCGCAAGGGTGAGGACATTGTCGCACTGAACCTCAAAGCACTGGAAGCTGGAAAAGAAATAGCAGAAAACAGAATATAAACCTCGACAAGCCAAAACCGCCATGAATAGCAAATACTGGGAACAAGAAATAGAAACCATGCCGCGCGAACAACTTCGCCAGCTACAACTGCAGCGATTGAAAAAAACAATCGCAATTGCAGCTAATTCGCCTTTTTACAAAAAGGTTTTTCAAGAAAATAACATTACAGCAGACAGTATTAACTCCCTTGAAGACATACGTAAAATACCCTTCACAACCAAAGCCGACATGCGTGCCAATTATCCTTTCGGCCTGGTAGCTGGTAATATGCGTGAAGACGGGGTACGTATTCATTCCTCAAGTGGCACGACAGGAACGCCCACGGTTATCGTACATTCACAGCACGACTTGGATTCCTGGGCCAACTTGGTTGCTAGATGTTTATATATGGTTGGTATCCGCAAAACTGACGTATTCCAAAACAGCTCAGGTTATGGTATGTTTACAGGCGGACTTGGTTTCCAATATGGTGCAGAACGTTTAGGCGCCCTAACTGTCCCTGCTGCAGCTGGAAACAGCAAGCGACAAATAAAGTTCATCACCGACTTCAAAACAACTGCCTTGCACGCCATTCCCAGTTATGCTATTCGACTGGCAGAAGTGTTCCAGTCCGAAGGTATTGATCCAACCAACACCAGTTTGAAAACATTGGTTATCGGAGCAGAACCACATACCGACGAACAACGAAAGAAAATCGAGCGGATGCTGGGAGTCAAAGCCTATAACAGTTTTGGAATGACAGAAATGAATGGTCCCGGAGTTGCATTCGAATGTACCGAACAAAACGGCATGCACTTCTGGGAAGATTGTTATCTCGTCGAAATCATCAATCCTGAGACAGGAGAACCCGTACCAGACGGTGAAATCGGTGAGCTGGTATTAACTACGCTCGACCGTGAAATGATGCCGTTAATACGCTATCGCACACGAGACCTCACACGCATCTTACCCGGAGAATGCCCTTGCGGACGAACTCACCTGCGAATAGACCGTATCAAAGGACGTAGCGACGATATGTTCATCATTAAAGGCGTCAATATCTTCCCCATGCAGGTTGAAAAAGTATTGGTTCAGTTCCCACAGCTTGGCAGCAACTACCTCATTACTTTGGATACGATAAACAATCAAGACGAGATGATTGTCGAAGTAGAACTCAGCGACCTCTCGACAGATAGTTACATCGAATTGGAGAAAGTACGAAAAGAGATAACCCGGCAACTCAAAGATGAGATATTGGTAACTCCCAAAGTAAAACTCGTAAAGAAAGGAACTCTTCCTCAAAGCGAAGGAAAAGCTGTCCGAGTAAAAGATTTGCGTAACAATAAATAGGACGGATAGATACCCTCTTTTTTATCCGAACTTTTATTTTAGAATGCACGAATAACATGAATTAACACCCAAAGATCCCTTCCTTCATAGGTGAATTCTTGTTATTCGTGCCTAATAATATCTTTCACACACACTTAAACCAGCTTTCACTGTGAAAGACAATCTTTCACACTAAAATATTTCAAACCAACACTTTAGAGATTGGTGAAAGCATGAAAGCATATTTAAAGACGAAACAGTTATTAGAAATGTGTTCTACCTAAACATCTACTTGGGAACGCTAAACATCTACTTGAGGAACGTAAAGTGGCACTTTAGAAACTCTAATTCCCCTTTACTACTTGAGAAAACAAGAAAAAGGAATGGCAACTAAATTACCATTCCTTTTTTTATAGAAAGCCGCACCGATGATGTGATGAAACTCCGATAGACATGATTTGAGTGCTCGTCCTCTTTGTAATCCACCGACTCAAAGGTTACCCCGAAGGGCGTGGCCCGCCATTGAGAATCGAAGCTTGTCTCGGTATTTCGTAAAATTTGATGAGTTTCCCGATCCAATCAATGCGGCTATTTTTTCTATAACAAAGGTAAGAAGTTTCTATGAAAGAAACAAGAAAAACATAAAAAAAGTGCTGGAAACTTCACAGGTCTCCAGCACTTCCATTAAATTTTCTGTCTTTAATAGCTTATGCTGCCTTAACTTTAGCAACAATAGCCTTAAATGCTTCCGGATGATTAACAGCCAAATCGGCCAAAACCTTGCGGTTAATTTCGATTCCAGCTTTGTGCAAAGCACCCATCAGTTTAGAATAAGACATACCTTCCAAACGAGCAGCAGCATTGATTCGCTGAATCCACAAAGCACGGAAGTTTCTCTTCTTATTCTTGCGGTCACGGAACGCATAAGTTAAACCTTTCTCCCAAGTATTCTTGGCAACGGTCCAAACGTTCTTTCTTGCACCAAAGTAACCTCTGGTTAACTTCAAAATTTTCTTTCTTCTTGCTCTAGAAGCAACGTGATTTACTGATCTTGGCATAGTTTTTACTTGTTTTTGAATGTTAGCGCCATTGCTTCACGCAACAGTCTTCAAGCTAATGCATTCGGTTAATAACTTTAATTTCTTTAGCAGCTTTCTGATTACTTCATAGCCAAAAGCTCCTTAACCTGGCTTACGTTGGTGATATCAACCAATGCAGCGTGGCATAAGTTTCTTTTCTGCTTCTTCGTTTTCTTAGTCAAAATGTGACTGTGAAAAGCATGCTTTCTTTTGATTTTACCCGTTCCGGTAAGAGTAAATCTCTTTTTTGAACCGGAGTTAGTCTTGATCTTTGGCATCTTACTTATATTTAAATTATTAAAACTAGATGGCAACGCACTATACCGACGGCGTTACTCATTTTTTCATTCTTCCGTTGTGTCAGAAGCAACCGACGGTTTAGGAGCAGCAGGCTTCTTTGCACCAGTCGCTTTCTTCGGCGAGAGCTGAATCGTCATACGCTTTCCTTCAAGAACAGGCATCTGATCTACTTTAGCATAGTCTTCCAAATCATTTGCAAAACGAAGCAATAAAACTTCACCTTGTTCTTTGAACAAAATGGAACGACCTTTGAAGAAAACATATGCCTTCACCTTATCACCATCTTCCAAAAAACCTTTGGCATGTTTCAACTTAAAGTTATAGTCATGGTCATCTGTCTGAGGACCAAAACGGATTTCCTTCACATTGACCTTAACCTGTTTGGCTTTCTGTTCCTTCTGACGTTTCTTCAGTTGGTAAAGGAATTTAGAGTAATCGATAATACGACAAACAGGGGGTTGTGCGTTGGGAGAAATCTCTACAAGGTCCGCTTCGTGTTCTTCGGCCAATTTCAAAGCCTGCGCTATCGGATACACTTTGCTTTCTACTTCATCGCCTACTATGCGGACTTCTTTGGCACGGATTTGCTCATTAATCCGATGTTGCCCTTTTAAGCTGTCATTCTTCATTAAATAACGTTTACTTCCTATTCGTTTTTTATTTGTTACTACTAAATTGGCCGCAAATTTACCACTTATTTATCATATTCTGAACTTCTTCACTGATTTTTTTAGCAAATTCTTCCACTTTCATCGTACCTTGGTCACCTTCACCTTGCTTACGTACAGAAACTTCGCCATTTTCAGCCTCTTTTTCGCCAACAACAAGCATATAAGGAATGCGTTTCATCTCGTTGTCACGAATCTTACGGCCGATCTTCTCGTTACGTTCATCCACAAGAGCACGGATATCATACTTCTTCAGTGCCAGACGCACTTCATTGGCGTAATCATTGAACTTCTCACTAATAGGCAGAATAGCAACCTGATCGGGAGTCAACCATAATGGGAATTTACCAGCTGTATGCTCAATAAGCACAGCGACGAAGCGTTCCATTGAACCAAAAGGTGCGCGGTGAATCATCACAGGACGATGTTTCTGGTTGTCAGCACCTGTATATTCCAACTGGAAGCGTTCGGGCAAGTTATAGTCTACCTGAATAGTACCCAACTGCCAACGGCGTCCAATGGCATCTTTTACCATAAAGTCAAGCTTCGGACCATAGAAAGCAGCTTCACCATATTCGATCTTCGCCTTCAAACCTTTTTCTTCACAGGCTTCGATAATAGCACGTTCTGCTTTCTCCCAGTTTTCATCGCTACCGATATATTTTTCACGATTTTCCTTGTCACGCAAAGAAATCTGTGCTTCGAAATTCTCAAAATTCATAGACTTGAACACAATGGAAATAATATCCATCACGCGCAAGAATTCATCCTTTACCTGATCAGGACGGCAGAACAAGTGCGCGTCATCCTGCGTAAAGCTACGTACACGAGTCAATCCATGCAGCTCACCACTTTGCTCATAACGACAAACCGTACCGAATTCAGCCAAACGCAAAGGCAGATCCTTGTACGAACGAGGTGAGTTCTTGTAAATCATACAGTGATGAGGACAGTTCATCGGCTTCAAGAAGTATTCTTCGCCTTCTTCAGGTGTATGGATAGGCTGGAAAGAGTCTTTTCCATACTTGGCATAGTGACCAGAAGTAATATACAGAAGTTTGTTTCCGATAGGCGGACACATCACTTCCTGATAGTCATAACGAGCCTGGATACGACGCAAGAAATCCTGCAAACGGATACGCAAGGCTGTTCCTTTCGGCAACCACATCGGAAGACCTTTTCCTACAGTATCAGAGAACATGAACAAATCCATTTCCTTACCAATCTTACGATGGTCACGTTTCTTGGCTTCTTCCATCATCACCAAGTATTCGTCCAGCATCTTTTTCTTTGGGAAAGTGATACCATAAATACGTGTCATCATCTTACGATCTTCCTGCCCACGCCAATAAGCACCTGCTACAGAGGTCAGCTTGATGGCCTTAATAGGAGCCGTCGTCATCAAGTGCGGGCCACGACACAAATCTGTAAAGGAACCTTGTGTATAAGTTGTAATGTGACCATCTTCCAACTCAGAAATCAGTTCACACTTGTAGGTTTCACCACGATCACCAAATTTTTTCAGGGCATCTTCCTTCGAAATATCCTGGCGAACAACAGCCTCTTTCTTGGCGGCCAGTTCAGCCATTTTGCTTTCAATCGCAGGCAGATCAGCCTCTTTGATGGGTGTTTCACCCGGATCAACATCATAATAGAATCCGTTTTCGATTGCCGGACCTATACCAAACTGAATGCCGGGATAGAGTTCCTGCAAAGCTTCGGCCAGCAAGTGAGCACTGGTGTGCCAAAAAGCATGCTTGCCTTGTTCATCTTCCCACTTATAGAGAACGAACTCGGCGTCATTCTGAATGGGACGCCCCAAATCATAAATTTCACCGTTTACACCACAAGCCAAGACTTCTTGAGCCAGTCTTGAACTGATACTTTCTGCTATCTGCAAGCCGGTTACTCCTTCGTTGTATTCACGAACAGAGCCATCTGGGAATGTTATTTTTATCATAATGGTATGTATTTCAAATTCTGAACGCAAAAATAAAGATTTATTTTTTTAAAATCATCTATTTCACAAAAAATGTTATTCGCGGGTATTATCCGTAAAGCGTTTGATAATATTATAGGCAGAAACTACCCCCAGCTCACCAGCCTTACTCAAATCCAAAATACCCTGCTTGTTGTTGCCCAAAAAGATCTGAGTTAATCCACGATTGAAATAAGCCTCTGCGAATTCAGGATCCAGCTCAATAGCCTTATTATAATCTTCCAAAGCTGAACGATAATCCTTCAAGGCAGAAGAAACATTACCACGATTGTAGTATCCATAGACAAAGTCTGGAGCCAACTCTACGACCTTATCCAAGTCTTTCTTGACAACTTCATAATCAACAGCTGTTACCCCAGAATTCTGCTTGTCGGCGGTAGTCGACTGGATATTTCCTTCTGCCATAGCTTCAGCCTTCTTATAGTCAAGCTGTTTGTAGCGAACCAAAGCACGCATGAAGTAGGCCGGGAAGAATTTTCCATCCAACAAAATGCTTTGCGTAAAATCGTCAATCGAGCTGTCAAAATCTTGTACCAGATAGAAATCGATGCCACGTCCGAAACGTTTCATCGCATTCTGAGGCTCAGCTACAATATCGGATGTATGAGAATCGATCAACGCAAAATGATATTTAATCTGCTCCTCTGTCAACGGAGCTTCCATATTGGTGATGCGCAAAGGCTTCGGCAATTGCTTGGACAGATTCAACGCATCTATGAATTTATGGTAATGGACAGTTTTCTTTACTTCACTGATCTTTTCATAGTAAGTCAAAGCATACATCGGCTCCAACTTGACTACGACATTACGATCTTGTACACGGCCACGATAATCGCTCGTATATCGCTGAGTCATTTCAGAATCATCCGCAATCACTATCTTCCGATAGTTTTCCATATTCTTATCAGACTTTTTGCGCGTCTTTTCCTTGTCGGCGTTATCAGCATCCGAAGTAGCATCGGCTACATCCTTTCCGTTATTCTTCTTTCCATTCAAACGATCCAGCTGAGCTTTCATAAGCTTGAATTCATCTTGCTCAGCTCCCTTGATATCGCCCACCTTACGACGTGCTTCAGCCCGATAATGATATCCAGTCAAGAAGTTTGGATACTCTTCAATCACTTTCGAATAGTCGCTGATAGCCCCCCGATAGTCGCCTGTCTGTGCACGTAACAAACCTCGGTTGAAAGCAGCCATCATGTTGTCTGGCTCCATCTCCAACACAAAATCGAAATCTTCAATGGCTCGGTTGTCGTCTCCGACTTGGGCGCGTAACAAACCTCGGTTGTAATGCCCGATAAAGTTATTGGGATCTATATCCAACGCCACATCATAATCCTGCATGGCTCCCCTCAAATTATTCTGATGGAAACGAGCCAAAGCACGATTGATGTAATTTCCTGCATTCTTGACACTCAGACGAATAGCCTGATCCAAATCGTTTTCAGCCTCTTTGTATTGTTTTTGCTGTAATTTCACCAAAGCACGTGCACTCCAACCGTCAGCATCGTAACGATCCAACTCTATGGCTTTGTCGAAATCCTTCAAGGCATTGATTGTATCATTTTGCCTCAGATTCACTTCACCACGCATCAGGTAAGCCCTCGTGTAACGAGGAGACACCGCCAACAATTTTTCCAAATCGTCCTTTGCTGAAGTATAATCTTCCTTCTGCATGTGACAAAGCGTCAGATTATGCCATAAGACGACATTTTCGGGCTCATATTTCAAAGCCATTCGATAATCTTCTATCGCTCCGTCAAAATTGTTCTGACGAATACGGGCAAGTCCTCTTATCTGATAAGCCCCCACGACAAAAGGATTTCGCCGAATTGCCTCATCACAATCGGCCTCAGCTCCCTGATAGTCTTCCAAATTTATCTTGGCCAAACCACGAAAGAAATACGGTTCGAACAAGTAGGGTTTGGCGCTGATTACCTGATTAAAATACTGAATAGAAAGTACATAATCCTCAAAATACAGCGCATTGCGAGCAATCATCATTACTCGCTCCGTATTAATTTGGGCATATAGCAATGCCGGGAAAAGCAAGATGGCTATCAGGAGTCGCTTCACCATTACAAAATTACAATTACAGTTATTTCACGGTCTTCACCTTATACGTGCAATGCGCCTTCCCCTTAAGCAGGGAATTCAGCTTGCCTTTGATCATCTGCTTGCGCAAAGTAGACAAATGGTCAATGAACATCTTGCCTTCCAAATGGTCGAACTCATGTTGCATGACACGGGCCAAATAGCCTTCAACGTCCTCTTCGTGTGCTTCCCAATTCTCGTCCATGTATTTCACACGAATCTTATCGCCTCGCTTCACGCTCTCATGAATGCCAGGCAAGCTCAGGCAACCTTCCTCCATCGAGACTTCTTCTCCCGACACTTCCAAAATATGAGGATTGATATAAGCCTTGCGGAAGCCTTTGAACTCTGGCAGATCATCGGACAAAACATCCAGATTGATGACAACCACACGAATAGAAAGTCCTACCTGAGGTGCAGCCAAGCCAACCCCCTCGGCACGATCCATTGTCTCAAACATATTCGTAATAAGCTCCTTCAGATTGGGATAATCGGGAGTAATGTCTTCAGCCACTTTTCTCAATACAGGCTGTCCATACGTATAAATAGGTAAAATCATGTTCTATTCTTTATTTAATAATCTGTCAAATGATGTTCTTCTGTTCTCCATATAACTCTGCAAAATGATGGTAGCACTGATTTCGTCGACCAGTGCCTTGTTCTGCCGGTCTTTCTTTTTCAAGCCGGCATCCAACATTGCCCGATGAGCCAAAACGGAAGTAAAACGCTCGTCTACGTACTCCACAGGTACATCAGGAAGCTTCTTTTGCAGAGAACGGACAAATGGCTCGATACGCTTCATATTTTCCGAAGCCTCATTGTTCATCTGTTTGGGAAGACCGACCAGAATACGTTCGACAGGTTCCTTGGACACATAGTCAAGGATGAAAGCAAGCAGTTCATGAGTCGGTACCGTTGTCAGCCCGTTTGCTATCAGCTGCAGGGTATCAGTCACCGCTATCCCCGTACGCTTCTTTCCATAATCTATCGCAAGCAATCTTCCCATATCGGCCACAAAAATACAACTTTAATTGTTTCTGCCAAACAATCAATAGACGAGTTTAACATTGTCTATCCAAAGCGAATTGCCTGGCGAACCGATATAAGCACCGCCATGACTGGACGTGAACTGAAGTACCATATGGGTAGGTACGTCGTCTTCCGTCCCCCATGCCACCTCGTGGATAGGTACGCTCTCCCCCTTGCTGTTCATGGCATAACGTTCTTCTACCTGCAGGCGCATCATGTGAGCCTTGTAGTTAGGATTGCCTGTAATGTCGCCATACATGATGTCGTAAGTAACATTATTTTTCCAATCGGGTGTCGTCGCATAGTAACGCACTACCATCGTACCTACACGCTTGGCGTAGATGTTGCCGTCCTTATCTTCCCAACGCTTCTGCAACAGAAGAATAGCAGCTGGAAAATCTTTTCCTTCGACATCGGTTATACGGCTAAAGCCTGTAGCGCGAATACGCTTCTCGCGGTCGGACATCTTGACTTTATAGTCAAATTGGATGGCTACTGGCTTTTTAGTGAAAGGAATGCCCGAATTCAACATTTTCTGCGGGTTTTGCGTACCTTTGATCGGTTCATGCACATCGCCCAAAAATATGGAGCCGGCGGCAAGCACCGTTATATTCACCAATCCGAAAACCTTGACGCTCTCCATACGTGTATCAAGACGGGCACAATAACCATCGCCTCTCTTCTCTGGAAAGACAGAAGTATTGGTTTTGGTAATACCTGCTACCTTGGCCATGACATTGGAAGTAGCCCAAGGCGAACCTCCCATATTAGTGTATGGTTCGTCACCTACTATGGTCTTTGTAGGGCCGATGGCATAGACATGCTTGGTATCTCCACCAATAATGCCCGATTCCTTGATCTGACGGTCCACCCATTGATCCATGTCACCAAAAGAGATGGGTTCCACATGAGGTTGGGCTACAGCTCTCCCACTCCACAAGGAGGCAACGCAGATCACTATATACAACAAACATTTTCTACACATCATCTTTTTACCTTTTCCTATTTTATAACTCGTACTCCCACTGCTCCAATGCAAAGCCCCAGTTCTCCTGAACCAAATGCACCGTGCGGTCATCGTACTTGTATTTGTTCTTCTTGTACCCCTTCTTGCCTCCCACATATTTCTCGATGTCGGCGCGAGCTTCCGTAAAGCCAGGGATGGACAATGCCTGATAGATATGCTCCGTCATGCCCATAGCGTCGGCCTCGAAGTCCTCGAACTTCACCTCAATCAGGTTGCCGGCAGGGATGCAACCCTTGTCCGCCTCGTACTTGTGATACAACTTGGCATAGATGGAAAGGATGTTCTTTTCCAACTCTTCGTTGCTGATATCCTGAAGCTTCAAGGGCTGGATGGTATTGGTGAAGAAGCTGCGCGTGCTCTCGAACACTGTATAAGGATTGCGCATCAGGTAGATGAACTTGGCGTTGGGGAACATCTTGACCAGCTCTTTCACGCGGCCCGTATGGGGAGGATTCTTGCTCAAGAACTGGGTGCCGTGCGTATTCCACAAGGATATCTTGATGAGTTTCACAAAGACTTCCTCGAACACCTTCAGTTCTTCGTCCGTAATGTCGTCGAAGAGGAGGTACTTGTCGGCATACTCCTGCATGTGCTTGGGCAGGAACCAGAAGTTGTAATAGGTGTAGGGCATCATGTTGGCCAGCGCGAACTCCTCTTCCTGAGGCAGGTCAACGGCCAGCTCCATGTTGTCGGTCGGACGCTTGTCGGGCATCAGCCAACTCATGTTCTTCTTGAAGAAGGGCTGCCCCCACATCATCAGGTGTGGAAAAACGGTCTGATAGGTGGTGTTGTAGCCGAAGTGCTTGTCGCACGAAAAGACATTATGCACAAACGTCGTACCACTCCGCCAATGCCCCAAGATGAACACAGGGTCATGCTCCAACGGTTTGTCGGCCAATAGTTTTTCATATTTTCGGTCCTGCAACGACACCAGCGTGGAAAGCAGGCGGCACACGGCCTTCGTCAGCCGATACTTCCCTTTGTAAGGAGCGTCGATGGTGCGGCCGGCGGTTATCTGGTTGAAGGTCTTCCAATCGGCTCCCACCAGCGTATTGATGGGAAGCTTGTTAAATTCTAATAAACCCATATCTTTTTCTCAAATATTCACTCATTATTTCACTTCCGATGCCATGCCTTGAAGAAAGCAATGTTTTCTCCACAAGAAAACAGCCTTTTCTCCAAGGGAAAGCATCCTTTTATTTTGTGCTACTCAGAGGAGCGTTTTCCTCATTTCACCACTTTCACGCCCAATCCCTGGCGTTCGAGTTCCTTCACGGCCTTCTCTATCGCCTCGTAGTGTTCAGGAGCGATGCCAAGCTTCACAAGGTCGAGTACGGGCAGCTCTTCGCCCTGATGCATATCCTTGCTCTCCACGCGGTCGATAATCATGCCGACGGCGCTGGTATTGTTGGTGATGGGGTCTATCAGAATGAACGAACCCGTTGCCTTGTTCTGCTTGTAAGGGTCGAAGAACAGTTCCTTGGCCGTGGTGAATACTACGCGAGCTATCTGGTTGAGCTGCATGGGGAGTGTTTCCCGCGTCAGCTTGCCATTCTCCAAAGAGAGGTGCTCCATGGTGTTGACGTCCACCTTGTACTTGATGGTGTCGATGTGCGTACGGCTCAGGTTGGTAGTTTGCTTGATGAAGAAGGACTTGTTGGCGTCCATCGGCTCCTCGTCCATCCACACGAGCATGGCCTCGAAGTTGCGGTCTTCCATCGGCAGGTTGTCGGGATGTACCAGCATCTCGCCTCTGGACACATCAATCTCGTCTTCCAAAGTCAGCGTTACCGACTGGGGCGGGAAGGCATAATCCAACTCGCCGTCGTAGGTCACGATGCTCTTGATGCGCGACTTCTTGCGCGAAGGCAATGCCATCACCTCGTCGCCCTTGCGGATGACGCCCGAAGCTACCTTGCCACAGAAACCACGGAAGTCGAGGTTGGGGCGAAGTACGTATTGGACGGGGAAGCGGAAGTCGTTGAAGTTGTGGTCGTTGTCGATGTGGACGGTTTCCAGAAAGTCGAGCAGCGACGTGCCTTTATACCAAGGCGTACGCTCCGACTTGGTCACCACGTTGTCGCCATCGAGTGCAGACAAGGGAATGCAAGTCACATCGGGGATGCCCAACGGAGCGACAAACTCCTTGTAAACAGATACAATCTCGTTGAAACGCTCCTCGGAGAAATCCACCAAGTCCATCTTGTTCACGGCCAGGACGACGTGCTTGATACCCAACAGAGACACCAGGAAGGTGTGTCTACGCGTCTGGGTGATGACACCCGTACGTGCATCCACGAGGATAATGGCCAGATTGGCCGTCGAGCCGCCCGTAATCATGTTGCGCGTATATTGCTCGTGCCCCGGCGTGTCGGCGATGATGAACTTGCGGTTGTTGGTCGAGAAGTAGCGGTAGGCCACGTCGATGGTGATACCCTGCTCGCGTTCGGCTTTCAATCCGTCCAGCAGAAGGGCGTAGTCAATGTGGTCGCCGGCGTTACCCATACGCTTGCTGTCGCGCTCCAAGGCGTCCAGCTGGTCTTCGTACAATTTCTTGCTATCGAACAACAGGCGTCCTATCAGGGTGGACTTACCGTCGTCCACCGACCCTGCCGTCAGAAAGCGAAGCAAGTCTTTCTGTTCATCCTTGTCCAGAAAGGCCTTTATATCCAATTTATTGTTGTCCATTGTCTTCAAAATCCTTAATCGTTCGTTTAAAAATATCCTTCACGCTTCTTCTGCTCCATGCTGGCTTCCTGGTCGAAGTCGATGACACGCGTGGTACGTTCGCTCTTGGTGGTAGTCATCATCTCCTCCACAATCTTCTCGATGGTGTCTGCCTCGCTCTCGATGGCGCCCGTCAACGGCCAGCAGCCCAAGGTGCGGAAACGGATTTTCTTCATCTGAATCTTGTCGCGATACTGTTCGGGCAGGCGGTCGTCGTCCGGCATGATGAGGTTACCGTCAATCTCCACCACCGGACGCTCCTTGGCGAAATAAAGCGGAACGATAGGGATATTCTCCAGGCGGATGTACTGCCAGATATCCAGCTCCGTCCAGTTGCTCAGGGGGAACACGCGGATGCTCTCGCCCTTGTGGACGCGGGCATTGTAGATGTCCCACAACTCCGGCCGCTGGTTCTTGGGATCCCACTGGTGGAAACGGTCGCGGAAGGAGAAGATACGCTCCTTGGCACGCGACTTCTCCTCGTCACGGCGTGCCCCGCCAAAGGCCGCGTCGAACTTGTACTTGTCCAGCGCATGGAGCAGGGCCTGCGTCTTCATCAGGTCGGTATGTACCTTGCTGCCGTGGGTAAAGGGACCTACCCCGGCACGGAAAGCCTCCATGTTGCTCTCCACAATGAGGTTCCAACCATACTTTTTGGCATACTCGTCGCGGAACTGTATCATCTCCTTGAACTTCCACTTCGAGTCGATGTGCATCAAGGGGAAAGGTACTTTGCCCGGATAGAAAGCCTTTTCGGCCAGACGTACCATGACGGACGAGTCTTTGCCGATGCTATAGAGCATCACAGGATTCTCAAACTCCGCGGCCACCTCGCGGATGATGTGTATGGACTCGGCTTCGAGTTCTTTCAGGTGGCTCAGTTTATATTCTTCCATTTCACTTACTTATCTGTTATCTTTGGCAATACAAGTTCCAGCAAACGATTGACCGACTCCTCCAGGCTGAGCACGGATGTATCCAAGGTCAAAGCCGGATGAGCGGGTGCCTCAAACGGAGCAGTTATGCCCGTAAAGTTCTTTATCTCTCCACGCCGTGCCTTGGCATACAGGCCCTTCACATCGCGGCGTTCACACTCCTCCAGCGGCGTGCTGACATACACCTCCAGAAAGTCGTCCTTCCCAATGATACGGGCCGCCATCTCGCGGATATCGTTATTAGGGCTGATGAAAGCCGCCAGGGTCACGATACCCGTATCAATGAACAGCTTGGCCACCTCGGCTATGCGACGGATATTCTCCACGCGGTCTGCCTCCGTGAAGCCCAGGTTGTTGTTGATGCCGCTCCGGATGTTGTCCCCGTCCAGGATGCGGCAGAGGATACCCCGCCGGTGCAATTCGCGCTCCAAGGCAATAGCGATGGTGCTTTTGCCCGAACCGCTCAGGCCGGTGAACCAGATCATCAGGCCCCGC
The DNA here is from genome assembly GCF_019239235.1 of Caecibacteroides pullorum. Taxonomy (GTDB): domain Bacteria; phylum Bacteroidota; class Bacteroidia; order Bacteroidales; family Bacteroidaceae; genus Bacteroides; species Bacteroides pullorum. Next base: position 388,521 of record NZ_JAAZTS010000001.1, on the reverse strand, counting down.
TGGCCCAGCAGTTTCTCCTTGTCTGCCCGCGCCAGCATCTTATCAAATATCGGATAAATATGTTCCATATATTATATAATAGGTGTAAACGGCCAAATCAACGGAATCAGTCCCACGGAAATAATCATCACTATCAAATCCATCGGAAGGCCCACTTTCACAAAGTCCGTAAACTTATAGTTGCCCGCGCCCTGCACAATCAGGTTCGTCTGATAGCCAATGGGCGTGGCAAATCCGGCAGAAGCGGCAATACAGATAGCTATGAAGAACGGCATGGGGTCTACCCCAAACTTAGCTGCCGTCTCCAGCGCCAACGGGAAGGCCAAGGCGGCCGCGGCATTGTTCGTTATCAGTTCCGTAATGAGCAGCGTCACCAGGTACAGCAGTCCCAAAGCGCCCCAAGCCCCCAAAGAGCCGGACACACTCTTGATGAAGTCGGCAATCAGCGCTGCCAGCCCGGATTCTTCCATCGCCGCACTGATGGCAAAGGCACAGGCAATGGTAATCAGGATGTCCCAACTGATATATTTGGTATATTTCTTGGGCGGAAACATCTTCAGCCAAGCCATCACCACGGCCGTGACGGCAGCAAAGAAGAACATGTCCATCTTTACATTAGGAAAATGTTCCTGGAAATAAGGCAGTTCTCCAATGGTTGCCCCCACAATCATGATAATAAGCAGGGCAAACGCTGTCCACTTCTTCCACGACGGCACCGGATTGGTTGGAATCTCCTGCCCGTTGGTCATCATCAGGAAGACGGACGAATCGCCCCAAGTCTTCGTAAAGGCATCGTCAGCCAGAAGTACCAGCGTATCCCCTTCCTGCAAGCGCACCTCGCCCAGATTGTCGGTAATCACCTGTCCGTTCTGGCGGATTTCCTTCACCTCCGCACCATAGCGGCGCTTGAAGTCAAACGTCTTCAGCTTGCGTTTCAAGCCCGGGAAGCGGGAAGCCAAGACTACTTCCACCACATGACGCCCCGTGTCTTCTGCCGTCTCGCTCTCTTCCTCCTCAAAATTGTCCGGACGCTCGGCCGGAAGCAGTTTCTTGGAAGTCAAAATGATAAAGGCCAAGCCCGCCACCGTGATGGGGATGCCGATATAGGCCAGATCAAACATCTTCAACCCCTCCATCCCCTTGTCAATCATCATGCCGTGCACCACGAGGTTGGTAGACGTGCCTATCAGCGTGCACAGGCCACCCAGTATCGTGGCGTAGGACAGCGGTATCAGGAACTTTGTGCAGGACAAGCCTACCCGCTTCGACCAGTTCTTCAAGATGGGAGCAAAGATGACCACCACCGGCGTATTGTTGAGGAAGGCAGAAAAAGCACTTACGATGGGCAGAATGCGCAACTGCGCTTTGGTGACGGAAGTGCCCTTCTCCGGCAAGAGCTTTTTGACCACGGCACTCAATGCCCCGCTCTGCCGGATGCCCTCGCTGACCAGGAACAACAAAGCCACGGTGATCATGCCCCGGTTGCTGAATCCGGCCACCATCTGCTTGGGCGTGATGATGCCCGCCACCATGAACAACACTACCAAGCTCAGCAACACGATGCCCGGACGCATCTTGTCGAGTATCAAGGCGGCTACCATGCCTACCAATCCTAATAATACAAGTACAATCTCAAAAGTCATCATCCAGTCTTCATTTATGTCCGACATGCTTCGGCTCTACAATGAACCATGGATTCAGCAAGTCTTCCTTATTATAACTCAATGGTATATCCATTCCTCCCCGATAGACCTCCATACCAGCTGCACGCGCAATGGCATGTCCTGCAGCCGTGTCCCACTCCATTGTTGGGGCAAAACGCGGATAAACATCTGCTACACCTTCGGCCACCAGGCATATCTTGATGGAACTTCCACTCGAAATCAGTTCTACATTCGGATGAACAGCTCTAGATTCTTCAACAAACTTTTCCGTTTCGGGCGTAGAATGCGAACGTGAAGCGACAATCACATATTTATCATGTTCCGCTTCAATCGGCAAACGAACAGCCTTTGCAATCAACTCCTCCAATGAAGCATCTCCACGCGATGTCACATCCGTCAATTTATAAGCGCTCAATCCTTCCATGGCAAAATAAAGAATATGCTTCACCGGCAAGTAAATAACTCCCATGAGAGGAATGGAATCCTGAACAAAAGCAATGTTAACAGTAAATTCACCATTACGTTTAATAAATTCCTTTGTACCGTCCAACGGATCAACAATCCACAACTCTTTCCACGACTTACGTTCCTCATAGGACTTCGATTTACCCTCTTCGCTCAAGATTGGGAACGGAGTATCGGCCAACAACCGACAAATGACCTCATGAGCCGCGCGGTCGGCAATAGTCAACGGCGAATTATCCGCTTTCTTTTCTACCTGAAAATCAGAATTCGGATCATTATAAATGGAAAGAATTTTCTCACCTGCCGCCAAAGCAGCATCAATAGCCTTTAATATATATTGTTGATCCATACCATTTTTATTAAAGATACAATATAAGGTTGCAAAGGTAGAAACTTTTCTACTCGAAAAAGTTTTCCATTCTACTTTATAACTTCTTTTAAACCAAATTTACGTTCACAAGAATAAAAAAGGCAGCCGCCCTATAGCGTGCCGCCTTTATATTCACATGAAACAAAACAATCGTTCATTTCTAATCCAGCCATCAATTGATGCGATAAAGCAACCAAGCACCTTGAAAATCGTTACGATTAGGATACTTTGCTTTGAAGGCATCACGAGCGGCAGCTGCAGAATCTCTGTCGTGATATGTAGCTACAATCACACGATACATAGAATTATCTGCATTGAAAGCAACAGAAGCACTATATCCTTCTTTATCCAAGAAAGCTTTCAAATTTTCTGCATTGGCTTTCACTGAAAAACTACCTGCTACGACATTGTAATCTTTCAAGCCTGTACCAGACACCACTGTCACCTTTTCCTGACGTACACCAACCTGAGTACTTTCAACTACCTTTGGAGCTTCAACAGGTGCACTAACGACAGGACTCTCTTCAACTGTAGCTGTTTCTGTCGGTTGCGGAGCTTCTGCCAACTCTTGTTTCTTCGCATTTTCATATGCCTTTTTGTAAGCACTTTCGTTCGACTTACAAGAAGAGAATGCCAGTGCTACACAGACACCCATTCCTAATACTGCTAATTTTTTCATTTTCTTTATCATTTAAGTTTTTAAATAAGTTCGTTCAATAATTACGAAAAACGTATATCGTATCGTTATAGTTCAAACGTATCTTCTTGGAGGTCAATTCATCCACTTTAAATGTACGGACACCGCCTTCCCATCCAAACCATTTCTTGTAGGTAGGATCGTCAACAGCTGGTTCCCATAAAGTGATAGTAATCTTATCATCCTCCTCCTTATAATAACCATACATAGAACGATAATTACCATCTTCGCCCATATAATAACTCAGGAAAGAGCCTTTCTGAAAGCCATAAAAGACACTGTCAACCTTTTCGACACTTCCATCAGGATACTGATATTCACGCAATTGCCATTTCCCTACCCAAGGAGAATCTCCACCATTCATGCAAGAAAGGCAACAGACCATCATGACAATCAATAGCAAGACGTTCATGCCTCTAACCAAAGCTCTCATATCTACACCTTAAAATTTAGGAGACAAAAGTACACCTAAGCAATTATCTGACGCCACACAAGACCGTTAAATTTCCCTAAATCGGAGAATATAAGTAGAAATCCTGAAAAAAACATCACTGAAAGAGATGGATATTAGAAGATATTGGCTAGTTTTGCAAGTAAACCATAAAAAATAAATATTATGAAAGGATTAAATGTATTAGCCGCTTTTTTAGGTGGAGCCGCTGTCGGCGCAACCTTAGGTATTCTTTTTGCCCCTGAAAAAGGAGAAGATACTCGTGCAAAAATCGCAGACATCCTGCGCAAGAAAGGCATTCGACTCAGCCGAAACGAAATGGAAAATTTGGTAGACGAAATCGCTGCAGAAATCAAAAATGAAGCAGACGAATAAACAGCCAAAGTAAAAACCGTATAAAACAGAGCTACCATGTTCCCCAATGATAAAAGCATAGAAACATTACAACAGCTTTTCATTGAAGTCAAAAAATATCTAGCACTTCAGAAAAGATATACTCAACTAGAGATAGCAGAAAAACTAACAATTCTGCTATCCACTTTAATTTTGGTGCTGATTATCATTATCCTTAGCATGGTAGCCCTGTTTTATCTATCTTTTACACTAGCCTATCTGCTAGCCCATCTAGTTGGAAGTATCGTAACAAGTTTTGCTCTAATTACATGCGTCATCCTTATTCTGATAGCAGCTGTCTATCTTTTGCGCAAAAAACTCATCATCAACCCAATGGCCAAATTTATCGCAAACTTGTTTATTGAAGACCCTGTAAAAAAAGACGAGCAATATGGACAATAACAAACTACAAATAACCACATTGGATGACATTCGGGTCCTGAGGAAACAAGCTTTAGTAGATGTACAGCAACAAAAGAAAAACCTTGGTACCACTGCCCGAAAGCTGATTGCCCCTCTTGCACCTACAGTAAACAAAGGGAATTCTATCATGAAAGCTTTCAATACAGGAATGGCCCTATTCGATGGCTTCATGTTGGGCATAAAATTAATTCGAAAATTTCACAGAGCCATTAGAAAATAAAAAAACAGCGCTACATTCATTGAAATGCAGCGCTATCTTCATCACAAAACAGTGTTTTATCAAACGTAAGCTTCTAATAGCTTCACCTTTCCTTCAGGAATGATATTGACCGATTGGGTTGTAGCAGGGAACAACACCGTTTCACCCGCACGTAAAGTGATCTCATTTTGAGCATCGTCCACCATACGGCACTCTCCTTCAATGCAGACAAATATTACAAAAGAATCCAACTCTGAATAGTCACATGTAATATCCTCCGTCATATCGTATAAAGAAACAGAGAAATAGGGGGTAGTCAATATTTCTACAGGTTCATTAGGCACAGCCTCATACTCCGTTCTAAAATCATCTTGTACATCTGAGAAATTGATGGCATCCATCGCTTGGCCGATATGCAACTCACGAAGCTTTCCATCCTTATCTCTACGATTATAATCGTAAATACGATATGTCACATCAGACGACTGCTGCACTTCTACCACAAAGGCACCTGCCCCAATACCATGTACACGGCCAGCAGGTACATAGAACACATCACCCGGCCGGATAGCACATGTCTGAAGCACCTCGTCAAATGTACCATTATGTACACGTTCTTTATATTCTTTTGGAGTGATCTGCTTGGAGAAACCCGATATCAAAGTGGCTCCTTCATCGGCAGAAACCACATACCACATTTCATTTTTACCAAAACTGTTATGACGTTTTTTGGCCAACTCATCGCCTGGATGAACTTGAATAGACAATTTTTGCCGCGCATCAATAAACTTAACCAGCAGAGGGAATTGATTGCCAAAACGTGCATAATTCGACTCACCAACCAATTCTTCCCGATACTTACGTACCATTTCGGGCAACGTTAGCCCTTTGTCTGCGCCATTAGCCACAACAGATTCGCTGCCTTCTACAGCTGATACTTCCCAACTTTCACCCACATTGGGCAAGTTTTCATTCAAATGTTTAAAAGGGATAATCTTATCGCCTCCCCAAAGCGTCTGCTTCAAGACAGGCTCAAATTTCAGAGGGTACATCAAATGTTCTATTAAATATTTTTCAAAATAGTATAAATTGTTTTTCTTCTTTAGTATCAATTTCCCTGCCAAGCCAGCAAGTTCTTCTACATACTCTTCAAGACTTCAACTCACAAATTGTCTTGACCAAAGCTTGAATATGGCGACAAACATACAAAAAATTATTTGTTATTGCTTGGGAGAACAAAAGAAAATCTGTTTATTTGCAAGAAATTTAATGAATACCATGATATGACAGCATCTAATATTTATGAAAGTAACCGTTCCTGTTTGGACAGGAAAAACTTTCAAAAAGAAATAGGCGGCAAAAAGACCGACCTTTACATTCTGAGAAACAGCCAAGGAATGGAAGTAGCAGTGACGAACTACGGATGTGCAATCCTTTCCATTATGGTGCCCGACAAGGCTGGAGAGTATGCCAACGTAATCCTAGGGCATGATAGCATAGACCACGTCATTAACAGCCCCGAACCATTTCTTAATACGACAATCGGACGATATGGCAATCGAATAGCCAAAGGACATTTCACCCTCTACGGTGAAGAGCATCAGCTTGCTATCAACAACGGCCCTAATTCTTTGCACGGCGGACCGACTGGTTTCCATACCAAAGTATGGGATGCCGTACAACCCAACCCGACAACCGTGATTTTCAACTACACATCAGCCGATGGAGAAGAAGGTTTCCCCGGCAATTTGGAGGTTGAAATGACCTATCGCCTTGAAGAAGACATTAACGCGCTGGTGATCGAATATCGCGCAACAACCGATAAAGCGACTGTTGTCAACCTGACGAACCATGGTTTTTTCAACCTGTCAGGAATTGCTTCACCAACTCCTACCGTGCTAAATCATTCTATCAGTATCAATGCAGATTTCTATGTTCCTATTGATGAAGTCTCTATCCCAACTGGAGAAATACTGAAAGTGGAAGGCACTCCTATGGATTTCCGTACGCCACACACCATTGGTGAACGAATAGATGAACCATTCCAACAACTAATCAACGGAGCCGGATACGACCATTGCTATGTACTGAATAAGACAGAAGCAGGAGAATTGAGCCAAGCTGCTACATACACCGACCCAGCCAGTGGACGCATGATGGAAGTATTTACTACAGAAAACGGCATCCAACTATACACTGGTAACTGGCTTAACGGATTTACAGGAGCACATGGCGCTACCTATCCAGCCAGAAGTGCTGTATGCTTCGAAGCCCAATGTTTTCCTGACACTCCTAACAAACCTCACTTTCCGTCGGCAGTCCTACTTCCAGGCGATGAGTACCAGCAAGTAACTATCTACAAATTTAGCGTTACAGAACAATAATTAACACAATTAATAATCTCTTTTATAAAAAGAAAAAACCATGACACAACAAAAGAATGGTAACATCATCGCCATCATAACCATGATTTTCCTTTTTGGTATGATTGCATTCGTTACGAATCTCGCTGCCCCAATGGGGATTGTATTGAAAAATCAATTTTCAGTTTCCAACGCACTTGGTATGTTAGGGAACTTGGGAAACTTCATTGCTTATGCCGTAATGGGTATTCCCAGTGGTATTTTATTAACCAAAGTCGGATACAAAAAGACAGCCCTTATCGCTGTAGCCATTGGATTCATTGGTGTAGGAGTACAGTATCTTTCAGGCCACGCCAGTCCTTCATCAGCTTTTGCTGTATATCTGTGCGGTGCTTTTATCTCAGGTTTTTCCATGTGTCTGCTCAATACTGTGGTCAACCCAATGTTGAACAAGCTAGGTGGTGAAGGCAACAAAGGTAACCAGCTGATCCAAGTAGGTGGTTCGTTTAACTCCGTAATGGCTACCATTACCCCGATGTTTGTAGGTATCCTTATTGCAGGCTCTGTTGAGAAAGCTACCATTTCACAAATTTTCCCTGTGATGTATACTGCCATGGCCGTATTTGCCTTTGCTTTTTTCGTGCTTTTGTTTGTCAACATCCCCGAACCCAGCCAAACCAAATCATCAGAATCTATCGGTACATTAATGAAGGGTGCATTGAAATTCCGCCACTTTGTATTGGGTGCCATTGCAATCTTTGTTTATGTAGGTGTTGAAGTAGGCGTACCAGGAACATTGAACCTCTTCCTGACCGACCCTATCGAGAAAGGTGGTGCAGGCATTTCGTCCACGATTTCAGGTTTTGTAGTAGGAACATATTGGTTGCTGATGCTGGTAGGCCGTCTGGCTGGCGCATCATTAGGAGCCAAAATATCAAGCCGTACGATGATGATTTTCACCTCCGGTTTAGGCCTAATTCTAGTATTACTGGCCATTTTCTCTTCGACCAGCACATTGGTTAATCTGCCCGTATTGCAACAGAGTGCTACAGGAGGCTTGTCTTTCGGAATGGCTGAAGTGCCCGTCAACGCCATGTATCTGGTATTAGTAGGTATCTGTACTTCTATCATGTGGGGTGGCATCTTCAATTTGGCCGTTGAAGGCTTAGGCAAATACTTGGCAGCGGCCTCTGGCTTATTTATGGTATTGGTATGCGGCGGTGGCATTCTTCCTGTTATTCAGGGATGGTTGGCCGACGTTGCCGGATTTATGAACAGCTACTGGGTCATCATTATTGCACTGGCCTATCTGCTCTATTATGGTCTTGTAGGTTGCAAGAACGTCAACAAGGATATCCCTGTTGATTAAGCAGACATTAAAAAGATAAAGATTACAGGTAATTTTTATTATTCACCTAATAAATTATAAGTATCATGGATATAGAACACGTAAGAAGTCGTTTCATCAAACATTTTGACGGAACAACAGGAGCTGTATATGCATCTCCGGGTCGTATCAACCTTATTGGTGAACACACCGACTATAACGGTGGATTTGTATTCCCCGGAGCCATTGACAAAGGCATGATAGCCGAAATCAAACCAAACGGAACCAACATTGTAAAGGCCTATTCCATCGACCTGAAGGACTATGTAGAATTCGGCCTTAATGAAGAAGATGCTCCTCGCGCTAGCTGGGCTCGTTATATCTTCGGTGTATGCCGCGAAATGATCAAACGTGGTGTAGAAGTAAAGGGATTCAATACAGCTTTCGCAGGCGATGTTCCCCTTGGCGCCGGAATGTCTTCTTCTGCAGCTTTAGAAAGTACGTATGCATATGCATTGAATGACCTTTTCGGCGATAACAAGATCGATAAATTCGAACTAGCTAAGGTTGGCCAAGCCACTGAACATAATTATTGCGGCGTGAACTGCGGCATCATGGACCAGTTTGCTTCCGTATTCGGCAAGAAAGGAAGCCTCATCCGTTTGGATTGCCGTTCGCTGGAATACCAGTATTTCCCATTCGAGCCGAAAGGATATCGCCTCGTATTGGTTGACTCCGTTGTAAAACACGAATTGGCATCCTCGGCTTACAACAAACGCCGCCAAAGCTGCGAAGCTGTTGTAGCAGCTGTACAGAAGAATCATCCACACGTAGAGTACCTGCGCGACTGCAACATGGAAATGCTGAACGAAGTGAAAGCTGACGTAACAGAAGAAGACTACAAACGTGCAGAATATGTCATCGAAGAAATCCAACGCGTACTCGATGTTTGCGATGCTTTGGAGAAAGGCGACTATGAAACTGTAGGTCAGAAGATGTACGAAACGCATCACGGCATGAGCAAGCTGTACGAAGTGAGCTGCGAAGAATTGGACTTCCTAAACGATCTTGCTTTCGATTGCGGTGTGACAGGTTCACGCGTAATGGGCGGCGGTTTCGGTGGATGTACTATCAATCTGGTTAAAGACGAACTGTACAGCACTTTCGTTGAAAAAGCGAAAGAAGAATTTAAGAACAAGTTTGGCAGAAGCCCCAAGATCTATGATGTAGTCATCAGCGACGGCGCACGCCGATTGGAATAACCAGATTTCATCACGCATAAGTATCTGATCCCCTTCCCCACGCTAATGTCTGGAGAAGGGGATTTTCCATATTTACATCCCACATAGTAAAAAAGACAGGCAGGAACGATGGATATTCACACATAAAAGCCTATCTTTGTCCGTACGAAAAAGATAATCCTTTAAACTGTTTAAACATGAACGACAACAAGCTAATGAACCGCGCGGCAGACAATATCCGCATCCTTGCCGCCTCGATGGTTGAGAAAGCCAAGTCCGGACATCCCGGCGGCGCAATGGGCGGTGCCGACTTTGTGAACGTATTGTTTTCCGAATTTCTGATATACGATCCCGAAAAACCCGCATGGGAAGGACGCGACCGCTTCTTCCTCGATCCAGGGCATATGTCGCCCATGCTCTACTCGCAACTGGCCTTAACGGGCAAGTTTACAATCGACGAACTGAAAGAATTCCGCCAATGGGGAAGCCCTACGCCAGGACACCCTGAACGTGACGTTATGCGCGGCATTGAAAACACATCGGGCCCGCTAGGACAAGGACACACGTTTGCCGTAGGAGCTGCCATCGCAGCCAAATTCCTGAAAGCACGTTTCGGCGAAGTAATGAACCAGACAATTTATGCCTACATCTCCGACGGCGGTGTGCAGGAAGAAATCTCGCAGGGCAGCGGACGCATCGCCGGAACGCTGGGACTGGACAACCTCATTATGTTCTACGACGCCAATGACATCCAGCTGTCTACCACAACTAAAGAAGTAACCACGGAAGATACTGAAAAAAAATACGAAGCCTGGGGATGGAAAGTCATCTGCATTGACGGAAACAACCCTGACGAAATCCGCAAGGCACTAATTGAAGCAAAAGCTGAGAACGAACGCCCCACCCTCATCATCGGGCACACCGTCATGGGCAAAGGAGCCCGCAAGGCCGACGGAAGCAGCTACGAAGCTAACTGTGCTACCCACGGCGCTCCCCTCGGCGGCGATGCTTACGTAAACACCATCAAGAACCTGGGCGGTGATCCTGAAAATCCATTTGTCATCTTCCCCGAAGTGGCCGAGCTCTACGCACGCCGCGCCGAAGAGCTACGTAAGATCGTGGCCGAGCGCCACGCAGCCCAAGCCGAATGGGCCAAAGCTAATCCCGAGCTGGCTGCCAAACTGGAGCAATTCTTCGCAGGCAAAGCGCCGCAAGTAAACTGGGCCGCCATCACTCAAAAGCCCGACGCCGCCACCCGCGCTGCATCGGCTACCGTGCTGGGCGCACTGGCCACACAGGTGGAAAACATGGTTGTAGCTTCTGCCGACCTCTCCAACTCCGACAAGACCGACGGCTTCCTGAAGAAAACCCACGCCTTCCAAAAAGGCGACTTCAGCGGCGCCTTCTTCCAAGCAGGTGTATCCGAACTGACGATGGCCTGCTGCTGCATCGGCATGGCCCTGCACGGCGGCGTCATCCCCGCATGCGGTACGTTCTTCGTCTTCTCCGACTATATGAAACCTGCCGTGCGCATGGCTGCCCTGATGGAAGTGCCCATCAAATTCATTTGGACACACGACGCCTTCCGCGTAGGTGAAGACGGGCCGACGCACGAACCCGTAGAACAGGAAGCTCAGATCCGCCTGATGGAAAAACTGAAAAACCACAAGGGACACAACTCCATGCTGGTGCTCCGTCCCGCTGATGTCGAAGAAACCACCGAGGCCTGGCGACTGGCCATGGAGAACACCGCCACGCCGACGGCACTCATCCTCTCGCGCCAGAACATCGCGAACCTGCCCGCCGGAAACGACTACACGCAGACGGCACGCGGCGCCTACATCGTGGCCGGCTCCGACGCCGACGCCGACGTGGTGCTCGTAGCCTCTGGTTCCGAAGTCTCCACCCTCGTGGCCGGTGCCGAGCTGCTCCGCCGCGACGGCGTGAAGGTGCGCATCGTCTCCGCACCCTCCGAAGGTCTCTTCCGCAGCCAGGACAAAGAATATCAGGAGAACATCATCCCCGCCGGAGCCAAAGTCTTCGGTCTGACAGCCGGCCTGCCCGTCACCTTGGAAGGCCTCGTGGGAGCCAACGGAAAAGTCTGGGGCCTGCCCTCGTTCGGCTACTCCGCCCCCTACAAAGTGCTCGACGAGAAACTGGGCTTCACCGCCGACAACGTTTACAAACAAGTGAAAGAAATGATCTGAAACGACATGAAGACAATAGGTTTAGCATCCGACCACGCAGGCTTCGAGCTGAAGCAGTACGTCAAGCAGTGGCTCGACGCCCGCGGCTGGTCCTACAAGGACTTCGGCACCTACACCGCCGAAAGCTGCGACTATCCCGACTTTGCCCACCCCCTGGCCCTGGCCGTCGAGGCGGGCGAATGCTACCCCGGCATAGCCATCTGCGGCAGCGGCGAAGGCATCGGCATCACCCTGAACAAGCATCAGGGCATCCGGGCCGCCCTTTGCTGGATACCCGAGATTGCCCATCTGGCACGCCAGCACAACGACGCCAACGTGCTCGTCATGCCCGGCCGCTTCATCACCTGCGAGGAAGCAGACCGTATCATGACCGAGTTCTTCGCCACCGACTTTGAAGGTGGACGCCATCAGCGGCGGATTGACAAAATCCCGGTAAAAGGCTGACGGAAGATTTCCGAATTCAGATTTCTGATTTCAAACAAGACCTGCGCGGACCGACGCACGGAAAAAACCGATGTTCCCCACCGGTGCTCCCGCGTCCGTCCGCGCTTCTTTTTGGTCCGACGGAAACGCCCCGCCGCAAAACGGGAAAACGCCCTGCACGTTGCAGGAAGCTTTCGCTGTTCGCGATTCCGTCCTGCACGCTGCGGGAAGCTTTCGCAGTTCGCGATTCCGCCCTGCACGCTGCGGGAAGCTTTCGCAGTTCGCGATTCCGTCCTGCACGCTGCAGGAAGCTTTCCAGCTCCGGGATTCCGTCCTGCACGCTGCAGGAAGCTTTCCAGCTCCGGGATTCCGTCCTGCACGCTGTAGGAAGCTTTCCTGCTTCGGGAAAAGCACCTCGGCAAACGGTTTGTCAAAAACTGCACCCTTTCCGTCAAAAAATCGCCCTGCGCATCGACCGCAGATGCCTATCTTTGCACAGAAACAAACCGTAACATCCGAAAGACCATGAAAAGAAACCTACTCTGCGCCGGCCTGCTGTTCTGCTCCGCCCTTGCGGCCGCCGGACCGGTCGACTTCGACAAAGCCTTCGAAGCCTGCACCGAAATCGAGAAACAAATCGAACGTCCCACCTTCGCCAACCGAAGCTACCTCATCACCGACTTCGGCGCTCGCCCCGGCACGCCCGACGCCCCTTGCCACGAAGCCATCAACCGTGCCATCACGACGTGCAGCCTGGAAGGCGGCGGCACGGTGGTCGTCCCCGCCGACACGTTCTACACCGGCCCGCTGACGCTGAAGAGCAACGTCCGCCTGCACGTGTCCGAGGGTGCCGTCCTGCGCTTCTCCACCGACCAAAGCCTCTACTTCCCCGCAGTCCTGACGCGCTGGGAAGGCATCGACTGCTACAACGCCCATCCCCTCATCTACGCCTACGGCGAGACGAACATCGCCATCACCGGCAAGGGCGTCATCGACGGCCAGGGGTCGATGGACGCGTGGTGGCCCATGTGCGGCGCAGCCAAGTACGGCTGGCAGGAAGGCATGACAGCCCAGCGCAACGGCGGCCGCGACCGCCTGCTGATGTACGGCGAAACGTCGACCCCTGTCTACCGGCGCGTCATGACGCCCGACGACGGCCTGCGCCCGCAGCTCATCAATCTCTACGCTTGCCGCCGGGTGCTCATCGAAGACGTCACGCTGCTCAACTCTCCCTTCTGGGTCATCCATCCCCTGTTCTGCGAAAGCCTGACGGTGAAAGGCGTCCACGTCTACAACCGCGGTCCTAATGGCGACGGCTGCGACCCCGAGTCGTGCAAGAATGTGCTCATCGAAGACTGCACCTTCGACACGGGCGACGACTGCATCGCCATCAAGTCCGGGCGCAATCAGGACGGACGCCGCTGGAACATCCCCAGCGAAAACATCATCGTGCGCAACTGCCTGATGAAGAACGGCCACGGAGGCGTGGTGATAGGCAGCGAAATCTCCGGCGGCTACCGCAACCTCTACGTCGAGAACTGCCGCATGGACAGCCCCGACCTGGATCGCGTCATCCGCATCAAGACCAGCACCTGCCGCGGCGGGGTGATTGAAAACATCTTCGTGCGCAACATCACCGTCGGCCAGTGCCGCGAAGCCGTGTTGCGCATCAACCTGCAATACGAAAACCGCGAACGTTGCCAGCGTGGCTACGATCCCGTCGTGCGCAACGTCCACCTGAAAAACATCACCTGCCAAAAAAGCGAACTGGGCGTACTCATCATCGGCTTGGACGACGACAGCCATGTCAGCAACGTCAGCGTGGAAGACTGCCGCTTCGACAACGTCAGCCGCGGCGGTAACGATATCCGCGGCGCCCATGACGTAACGTTCCGAAATCTCTACATCAACGGACAACTTGTCAAGTAAACATCACCGTTATAGACAGGCTACGCCCGAAGCTCCGACAGAATGACAACATCGTCGGACTTCGGGCGTCTTTTTTTCCATCTGTTTTTTACATTTTTATGTCCGAAGATGCAACATGTCCGAGATAAAAAGCTATCTTTGTACGTCCAAAAGCGATTGAATATGGAGAAACTGGATACCATAAAAGAACTCATCAGCCGGGGAGACACGGAACTGGCCATCAAAGAACTGGACCTCTTCCTTCAGACCTCTGCCGAGCACCGGGACCAAGCCTACTACCTCTGCGGAAATGCCTGGCGTAAACAGGGAAATTGGCAGCAAGCGCTGAACAACTACCGTCGCGCGATGGACATCAATCCCGACAGTCCCGCCAAAAACGCCTACGCGATGGTGATGGACATCCTGAACTTCTACAACAAAGACATGTATAATCAATAACATAAAAACAAGAGGAACGTATATTATGGCAAAAATCAAAGGAGCAATCGTAGTGGACACCGAGCGCTGCAAAGGATGCAACCTCTGTGTCGTGGCCTGTCCCCTCCACGTGATAGCCCTCACCAAGGAGGTGAATATCAAAGGATATAATTACGCACACCAGATACTGGAGGATACCTGCAACGGCTGCGCATCCTGCGCCACCGTCTGCCCCGACGGCTGTATCTCGGTCTATAAAGTCAAAGTCGAATAAGAAAACAAGTAAGCAATATGGCAGAAGAAGTAGTATTAATGAAAGGTAACGAAGCCATCGCCCACGCCGCCATCCGCTGCGGAGCCGACGGATACTTCGGTTACCCGATTACTCCCCAATCGGAAGTATTGGAAACCCTGGCCGAGCTGAAACCCTGGGAAACCACCGGCATGGTGGTACTGCAGGCCGAAAGCGAAGTGGCCGCAATCAATATGGTGTACGGCGGTGCCGGAAGCGGAAAAATGGTGATGACCTCTTCGTCCAGCCCCGGTGTCAGCCTGAAACAGGAAGGCATCTCCTATCTAGCCGGTGCCGAACTGCCCTGCCTCATCGTGAACGTCATGCGCGGAGGTCCCGGCTTGGGAACCATCCAGCCAAGCCAAGCCGACTATTTCCAAACCGTGAAGGGCGGCGGGCACGGTGACTACCGCCTCATCGCACTGGCCCCTGCATCGGTACAGGAAATGGCCGACTTCGTTGGCCTTGCCTTCGAACTGGCCTTCAAATACCGCAATCCGGCCATCATCCTGGCCGACGGCGTCATCGGACAGATGATGGAGAAAGTGGTGCTCCCGCCCGCCAAACCGCGCCGCACCGATGCAGAAGTCATCGCCCAATGCCCCTGGGCCACTACCGGCAAGGCAAAAGGACGCAAGCCCAACATCATCACCTCGCTCGAACTGAAGCCCGAAGAAATGGAGAAGAACAACATCCGCTTCCAAGCAAAATACCGCCAGATAGAGGAGAACGAAGTCCGTTTCGAAGAAATCAACTGCAAAGACGCCGACTATCTCATCGTAGCCTTCGGCTCCATGGCCCGTATCGGACAGAAAGCAATGGAACTGGCCCGCGAAGAAGGCATCAAGGTCGGCATCCTGCGTCCTATCACCCTTTGGCCCTTCCCAACCAAAGCTATTGCTGCATACGCAGAAAAAGTGAAAGGTATGCTGGTGACTGAATTGAACGCTGGACAGATGATCGAAGATGTCCGTCTGGCCGTCAACGGCAAGGTACGTGTCGAACACTTCGGCCGTCTAGGAGGTATCGTCCCCGATCCCGACGAAATCGTGGCTGCCCTGAAAGAAAAGATTATCATCAATGAATAATGTATTCGACTGATGGAAACGGATAAAATAAGAAACGTACTGAACATCATCTTCCTCGTGCTGGCCGTAGCCGCCGTCGCCACCTATTTTCTAGTGGACGACTTCATGACCTTCGTCTACGTCTGCGCGGCAGCCATCTTCTTCAAGGTGATGGAGTTCTTCATACGATTTAGCAACAGATAAGGAGAAGCAATTATGACAAAAGAAGATATCATCAAACCCGAAAACCTGGTTTACAAGAAACCGACGCTGATGAACGACAACCCGATGCACTATTGTCCGGGATGCAGCCACGGCGTGGTACACAAGCTCATTGCCGAAGTCATCGAAGAAATGGGCATGGAAGACAAAGCTATCGGCATCTCGCCCGTAGGCTGCGCCGTCTTCATCTACAACTATCTGGACATCGACTGGCAGGAAGCCGCCCACGGACGTGCACCCGCATTGGCCACCGCCATCAAGCGCCTTTGGCCGGACCGCCTTGTCTTCACCTATCAGGGCGACGGTGACTTGGCCTGCATCGGTACGGCGGAAACCATCCATGCTTTGAACCGTGGTGAAAATATCACTATTATTTTCATCAACAATGCCATTTATGGAATGACCGGCGGACAAATGGCCCCCACCACACTGGTAGGCATGAAGACCGCCACTTGTCCTTACGGTCGCGATGTACATTTGCATGGTTACCCATTAAAGATGGCCGACATTGCTGCACAACTAGAAGGTACTGCTTATGTCACCCGGCAAAGCGTACAATCTGTTCCTGCTATCCGCAAGGCCAAGAAAGCCATCCGTAAAGCCTTCGAGAACTCTATGGCAGGCAAAGGCAGCAATCTGGTAGAAATTGTTTCCACTTGTAATTCAGGCTGGAAAATGACACCCGCTGCAGCCAACAAATGGATGGAAGAAAACATGTTCCCCTTCTATCCCCTTGGCGATTTAAAAGATAAATAACCTCTAAGCACATTTATTCTTATGAAAGAAGAAATCATTATAGCAGGCTTCGGCGGACAAGGCGTACTGTCCATGGGAAAGATTCTAGCCTACTCCGGACTGATGGAAGGCAAAGAAGTGACTTGGATGCCCGCCTATGGTCCCGAACAACGAGGCGGAACGGCCAACGTGACCGTCATCGTCAGCGATGAAAAAATATCATCTCCTATCCTCAGTAAGTACGATGCTGCCATCATTCTCAACCAGCCTTCGCTGGAGAAATTTGAAAGCAAAGTAAAACCTGGTGGCGTACTCATCTATGACGGTTATGGTATCATCAATCCGCCTACACGTAAAGACATTCACGTCTATCGTATCGATGCCATGGATGCAGCTAACGAGATGAACAATGCTAAGGCATTCAACATGATCGTATTGGGCGGCCTCCTCAAAATCAAACCCATGGTTACATTGGAGAATGTTATCAAAGGACTGAAAAAAACACTGCCAGAACGCCATCATCACTTGATTCCAATGAATGAGGAAGCTATCAAGCGGGGAATGGAACTGATTAAAGAAGTCTAAGATTACCAAGCACGGACGGTACAGAATTGAAAGACATCCCAATTCTGTCACCGTCCGTACCTGTTTATCCACCAGCTATGCCTATTCTCTCCTACTCTATTTCCGAAACAACTCCCTATATCAACTGGATCTATTTTTTTCATGCCTGGGGATTCCAACCAAAGTTCGCCACGATTGCAGATCTACATGGTTGCGATTCCTGCCGTGCTCTGTGGCTAGCCCGTTTTCCTGAAACAGATCGAGCCAAAGCTGCTGAAGCCATGCAACTTTTTAAAGAGGCGCAACGCATGCTCGTCCGGCTGGAAAACGAACTTACTTGCAAATGTATCTATCGCTTATGCTGTGCCAACGCCGATGGAGACAATCTGCTTCTAGATGGAATGCTCTTCCCTTTACTACGGCAACAATCCACAACAGCCAATAAAGAATTCTATCTCTGTCTAAGTGACTTCGTACACCCTCTTTCATCAGGAAAGACCGATACAGTAGGCGTATTTGCAGCCACAGTAGCAGGAGACACAGACTCTCTCTACACCGACGATCCTTATCAACACTTGCTAGTACAGACACTTGCCGACCGCCTGGCCGAAGCCGCAACAGAAAAAATGCACGAATATATACGCAAAAACACCTGGGGCTATGCTCCTAACGAGACTCTGTCCATAGCCGAACTCCTACAAGAAAAGTTTCAAGGTATACGCCCCGCCGTTGGTTATCCCTCGCTGCCTGACCAGTCTGTCAACTTTCTCATCGACCAGTTGCTCGACCTAGAACAAATCGGCATCACGCTCACCACAAACGGTGCCATGCATCCCCATGCTTCTGTCAGCGGACTGATGCTGGCTCATCCAGCAGCCCGCTACTTCTCCGTAGGCCGTATCGACCAAGAACAGCTAGAAGATTATGCACGTCGACGAGGAATGCCAATAGAACAGATGAGAAAATTTTTATCATCCAATCTAGAATGATGTGATTTTCTATCCCAGCAGACGACCAATATCATAAAAAGCCACCCCACAAGAGTTATGGATAAAACAGAACAAGAGTTTGTTGCTCTGATCAAAGAATATGAACGCGTCATCTATAAAGTGTGCTATTTATATGCCACTCCCAACGCGCCACTCAACGATCTGTATCAAGAGGTGGTACTGAACTTATGGAAAGCCTTTCCTAAATTCCGTCGTGAATGCAAACTATCCACATGGATCTACCGTATCTCGCTAAACACCTGCATCAGCTTTATGCGAAAAGAGAAAAACATTCCCGAAATCGTGTCGCTGACACCTGCCGAAGCAGACCGCAGTGAAGAATGGGACGAGACGCAGGCTATGTTGCGACAACTGTATCGCATGATCAATCGGCTGGGACAATTGGAGAAATCCATTATCCTACTTTATCTTGAAGAAAAGAGTTACGAAGAAATCAGTGAGATTACCGGACTGACCGTAACGAACGTAGCTACAAAACTGAATCGCATCAAGGAGAAACTGAGAAAAATGAAGAAGGAGGAATGATATGGAACTGGAGGAATTGAAGAAATCATGGCAAACGTTGGACAAGCATCTGCAAAACCGGGATATTACCACTGAAGAACGAGTGACAGAACTCATTGCCTGCTACAAACATAAAGCAGAACGAAAGCTGGGCAATCTCATGAGTCTGCAACGAATTTCGCTCTGTATCGGTCTGTTCATCCTGATAGCTATTGGAACCATCTGCCTGCTGCTTCCTTCGTTAATTGACAATACAGACACACGTACCAAACTACAAGTCGTGCTTATTTTTCTAGCTGTGACACTAATAGCAGGTGGTGGCTGGGACTGGCGCACCTACCGCTATATGCAACAGACGCGTGTCGATCTGCTGCCTATTGCTGAAGTGAGCCGACGTATCGTCAAGTTGCGTCTGTGGACACGCCAGGAAGTAGCTGCCATCAGCCTTTGGGTACTGCTCTTCGGAGGTATCTATTATTGGGCCATGGAGTTCTATCACCTGCCGACCCTCATACAAGCAGTCATCATCGGCGTCTTCATACTGTTTGAAGCCACTGTCATTTGGCTGCTCTACCAGCACCTCATCTACAAGAACTTGAACCAAATCAAAAAAGACATTGAAGACTTGAAAGACATATGCACCGAATCACATTAATCCTACTTCTTGCTTTACTTCTACCGGATCTATACATCTATTTAGTGTACATTGTACGGCGAACGAAAAACTTCGTACGGCGTGCTGCCTATTGGCTACCCTCCGCTACCCTGGTTCTGCTATACCTGTATCTTATCTACCTGACAGGCGACAATGCTCTGGCTCATCATCCACAAGCCATCGGCCGCCTGGCTATTGCCGTCATGGCCCTGGCCGTACCTAAAATACTGTTCATGCTTTGCTCACTGCTCGGCATACTATGTCGCGGTGTGGGACGCTGTTTTTCAGCTGTCGTACTACACACAACGTTTCGCAGTCCTCGGGCTCCCTTTATTGTTCACCGTGCACCGTTCACCATTCTAGGCTTGGTACTTGGCATTGTAAGTTTCGTCAATGTGATTTATGGTGCCACAGCAGGCATCACGCGTTTCGAAGTAAAGGAAGTAACCTATGAATCGGACCGCCTGCCCGAAGGCTTCGACGGCTATCGCATCGCCCAGTTGTCGGACATCCATATCGGCAGTTGGCAGGGTCGCCCCACAGCCATAGAGAAACTGGTGAAATTAACCAACAGCCAGCAAGCTGACCTCATTGTCTTTACAGGAGACTTGGTGAATCAACAGAGCCACGAGCTAGACGCTTTCCGTCCAATCCTATCGCGCCTGAAAGCCTCTGACGGTGTTTACTCTGTTCTAGGCAATCACGACTACGGCACTTACTATCACTGGAAAAACAGTCATGAAGAAGCTGATAACCTGCAATACCTGCGGAATGAGCAGCAGGCTATGGGCTGGCAATTATTGGATAATAACCACGTTATTCTACACCACAAAGGAGACAGTATTGCCCTCATTGGTGTAGAAAACGATGGTGAGCCACCTTTCCCTCAACACGCCGACCTGGCACAAGCCACCCATGGTACGAAAGGAATGTTCAGTATCCTACTGAGTCATAACCCTACACATTGGCGACGCGAAGTACTGCCAGAATCGGACATCGACCTGATGCTGGCCGGGCATACACACGCCATGCAGATGACCTTCTTCGGTCGCTCGCTTTCGTCACTGAAATACCCGGAATGGTCGGGCATGTACTACGAAGGGGCACGAGCACTCTACGTTAACGTGGGTATCGGCTACGTCGGACTCCCATTCCGCTTCGGTGCCTGGCCTGAGATTACCGTCATCACGCTGAAGAAGAAAAAAGGGTAAAGAGAAACAGGGAAGCTGTAAAAATTATTATCTTTGTCCCGAAAAATAGCCAGTATTATGAAGTTTCTCTACTACATCTATCAGATTTGCATTGCAGTCCCCCTATTCCTAGTATTGACCATCCTGACAGCTTTGGTTACCATCATCGGTTCACTACTGGGTGGAGCACACATCTGGGGTTACTATCCCGGTAAGATATGGTCACTGCTAACATGTTACCTCTTACTGATTCCTGTTCATGTAGTGGGACGCGAGAAACTACATAAACATACTTCCTATGTCTTCGTCCCCAACCATCAAGGCGCTTTCGACATTTTTCTCATCTATGGTTTCCTTGGACGTAACTTCAAGTGGATGATGAAGAAGAGCTTACGGAAAATTCCGTTCGTGGGCAAAGCTTGCGAAAGCGCGGGCCACATCTTCGTGGAACGCGGCAATCCGAAAAAGATGGTTGCTATGATGCGTAAAGCCGAAGCGTCGCTGAAAGATGGGGTGTCACTCGTCGTTTTTCCTGAAGGTGCACGCACGTTCACAGGCCATATGGGTTACTTCAAGCGCGGTGCTTTCCAGCTGGCCGACGACCTACAACTAGCCGTAGTGCCTGTCACGATTGACGGTTCCTTTGAAATCCTACCCCGCACAGGAAAGTGGATACACCGCCACAGCCTCACACTGACCATCCACGAACCCATTCCACCCAAGTGTAAGGGACCGGAAAACGTGAAAGCAACCATGACCGAAGCCTATGCTGCCGTAGAAAGCGCCCTACCCGAAAAGTACAAAGGCATGGTGCAAAACGACGATCAGGACCGATAGTCTATTAATCGAAGCCAACACGAAAATTTCCTACCATTTCAACACAGTGCTTTATAACCTTATAACACAGTGCTTCATCAGGGTCTCATGCAGTGCTTCGTCAGCCCCTCATACAGTGCTTCGTCAGAGGGTCATAAAGCACTGTATTAAAGTGAGAGGCCACAACAGATTAAGAAGACATAGATATACAGAAAGAGAGTGAATTCTAACTCGTCTGAGCCTTAGAATTCACTCTCTTTCTTAAGTATACGGACTTGCTGCGCTCAAGGCTGCGTGGAGGCAACGTTCTGACGCAAACGTTTTTGCTCTTCAAGCAGTTTCATGTTCTCTTTGGCCTTGGATATGAAATCCTTCACCAACACATGCTCCTTGAACGAAAGAGGAGCCTCCTTCATAATCTCTTCAACAGCTGGAGTCATCACCGGATAGGGTAAAGTACTGCACATCATCATAAAGACACTGGGACCCAGAACATTCTCGAAATTATCCACAATAAAACCTTTCACGTAAGTATCCATCACGCGTATCAGCGAATCGGCTTCTTGCTCCAACTGTCCATGTATGTCGTCCAGAGCCACACCGTCAAGAACCATACGTGCTTCTTTACGCTCTACTTCCTCGACAGCCAACTCCATTGAATTACGCTTATCAATAAATTCATAAAGCCTGTCATTCAAAGGAGTACCACTCGCCTCCATCTGCGTATTTGCAATGCTAACGCGAATATGTCCATTTTCAAGAACCAGCGGCATCAAACCTTCATCACCCATATAGAGAGTTACCATCCTGACACTGTCGGCAGGCCCCTTCATCTTAAACAGACCATGGATTACTTCCGCCGAATCAACTGTCACCCAATCACCCTCCTGCAAAGACTTCAAATATAGCATTTTGCCATCCAAACTCGTTACAGAAGATTTTCCTTCTATCTTATAGCGCTTGCTACAAGAAGTAAAAAGCACAAGCAACAGCATCAAAGGGATAGTGCAATTAACACACATCTTGTTCATGTCCATGTAAGAAATGTATTTAGGATTTTCACGCCGCAAAGGTATTAATAATCCTTATAAAGGAAGAGGCAAAAAACGTATTTTCATTTGCTTTACGTATTTTTGCACATAAATTAATCAAAAGCTACAAGATACAGACATGTCTACCTACGCACCCTTTGCCAAACCGCTCTACGTGATGTTAAAGCCTGTAGGAGCCGTATGCAACCTTGCATGCGACTATTGCTACTACCTGGAGAAGGCCAAGCTGTACAAAGAAAATCCCAAGCACGTGATGAGCGAGGAATTGCTGGAGAAGTTCATCGAAGAATACATCAACTCACAGACCATGCCGCAGGTGCTCTTCACCTGGCACGGTGGAGAAACGTTGATGCGCCCTCTGTCTTTCTACAAACGGGCCATGGAACTTCAGAAGAAATATGCCAACGGACGTACCATCGACAATTGCATACAGACCAACGGCACACTGCTCACCGACGAGTGGTGCCAGTTTTTCAAGGAGAACAACTGGCTGGTGGGGGTTTCTATCGACGGCCCGCAGGAATTCCACGACGAGTACCGCAAGAACAAACAGGGACGCCCCTCATTCCACAAAGTGATGCAAGGCATCAATCTGCTGAAGAAGCACGGCGTGGAATGGAACGGCATGGCAGTGGTGAACGAATACAACGCCGACTATCCCGAGGAGTTTTACCGCTTCTTCAAGGATCTGGGATGCCATTACATCCAGTTCGCTCCCATTGTAGAACGTATCCTGCCCCACGGTGACGGACGCCACCTGGCTTCGCTGGCCGATGGCGATAACGCGCCACTGGCCGACTTCTCTGTCAGCCCCGAACAATGGGGTAACTTCCTCTGCCGCCTGTTCGATCTGTGGGTCAAAGAAGATGTGGGCACGTACTACATCCAGATCTTCGACTCCACACTGGCCAATTGGGTAGGCGAACAGCCCGGCGTATGCTCCATGGCACGGACATGTGGCCATGCCGGCGTAATGGAATTCAACGGTGACGTCTATGCATGCGACCACTTCGTCTTCCCCGAATACAAGCTGGGCAACATCTACCAACAGACACTGGTGGAGATGATGTACAGTGAACGCCAGCAACGCTTCGGCCAGGCCAAATACGACTCCCTGCCCCGCCAGTGCAAAGAGTGTGAATGGCTCTTCGCCTGCAACGGCGACTGTCCCAAGAACCGTTTTGCCCGCACGACTAACGGCGAACCAGGCCTCAACTACCTCTGTGCCGGCTACCGACAGTTCTTCAATCATGTGGCTCCCTACATGGACTTCATGAAAAAGGAGTACCTGGCCCAGCGCGCACCTGCCAACGTGATGGATGCCATCCGCGAAGGCAAGTTGCCCATGCCTCAGTAAAGACTTTATAAAGAAACAACAACAAATAAATCATTACTAATTTAAGTGACATACATGAAAATCAAGAAGTACCTTGTTGCGGCTCTCGCCGCAGCATTCACCTTCTCGGCGCAGGCCGACGAAGGCATGTGGCTGCTTCAGCTGATGAAGCAGCAGAATTCCATCGATATGATGAAGAAACAGGGTCTGAAGCTGGAAGCCGACGACCTCTATAACCCCAATGGCGTGTCGCTGAAGGATGCCGTCGGCATCTTCGGCGGAGGATGTACCGGTGAAATCATCTCTCCCGAAGGCCTCATCCTGACCAACCACCACTGCGGATATGCCTCCATCCAGCAGCACTCCAGCGTGGAGCACGACTACCTGACGGACGGCTTCTGGGCCAAGAGCCGTGCCGAGGAACTGCCTACGCCGGGACTGAAGTTCCGCTTTGTGCATCGTATCGTAGACATCACCGACCTGGTGAACGCCAAAGTAAAGGCCGGTGAAGTGGACGAATACGAAGCCATGACCAACAAGTTCCTCGGCAAGCTGGCCAAGGAAGAACTGGAGAAGAGCGACCTCAAGGGCAAACCCGGCATCGAAGTACGCGCTCTGCCTTTCTACGCCGGAAACAAGTATTACCTTTTCTATTATAAGGTCTATAGCGACGTGCGCATGGTGGCTGCTCCGCCCTCGAGCGTAGGCAAATTCGGCGGCGAGACGGACAACTGGATGTGGCCCCGTCATACAGGCGATTTCTCTATGTTCCGCATCTATGCTGACAAGAACGGAGAGCCTGCCGAATACAGCGCTGACAATGTACCCTTGAAGACCCCGAAGTACCTTTCTATCTCGCTGAAGGGACTCAACGAAGGTGACTATGCCATGATCATGGGCTTCCCCGGTTCTACCGAACGTTACCTCACACAAAGCGAAGTACGCCAACGTATGACCGCCGTCAACCAAGCCATGATCGACATGCGTACCGTTTACCTCGACGTACTGAAGAAGTACATGCGCCAGAGTGACAAGACCCGTATCCAGTATGCCAACAAGTTCGCTGGTAGCAGCAACTACTGGAAGAACTCCATTGGCATGAACAAGGCTATCGTGGACAACGCCGTGCTCGCCACCAAGGCTGAACAAGAGAAACGCTTCGCCTCCTTCGCCCAAGGCAAGCCCGAATACGAAGGCGTGGTAGAAAAGATAGACACCCTCGTGGAGAAGATGTCTCCCTCACTGCGCCGCCTGGAGTACACTAGTGAGGCTCTGAGCGGAGCCATCGAGTTCGGCTGCCCGCCTGCGCTGATGGACAAGATGAAGGAAGCCATCGAGACAAAGAACGACTCCCTGCTCCAAGCCACCAAGAAGCAGCTGGAAGAAGTGTACGAAAGCATCCACAACAAGGATTACGACCAGCAGGTGGATCGCGCCGTTGCCAAAGCCATTTTGCCCGCACTTGCCAAGGCTCTGACACCCGAAGAACTACCCGCCTTCTACCAGACCATTGAGAAGGAATATAAGGGCGACTATAACGCCTACGTAGACGACCTCTTCGATACCTCCATCATGGGCAGCCGCGCCAACTTGGACAAGTTCCTGAAGAAGCCTAGCGTGAAGGCCATTAACCGTGACCTGGCCACCAACTTCAGCCGCACCAAGCTAGACAAGCTGAAAGAAGCCGCTGCCGAATACAACCAGTACGCACAAGAAATCGAACTACTGCATAAGGCTTACATCCGAGGACTGGGCGAGATGAAACAACCCGTGCCTTCCTATCCCGACGCTAACTTCACCATCCGCCTGACTTATGGCAACGTGAAGTCCTACAATCCGAAAGACGGCGTACACTACAAGTATTTTACCACTACCGACGGTATCCTCGAGAAAGAAGATCCCGAGAACCCCGAGTTCGTGGTTCCGGCCAAGCTGAAGGAACTCATCCAGAAGAAGGACTTCGGACGCTATGCCATGGCCGACGGCACCATGCCCGTATGCTTCCTGACGACAAACGACATAACCGGCGGTAACTCCGGCTCGCCCGTCATCGACGGTGAAGGACGCCTCATCGGCTGTGCTTTCGACGGTAACTGGGAATCGCTAAGCGGTGACATCAACTTCGACAACAACCTGCAGCGTTGTATCGCACTCGACATCCGCTACATGCTCTTCATCCTCGATAAGCTGGGCGGCTGCGGGCACCTCATCGACGAGATGACCATCGTGGAATAATAAAATAACAAAGCACGGATTACACGGATTATCACGGAGAGAAATCAAAACGGCCGTGAAACTTCCGCGAAATCCGTGCCTATTTTTTCACTTTAACCCTCATCTATATATGAAAAGACTGTTATTTGCGGCAGCTCTGACTGCCCTGACACTCCCCGCCCCGGCTGACGAAGGCATGTGGATGCTGACCGACTTGAAACGGCAAAACGAGGCGGCCATGCAGGAACTGGGCCTACTGCTACCTGCCGACTCCATTTACAACCCCGAAGGTATTGCCCTGAAGGATGCCGTCGTTCACTTCGGCGGAGGCTGCACGGGCGAGGTCATCTCGGCCGAAGGCCTGGTGCTGACCAACCACCACTGTGGCTACAGCGCTATCCAGCAGCACTCCAGCATAGAGCACGACTACCTGACGGCCGGCTTCTGGGCCATGAGCCGGCAGGAGGAGCTACCCTGCAAGGGACTCACCGTGACCTTCATCGACCGCATCCTCGACGTGACGGACTACGTACGGCAGCAGCTGGCCAAGGACGCCGACCCGCAGGGCACCAACTACCTCTCGCCCAAGTACCTGACTCAGGTGTGCGAACGCTTCCTGAAAGAACAAAACATCGCCCTCGGCACAGGCGGAAAAGCCGAACTGAAAGCCTTCTACGGTGGCAACCGCTACTACCTCTTCGTGAAGACCGAGTACAGCGACATCCGCATGGTGGGCGCGCCGCCGTCGAGCATCGGCAAGTTCGGTGCCGACACGGACAACTGGATGTGGCCCCGCCACACGGGCGACTTCTCCCTGTTCCGCATCTACGCCGACAAGGACGGACGCCCCGCCGCCTATAGCCCGGACAACGTGCCCCTGCGCGTGAAGAAGCACCTCAACATCAGCCTCCGCGGCTACAAGGAGGGCGACTTTGCCTTCGTCATGGGCTTCCCCGGCCGCAACTGGCGCTACATGATAGCCGACGAGGTGGAGGAGCGGATGCAGACGACCAACTTCATGCGCCACCACGTGCGCGACGCCCGCCAGCGCGTCCTCATGGAGCAGATGCTCAAGGATGACGCCGTGCGCATCCACTACGCCAGCAAGTACGCCTCCAGCGCCAACTACTGGAAGAACGCCATCGGCATGAACGAAGGCCTCGTGCGCCTCCACGTGCTCGACACCAAGAGTGCCCAGCAGGAAGCCCTGCTGCAACGCGGACGCGAGCTGGGCGACACGACCTATCAGGCCGCCTTCGACCGTATCCGTGCCATCGTGCAGAAGCGCCGCCCCGCCCTCTACCACCAGCAGGCCATCCAGGAGGCACTGGTCACGGCACTCGACTTCATGCGCATCCCCAGCACCACCGCCCTCGCCACCGCCCTCAAGAGCAAGGACAAGGCAACCATCCAGGCGGCCACGGACAGTCTGCGCCAGGCAGCCGACAAGTATTTCGCCTCTGTCCCCTATCCCGAAGTGGAGAAACTCGTGGGCAAGGAGATGCTGCGCACGTATGCCCAGTACATCCCCGCCGACCAGCGCATCGGCATCTTCCAGGTCATCGACAAGCGCTTCAAGGGTGATACGGACGCCTTCATCGACGCCTGCTTCAAGTACTCCATCTTCGGTAGCCGCGAGAACTTCGACAAGTTCATCCGCAAGCCCAAGCTCTACAAAGTGACCAGCGACTGGATGGTGCTCTTCAAGTACTCCATCACCGACGGCCTGCTGCAGACGGCCATCGCCATGATGGACGCCAACCGCGACTACAACGCCGCCCACAAGACGTGGGTCAAGGGCATGATGGACCTGCGCCAGGCCAACGGACAGCCCATCTATCCCGACGCCAACTCCACCCTGCGACTGACCTACGGCAAGGTGGCTTCCTACGAACCTGCCGACGGAGCCGTCTACGACTACCAGACGACACTGGAAGGCGTGATGCAGAAGGAAGACCCGACGAACTGGGAGTTCGTGGTGCCCGACAAGCTGAAGCAGCTCTGGAAGACGAAAGACTTCGGCCGCTATGCCCTCGAGGACGGACGGATGCCCGTGTGCTTCATCGTGGACACGGACAACACCGGCGGCAACTCCGGCAGCCCCGTGTTCAACGCCCGCGGCGAGCTCATCGGCACCGCCTTCGACCGCAACTACGAAGGCCTGACGGGCGACATCGCCTTCCGCCCCTCGTCGCAGCGCGCCGCCTGCGTGGACATCCGCTACACGCTCTTCATCATCGAGAAGTATGCCGGTGCCTCGCACCTCATCGACGAGCTGAGCATCGTAGAGTGAACCAAAACGACGCAAGGTTTGTTTGTACATAACATTATCAACCCACTAACAAAATACGATTATGGAAAAATTTGAAGAACTGATCAACAATACCGCAGAGCCCGTGCTGGTGGACTTCTACGCCACGTGGTGCGGCCCCTGCAAGATGATGCGCCCCATACTGGAGAACGTCAAGGCCCGCGTGGGCAACAAGGCGCGCATCGTCAAGATAGACGTGGACGAACAGCAGGCACTGGCCATGAAATACCAGATTCAGGCCGTCCCCACGCTGATGCTCTTCAAGGGCGGACAGCAGGTGTGGCGGCAGTCGGGCGTGGTGCAGAGCAATCAGCTGGTCGAACTCATCGAAAGCCAGGCATGAGGTATTAATTATCCATTATCAATTTTCAATTCTCCATTAACATGAGGAAGTTATTGCTTACCCTGGCCCTCGCGGCCACCGCCCTCCTCGGCCACGCTCAGGAGGTGATTGTGATGGACAAGGCCATGTTCATCGACAAGGTGTTCGACTATGAGAACAGCAAGGAATGGAAATACAAGGGAGACAAACCCGCCATCATCGACCTCTACGCCGACTGGTGCGGCCCCTGCCGCAAGGTGGCTCCCATCATGAAGGAACTGGCCAAGGAATATGCCGGAAAAATCACCATCTACAAGGTGAACGTGGACAAGGAGCAGGAGCTCGCCGCCCTGTTCAACGCCACCAGCATTCCCCTCTTTGTACTCATCCCCCTGAAGGAGCAGCCGCAGCTGATGCGCGGCGCCGCCGACAAGGCCACGTACAAGAAGGCTATCGACGAGTTCCTCTTGAAGAAATGATTGATGCCTGGCACTGAAAATGCCACGACATAGCAGCATCGGGCCGACAAGCTGCAATCATCCATCCGTTCCCCTGCCGAGGAAGCATCCGTTTCCTCGCAGGGGAACGGTTGTTTCCTGCCTATGGGAACGAGCGTTTCCGCCTATGGGAACTCCAGTTTCCTAGTAGGGGAACTCCAGTTTCCTAGTAGGGGAACTGGTGTTTCCGCGCAGGGAAACTCCAGTTACTGTGCGGAGAAACAAACGGCACTGCCTGTCTAAAAGGGAATCTCAGTCCACTGCCCGCCCCGAAGCCGCATGACGGACGTGAAGCCTGCACGGCGCAGGGCCCGGTAAGCCTCGGCCATACCGCTGGCGATGCGCTCGGGATAGTGGGCGTCGCTGTTCACCTGTACACGGATACCCAGCTCACGGAGTAACGGAAAGTAGCGTTCGTCGGGATAGAAGGTGCCCAGCTCCGACCAGGCCTTCGTATTGATTTCCACCTGATAGCCACGGCGGGCAATCTCGGCGAAATAGTCGCGCACCAGGCGATCGTACCACGGCTCTTCCAGAATGCCGGGACGGCAATAGGCGGCGTTGTAATGAATCTTGTCGGCATGGCCCACGATGTCGAAGCCGCCCAGCTCCACCATGCGCCGCGAGCGCTCGTAGTAGAGGCGCACCACCCGCTCCACATCGCCCTGAAAATGCTTATCGACCATCTGTCGGAACTTCTCGGCGGAGAGGTCGGCGTCTACCACGCGGCCTTCGTCGTCGTAGAGCAGGTGGACGGAGCCGATGCGGTAGTCCAGCGGCAGGCGGCGGAAACGTTCGATGGCGGGATGGCTCTTCTCGTTCAGGTAATCAATCTCCAGCCCGAGGTATAGTTCGATGCGTCCGGCATACTTCTCCTTGAGACGGCGGAACTCGGCCACATAGTCGTCCATGCGGTCCCACTCCATGGTCCAAGCCGTGGGGAAAGGCAGCGGAGCATGCGAGGAGAAGCCATAAGAAGTGAAGCCGCTACTCAGGGCAAAGCGGACAAAGTCCTCCATGCCGGCACGGCCGTCGCAATAGAGGGAGTGGCTGTGGTAGTTGCTTCTTCCTTCCATACTTATTCCAGCTCGCTCAATTCCAACCATCGCATTGTCTTTTCATCAATCAGGTCCGTCAGCTGCGGCAGGCGCTTCGACTTCTCTGTCAGTTCGTCCACCGAAAGCGTGCCGCTGCACAAGGCTTCCTCGACGGCCTTCTTCTCGGCTTCGAGCTCGGCAATTTCCTTCTCGAGCTGTTCGAACTCGCGGCGTTCCTTGAAACTCATGCGGCGCTTCTCGTCCTGACGGGTGCGCGCGGGCTTGGCGGCAGCTTGCGGTTTGGCGACCGCCTGCTGTTCCTTGTCGTGGCGTGCCTTGACCTCCTTCCATTCGCGGTACTGCGTGTAGTTGCCTGGGAAGTCGCGGATGTCGCCCCCGCCGTTGAACACCAGCAGGTGGTCCACCACCTTGTCCATGAAGTAGCGGTCGTGGCTGACAACGATGACGCATCCCTTGAAGCCTTGCAGATATTCTTCGAGCACCTGCAGAGTAACGATGTCGAGGTCGTTGGTGGGCTCGTCCAGCACGAGGAAGTTGGGGTTGCGCATCAGCACCGTACAGAGGTAGAGGCGGCGGCGTTCGCCTCCGCTCAGCTTGTAGACATAGCTGTGCTGCGTCTCGGGCGTGAAGAGGAAGTGCTGGAGGAACTGCGAGGCGGTGAGCCGACGGCCGTTACCCAGTTCGATAACCTCGGCAATGTCCTGCACCACGTCAATGACCTTCATCTGCTCGTTGAACTGAAGCCCGTCCTGCGAGTAGTAGCCGAAACGGACGGTCTCGCCGATGTCCAGCGTGCCGCTGTCGGGCTTCACCAGCCCCATCAGTATCTTGATGAAGGTTGACTTGCCCGTTCCGTTGTTGCCCACGATGCCCATCTTCTCGTAGCGAGCGAAGATGTAGGAGAAATCGTCCAATATCTTTAGGTCGCCGAAAGCCTTGCACAGGTGGTCGGCCTCGAATATCTTGTTGCCGATGTAGGAAGCCTTGACGTCGAGCTTCACGTTGGCGTCGTGGAAGCGCTGCTTGGCCACCTTCTCCAGTTCGTAGAAGGCCTCCTCGCGGTAGCGGGCCTTATGGCCGCGGGCCTGGGGCATGCGGCGCATCCACTCCAGCTCAGTGCGGTACAGGTTGTTGGCGCGCTCCACCTCCACCGTCTTGGCGTCGATACGTTCCTGACGCTTCTCCAGGTAGTAGCTGTAGTTACCCTTGTAGGAATAAATCGTGCGGTTGTCTATCTCAATGATTTCGGAGCAGACACGGTCGAGGAAGTAACGGTCGTGCGTCACCATGAGCAGGGTAAGGTTCGTCCGTCGCAGGTATTCTTCCAGCCACTCGGTCATGTCGAGGTCGAGGTGGTTGGTGGGCTCGTCGAGGATGAGGAGGTCGGGCTCGGTGATAAGGGTGTTGGCCAGCGCCACACGCTTCAGCTGCCCGCCGGAGAGGTGCTTCACCTGCTGGTCGAAGTCGCGTATCTTCAGTTGGGAAAGTATCTGCTTGGCCTTCTGCTCGTAGTCCCACGCCTTCTCGTGGTCCATGCGCACGAGCAGCTCGTCCAGGCCGGGATGGCCTTCGGTCTCCATGCAGTGCTCGTAGTCCTTGATGAGGTCCACGGTCGTGTTGCCATGATGGAAACAGGCTTCGAGTACGGTCAGTTCTTCGGGATACGAGGGACTTTGTTCAAGATAGCCCACACGAAGATCTCGGCGAAAGGATATCTTTCCCTCGTCGTAACCCTCCTTTCCCGAGAGGATGTTGAGCAGGGTGGACTTGCCGCTTCCGTTCTTGGCAATCAGTCCGACACGTTGGCCTTCGGCCAGGCCGAAGGATATATTTTCAAACAAGACCAGGTCGCCGAACGACTTGGTGAGATTTTCTACTTGCAGTATGGGAGACATTGGTTTAAATGAAGAATGAAGAATGAAAAATGAAGAATTATCAAGCATTGCAATAGGCTTCCGCCAGGTTGACCTTCTCGCCGGCCTTCACCTTGCTCCACGCCAGTTTCATGGGATCTGTCCATTGGCCGGTCGCGGTGTTGAGCAATACGGGGACCTCGCGGTTGCCGTCTATCAGCGTACGCCACTCCAGCCCGTCCACTTCGTTGGCCATGATGACGCAGAGGGTGATGCCCAGTGCCAGCCACTGGTCTTTCTTCTTGGGGCCTATCACGCCGCGGTCCACCACCTGCTGCATGCTTTCCACGTCTTCTTCCACACCCTGGAAGTCCTTCTTCAGCAGGTCTTTCACCGTCTTCTCCACCCATTCGTAGGCTTCGTCTATCTGATAGATTTCGGAGAGACGGACGGGGATGAGCTCGGCAGGATACTTCACGCCCGGCTTACGCACCTGCAGGGAAGCAATCACCCGCTCGGCCTCGGCCACGGATTCACCCTTGCGCACGGTGAACGAGCACTCAAAGACCACATCGTCCACACCCGTAATCCAGATGTGCGACGTATAGTATTCGCCGCCTTCCTCAAACATCTCCTTGCTATAGGCACAATCCAGCGCACCCACACGTACCCGTACAGCCGAAGCGTTCTCCTTCAGCTCCTGCCGTACGGACTCGCGCCCGCAATCAGCCGTATTGCCCCGATAGGCCGAAATGCGGAAATTACCCGTCCATTCGTCGGGATTATAGAACAGGAACGAGTCTTCGCTGTCTTCGAATTCGCTCCACACGGCCGGGTATTCCATGGAAAACCACGCACCCGGAGAAATATACTTCTTGAATGATTCCATATCGTTGACTCTGACTTAACTTCGCAAAGGTAACACTCCCGGCGATGATTTGCAAGCGGCAGGTACAAAAACAAGCCTTATTTGCCGATGGGCTGTATCTTCCTGCGCACTTCCTTCGATATTTCCAGGAACATGTAGTTCAGCTTGCCCGAGTGGATGCCCTCCTCGTGCTGGCGGTACTTCTTGTTGGCATACTCCTTCGACTTGTCGAACGTGATGCGCGACATCTGGTTCTGCGACTTGCCCACCATCGTGGAGTCCAGCTGCTCATCGGGGAAAAAATCGTCCAGGTCAACATCTCCTATCATCGTCGTCTCGAGAAAGTTCATGTCCTTGTGCTGGCTGTCGGTATAGTAGCCCACAAACATGTGGCCGGGTATGCGCACCAGTATCGGCTCGATGTTGATGGCACGCAACAGGGAAGCGAACAAGACGCTGCCGTCCACGCAATTGATCTGAGACGACTCCAACGCATCGTCAAAAGTACGTACCCGCTGGGAAAAGACAATGTTACTCGAAAGGCTGGTGTTCGATACCGAGCTGTAACGGAAGTTACGCTTCTGCAACACGTTCCACAAGGCATACACCTGCTTGTCAACAGCCTCCGCCGTCCCGCCCTGATAGCCCAGGAAGCGGTTGACAATGCGCGTGTTGAGCGCCTCGCGGAGCAGACGGTCTATCATCGGATTTTCCTCGTTGACGTAGGCGGCAAAGAAGATGCCCGTATCATGGAATTTGGTACCATTGGTGACGTAACCCAACAGACACTCATTGATACTTCGCACGGAGAAGGTACGCACCTTCTGCCCCAACGCCTTGCCGTTCACCTCCACCGTAACGGCCACACTGATTGGTTCGGCCTGTTCGTTGGCCTTCAAGGCCTCGTAGTTCCAGATGATATCAGGATAGATAATGTACTCGGTACGCGGACGGGGCAACACAAACTCGGACACCGAATGGGAGAAGAACGGTGTCTCGGCCACTTCGATACGGACACGCGTGTAGCTGCGCCCCGAACGCAGGCGGACCGCAATGCACGACTTCGGGTTGCCCACATACACGGAATCGGAAGGCACAATGACCTGCGCATCGGTAGTGGCCACCGACAAAATACTCGAAGGGAAAACATTTCCTCCCAAATCATCAACTATTTCAAACCCCGCACGGAAAGGGATACCATTCAACCAAAAAGTTACTACTGCCACCACAATCACGCCCCCGAAACATATTCCAAAACGCCAACGGCTCGTAAACAAGCGATGCCAATCTATATAAATAAATTTCTTCATACATATATCTCTATTTAAGAACAAACAAAGATAAAGCTTTCCATGCAAATAAAAGAACACAGATAGCGACAAATTGTTCCTTACGGATCATCGTTTAAGAATTAAAAATTCACTATCAATCTCCAAGAAGGCTTGTAACAACATTGTAACATCTGTTTCATGTTTCCGTAATAAAAATGCCTCAACTTTGCCGCATCAAAAGAATAAAAACATATTTTTGCAAAACCATACCTTACTAAAATTGAAGAAGAGATGAACAACTATCGGATATTGGTCGTCGATGACGAAGAAGACTTGTGCGAGATTTTGAAGTTCAACCTCGAAAACGAAGGTTACGAAGTGGATACGGCAAACTCTGCAGAAGAAGCCCTGCAAATGGACATCAGTCACTACAACTTACTCTTGTTAGATGTAATGATGGGTGAAATATCCGGCTTCAAAATGGCACGTATGCTAAAACAAGACAAAAAGACTGCCCAAATCCCCATCATCTTCATCACAGCTAAAGATACGGAAAACGATACAGTCACAGGATTCAATTTAGGAGCCGATGACTACATATCAAAACCCTTCTCACTACGTGAAGTAACAGCACGTGTCAAAGCCGTGTTACGCCGTACTAGTTCACAAGAAACAGAACGTATACCTGAACAGCTAGTGTACAAATCATTGGTACTTGACATCGTCAAAAAGAAAGTATGTATTAACGGAGAAGAAGCTCCGTTAACTAAAAAGGAATTTGAAATCTTGCTCTTATTATTACAGAACAAAGGACGCGTATTCTCGCGTGAGGACATACTGAACAAGGTATGGAGCGACGAAGTATACGTGCTGGACCGTACCATCGACGTAAATATCACACGCCTGCGCAAGAAAATAGGTGATTATGGTAAATGTATTGTAACACGCCTGGGATATGGATACTGCTTCGAAGCCGAATAAAAATCGGCATTTTCTGTCATTCAGTCGGAAACTGTTCTTATCCGTCTTCCTGCTGTTCCTGCTATTTGCAGGAAGTGTTACCCTTTACCAATACCAGCGAGAAAAAGAATACAAAATAGAACTGCTCGACCTGCAATTGCAGGATTTCAATGAAGACCTCTACTTTCGACTGACAGAAACCCCTGACAGCCTATGGAATTCTGTGCTTAATAGCTACATAAGTCAAAGCACAACCAAAGAATTGCGTGTCACCATCATTAATCCACTAGGTGTTGTTTTGTATGACAGTTACGAACACAACATCAGTCCCAAAAATCATCAAGATAGGCCAGAAGTACAACAAGCACTGAAACATAGAAAAGGCCATGACGTGCGACGCACTTCGGAAACTACAGGTGTACCTTATTTTTATTCAGCCACAGATTTCGGATCCTACATCATCCGTTCGGCACTGCCTTACGATATTGACCTAGTCAATCACCTGGCGGCTGATCGCCACTACCTGTGGTTCACATTGGCTGTCACTCTTGTGCTAATATTCATCTACTACCATTTTACCTCACGCTTGGGAACAGCCATCACCAAACTACGCCAGTTTGCCAAACGTGCCGATAAGAACGAGCCAATTGAAACAGACCTCCAATCAGCTTTTCCACATAACGAATTAGGTGAAATATCACAACATATCATTCAGATCTACCGCCGATTGCGTGAAACAAAGGAAGCACTCTACATTGAACGCGAAAAACTTATCACACACCTTCAGACATCCCGCGAAGGTTTAGGTGTATTTACCAAAGACAAAAAAGAAATATTGGTCAACAACTTGTTTATCCAATACAGCAACTTGATATCAGACTCCAACTTGGAAACAACTGAAGAGATCTTCTCTGTATGTGAATTTCAGAAAATTACCGACTTCATAGGTAAAGCTCACCGCAGTCCACTTGGGAAAGAAGAAAAAAGAATATCTCTCACCATTAATAAAAACGGACGCATTTTTATTGTAGAGTGTATCATATTCCAAGACCTAAGTTTCGAGATTTCCATTAATGATATCACACAAGAAGAGGAACAAATACGCTTAAAACGACAACTTACTCAAAACATTGCTCACGAACTAAAAACCCCTGTCAGCAGTATACAAGGCTATTTAGAAACCATCCTTAGCACCCAAGATCTTCCGCAAGAAAAAATGCAGACTTTTTTAGAACGATGCTACACCCAAAGCAACCGACTAACTCGCCTTCTACGAGACATTTCTGTACTGACACGCATGGACGAGGCAGCTAACCTCATCGACATGGAGAAAGTGGATGTCAGTCTACTAGTGGGAAACATCGTCAACGAAGTAGCGCTCGAATTGGAAGAAAAGGATATTACTGTTGTCAACTCTCTGAAGCCACACATCCTGCTCCGCGGCAACTATTCGCTGCTCTACTCCATCTTCCGTAATCTGATGGACAATGCCATCGCATACGCAGGTTCGCATATCCATGTTCACATCAGCTGTTTCCGCGAAGACGAAAACTTCTACTACTTCAGCTTTGCCGACACAGGAGTTGGAGTATCCCCCGAACATCTTAATCGGCTTTTCGAACGGTTCTACCGTGTAGACAAAGGACGTTCACGCAAATTGGGAGGTACTGGCCTTGGACTTGCCATCGTAAAAAATGCCGTACTGATTCATGGAGGAACTATCTCTGCAAAAAACAGTCAAGGTGGAGGCCTGGAATTTGTATTTACTCTAGCCAAAGAAAGATAATTGTAAACTATTCAAATTATTTCTTTAAACGACTATTTGATTCAAAAAAAACTCCTATCTTTGTATTGCATTGGTTCGCCTATTTCCCACTACAAGCAGAAAAGGTGATTAAAAGGGAATCGGGTGCAAATCCCGAACAGTCCCGCTGCTGTGAGTTTCACACAATTGTTATCAGCACGTACCATTTGCCACTGGAATCTTTTCCGGGAAGGCCGCTGATAATAGAAACAAGTCAGAAGACCTGCCATGCATATCTTTTTATCATTGCTTTCGAGGAAAAAGCGGTGAGTCTAATGAACACGGACTTTTCTGTCCTTTCATTTTATTCATCCAAACTGCTTCAAAGAAAGTAAACAAGTAAACTTCTGCCAAAGTTTATGAAATAATGTCCGGGCGAAGCGATTTCGAACGGACATTTATTTTATATTTGCCAACTTCTATCCAAAAACTAACAAATATAAGTTAGAACAAAATCTGCGAACAAACGATAATGTACCGAGAAATGACAACATTCAGCTGTTCGATATTCAACGAGTCCAAATGTCCCTTCAGAACAAACAGTAAACGGACATATATATAAATGCTCACGAAAATCCACACTATCAATATTCAGACATTTATAAACCGCTTCTTTGGCCGACCAATGTAAAAGCATCCCCCAAGTATCAGTACCTTCATAAGCTCCTGGCAACTCATCATCACGAACAAACTTATGAGCCACTTTACGCACACGTTCCCCATATTGTTCTATATCAATACCTACTTCTTTATTTATATCACCTAAAATAACAGCCACATACCCTTTAGTATGAGAAATACTTAAAGAAAACGATTTATCAGCCAAATAAGGTTTCCCACTATCTTGATATCGAATTTCTTTTTCCACTCCAAGTATTGTGTAGAGCAAAACACGTACAGCGCACCATTCCAAACGCCGATGGGCAGAAGAAAACTTTTCGACTTCTTGTCTGTATTTTCTACTATCAGGAAACAAAGAAAACAATTCTTCCAATGTTTCTTCCAACTTCCATACCGCCCAATGGCAATCCTCCCCCTGATGTTGCAGAAACAATGCCACTACATATCCTCCTTAATTTCTATAGTCACCGGTTCCTTCACAGTAAATTTTACTTTTAGAATACGACGGCTATCTATCTCAAGTACTTCAAATTCATAGTTCTTATAAGAAACATGCTCATGTAAAACAGGGAACTCTCCTTTCAACTCAAGCAATAATCCTGCAACGGTATCAGCATCGCCCGCTACTTCTTCAAACTCAGCTTCGTCAATCTTCGTTATTCTATAAAAATCAGCCAATAAGGTCTTGGCCTCAAATATCCAAGTATGATCATTGAGCACGGTATATGTCCGTTCCTCATCATCATATTCATCATGTATCTCACCCACAATCTCTTCTATGATATCTTCCATCGTCACAATACCTGATGTTCCACCAAATTCATCTACGACAATAGCAATATGTATCTTATTGGCTTGGAAATCACGAAGCAAATCATCAATCATCTTTGTCTCAGGAACAAAATAAGCAGGACGAATAAGGGATTGCCAACGGAAATTATCACCTTTGTTCAGATGGGGTAACAAATCTTTTATGTATAAAATTCCCTTAATGTTGTCACGCGACTCTGCA
The DNA here is from genome assembly GCF_019239235.1 of Caecibacteroides pullorum. Classification (GTDB taxonomy): domain Bacteria; phylum Bacteroidota; class Bacteroidia; order Bacteroidales; family Bacteroidaceae; genus Bacteroides; species Bacteroides pullorum. The sequence goes on along the minus strand of NZ_JAAZTS010000001.1, from coordinate 349,718 downwards.
TAAACAGGTATGCGCGAATAAGCATTTTCTATAATGCATTTCAGCACATCCTTAAAAGGGGTCCGGATATCCAAATCTACGACATCCAATCTTGAGGTCATCACTTCTTTAGCTGTTTCTCCACCAAAACGGATGATCCCTTCCAAAATGTTACTTTCTTCTGATATTTCAGTTTTATCCGTTAATTCCAACGCATGAGACAATTCATCGACTGATATATTATGATTTTTATGCGAAACATGCTTGTTCAAAAAAGAAGAAGAACGCATCAACAACGATTCCATCGGATAGAACACTGAACGAAACATAGATATACCCGATGCCGCAAACCGACAAAAAGACAATGTCTTCTGAGCCGAATAAATTTTGGGCATGATCTCACCAAAAAGTAAAAGCAAGAAAGTTAATATAACGGTCAAAATCAGAAACTCTGCAATGGGCGAATGAAACTCAAAGACATTCATGAAAAAGAAATTGCAAAGCATGATTATAGTCACGTTCACAAAATTGTTCGTAATTAATATCGTAGCGAGCAGACGTTCGCTATCCGACAATAAATCACTGATTTTAGAATCAGATGGATGTTTGTGTTCAGCAATCGTATTCAAATCGGCTGGAGAGAGCGAAAAGAAAGCAATCTCAGAAGCCGAAGCAAATCCTGATACAAGTAAAAGAAGGCCAGCCAAAACAATGGCTACAATGGATGGCACGGTAGGTGCATGTACTGTTATTCCATTAAAAACATCTGCCAACTGGCATAAATAAGCGTCCGGGTCCAAAGAAGTAATTTTTAGTTAAACACTTAGAACGGCAAATCATCCGCTCCATTATCTTGTGCAGGCGCCACCTGCGATTGTATACTTTGCTGTTGTACATTCGGCTGAACTGTTGCTTGAGGAGCTACCCCAGCAGCCTTAGGAGAAAGCATCTCCATACTGTCCACAAAAATCTCGGTCACATAACGTTTCACGCCAGCCTGATCATCATACGAACGTGTACGGATTTTTCCTTCCAAGTAAAGTTTATCACCTTTGTGCACGTATTTTTCAGCCGTTTCAGCCAATCCTCGCCATAAAACGATGTTATGCCATTCTGTCCGTTCAGGAACTTGAGTTCCATTGGCCAAGGTATACGCCCTGTCAGACGTAGCTAAAGGAAAAGTAGCCACAGCTACCCCACTATCCAAGTATCTCACTTCTGGATCTTTCCCTACATTTCCAATCAGAATAACTTTATTGACTGACATAACTTTTTTCTTTTAAAATTGCTTGCCAAAAATAAACAGAATAATGTAACCGTGCAAATATCTACAAAACTTTTACGCATATTTTTCCAAGAACTGATGGATGAGCCGCGGCACAGCATAGCGTTCCCATTCTCCTTGTTCAATGCGTATATAATCCGAGAAACCTTGAATATCAGCAGGAAAAATCATCTCATAAAAATCTGCATGAATAATCTGATGGGAAAGAACATGCTTAACCCCCATCTGCAACGGACGTACAACAGGTTTCACATTAGTGCCAAGCCCTTCCAGCTCTGGAGCAAGCAACAACTCATCTACAGATAGTTGATGATCAGCTTCTATCAATGGCAGCTCATATAAATTGCGCCAGATATCGTTACCCGTTCTCTTACGAAGAAGCATCTGTCCACCTATACATATATATATATAAGTAAAATAACGGTCGGTCGTTCTTGTCTTATGTTGCTTTACCGGCAAAAGATTGACTTTACCAGTAGCCAATGCTGAGCAACTATCTGCCAACGGACAAAACATGCAGGAAGGCGATTGAGGAGTACACTGTATGGCTCCAAAATCCATAATGGCTTGGTTATAAAGCGCCGCATGTTTTTCATCCAGCATTTCCTGCGCCAATGAAGCAAACAGCTTCTTCCCCTGAGTAGAATCAATCGGAGTTTCCACTCCAAAATAGCGAGAAAGTACCCTGTATACGTTACCATCCACCACCGCATAAGGCATATCGTAAGCAATGGAGCAAATGGCCGCAGCCGTATAGTCTCCTACCCCTTTAAGTGCACGGACACCTTCGTAAGTACGAGGAAAAACTCCATTCATACTACGGGCAGCAGCATGCAAATTTCGCGCACGCGAATAATATCCCAATCCTTGCCAGTATTTCATAACTTCATCTTCATCAGCCTCAGCCAAAGCGACCAGATCAGGGAAACGCTCTACGAATCGCTGAAAGTATTCATAACCTTGAGCTACCCGTGTCTGTTGCAGGATAATCTCTGAAATCCAGATGCGATAGGGATCTTTGGTTTCACGCCAAGGGAGTTCACGCTTGTGCTCAGCATACCAATCTAACAATATTCTTGAAAAAGCATTCATTCTTTCCTCTTAAAACAGTGTTTTCTCCACCGAAAAGCATCCTTTTATGACAATGAAGCCACAGGAAGCAGAAAAGGCGGCCGACAAATGTAGCGCTTTTCCGCCTAACAAAACTTAATCCCAAGACTTTTTTAGAAAAATGTCCGAAATATATTTTTCAGAGACGCGGAAAAGCTATATATTTGCAGTCCAAAAAATTAAGGAAACATTAGTAATAATATTTTTTTTAAGAAAAAAATGACTAAAGCTGATATTGTAAACGAAATCACCAAGAACACCGGGATTGATAAGACGACTGTACTTACAACCGTTGAGGCCTTCATGGATGCTGTCAAAGTATCTTTGGCCAAGGATGAGAATGTCTACCTTCGCGGATTCGGAAGTTTTATAGTGAAGAAAAGAGCACAGAAGACTGCTCGTAACATCTCTAAAAACACCACGATCATCATCCCCGAACACAATATTCCGGCATTTAAGCCTGCCAAGACATTCACACTAGCAGTGAAGAAATAATAAACAATAGTATTAACCCATAAAAATTTGAAGCTATGCCAAGCGGAAAGAAGAAAAAAAGACATAAAATGTCTACGCACAAGCGTAAAAAAAGACTAAGAAAGAACAGACATAAAAGCAAAAAGTAATTTTTAGTCTGAACGACAAAATAAAGAACAAACTTGCGAAACAAATGTCTCGCGAGTTTGTTCTTTGTTTAAATAAACATGAGATCTTACAAAGCACAGGTCAGAATGAGAAACAGCAAACCTTTCCTGTATCCTACCTGAAGTTTTGTATATTGTAAACTTTAAAAGCATTATTATTGTGACAAGCGAACTCGTTGTAGATGTACAGCCCAAAGAAGTGTCTATCGCCCTGCTTGAAGACAAGCAACTGGTAGAACTTCAAAGCGAAGGACGCAACATTTCCTTCTCCGTGGGCAACATGTATTTGGGCCGTGTCAGGAAATTGATGCCTGGCCTGAATGCCTGCTTCGTGGACGTAGGTTACGAGAAAGACGCTTTCCTTCATTATCAGGACCTGGGTCCTCAATTCAATTCTTTAGAGAAATACGTAAAGCAAACTTTAAGCGACCGAAAAAAACTCAACCCTATCACCAAAGCAACCCTACTTCCCGACCTTGAAAAAGAAGGCACCATTGCCAATACACTCAAGGTAGGACAAGAAGTCGTGGTGCAAATCGTCAAGGAGCCCATATCAACCAAAGGTCCGCGACTGACCTCCGAGCTATCCTTTGCCGGACGTTACCTCGTACTGATACCCTTTAACGACAAGGTCTCCGTATCCCAAAAAATAAAGTCGAGCGAAGAACGCGCACGCCTCAAGCAACTGCTGATGAGCATTAAGCCCAAAAACTTCGGCGTCATCGTACGTACCGTAGCCGAAGGCAAACGCGTTGCCGAGCTGGACGGAGAGCTTAAAGTATTACTGAAACATTGGGAAGAAGCCATCATCAAAGTACAGAAGGCCACCAAATTTCCGACACTGATTTACGAAGAAACCAGTCGTGCCGTAGGCCTGTTGCGCGACTTGTTCAATCCTTCCTTCGAGAGCATCCACGTGAACAACGAGGCTGTCTATCATGAAATCAAGGATTACGTAACACTCATAGCCCCTGAACGGGCAGGAATTGTGAAGCTGTACAAAGGCCAGCTCCCCATCTACGACAACTTTGCCATTACCAAGCAGATTAAGGCATCCTTTGGTAAAACTGTATCTTATAAAAGCGGTGCATATCTTATCATTGAACATACAGAAGCCCTTCACGTGGTAGATGTAAACAGTGGCAACCGCACCAAAAATGCCAATGGACAAGAAGCTAATGCACTGGAAGTTAACTTAGGTGCAGCCGACGAACTTGCCCGCCAATTACGATTACGAGACATGGGAGGCATTATTGTTGTCGATTTCATAGACATGAACGAAGCCGAGAACCGGCAAAAGCTTTACGAACGCATGTGCCAAAACATGCAAAAGGACCGTGCACGCCACAACATTCTTCCACTCAGCAAATTCGGACTGATGCAGATTACCCGCCAGCGCGTGCGTCCTGCCATGGACGTTGATACGACAGAAACCTGCCCAACTTGTTTCGGCAAAGGCAAAATAAAATCGTCCATCCTATTCACAGATACTCTAGAGAACAAGATTGATTACTTAGCCAACAAATTGAAGGTAAAGAAATTCTCGTTGCACATCCACCCGTATGTAGCCGCTTACGTCAATCAAGGACTTGTTTCCCTGAAGCGTAAATGGCAAATGAAATACGGATTAGGCATCAAAGTGATTCCCGATCAAAAACTAGCATTTTTACAATATGTTTTCTACGACCCCCATGGTGAGGAGATAGACATGAAGGAAGAATTTGAAATCAAATAAATAGAAAAGGCGGCTGTCTCAATTTGGAGACAGCCGCCTTTTCTTAAAAACATTTTGTCCATAAAAAATGTCATCAATCGATCTGATCCTGTGAAACCAAGCCATCATTACAGCTCCCAAAAGTTCATAGTTATGAAACTCAAGTTAATGTTTAGACGGCTAAAGTTGATAGTTGCAGAGCTTATGTAGACCATGGCGAAAGTAGATTATAACAACTCTTCGTCTATATACTCACGACTAAGGAGTAGGACCTTCCTGTATAATGAATTTGCCATCTTTCTATGCGTTTCTCGGAGATTTATAAATCATGTCAAAAGACATATAATGCTTTTGAAAGCCTTAAGTCGGAATTAAGGAAAGCTAAAAAACGATTGATTTCAAATAATTACAAGAAAACAATGCATAAAACACCTTTTTTTTATTTTTTCTTAGAAAAAACTTGGTGCATCAAAAATAATTTCCGATATTGCAGCACTTTAGTTAACCATATAAAAAAAGTTTTAAGCATGAGAAAAATAACGCCTTAAAAAATCCCGTCACAAGGGGAGATCTCTCTTTATGATATCACAAAGAGACTACTACAGCTAAAAATCACTCACTAAAGTTCAACCTTAAAACCAACAATGTGCAAATGAATCTATTTTTTTGCAGAAAAGAGCATTGCATAAAATGCATTGCCCTATCATTGCTATTATCTCCAAGTACACTTTTCGCATTTCCTGAAAACGAAACAGGCACAAGCGAAACAGTCACAACAATTCTGCAACAACAAAAGCAGACAATCACAGGTACTATTCTCACCGGTGACACAAATGAACCTGCTATTGGTGCTACTGTTTATTTAAGGAACAGTACAACAGGAACTGTAACAGACGTCAACGGTAAATACTCCATTACTGTAGAAGGTATAGGTGGAGTATTGGAATTCTCTTACATCGGCTATAAAAAGCAAGAAGTAGCTGTAACCGGACAAAAAACGATTGATATTGTACTACAACCGGATACTGAAGTTCTTGAAGAAGTTGTTGTAGTAGGTTATGGAAGCCAAAAGAAAGAAAGCGTAGTCGGCGCCATCTCGACATTGGACGTTACCAAACTAACCGTTCCTGGTTCGTCCATTTCAAATGCATTAGCTGGTCAGCTATCAGGTATTGTTGCCATGAGCCGTTCTGGCGAACCAGGTAAAAACAGCGCGGCAGATTTCTACATCCGAGGCGTATCCTCCTTCAAAGGTACATCAACTCCTCTAGTACTGGTCGATGGTATCGAACGTGATTTGGATTTGGTAGATACAGACGACATCGCCTCTTTCTCCATTCTGAAAGACGCATCCGCATCTGCAGTATATGGTGTACGAGGTGCCAACGGTGTAATCCTTATTACGACCAAAAAGGGTTCTGTTGGAAAGCCGCAAGTCAATGTGCGCACGGAATTCGGTTTTACCCAGCCAACCAAACGACCGCAAATGTTAGGTTCAGCAGAATGGGCCGAATTATACAACGAAGCATACGGAAGTCAATATTATTCGCCAGAAGACATCGAAAAGTACAGAACAAACGCAGATCCGGACCTCTATCCGAATGTCGATTGGTTCGATGCCCTATTTGATGATATGGCAGCTAATCAACGTGTCAATTTGAATATTACAGGTGGTAGTGACATTGTCAAGTATTACGTATCCGGTGCGTTTTATAATGAAAGTTCTATTTATAAAAATGCAGGCAACATTTATGGCTACAATCCGTCCATCCGCTACAACAAATTCAATTTTAGAGCCAATGTCGATTTGAACCTTACCAAAAGTACGGTCGTAAACTTCAATTTGGCCAACATTTATGAAAAATCATTTGGCCCTGGATTTGGTGATACAGACGCTGACATCTGGTCCTATACATTCATGACTTCTCCGAACGCTTTCCCTGTACAATATTCCGATGGAACATTGTCCGGTCCTTCCACAGACTCCGGTTATAATCCATGGAACATGCTGGCACATTCAGGGTATCGTGAACAATTCTGGAACTCGGCCCAATCATTAATTGGCGTAACCCAAGATATCGGGGCACTTTGGGAACCATTAAAAGGTTTAAGCGCAAACATTAAATTCTCTTGGGACGCATGGAACACGACATTGCAACGCCGTAACAAAGTTGAAAGTTTCTACCATGCACGCGGTCGTGCCGAAGACGGCAGTTTAATCTATGATGACAATAATGGCGACGGCATTTGGGATCCTGTACACACCGGAGACGAAACATTGTCATTCCTACCCGTACGTAGTGGCACCATGACCCGCTATCTGGAAGGCTCATTGACCTACAACCGAGTTTTCAATGATATCCATCGCGTAGGAGCCTTATTGTTGTACAACCAAAAGATCCACACCAATACCCAAGCTGACAGTGGAGATGATGCCTTACCCTACAAAAACCAAGGTTTAGCAGGACGTGCAACTTATGCCTTCAAGGATACCTATTTTGCAGAAGTCAACTTAGGTTACAATGGTTCCGAAAACTTTGCCCGCGGACACCGTTTTGGTTTCTTCCCAGCTGTAGCTATCGGTTGGATGATGTCAAACGAAAAATGGTTCCAGCCCGCAACCAAAGTCATTGACATGCTGAAATTAAAAGCATCCTACGGTAAAGTAGGTAACGACGATATCGGTGGACAAAGAAGATGGGTATATGAATCTACCATCGTAAATAGTGGCAGTTGGAATTATGGTAGTACTGGAAATCAAGGTGGAACCGGCATTCGTATTGGAGAAGTCGAGAATCTTAATGTATCATGGGAAGAAGCATTGAAAATAAATGCCGGTATTGAATTCTCATTATTCAACAAGGTACGTGTACAGGCAGATTATTTCCGCGAAGAGCGTAGTGGTATCTTCCTGCAACGTGCAGGACTACCTGCCATAGTTGGTGTCTCCACTATTCCTTATGTAAACATCGGAGAGACCTTGAACCAAGGTTTTGATGCTACGGTAGAATATACTCACCAGGTAAACAAGGATTTAATGTTGACAGCACGAGGAAATTTCACATTCAACAGAAATGAATTACTGAATAATGACGAGCCCGACTGGGAATATAAGTATCAAAATAGGATTGGCAAACCTTTCGGAAGCGGAAGTTCACTGCAACCATTTGGATTAGTTGCAATCGGCTTATTTGAAAGCCAAGAAGAAATAGACAACAGTCCTGTACAGAATTTTGGTGAATATCGTGTAGGTGACATCAAATATCAGGATATCAATGGTGATGGTCAGATTGACTCACAAGACCAGATAGCAATCGGTTATACCAATCTACCGGAAATCACCTATGGTTTTGGTGGCACAGCACAATACAAGAACTGGGATTTCAATATCTTCTTCCAAGGAGTAGCACGTACCAGCTTCTTCCTGAACGGTTCTTCTATTCGCACCCCCTTCTCATCAGGAAATATGGAACGTGCAGCCATTAATGAAGATATATATGGCAACGTATGGATGTCGACCAATACTCCCGAACAGAACGCAAATGTCACCTATCCACGCCTCAGCATGGGTAGCGGTGGAGCCGGCGCTTCCAACAATAGCCAAGCATCCACATGGTGGCTACGAGACGGTTCATTCCTTCGCTTGAAGAGCGTAGAGATCGGATACTCATTGCCAAAATCTCTGTTGCAAAAGAGCTTTATCAAGAGTCTAAGATTCTATGCCGCAGGAAATAACCTTTTACAATTCAGTCCATTCAAATTATGGGATCCAGAAAAAGGTTCATCAGACGGTTCAGGATATCCGCTTAATCGAATGTTCTCTATCGGATTTAACGCAAATTTCTAAACATAGATAATATAAACACTTATGAAGATTAATTTTAAATCATTCTATATGCTATGCTTCGCTGCAAGTACTCTGACTTTAACTTCATGCGAAGACTTCCTAGACAGACAAGAAGATGAGATGCTCACTTTCGAGAAAATTTGGGAAAATCGGAATACGACCAAACGATATTGGTTAAATGCCATGTCATTTTTACCCAACTTTAATGGGGGATACATCGGGGACAATGAACCTTACCTAGGCGCATCAGATGAATGTACCATCGCTTACGACCGTCAATACCGTAACATCAATTTTGGTTCTTGGAATGCATCAACGGTACCCTATTACAGTATGGATAAATATTATAAAGGAATCCGTGAATGCAACATTTTAATGCAGAACGTTCATAAATGCAGTGACCCCATAGCTACGCAAGAAGAGCTCGATAAATACTATTGGCAAGCCCGTTTTGCTCGCGCCTACTATTATTTTTTAATGATGTGCGATTACGGTCCTATATTCTTGTTAGGAGATGAACTACTAGATTTTTCAGCCTCAACAGAATCGCTTTACCGTCCACGTAACACATGGGAACAATGCGTAGACTACGTAGTCAGCGAAATGACAGAATGTGCCAATAGCAACGCAATCCAATCTTCCTACGAGGATTTGGAATATGGATTAGCAACCAAAGGAACTTGCCAAGCCGTTATTTCAAGACTGCTATTATACTCAGCACGTGATTTGTTCAATGGGAACACACTTTATCGGAATGTAAAAAATCCGACGACCAGTGAATTTCCAGACTTGTCGGGCGCTGAGTTATTTCCCCAGCAATATGATGCAAACAAATGGTTGAAAGCCGCAGAAGCCGCTAAGGTGCTATTGGACAATCCTCAATATGAACTATATCGTGCGGGCAATGGCAATCCCTATGAAGATTATGTAGGTATCACCAATGTGAATTGGAACAGCGAACTCATTTGGACAGACCGCTACAATAACCGCTTCAGTTGGGGAGTAGGTACTGTACCAACAGGTGTAGCAGGTACTGCCTATGGTGCAGTAGGCCCGACACAGCAACAAGTAGATGCTTATGCAATGAACAACGGCCGATATCCCATTATAGGATACGATGCTGATGGAAATCCTATTGCGGATAGCCAATCAGGATATGACGTAGCCACAGAAATGCAATTAAGCGTATGGAACTATCCGGCAACCGGCTGGAGCAAATTTGGCAACTTCGATATTGAAGCACCCAACATGTATAAAAATCGTGAGCCACGCTTTTATGTGACTGTATTCTTTAGTGGAAACTACTGGCTGCATGACCAACAATCTACCATGATTTCTTTTGCCAAAGGAGCCAATGGAAACAAGAGTCACGACTATCCGAAATCGGGTTATCTGGTCAATCGTTTCTATGACCATCGTTTAAATTCAGCAGCAGGCAATTGGGGCAACATTACTTTCCCTGTATTCCGCTTGGGCGAAATGTATTTAAATTTCATCGAATCCGTTCTGGAATGCAAGAAACATGGAATTTCTCTTCCGGCAGGATATGAACAATTGGCTATGGATAAATGGGCAGATTTAAGAGATCGCGCCGGATTAGCTCCCATCACAGATGTTTATCCCAATGCTACTACTGAAGAACTGATTGAACTTTGCCGCAAGGAACGCCGCGTCGAACTGGCTTTTGAACGTCATCGCTACTATGACACACGTACGTGGATGATTGCTACAGAAACCGATGGTGGTCCCATGTATGGTATGAATACAGAATGCCCCATTGGCGACAATGCAGCCAACGTTACACCAGCTGATTTCTGGAAACGTACAGTTTTTGAAACACGCGTATTTAAAGACAACCATTATCTGTATCCATTCTCACAACGCGAATTGGACCGTAACAGAATGCTAACACAAAATTATGGATGGTAATATTGATACTAATAATCAAACAACGAATTCATATGAAAAAAAACATATTATTTGCGATTCTTGCCACCAGCTGTTTATTGACACATACTGCATGCGAAGATGGCAAAGACGAATACTTATCGGATTTCAGCACTATTCTTTATTTCAGAAATAGTGGAGAATTACCGTTAACAGTTTATAAAACTGGAGAAAATACAGACTACCAGCTTATTGTTAACAAGTCTGGTTCCACTTTAGGAGCAACAGCATCTATTGATGTCGGAATCATGAGTGATGCAAGCCTTGCTACATATAATGCTGCAGAAGGCGTAAACTATAAAGCATTACCAGGAACATGTTACACTTTCAGCAATGAAACTATAGAATTTGGAGCAGCAGATTTATATAAAACAGTAAATGTTTCATTGATAGCCGAACAAATTGAACAAAATAGTGGAACAGATGCAACCTACGTCATTCCATTTGAACTGTATAATGGCTCTGACTCCATTAATGCAGAAAAACGTTATGCATTTATTATACCCAGCGTTCAAACCCTCACTGTAGGTTTCGAGAACAGTGGCTTCATCTCCACAGACGACATTACAGACAGTGAAGGGACAACAACGATCACACAATCCATCCTAATGCCCATTGTAAGTCAATGGGATTTGGATTGTCAGGTTACAGTAGATGAAGGAATTCTGGACGAATATAACACTGCAAACAAGAAAAACTTAAAAATGGCTGCAGAAGATTCATATACAATAGAAATAACGCCCTTCCAAAATGGTTCTAACCATGCAACTGTAACGATAACTTTAGATAAGTCCAAATTAATATGGGGACAACAAGCCATACCATTGAAGATTTCTGGAACATCTAATCCCAATTTTGCAGTCGACGAGGCCAAATCGAGTTGCATCGTAGGTATTAACTATACAATTCCAAGAAGTGAATTGACCCAAATACCACTTTCCCTCGATATGCTATCTTCGAATGCTACAGTAAACGGAGATGGAACCGGGTTAGCTGGATTGTTCGATGGTAGAGGAAGCGGTCTCCATTGGCATTCTAACTATAGTGGCTCAGCGATTGATGCCGTATATGGACATTACATTGATTTCAAATTGTCCAACCCAATCAATCATTTTGCATATAATTTCTGGACACGATTTGAGAATGCGAATGGTGCACCCACCAAAACAATAATCTATGCAGGAAATGATGGTAATACTTGGAAAGAAATAGGAGAGGTTGCAAACTCATTTACAACCGGTGATGAGGAATATGATTCAAATGTGTTCTCTTCAAGTGAATCTTTTACTTATATACGTTTTTCTGTAACTGAAAGTAATGCAGGAAATGTATGCACAGGACAATTCTGGAACTGTGGCGAAATGCAGATTTTTGGTAAATAATAATCTTCTAACCTTTGAGGGACAGAAATTGGGACTGTCCCTCACATTTACTCTATATATTTGATTTACTAAAAATGGATGAAGGAGGGAAATTTCATTATCTATTTTTCTCTCCTTCTTTCTGTATAAAAATAGAATATCCCACTTTTTTTATATCTTTGCCACACATCTCAAACATAAGCAACTGCATTTTTATTATCAACCCTTAACCCCATAAAAAAAACTATGAGAGTCCTATCCTTTTTGACCATATGTCTATGTACAGTTTTATGGTTCATTTCATGCAGTGATGAAAAAAACGATTCCCCAAGTACTCCACAATTTTCTATTGAGGAACAGTATCTACAACAAGATTTTGAACAGAGTGCAACCTCTGTAGTCATTCCTGTCAAAACTAATTTAGAAACATCCCAATGGAGTGTCAAATCAGACCAATCATGGTGTCTAGTTGATCAAGAACACTCCTCCTCACAAGCTTCCGGAATTCTGATTAGCATACAAGCCAGTGAAGAACCCGACATTCGAACAGCTACCATAACAGTAAACTCCAGCGTCGAAAATTACAATATTCAAGTACGACAATTAGGTTATGGCCCTGCAATATTATTAAAACAAGAAGCAAAAAATATATCTGCAGAAGGAGGTCCATTAACTATTACCGTCACATCCAACATCGAATATACAACAACCCTTTCCGAAAAATGCGACTGGATACATGATGCGCCGGGAACTCGTGCATTAACAGATAAAGATTACAATTACACAGTGGACGCCAACTCTTTATATGAAGAACGCAGCGCCACTTTCACCTATACAGGGATAAAATATACAGATATAGTAACTACTTGCACTATAACCCAAGAGGCTAAAAGTGCCGGTGTAGATGACGTTGTCGTAGAAGGCGACATTAAAATAATACCTACCAGCGGTAAAGCCAGTGAAAATCAGCCGGGACAAGATATTGAAAACAGTTTCGACGGGAAGTTCAGCCCCCAAGGAGAACCCTACCATTCCATTTGGAACCAACAGGCAGCCTTTCCCGTTACTCTGGAATATTTCTTTGACCAAAAGCCAGACCTTGATTACCTCATCTATTACACAAGAAGCGGAAACGGTAATTTTGGAGAAGTTGATATTTATACGGCTACCGAAAGCGAACCCGAATATAAGTTGATGGGAAGTTATGACTTCAAAATGCAAAATGCAGCAAGCCGAGTTGATTTCAAGAATACACTTTCCAAAGTAACTAAAATCAAATTCAGTGTCAAATCCGGTTTGGGAGGATTTGTCAGCTGTGATGAAATGGAATTCTACCAGAAGAACACAGATAAGACTCTCGACAAACAACTGTTGACCGTATTTACCGACATCACCTGTACTGAACTGAAGTCCGATGTAACAGATGAACAAATCAATGCTCTACCCGGATACTTCATCAAACTTGCCACCATGCTGCGCAGCAATACGTATGATCCGTGGGAAAAAGAATTCCGCATCCAGTCTTACCAGCCCTATAGCAATGTAGAGGAATGGGCTAAGACACTGATGACCAAACGCTACAGCAATTTGGACAATCCAACCGGTATTTATGTAGAACCTGGTGACTCATTAATAATTCTTGTTGGCGACACATACGGTAACTCGTTGTCCATCCAAAATATTGGCGAAGAACAAGCCAGCGACGGGACCAATACCTACGTACAAACAGCTGCCAGCGGTGAGACACGTTTCTTACAAGAAGGCGTAAACAAGGTAGGGTTTACTAAGAAAGGCATGCTTTTCCTGATGTATACAGCTAATCTGCTTGACCCCAATGCTAAACCTATCACCGTCCACATCACTCCCGGCAGTGGTAAAGTAAGTGGTTTCTTCGACCTAAAGAGGCATCAAACCAACGAAAGGTATCAGGAACTGATTGGAAAAGCCAATTACAAATACTTCTGCGTTCGTGGCGAACGTATCATGTTCTACTTCCACCGCGAGCAGATGAAACAGGCTGTGCCGAGTGATATTTTGTCAGCCATCAATTTATGGGACGACATTATCAGTTGGCAACAGGAGCTGATGGGCATCGAGGATGTACGCCCTTCACAGGTCAACAATCATCTGTTTGCTATTTCGCCTGAAGGTAGCTATATGTGGGCTTCAGACTACCGCATCGGTTTTGTCTACACATATCTGAACAACATTTTGCTGAAAGAAAACGTCATGGCAGCCAAGGACAATGCTTGGGGACCAGCACATGAAATCGGCCATATCCACCAAGCTGCCATCAACTGGCCCGGCAGCACCGAGTCGTCCAACAACCTGTTCTCCAACTACATTCTCTACAAGCTGGGTAAATATTGCTCTCGCGGTAGCGAACTGAGCGACCTGGCCGACTCACGCTTCGAGCGTAAACAAGCATGGCACAACATGGGTGACGCTACTCATCAGGGGGAAGATACCGAAATACACATGCGTATGAACTGGCAATTGTGGAACTACTACCACCGTTGCGGCTATAAACCAGATTTCTGGCAAACTCTGTTCAAACTGTTGCGCGAGAACCGTATCGTAGAAAATAACCCGGGCGAAGGACAGCTGAAGTTTGCCATGATGGCCAGCAAAGCGGCTAACGAAAACCTGACCGAATTCTTCGATTTATGGGGGTTCTTTGAACCAGTGAATGAAACAATTGAGCAATATGGCACTTGGAACTACGTAGTGACCGAGCAGATGATTCAGGAAGCCAAGGCTTTCATGGCACAATTCCCAGCTCCCAAACACGCTTTCCAATATCTGGAGGATCGCAAACAGGGAGATGAAGGACTGGATATCGTTGCTCCAGACACTGGCTACTATACTCAGTTCCAGGACAACGTAAAGATTACCAAGACTATCAGCTACAGTCGCTCAGGACAGCAAATCAGCATCACCGACGGAGATGAAGCTGTAGCCTTTGAAGTAAGGAAAGACAATAAGCTACTCTACTTCTCTAATGCCTTCCACTTTACTGTACCTTCATCCATATCGTTAGAAGGAGCAGGTATCTATGCGGTACAAGCCGATGGAAAACGAATAGAATGCAAGGCTCAATAAGTCTTCAACAATAACAAAAGAAGTCTGCCAACCTGTCGCGATAAGTAAAAGACTATCAGATAGACAGATTGGCAGACTTCTTTTATAAGATATATTCAAGAAGATATCTTATAAACTCCCGATTTTTCTCTGACTGGAGAAAAAATTTTTCCCAGTCAGAGAAAAATAATGCTCCAACTATACTTCATCCGGCCAGGGACAAGGCTTGCCCGTACTCTTGAACTTGGGACGCTGGGCATCGACCTTGCGCAGATACTGTCCCAGTTCCTTGGACAGGCGGCGCACGATATCGGGATGTTCGGCTGCCACGTCGTGCTTCTCGCCGATGTCTTCGGGAATGTTGAACAACTCCTTCTTGCCGGTCTCGTAGTAATATACCAGCTTCCACTCATCCTTGCGGATGGCACAGTCGAGGTTGATGCCCGGTCCGTCATTGCCCCAGATGTTGGGGAAGTTCCACACCAGCGCACGGCCTTTCGAGGGGTCGCCCGTACCTTTCAGCAACGGCATGAAGCTGACGCCGTCCAGCGGAGCCACCGTCTTGTAGTCCTTCACACCGGCCATCTCGAGCAGCGTCGGATAGAAGTCCTCAATCATCAGATACTTGTCGCAACGCGTGTCGGGGTTCACTACGCCCGGCCAGCTCACAATCATCGGCTCGCGGATGCCGCCCTCGTAGAGTGAACCCTTGCCGCTGCGCAGAGGCGCATTCTGCGTATGCACTTCGCCGTCGCGCCACTCGGGCTCGGCAGCCAGTCCGCCGTTGTCGCTCATGAAGATGACGATGGTGTTGTCGGCCTCACCGTTCTTTTCCAACCAGTCCATCAAGTCGCCCAGACTCTTGTCCATACCCTCGATGAGCGAGGCATAGGCAGCCTCCTTGTCGCTCAGCCCCTTGCGCACATACTTCGGAAAAAAGCGCATGTCCTTGTCGATAGGCACATGGATGGCATAATGAGCCATATACAAGTAGAAAGGCTGGTTGTACTTCTTAGCCTTGTCCAGCGCTTTGATAGCCTCACGCGTCAGGGCTTCGGTAGCAAAGATACCCGTACCCCAGTAATTTTCCAGTCCGGGAATGGACATCAGCGAATAAGCCTTGCCGTCGCGCGTGTGGCCGTAGTTCTGTTCGCTCAGATAAGTGGCCAGTCCGCCGGCCGCATGACCGGCGATATTCACCTCAAATCCCCAGTGGGTAGGATTCTCGCCCGGCGTGTCGATGGAGCCCCAATGGGCCTTGCCACAATGGATGGTGTGATACCCGCTCTGGCGGAGCAGTTCGACGAACGAAGTGCCCACATAGGTATTGTTCGTACCCTCTACCTGACTGACACCATTATAGTTCCAGTCGGGCAGCTCTACCGTCGCGCTCTGGCGGTCGGTCTGCTTGTCGCGCTCCAGCGTCCAGTTGGTCACCCGATGGCGGGCGTTGTTGGCTCCCGTAATGAGGCTGCACCGGGTGGCCGAACTGATGTTGCAGGCATACGCCTGGGTGAACATCATGCCCTGCTTGGCCAGCCGTTCCATATTAGGTGTCTCGTAGGCCTCGTTGTAAGGAGTCTTCTGTGTCCAAAAAGGCAGCGAGGTATCCTGCCATCCCATGTCGTCCACCATGAACAGGATGATGTTCGGGCGTTTCTGCTCCTCGGCAGAGGGTTGCTTCTTCGTCGCTCCCCACCCGTCGGTCATGGGTACCAATGGCGTCAGAAACAATGCGGTAAACAAATATTTATTCATAAATCAGAGAGTTTAGATAATGGGGTTAGTAGAATATGAAAGTTAAAGTCAGGGCAACTGTTCCGCATAACAAACACTGAAGTTTCGTATCTGCGGAGTGTCTGTGCATTGCTCCACAACTACACGGAAAGCTGTTGCCTCTACGGGGTCGAAGCGTTCGATGCGCTTGTGTCCCACCGAAGTTCCCTTGGCCACAGTGACCCACTTCCCGCCTGTGCGGGCTTCCACCCGATAGGCACGAATGCGTTCGCCCAGCGTAATGTCCTCCTGCAGGATATAATAGTTGCCCTTCTGTTTGCCTTTCAGGTCCAGCGACAGTTTCTTCGCCTTTCCGGAAGTCTGTGCCAGCGGCGTGCCGAAACGGCGGGCAATCTCGTCACCCCATTCCTTCAGGCGCTTCACGTCACCCTCAGGTATCACTCCGTCCGGGTTGGGCGTCAGGCCTACAATCAGCGTAGCATTGCGTCCCACCGACTTCTCGTACATGTCCATCAGGTTCTCCAGCGGATAGACGGCCTTGTCGTCGTCGCCCGGTTCCCAGAACCATTCGTGGCGGCCGTTGTATCCGCGCAGAGGCGTGTCGGCCATAGCGGGCACCCAGTAGCGACCGTCAGCATCGCCGTGGGCCAGCAGTTCGTTGTGGTTCCTCACTCCCTCGTTCGCATTGCTGTGACTGTAGGGATAAGGGAAGCTCGACCAGCAGGGATAGCCTACCGTACCGCTCTCCGACCCTCCCCAGCGGAAGTCCGCGCGGTTCACGTTATGGTAGAACAGACATTCCGGCTGATATTTGGTCACGATGGGTTCCACATCAGGTCCCAGTCCCTTCGGATCGTCGGCACCGCCGTCAAACCAAATCATGAACAGGTCGCCGTAGCGGGTACAAAGTTCCGTCACCATCTTCTCGCACAGGCGCTTGTACCAAGCCTGGCGGTTGCGTGCAAACTCACCGTCGCCCTCGGCCTTGAAGTTGTGAATGCCCAACAGAGAGTTCCAGCGGATGCCGATATAGATACCCGGCTGGATGCCATACTTGCGGCAGGAATTTACAAAGTCGCGTACAATGTCGCCCTTGCCGTCGCGCCATTTCACCGCCTTCAGGCAATAGGGATTCACGTCGCTCTGCCACAAGCCGAAGCCCGTTTCATGCGTAGCGGTAAGCACGGCAAACTTCGCTCCGGCCGCCTTGGCCGCCTGTATCCACTGGTCCGTGTCGAGCTGCGTGGGGTTGAAGATATTATAATCCTCCACCGGATTGATGCGGTTGTTTCCCTGTCCATATATCTGGCCATCAAACACATGCAGGTCATAGTGGAATACAACACCCATCTCTGCCTCGTGCCACTTCAGCTGATGGGGGGCAGGCACAGGACCTTGCTCCTGTGAACATACAGAAAGTGTACTTGCCAGACACAACAATCCGAATAAAAATCTTTTCATCATACTTATTAATTTTAATGTAACTCAAATAAAAAAGGTGTGCCAAAGATAAGAAAATATGTGTAATCTCTGGCACACCTAACTTATTATTCAAATAAGAAAAACTCGAATCTTACTGAAGGGCATAAGCACCGGCTTCAACAGGCCATCCTGGGTTCTGATATACTACAGAAGTAGAGACATCACCACCTTCTTCAGGAGTTGACATACGGAATACATCGTAGGAAATCGGAGACAAATAATTGGCCTCTTCGAAACAATAACCATTGTTCTCAATTACATAATCATTCTTGCCCTGCGGACGCAAATACTTGCTGACAGAGGCATCATTGGGTGCCGTATATGTCTGCTTACAAGCCGTACATGCTGCTTCAAACTCGGTATGGAATTCATCCCAATAGTTCATACCTTCCACCCAATAGTTCTGCATCATGTCCAGAGCACGCCAACGGTACAAATCTGCCTTACGCATACCTTCAGCAATGAACTCGCTGCGACGCTCACGACGGATGTTGTAGAGCGTAGCATCTACAAGCTGAGTACCGGAATAGCGTGCCAAGTCGATTTCCTTAGTCAAATCAGTGGCAGCAATTGTCTTCTTGTAGTCAGTATCCACACCGGCACGACGACGCAAAGCTTTCCAATACTTGTCGCACGTGTCGTCCAGATTGCCATGACGCAGGTAGTAGGCCTCGATATAGTTCAGATAAGCCTCAGCTGCACGGAAAATAGGCAAGGCCAAAGGATAAGCACTATTGTAAATCACATCATTGTCTATCCAACCTTTGCGAGGAATGTAACCAGTACTGGTTACACGAATACCACCAGCTGCTGATGTCAATCCAGGAAGTTGGAACATGATATCCTTACCGTTGATAGTCATAATCTTGTCACCGGGCTTTCCAACAGAAGTTACCAGACGTAAATCACGATTGGTCATCGTACTCACCAAACTCTTGTCACCCTGATAATTGGGAGAAGCATAGATGGGCAAACCATCAGTCATCAGATAGCTATCGATTAGAGAACGAGTAAAGCCAGTACCATCTCCATGAACAAAAATAAATGTACCTTCTTCCGTATCAATGGCACCATAACCATGAGTGGCACCCACCACCTGATTCTGCACCTTGGCCTCCTCGCTGTACATACGCCACAACAATACTTCATCACGTTGGTTTGAAAGGTCAGTCTGGTTATACAGGCCAGCATAATCATCCATCAAAGCAGATGCATCACCCACCAATTTGGCAGACTCAATGGCCTGGTCCAAAAAGAAATTCAATTCTGCAGTCATGTCGGTATTAAAAGAGGCAGCATCTCCTGGCCATCCCGGTCCGCCCGGAACACGTGCCGTACCTGCATGGTACTTCTCCCACGTAGCTTCGTACAAAGCCACACGCGACTTGAACAGCAAGGCGCATTCACGGTTCAGACGATGGGCCGTAAAGCTGTTTGACTTGGGGAACAGACGCTCAATGGCTTTATCCAAATCTGACAAGATGAAACGGGCTACCTCATTACGGGGCTTACGCTTGTTGGCCTCCACGTTGGCAGCGTAGTCACCGTCGGTCAAGACCTCGGTCACAATGGGGAAGTCGCCGTAAGTCTTCAGCAAGCTGAAGTAAACATAAGCACGGAAGAAATACATCTCGCCGATGTAGTGATTCACATTGCCATCATTGCTCAGTGTACCGTTCTCAAGATTCTCGGCAGTGCGCTGCAGGAAAAGATTGCAAGTGCGGATGGTACTGAAACTGCCATAGCTACCGCTGGACGGTACCTGAACGCGCTGCGGCAGGAAGTTGTCCACTTGGCTGACAGCTGTCATGTCGTCACTGTTGTTGTCCGTCGTAAAATATCCGAAGGTACCTGTACCCGTACCGTGGTCGGGCAGCAAGCCGTACATGTTATTACAATAAGGCTCCAGCTGATTTTCGGCCGTGAAGAAGTTACCGTCCACATTGTCCGAAATAGGGGTTTTATCCAAAAAGTCTGCACAGGAAGTACCCATCAGCAAGGCTGCAGAAAACAAGAATATATATTTCAATTTCATAATCGTAAATGCTTTTATAGGTTACAATGTTACATTAATACCACAAGAGAGCGTACGGCTTAACGGATAAGTCATACCGTTCTGATACAAGGCTTCGGGATCGAAATTCTTGTTGATGGCAGTACCGGTCCACAGATTGTCGCCCGAGAAGAATACTCTGACGCGTTCCAAACCAGCCTTACGTGTCCATGCTTTCGGCAATGTATAACCAATCTGCAAATTTTTCAGACGAATGTAAGCTGCATTCTGCAGGAATTGTGACTGACTCTGACGGTTCTGATTGGAGGTCCAGAGAGGACGCGGATAATAAGCGTCTGTATTGGCACCCAAGGGGTCGCCTTCCGGACGGAAGAAGTCCCAATGTTCTACATATCCGGTCGAAGACCATGCATCGCCATTTACACCCCAGAATATCATGCCGCTCAACAGATAATCACGTTTGGCAACACCCTGGAAGAAAACACTCAGATCAAATCCCTTCCATTCAGCACCAATGTTGAATCCGAAACGATAACGTGGTGTGCTATTACCTATTATCTTACGGTCACCAGGATTATCTACCGTATTTTCACCGTTGGTTATCTTACCATCGCCATCCAGGTCGGCATACATCATGTCACCGGCTTTCCAGCCCGAAGGTGCCAGACTGATGCCCGGAATTGTGTTCTGGTTCACTTTTTCCAGATGCGCAGCCATTTCTTCATCGGTCTTGGCCATACCTACAGATTCATACCCCCAAATCTGTCCCAGTTCCTGTCCTTCATAATAAGTGCTCAGGCTCTTGCTGGCATTGGGATATTCGGTTACATGTGTACGCGAGTCGGAAAGGTTGAAGGCAACATTGTAGTTGAAATCACCGATGCGGTCCTGCCAGTTCAGCTGAAGTTCCCAACCTTTGGTACGCAAAGACGTATTGTTGCGGCTCGGTGCCGATGCACCTACAATCGGAGAGATTTCCTGTGCGGGACCTACCATGTCCTTGGTATCGCGGATGAAGTAGTTGAAGTAACCGCTCAGGCGATTGTTGAAGGCTCCGAAGTCCACACCATAGTTGTAGCTATAAACGCGCTCCCAAGTCAGAAGCGAACTTACCAGTCCGGGAGCACCTGCGATATTCGATTTGCTGTCAGTGGTAAGCAACCAACGGCCACCGGCATCGGGGCTACCTACGGTTACATTCTGAATGGCATACGTAGGATAATAGGAGTTGGTGTTCTGGTTACCGAGGCTACCATAAGAGAAGCGGGGCTTCAACGTGTTGACCCACTCGGACAGCGGTTCCCAGAAGGATTCGCGGGCAATGTTCCAACCTACCGATACAGAGGGGAAAGTAGCCCAACGCTGGTCGGCGCGGAAACGGGAAGAACCGTCACGACGGATGTTGAACTCGAACAGATAGCGTCCGTCAAAGTCGTAGTTCACACGGCCGAAGTAGCCCAAAGAAGACCATTCGCCGCGATAGGCACCGTTGCTCTGCGTTCCCGTAGAGGTATTGACGTCAGGATTGCTGTCGCTCATCACGTCCGAACGCTTGGCCCACACGTTGTTATACCGATAGCTTTCGCTGTTCATACCGACCATTACCTTCAGATTGTGTTTCTCCAGGAAATTGAGGCTGTAGTCAGCATAAGCCGACGAAGTGATCATTGAGCTGCGCTGCTGTTCGCTGTAAGCCCATGTCTTGCCGGCAGCCAGGTCGGCATCACCACCCAGCCACTGTTCGGGTACCGGATTGTTATCCTTGTCATACAGATAGACACGTGCCACATTATAAAGATGTTCGTAGCTGCCGGTACGGATGGCCAGATCGCCGTGAATCGTCAGTCCCTTTACCGGAGTCAAAATCAGGCTTCCCTGTGTAAAGTACGTATCGTTCTGTGTATTGGAACGACCGCCCGACGTCAGCTGCATCAGCTTCGGGTTACGGGTATAGTGTCCGTTGTTATCGTAAAGCGGCATGTTGGGATGCAACTTGGTCGTTTCGGAAAAGAAACGGTCGCCATACAGCTTCAAGAAAGTAGGCATACCAATGTCTTCACGGATGAAACGACTGTTGAATTCCAAACGCATCCACTTGGTAATCTCGGCACTGATACGAGCACTGGCATTGTAACGCTTCTTGTTATCATCGGCATAGTTCATCTGACCATCCTGATCAAAGAAAGCGCCTGATACATAATATTGTACTCTCTCGTTACCACCCGACAGACTCAAATTATGCTCCTGACCGAAAGCGGTCTTGTCGATGAAGTTACGGGGCCAGTTCTGGTTATCATTCGAATTTGTATTGAATGCAAAACAGTTTCCATTCTGACTCAATGAAGGATCAGCCGTAGTCGTAATTTCACCACGCATAAATTGCTGGATACGTTCCATCGTAATATCCGAGAAGAAGTGAGCCGCACCGCTACCAAGATTGTCGATGGCACGATTGAAATATTGGGCAAAAGTATAGGCATCCAACATGTCGGGAATGTTAGTCGGACGCGACCAACGCAAGTTGTTAGAGTAAGAAATGCTTGTCTTGCCCTGCTTACCTTTCTTGGTAGTTACCAAAATCACGCCGAAAGGAGCACGCGAACCGTAGATAGCAGCCGAAGCGGCATCCATCAATACAGAGATGTTGTCGATATCCTGCGGATTCAATTGGTTGATGTCACCAGCCACACCGTCAATCAAGACAAGAGGTGAAGCGCTAGAACCTGTACCCAAGTTACCCGTACCACGGATATTAAAAGAAGGATTGGCATCCAGCTTACCACCGGCATCAGGCATACTGACATTCAGACCGGGAACAACACCCTGCAAGGCTTGTCCGACCGAAGTAACAGGACGGGATTCCAGTTTCTTGTTGTCTACCGAAGCTACGGCACCGGTCAGATTCACCTTTTTCTGAGTACCGAAACCTACGACCACCACTTCGTCGAGCATCTGGTTGTCTTCTTCCAATGTAATGGCATAAGACGTCTGCGAAGGATTGATTTTGACCTCTACATCTTTATAACCGATGTAAGATACGGTCAGAACCCCGTCGGAAGGTACGTTTTTCATGTTGAACACACCGTTCAAATCGGTAATTACACCGTTGGAAGTACCTTTCACAAGGACACTGGCACCAATAATAGGCTCGTCCAGTTTGTCTGTGACTTTACCAGTAATGCTGAGATGCTGGGCATACATGAATATACTGCTCCAAAGCATCAAAAAGAAAATAAGGCTTTTTTTCATGTTTTTCCTTTTTAGGGTTAGACAATGAGGTTTTTTGATGTTGCAAATATAAGACTACATGCCTGAATAGCCATGCACAAACATTTCATTCAACATACATGTTTAATACAAGCCACTGTTTTTCCACATTTTCTGCTAATTCCAAAGCCACAAAAGGAAATCGGAAGAGAAGCAACATACCCTTAGCGATGCAAATTCCAAACAATACTGAGAAGGGGGATGACACAGTGCTGCATGACGATGCGACACAGTGCTTTGTTGGGGTGTAACACAGCACTGTGTGAGGTACTGACACAGTGCTGCGTCAGAGGGTCAGGAAGCACTGCGTCATCCCTTGTTTCTACAGACAATGGTCCAACAAAAAACAAATACGTTCCAAACAAGGCTATTAAAGAAACATAGCCCAATATTTTTTCTCATTCCATTTCGATAAATAACATATTTTTCATTTCTTTGTGCTACGATAATTCTATACCAGACATGAACCTTAAAGTCTTTTATATAGCAACTATTTGCCTAAGTTTGTTTACGCAGTTGCCCTGCCAAGCTTTTTTTGAGAAAGATCTTCATCTGCTAACTATGAAAAACGGCCTGGCCGACAACACAATCCACTCCATTTGTAAAGATCGTAACGGATTTATCTGGCTAAGCACGCGCGACGCCCTAAACCGTTACGACGGAAAACAAGTGAAATCTTTCCCTTTCGACAGTACCAGTACCAATATCTCGGTTTTGAAAGAAATAGCTGATGGACTCCTATGCTTCGAAAGTAGAGGTATTCTCTATGGATTCGATTTGCGGAACGAACGTTTTCTCCCTATACAAACAGAAGACGGAAAACCTTTCAGAGCCATTGCTACTGAATCAATAAACGACTCTACCCTATGGGTACTGAACAACGAAGAACTAATATTGGCCCGAAAGACAAACCAGCCACAAGACAAAGCTGTTGTTCTACACATACTGAAACGATATTCGCAATGGAATGAAAAAGAGCATATACTAGCCAAAATGTCATTGACTCCGGACAAACGCCACATCTGTGTGACAGACACACAAGGGAAAGTAATGATTGCCGAAACAGACCGAATGGAAAACTGCAAAACAATAGATTTAGGATTCGGCTACCCTATACAAATCAACCACATTTTGTACGATGAAGACGACAACATCTGGCTTTCGACTCTCACGTATGGCATCATACGCTACAATGTAAAGACCGGCCAAACCAGCCGCATGACTTACCACAATAAATATACAGCTAACCAGCTATCACATACCGATGCATTCAGCGTGATACGCTTGGAAAAGAATCGTTATTTAGCTGCCACATGGAACGGATACACACTCATCAGTCTGAATAAAAAGAATCCAGACGAGATGACTGGACAGGTTTTCAACAACACCACCTCTTATATATTTCGTGACATCGAGACACGAATGATCACAGCCTACTACGACCCTCAAGGTATCCTATGGATAGGAACAGATGGTGGCGGAGCCATCTGGTCGGACCTACGGGAGCAATTTTACAAACGTTATTATCAAGACAGACATAATGAAATCTGTTCCATCGTAGGAGATGACGAAGGTTACGTATGGCTCACAACCTTCCATCGAAGCATCCTTCGTAGCCGTACCCCCTACCATGCTGATGAAGAATTGGACTTCATACCGATAGGAACCCCGGAAACTCAAAAACGAAACACCGTACTGAGTAGCACCAAAGACAAAGAGGGAAACCTATGGTTTGGCAATGCAGACGGCACATTAACCCGATATGATACACGAAAGAAAACTTTTCAAATCATAGAATTGGCTGACAGTTCAAATTTGCCCAACCAAGCCTCTGTCTGGAGCCTACTGACCGACAGCAATGGGCAAATATGGATTGGAACGCAAAGTGGCTTATTTGTGATCGATCCTATTTCTATTTCAAGCAGAAAAATTACTTTCATTAATAATAAAGGTGAAAAGATTCCTCCTCTCTACATTCGTGCACTAGCTGAGACTCCCGATCATAGTCTATGGTTAGGCACTACTTCCGGACTCTACCGATACAAAGGAGAAGGAAACATTCTTGACGCCGGATATGAAAGCAAAACCGACATGACAGACTATTCAATCCGTTCATTACTGGCTGCCCAAGATAGCATGCTGTACATTGGCTATATGAATAGATTTGCAGTCCTGTCACCATATGAAAATCGCATTATACAAACTTTCACTACCCAAGACGGTCTTTGTAACGACTTCGTGGGTTGTATTACCGAAGACGGGAATGGAAATATTTGGATAGGCTCCAACTCGGGCATCTCACGATATAATAGCCATCAACGATTGTTTCATAACTATTATGTATCGGGAAGCAACCGCTCGGCCCTATATTGGAAGAATACTTTATTTTGGGGTAACAATAAAAACCTGACTTATTTCAAACCTGAGAATAGCGATCGTTTCGAACAATCCAAACGGGTACTGATAACAGGACTGGAAGTCAATAGTCAACCAATAGAAATCAATCAAATTGTCAATGGACAGCATATCTTGCCATGTGGTATCTCCTATTTATCAGATATCCGTCTCAACTATAAGAACCGAGACTTCTCCCTTACCTTCAGTAACCTTTCCTATTCTGACGAACGGGAAACATACGCCTACCGACTGTATCCCTACCAACAAGAATGGATCTATACCACAGGAGAAGAAAAGGTTTCGTATACCAACCTGAAACACGGTAACTACACCTTTGAAATCAAAAACTTACATCCAGACAACACAGCGAACCAAACAACTGCCCTGCATATCACCATTGAACCTCACTGGAGTAGCAGTGCTTGGTTTCGTCTCTGTATCTTCATAGCAATAGCACTATGCATACTATTCGTCTTCAGACGAATCCGATTGAGGGCAAAACGGATGGAACACGAAATGCAACTGGAGCACGAAGTATTTACTGCCAAAGTAGAACGTGACAAAGAAAAACAACTGCGCATGGAACGCGAACGGTTCTTCACAGAAATCGCCCATGAACTACGAACACCACTTACCTTAATTCTGGCCCCACTGCAAGAACTACAGCATATCGAAGGACTATCCCCCAAAATACAAAGACAATTGAAAACAGCCTTTGACAATAGTAAGTCGTTACATGCCCTTATGGACCAACTGCTTTTCGTACAAAAAGTAGAAGCCGACATGGTAAAGCTCAAAGTAACAAAAACAGACATCAATCAACTAGTGGACAACCTATGCGAACCATTTAAGTCAATGGCTGAAAAAGGACACTATCAATTTCATATCCATCTTCTGCCCGAACCACTTATGCTATGGATCGATGCAGAAAAAATGACATCCGCTCTACGAAATCTACTATCCAACGCCTTCAAATACACCTTACCAGAAGGAACAATAGAACTAACGGTAGGAAGAACCGTCATAGACGGACATCCTTTCTGCAACGTCACCATCAGCGATACAGGAGCAGGCATACCTCAAGAAGTAAAAGAACACTTGTTCGAACCTTTTACGACAGGAGTAAATACCCCCATACACTCTACACAAACTGGAATCGGTATGCGTATTGTAAAAAACATTGTCGATTTACACCACGGATATATCCGAACTGCCGATCGTCCTGGCCACGGCACCATCATCAGCCTCTACATTCCCGAAGGAAACACTCACTTCGACACAACCAACGAGAAAGTAAGCCTCTATAAACCGGCTAAACAACCACAACCTGCCACCACAGGTAGCATATCGGATACAGCCGATCACAATCACGAAACAGGAAAAAGGCTGCTTATCATCGAAGACAATGCTGATATCCGCCAATACATTGGCAGTCTGTTCGAAGGAGAGTTTGCCATTGAAGAAGCAGGCAACGGTGAAGAAGGCATCCGCGCTGCCCACGAACAAACACCAGACCTCATTATCTGCGATATCATGATGCCTGTCAAAGACGGTTTGGATTGCTGTCGCGAACTAAAAGAATCACCACAAACCGCCTCTATCCCCATCTTGATGCTCACCGCCAAGTCTGAGGACTCGGACGTAATACAAGCATTGGGCATCGGAGCAGATGACTATATGATGAAGCCCTTCAATCCAGAGATGCTGAAGTCAAGAGTACGCAACTTGATACGCCAACGTGAAAGGCTAAAACGGTTGTACGCAGGTACTCTGAGACTGAAAACAGAAGAAAAAAAAGATGAAAAAGAAGAAGCAGAAGACTACTTTATCCAGCAGGTAATACAGATAATAGAAGCCAACCTAGCAGACGAGAACTTCAACGTGAAAATGCTGGCTGACCAGCTTCACATGAGTCAACCGACCCTCTATCGAAAAATCAAGCAACGAAGCGAACTGGCTGCCATCGACATGATCCGTAGTGTACGAATGAGCAAAGCGGCTTCGCTCATCTTGGAGAACCGATATAGCATGCAGGAGATAGCTGAGATGGTGGGCTATAATGACACACGCACTTTGCGAAAACATTTCGCAACACAATTCGGCGTATCTCCCTCCAAATACAGCGAACAGAATGCTGAAGAATAAGGAGGGAGTCAGCCTAATCAGCCAATGTAATTGCTATAACGTTGGAAGAAACAACGGAAGGCACTCCAGCGCATCAGGCCCTGTTCGAAGACAAAGATACCCAGCAGAGCACAACCGATGCCCAGCGATACGTCGATGATATAATGATGCCCCGAATAGACAGCCGTCCACCAAATACCGACCATAATGAAGGCAAAGAGAGCAATGAGCCAACGACGGCAACGAGCCATGACGGCATAGGCTAGGGCCACAACCATGTAAGCAGCATGGAGCGAAGGAACGGCTGCGAAAACATTGGCATTACGTCCATAGATACCTTCGAAAACGGTAATACCCAAAAGTTCGTCAAATCGGCCAAGGCCAGCTACATTGCCTGGCGTGGAAAGTACTGGTTCAAAACCATAGTTCATGGCATACCAGGGCGGAGCAGCCGGGTGAATATAGTATCCGACAAAACCTATCAGATTGACCAGCAGGAAAACCATTGAGAAACGCAAGTACATGCTGCGCTGCCCCTTGAAATAGAGCCACAGGCCGAAAGCAATAGGGACGGGCACCCAACAGAGATAGAAAATGCCGGCCATAAAATCAGCCACACTACAATGGTGTTGAGCAAAGAACTCACAAGGAATCAGCGTCTGTCCACCCACTGTAATGCCAAACAGGCTTTTCTCAGCCTCATAAAGCCCCTGCACATCGATAGGGTTTACTTCGTAATTGGGCCATACTCGCATCCAATCATAAGATATAGCGAAAACAATAAAAGGAAGCAAAGCTACCGCAAGCTTGCGGGTATAGCTTCCTGAAAAAAACAATAACAGAAAAAGTCCTGCCATCAGAAAGTGTTCAGGACGAATTCCTACAAATATCCCTGTCAACAATAAGAAAAGGGAGGTTATCACAAGAACCGACAAGGTTTCCCTTGCCGGAGGCAGAATTGACGACTTCATCCGATTACTTCTTCAACAGTTTACGACAATGATTGATGCGGACAAATGCCGTCCAGTTGGCCAAAACGGCGATGATGGCCAGTGGAGCTATCAAGATGTACACGCTATCGAATGCTGTGCAATCTTGAAAAACGCCACAGAAAATGGCACCCAAGGCTGTCAGCACCACACGCTCGGGACGTTGCATCAGGCCCACCTTGCACTCCAAGTCCAAGCCTTCGGCACGGGCACGCACATAGCTCACCATGAGCGAACCGATGATGGCCACCCCCGTAATGATGCTTCCCCAGAAATACCCCTGAAGGAGCAGAAAGTAAAGGATGCCGAAAAGGGTGAATAGCTCGCTATAACGGTCGAGCACAGAGTCGTAGAGCGCGCCGAACGTGGAAGACATATTTCCCACACGTGCCACACGCCCGTCCATCATGTCGAACAGCCCGGCGAACAATACGATTCCGCCCGCCCATCCGGCACAGGTCAACGCCTTATCGCCACCGGCAAAACTTGCATACACAAATACGACAGCTGCCACGATATTCAACACCAGCCCCGTAGTAGTAATGAAATTGGGAGTTATTCCCACTTTAATCATGCCATGCACAACAGGATTGATAATCTTGTAAATTAACTGTTGCAAATAGTCTCTATAGTTCATATACAGAATAAATAATTAATAATATCCCAAGCATTGCGACTTCACTTCCCTTTCCGAAAGATGCGCCTGAAGTTAAGGTTGCGGTAAACAAATGTCCGCTGCATACTGTAGTTCCAAAAGAAAGCTACGGTTACAGCAACAAGCATCTTCGACACAATGAACATGTTGTCCGCATAATAAGCAGGCAGTCGCTCCATCCAGCCCATTCCTGTGACCCACTCGGTCAGAGCAAAGGTTCCCCAGGTGTTGAGCATGATGCTCATTCCCCAGACAAACAGGTATTTCACGGCCACGTGGACTTTCTTGCATCCGTCGGCATGAAACACCCAGCCATAATTGATGACGCAGTTCGTGACACCTCCCACCACAGAGCCGATGAAAGTAGCATACAGGTAGAAAAGGCTTCCAAACTTTACCAGCGAGATGGTCACCAAGAAATCGACGACACTTGCCAGCCAAGCCGACAACTGCGCCTTGCAGAACATCCACACTTCCCTGCGTCGATGCCTGCGTCCTCCTCCGTCCACCATTAACCTATTATCCATCTGGCTACAATCAACAGGATAAAACCATAGACGCCCGAAAGGATGTCGTCCATCATCACTCCCCACCCTCCTGGCAGCTTCTCCATCCTGCGGATGCCCAAAGGCTTGAGGATATCAAAGAAGCGGAAGAGCACAAAAGCCGCCAGGCCATACCACACGTGTCCGGCAGGTGCCGCCAGCAGGCTGATCCACACGCCCACCATCTCGTCGACCACCACCCGCGAAGGATCTTCGCCCCAAGCAGGTTCCAAGCGGTCGGCCGCCCAAACGCCGGCTATAGTAAAGACAAGTATCAAAGCCACCGTAATCCACAACAACGCCACTCCTGACAGGAGGAACGACAGAAGATACCACACCAAAGCGGCCAGTAACGCACCGGCCGTGCCAGGCGCCACAGGCGAAAAGCCTGAGCCGAACCCCGTGCCTATCAGCATCGGAAGGAAAGGAGGTCTGTCCATAGTCTTATCTTCTTTTGTTTCACACAAGAGAGGATGTACTCCTTTGAATTGCCTGTAATCTTCGGCGTACACCCTCTCTCCCTTTTATTATGTTATACAATCATTCTTTACATTGATCCATCTTTTAGTCAAGATAGTCAGGTTCTTTCTCGCCCACCATACCGCGGATGGTCTGCTTCACCATGCGCCATTGCTGGAAGAGGTCGTGCACAGGCTGGTGTTCGAAATCGTGCATCGGGCTCTTGCAGAAGAACGATAGCCACGTCTGGATGCCACACATGCCTGCACGCAGAGCCAGGTCGCTGAAGAGCACCAGGTCGAGCGCGATAGGTGCGGCCAGAATGGAATCGCGGCACAAGAAGTTGACCTTGATTTCCATCGGATAACCCATCCAGCCAAAGATGTCGATATTGTCCCACGCCTCCTTGTTGTCCTTGCGGGGCGGATAGTAATTGATACGCACCTTGTGATAGACATTGCCATAGAGGTCGGGGAACTTCTCAGGCTCGAAGATGTTGTCGATAACCGACAGCTTGCTCACCTCCTTCGTCTTGAAATTCTCGGGCTGGTCGAGCACCTCGCCATCGCGATTGCCCAAAATGTTGGTAGAGAACCATCCGCTCACACCCAGCATACGCGTCTTGAACATCGGCGCCAGCACGGTCTTCATCAGCGTCTGTCCGCTCTTGAAGTCCTTGCCTGCGATGGGCACATTCATCTTCTTGGAGAACTCCCACATGGCAGGTGTGTCCACGCAGAGGTTGGGAGCACCCATCACGAAAGGAGCGCCCTCGGCAATGGCCGCATAAGCATAACACATGCTAGGCGAGATCACTTCCGTATTGTTCTCCTTCATAGCCTTCTCCAGCGCCTCCAGCGACATGTGTTCGTCAGAGAGAGGCACGAAGATTTCCGTACTTGCCGCCCACAATACCACGATGCGCTCACAACCATTGACGGCCTTGAACTCGCGGATGTCCTGACGGAGCTGCTCCACCATGTCCCAGCGAGTGGCTGCCGACTTGATGTGCGTACCGTTCAGGCGTTTAGCAAAGTTATGGTCGAAAGCAGCCGTCATCGGACGGATGGCCTTCAGTTCGTCCTTCACCAGGTTCAAGTCTTTTTCCTTCAACACTTCGGCATACATGGCCGCCTCGTAGGCGTCGTCGGCAAAGATATCCCAACCGCCGAACACGATGTCGTTCAAGTCGGCCAAGGGGACAATGTCCTTAATCGGATATTCCTTGCCGTCCTGCCTCTTCATTGTGGCCATCTGGGTTATCGAACCGATGGCCTTTGCCAGTCCCTTGCGGGCTGCCAATACACCTGTAATCATAGTGGTGGCCACAGCGCCTCCCACTCCAACAACCAGTACGCCAAGGCGTCCTGTTGCTGGTTTAATCATTTCTCTCATGCCATTATTTTATTTAGAGTTTAAAAAATTGCTCAAAGTTAGGAGATTTTACTGATTTATAACTATCCAAAATCTCTCTTTTAATGTTCTATTAGCAAGATTTAAGCAAAAAACTGACATAAAGTAAGCTTTTTCGTGTTCCCAAGAAGCTTTTTTCGGTTCATACCTCCTCCATAATCAATCCATAGGAAAGCAATGCTTTAACCAAAGGAAAACGGTGCTTTAACCTGACGAAAGCAATGCTTTACCGATCCCATCAAAATGACTTTCAAGACACGTTATCGTTTTTGTTCTTCTTTGGAAGAGACCGGCTGCTTCGGCTCGATGCGAGTAGAGTCGGCATACATGCGGAGAACCTCCAGCGTACGCGCCCGTCGCTTGCGGGCACGAATGCTCCAAGCTCCCTTGTCGGGCATCAGGCTATAGCCCGAAGGACGGCTGATGGCCTGCCAGCCGAGAACTGACTGATTGGCCATACGCCCCATCACGACATAGCGAAGGCCGGTAGCTTCTATCTGCTCGACCGTCTCGCGAGGGCCGGCATCGAGTGGCGATTTGGCCCAATTGGAGTAAATGGTTCTCGTCTTCAGTTCGTAGAAGGGATCGTTGCGCCAGGTATTCTTGTCGACTTTTATCTTGCGTTGCCTCACAGGGTCCCAGTTGTAGGGCGTGTTGGCTGTATAGGGGAAGAGGGTCAGCTTCACCTTGCGTGGACGGATGCCCTGCACGGCAGGCAAGGTTTCGTCCACCTCGAGCCAGGGCTTCGACTCGACGGTCTTAGGACTTCCCCAAGGGGTTTCGTCCACCTCCTTCAGGATGTCCAGATTGAGGATAATCTCCCCGTCGGATTGGAGCAGCTGCTGGAGGCGAAGAGAGTCGGCTTTCGTCCAGTCTTGCGCACAGAGGGGGAGAGCTGCCAGCCAAAGCAGCCCATATAGGTACCAAAAACGTTTCACAATGCAATCGGATAGTTAGTACGTAAATGAGTTTACCACCACATGTAGCCACTGCCGCAGAGGGGCTCGTCGTAGCAGGGATCTACTGTCCACATGGTACGCGGATACTTGCGGCTCTCCCACCAGCGACGATATCGGGCAGCGGCGTCGAGCACTTCTTCGTCGGAGAGGAAGTAGATGCCTTCGTAGTTGTCCGCATCGATATGCACCATCTTGCACCCCATCGAGGCGTTATGCCCCAGGCGGATGGTTTCTACCGTCCAAAGGATGCATTCGCCCAACCGAAGCCTGCCAGCTGCTGAATAAGAAGCCGTGGCCAAAGGGAAGGAAGGGATGAGCGTCAGGTCGTCGGCATACTTCAGGAGGCGGCCGATGTCCTCGCGTGTAAATTTGGGCACCTTGCCCAAGGCATCATCTCCATCGGGGTGGTATTTGCCCGACCGAAGCTGGTCGACAAAAAGGTCGACATCGGGATTTTCAGCATCGAAAGTTTCAGCATGGCACGCAGTGAATGTCAGTGCCAACGTCAACAGGCAGCCTGCAAGGAGGCTGTATAACAGGGATTTTAAAGTGGTAGTCATAGTCGTTGAGCTTTATCGGTTAATAAGTCATGCGAACGCCGCACAAAAGATTGAAGTTGGCAGGTCGCTCTGTCCGCAGGGTACGGGTGGAAGAATCCGTATCGAAATGATAGGTCAGCATCGGCTCGGCAAAAAGGGCGAAGCGGTCGTTCAATTTATAGCGTACGCCTACCCCTGCCAAAACAGCCAGTTGCAAGGGTTCGGCTTCGAAGCTGTTGTTTTCGGCCCCAGCCACACATTTTTCTACGCTTCCACCAGCCATGGCATAAAGGTCAACTTTGTCATTGCCTGCCAGGTTTACGTTCAATCTCACGGGGATGGAGAGCGTATGATAGGTGTGACTGCCTTCTGGCAAAGCCACGTCGTGCAGACGATTGTATTGCAACCCTGCTTCCAGCGAAAGACGCTTGCCTAACTGGCGCTCTACGCTGACGCCTGTCGTCAAAGGCATTCTGAAATCGCCATCGGGCAAAGAACTGCCCACGTAGGCTTTCAAAGCCCAGTTGCGCGACTTCAAGACAGACTTGGCTACGGATTTTTCTTCTACCTGAGGTGACGAAGTGCTCTCTTGTGCCGGCATGTCTTCGGCCGACGAGGCAGCATGATAGCCATTACCTCCCATACCTGCATGGTAGCTGCCCGACTTGTTTCGTCCTGCATGGCCATACACCTGCTGGGTGACGCGGATGGAAACACGTACAGACATCGTCTGTTCGCCCTCCTCCTCGGCACCTGAAGCAGCCAACACAGGTTGCATCTGTCCTGCAGAAGGGGTTGTAGGAGTCGCCTCTTTCACACTAGGCAAGATTTCTTCCAAACGGTCGCCGTCCAGACTTGCGCCAGGCACGAGTGCCGCCACCTGCGTAAAGGCTTCTTCCATCTCCTCCTTTGGAGAGAAGAACCAGAAAGCAGCCGACGCCATGCCCAGTACCAACACGACCGACGCAGCGGCTACTATCCTATAAAAAGAGGGGGACAAGATCCGACGCTTGCTTTCGGCAATACCTGAAGCGGGCAAATCGCGCTCCAATGCTTCCCAAAAGCCATCGTTGACAGGCATCTCCGCCCGGCCCAACTTCTGACGGAACAATCCGACTATTTCTTCATTATTTCCTTTCATGTTCTGTATACTCTTTTATTCTCTTTGCTAACAAACTCTTGGCCCTGTGAAGTTGCGAGGTGGAAGAGTGTTCCTTGATGTGAAGCAGGCGGGCTATCTCCTTATGCGACTTTTCCTCGAACACATACAAGTTGAAGACCGTTCGGCATCCGTCGGGCAATTCGGCCACAAACTGCATCAATATCTCTTCAGACAACTGGCTTCCACTTTCCGCCGCCTCCGCTTCATCCACTACGTCAGGCAAATGATCATCACTGACTATCAACTGATTGAAGCGTTGCTTGCGACGCAAATAGTCGATGGATTGTGTCATCATCACGCGCGTCATCCACGTAGCCAGCGAACATTCGCCACGAAAGGTGAAATTGGAAAAGATCTTGATGAAACCGTCGTGCAACACATCGTGGGCTTCATCGATATCGCCCACATAACGATAGCACACGGCCAGCATCTGGCGGGAATAAAGGGTGTACAACTCTTTCCGAGCAGCATTATCACCTGCCCGACACCCTTCAACCAGCTCTATTTCACAATCCAATACCAATACCTTAACGTCACGGACGCTTCCTCGCGTCTTTTGTCTGTTAGACGCAGCATCTATCCAAATGCTGCAATCCGAAATTTAAAAAGAAGTTAAAAAGAGGAAGATTTACCTCTCTATACACATGAACAGAAAAGAAAAGCCTTTCATAAACCGCCCTGCAATCAGACAATCTATGAAAGGCAAATCCTGTTATCTAAACAATATGGAAAATCAACAAGCCTTGAAACTCATGTCGAGTCCCTTCACAGAGTGAGTCAGGGCACCGACAGAGATGAAGTCCACGCCACACTCGGCATAGTCGCGCAGGGTGTCGAACGTGATGCCACCCGACGATTCCGTCTCGTAGCGACCACCCACCATCTCGACGGCCTTGCGGGTCATCTCAGGCGTAAAGTTGTCGAACATGATACGATCCACGCCACCCAAGTCGAGTACCTGCTGGAGTTCGTCGAAGTTACGCACTTCGATTTCTATCTTCAGATCCTTGCCCTTGGCCTTGCAATATTCCTTGGCACGGGTGATGGCCTTGTCGATGCCGCCTGCAAAATCCACATGATTATCCTTGAGCAGGATCATGTCGAAAAGACCGATGCGATGGTTCACACCTCCGCCTATCTTGACCGCCATCTTCTCGAGGATGCGCATGCCAGGAGTAGTCTTACGAGTGTCGAGCACGCGGGTGTGCGTACCCTTGAGGCGTTCCTGATACTTGTGGGTCATGGTGGCGATGCCACTCATGCGTTGCATGATGTTCAGCATCAAGCGCTCCGTCTGAAGGAGCGACTGTACCTTGCCTTCCACAATCATGGCCACGTCGCCAGGTTTCACCTCAGCGCCGTCGTTGATGTAGACGGTCACTTTCATCGTTGGGTCGAAGCGGCGGAACACTTCCTTGGCCACTTCGATACCAGCCAGGATACCTGCTTCCTTGATCAGCAACTTCGACTTACCCATCGCCGTCTCGGGGATGCACGAAAGGGTGGTATGGTCGCCATCGCCTATGTCTTCAGCAAAAGCCAGGTCAATGAGCCTGTCTATCAGTTCTTGTTCCTTATTCATTTGTCTTATCAATTCTTATTTGGTGTATAATGTAATTGCTATTCACTTTTCTGAGGAAACAGTTCACGCGATACGTTCCTCTGCCCGTCTGCATTGTGCCGACAAGGAAGCCTGACTCATTTCGCTTGCCTTGATGCCTGACATCAAAGCGACTCACTTTGTTCTTGGCAAAAAAATCCGTCAGGATATCTGAGGCCATTTCTTTATCGGCATGGGTTGTCTTGCTCAAGATAACCAACTCTACCTTATCGCCCATATAGCGGGTCAGGCCCTTGGAACTTCCTTTTTGAAAGGCTGTCAACACTTCGGCAGGGATTTCCTGCGCCATCAGTGCAGCCACCCCTGTCCATAAGCAGAACAACCAAAAGAGTACCTGTTTCTTCATATCACAAGTGTTTACCCACGCAAAGGTAGAAATTTATTGTAAAAAAACGCAAGAAAAGTCGTACTTTTGTGCACAAAACCAACCCCAAAGACGTATGAAAACCATTCTGCTTGTTGTAGGAAAAACCGTTGAGCCACATTTCATTACGGCCATTGCCGACTACGTGCAACGCACGAAACGCTACCTGTCGTTCGACATGGAAGTGATCCCCGAGCTGAAGAATACCAAAAGTCTGAGCGAAGAAGTGCAGAAGGAAAAGGAAGGCGAACTGATCTTGAAAGCACTCCAGCCGGGCGATGTCGTAGTGCTCCTTGACGAGGGAGGAAAAGAAATGCGCTCCATGGAGTTTGCCGACTACATGAAGCGCAAGATGAATACGGTAAACAAGCGGCTGGTCTTCATCATCGGAGGGCCGTATGGCTTCGCGCCGAAGGTCTACGAGGCGGCACACGAGAAGATGTCGCTCTCACGCATGACTTTTTCCCATCAGATGGTGCGCCTCATCTTCGTAGAGCAGCTCTATCGCGCCATGTCCATCCTGAACGGAAGCCCTTACCATCATGAATAATTGAGAATTGAAAATTGATAATGGAGAATCATTTCCCAACTGGGTCATTTTCCATTCTCAATTCTCCATTTTCAATTAACTTACGATCTCGATACCTGGAACCCTTTGTCCGACAGAGACATCTCGACGAAGCGGGCGCGCGGATTAGGCGCCTCGCGGGTCAATGTCTCGCGGATGCGAAGGGCTGCCTGCGAGTCTTTGGCCACCATGTAGAGGTAACCTCCCCCACCCGCGCCAGGCAACTTACAGCCCAGCGTATAGTCCTTGATCTTATTGATAATCTCTTCCACGGCGGGCGGATTGGTACCACTGTCCAAAGCCTTGTTTTGCGTCCATGTCTTGCCCACCAGCTTGCCGAAGGCCTCGAAGTCGTTGCGCTGGATGGCTTCGGCCAGGTCGATCGCATGAACTTTCATCTCGGCCAGCAGGGAAAGATGAGGTCCTGAATTGAGGAACATCGAACGGACAATCTCTGCCAGAATACCTTTGGCCGTGCGAGTGATACCTGTGTAGTAGAGCAGGTGGCAGGCGCGATATTCTGGTTGTACAAACAAGTGGTCGGGCAACCAACGCACCAAAGGTTGCTGAACGAAGCCAGGCTCCGTCTGCAAGAGCTTGATACCTTGAAGCACACCTCCATACTGATCTTGCCAACCGCCGCCCGTAGTGAGCAACTGCTCGAGGGCGAGGGTGCGGCGGCACACCTCGTTCTTGTCCCACGACAGGCCACAGAAGTCGCTCAGCGACCCCAGCACGGTGGACGCCAGGATGGAGCTGGTACCCAACCCTGACCCCGCAGGGATGGCCGAGAGCAGGGTGATTTCAATGCCCGTCCCAAAGGCCTGAAGCTGTTCGGTCAGTGTCTCGTAAGCTACTTCAGAGAACTTGGGCGAGAAACCAGCCAGCACCAACGCCGCCTTGGGGATGGAGAAGGGCGAACCTATCTTGCAATAGTCGTGCAGTTCTTCGTACGTACGGATGACCTCCATAGCACCCATGTCGATGGAGCGGAGGATGATGTGGAAGTCCTTGCAGGGCTTGACATAGACCTGCAGGGGCGGCTGGCCGTTGAGCTCGACGGCAATGTTCACCACATGCCCACCCGCCAGGAGCGAATAGGGAGGCGTGTCGGTCCATCCGCCCGCCATGTCGATGCGCACAGGGCTTCGTCCCCACACAATCTGGTCGCTATAGACGTTGAGCATGGGGCGGCTCTTGTGTTCGTAGAGGTCGGCCAGCAGGCCCTCGCGGAGCAGGCCGAAGGCAGCCTGTTCGTCGGCCTTGTAGTCGGCGCCGCCCAGCTTGTCCACCTGCGCACGAAGCATGCGGTTGTGGATGCGTTGCATCAGTGGGGCATCGTCGGGCAGCGGAGCTGGCTTCGGCAAGTCGAGGCGATGGTATTCGCGCGCGGCGTCGGCCAGGTCGAGCTGGTAGAAGACGCTTTTCTCATAGTTCAAGGCCAGCAGTTCCCAGTTCTTCTTGGCAAAGGCTTCGCGTTGGGCATAGAGGCGGCGCAGGTCGGCACGGGCGGAAATCTCGTCGGCCGAGAGGCGTTCAGCCTCCAGCCACTTCTGACGAACTTCCCACGAGGTAGGGTTAGTGGTCATCCAGGCAACCATCTGCCCCATCATCTCCACATCGTACACCACAGGGAAGAGGGCGGCCGCCTGAAGATCGTCGTGACGGCCTGGGAAGTCGTCCAAAGTAAGTTCGCGGCACTCCATCCAAAAGTTGAAGGAGTTATTCAGGTAACGGGTATTCTCATCGTCCAAAGCCCCCTTGAAAGCATTGTCGAAGCCATAGGGGCGAACCGCCCATCCTCCACCCTGCAAGGGCACGATGTCAACGCAATAGCCATCGAACAACACTAGCTCCCACTGGTTGCGAGGCACACCCGTGATGATATGTCGCGCGCCAAGCTCCCACGAAGCGGGCACACAACTGTTTTCTATCCACACGTTTTCGTTAGCCTCGGAGAACTTGATGCCCACTTCGGCGTTTTGGGTGAAGATGGAGGCATTGGGTTTCACCTTGCGGTGCATGATCTGACGCTGGTCGGACACCTTGCTTTGCAGGGCGAGGGTGCTCGAAAGCAGCTCGCGGCTGGTGCCGTAGTGATAGAACTCGCCACCAGGCAGGGGCAAGATGGCCACCGACAGGGCGTTCAGCTCGTCGTCGGCAATGCGCGGATGGGCACCCAGCGCCCGACCGAAGTCGGAGTAGAGGTCGTAGTAGCGCAGGTCGGACCAGAGAACGGCAGGGTCTGTCGGCCCTTCGGCCTTGAGCGAACGCTTCTTGAGCAACTCGACGGCACGGTCGCTCAAGAGCCAGATGCCGATGTCCATCAGGAAGAGATGGGTTTGCGCCAAATCTTCGAGCTCGGCCAGCGAAGGTTTCTGAAGCATGAAGTCGAGCACTTCGGGCTCCTTGCGGCTGGAGACGAACACGCCGTGATGGGTGGCCAGCACAGGATCTACCCACAGGCCGTAGCACACGACGTCGGCCTCAGGAATGTCCTGCAAGGGCTTCTCGGCACGGATGTAGACGTCGCCGCTGGCTATAAGGGTGCGAAGCGACTCGGGAGCACGCTCCATGATCTTTTCGTACAAGGGCAGCTGCAGGGAGAGCAGGTTCTGACCCAACCGCTGGCCGCGCGCCCAGCGGAACACGGGCAGGGGCGTCAGTATCTTGCCCGACGGGGCATAGGACGGCAGGCGTCGGCTTTGTCCGCCGGCATGGAGGAGGATGCGCTTCTCGGCTCGTGCCTCGGCGGAGCGATTCTGCTCCCACTGGCGCAGGAGCCAGGTGGTACCACCACCCGAACCCAGCTTCATGCCGACAGGGTCGGACGTACAAAACCATTCGTTCGTGTCTACACGTTCCAGTTCGGAGAAGGCCTCCACCAGGTTGGGGGGCAATGACAACAGCTTTTGCATATCGTTCTTTTTTTGTTGTGTCCAATCATTATTGGCTACAAAAATAAACAATTCTGAAGAAAAAACCTTCCCCAAAGGCAAGTTCTTCCTTCAAAACTCATCGCGGGTAACGAAGATGAAGCTGTCTCAGCACCCCTCGCCCACGGCCTCGGCCAGTAACGGCGGCAGGTCGAAGTGGGCCGCCTTGATGCGCCCGATCAGTTCCTTGCCCGCAGGGGTCGGCACGAAGTACATCTGACGCTTGTCCTCGCGCCCCACCTGGCGCACAATCAGTTCCTTGCCCTCGACGGAGCGGATGACTTTCGACGCGTTGGAGGCCGAAAGCCCCAAAGCCTCGGCCACCTCGCTGGAGCTCAGCTTGCCCCGCGACAGGAGCGTACAGAGCAGCATGCCTTCGTTGAGCGACAGACCATAGGCCTGCTCAAACTGGGCCTCGAACTCGGCGATGGCCCGATAGATGTCGCGTATCTTACACAAAACTTCCATATAAATAAATGAAGAATGAAGAATGAAGAATGAGGAATGAAGAATAAGGAACGAGGAATGAAGAATAAGGGGCAAACTGGCCACACGGAAATTCTTCATTCTTCGTTCTTCATTCTTCATTCCAATTAGATGAACAGGTTCACATTCGCCTGGTCGGCACGATCCATGTAGGTGGCCACGCCGCCCACGGTCACTTCGTCCAGCAGCTCCTCGCGGGCGATGCCCATCATGTCCATCGACATCTGGCAGGCGATGAACTCCACGCCCTGTGCCAGCGCCTGCGCACGGAGGCTCTCCAGCGAATCCACGCCCTTGCGCTTCATCAGGTAGCGCATCATGCGGCTGCCCATGCCCAGCATGTTCATCTGCGAGAGCTTCAGCTTCAGCGAGCTGGAGGGCAACATCCAGCCGAACATGCGGCCGAAGATGTCTTTCTGCACGGCGGGCTTATTCACTTTTTTCAACACGTTCAATCCCCAGAAGGTAAAGAATATAGACACCTTCTGACCCGTGGCGGCCGCTCCGTTGGCCAAAACAAAAGTCGCAAGCGCCTTGTCCAGGTCGTCACTGAAGAGGATCAGCGTCTTTCCGCGACCGCTTTTTCCGCCATTTTCGGCCTCACAAACGCCGTTTCCTTTCTCCAAAAGTACGGTATAGCGGCCTTTCGACTCCGATTTTTCAATCAACCGGTTGCCCGTCGTGTGGCACCAGGCAGAGGCGTCGCGGGCAAAACCGGCATCGGTAGCCACCACTTCCACGCGCTGGCCGGGCACGGCGGCGTCCATCGCCTCCTTGACCTTCATGATGGGGCCGGGGCATTGCAGGCCGCAAGCGTTGATGCGCACCACGGGGCGGTCGCACACGCACGACGCATTTTCAGCCTCTCTGTGCGACGCGGACGGCTCGCGGGTACAAGAACACGCCTCGGTAGGCAAAACGGGCGCTACGGCCGCGGAATAGGTCTTGTAGCCGCCAATCAGGTTGCGCACGTTGGTGTAGCCGTGCCCCATCAGGATGCGTTGCGCCAGATAGCCACGCAAACCCACGGCGCAGAACACCACGACAGGACGGTCCGTCGGCACTTCGGACAGGCGCTGGCGCAGGTTGTCGAGGGGGATATTCACGGCGCCAGGGATGGTGCCGAAGGCAAATTCCTCGGGCGTGCGGGTGTCGATGAGCACAAGGCCGTCTTTCTGCGCCACCAGCTCGCGCCAGGTGATGGCGGGCATGGCTCCGCTCAGCAGGTTGGAGGC
The DNA here is from genome assembly GCF_019239235.1 of Caecibacteroides pullorum. Classification (GTDB taxonomy): domain Bacteria; phylum Bacteroidota; class Bacteroidia; order Bacteroidales; family Bacteroidaceae; genus Bacteroides; species Bacteroides pullorum. The sequence continues at coordinate 307,801 of NZ_JAAZTS010000001.1, read as the reverse complement.
CACGTAGCCGGCGATGGCGATGGGGTCCTTGGCCGACGAGAAGGGCGGCGCGTAGGCGTGCTCGGTTTCCACGAGGTCGTACACCGTTCCGCCGTGCTTGATGAGCTGGGCAATCTGGTCGATGCGCTTGTCCACGCCCTCGTAACCCACGCACTGGGCGCCGTAGAGGCGGCCCGACCGGGGGTCGAAGGTCAGCTTCAGCGTCAGGGGCAGGGCGTCGGGATAGTAGCCGGCATGCGAGCCGGAGTGGGTCACGGAGCTCAGGTAGTCCATGCCCAGCTGCTTCAGGCGCTTGGCGGCCAAGCCGGTGGAGGCCACGGTGAGGTCGAACACCTTGGCGATGGAGGTGCCGATGGCGCCTTCGTAGGCGGTGACGTTGCCCAGGGCCATGTTGTCGGCCACAATGCGTCCCTGTCGGTTGGCAGGGCCGGCCAGGTAGTTCAGCCAGGGCTTGCCCGTCAACGGGTGCGGAAACTCGATGGCGTCGCCCACGGCATAGATGTCGGGGGCAGAGGTTTGCAGGTACTCGTCCACCCAGATGCCGCCCGTCTCGCCCAGCTTCAATCCGGCCTCCTTGGCCAAGGCCGTAGCGGGACGCACGCCGATGGAGAGCAGCACAAGGTCGGCCTGCAGGGTCTTGCCGCTCTTCAGGAAGACGGTGAGGCCCTCGTCGGTGCGGCGGAAGCTGGTGACGCCCTCCTCCAGGTAGAGGCCCACGCCCTTCTCCACGAGGTGCTGGTGCACGGGGGCGGCCATGGAGTAGTCGATGGGGGCCATCACCTGATTGCCCATCTCGACCACGGAGACGGCCACGCCGGCGTGGTGCAGGTTTTCGGCCATCTCCAGCCCGATGAAGCCCGCGCCCACCACGACGGCACGACGCACGCGCTTCTCCGTGAGATAGGCTTTGATGCGGTCGGTGTCGTCCACATTGCGCAGGGTGAAGATGCCCTCCTCGCCGATGCCCTCGAGGGGCGGACGCACGGGCGTGGCGCCGGGCGAGAGGAGCAGCTTGTCGTAGGTCTCCTCGTAGGTGGTGCCGTCGGCACGGCGCACGGTCACGGCCTTGCGGGCGGGGTCGATGGCCACGGCCTCGTTCTCCACACGCACGTCGATGCGGAAGCGCTGCCCGAACGACTGGGGCGTCTGCACCAGCAGCTTGGCACGATCTTCGATGACGCCGCCGATGTAGTACGGCAGGCCGCAGTTGGCGTACGAGATGTATTTTCCCTTCTCCAGCAGGATGATGTCTGCCGCTTCGTCCACTCTTCTCAGTCGGGCGGCGGCGGTTGCTCCGCCTGCCACACCCCCAATAATCAGGTATTTCATAACGTTTCTTGTTGTTGGGTTTTCGTTGTTGTTTTCGGTTTCACGCCGCAAAGAAAAGCATAATTTCCGAGAAAATATAATTTCCAATGGAAAATTTATCAGAAAAGATATTATTTTCTTTTGGAAAGCATTGTTTTGCGGGGAGGAAAGCACCGTTTTGCGGGGCAGGAAGCGATGTTTTGCTGAGAGAGGGAACATATCCTCGCCGGTACGCGGCGGGGGCGGACGGCGTGTCCATCCGCACAGGAATGAGATCATCGGTTTCAGGAAGAGGACTGCATGAAATAAAAACAGCCCTTACACCCTTACATTACAAAACTTACAATTGTTTTTTTTGAATAAAAACATCCGTCCGCTTCCAACGACTGACAGGTTTCAAATCATAAGCAAAATATTTTTATTATATATTTATATATATAATATATATTATATATATAAATATATAATAAACTTCCAAATTCAAGTCTATCAGCCAAAAAGCAACACACAATTTCTTTTTGTAAGTTTTGTAATGTAAGGGCGTAAGGATGTATGGGGAAACAGTAATAATAATAAAATAAAATTACATCAAAACAGAAAATTGCCATATAAATCATTACAAGCAAGAAAAAGCCAGTCCATCCGTTACCATCCCAGCTTCTCCAGCCCTGCGTCCTGATACCACTTCAGGGAACGGTAGGCCGCATCGCGCTGGGTGCTGCTGCCGGGGATGTAGTGGGTGATGCCGTTGGCACCCTCCATGGAGAACATGCCGACAAACTGGGAGTAGTTCTTGGGCGTGGTGCTCCAGTAGGCAATGGCGGCGTCGAAGGCCTGCGTCCACGTGGCATACGAGGCATCGTCGAGCACCTGCTCCATGAGTTGCTTCAGGTCGAAGTAGCCCACGTAGTCGCGACCCCACCCCTTGTGGTCGTAGTCGAAGACTTCTTCCTTCAAGGCAGCTATGTCCACCACCTCTTCGGGCAGGAGCTGGGCGGTGAGTGCGGCCAGCTGCTCGAGGGCGTCGGTGCGCATCACGCAGATGGACGTACCGCCCGTCCAGTTGTTGTTGCTGATGCCGATACCGCCGTTATAGATTTCCTCGTAGGCAGCAAAATAGGCCTTGGACATCTCGACCGCTGCCTGGTCGGCAGCCATCAGGGGAACCAGGCGTTCGTAGGGAGCGCCGGGACCGGGGTTCTCGGTAGGCGAACCGATGTAGTAGTCGGTAAAGCCGCGCAGCTCGTAGGCCACCTCGACAGAGGCCATGAAGCAGGCATCGAACATAAGGAAATCGAGATGGGGCGCCCCTTCAAGGACAGATACCAACTCGGAGATATTCATGCGATGGTCACCGTCCGTCTTGTCCTGCCCCACCCAACGGGTCGAAGCCTGACCGTAGGGGATCCACCCGTCGGCATGCGACCAGTAAATCAAGCCGTAGCCTTCGGCCAGAAAATCGGGATTGGAAAATACGTCGGCAAAGACTTCGCGCGTCTCGTCCACGCCCACCGAATTGCGATCGTCGTAGGTGCGCACCACGTCTTCCACCACCTGTCCGTTCTGTTTCTTCAGTTCCACAAGGCGGGGCGAGCTGCCCGTATCAATGTAGACGAGCAGATGGAGCATACCGTCGGATACCTGCACCATGCCTTCCTTCATTTCAGCCAGGTCTTCCAGCGCAAAGGAAGAAAGATTGTTGTCGGCAGCCAGATAGACCAGCACCGTCCGCTTGTAGGGCGAAGGCTCAAATACTCTGATACTACATGCAGCAACCTTACCACCATCTTCAGTAGTAGCAATAACCTTTGCTACCCCTACCTTATTAGCCAAAATCATTCCATTTTCATCAACAGATACAACAGATGCGTCACTTGAATGCCAAGTGATATTTGTATTAGTTGCGTCATCAGGCAATATTATAGCCTTTAACTGATAAGTATCGCCTTCTTGCAAAAGAAGTTCAGACTTATTAAGATATAAACTATCAACAGGTATCCCAACTTCACCATTATCCCCACAATACACCCTACAACTTGCATATACCCCCTGATCTTCTGTAACAACCACAACGGAAGCGACTCCCTCTTTCAAAGCCTTAACAACACCTTCAGATGTAACAACAGCAACATTTTCGTTGCTAGAAAGCCAAGAAACCTTTTTATTAGTCGCATTTTGAGGCAAAACAACAGCATTCAATTTTATACTATCACCAACATCAAGAGTCACCTCATCAACATCAAGAACAACCCCTGAAACCGCTATTGCATCGGGCAAATCTTCCTTACCACAAGAGCCCAAAAACAAGAACGAAAATAATGACAATATAATATATACCTGTCTAAACATACTAAATCTCAACATTTTATTCATTATTCTTCGGGCTTCTTGAACTGAAACTCCGAAGCCTCGATCGGCCGCAAGGTCTGCTTGCTCTTCAGGTAGCCAGACTTCACTTTCGAAGCCTCTTTCTCGAGCTTCTTCTTGTTGTCGGAGAAATAGATGACACACGTATAGTTGAGCTTGTTCATGTTATACTCCAGATGGTTCTTCAGCTGGTAGGAATACAAGTCGCGCTGGGGCAGGAAGCCATGCTCGTTAAGGTGAACGCTGTCCAGCAACTGGATGTCGGTGTAATAGACCAGCGTATCGGTGAACGAAGCTGCCACACCAAAAACATACACGGGTTTCTCCTTGTCTTTTTTCATCGTAAAGGCGGAACATACCAGGAAGGTCAGAGCCACCGCCATAATCAGTCGAATGTATTTCATACGTCTTTCTGTTTTCAAAAATTCCAAATTATCACTTTATAGGGGACAAAGGTAACAAAAAAAACGGCAGAGCTGCACGCCACTGCCGTTTTTTGAATTCTTTTTGTTTGTCGGAAACCGATATTCCCACTCATCCCAAGTAGGACTTGAGCAATTTGCTACGATTACTTTGTCTTAATCTTCTGATAGCTTTTTCCTTGATCTGGCGCACACGTTCACGGGTCAGCCCGAATTTGTCGCCGATTTCCTCCAGGGTCATTTCCTGTTGTCCGATGCCAAAGAACATCTGTATGATCTCCTTTTCGCGCTCGGTCAGCGTAGAAAGTGCTCTATCAATTTCCCTCGCAAGAGACTCGTTCACCAACGAGCGGTCAGCCATAGGCGAATCGTCATTCACCAAAACATCCAGCAGGCTGTTGTCCTCTCCCTCGACAAAAGGCGCGTCGACCGATATGTGGCGGCCGGATACCTTCAGCGTGTCGGAGATTTTGTCGACAGGGATTTCCAGCTCATCGGCCAGCTCTTCGGGCGACGGACGGCGCTCGTTCTCCTGCTCGAACTTGGAGAAGGCTTTGCTGATCTTGTTCAGCGAGCCCACCTGGTTGAGCGGCAGACGCACGATACGCGACTGTTCGGCCAGGGCTTGCAGAATGGACTGGCGTATCCACCACACCGCGTAGCTGATGAACTTGAAACCACGTGTCTCATCGAACTTTTCGGCTGCTTTGATCAGACCCAGGTTGCCTTCATTGATCAAGTCGGGCAAACTCAAGCCTTGGTTCTGATACTGTTTTGCGACAGATACGACGAAACGCAGATTGGCACGTGTCAGTTTCTCCAGTGCAACACGGTCACCCTTGCGGATGCGCTGAGCGAGTTCCACTTCTTCTTCAACAGTAATGAGGTCCTCACGCCCGATTTCCTGCAAGTACTTGTCCAGAGAAGCGCTCTCTCGGTTAGTGATACTTTTGGTAATTTTTAGTTGTCTCATTCTTCTATATACATATTGGGTTGACAAAGTTACGACAAAAAATCGGATTAGCACCAATCTTTTGCCATCTTTTTGTCAGGTTCAACAAAAAAAGTCAGAGGAACGCCTTTCGGGCTCCTTACAACAGGTAACAAAAAGAGTGCCGACAAGTTCTTTGCCGGCACCACTTACAAGATAAATTAAACATACTTCAACCTTCTTACCTTATCAACTGTCTAACCTATCCTATATCTATATCTAATACCTAAATCTTATTCCTGACTCAAATCTACTGCATAGCTGGCACGCTTGCCCGAGGGGAACATACCCGTGATGAAGAGCACTTGTTCGGGTGTTTGCGTAGCAGCCTTCAGTACGTCCTCCAGATCCTCGACGGTCTTCATCGGCTGGCCGTTGGCCTTCAGGATGATGAAGCCCTTGCAGATGCCTGCATCGCCCATCTTGCCACCGCTTACGCCTGTCACTTCAAGACCATAACCCAGGTTGAGCTGGCGGCGCAGGTCGGTGTCGATCGGCTTGAAGGCAGCACCCAAGATTTCCATACCGGCATTCTTGACTACCTTCGTATTGCCCTGAGCGTTCTTCAGCGTGATGGTCACTTCCTTTTCCTTCTTGTCGCGAACGATGGTCAGTTGTACCTTGTCACCAGGACGATGCTTGGACAGAGCCTCTTGCAGGTCGGTGAACTTGTGCAGCTTCTTGCCGTCCAGCTTGATAATGACATCGTTTTCCTTCAGGATACCGGCAGCCGAACCGCCTTCTATGACTTGAGCCACAAGGATACCCTCCTTCACGCCCAGCTCTTCCATGCGTTTCTCCATCTCCTTCACCACTTCGTCGTTCATCTGCAGGTCGGTCGTAAAGTCACCGCCCTTGATGCCCAACAAAGCACGCTGAACGGTACCATACTGCTTCAGGTCGGAAACGACCTTCGTCATCAGGTTGGTAGGGATGGCAAATCCATAGCCCGAATAGGCACCCGTAGGCGAATAAAGCATGGCGTTGATACCTACCAGCTCGCCGGCGGCATTCACCAAGGCACCACCACTGTTACCCGAGTTGATGGCGGCATCGGTCTGAATGAACGACTGGATGCTGGCAGCCTGTCCGTTGGCAGCCGTCGTACCGATGGAACGAGCCTTGGCGCTCACGATACCTGCCGTAACGGTAGAATTCAGGTTGAAGGGGTTACCCACGGCCAAAACCCATTCGCCCACCTTCAGGTTGTCCGAATTGCCCACAGGGATGGTGGGGAAATCGTCGCCTTCGATCTTCAGCAGAGCCAGGTCGGTGTCGGGGTCGGTACCGATGACACGTCCTTTCAATTCACGCTCGTCATTGAGCTTGACAGTGATTTCGTCAGCACCCTCGACTACGTGGTTGTTCGTCACGATATATCCGTCCTTCGAAATGATGACACCCGAACCGAAGCCCACACGCGGCTGCGTCTGGATCTGACGCTGCTGGCCACGGCCATCGCCAAAGAAGAAATCAAAAATATCGGGTTGTGTCTGGATGGTACGCGTCTTGCTCAACTCGGTAGCGCGGATGTGCACTACGGCATGTACTGAACTTTCGGCGGCTTGGGTCAGGTCGACGGGCTGCGCATTGATCGCGCTCAGACCTGCCAACCTTACATTATTTGGATTTTGCTGGAAAAGCTCGCTGAACGTGGCGTTTTCCATCTGCTGCTTGGCCATTAACTTGTAGGCAGTAAATCCACCTATCGCGGAACTCAGAAGTACACCAGCGGTGACTCCCATTACCATTTTTGCTGTCCGTTTCATAAATCTTATCTCTTTAAAATGTTAATATTCGACTTTGTTTTAACTTTATGACGTTAAAATAACGACAAAAACTATTCAGTTATTCACCCTGTCAGTCTTTTTTGTCCTCTTTTAACAAAGCCGTTTTTGAGCTTAACAGCGGTTAACGACAGAGGCTACCAAATTAGCATTTATGCACGTTTCCTGCCACTTTAACACTTTGAGGCTTAGAGCGTAAAAATATGTTTCCGCTTCTAAAGAGATGCTTCACAGGTCGGAAAAAGGAAACGTCGAACGGAACACGAGGTCAATAGTTCAGATACTCTATATCCATGTGATAGCCCCACTCAGTGAAGTACAGGTTACCACCTGTCCACTCCACTTCGCCACGCTGGAAATCCACCGTCTCGCTCCGCGGATATTTCTTTTCGGGCACGAGCGGCATGCCATAGTCTTGGTTCACCACCATGCGCCACGAGTCGATGCCGCCCAGATAGAAATAGGGCTTCCCTGCCTTCTCCGCATAGGGAGCCAGGCCGAATGACTGGTCGACAGGCACCCAGCCGATGCCCTCGAAGTAGACTTCTGCCCAGTCGTGCAGGTTCCATGCGCGGGGTTGCATCATGAAGCCGCTCTGGAAGTGGGCAGGGATGCCCGCAATGCGACACAGGGTAACGAAGAGCAACGTCACCTGGCCGCAATCGCCATGGCGGTTGTCGAGCACATATTCAGGGATGTTGTCGATGGTAGAATACTCGCGCGCAGAGGCCCAAGGGAAGTGATCGTTCACCCAGCGGAAGATGCGACAGGCCTTCAAGTAGGGATTGTCCTCGCCCTCTGTCAAATTGTCAGCCAACTGGCGCAGGCGGGGCGAGAAGACAATGTGGCGGTCGCGCTCGGACGTATAGCGTCGGTAGAGCTCCGTCGTGGTGTCGTAGGGCAGGACGTCGGAGGGACGAATGTCGTGCCACTCGCCATAAGAGGTGTATTCGAACGTTTCCGAGAAGACAGTGGGCTCTCCGCTCACCGCCCGCTTCTCCATGTAGAGGGTGCTGTGCGTCGTGCCTTCAGAGGTCAGCGTGTACGAAGGCTCGCTGGTGGCTATCAGCTTCACGTCCTGCTGACGGGGAATGTCCGTGCGTGGATAGGGCAGCCAGCAACGCACTACTTCGCCCGCTGGGACGGCATTGGTGTCGACGGTCAGCGTATAGGTGACGCGCATGCGCTTGGGAGCCGCCAGGCACGAGTCGCCCCGTCCGTCGGTAGCGGCCAAGATTTCGGGCAGGTTCTCAGCATTCGCGCGGTCGCTGGTGCTCACCTGTTCGCCTTCCTTGGCCAGCTTCACCTCACGACACAGGGAGTCGATGCGGAAAAGGTTGGGACCCGCATTGCGAAAGTAGCGCTTCTCGCCGTCGAGCATCATGCACTCCAACGCGCCCGACTCCTCCCATTGGCGCATCTGCTCGTCGGTCACGTCGGGCAGGTAGCGGCGGATGTAATCTTTCACTTGCGCCTCCGTCAGGCAGAAATCAGTCAGGAGGCGTTGGTGCAGGTCGGACGCCCACGAGTAGGAAGCGTCGGACGCCTTGCGGTTGCAAGCCGAAAAGGCCAGCAGAAACAGGACAAGATAAAGCAGGTTCTTCATACATTCAATGGAAAATGGAGAATTGAAAATGGAAAATGAACACACGCACACGGCTATTCTTCATTTTCAATTCTCAATTATCAATTATCAATTATTAATCACTACCCCAATGCCAGGCAGGTCGGGCAAGGTAATCTTCCCCTTGACCACCTCCATGCCTCGGAAACGGTCGTTGGCTATGAGCAGGTTGCCGTCGAGGTCGGCAAAATCGACCGCGGGCGAGAGTTGGGCAGCCGCCGAGCAGGCACACGAAGTCTCCGTCATGCAACCCACCATCACCTTCATGTCGAGCGCACGCGCCAGGATGAGCATCTTCCACGCCTCGCGCATGCCCGTACACTTCATCAGCTTGATGTTGATGCCCGTATAGGCTCCCTTCAGCGCAGGTACATCCTTCAGGCGCTGGACGCCCTCGTCGGCAAAGATGGGCAGAGGACTCTGCTGGGTAATCCAGGCGATGTCGTCGATCTGCGTCTTGAGCATGGGCTGCTCCACCATGACGATGCCCTGCTCCTTGAGCCAGTGTATCTCGTCGAGGGCATGCTGGCGGTCGGTCCACCCCTGGTTGGCGTCCACGGCAATGGGCAGGGACGTGACCGAACGGATGGTCTCGATCATCTCCTTGTCGTTGTCGCCTCCGAGCTTCACCTTGAGGATATTGAACTGGTCGGCACATTCCTTGGTCTTCTCGCGAACCACGTCGGGCGTATCGATGCCGATGGTGAAGGTGGTCGACGGGGCCTTTTCCTTGTCCAGCCCCCATATTTTGTACCAGGGCGCCTGCAAGAGTTTGCCCACAAGGTCGTGCAGGGCGATGTCTACGGCCGCCTTGGCCGCCGCGTCACTCTCCGAAAGGCTGTCGATGTAAGCCAGGATATCCTCCATCTGGAAGGGGTCGGAGAACCGACCGATCGTGTCCTGCACTTTCTTCAGGAAGGCCATCACACTGTCCAGCGTGCCCAACTCCTTCTGCAGGTAGGGCGGCATAGAGGCCTCACCATAGCCGATGACGCCATCGTACTCCAACTCCACCTGCACGTCGGGCGTCGTGCTGCGCGAATAGGTGGCCACAGTAAAGACGTGGCGAAGCTTCAACTCGTAGGGGAAGAAGCGCAACTTCATCTGCGTCCCTGCGCCACTCTTTCTGTTCAGATTGAACCATGCACCCCGCTTCTTTTCAGCGGCCAGCGCTTCGTTCATCACCATGCCTGAACCCAATGCGGCAAAGGCCGCCGTCTTCAGGAAATCTCTTCTATTTTGCATCGTAGTATCTTCTTATTTTATATCGTTTTTAGTCTATTTTCAATACAGCACCGACGTCCTCGAGAAAGCAATGCTTTGCGGAGGAGAAAACAGTGCTTTACGGAGGGGAAAGCAATGCTTTCCTGCTCACCACCGATAGTAGGGGTTCTCGTCCGTCGTGTTCAGCCCCTTCTCCTTATTAATAGATGGAAGCACGCGCGCGGCGAAGAGCAGGCGCCCCAAGTTGTATTCGTCGAACCGTTCGTCCTGCGGGTCGAAGCTGCTGACGTGTACGTCGCCCTGCGAATGGATAAACCGCTTGCCGCCCACGTACAGGGCCACGTGCACCACCCGCTCCTTGCGTTCGGCCGTGGCCTTGCGTCCGAAGAACACGAGGTCGCCCGGCTGGAGGTTGGAGAAGTCGGGGGCGATGTCGATATGCTGCCCCACGTAGGCCTGCTGGGAGGCGTCGCGGGGGATGATGATGTCGTGCATGAAGAGCACTGTGCGCACGAAGCCGCTACAATCCACGCCTTTCGACGAGGTGCCTGCCCAAAGATAGGGCACCCCCATCAGCGTGTGGGCCGTGCGGATGATGCTGGCGGCATCCTGCTTCAGGCTCTTGCGCCATTCTTTTTCGGGCAAGGCGGCGGACTTCTCCACATAGCCCTGTCGGCCGTCGGGATAGGACACGCGATAGAAGCCTCCCTTCGTGCCTTCCAGCTTCAGGCGGTTGCCAGCCACGATGTCGGACACCGTCTGCGAGCGTCGGTCGGGCTGGGAGTAGACGAAGGCGTAGTGCGACGTGACCACGACCTTTTCTGCCCGATTCCAAGCCGTCAGTTCCTCGCGGGTGACGGGCAGGACGCTGACACGATGCGTCCAGGCGATGTAGTCGTCGGGTGTCTGAATGCGATACCATCCGTCGCGCTCGAGCACACGCACGGGCATGCCTAGCAGGGCTTGCGTCATCATCTCCGACGAATAGTCGGGCTGTACGCGCAAGCTGGCCACGGAGAGGTTGATGATGCCATAAGTCTTTCCCTCGAGCGCCGCCTCGTCGGGCAGCACCTTCAGGCAGTCCATCACCTCGTAGCCGGCCTTCGACAGGGCCTCCACCAGTTCGGCCTTGGCAGAAGGCGAAGTAGTCTCGCCACGAAGCATCACGTGCTTGCCGTCGAACGTATAGTCTGTCTTAAAAAGGGCTACACGCCCGTCGGGGGCATACTTCTGTTTGAGGCTGTCGGTCAGGGCAACAACCTCGGGCGGAATGTCCCCGCCTGCGGCATAGGTCCTTGCGGATGGCAAGGAGCAGAAGAGCAAAAGAGCAAGAATAAGATAGTTTTTGTTCATGAAATGTCTGTTTGTGGGTGATTAATACGAGCAAATCTACGAATTATTTCCATAAATCCTGTGTTTTTGACGCGAAAATCGTACCTTTGCCACCATAAAGCAGTTGGCCGGTCTGCCGCCTGCACTTTGGGTGTGCATGAGGAAAGTCCGGGCAACACAGAGCGTCCCACTTCCTAACAGAAAGCTGTCCGCGAGGGTAGAGTAACGCAGAAGAAAACAACCGCCCTTCTTCTCTCGGAAGGAGGGTAAGGGTGAGAAGGCGGGGTAAGAGCCCACCAGTCTTGTGGCGACACAAGGGCTGTGCGTCTTGGGAGTTGTAAGGTCATGTAAACCGGCGCAAGGAGAGTTGCTCGCTCGATGCCGGAGGGTAGACCGCTAAAGCGCGTATGGTGACATACGGCTCAGATAAATGGCAGACACCTTGTCCCCCTCGGACAAGGCACAGAACCCGGCTTACAGGCCAACTGCTTTTCTTTTTATTATATATGTATCTTTGCCATGAACCAAAAAATCGCAAGACTCTGGAAGTTCCTCACCGATGACATCTGGCGCATCACGGAGGACGAGGTGAACAAGACCACCTTCTCCGTCTATACCGTCATCAAGACTATCTACCTCTGTGTCAACCGATTTACCAAGGACCGACTGGCCAACAAGGCCGCTGCCCTGACCTATAGCACGCTGTTTGCCCTCATTCCCATCCTGGCCGTGGTCTTCGCCATCGCGCGCGGATTCGGCTTCGACAACGTGATAGAGCACGAAATTGCTACAGGCTTCGGCGGCCTGAACGAGACGAGCAGCGCCATCCTGAACATCGTCAACACCTACCTGTCGCAAACGAAGAACGGCATCTTCATCGGCGTGGGTCTCATCATGTTGCTCTGGTCGGTGCTCAACCTGATCAACAACATGGAAATCACCTTCAACCGCATCTGGCAGGTGCAGAAGGCACGAAGCGTCTATCGGCGCATCACGGACTATTTCTCCATGCTGCTCCTGATACCTATCCTATTGGTGCTCTCGGGCGGTCTTTCCATCTTCATGAGCACCATGCTGAAGAACATGGAAGACTTCACCCTGCTGGCCCCTTTGGGCAAGTTTCTGGTGCGCCTCATTCCCTATGTACTGACGTGGTGCATGTTCACAGGGCTCTACATCTTCATGCCCAACACGAAGGTGAAGTTCAAGCACGCGCTCATATCGGGCATCCTGGCAGGTACCGCCTATCAGGCCTTTCAGTTCCTCTACATCAGCAGCCAGTTGTGGGTGTCGCGCTACAATGCTATCTATGGTAGCTTCGCCGCCCTGCCCCTGCTCCTTCTCTGGCTTCAGATCTCGTGGACCATCTGCCTCTTTGGCGTCCAGCTGACCTATGCAGGGCAGAACATCAACAGCTTCAGCTTCGACAAGGATACGCGCAACATCAGCCGACGCTACCACGACTTCGTGGCCGTGCTGATGATGTCGCTCATCGCCAAGCGCTTTGCCCGCGGCGAAAAGCCCTATACGGCCGAAGAGATTTCGGAGGAATGTCAGATCCCCATCCGCCTGACCCGACGCATATTTGAAGAACTTCAGGACGTGAAGCTGGTGCACGAAGTGGCTACCGACGAGAAGAGTGAATCGCTCTCCTACCAGCCCTCGATGGACATCAACCGCCTGAACGTAGCCGTCCTGCTCGACCGCCTCGACTCGCATGGTTCAGAGGACTTCAAGATAGACAAGGAACACGCCTACAACGACCAGTGGACGACACTGATGAAAACACGTGAAGAATATTACAGGAATGCGGGCGAAGTGTTGCTGAAAGATTTATAATCCCGACACGAGAGGTACGGACATAAAAAAAGGGCTCCGCTGAGCCCAACCTTTGTTAACCTTAAATCTAATACTATGAAAAACACACTGCAAAGGTACGTACTTTTCAGCAACTTGCAAATAATCCAACTAAAAAAGCATGTTTAATAACATGTTTTAGCAAATCTGCGGACTTATTAAACAAAAAAAAGCGTCGCAGGGGGACATTCCACCAGCAGACGTCCTCACACAGTGCTTCATGAAGGCGTGACACAGTGCTTCCTCACCTCCTCACAAAGCACTGCATGAGACCCTCAGGAAGCACTTTCTGAAAGGCTGACGCAGTGCTTCGTCAGAAAGGGTGCAAGTATAGCCTCGCACGCCACAGTTTTTAATAGTGATTATACGATACGACTTTCTCCAGATCCTTGCGCGACTTCTTGCGCTTGGGCTTGGCTGCATAGCCTACGACCACATCGAGCAACAGGCGCTTGCCCGCAGGAATGCCCACCAGCTGCTTCATCTCCTTCTCGTCGAACCAACCCACGATGCACGAGCCAAGGCCTTCGCTCTCGGCGGCAAGCGTGATGTGGGCAGCGGCGATGCCGATGTCTATCAGGGGAAAATACTTGTCCTTGATCTTCGCGCCAAGGAAGGAAGTGAAGTTCATCGACTCCTCGACAATGAGGATATGAACAGGCGCCTCCTTGGCAAACTGGTTCATGCCCAGCCCTGCGGCAGCCTTCCCCACCCTTCGCGCGAGTTCGGGGTCGTCTACCACCACAAACTTCCACGGCTGGGCATTGCAGGCCGAAGGAGCCAGGCAGGCCGCCCGGAGGATGCGCTCCAACTTTTCGCGCTCCACAGGTCGGTGTTCGTAAGCGCGATCGCTCTGGCGGCTGGCCGCCAATTGCAGAAAATCCATTGCTATCTCTCCATCTATAAGTTTATGACAATATCTTGAAGACTTAAGAAGGCTGTTTCAAATACGGGCCTCACTTCAGCAATCCATCCAAATAAGTATAGAATTCAGGATCCTCACCTACAACTACTTTCAGGATGACACCTTCGGGACTGATGACTATCTTCGTCGGATAGCCGCGGACAGCATACAGGACAGAGACATCGGGATCGCCCTCGTTGCGAACATGCAACCAAGGCATGTCATGCTCTTCTACCGCCTTGCGCCATTTCTCCTCTGTATCACGACAGTCGATGCCCACAAATTCAACCTTGGCCTTGTGCTTGGCATAGGCCTTCTTCATATCGGGTACACCCTTGATACACCAACCACACCAGCTGCCCCAAAAATCAAGTACTACATACTTGCCTCGAAGCGACGAAAGAGTAAAGTCATTACCCTTGAGATCTTTCAGCGTAAATTCGGGAGCCGCATTGCCTTCTTTCACCCGTTCGGCAGCAGCACGACGGGCCATTTCCTTGTCATAACCATCCTTTACCTGACGATACAACGGTGCCATCACACCCGTACGTACAGGCTCGGCCACCACATCAAGCATCTCGCCAATCTTCTCAACAGACAAGTCGCGTGACAGAGCATAGACGGCCACATCCTGGTCGGCATGGCTGCGGATGAAGTCACAACGCAGGTCCTGCATACGGTTCAGAAATTCTCGTGAAGGGGCATAAGCCAGTCGGATGCTGTCGGCAGGAATGCCATCAACCTCCATCTGCATACATACTTTGCTAAGCGAATCGAGCTTCGTGATGCAAGGGCGGAGCTGTTCATTCAGTTCATTGCAGGCTTCGTAAAAAGCATCACCACTCAGACGATAATCATCCAGCGTACCGCTTACCGTAACAGGACGGCCGGGCAAAAGTACCAGTCCCAAAGCTTTCATACTAACAGCACCATTACCTGAGGGCTTGGCATAGATATAGACTTGCTTCAGCACGCTGTCGCCCACATTAAAGGCAAACTGCCCATTCAGCATAGGCACTGTGTCTAGCCGTGCCTCGCCACCGTCTACCGACCGATGGTTGACCAACAACGTATCACTCTCAATGCCATTCAGCGTACCGCTGATTTCCATTTTAGCCGCAGGGCTGCAGGCTGTCAACAGACTTGCTCCTAAGAGCATCCAGCACAGATTCTTCATTTTTTATATGATATGATTTATGACTGATACTGAATCATACGGCTGATGTACTTGCCGATGATGTCAAACTCCAAGTTCACTACCGAGCCCACCTGAATGGCGTGGAAATTGGTATGTTCAAAGGTATAGGGAATGATGGCTACCTGGAAGGTATCATCCGTGGGATTGCACACCGTCAGGCTGACTCCGTTGACTGTAACCGAACCCTTGTCCACAGTGATGTAGCCGCGTCGGGCCATTTCCTTGTCGAACGCATAGCGGAAGGTGAAATAATAGCTGCCTTCGGCATCCTTCACGTCGATGCAAGTAGCCGTCTGATCGACATGCCCCTGCACGATGTGTCCGTCCAGACGTCCGTTCATCATCATGCTGCGCTCCACGTTTACCTCGTCGCCCACCTTCAGCAAGCCCAGGTTGGAGCGGTCGAGCGTCTCCTTCATGGCAGTGACGGTATAAGTATCGTCGGTCAGCGCCACGACGGTCAGGCAGACGCCGTTGTGAGCCACACTTTGGTCAATCTTCAGTTCGCCCACGAAGGAGCAACGGAAAGTGAAATGCACATTCTCCTGTTCTTTTACCACGTTTACCAGCGTGGCACACTCTTCTACAATTCCAGAAAACATAAATCTCTTTCTTTTTAAGGGTTACGACATGGCATCTTTTGACAGAAAGAGGAACCAACAACCGCCCTCTCCGCAGATGCTTCTGCAAAAATAGTGAAAGGTGAGCGCAGTACCAAACTAAAAGCCTGCTTTTAAGTGAAGACGCTGTCGAAGTGCATCCTATTTTATCTAAAAACAAAGAGAACTTACAAGAAAAAGGTAGGACTTGGAAGCATAATCTAATCCAGAAGGCTTATCTTTGCCCCTGCTAAATAAAAAACGACATGAAACAAAAAGAAATTCCCATACTGCTGCTCACGGGATACCTGGGCAGTGGCAAAACCACCTTGGTGAACCGCATCCTGGCCAACAAGCGAGGCATCCGCTTCGCTGTCATCGTGAACGACATCGGCGAGGTGAACATCGATGCCGACCTCATCCAGAAAGGCGGCGTAGTGGCTCAGAAAGACGACAGCCTCGTAGCCCTGCAAAACGGCTGCATCTGTTGCACACTGAAGGCCGACCTCATCGAGCAAGTCTATGAACTGATGTGCACCGAACGTTTCGACTACATCGTCATCGAAGCCAGCGGTATCTGCGAGCCCGAACCCATCGCACAGACACTCTGTTCCATCCCTCGCCTGGGCGATGCCTATACCCGCCACGGCATCTGCCGCCTGGACTGCCTGGTCAGCGTAGTCGACGCCCTGCGCCTGCAAAGCGAATTTGCCTGCGGCGACAGCCTGACACGCAAGGGACTGGACGAGGAAGACATCGAAAACCTCATCATCCAGCAGATAGAGTTCTGCAACATCATCCTGTTAAACAAAGCAGCCGAAGTGAAGCCCGAAGAGTTGGGACGCATCAAGAAAATCATCCGCACCCTGCAACCTTCAGCCGAAATCATCGAATGCAACTACGCCGACGTACCGCTGGAGAAACTGCTCGACACACATCTGTTCGACTTCGAACGTGCCGCCACCTCAGCCGGCTGGATCCGCGAAATAGAACGGGCCGCCACGGAGGAAGAGGAGCGCGAAGCACATGCCCACGGCAGCCATCACCACGAGCATGAAGAAGAGCACCACCACGAGGAACACGAGCACGAAGAAGAAGGACATCATCACCACCATCACCACCACGACCACGAAGGCGGAGAGGTGGAAGAATACGGCATCGGCACATTTGTATACTACCGCCGACCGGCCTTCGACATCCACAAGCTCGACCACTTCATCGCCACCCGCTGGCCGAAGAACATTATCCGCGCCAAGGGTGTATGCTACTTCAGCCACAACCGCGACATGTCCTACCTCTTTGAGCAGGTAGGCGTGCAGAAGCAGCTCACCGAGGCAGGACAGTGGTATGCCACCGCGCCCGAAGAAGACCTCATCGAGCTGATGAAACAAGAGCCTGGCTTGCTTCGCGACTGGGACGAAAAGTACGGCGACCGCATGCAAAAGATTGTCTTCATCGGCCAACACCTTGACAAGGAACAGTTGGCGCATGACTTGGATGAGTGCTTGGAGTAATCCGACACATTCCATATCAAACAGGCCAAACATAAAAAGCCCTCAACTGCCGGACAAGGTCGTTGAGGGCTTTCATTTATCACAAAGATGCGAGGTCAAGGCTTCGTGGCCGGCGGCTCGCAAATATAAGTCGACACGATGGTAGGAGTACCCGAAGCGGTAAGATCCCATATCTTGACTGCTTCCCAGACAGAGCCGTCAGAAGCGGTAAGATTGTCAACACCGGTAACCAAGACCTCATAATTTGCACCCCCAGCATCCACACAATGATCGGAAGAGAACGAACCGCCACCTACCAGACTAATACCGGTTACCCCATCGGGCAAAATTGCGTAGCACGAAGTGACATGTCCACCAGTATATCCAGCAATACTTCCTCTATTATTTACTGTACCCAATAATGATACATGCGTAGAATAACATCCATAGACATTTGACGAACTGTTGTTATTATATCCCACAATACCGCCCATCGCTTCTGATATAAGTTTTTCAGTACCTATTGTAGAATAAGCCGAATAGCTGGCCACTACATCGCCTCGAGTGTTATAACCTACCACACCACCCAGGCGGGAACTTGGTTGGGATGAGTTGTGGGTTACCGTCACCCTGTTGGCAATACATTGCGCCACAATGCCGAAGCTGTTTTCACCGGCAATGCCTCCAGCCCAATATCCCGAAATGGTAGCACCATCTACGGCACACTTCAGCAGTCGACCGCTGGTGCTGACGCCGCCTTCTTGGGAAGAGGTTCCTATGATGCCTCCGGCACGAGTGCTTGATCCTGTTGTTGTTATGTGGCTGTTGCCCGATACACTGCAATATTCTGTTTTTCCATAGCTGGCACCTGCGATGCCTCCGGCGGCATGAGTGGCACTGACCTCAACATCAAGTGCATTGCATCCGTTCACCTGCACACTGTTGTTTCCCACGATGGCTCCGGCATAGTGTCCCGCCACTTGGGAGCTACGCACGTTGCAGCTTTCTATCTTACCCATGCTGGATCCGGCTATCACGCCTGCATAGGCAGCTCCGCTGGTGGCAGTTACTTGGGCGTTAGCAAACTTCACATTATGCACCTTGGCTTTTTCAGCCAGTCCACCGAAGAAACCCACATTGCTTGCGTCGCTTTCTACCACGAGGTTATAGATAAATTTTCCATTGCCGTCGAAGTCTCCGGCGTAGCCTGTGCCGGTGTTCATGTTGCTACCTACAGGTGTCCAGTCCACGTTTGTCAGGTCTATGTCCTTTTCCAGTATGACGCTCTTGTTCAATACATCGGTATCTGAAGCCCAAGCCTGCAAGCCTTTGGCATTGTAAATGTGATACGTGCCGTCTATCACTTCATATCCCTGTTCCGGTTCGAATTCGTCAGGTTGCATCGTTCCCAAATTTAGTATGCGGCTAGCTGTAAATGTGGCAGATTGAGTGCCTTCTCTCTTCCATATATATCCATCTGAGTTATAAAGTGTAAGCGTTATCCCGTTGCTTAGTGTGGCCGGGGCGGTTACGAAATAGTAGTTTTTTCCTGCAATTAAGTTTCCTTTTAAAGCAATTTCTATTCCAGCCCATTCGGGGTCAACATTCGCTATCGGATTCTCTTGTGAAGCATCGATAGTCAGTGTCCCTGCCAACGCCTCACCGTTGTTTCCGCAAAGTGTTGCCTTGGTTATGGTAGTAGTGATATTTTCGACAAGCGTAAATTTCACCAAAGCACAAACATTTTTGAAACAAAGGTTGTGCTGCGCATCGGCCGTGGCTACGGACGGATTCAGGCCTTGTGCAAAGCTACCTTCTCGTGCATCCTGTTCGGCTGGCAGAGTGGTGGTGATGGTGGTGCCTTTTATTTGTGCATTCGCATCATACGGGTAGAGAGCATAATAGGTACCCTCGACAGGAGTTGCCTCGCCTGTGAAGGTGACGCTCGGACCGCTTTCGGTAGTATAGAAGCGATTGTTATCGCCGTTGGGGTCGAACAGCGAGATGGTGTCGTTCGCTTCCCAATATACGGCATTTCCGGTAGTGAGCTCGGTGCGTGTGGAGGCGTCGGTGTTGGCGTAGAATTCCATTGGCACTTTGCCTGAGGGTCGTGTGTTGTCTGCCAGTTCGTCCTCGGAGCAGGCGGATACCATGGCGGTCAAGACCGCCAGATAGAGTATAGCTTTGATTTGTTTCATGACTGATAAGTTGATTGGTTGGATTTCTGTATGTCAATTACCATCCGTAATTATCTTCACCAAATCCTTGGTGTGAACCTGTTACACTGGAGCAGATTACTTGCACGGGCTCCACTTCGATGACTGTACAAAGGGGGGCTTCATAGATTTCTTTTGTCGTTTCCATACTTAATTCTATTAAAAATATTTTCCATAGTTCCAGCCATTACAAACCTTGAAGAATAGCCGATAGCTTAGGTAGCAATAATAACAATACAAAAAACATTTTTCTCGATCAAAAAACGATTATTTTTTCACTTTGCTCAAAAAAAGGAAATACATTCCTCAATCAGACAGAAAATTCCTGCTCTTGTGATTTGCCTCTGCTCTCGTCTTTCCGTATCTTTGCCGCTAAAATTCAATAAAGAAACCACAAGATGACAAAAAAATACCACCTGCTTGTCCTCGACCTGGACGGCACCCTGACCAACTCGAAGAAAGAGATTTCTCCACGCAACCTGCAGACCCTGCTCCGCCTCCAGCAAAGAGATGTCCGCCTGGTACTGGCCTCAGGCCGCCCCACGTATGGCATCGCTCCCCTGGCCGACGCTCTACACATGAAAGAATACGGTGGTTTCATCCTCTCCTACAACGGAGGCGAAATTATCGAATGGGGCACAGGCCGTCTGCTCTACAAGAACCTCTTGCCCGACGATGTGCTGCCCATACTCTATACAGCCTCTGTGCGTAACGAACAGGCCATCCTGACCTACGACAACGAATACATCCTGACCGAAAGTCCCGACGACGAATATGTCCGCAAGGAAGCCTTTCTGAACAAAATGCAGATACGTGCCGTAGACGATTTTCTGGCAGCAGCTCCCCTCCCCCTGCCCAAATGCCTCATCGTGGGCGACCCCGACCGACTGATACGAACCGAAGCCGAACTCTCCCTCCGCCTGCAGGGACAAATCAGCGTCTACCGCTCGGAGCCTTACTTTCTGGAGCTGGTGCCAATGGGCATCGACAAAGCCCAATCCTTGTCCGTGCTATTGGACAAACTGGGCCTCACGCGTGAAGCGATGGTAGCCATGGGCGACGGTTACAATGACCTTAGCATGATTAAATTCGCAGGTATGGGCGTTGCCATGGCCAATGCCCAGGAGCCAGTGAAGCAAGCTGCTGACTACATTACCCTGAGTAATGATGAAGATGGAGTAGCCGTGGCGGTAGAGAGACTATTCGACCTATAACAGCCCCTTCCTAAAGTTCCAACCTATTCCGTTTCATAAAACATTGCTTTTTGCATGGTAAAGCATTGCTTTTCGCTCGACAAAACAATGCTTTCCATTCAGCAAAAACATTACTTGTTTTTGGGGAGCATAATTAAGGCAAGTGAACGAAGCCGAAAGCTTACTTCTGCATCAGCCGTTCGTACACGCGAGGATGGAGGAAATAGCGTACATCCTTCCCTGCCTCGATAGACTCTCGGATAAAGGTAGAGCTGATTTCGAGTACAGGCGAATCGACCAGACGCACGCGAGGAGGCAGAGAAGACACGTCGACGGGATAGCCTGAACGGGGATAAATCAAAATGGGATTCTCGGCCAGCAGGCGTTCGGACTGATACCAGCGGGAGAAGGAGTGCCAGTTGTCCGATCCGATAATCAGGTGAAACGTGTGTTGCGGATAGACTTCCTTCAGGCGGTCGAACGTATGGATGGTATAAGAAGGTTGAGACAAATGGAATTCGAAATCGGAAGCACGAAACTTGGAATATCCCTCTACGGCAAGTTGCACCAGCTCCAACCGTAAGGCATCAGGCAGCAAATCCTGCCCCACCTTAAAAGGATTGCGGGGAGTCACCAGAAACCACAATTCATCCAGCCCGCCAAACTCGCAAAGGTAATTAGCCAAAGCCAGATGGCCGACGTGGATGGGGTTGAACGAACCGCTGAAGATACCAACATCCATAAGCGCATCAGATTTTCTTTCCCTTCAGCCGAAGGAAAGCAAGGGTGCCGTTCGCGATGGACACTATGCCGACAAGCCCCATGCCTATAGCTACAGTGTATTCTTCGTGCTGTATATTGGCAATTAGCAACCATACGGCACATACCAGCAAGATGAGGTTGACAATCAACAATCCCTTGTTCATCTTGCGCGAGAAGTTCTTGCCGCTATAATCTTTCGTCATGCCTTCAGGAATTGGGTAATTACCTCCAACGCCTCGGCCTTGGCTGTCTCCAAGTCGTCGTTCACAATAATCTTGTCGAACTTCGGGGCAAAAGACATTTCGTAGGCAGCCTTGGCCACACGATCCTCGATGACTTCGGGCGTATCAGTACCTCGCCCCACCAGGCGCTTGCGCAGCTCTTCGACCGAAGGCGGCTGGATAAAGACAGACAGGGCACGGTCGCCATAAAACTTCTTGATATTGCATCCGCCTACGACATCGACGTCGAACACCACATTTTGCCCAGCAGCCAACTGCTTTTCGACCTGCGACTTCAATGTACCATAGAAGCGGTCGTGGTAGACTTCTTCGTACTCCAAAAACTCACCCTCAGCAATACGACGGCGGAATTCTTCGGGCGAGAGGAAGAAATACTCTACGCCATCACGCTCCGTGCCACGCGGCGGACGGCTGGTGGCCGAAATGGAAAAAGCCAAGTTCAGGTTCTGCGTCAGCAGATAGTTGATGATGGTCGATTTGCCCGAACCTGAAGGGGCGGAAAAGATAATCAGTTTACCCATACTTAAAATCGATTACATTACATTCAGTACCTGTTCCTTGATCTGCTCCAACTCATCCTTCATCTGAACCACGATCTTCTGCATCTCCGCATGGTTGGACTTGCTGCCCAAGGTGTTGATTTCACGCCCCATCTCCTGTGCGATGAAGCCCAACTTCTTACCCTGTCCGCTACCTGTTTCCAGCGTGCTGATGAAATATTTCAAGTGATTGCTAAGGCGTTGCTTCTCTTCGTTGATATCCAGCTTCTCGATGTAATAGATGAGTTCCTGCTCCAGACGGTTCTTGTCGTAATCCACGCTGATCGTCTTCTCGAGCGCATCGACAATGCGTTCCTTTATTTTTCCGACACGTTCCTTTTCATAAGGCTCCACTGTTTCGAGCAGATGGGCAATGTTGGCTATTTTCTCACGGAACTTTTTCTCAAGTGCAGCACCTTCCTGCTTGCGGAAGTCCACCAGATGGTTCAGTGCCTCTTCGACGGCCGCATGAGCCACCTGCCACTCCTCTTCGCTCAGTTCCTGTGTCTCGGTCTTGGTCATCACATCAGGCAGACGAAGCAGAGTACCAAACCAGTCTTCAGGCTCAGGAATACCTGTAGCAGAAGAGATTTCCTTGATACGATGATAGTAGGCAGCCACCAGTTCCTGATTGATGGGAGTAGCCAGTTGCTCGGCATCCTTTTTCTCCACCCAAAGGCTGAAATCCACCTTGCCACGCTCCAGCACGCGGGCTATTTCGTTGCGGATTTCCATCTCCTTCTCTCTGTAAGCGGGAGCAATTCGTGCCGACAGATCCATCGCCTTGCTGTTAAGCGATTTTATCTCAACATTTATCTTTTTATCGGGCAATTCGACAATAGCCTTGCCATATCCCGTCATCGACTGTATCATAATGCTTCTTAAGTTTTGTGCAAAATTACACGATTATTTTTAATTACTGAAAATAATCACGTAAATTTGTCAGCTGATTAAAAAGATGAATAGTAACTATGTCATGTATCCTGCATATTGAAACATCCACTTCCGCCTGTTCGGTAGCCGTGAGCGAAGACGGGCAGGTAGTGTTCAAAAAGGAAGACTTGAACGGCCCTTCACATGCCGTATCATTGGGAGTTTTTGTAGACGAAGCATTGTCTTTCGCCGATAGCCATGCCATGCCGTTGGATGCGGTGGCCGTCAGTTGCGGGCCGGGGTCCTATACAGGCCTACGCATCGGAGTATCCATGGCAAAAGGCATCTGCTACGGACGTAATCTGAAACTCATTGGCCTGCCTACGCTGAAAGTACAGTGCGTGCCGGTATTGCTCTATCACGACGAGCTTCCCGACAATGCCCTGCTGTGCCCCATGATAGATGCCCGCCGCATGGAAGTCTATGCTGCCGTCTACGACCGCGCCTTGAAACCCGTACGCGACATTGCTGCCGACATTGTAGACGAAAACTCATACCGCGAATTCCTCGACCAGCACCCTGTCTATTTCTTCGGAGACGGAGCAGCCAAGTGCAAGGAAAAAATTACGCACCCCAACGCTCACTTTATCGACGGCATCCGCCCGCTGGCCAGTATGATGTTTCCCCTGGCCGAGAAAGCCATCGCTGAAGAGAATTTCGAAGACGTAGCCTACTTCGAACCCTTCTACCTGAAGGAATTCGTAGCTGGCAAACCTAAAAATCTGCTGAACGGATAATTAGCCGTTCACCATAAACCGATAATTTACTGAATATATGCAATATAACACCCAACAGAAACGGATGCCCCTGCCTGAATATGGTCGCAGCATCCAGAACATGGTAGACCACGCACTGACCATCGAAGACCGTGCCGAACGCCAACGTTGCGCCAACACCATCATCAACATCATGGGAGGAATGTTTCCTCACCTGCGCGACGTACCCGACTTTAAACACAAGTTATGGGATCACTTGGCTATCATGTCCGACTTCAAGCTGGACATCGACTATCCGTTTGAGGTAATCCCCAAAAACAACCTCGATGCCAAACCTGAGCCTGTGCCTTATCCCTGCACAAAAATCCGTTACCGCCATTACGGCCGCACACTGGAAGTGCTGATCCAAAAGGCATGCGAATTTCCTGAAGGGGATGAAAAGCAAAATCTGGTAGCCCTCATCTGCAACCACATGAAGAAGGACTACATGACGTGGAACAAAGACACGGTAGACGACCGCAAAATAGCAGACGATTTGTATGAACTGTCGGGCGGGAAATTACAGATGACAGATGAAATTCTGAAGCTGATGGCCGAACGAATTGACTTATACTATCGTCCGACCAAGGCCAATACCCCCAATAACAATAACAACCGAAATAACAAGAAAAAGAAATATTGAATTCTGCCCCATTAGCGGACTTCACAAACAGATCCAACAAACCGACTATCATGGCATCATTCATCATCGAAGGAGGACACAGGCTGGCAGGTGACATCCATCCGCAAGGAGCCAAGAATGAAGTATTGCAAATCATCTGCGCCACCCTGCTCACAGCAGAGAAGGTGACCGTGCACAATGTACCCAACATTCTGGACGTAAACAACCTGATTCAGCTGATGCGCGACATGGGGGTAGAAGTGTCTAAAACAGGAATTGACACCTATACCTTCCAAGCGACACGGATAGATACTGCCTACCTGGAAAGCGAAGAGTTCCTGAAGAAATGCTCCAGCCTGCGTGGTTCGGTAATGTTGGTAGGCCCCATGGTGGCACGCTTCGGCAAGGCTATCATCTCCAAACCAGGAGGTGACAAGATAGGGCGTCGGAGACTTGACACTCACTTCATTGGCATTCAGAATTTGGGAGTCGACTTCAGATATAATGAAGAGGCCGGCACGTTCGAAATAACGGCCGACCGCCTAAAAGGCACCTATATGCTACTGGACGAGGCATCTGTTACAGGTACGGCCAATATCGTCATGGCCGCCGTGCTGGCCGAAGGAAAAACAACCATTTACAACGCGGCCTGCGAACCTTACGTACAACAACTCTGCCGTATGCTGAACCGCATGGGTGCTAAAATAACAGGTATCGCCTCGAACCTGCTTACGATTGAAGGGGTAAAGGAATTGCACGGTACAGAGCACACCATCCTGCCTGACATGATCGAAGTGGGTAGTTTCATCGGCATGGCCGCAATGACAGCCAGCGAACTGACCATCAAGAACGTCTCCTACGAAAACCTGGGTATTATTCCCCAGTGCTTCCGCCGCCTGGGCATCCACTTAGAGCAGCAAGGAGACGACATCTACGTCCCTGCACAAGAGACGTACGAGATAGAGTCGTTCATCGACGGCTCCATCATGACCATTGCCGACGCCCCCTGGCCAGGACTAACCCCCGACCTGCTGAGTGTGATGCTCGTAGTAGCTACTCAAGCTAAGGGAAGTGTACTCATCCACCAGAAGATGTTCGAAAGCCGCCTGTTCTTCGTAGACAAGCTGATAGACATGGGAGCACAGATCATCCTCTGCGACCCGCACCGCGCTGTAGTCATCGGCCACAACCGTGGTTTCCGCCTACACGGCGGCAACATGACCTCACCCGACATTCGTGCCGGTATCGCCCTGCTCATTGCAGCCATGAGCGCCGACGGTATCAGCCGCATCCACAACATCGAACAAATAGACCGCGGTTATCAGGACATTGAAGGGCGTCTGAATGCTATCGGAGCAAGAATCACGAGAATCTGACCATATGATTAAACGAGAAGAAGTATATAAGATAGGTATATTCAACAAGCCACATGGTATCCATGGCGAACTGCAGTTCACTTTCACCGACGACATTTTCGATCGGGTGGAGGCAGAATACATCATTTGTCTGCTAGACGGCATCTTCGTACCTTTCTTTATCGAAGAATACCGCTTCCGCTCAGATTCCACCGCCTTGATGAAACTCGAAGGAGTGGACACTGCAGAGCGTGCCCGTATGTTTACCAACGTCGAAGTCTGGTTTCCTGTAAAACATGCAGAAAGTGCTGACAACGGTGAACTGACATGGAATTATTTCATCGGGTTTCGTATGGAAGAAATCCACCACGGTAACATAGGGGAAGTGACAGATGTAGATACTTCTACCATCAACACCCTGTTTGTCGTTGACCATAACAGCGAAGAACTATTGATACCTGCTCAAGAAGAGTTCATTACCGATATCGACCGAAAGCATAAAGTGATTACTGTCGACCTTCCCGTCGGCCTAATAGACCTTGATAAAGCAGAAGAGGAATAACCTATACACATAAAGAAGACATGCCGACCCCTAAGAAAAGAAGAAAAAGTAAAGCTTTCTGGAACAACATCAAGTTCAAGTACAAGCTGACCATCGTCAACGAGAATACGTTGGAAGAGGTGGTAGGCTTGCATGTGTCCAAGCTGAACGGCATCTCTGTACTCCTGTCCGTATTGACTGTTCTATTTCTGATAGCCTCACTGATCGTAGCTTTCACTCCACTGCGTAATTATCTGCCCGGCTATATGAACAGTGAAATCCGCGCACAAGTAGTAGACAATGCTTTGCGTGTAGACTCGCTCCAACAATTGGTAGAACGGCAGAACCTGTACATCATGAATATACAGGACATCTTCCGCGGCGACGTTAAGGCAGATACCATTCAGTCCATCGACTCATTGACAACCCTGCGTCAGGATTCACTCATGAAACGAACCAAACGGGAAGAAGAGTTTCGCAAACAATACGAAGAGAAAGAAAAATACAATCTGACAACCATAACTGCCATGTCGGCAGATGGACTAAATTTCCATTGTCCCACCAGAGGAATCGTATCATCCTCCTTTAATGCTGAACAGAAGCACTACGGTACAGATATTGCCGCTAATCCAGGCGAAAGCGTATTGGCCACTCTGGATGGCACCGTTATTCTGAGTACCTATACCGCTGAAACGGGATATGTGATACAGGTACAACACAGACAAGATTTCGTATCCACCTACAAACACTGCGGATCTCTACTCAAAAAAGAGGGCGACACGGTAAAAGGTGGAGAAGCGATCGCATTGGTTGGTAATACAGGACAGCTGAGTACTGGCCCACATCTGCATTTTGAGTTGTGGCATCGGGGCCGTGCCATCAACCCTGAAATTTATATTGTATTCTAAATAAACGATATATCATGAAAAAACTGATAGCCATACTTGGTTCCACTGGTTCAATCGGGACACAGGCGTTGCAAGTGATTGAGGAGCATCCCGACAAGTACGAAGCTTATGTACTGACAGCCAACAACCGAGTGGAAGAACTCATCGCTCAGGCACGTAAATTCAAGCCCGAAGCAGTAGTAATAGCCAATGAAGCAAAATACCAACAACTGAAGGATGCCTTGGCCGACCTGCCAGTTAAAGTATATGCTGGCGAGGAAGCACTTTGCCAAATAGTACAGGAGAAACCGATAGACATCGTACTGACAGCAATGGTAGGATATGCAGGACTGCGCCCCACGATAAATGCCATCCGTGCACGCAAGGCTATTGCCTTGGCTAATAAGGAAACGTTAGTGGTAGCAGGAGAACTCATCAATCAACTGGCACGCGTAAACCGCACCCCCATCCTGCCAGTCGACTCGGAACATTCTGCCATCTTCCAATGCCTGGCCGGAGAAGCAGGCAACGCTATTGAAAAAGTAATACTTACGGCTTCCGGAGGTCCTTTCCGCACGTTTAGTCACGAACAACTGAAGACGGTAACCAAAGAACAGGCACTGCGCCACCCCAATTGGGACATGGGAGCCAAAATCACGATCGACTCGGCTTCGATGATGAACAAAGGATTTGAAGTAATAGAGGCCAAGTGGCTCTTCGGCGTACGGCCGGACCAAATAGAAGTAGTAGTCCATCCGCAATCGGTCATACACAGCATGGTACAGTTCGAAGACGGTGCAGTGAAGGCACAGCTTGGCATGCCGGACATGCGCCTGCCCATCCAGTATGCCTTCTCCTACCCCGACCGCTTGCATGCCTCGTTTCCTAGGCTGGACTTCACGAAATGTACAGAGCTCACTTTCGAACAACCGGATACTACGCGTTTCCGCAACCTAGCACTGGCCTACGAAGCCCTGCACCGTGGAGGAAATATACCCTGCATCGTCAATGCTGCCAACGAAGTCTGTGTGGCTGCTTTCCTACACGACCGCATCTCGTTCCTCGGTATGAGCGACGTAATTGAAAAGACCATGGAGCGCGTAGCTTTCATCCAGCAACCTACCTACGAAGATTATGTTGCAACAGACACCGAAGCGCGCTGTGTAGCAAAAAGCTTGATAAACAAATAATTGAATTTTAATAATTGATAATTTATAGTTGAATAAATAATGGAAACATTTTTGATTCGTACCCTACAACTTGTCATGAGCCTTTCGCTGCTCGTCGTCATCCACGAAATGGGGCACTTCCTCTTTGCCCGCCTCTTCAAGACGCGGGTCGAAAAGTTCTGCCTCTTCTTCGATCCCTGGTTCACACTGTTCAAGTTCAAACCCAAGAACAGCGAAACGGAATATGGAATCGGCTGGCTACCGCTGGGCGGATACGTTAAAATTGCTGGTATGATAGACGAGTCGATGGATACCGAACAGATGAAACAACCCATGCAGCCATGGGAGTTTCGCGCCAAGCCCGCATGGCAACGACTGCTCATCATGGTGGGCGGCGTACTGTTCAATTTCCTGCTCGCCCTGTTCATCTACTCCATGATTCTCTTCGCTTGGGGCGACTCTTACATCCCCGTGCAGAAGGTACCACTTGGCATGGACTTCAATGAAACCATGCATCAGGCAGGATTCCGCGACGGCGACGTGCTGATTTCAGCCGATGGCGTACCTTTCGAGCGCATGGGCAGCGACTTGCTGACGGCCATTGTCGATGCCCGCCAAGTGACGGTGCTGCGCGACGGCCAAGAGGCTTCAGTTTACATTCCCGATAACTTGATGGACCGCCTGCTGGCAGACAGTACTCGCTTTGCCGATTTCCGCTACCCGTTTGTCATCGACAGCATCGTGGATGGACGTCCTGCTGCCTTGGCCGGACTGCAACCGGGCGACAGCATCACGCAGCTGGACGGACGCAACATCGCCTACTTCGACTTCAAGGAAGAGATGCTGAAACGTAAGGCTGACGGACAGGCCTCGCACGACATCTGCCTGACCTACGTGCGAAGCGGCGTGACCGATACCCTGACGCTAACCACCGACTCGCTCTACGAAATAGGCATCACGGCCGACATGCGTACCTCCCACCTGCTACCCGTGGTGAAGAAGGAATACACCTTCTTCTCCTCCTTCCCCGCCGGCGTCATGCTGGGTGTGAACACACTGAAGGGCTACGTGGGACAAATGAAATACCTCTTCTCCAAGGAGGGCGCCAAGCAGCTGGGTGGCTTCGGCACCATCGGCAGCATCTTCCCCGCTACGTGGGACTGGCACCAGTTCTGGTACATGACAGCTTTCCTCTCCATCATTTTGGCCTTCATGAACATTCTGCCTATTCCTGCCCTGGACGGCGGCCACGTGCTGTTCCTCATCTACGAGATTGTGGCACGCCGCAAACCCAGCGACAAGTTCATGGAACGTGCGCAGATGGTGGGCATGTTCCTACTTTTCGCCCTACTTCTTTGGGCGAACCTGAACGATGTACTGAGGTTCATTTTCTGACCTGTTAATAAACAGGCGGATTCCCCCTCCCCCATACGCGGGCGACCCGGACCTGCACGGACTGACTGCATCAGCATTTCGTGCCTGTCCGAGCCGCCCGCGTTTTTTTTCGCGTTCCAGTTTCAAGAAAACGCCATCTTAGTGAGATAAGGTTATCCAGTTTTGGGAAAGTACTATCTCAGCGAGATGAAGCTTTCCAGCTTCGGGAAAGTGCTATCTCAGCAAGATGAAGCTTTCCAGCTTCGGGAAAGTGCTATCTTGGCAAGATGAAGCTTTCCAGCTTTGGGAAAGTGCTATCTCAGCGAGATGAAGCTTTCCAGCTTTGGGAAAGTGCTATCTCAGCGAGATAAAGTTTTCCAGCATCTGAAAAATATCATCGCAGCGTCAGCAAGCTTTCGCAAACCGCGAAAGCTTGCTTTTTCGAACGGAAAATCTTACCTTAGCACGCCGATACAGCGACAACGAAAAAAAGACAAGCCTGTTCCAAACTAAAATCAAACGATATGAGAAAAACAACTGCTACCTTGGCCGCCGCCCTGCTGTGCGGAGCGACGGCTCTCCAGGCCCAGTCGTGGAAGGCCTATGAACGGACGACCTTGCAGGACGAGGCCTACGCCCGACACGATTGTGTCAACCTGCTGGACAGCACCAGCGTCACGGTACAACCCAGCGGACAAGGTTCGTTCGCCGTGTGCCGCACCGTCAAGGTGCAGACACCTGCCGGCGCCCTGCGCCAGCGCGTACTGAAGTACGACTACGACCCGCTGACGGCTGCCGCCCGCTTCCGTCGGGTCACCGTCCACCATGCCGACGGTACGAAGACCGAAGTGGATGTATCGAAAACCCTGGACTATGCCGCACCCGCCCGTGCCATCTACTGGGGTGCCCGTCAGATTATGATCGAGCTGGGGCAGCTGAAGCCCGGCGACGTCATTGACTACGAAATAGACAAGAAGGGATTCACCTATGCCCTGCTGGCCGACATGCCTCAGGACGGAGACGACTCACGCTTCATCCCGCCCATGCGCGGCCAGTTCTACGACATCGTGCCCTTCTGGAGCAGTGACCCGACGGTGCGCAAAGTCTACCGTGTCAGTCTGCCTGCCGAGAAGGACATGCAGTTTCAGTTCTACCAAGGCAGCTGCGCCTCGTCCCTGCGCTACGAAGACGGACGCAAAGTCTACACCTTTGCCTCGGACGGCCTGATGCCTTTCCGCCGCGAGCCGAACATGGTGGACTTCTACGACGCCGCGCCCAAACTGATGATGTCCACCACTGCCGACTGGCGTGAGAAGTCGCGCTGGTTCCATGGCGTCAACGAAGACTACGGCAGCTTCACCGCCATCCCCGAAGCCCAGCGCAAGGTGGACGAACTGATACGCGGCAAGAAGACCGACCTGGAGAAGATAGCCGTGCTGACCCACTGGGTGGCCGACAACATCCGCTACGCCGGCATCACCATGGGCAAGGGCGAAGGCTTCACCCTGCACAACCTGAAGATGAACTACACCGACCGCTGCGGCGTGTGCAAGGACATCGCGGGCACACTCATCGCCTTCCTGCGCATGGCGGGCTTCGAAGCCTATCCGGCCATGACGATGGCAGGCAGCCGCGTAGAGACCATCCCTGCCGACCACTTCAACCACTGCGTAGCCGTGGTACGCCTGAAGGACGGCACGCTGATGCCTCTCGACCCCACGTGGGTGCCCTTCTGCCGCGAGCTGTGGAGCAGTGCCGAACAGCAACAGAACTACCTGCCCGGCACGCCCGAAGGCACCGACCTCTGCCTGACACCCGTCTCCGCTCCCGAGAACCACTACGTCCGCATCCACGCCGACAACCGCCTCTCCGCCGACGGCACCCTGCGAGGCAGCTTCACCATTGAAGCAGAAGGACAGAGCGACAGCAACATCCGCCGCATCTTCACCACCGGCTTCCAGAGCGAGTGGCAGAACACGATGGAGCGCCAGCTGCTGAACGTTTCTCCCAAGGCACGCCTCCTCAGCGTGGACTACGGACGCAACCCGAAGGACTATCAGAAGGCTCCCATCCGCATCACCTTCCGCTACGAAATACCCGACTATGCCCTGGCGGGCGACGGCAGCGAGATGGTCTTCAAGCCTTTCGTGCTGAACAACCTCTATACGCAAGTGATGTCCTACCTGCGCATCGACACCAGTCTGGAGACACGTCAGTATGGTTTCAAGGACGGCTGTTCGCGTCTGGTGGAACTGGACGAAACACTCCGTCTGCCCTCGGGCTACCAACTGGCAGGAGAACCACGTCAGGATAGCCTCAGCGGACAGGCAGCCGACTTCGAAGGTTCCATTGCCCAGGAGGGCAACCGCCTGACCGTGAAGACCCGCCTCGCCCTGAAGAAGCGCGTCTATGAGGCAGCCGACTGGAACAGCTTCCGCCAGGCCGTCAACACCGCCAAGAGCTACGGCCAGTACCTCGTCGTAAAGAAATGAACCGATTCGTCAAACACTCAAAACAAAGAAGAAGAATGAAAACAATCCATCTATATATAGGTGTGCTTGCCCTGTTCCTGTCCATGACCCTCACCGCACAGGCCGCACCCGAGGCACGTTTTGGCAAGCTGTCGAAGATCTACACCCTGCACGCCGACGGCAGTCAGGAACTCCGCGTACAGAAAGAACTGACCCTCTACACCCACGCCGCCATGAACAGCCTCTACGGCGAAACGTTCATCGTCTACGATCCGCAATACCAGCAGCTCGAAATACACGATTCGTACACGCGGCAGAAGGACGGCACCATCGTCCGTACTCCCGACAACGCCTTTGTCGAAGTGTTGCCCTCCGCAGCCACCAATGCCCCTGCCTATAACGGGCTGAAGGAAATGGTCGTAGTACATACCGGCCTGGAACTGGGCGCCACCATCTGCCTGGACTACTCCATCAAGAGTCGTGCCGGCTACCTGCCCGAACTGGACATCTGTTGCCCTATAAAAGAGCTGTCGCCCATCGACGAATTCACTTTACGCATCGAAGTACCTGAAGGAAAGACACTGCACTACGAACTGTTGAACGCTTCCGCCCGTCCGACTGAAACGAACAAGGACGGCATGAAATCCATCACCTGGAAGTTGAAGAACGTAAAACCGCGTCCCTATTCCTATCCCTCGTTACGTAGTAGTCTGGGCACAGTGCAGCAAGTAGCTTCCGGCATGATGCCCGTCATTGTGGCCTCTACCTGGGCCAGCTATGCCGACGCACTGAAGTCTCTTGCCCGGCAATTCGTCCCCGGCGACCGCACTGTCATCGAAGCCAAGTTGACCGAACTAAAGCAAGCCGCCCAAAAAGACAGCAGCGACCTGCGCAGCGCCATCGCCACCTACATGGACGGCCTCTACCGTTCCGCCCAATGCAAAGTGTCGCTCGGAGAAGCGGGCTACCGCCTACGTCCGGCTTCGGAAATCATCCGTAGTGCCTACGGTACACAGGCCGAACTGGTCAACCTGGATGTCGCCCTGCAACAGGCTGCCAGTCTCAAAGCCGAAGTAACCATCTGTGCCCTTCACCCGGCGGAAGTGGACAACCTCGGTTTGGGAAGCATCATATCCCTCGTCGTAAAATCGGATGCCACCCCGAAAGGTGTAGTGCTACAAGGTACGGACGAAGCCAGGTTGCAAGGCTACATGACAGTGACCGACCTACAGGCACAACCTTTGGAATTGAAAGCACCCGAAGTTCAAGACACTCAGAAAGCCGTATTGGAAGTCAAAGCCGACAACTCGCAAACACTGCCCGAAGGATGGCAAGTTGTCAACTTGAAGCCGATATCGGCTGCTCTTCCGCTCTATGCCTATGCTGCCAATACCACCATCCGCGAGAACATCCTGCTTCCGCAGACCGTGGACGTGACCAGCGAAACGCTGATCAAACTGCCCGAAGGTACTACTTGGAGTCCGAAGGCTGACAAGGTAGTGGCCAACAAGTGTGGCAAAGTATCGTTCACTTACCACCCCACTACAGATGGGATAACCGTCACCCGCAGCCTTAGCATCATGCAACAGTTGCTCACACCTGAAGTCTACCGTGACTTCTACGCCCTGATGGCTGAATGGCGCGATACCAACAACCATACATTGCTGTTAAAACCGGCGAAGTAAGATGAAAATAAAACGAGGGCGCATCCAACAGGACGCGCCCTCACCGTTTATTATATATAGGTCAGGGATTATACCAAATGAGAGATCCATTCCTCGCGCTCGCCCGGCAACAGGTCGATAACGGGAATTTCGATCATTGTATAACAGCCCGGCTGCTGACGCATGGCCGCACGTGCCACACAAACCAATACCTGAGCTGTCAGAGCCGGATTGTTGATGCGCATGTTGAACTCAAACAGCTGGTTCTGCGTCTTGCCTGAAACACCCTTGCGAGTCAGATTCACACCGTGTCCCATATCAAGCAGTGCATCCACACTGGGCACCAGCTTCACGTGTGTTTCGTCGTTCACGAAGTAAGGATCGGCCTTGATGGCAGCAGCCACCTTGTCGAAGTCATAACCCTCGTTCAGTTCGATGTACACCATACGACGATGAATGCCCGTACCGGTAGGAATCGTCATAGACAAAGCAGCCTTCACACCTTCGATGGCTTTCACGGCTACCGTGTGTCCCATACTCATGCCCGGACCGAAATTGGTGTACGTGATGCCCTTCGGGGCGATAGCCTCCAGCAGTGTACGCACTACAGAGTCACTTCCCGGATCCCAACCGGCCGAAATGATAGAAACGGTGTTGTGAGCCTTGGCCTCGGCATCCAGCGTACGGCGCAGGTCGGCAATACCCGTATGGATATCGAAGCTGTCCACGGTATGGATGCCCAGTGCCAGAATCTCCTTGGCATACTTCTCCACACTGCGGGTCGGCGTACAGAGGATGGCTACATCCACACTTTCCAGTTCCTTGATATCTTTTACCACAGGATAGTCATTCAGTTCGGCCGGACGGTTCTCGGCGCCTGCACGACGCACTACACCGGCAATTTCAAAATCAGGCGCAGCCTGCAAAGCTTGAAGCACATAGTGCCCGATATTGCCATAACCAACGATGGCAGCTCTTACTTTTTTCATACTTTTATCGAATTTAATTATCAGTTTTCTGTTTTGCGGGTACAAAAGTAGTCATTATTCTTTAAACTTGAACATAAAACAGTTCATTCTTCCATTTCCTTTTTTCTTTATTAAGACTATTTTATAGCCAAGAGATATTTTGTACATTTGCACCAGACATAAAACAAGACAAGTAAAGCATTTGTTCGAGCAGACCACAAAACACTGTTCTGGAACAGCTACAACGAAACTTTTTGATATGATAGAATACATCCGAGGCGAACTGGCCGAACTCACTCCGGCAGCCGCCATCATCGACTGCAATGGTGTGGGCTACCTGGCCAGTATCTCACTCAACACTTATTCGGCCATTCAGGGCAAGAAGTCCTGCAAACTCTACGTCTACGAAGCCATCCGCGAAGACGCCTACCAGCTTTACGGCTTTGCCGACAAACAGGAGCGCGAACTTTTCCTACTGCTCATCTCAGTGTCAGGCATCGGCGGAAACACCGCCCGCATGATACTCTCGGCTCTGTCGCCTGCCGAACTCATCAACATCATCAGTACGGAGAACGCCAACCTGCTGAAGACAGTAAAAGGTATCGGCCTGAAGACTGCCCAGCGCATCATCGTGGACCTGAAGGACAAGATGAAGACCGGTTCTGTAGCCGCGGCAATGGGTGTCGAGCCGGGACTTCCGCTCGCCACTACTGCCAACAACGAGGTGATGGACGAAGCCGTAGCCGCCCTCACCATGCTGGGCTTTGCACAGGCTGCTTCGCAAAAAGTGGTACTGGCTATTCTCAAGGAAACCCCCGACGCTCCGGTGGAACAAGTGATCAAACTGGCTTTAAAAAGACTTTAAAACGCTATTTCATCCATGAAAACCACTTCTACTATCTATATGAAACGCTGGTTGGAGGCCAACGGACGTACCCGAACGCTACCCGGAGACTCATGGTATCTGAATTTCACCAACGAAATGCTCCCCCTAATTGCAGCTTCCCCCTTGTTTGCCAACAAGACTGCTGACAAGATAACTAAAACGGTTTTGGACATAACCCTTTACTTCCAGGATGCCATTGCTCAAACCGGAGGCTGGAAAGCATTCACCACCCGTTACGGCACGTTGTACGGACAACCGTTACCGTTCTACCCCTGTACAAGCTATATTGATGACGAAATCAATTGGGATGATGTCTGTTTCCTCCTGTGGAAAAACCTGTCTGATGTTCATCCTTCTTTCTATTTCCAGAATCCTTCCGAAAAGTCATTGCTAACCCTGGCTCGACAACTCTATGACCGGATGGACTCCCTTTTCGAAGAAGCCCCCATCAACGAAATTTCCTCTCCGGAAACATGGGTCATGGACCTCAACCTGCTGGAAATACCTTTCGTTCCCCTGCCCGAAGTCACTCCCGACAGTCGGTTGACCAAGGATGTGGAACGCTGCCTGCAATACAGCCAAGGAAATCCCCTGCTCTATTTTGCAACTTACGAAGAACTACGCGTCTTCCTCATCGGTACACTGGAGTGGGAAGATCATCCCGATGGCATACTGGCTGACCTGAAAGCTGAAAAGGACTTTGTAGTCTATGCCAACACCAAAGGCATGCTACTGGCTCCCGGCGTAGCTGCCTGTTTCCGTGATTCCCACAATCCAGCCTATGATGCACAGACTGCCACAGCCGAAGGTTACGAGTTGTTCTGCCTGCCCGGCCGTTGTCCATTCGATCTGTTGAAGTATGGTATGCAGAACAACCTCTTGTGTGATGTCGCCCTCCCTTTCAACAGAGGTCGGGAAATACTACAGCAGAACTGGGATTTCATTGCCCGTTACTTTCTGGGAGAATATTATGAAGGAGACTAAGAATTATAGAATCCACCACAAATAACTCGAATTAACACAGAAAATAACATTATCACACATGAAAAACATTTCTTCCGCCGCTTTCAGCGACACCAAGCCCCATTATGAGCTACTCGATGGGCTGAGAGGAGTAGCCGCCCTGCTGGTTGTGTTCTACCACATATTCGAGGGGCTGTCCTTTGCCGCCGGAGGTACCCTCATTACCGTCATCAACCACGGTTATTTGGCCGTAGACTTCTTCTTCATCCTGTCCGGTTTCGTCATCGGCTATGCCTACGACGACCGGTTGGGCAAAAGCATGAGTCTGGGCAACTTCTTCAAGCGTCGACTGATTCGACTCCACCCGATGATTGTAATGGGAGCTGTGCTGGGTGTGGTATTCTATCTGTTGCAAGGCTCGGTGCAATGGGACGGCACCCACATCAGTCTTTCACTGGTAATGCTTGCCCTGCTCTGTGCCATGTTCTTCATTCCCGCCGCCCCGGGAGCCAGCTACGACATACGCGGCAACGGCGAGATGTTTCCGCTGAACGGTCCGAGCTGGTCGCTCTTCTTCGAATACATCGGTAATATCCTCTATGCGCTCTTCATCCATCGCCTGAGCAACAAGATGCTGGCCTTGCTGACCGTCCTGTCGGGAGTAGGTTTGGCTTGGTTCGCTCTGTTCGACGTGGTGGGATACGGCATGATCGGTGTAGGCTGGACACTGGACGGTGCCAACTTCCTGGGTGGCCTGCTGCGCATGCTCTTCCCCTTCACACTGGGTATGCTGCTTTCGCGCCACTTCAAGCCCGTCAAAATCAAGGGGGCCTTCTGGATTTGTACAGCCGTGTTGCTCGTACTGTTCTGCGTTCCTTATATAGAAGGAAAAGAGGGCATCTGCCTGAACGGTCTGTACGAAGTGTTCTGCATCTTCCTCGTGTTCCCGCTGCTGGTGTGGCTGGCCGCTTCCGGAAAGACTACAGACAAACATTCCACCCGGATATGCCGGTTTGCAGGCGACATCTCCTATCCGCTCTATGCCGTCCACTACCCCGTGATGTACCTGTTCTACTCTTGGCTCATCGAACACGAACACTATACGTTCGGCGAAGTGTGGCCCACGGCTCTCACCGTCTATGCAGGCAGCATCCTGCTGGCCTGGCTCTGCCTGAAACTTTATGATGAGCCTGTGCGCCGGTGGTTGAGCAAAAAGTGAGCTTCCACCAACCACTCATCTACCTACTTGCCTGATTATGTTCATTTTAGGTAGATGAGTGGCAGGCTATTGGTAAACATTACGCGGACAATTAAATAAATAGGCTGCCTTTAAAGGCAGCCTATTTATTTAATAATGTACAGAAAGTTTATACAAGCACTTATCACGCATCTACCTAAAACACTCAAAATCAACAGAGTAAGTAAATAGGACATAAATACAAAACTTCGATACCTACAAACCACTCTGACGCAGTACTTTCTCAGAGTGTCATGCAGTGCTTCCTCAGAGTGTAAGGAAGCACTGTATGAGAGGGTAACGAAGCACTGCATCAGCAGCTCACGAAGCACTGCATGACACCCCCAAACAACTGCCCGTCAAAGCTCGATGATTTCTTCGGGAGCGGTAGTCAGCTTCTCCAAGCCTTCGGCCGTCACTACCCAAGAGTTCTCGATGCCCAGCGGGCCGACTCCCGGCAATACGATTTTCGGCTCCAACGCAAAGACCATGCCTGGCTCCAATTCCTGCCAGATACGGGGAGCTATCACAGGAGCTTCATTGATTTCCAGTCCTATACCATGCCCGATAAACTTTGCCTTCTGTCCTACTCCCATGAAATAGTCAGCAAAACCAGCTTTTGTCACCATCTCAATGGCCTTGTTGTACAAGTCCTCGCAGATGACTCCCGGCTTGGCCATAGACGATACGGCTTCCTGTATCTCCAGACAGGTCTGATGGGCCGCATAAGCCTGTTCGCTCAATTTGCCGATGGAATATACACGGCTCATGTCACACATATAGCCATAGAAGTTGCCGCCCATATCCACCATGAAACTCTGTCCGGGCTGTATCAGTGTACCGTTGGGGCCACCGGGAAGCGAAGGATCCAGTCCAGCCCCTCCCAATGCAAAATCATAAGGAGAAGGAGTAGCGGCATTGTCGCCCGCCAGCAGGCTGCCCATGAATATCTCCATACTCTGACCGAACACACGGAAAATGCCGAGACAACCTTCCAGACGCATCAGCCGTTCGATCTCTATGGAAAGCTGGAGGTCGGTCATACCAGGCCGGTAGACCGACGGAATCTGTTCGTAGGCTTTGGCATGAGCTACGCCCGAGCGACGGAAAAATTCAATCTCCATCTCGGTCTTTGTAGCACGTGCCTGACGTATCAGCGAAGAGCCGCAAGAAACGACCTCAGTTTCAGGAAAGCAGGCTGCCAAGCGGTTGTATTCCCTGAAAGACAGTTCGTCCCCTTCCAGCATCAATTTCTGAGGTAACGGCAAGCCACACTCCTTAATCAGGTCAGGCAACTGTTCGGGTTTACGGATAGACATCACGTGTTCTCCCTCTATGGTATTGGGACGCTTCACGAACAAACGCGCAAAATCGTTCAACGGCAAGTACAAATAACCGCTGACCACGCGACCATATGTATAAATCAAATTGACATTGCAAGCAATAAGGGCAGCATCGATCCCCTGTTGAGCCATCAAAATGCGTATTTTATCACGTCTTTGTTTCAATTCTGGAAATAACATTTTCTTAGCTGTTTATGGTTTCTGCTTGCAAAGATAGTAATTTTAAGGAATAAGCATCACGCATCAAAAAGTAAGTTAACCTTTCATACGGACAGATAATCCGAAAATACCTACGAATAGGTATATTTCACTTCCTGACTAAAAACACTCTGCCCCGTACCTTCACAGGCACGGGGCAGCATAAACCACAAATACAAATACAACTAAACAAAGTTTCTCTCTTATATTATACCTTGACCCATCATGGCATGAGCAACTTTCATGAAGCCGGCGATATTCGCACCCTTCACATAGTTGATGTAACCATCAGGTTCTGTTCCGTATTTCACGCACTGTTCATGGATGCCGTGCATGATGGCATGCAACTTCTCGTCCACTTCAGCAGCGCTCCAGCTGAGGTGCATGGCATTCTGTGACATTTCCAGTCCGCTGGTAGCCACACCACCTGCATTGACAGCCTTACCCGGTGCATACATCATCTTGTGTTCGATGAAGAGGTCGATAGCCTCAGGCGTACATCCCATATTTGAGATTTCACCTACACAGAGCACATTGTTGTCTATCAGATGACGGGCATCGTCACCGTTCAATTCATTCTGGGTAGCACACGGCAGTGCGATGTCTACCTTCACTTCCCAAGGACGTTTGCCAGCCACGAACGTTGCACCCGGGAACTGTTCAGCATACGGTGCTACGATATCATTGCCCGATGCACGGAGCTCCAACATATAGTCGATCTTTTCACCGCTAATACCGTCGGGATCGTAGATGTAACCGTCCGGACCGGAGATAGTCACCACTTTGGCACCTAATTCAGTAGCTTTGGTAGCGGCACCCCATGCCACGTTTCCGAAGCCAGAAATAGCCACCGTCTTACCCTTGATGTCGATACCCTTGGTTTGCAGCATCTGGTTCACGAAATACAAGCCTCCGAAGCCTGTAGCCTCAGGACGAATCAGCGAACCGCCGAATTCCAATCCTTTACCGGTAAAGGTTCCTGTAAATTCACGGGTCAGTTTCTTGTACATACCGAACATATAGCCCACTTCGCGGCCGCCTACACCGATATCACCGGCAGGCACATCCATATCGGGACCTACATGACGCCATAACTCCAACATAAAGGCCTGGCAGAAACGCATGATTTCAGCGTCGCTCTTGCCACGGGGAGAGAAGTCCGAACCACCCTTACCACCACCCATAGGCAGCGTCGTCAGGGCATTCTTGAACGTTTGCTCAAATCCCAGGAACTTCAGGATAGACAAGTTGACCGAAGCATGGAAACGGATACCGCCTTTGTACGGGCCAATGGCATTGTTGAACTGCACGCGATAACCCAAGTTGGTCTGCACTTCACCTTTGTCGTCCACCCAAGTGACACGGAACGTGAAGATACGATCGGGTTCCACCAGACGTTCAATAATCTTTGCCTTTTCGAATTCAGGATGCTGATTGTAGATATCTTCGATAGAAAGAAGTACTTCCTTTACGGCTTGAAGATACTCAGATTCGCCGGGATGCTTTGCCTCCAAAGAGGCCATGATACGTTCAATATTCATAATATTACGTTTTAAAAAGGTTCTATCAATGGTTCACTCGCTGCCAGCTGAACAAATTGTCAACTAACAACACTGCAAATATAGCTATTCTTTTCAAACATCCTAA
Source organism: Caecibacteroides pullorum (assembly GCF_019239235.1). GTDB lineage: Bacteria > Bacteroidota > Bacteroidia > Bacteroidales > Bacteroidaceae > Bacteroides > Bacteroides pullorum. The sequence continues at coordinate 266,730 of NZ_JAAZTS010000001.1, read as the reverse complement.
ATTTTAAGACGAAAAAATAAGCAAATAATAATAAAATGTCATTTAACATCTAATATATAATACGTTTTTCCCCGCACGCTGTCCTTCAGCCCTCCGAAATACCTTTTCGCTTTTTTGCATATCCCAAGAAAAAGCCCGATTTTTGTCCTACTAATTTTGGAAAAACATGCTCAGCAAACTGAAACTCAATCTGCTTTATCTGAAGGATACGCAGTTCGCCAACCTGATGACCCGCCGTATCTTCAACGTACTTCTGATAGCCAACCCCTACGATGCCTTCATGCTCGAAGACGACGGTCGCATCGACGAAAAGATATTCAACGAGTATACCTCGCTGTCTCTGCGCTACCCGCCGCGCTTCACGCAAGTCAGTACCTGCGACGAGGCATTGACGCAGCTGAAAAACATGACCTACGATCTCATCATCTGCATGCCGGGTACGGGCGACAATGAGGGCTTCGACGTGGCACGCACCATCAAAGCGGCATGGCCAAGCATTCCGATGGTCATCCTGACCCCTTTCAGCCACGGCATTACCAAGCGCATCGCCAACGAAGACCTCAGCGCTTTCGAATATGTATTCTGCTGGCTGGGCAATACCGACCTGCTCGTGTCCATCATCAAGCTGATCGAAGACAAGATGAACCTCGACCATGATGTCAAGGAGGTAGGCGTACAAGCCATCCTATTGGTAGAAGACAGCATCCGGTTCTATTCCTCCCTGCTGCCCAACCTTTACAAGTTTGTGCTGAAGCAAAGCCAGGAGTTCAGTACTGAAGCACTGAACGCCCACCAACGTACCCTGCGTATGCGTGGACGTCCCAAAATCGTACTGGCCCGAAATTACGAAGAAGCCATCTCTATCTATAATAAATATAAGAATAACATTCTCGGCGTGGTGACTGACGTCCGCTTTCCGCGTACCGAACGTGGCGAAAAAGACGGCATGGCCGGCATACGCCTCTGCGCCGCCATACGCGAGCAAGACCCGTTTGTGCCACTCATCATCCAGTCGTCCGAAACGGAAAACATGACCTACGCCTCCAAGTACGGTGCCGCCTTCATCGACAAGAATTCCAAGAAAATGGACGTCGACCTGCGCCGCATCGTATCCGACAACTTCGGCTTCGGCGACTTCATCTTCCGCAACCCCGATACCATGGAAGAGATCGCCCGTGTAAAGAACCTGAAGGAACTGCAAAATATCCTGTTCGCCGTGCCCTCAGAATCATTCTTCTATCACATCAGCCGCAACCACATCAGCCGCTGGCTTTACTCGCGTGCCATGTTCCCCATCGCCGAATTCCTGAAACCCATCACCTGGAATACCTTGCAGGACGTGGATGCCCACCGCCAGATCATCTTCGAAGCCATCGTCAAGTACCGCAAGATGAAGAACCAAGGCGTGGTGGCCGTCTTCAAGCGCGACCGCTTCGACCGCTACTCCAACTTTGCCCGCATCGGCGAAGGTTCGCTGGGAGGCAAGGGCCGCGGCCTGGCTTTCATCGACAATCTGGTAAAGCGCCATCCCGAGTTCGAGGAATTCGACAACGCCCGTGTAGCCATTCCCAAGACCGTCGTGCTCTGTACCGACGTGTTCGACGAGTTCATGGAGACCAATAACCTCTACCAAGTAGCCCTGTCGGATGCGGACGACAACACCATCCTGCGCTATTTCCTCAAGGCCAAGCTGCCCGACCGCCTGGTCGAGGACTTCTTCACCTTCTTCGACGTGGTGAAGTCGCCCATCGCCATCCGTTCGTCGTCGCTGCTCGAAGACTCGCACTACCAGCCCTTTGCCGGCATTTACAATACGTACATGATTCCCTACCTGGACGACAAGTACGAGATGCTCCGCATGTTGAGCGACGCGATCAAGGGTGTTTACGCCTCCGTCTACTTCCGAGACTCCAAAGCCTACATGCAGGCCACGAGCAACGTCATCGACCAGGAGAAGATGGCCGTCATCCTCCAGGAAGTAGTCGGCAACCAATACGGTCCCCGCTTCTATCCCAGCATGTCCGGCGTGGCACGCTCGCTCAACTACTATCCCCTGGGGGACGAAAAGGCCGAAGAAGGTATCGTCAATCTGGCACTCGGATTGGGTAAGTATATCGTAGACGGCGGCCTGACACTCCGTTTCTCGCCTTATCACCCCACCAAGGTATTGCAGACCAGCGAAATGGAGATAGCTCTTCGCGAGACACAGACCCGTTTCTATGCCCTCGACCTGAGCAACTGTGGCCACGACTTCTCTATCGACGACGGGTTCAACCTGCTGAAGCTTCACGTCAAGGAAGCCGAGAAAGACGGTGCACTCAACTACATCGCCTCGACCTACGACCCCTACGATCAGATTATCCGCGACGGTCTGTATCCGGGCGGACGCAAGGTCATCACTTTTGCCAACATCCTGCAGCACGACGTCTTCCCCCTGCCGCGCCTCCTGCAACTAGCCCTGAAATATGGCCAGGAAGAGATGCGCCGCCCCGTGGAAATCGAGTTTGCCGCCACACTGAGCCGCGAAAAAGACAAGACTGGCACCTTCTACCTGCTTCAGATACGTCCCATCGTGGACAACAACGCCGTGCTCGACGAAGACCTCACCGCCATCCCCGACGACCGTCTGCTGCTTCGCTCCTACAACTCGCTGGGCCATGGCATCATGAACGACCTCTATGACATCGTTTATGTGAAGACAGATCACTACAGTGCCTCGAACAATCAGAAAATAGCTTGGGAAATCGAGAAACTCAACCAGCAGTTCCTCGACGAGGGACGCAACTACGTACTGGTAGGTCCCGGCCGCTGGGGAAGCAGCGACACGTGGCTGGGCATCCCCGTGAAGTGGCCCCACATCAGTGCAGCCCGCGTCATCGTGGAAGCCGGCCTGACCAACTATCGCGTAGATCCCAGCCAGGGTACACACTTCTTCCAGAACCTGACATCGTTCGGCGTGGGCTATTTCACCATCAATGCCTACATGAACGACGGAATCTACAACCAAGACTTCCTCAACGCCCAGCCCGCCCTGCACGAAACAGAATTCCTGCGTCACGTCCGCTTCGAACGGCCCATGACCGTCAAAATGGACGGCAAGAAGAAACAAGGTGTCGTGCTGATGCCGGAAATCTGAGGCATCTTTCCAGTGAAGTTTCACCGTAAAACCCTAAGAAGCAGCATCTTATTGTGAAATCAAATCCTCGTGAAAGAATATATCTTTCACGAGGGTGAAATTTCTGGTTTCACCGAAAGTTCTACATCTACAGCCGATTGTATGCCGTGTGAAGGATTGAAAGCATATTCAGCATCATCGGTTAATTCCAATATCACGCTCTACCGGCAAGCCATTACGAGCAACACACAAACCGTGTTTAACATGACGGAAACAAACATCCACTTAACGGACATAACTATGGACTTGGCGAGCGTAACTATGAACTTGACGGACGTAACTATGGACTTGGCAGTCGCCACTTTCCAAGTACAATCTTAAAAAAGCAACACTAAAAGTCGTTTATACCTTTTTTTTGTTCCATAATTCTTAAAAAAAGAACCTTTCTTCCTTAAAAATGACCTTGTGAGCCTCACAAATTATCTGTTACTTTGCACCCGAAAAATTGTGAGATTACGAGAGCGAATGCAGCGACATTCCATTTCAGACTCGTACTCTTTAATATCAATGATACATAAAACAAAGTTAGTATATAAAAACATGAATGCAATGAAAAAATTATTGGGAGGCCTCCTGTCATGCATCCTCGGAGGATGGCTGCTGACGGCCTGTACCTCGGATGACGACCTCCAGCAAATTCCTGAAGGAAAAGGATATGTAAAACTGGCGCTGAACACAAATACTGGGTTCCAGACCAAGGCGGTGGATGAGTCCTACTACAGTAAAAAAGAAAATTACACGGTAACCATCACAAAAAGCGGAGAAAGCGTTCCCGTGCAACAATGGAAATACAACGAAATTCCTGAATTCACAGAACTGGCAAACGGCACTTATACCATGTCCGCCATTTGCGGTGATAGTACAAAAGCTGTCTATACAGACGATCTTTGCGTTTTAGGATACAAATCGTTCACCGTGAAAAACGATTCGGTGAATGTAGAAGTAGCCTGTAAGCCCAATTCTGCTCGTGTAAATATTGCATTTGACGAAAAGATGGACGAATACTTCTCTGAATACGAAGTGAGAATCAAAACAGCCGCACAAAACGGTTCCGTTTATCCCTGGGAAAAAGAGACAACAGGCCCTGTCTATTTCAAGGTAAAACAGAACGAGTCTGTCGAAATGACTATCAAACTGACGCCGAAGAGTGGTATCGGTGCTGAAACATCCATCAAAAAATCCTATACGCTGAGTCCCGCAGACGCCATGAAGATGACCCTCACACCTGTAGTCGGTTCGGGTAACCTGACCATCACCATCGAAATAGATGAGACCGTCATTGAGCATCCAGTGGACATCGAAGTCCCCTCCGACTGGGTATAAACAAACTTATCACAGAACATCCTAAATAAGTAATCAAAAAGATGAAAGCAATCAATAAATGGGCGTTGGCCGTAACTTTGTTGGCCGGATTGTCATCGTGCGAAATGAAAGACGAGATTCTAGGGAAAGATCCGTTGACGGGCGACACTGGAATCCTGAGCCTGTACGTGGAAACGGGCAAGACAACCAAGGGAACCACCGATCAAGTAGATCAGTTCCCTGTAACCATTACCGGTACAGACGTAGAATATACCAAGAAATTCGATAGCTATGCCGAACTGAAACAAGCCGGTGATGTTACGCTTCCCGTAGGTACATACACCATCGAAGCCTGTTCACCGGGAGAATTCAAAAGCGAAATGAGCGAACCGTTCTATGGCGGAAAGTTAGAAAACGTAAAGATTGTGAAAGGCCAGACAGCCGAGACCTCAGTGGTTTGTACGATGCAGAACGTCAAAATATCGATCAGCCTCACCGAAGAGTTCCTGGCTACGTACCAAGACTGGACCATTAACGTGACAGACAAAAACGGACACATCAAAACCTATACGAAAGCCGCAGACGGTGAAACTCCTGCTCCTGTCTATTGGAAAATGGACGAAAGCGTGGAAACCATCTACATCAATGGAACAGCCAAAACGAACGGAGGTGAAGATGTTACTATTTCAGGCACAGCCAAGAAATCCAACTTACCGGAATATGAAGAAGGCGACGACACCTCTTTCGTAGGAGGCGACGAACTGAAAATCGAATTCAGCCCTGTAAAAGTAGAGGGTTCTACGCCGGGTATTCTGGAAGAAGGTATTCAGATAACCATCACCATGTTCAACTCCGAAAAGAACGAAAACGTAGAGATTACCGTTGATCCGGGTACGGAAGGTGGTGACACGGAAGAGCCCGGAACAGGCGAAGATGGTGGCGATGAAGGAGAAGGAAATGAAAAAGCTCCCACTATTGATTTACCTGCAGACTTTTCGTATTCAGAAAGTACTGGAGACGGTAAACCAGCAAGTGCTGACGCATGGCTCAAAACACCTGCGGGATTAAAGAGTGCAATTGTCAAGATTGAAACTACAAGTCCTGCATTTGAAGCTACATTAGAAGATGTCGATATGGGAGGAAATCTGCTTGAAGGAGTAGAACTGGTGAATAATACCGGTATTGATGATCTCTTTACCGGAGTAGGACTGGAAGACCGTTCACCGAAACCGGGAGTAACAGAATACAAGTTCCCTGTCGGAGCATTCTTTACGTTCTTAGATATGTTTCCTGGTACACATAAGTTTCACATCACTTTGACAGATAACGAAGATGTAACTGTAAGCGATGTGTTAACCATCACTATAACTGAATAACAAAGATGAAAAAGCTATATACTATCTTAACAGCCTGTCTTCTCCTTGCTTACCTTGGTTCGTGCCAAAACGAGGAAACGGAGCAGAAAGCCGTCGGCTACCTGATGCTGCAAGTGGGTACGGATAAAACGACCCTTACCAAGACAGAAGATACATACAACCCCAAACAGATTGCCGTCAAGATTGTAAACTCCGCAGGCAAAACAGTAAAAGAGACGGATGACTGCACTACTTGGACTGAAGCCATTGAGCTGCCCGTAGGTACTTACACCATCGAGGCCTCTTCTGCTGGATTTGACGGAAAGACGGCAGGATGGGACAAGCCCTATTATGCCGCTAAGGAAACCGTAGACATTAAAATGAATACTAATACCAGCAAAGAGATTGTCTGCAAGCTGGCTAATGTATTAGTAACCGTAGAATTTAGCGACGATTTCAGAGCCGCTTTCCAGAGCGCCGTGGTTGGCGTCTCAGACAAAAGCAACAGTGACAACAAAGTGACTTTCGAGATGCGCCAAGCCAGCGAAACAGGTAAGGCTTATTTTCCTGTGACAGACTTGATATCCAACCTGACTGTATCCAACTACAAAGGTGAATTGCACAGCAAGAAAGATACCATCACCGGCATCAAAGCCCAAGAGAACGTCATCCTGCGTTATCGCATTGCATCCAGCGGTTCGTCGAACATCGGCGTTACTGTAGACGACGCCACGAAGACGTATACTTACACCATCGGTGTACCTGTGACTGCTACCAGCACCCTCGTAGCCTCGGCCAATGCCTGGAGCACCTTTGCTTACCTCACCGGCGAAGTCCCCTCGTTTGCCGACGTCTTCGACCAAAGTAAATTGGAGTTCCAATACAAGACAGCCGATGCCGCCGAATGGACTAAAGTTGCAACCGAGATGACCGTAGAGGAAAAGGACAAGAAATTCGCTACCCGTCTTACCGGCCTGACGCCTGCCACGGCCTACCAATGCCGCCTCTACTACAACGACGGAAGCGAGGAGGGCATCACGAGCGAAACGGTGGACTTTACTACGGAAGCCCAAACTCCGTTGCCTAACGGCAACCTGGACAGTTGGTACAAGAGCGGAAAGACTTGGTATCCAGTAACGGAAAACGATTACAATGTTTCCGGTTCTTTCTGGGATTCCAGTAATCCGGGTACAACCACAGGAGCAGGCGCTTTAGTTAATAAAAATCCGACGCAAGGTAACAGTACAACAGTACATACAAGCGGAGGCCAATCTGCTGAACTGAAATCCCAATATGCTAGTGCTTTTGGTATTGGTAAATTTGCAGCCGCCAGTCTGTACACAGGTAAATTCAATTCATTGGTAGGTACTAACGGTGCGAAAATTGATTTCGGACAGCCCTTTGTATCTCGCCCTACTGCTCTGCATGGTTGGTTTAATTATACCAGCGGTAAAATAGATTATCGTGGAGGAAACACACCGGAAGGCTTAGGAGAGAAAGGTTCGGATGATCTTTGTTCCATCTACGTAGCTTTATCAAAGAAACAAAAGCAGGTAGACAACACAAATACCGAAACGTTCCTTGATTTGAAGAATGATACGGACATCATTGCGTATGGTCAATTGTCTGATGCGGAAGCCGTAACTACCAATGGCTGGAAAGAATTCACTTTGAATTTCAAGTACAAGACTTTGGAACCATTGGAGACATATTACTTAATCATTGTTTTCTCGGCTAGCAAGTACGGTGATTATTTCACAGGAAGTACAAATAGTGTCATGTACGTTGACGACCTTGAACTGATTTACGGTGATACCCCGGTAATGTCGGAATAAAAATCCTATCTTTGCAAACTCACCCCAAGGGGTTAGAAGCCTATTCTGTAACAGGAAATGGTTTCTAACCCCTTCAGTGGGAAATAATCAGACTCAAATATTATAGAAGTAATTCTTATAGAAGAATAGATGAAGAAAAAAACAATTCTGCTAATGTTGCTGGCGGTCGTGACGACCGCCAACGCATGGGCCCAGCGAGGAAAACGGGCCATCGAACGAATAGACCGTGATGTACAGACACGCGTATTCATCCCCAAAGGTACATGGATGGCAGGAGGAACTGTCTCCTATTCCGAGCACGAACAGGACAACCTGAACTTCCTTGTCATCAAGGACGTCGAAGGAAATGGTTACGACTTCAGCATCAGCCCCTACATCGGCTACTTCTTCCGCAACAACATGGCTGCAGGTATCCGTTTTGCCTACAATCGTGATTATCTTGACTTAGGTAATTTTGACCTAAACCTTGGCGAAGATTTTAATATCAGTCTAAAAGACATCTATTATTTGGAACATAAATACGAAGTATCCGGTTTCTTTCGTTCGTATATTCCCGTAGGCCGTAGCAAAGTATTCGGTCTTTTTAACGAAATGCGTCTCACCTACGGTTATGGCGAAGGAAAAAACTCTACTGGCTCGGGAACCACATATGATGGCACATACCAGACCGTACAGAATTTCCAAATTGGTTTTGCACCGGGGCTGACAGCCTTCATCACCAACTGGGCAGCAGCCGAAGTATCGGTCGGCGTGATGGGTTTCGACTTCAAGTGGACCGACCAGAAGACCAACCAGGTGGAAACGGGTAAACGCCGCGTCTCCTCCGGTAACTTCAAGATAAACCTCTTCTCCATCAATCTCGGAATGACTTTCTACCTCTGACGATATGAAACGAATGATCCAACAACACCTAACCCGCATACTTGGCATGCTGGCACTGACGGCCGGCATTCTCACATCCTGCGCTATCGAAAACGACATTCCCTACCCCATCATAGAAGCCTCCATCGAGTCGATGACTGTGGAAGGCCAACGGGGAGCGGATCAGAACACCTTTACTGCCGCCACCATCAACAAGTCGGCACGCACGGTAACCCTCTACGTGAACGACGGTGTAGACATCTCCCGCCTGCAAATCCTCAGCCTGAAGACTACTGCTGGGGCAGAACTTGTGGTGGATGATCCCAATGTATGCGAAGACTACTCGAAATTCCCTACGTCCGGATTCGCTTCGCTAGACAGCATCCCATTGTCATCCAACACACACGTAGACTTCTCGCAACCTGTTACCTTCACCCTGCGCACGTACCAAGACTATCAGTGGAAAGTAACAGTAAATCAAATTATCCAGCGTGACATCGAAATAGATGGTATGACAGACTATGTAATCGATACAAATACTCGTTCTGTTATCATCTATGTTGATCCTGAAACTGACCGTACAAATCTGAACGTAAAGAAACTGAATTTGGGCGGTGAATACGGACGAGTTTCGCCTGACCCAACCCTACAGAAAGACTATTCAAAGCCCTCTACCTTCAACGTCAGCTGTTCGTGGGAAGAATATTCTTATGAATGGACCGTTTATGTCTACCCAGACAGCGGTGAAAGTAGTAGCAGTTCGACCGAAGCTTTCGCTATGACTACCCGCGCCACCGTGAACGGAAAGATACAAAGTGGTAAGACTCCTGTAGTGGAATACCGTAAAGAAAGTGAGACGTCGTGGATCACTGTACCATCAGCCAATGTCAACGTTTCAAGCAATACTTTCAGTGCTACACTGACAGGGCTAAGCGCTTCTACCACGTACAAATATCGCATTAATGTAGACGGCTCAATAGGTAGCGAACAATCTTTTACCACAGCCACTGCTACACCCTTAGAAAATGGTAGTTTTGATGAATGGTCGTCCGAAGCTGCTGCCAATGGAACTTTATGGCAACCTTGGTCCACTTCTTCCTTTTGGGATACAGGAAATAGAGGCGCTACAACAATAGCAGACAGTAACAGCGTACCGACCTCTGAAACATGCAACGGATCTGGTAAGGCAGCTTCACTTGAAACTAAATGGGTCGTGATGAAACTAGCTTCCGGTAACATCTTCACGGGTTCTTATGTACGTACAGATGGTACGAATGGAGTTCTAAGCTTCGGTCGTGAATTCAAATCCTTTCCTTCCAAATTACGCATCAACTATAAATATACTTCTGCCACAATAGACAAGATCGGTGAAGACGCATTAGAATATCTAAAAGGTCGACCAGACTCCTGCCATATTTACATTGCCTTGGCTGACTGGAATCAACCGCTTGAGATACGTACCCGTCCCAGCGAACGTCAGCTGTTTGACAAGAACGACTCTCATGTTATAGCCTACGCAGAATACATAAGCGGAAATTCTGACAGCCAATATCAACAAAAAGATTTGGTATTGAACTATCGCTATACCAATCGTACCCCTAAATACATACTAATAGTAGCGTCTGCTAGTAAATATGGTGATTATTTCACGGGAGGAGTAGGAAGCAAGTTATTGGTAGATAACTTTGAATTGATTTATGACTGATTCATCCTTATAAACAAGCGAGTAATAAAACAATGAAATATATCAAGTCAATCTATATCGGACTGGTAGGTTTGCTGATGACAGCCTGCCAGACGGAGCAGTGGGAAGCCTCGCAAGGCAGCTTGTGCATCACCCTTGCCGAAGATGTCAGTATAAGTACCAAAAGTACACCTGCCGAACAGGGAAAACCGACAGCAGAGAGGTTTACCCTGAATATTGTCAAAGAAAGTACTGGTGAAAATACCTACAACGGCATATATAAACAAACGATTCCCGCCTCTACAGGTGCATACACCGTAACAGCCACTTATGGCACAAATCTTGCCATTGCCCTCGACTCCCCTTATTACAAAGGAGAAGAGACCGGTGTGGAGGTTGAAGTAAATCAGTCTACCCCAGTAACCCTGACATGCAAGGTGGCCAACGCATTGGCATCCGTCATTTATGGAGAGGGACAGATAGACAAATTCGATGAGCTATTCTCCACCTACGGTGTGGAAGTCAAAGTAGGCAACAGCAGCGTAACCATCGGACGTAATGGCTCTACCACACAGAGTGCTTACTACCGTGCCGGTTCCACTCCCACTTTCACTTTTAAAGGAACGCTGAAAGAAAATAACCAAAACGTCAGCATGGAGATTACCTCAGACAAACTGACGGCCGACGCTTTCCAAGCAGGACAGCATTGCAAACTTACCTTGTCGTTGAAACCTACTACAGCCGGTGCCATCATCACTGTGGAGAAAGTGGAAGTGGAGACGGTTACCATTTCGGAAACGATACCAGTAGAGTGGCTACCAAAGCCGAAAGTAAATGGTTTTAATGATGGTCAGACAAGTCTGACATATACAGAAACAGACAATGCAATTCCTGCGCAATTGACATTCACAGGTTCCCAAGCCATTCAAGATGTCGAATTTTCATTTGATTTTCAAGATACGCAAGAAAAGTTCCAAGCACTAAACCATAAAACGTTTGTACTGAGTCAACTATCTGAAGAAGATCGCAACTTATTGGATGCCGCATTTATTATTCTACCAAACTTGGACGGAACAAATAGTGGCCAGTTTGATTTCACAACCATGACCAGCAGTCTACAAACTTTAGCAGGAGGAACAGAAGCTGTCAATACCATCAAAGTTCGTGTCAAGGCAAACAATCGATGGAGCAGTGAAGAACCGACCATTTATGAAATCAGGACAATAAAACCAGAATTCACTGTAAATGCTTATCCTGGCAATATTTGGACAAAAGAGTTTACCATGAATGCCCTGATGAAAGAACAAGTTACCAGTGGTGACTACAGCAAACTAAGCACAAATATGACTTACCAATATAGCACCAATGGTATTGAATGGATTGATTTAGGAGAAGATTTATGCCAAACTGGCTTAACCCCTAAAACAACCTACTATATCCGTGGATTATATCGAGGAGAGATTGCGAGTGAAGTCGCAGAAGTGAATACTTATCCGATTATTGAGCTTGAAAATGGAGGATTGGAAGGAGCCTATATTACAACCGGCTCAGATGGTAAAATAGGCCAAAATAGAGGTGCCCGTTATGCCTGGGAAGGATGGGCTACAACCAACCCACTAACAACACCCAATTGCCATGCTGCTGCTTATGCACATAATTCAAGATCGGGAGTAAGACCAACAACAGACAAGCCATCGTCATCTGAAGGAATAGATGCTGTCAGAATCATTACAACTGGATATGGATATGGAAGTACTTATAACAAATTAAACAATTTCATACACAGCGAATTATTTTTAGGAACAGAACCTGAAGAAGAAAATGACAATCGTTCTTACGGAATATCATATATTTCACATCCAAGTGGCATCGGATTTTACTATAAATGTATTTCAAACATAGGCAATGATTTATCTGAAGCACGAGTAGAGCTATACCATAATGACACATTATTGGGAAGTGGTATTTTTCAAACTGGAGCAACAAATTCCTATGAATATAAAATATTGCCTATTAATTATATAAAAGAGAACAGTATTATAAAATTAGAGCCTAATAAAATTGTCATTATTTTTAAATCCGGTACAAAAGAAGATTTATCTCAATCAGATTTAAAAAAGATGTTTGGTAGTGATAGTTTTATTACAGGTAATACTAATACAACTGCTGATTGTATGTGGAGAGGAAATGAACTTTTTATCGACGACATCTCCCTCATCTATGACAAATAATATACTGAATTTATGAAACAGACACTCTATACTTTACTTAGCATCTTCCTGCTCATCAGCTGCCAGCAGGAAGATATCCTGTCGGAACAAGAAAAAAAAGGATACCTTCAATTGACGAATTTATCCCTTGTATCGCCGACCATAGAAAGCGTGCAAACCCGTGCTGTGGACACAGACTTATATATAGAAATTCTTTCAGAAACAGAACCGATAAAAAGTTATGAACCTGGACAGTTTCCACAAGAAAAAATCGAACTGGAAGCAGGCGAATATACCCTAAAGGCATATAACGACGCTTATAAGAACAAGACAGCCAATACTCCGCAATATTACATGGAAACGACTTTCACCATCCAAGCGGAAAAAGTGACTTATCCTACCATATCTGTACCGATGGTCAATGTCGGCATCAGCCTGGCAACACTGTCCGACGAGCTTCAAGGATTGTTTAATGACGTTGAACTTTCGTTCTATACGACAAATGAACAAACTGTAACAGTCCTTCAACCCGGAGAAACTGTTTACATGGACTATGCCGAATACATGACCTTTACCTACACGCTGACTGCAACGAATGCAGATAACGAAACCTTCACAACAGAAAAGAAGACCTATGGAAATGTGGAAGGAGAAAAGGTAGAACCGGGACATTGCTACGTCATCAACTATTCCCTGGCTTCGCCCACTCAACTCAAAACAACCGTAAATCCATAACAGTCTCTATGCACCCCAACTCCCCCCAAGCCTGGCTCCTCGCCGCCCGCCCCAAGACGCTGACGGCCGCCCTTATCCCCGTGATATTGGGCAGTGCACTGGCCTTTGCCGACCGGCAATTCCAGACAGAGGAAGCGGTGCTATGCCTGCTGTTCGCCTGCCTGATGCAGGTGGCAGCCAACTTTATCAACGACCTGTTCGACTTTCGGAAAGGCAGCGACCGCAGTGACCGCCTTGGCCCCCAAAGGGCTTGTGCCGAGGGATGGATTACACCGTATGCCATGACCATCGGCATCGGTGTCGTGCTGGCACTGGCTTGTGCATGCGGACTCGGCGTATTGTACTTCGCCTGGGGAAATCTGCCGCACGGCGGATGGGAACTGGTGCTGCTGGGCATACTGTGCTTGCTGTTTGCGTTTCTCTACACCACGGTGCTCTCCTACAAAGGCTGGGGCGACGTACTGGTACTGGTGTTCTTCGGCTTCGTGCCCGTAGGCGGAACCTACTACGTACAGGCAGGGCAAGTGAACTGGGACGTATGCCTGCTGTCGCTCGTATCGGGACTGGTCATCGACACATTGCTGATGGTGAACAACTACCGCGACCGCGAACAGGACCGGATCAGCGGGAAACAGACATTGGTCGTGAGGTACGGAGAACGGTTCGGAGCAGGTATGTACCTAGGACTGGGACTGGCAGCCGTCGCCATTTGTGCCGGCCTGGTCTTTACCGGACGGCTCACGTGGCCGGAATTTATCTGGGCACCGTGCATCTACCTCTACCTGCACACCCTGACGTGGCGTAAGATGATAGAAATTAAGGAAGGCAAAGAACTGAACCGCATATTGGGCGAGACCTCACGCAACATGCTGTTCATGGGACTGCTGCTCTGCGCGGCACTGGCCTCCTGACTTTTCAGCCTAATTTTCCCTCATCAAATTGTTAATGAAGTCCGCAAAAATGATAAAGCATGTTATAAAACACACCTTTTTTCTTGCATTATTTGTAGATTTCCAGAAAACCCGTACCTTTGCAATGTGTTTTTCATAGTATTAGATTTAAGGTTAACAAAGGTTGGGCTCAGCGGAGCCCTTTTTTTATGCCCATAAGCGGCCACCCCGACAGCCTTAGCCTCTTCCTGAGAAACCGGGAAAGCAGGCAGAGAATTCCCCAGTTGGCAAAACATTTTTCTCCAGTCAGCAAAAAATTTTTTCCCAACTGAAGAAAAATTATCCGGCCAGTTCCACAACTTCCAGATCCTTGAAAACACCGTCCTCGATAACAAAGCGCACCAACGTACGCACTTTGTGGAAACCATACTTGCCTGCCGCACCGGGATTGATGTGGAGCAGATCGAGCGTTTTGTCATACTTCACCTTCAGGATGTGCGAATGTCCGCTGATAAACAGCTTTGGGGGACGCGTCAGAATGCTACCAGCAATCGAAGGATCGTACTTGCCGGGATAGCCGCCAATGTGTTTCATCAGCACTTCGGCTCCTTCTATCCGAAAACGGAGAGTCTGCGGATAGAGCCGGCGGATATCCTGACCGTCAATGTTGCCATACACCGCCCGAAAGGGACGGAAAGCAGCCAAACGTTCGGCCACTTCGAGTGAACCGATGTCGCCCGCATGCCAGATTTCATCGCACGGTTCGAAATATTGCAGGTATTTCTCGTCCCAATAGCCGTGTGTATCAGATAACAAACCTATTTTTATCATCTTTTCATTTGTTTTTGTCTGCAAAGTAAGTACATTTGTGATACATTCGCAAAAGAAGAAAACGTTATTCGACACCGTGCCGACGTTTCTTCCGCGCCCTAAATCTACAAATTATGGAATACCAATTCTTCAAACGAGACATCAGTTGGCTATCCTTCAACTACCGCGTCCTGCTCGAGGCGGACGACGACTCACTGCCGCTGTACGAACGCATTAACTTTATCTCCATCTATTCGTCGAACCTTGAAGAATTCTACAAGATACGTGTAGCCGACCACAAGGCTATCGCTACCGGCAAGACACCCGAAGACGACGAAAGCGTACAATCTGCCATCGAACTGGTGGATGAAATCAACCGGGAAGTGAACCGACAACTGGAAGACCGTATCCGCATCTACGAGACCAAAATACTGCCTGCCCTGCGCAAACATCACATCATCTTCTATCAAAGCCGACAGGTAGAAGATTTTCATCAGGAGTTTGTCAGCCGCTTCTTCCGCGAAGAGATTTTCCCTTATCTGGCTCCCGTACCGGTGACCAAAGACCGGATTATCTCCTTCCTGCGCGACAACCGCCTCTACCTGGCAGTACGCCTCTACCAAAAGGATATGCCGGATGCAAAGCCGGAGTACTTCGTAATGAAGCTGCCCTACAGCAAGGTACCCCGCTTCATCGAACTGCCGAAAAAGGGGAAAGACTACTACCTGATGTTCATCGAAGACATCATCAAAGCCAATCTGACGACTATCTTCTCAGGCTATCGGGTGGACAGCAGCTATTGCATCAAGATTTCGCGCGACGCGGATATCCTGATAGACGATGCCGCAAGCAGCAACGAAATCATCGAACAACTGAAAACGAAAGTCAAAAAACGAAAGACTGGTGCTGTGTGTCGCTTCGTCTACGATCGTGCCATGCCAGCCGATTTCCTGGAATTTCTGGTAGACGCTTACCGGATAGACCGTAACGAACTGGTGCCGGGCGACAAACACCTCAACCTGGAGGACCTCCGCCACCTGCCCAACCCGAACCCGAATCTGAAGCCTATCCAGAAGCCGCAGCCCATGAAACTGAATTGCCTGAACGAACGGGAATCGATATTCGATTACGTCGAGCAACGGGACTTGCTGCTGCACTACCCCTACCATTCGTTCGAACACTTCATCCACTTCCTCTACGAAGCTGTCCATGAACCGACGGTAAGGGAGATTATGGTGACACAATACCGTGTAGCTGAAAATTCGGCCGTCATCAATACCCTGATTGCAGCGGCGCAAAATGGAAAGAAAGTCACTGTTTTCGTAGAACTGAAAGCCCGTTTTGATGAAGAAAACAATCTGGCTACGGCAGCCATGATGGGAAAGGCGGGTATCCGCATCATCTACAGCATACCTAAACTGAAGGTGCATGCCAAAGTGGCACTCATACTACGCAAAGATCCGGCAGGCCATAAACTCACCAGCTACGCCTATATCAGTACCGGAAACTTCAACGAAAAGACAGCCACGCTCTATGCCGACTGCGGGCTCTTCACCTGCAATGCGGTCATCGTGAACGACCTGTACAATCTTTTCCGTACCCTGCAAGGCAAAAGGAAGGCACCAGTTTTCCACCGTTTGCTCGTGGCACGCTTCAACCTCATCCCCGAACTGAACCGACTGATTGACCGGGAAATAGCCTTGGCCAAAGCCGGAAAGGGAGGACGTATTATCCTGAAGATGAATGCGCTACAGGATCCGGTGATGATAAGCCGCCTGTACGAAGCATCGGAAGCCGGCGTAGAGATAGATCTCATCGTGAGAGGCATCTGCTGCCTCATTCCCGGACAAGCATACAGCCGGCACATCCGTGTGACGCGCATTGTGGATACATTTCTGGAACATGCGCGCGTCTGGTACTTCGGTAACGGCGGAAAGCCACAGCTCTTCCTCGGTTCGCCCGACTGGATGCGCCGTAACCTCTACCGACGGATTGAAGCGGTGACACCTGTGCTCGACAAAAGACTGAGACAGGAATTGACCGATATGCTTCATATCCAACTGGCTGATAAGCGCAAAGCATGTTTTGTGGACGAGGAGTTAAAAAACCGATGGAAATCACCTCATCCACAGACCGAAAAGGTACGAGCGCAATATGCTTTTTATGAATACTTGAAATCTCGTTTGTAACACGATTGTAACATATATGACAAGTATGTGTAACAGAAAAAACCGTCCTTTGCATCCGAATAAAAATTCACTATAATTTATATGGAAACTATCTATCTAGGAATTGTAATTTTCCTGTTCGTCCTGGCCATATTCGATTTGGTGGTGGGCGTAAGCAACGATGCCGTCAACTTCTTGAACTCTGCTATCGGAGCCAAGGCGGCATCTTTCAAGACTATCATCTTCATTGCAGGCGTAGGAGTCTTCATCGGTGCGGCACTCAGCAACGGTATGATGGACATAGCCCGACACGGCATCTATCAACCGCAACACTTCTACTTCGCGGAGATCATGTGTATTCTACTGGCCGTCATGTTGACGGACGTCGTCCTATTAGACGTATTCAACACGATGGGTATGCCAACCTCGACTACCGTTTCAATGGTATTCGAGCTGCTGGGAGGTACTTTTGCATTATCACTTATCAAGGTTTACAGCAGCGAAGGAACTTTGGGATTAGGCGATCTGATCAATACAGATAAAGCCCTTTCCGTCATCATGGCCATCTTCGTGTCGGTAGCCATTGCGTTTTTCTTCGGTATGCTGGTACAATGGTTGGCACGTATCGTCTTCACGTTCAACTACAAGAAGCACATGAAGTATAGTATCGGCATTTTCGGAGGTATAGCCGCTACGAGCATCATCTACTTCATGCTGATAAAAGGACTGAAGGACAGTTCCTTTATGACTCCCGAATACAACCATTGGATACAAGCGCACACGCTGGAACTGGTGGGTGCCTTTTTCGTGTTCTTCACCGTCCTGATGCAGGTGCTCCACATCTGCAAGGTGAACGTTTTTAAGGTTGTTGTGCTGATGGGTACGTTTGCCTTGGCATTGGCTTTTGCAGGAAATGACCTGGTGAACTTCATCGGTGTGCCTTTGGCCGGTTATTCTTCGTTCCTGGATTACACGGCCAACGGACAAGCCGCAGGTCCCAACGGTTTCCTGATGACTTCTTTACTTGGTTCCGCACAAACCCCTTGGTATTTCCTGTTAGGTTCGGGTGCAGTCATGGTCATTGCCTTAGCTACTTCGAAGAAAGCCCACAACGTCATCAAGACTTCCGTAGACTTGTCCCGCCAAGACGAGGGTGAAGAGAACTTCGGTAGTACGCCAATCGCCCGCACACTGGTACGTTTCAGCATGACACTTGCCACCGGCATCTCAAAAATAACTCCCGAAAGCACCAAACGCTGGATTGATACCCGTTTCCGCAAGGACGAAGCTATCATAGCCGACGGAGCCGCCTTCGACATGGTGCGCGCTTCTGTCAATCTGGTACTGGCCGGACTACTCATCGCGTTGGGTACTTCACTGAAATTGCCCCTATCTACTACCTATGTAACCTTCATGGTAGCCATGGGTAGCTCATTAGCTGACCGTGCTTGGGGACGTGACTCTGCCGTTTTCCGTATTACGGGCGTGTTAAGTGTCATTGGCGGATGGTTCATCACCGCGGGAGCCGCTTTCACCTTCTGCTTCTTCGTGACCTTATTCATCCATTATGGCGGCACAGTAGCTATTATCCTGCTGATAGGTGTGGCCGTATTCCTGCTAATAAGAAGCCAGATAATGTTCAAAAAGCGCAAGGCTAAAGAGAAAAAAGACGAAACTTTAAAACAACTATTGAGCAGTTCCGATAACGCTGAAATCCTGCGCCTGTTGCAGACGCATACCCGTGAGGAGCTTGGCAAGATATTGGCGTTTACCGAAGAGAACTTCGAGCGCATCTCCACTTCTTTCCTACATGAAAATCTGCGCGGCCTGCGCCGCTCCATGGGCTCGGTAAAGTTTGAGAAACAGCTCATCAAGCAAATGAAACGAACAGGTACACTGGCCATGAGCCATCTGGACAATAACACCATCTTGGAGAAAGGGCTCTACTATTATCAGGGAAATGACTTCGCCAGTGAACTGGTATACAGTGTAGGCCGCTTGTGCGAACCTTGCTTGGAGCATGTGGACAACAACTTTAAACCGCTGGATGCTATCCAAAAAGGCGAGTTCGCAGATGTTACGGAAGGCATCACCTACCTTCTGCAAGTATGCCGCAGCCGTATCGAAAATAATAATTACGATGACATGGATACAGATATCCGTAAAGCTAATGAGCTGAACGGCCAACTGGCTCATCTGAAACGCGAGGAGTTGCAACGCATACAGAGCCATACAGGCAGTATCAAAGTAAGCATGGTCTACCTGACCATGGTACAAGAAGCCCAAAACGTTGTAACTTATGCCAGCAACTTGCTGAAGGTAAGCCGGAAGTTCCAGGCAGAAGAATAAAGGAAACAGTTTCCTTTCCTTAACGAGAGGAAATATCTAAACAGAGCGGAGGATCCGAATACGCATTGACGTTTCGAGATCCTTCGCTCTGTTTTTATATCCTGGAGATTTCAGTATTTACCCTGATCATATTCAGACTGTAAAAACATATCAAAGTAAGAGTTAAGCCCTTGCAAGCATAAACTAAGCGAACAAAACAGAAAGACGGAACAAGCTCTCTAATACCACAACCGTAAACACCTACATTAGCGACGTAAAGTGGCACTTGAGCCGCGTAAAGAGGGACTTTAGCAGTCTAAAGAGCAACTTTAGAAATGCAACAAAAATATCCTGGATTATGATACAAAAAAAAGAGCGCACATCAAAGATGCACGCTCTCGCAATTTTTATAGAAAGTTTTATCAAGCTTCTTCTGCAACTACTTCGAAAGGAATTTCTACAGAAACTTCTTTGTGCAGTTTAACAACTGCTTTGTAGTGACCAACTTCCTTCACAGCGTCTTTTACAACGATGATCTTACGATCAATATTGTGACCCAATTTTGCCAACTCATCAGCAATCTGAATGCTTCCTACAGAACCGAAAATAGTACCTGTGGAGCTTACCTTTGTGGCAATAGTCAGAGAAACGCCTTCCAGCTTTGCAGCCAATTCTTCGGCATCTTTTTTAATTTTCTCCAACTTGTGAGCACGCTGCTTCAGTTCTTCCGCCAACATCTTTTTTGCAGACGGAGAAGCGATAACGGCCTTACCGGTAGGGATGAGGTAGTTGCGACCATAACCGGACTTTACAGTCACGATGTCGTTCTTATAACCCAAGTTTATTACGTCTTCTTTCAATATAATTTCCATACTATCTCCTCCTTATTATTTCATCATGTCAGTTACATAAGGCAGCAATGCCAAGTGACGGGCTCTCTTAACAGCTTGAGCCACACGACGCTGATACTTCAAAGAAGTACCTGTAATGCGGCGGGGAAGAATTTTACCCTGTTCGTTCAGGAATTTCTTCAGGAACTCAGGATCTTTGTAATCGATGTACTTGATACCGCTCTTTTTGAAACGGCAGTATTTTTTCTTCTTAACGTCTACTGAGGGCGGAGTTAAATATCTGATCTCTGATTGAACTTGTTGTGCCATGATTAATCCTCCTTTTTAGTTGATTTTACACTTCTTCTTTTTGCAGCGTATTCGGCAGCATACTTGTCTTGTTTGAAAGTCAAGAAGCGGATTACACGCTCGTCACGACGGAAGTTAACTTCCAATTTCTCGATTACAGAAGGTTCTGCATCGAACTCAATCAGCTGATAGAAACCTGTAGACTTCTTCTGGATAGGATAAGCCAGCTTCTTCAGTCCCCAGTTCTCTTCATTTACAATCGCAGCACCTTCAGCAGTAAGGATGCCTTTGAATTTCTCTACCGCTTCCTTCATCTGAACGTCAGACAAAACGGGAGTTAAAATGAAAACGGTTTCGTAATGATTCATACTCGTTTGATTAAATAAATTTAGTTGATTTAAAAATTGCGGTGCAAAGGTAGGCATTTTATTTTGAACTACAAACATTTAATATTTTTTTATTCGTCAATGTAGGATTTATCAGGCAAGAAAACTACCTTTGCAAGGTTGTTTAAACAATATTTCATGATAGAACAGTTCAATTTTGACATGAGGCTGATTTTTGCCATCCTGAACGGAAAGGTATCGGCAGCCATCAACCGGAAACTCTCACGTAACTTCCGACAAAACGGAATGGAAATCACACCCGAACAATGGACCGTACTCATCTTTTTGTGGGAAAAAGACGGAGTGACGCAACAGGAACTGTGCAACGCCACCTTTAAGGACAAGCCTAGTATGACCCGACTGATAGACAACATGGAACGACAGCATCTGGTAGTGCGCATATCGGACAAGAAAGATCGCCGCACCAATCAGATACATTTAACCAAAGACGGAAGAGAACTGGAAACCAAAGCGCGTCGCGTGGCTAATCAAACCTTGAAAGAAGCCCTGAAAGGAGTAAAGCTGGAAGAACTGAGTGTAGGACAAGAATTACTAAAAAAGATCTTCTTCAATATCAAAGACTGAAAGGGGCGATTCACAGCCCTTCAAACATCACAGAAAAGGGGAAAAAACAAATGAAATTGGACCATTAACAGTTTTTTTGCACAAATAATTTCGCTTGTTAAAGAATTATGCTTTTCTTTGTGACTGAATTGCATGAATATAATAATCTATTAAAAATACACACAAATGAAAGGCTTATTGAAAAACTTGGGATTGATATTAATCCTGGTGGGAGCAATCATTCTAGTAGCATGCTCCTTCACTGGTAATGTTAACAACAATTCTATCTTGGGAGGTGCAGCAGCCGTTATCGTTATCGGCTTGATTACCTACATCGCTATCAACAAGAGAATTGCCGATTAATTCAAAATTCAGACAAAAAATATAAAAGGACGATTGCCAAGCAATCGTCCTTTTATATTTTATATCTATTCTGTCGCTTACTCCAAAGGACAAGCGACAGAATAGCAACTCTAAAATAGAGAAGTCAATTTTCCGGTTCGGGAGTAATCAGTTTGTAGCCCTTGCCATGAATATTTATGATTTCAATAGAATCATCTTCTTTCAGATGCTTGCGCAGCTTCGTTATGTACACGTCCATACTGCGGGCATTGAAATAATTGTCATCAATCCAAATCGTCTTCAAAGCAAAGTCGCGCTGAAGAATCTCATTAGCATGTGCACAGAGCAAGCCTAACAGTTCAGACTCCTTCGTCGTCAGCTTCGTCTGCTTTTCAGCCGTAGAAAGGATTTGTTTCTGAGTATCGAATGTAAACTTACCGATCTTATAAATGTTACTTTCTTTGTTTTTCTTACCACGTACACGACGCAAAATTGCCTCGATTCTGAAAGTAAGCTCTTCCATACTGAAAGGTTTGGTAATATAATCGTCGGCACCAATCTTGAAACCTTCCAGAATATCATCCTTCAATGTCTTTGCCGTTAAGAATATAATGGGGATTTCAGCATTGGCCGCACGCACTTCTTGCGCCAGTGTAAAACCATCCTTCTTCGGCATCATAACATCGAATACACATAAGTCATATTTATTTTTCAAAAAGGCTTTATACCCGGCCTCTCCATCGGGAAACAGGTCGGCAGCATAGCCCTTGGCCTGCAAGTATTCTCTCAGCAACATACCGAGATTTTCATCATCCTCGCACAATAAAATTCGCAATTTCTCGTCCATATCAATCAGTTTTTAATAAAGGTAATGCAATAATAAATTTAGTTCCCACGTTAAGTTCGCTTTCAGCCCGGATGGTTCCCTTATGGTCCATAATTATTTTTTTCACATAAGCCAACCCCAATCCAAAGCCCTTTACATCGTGCAGATTACCCGTATGCACGCGATAGAACTTCTCGAATATTTTCTTCAAATTCTCCTTCTTGATACCGATACCATTGTCTTGTACCGAAATCATCAGTTTACCGGATTCATTCCATGTCCTTACCATCAAATGCAAGTCTACATCAGGACGTTTGTACTTCACTGCATTATCCATCAAGTTGAAAATCACATTCGTAATATGCATCTCGTCCACAAAGACATGCGCTTCTGCAGCTTCCAGTTCCGTATCAATCTTTCCATTATAACGCTCCACTTTCAGAGCAAAGGTATGAACAACCCCCTTGATCAGCTCGTTAGCATCTACATCTTTAGGCTTCAGCGTTGCCTTTTGTCTGTCGAACATCGACATCTGCAACACCTTTTCTACCTGAAACCTCAACCGCTTCGTCTCATCATTAATCACTCCCGAGATATGCTGGAACATGGCAGGAGACTTACCTACAGCCGGATCGTTCAACATCTGGGCAGCCAACGAAATTGTAGAAATCGGCGTTTTGAACTCATGGGTCATATTATTGATAAAATCGTTCTTCATTTCTGTCAGTTTCTTCTGACGGAATACGATATAAATCGTAAATATGAATGTAATGAGTAGTACAAAAGTAAAAATCATCGAAGGTATCATAAAGCTGACCGAATCGAAGATATAGTCCTTCTTTCCAGGAAAATGAACCTTCACAATACTCATCCGTGCCGGCGGATCGTTCAAGAACAGCGGCTGTGCATAAGAACTCTCACTTCCCTCATCGCTGTAGTCCGAACAACGATACACTTCCCGACCGTCACGATCAATCACCTTAAAATGATAGTCAAAATCTCCAATACCATTATCAATCAATCCAGACTTAATGTATTGATCCAGATTTTTAAAATTGACTCTTTCTTCTATAGGCTTATCGCTGGCATGATAAAGCATATTGAAAACCACATCATCTACCAAAGCACGCTGATACAAATAACGGTTCTTAATCATATCAGCCAACGAACGAGACGTCTGAGGAATGGTCTTCGCACCATGTTTGCGCGAAATCATAGCTCGCGGTAACTCGGATGGTTGGTTGGAGAACGTCTTCAACTCGACCGAAGAACGTATTGTCCCGTCAGGAGAAGTCATCATAAACCGATGAGTCTGCACCATTCCATTTCCGTTCGTACCCTGCGCCTGTTCCCAAGCTTTCTTTTCTGCTTCCGAAATGTCCTCCCGTAGCCAACGAGCCACCTCGGCAGATTCAACATCCTTGGAAGCAGCCATCAAAGCACGTTTCACAGATTCGTCAAACTGCTCATTACGCATCTTTACCATTTCCTCAATGTAACTGATCTGTAGATACAACAAGCTGAGGAAGGAAAGCCCCATTACAACACCTAATATCCAAATCGTAGACTTTTTCATAGCCACAAAATTAACAGTCCCTAATTAACACTCCTAACCCATTAACCAGTTTTAACCCGTATGAAATAACAAATTAACCGATTGAAGCTATTTAGGTTCCATTATCGGAACTATAACAAAACAAGGTCCTGCCTTGTTTGCAAAATTAATAAAAAATTAATAATGACAGCCATTTCCATCAAACTTATTAATGAGAAAGCAATAAAAAACCGCCTTTCTTTCGTTAAAAAGATTGGCGGTTTTAACAATTATAAAAAACAGATGAAATGAAGTTGCGTTATTCTTCAGCCTGTTTGGCTTCAAATTCCTTAATCAACTTATCCTGAACATCACCCGGAACAAGTTCATAACTTGCAAATTTCATAATAAACGATGCACGGCCTCCCGTCAAAGAACTCAATGCCGTCGAATAAGAAGACATTTCTTTCAAAGGAACCTTGGCAATCAGTTTTTCGTAACCGGCTTCACTGCTCATACCCATAATCATAGCACGACGTCCTTGCAGATCACTCATCACATCACCCATCTTATCAGAAGGAACAAAAACTTCTACATCATAAATAGGTTCCAAAATCTTCGGCCCTGCATTCTTAAATGCTTCGCTAAAGGCATTTCGTCCGGCAAGCATAAAGGAAATTTCATTAGAATCTACGGGGTGCATCTTACCGTCATAAACAATAACACGTACATCACGGGCATACGAACCGGTAAGAGGTCCCTGTTCCATACGAGACATCACACCTTTCAAGATAGCAGGCATGAAACGAGCATCAATGGCTCCACCAACCACACAGTTGACAAACACCAGCTTACCGCCCCATTCCAAAGGAATTTCTTCCGTGCCCTTTACATTCATTTTAAATTCCTGTCCATTGAATTTATAGGTATCAGGAGCCGGCATCCCTTCGTAATAAGGCTCCACAATCAGATGAACCTCACCAAACTGTCCTGCACCACCCGACTGTTTCTTATGGCGGTAGTCAGCACGGGCAGCCTTGGTAATAGTTTCACGATAAGGAATACGAGGCTCTTCAAACTTAATCTGAAGTTTTTCGTTGTTCTCTAAACGCCATTTCAATGTACGCAAATGGAATTCACCCTGTCCATGAACAATAGTTTGACGCAATTCTTTTGACTGATCGATGATCCACGTTGGATCTTCTTCGTGCATACGATTCAAGATGGCCATCATCTTTTCCGTATCGGCTTCGTTTACAGGTTTGATGGCACGTGAATATTTTGAGTTCGGATATTTTATAAAATTGAAGCGGTTTTCAGCTCCCTTACCATTCAACGTATTACCGGTATGAACATCTTTCAACTTCACAGTACAGCCAATATCACCAGCCACCATTTCTTCTACCTTGATACGGTTGGCTCCCGCACAAGCATAAATCTGAGCAATGCGTTCCTTGGAACCACGATCGGCATTCGCAAAATCATCACCTTCGTGCACTTTGCCACTCATCACCTTAAAGTACTGCACATCACCAATGTGCGGTTCAACAGCAGTCTTAAAGAAATAAAGAGAAGCAGGACCATCTGCATCTGGCTTAACCACTTCACCACGTGTATTATGTACAGGAGGCATTTCATCAACAAAAGGCACAACATTACCTAAAAATTCCATCAGACGACGAACACCCATATCCTTACCTGCACACACACAAAATACCGGGAACATACCACGACACGCCAAACCTTTACGGATACCTTCACGCATTTCGTCTTCGGTCAATGACTCTTGTTCAAAGAATTTCTCCATCAGCCCTTCATCGTGTTCAGCAGCAGCCTCAACCAAAGCCTTATGCCATTCGGTTGCTTTTTCCATCTCTTCAGCAGGAATATCTTCAATAGTAGGCGCACCTCCCTCGGGTCCCCATGAATATTTCTTCATCAGCAGCACATCGATCAATGAATTGAAGTTTGGACCTGTAGCCAACGGATATTGTACCGGAACAACTTTTGAGCCATAAATCGCCTTCAACTGCTCAAGTATCATATCGTAATCGCACTTCTCATTATCAAGCTGATTCACCAGGAAGATAACCGGTTTACCCAATTTTTCAGTATAACGGAAATGATTTTGGGTACCTACTTCAGGACCATATTGCCCATTCAACAACAAGACAGCAGTATCTGTTACATTGAGCGCCGTCATAGCTGCACCTACGAAGTCGTCACTTCCCGGACAGTCGATAATATTCAATTTCTTGCCATTCCACTCTACATGGAAAACGGTGGAAAACACAGAATAGCCATATTCCTGCTCCACCGGAAAGTAATCGCTGACTGTATTCTTGGCGGTAATTCTTCCGCGACGTTTTATAATACCACTCTCATAGAGCAGCGCTTCTGTGAGAGTGGTTTTACCCGAGCCGTCATTGCCAAGAAGAGCAATGTTTTTGATTTCATTCGTCTGATATACTTTCATGATATATAAGATTTAATGTGAATACTCAGCATGCATGTGCACGCCCTTATTTTTTGTGAGGCGCAAATTAGAAATTAATTACAGAAAAAACAACGAAGTTTAGAATGTTACTAAACTATGTTGTGCAGCATACACACTAAAAAAGCCGGATATCAAGTATAAATATCCGGCTTTTTAGTTCTATCAGTAAGTTAAAAAATCATCATTTCATAGAGACGCTGTGGCATATTGGAGTCAGAATGAATGAGAATTCATAATTACCATAAGGTATCTGATACTGTGGCAAAGGCCACGCTCCCCAACTGTTTACACAGCCAAGTCCCATCTGTACCTTGTCAATACACAGATTAGTCAAATCAGCCTTCTCCACTTCAGGTGAATGGCGCTGGTCTTTATCCCAACCATCATCCAAAGACTCAATAGTGTAGTGCAGAGCCGAAGCTGAGAAAGGAGCCTCAGCAACAATCTTCAAGCCACAATTAGCTGCATTCAGCTGTTTCCACCAACGAATGTCGGTTTTTGTACCAGTTTCCTGCGGACGAATATAGGAATAGAACTGATCATCCACGCTCTGACGATACAATCCCAAATCAGCAGAATGGTTACGGTCTATGTAGTTTTCTATCGGACCACGGCCATAATATTCAATCGTTTCAAATGACTTGGGCATCTGCAACTGCATACCGAAACGGAACATCGGAGCCACTTTGGCCTGCGCATCGGCAGTCATTTTCTGAGTAACCTTCACAGCTCCCTTATTATTGATAACATAGGTCAGATTCAACTTAGCAGAAACATTTCTCATTTCATACTCTGCATTTACAACAACCTGTCCATCATTCATATTCCACTCAAAAGACGTAAGGTTCAGACCAGGATCCTTCCAAACGGCAAACTTCCGCTGCAGACCTGCCCCCATATCATTATCGGTTGGTGCACGCCAGAAATTGGGTGTCAGCTGTGTTCCTTCTTTCATCATCTCCGTACCTGCAACCTCATATCGTGAAAGATAACCTGTATGCTTATTGAACTCCAGACTGAAATTCTCGCCCTCTACAACCAAGTAGTTCCAATCGTTGTCTTTCACTTGGGGAACAACTACGGCGACATTAGCTTCTTCTACATTCTTCAAATTCATATCGGGAGCTTTATATGGATTCAGCACCAATTGATCTTTTGCTACCACGTGACCAGCTGGCAACAATCCTTCACGGTTCTTCAAACGATATGAAACATTGAGTACCCATTCCTTACATTCACAAACACGCCCCAGATCCAATTTAACCTTCGCAGTTTGCTGGGGAGCTACATTCAGATTTTCGACTCTTCCACTACGAATAGCTTCGCCATTGGCAAGCACAGTCCATTCCATATAATAAGCAGATAAATCGCGGAAGAAGTTTTCATTGTACACATTCAGTTCGCCTTGAGCTAAATTAGCTGGAGTAGTCCAAATGTTCTGATAGAAATAACCAACTTCGTACATGTGAGGATTGGGAACACGATCCGGACTGATTAGACCATTATCACAGAAGTTGTTGTCAGAAGCATCATAACGATTAAAATCACCACCATACGCATAGATGCTGACACCATCTTTACCGGTCCAATGTACAGACTGATCTACAAAATCCCAAATAAAACCGCCCTGCAAAGCTGGATACTTACGAATCAAATCCCAATATTCTTTAAAACCTCCCTGAGAGTTACCCATCGCATGGGCATATTCGCACTGAATCAGCGGTTTCTTGATATCTTTAGTGCGAGCGTATTTCTCCATATGGTTATAATCGGCATACATAGGACAATATACATCTGTAAACTCATTACCATGAGCTTGCTCATACTGGACAGGACGGCTCGAATCTTCAGCTTTCACCCAATTGTAAGCGGCCTCAAAGTTCGGTCCAAAACCAGCCTCATTACCCAATGACCAGAATATGATACTGGGGTGATTGAATCCACGCTGCACGTTACGCTGGTTACGTTCCAGATGTGCCTTCTTATAATCGGCACGTTTAGCCAAGGTTTCATCACCATAACCCATACCGTGGGATTCTACATTTGCCTCAGCAATAACATAAATACCATACTTATCACACAAATCATACCACAGATTGGCATCTGGATAGTGGCAAGTACGTACAGCATTAATATTAAACTTCTTCATAATCTGGATATCCTGCAACATGCGTTCGGGAGATACAACGTAACCACCGTCCGGATCCAGTTCATGACGGTTGGCTCCCTTGAAGAGTACAGCCTTGCCGTTCACTAATATCTGTCCGTTTTTTTGTTCTATTTTACGGAAACCAACCTTAACAGGTATCACTTCTGTACTGCCCTGCATAGAAGCACGTAAGGTATAGAGATAAGGAGATTCTGCACTCCACTTGAACGGATTCTCGACATTCATCACTACAGAACCATTACCTTTAGCCATAGCTGTAGCCACTTGCTTACCAGCCGCATCCAACAATTCCAGATTAACAGTACCTACACCTTTCAAGGTTAAAGCTATGTTCAATGAGCCATTCTTATAATCAGCATCCAAATCAGGCGTTACGCGGATATCCTCAATACGCTTCTTATCGCGTGCATAAAAGTAACAATCACGACCAACCCCACTGAAACGGAAAAAGTCCTGATCTTCTAAATAAGTTCCATCACACCAACGGAACACCTGAAAAGCAATAAGATTCTTCTGCCCAGGCTTCAAAAAAGAAGTCAGATTGAACTCAGCTTCCAGCTTACTATCCTCACTGTAACCTACATATTTCCCATTTACCCACAAATACATGTTCGATGTCACCGAACCAAAATGAGCAATGATATCTTTTCCTTTCCACGAAGCCGGAATAACAAACTCCCGACGATAAGAACCAACATGATTATTCTCCGTTGGTACCTGAGGAGGATTATTTTTGAACTGATTACGCCATGCATAACCTGTATTTACATAGATAGGATCACCATATCCATTCAATTCCCATACAGCCGGCACTTGTATATTGTCCCAACCCAAGTCGTTATAACCTACTTTCCAAAAATCAGTAGGACGAGAATCAGCATCCTTCACCCAGAAAAATTTCCAGGAGCCATTCATGGACATGTAATTAGAAGACTGTTCTTTTTTACCCACCGTAGCAGCATCGCCCGACTCATAGGCAAAATAATTAGTGTGCATGGGAGCACGATTAACGGCATTCACTTCCGGATCTTGCCATTCCTTGAAAGACTGTGCGCTCCCACCTATAGACAAAGCAGCAAACAGCCCTGTGATAAGTTGTTTCTTCATGATACAAATAGTTTTATAAATATAGCGGCATGAAGAGTAACTTTTTCAACATGCCGCTACAAAGATAGGAGAAATGAAAATATAATCAGATGAAATATATTTCAAATATGATACAAAATTAATTCAATTGCAGGCGATATACCCCAAATGAACGTGCAGGAAGTTGTATATTCATCGATTGGCCTTTCACTTGAACTGGACGAACACGAGGAACCAAAATTTCCTGTTCCAGCGAATTTACAGTTTTCCAATCATCATTTTGCAAG
Source organism: Caecibacteroides pullorum (assembly GCF_019239235.1). Lineage (GTDB taxonomy): Bacteria > Bacteroidota > Bacteroidia > Bacteroidales > Bacteroidaceae > Bacteroides > Bacteroides pullorum. The sequence goes on along the minus strand of NZ_JAAZTS010000001.1, from coordinate 236,546 downwards.
TAAATGCAACTGCCCGATACAAGTTGACGTTTTTTCAATCCATTAAAATCAATCTTCACATCAGAAGGTTTTGCACCAACGTTCACCAGTTTCAAAATAATTTCTCCTGTAGGTGCATCTAAGGCAGCCGTTGCATACAAGCTGTCCTGTCCGGCTACCGGTTCTCCATCCATCTGCAGGCGAAGCACATCTGTTCCGGCATTCATACCATACATCTGCTGAACATAATAATTAGGTGTACGCATCATACGCAAATTATCATACCAAATCAGATCTGGATTCCATTGCCAAGCATCTACGTGAGCAAACAAAGGAGCATAGGTTGCCAGATGTACGACATCGGCATTACGTTCTAATCCTGTCATGAAAGCAGCCTCAGACAAAGCTGCAAACAAGTTGTTAGCTTTTCCGGTCGGGTGATCATGTGCAGCATATTCACCGGCAAATACTTTTGGTCCTTTACGGTCGTAACTGTCGTAGCGTTTAGCATTCTCCAAAAACCATTTGGGTTCCATGTAATAATGTTCATCCACTAAATCCACTCCTACCCGCTTCATTTCAGGCCATAAATAGTCAAACTTATCCCCTGAAGCGCTAGGTCCGGACGATCCGATCACCTTGATATTCGGATATTTCTCACGAATAGCCTTGGTAAACACTTCCAGACGTTCCACATACACTTTATCCCACTGCTCGTTACCCACAGCAATCATTTTTAAATTAAACGGTTCGGGATGTCCCATTTCTGAACGTACCTTACCCCAAGTCGTATTCACATCACCATTGGCAAATTCTATCAGATCGAGAGCGTCCTGTACATAAGGATCTAGCTCGTCCAAAGGAACGATCTCATTGCTTTCGTACTGGCATGAAAGTCCACAGCTAATCACCGGCAAAGGTTCTGCACCGATATCTTCGCTTAACAAGAAATATTCATAAAAACCTAAACCTAAACTCTGGAAATAGTCAGGAAAGGCTTTATGCTTAAAAGTATAGTTCCAACGATTTTCATTCAAAGGACGATTTTCTACTGGACCAACTGAATTTTTCCACTGATAACGTGTAGCCAAGCTGTTCCCTTCGATAATACAACCTCCTGGGAAACGGAAAACACCGGGATTCAAATCATACAAGGCTTGTGCAAGATCGGCACGCAATCCGTTTTCCCGTCCTTTCCATGTTTTAACAGGGAACAAAGAAATATGATCCATATCCACCGTTCCTTTTGTCAGCAACACGATGCGTAACCGTGCATGGGCATCTGTAAACGGAGACTTCAAAATAACCGTCTGCTTCTTCCATTCATTACCTTTTATCTCGATTTCTTTCTTCAAAGGATTGGAACCGTCTGCACGAACCAACTCGATTGAAAGCTTCATGGAACCAGCATCAAGCGTACGGGTATACACAGAAAAACGATATTCTTCTCCTTGTTTCAAACCAATACCTGTAAATCCTTCATTATCGAGACCCGCACGTAACAAACGTCCGTCATTCACAACACGCACATAATGTGGATTACGATCAAAGCAGGGATTCTCACTTTGGATTGTCACATTACCAAAAGGAACCCATCCTACAAAAGGTTGAGGAAACTCAAACGAACGATTTTTCACCAATTCAGCATATAAGCCACCATCCGCACCAAAATTGATATCTTCAAAGAAAATGCCATACATCGTAGGCTGTATCTTGGCTGTCGGCTTTGCAACATCGACAGTCATCACATGTTGTTGTGCTTGCAGGCCCATCGCAAGAGACAAGGCCAAAATTGTCGTTATTTTCTTCATATATAAATATATTTAATGATTAAAAAATCCATTATCTTCCTGTTCTACCACCTTCTGTGGCTGCGCCGACGAAGCGCCAACTTCAATAGGAAGCCATACTTCCATATCTCCTTCTCCCCGATGTGCCCATGCATAATAAGGAATCAGAGTCAATTTGACATCTTTCACAACCAACCTACCTGCTGCATCATAACTGAGAGCTTGCGCATCGGTGGTAATCTCACAAATACCATACAACAGATCCGGATTGTTTACCACTTGAAAAGAAGGATGCTGATTTAGCAGGATATTATGCACATTAAAATCATTGTCCGGCCATTCTGCACAATACACAATCGGGCCACATTCTACAGCTACCCGTCCACGATCAGCCGCAACTTTTTCATTAGCTCTGACAACACGAGGTTGCATATCAAAATGTACTTCTACCACATCTCCTTTTTTCCATTTGCGTTCAATCTGCAAATAGCCTTTCTGAAGTTCCCCTTCTACAGCTTCTCCATTGACCGTTACCGTATAGCCAAGCTTTTGTTCGTCATCATAACGATATAAATCTCCCGGAAGCACTTCATTGCGTACCCAACCCGGTATACGAAGATTCATCGTAAACGGTAGCGTTCCCTTCACCACCCGGATACGGATATCACCGTTCCAAGGATAAGATGTTTCCTGCTCAAGCACAATCTTCTTGTTATTAACCTTCAATTCACCACGATTGCCCATATAAAGATTAACGTACACGTGATCATCCTTTACGGCATAGACATATCCAGGTAAGGATGGTATGAAACGACTGATATTACTAGGGCAGCAAGCGCATCCAAACCAAGGTTTACGGCTATAACCACCTGCCGAAGCCAACGGATTAGGATAGAAGAACGAACCGCCATCCAAAGAGACCCCAGAAATTAAACCATTGTATAATGTACGCTCCAATACATCGAAATATTTGGCATCACCGTGTAATAAAAACAGGCGGTAATTGACATACACATTACCAATGGCTGCACATGTTTCATTATAGGCCGAAAGATTTGGGAGTTCATAATTATCACCAAAGGCTTCACCGGCATGACGTGAACCAATTCCTCCTGTAATGTAAATTTTCTTATTAACAATGTTTTCCCAAATCTTATCCACAGCTTTAATGTAAGAGGAATCGCCTATAATGGCAGCTACATCCGCCATGCCTGCATACATGTAAGTAGCACGTACTGCATGACCTACAGCCTCATCCTGTTCCAATACAGGCTTATGAGCCTGGCTATAGGCATCCTTACGACTCGTATAGCCACGTGCATCCAAGAAAAACTTTGCTTGGTCAAGATATTTACGGTCGCCAGTCACAAGGTAAAAGCGTACTAAGGCCATTTCGGCTATCTGATGCCCCGGGACTAATTTCTTCTGATCCGGCCCGTTGCCAATAGCCTTACAGACACAGTCGGCATACTTAATGGCAATATCCAAGAAATTACGTTTGCCGGTAGCCTGATAATGAGCTACAGCACCTTCCACCATATGTCCCAAGTTATAGAACTCATGGCTGAGTTCCTCTACCTTTGTCCAACGTTCCGGGCCAGCCCAGTCATGGGGATGTTTCGGATTCATGGTACGGGCAGTATATAGATACCCGTCGGGCTCCTGAGCAGCAGCTACAATCTGTAGAACACTGTCAATATATTTCTCCAGTTTCTTGTCCGGATAGGTTTGCAAGAGGTAGCTAGCACCTTCAATCGTCTTATAAACATCCGTATCATCAAACGAGAAACCTTCTACTTTATATTCATCACTGGGATGGGCCGCTCTTACAAAATTCTCATAACGTCCTGTTTCCTCACATTTACTGAAAGCCAGCGGAATAGTCACTTCGCGACTGGCTTTGAGGCGCTGTCCCCAGAAGCTATCGGTCACTTTAACCGAAGTAAAGGGAACCGGATCAATGGGATAGCCGGAATGTAAAGTTTCTTTCTGTGCGGCCAGACTGCCCACTAGTAGGACAGCTACAGCCAATAAACATGTTCTTTTCATGGTTAACTATTAATCAGTCGTACAAATATAAAAAATTATCTCATTTATCCATTTTTTGTCCGATACGGATTACAGTAAAAGAATAAGAAGGTAGTGTATAATCAAAACCATGTTCCTGCACTTCAAAATCCTCTGTTATCGGAGTTACATCTTCATCTTTCGGATTTCCAGCCAAAACAATCTTCTGTGCCGTAGGATTCACAAGCGTGACACCTTCCAATTCTATCTTGGAAGAAACTTCAACCGGCAGCATATTCACCAGCTTTACAATGTAGTCACCAGTCATCGGGTCCTTTACGACCGACACACCAACCCGTTTCTTTACCGCATCCAATCCATTATCCAACGTAATCGTAGAAGCAAAATATTCATTGCCAGCATTCTGACCATACATTTGCTGCGTGTAATAGTCGACCGTCGGTTTCACTTCCTTATTATTGAAATAAATCAAGTCAGGACGCCACTGAGTATACCCTTCCTTAGCTAATAACGGTGCGTAAGAAGTCATGGCCACCACATCGGCATTACGTTCCACTGCCGTCAGATATAACGCTTCAGCAAGAGCCGTTTCCAGATTACTGGGACGCCCCGGTAAGTGAGCCGCATATTCGCCCAAATAAACCTTCGACTTGTTGCGGTCATAACGGTCGTAATAGTCCTGATTGTGGATAAACCAACCCGGAGCCACATAATAATGCTCGTCCACCATCGGTACATCCAAGCGTGTAGCCAGTTTCCATCCTTCGTCATAATCGGTTCCTTCATAGAAAGGTCCAACCGTACCAATGACCGTCACCTCAGGATATTTTTCGCGAACGGCTTTATAAATCATCGTAAAACGTTCTTCGAATACCTCGGTGATCAGATCCTCATTACCGATGCCAATGTATTTTAAGTTGAAAGATTTGGGATGTCCAGCTTCTGCACGTTTCCTACCCCACTCTGTCTTACGGGCATCCCCGTTGGCGTATTCTATCAAGTCGAGCACATCTTGGATATAAGCAGGCATTTCTTCCATCGGAATTCCTCCCTGCTGTCCTTTGCAACCTATTTCATCCTTGGAATGATGACTGCACGTACCGGAATTCTGACATGGTACACCCGCCGCCAATACTGGTACAGGCTCCGCACCTATATCCTCACAGAACTGGAAATACTCAAAGTAACCCAAACCTCGTGTCTGATGATACCCCCACAAGTTGCGCAAAGGTTTTCGGGCCTCCAAAGGGCCAATGGAACCTTTCCAGTCGTAAATATTGTCTACGCCGTCGCCATGAGCTACACATCCGCCCGGAAAACGGACAAAACGAGGATGAAGATCGGCCAACGCCTGAGCCAAATCAGCACGTAATCCATTCTTACGACCTTTAAATGTGTTCTGCGGAAAGAGTGAAACCAAGTCGAAATGATATGTGCCGGTTCCTGCCGGTTGGAGAGAAAGTTTGGCAGCCTGTACGTCTTCCTGTGCGGTCAGCACTGCTTTGAGTTGCTTCCAATCTTTTGAAGAAACCTTTACCGATGCCTTTGCCACTTCGTTTCCTTCCTGATCGAGCAGACTGATTATGACTTTTCCTCCTTTACTTTCACTGGCAATGCGAGCAAAACAGGCGAAATCATACTTTTCACCTTTCTTCAACGTTATTCCATCATAACCATCGTTCTGCAAGGCCGCCCCTACCTGCCGTACATCCAGTACGGCATAATGGGGATTGTTTTCATGAATCGGACGTTCGGTTGCAATCGTTAAAGTGCCTTGCCCACCTTTCACACTCCAAGCATAGTTGCTGTCCCAACCTTGACGCGAACCGTCTTTCGATGAATATTCAAAATCACGGTTCTGCACCAATTCGGCATACAGCCCACCATCGGCCGCATAGTTGATATCCTCAAAAAAGATGCCTATCAGGTGGTCACTGATACTTTTTCCTTGAGAAACATCCACCTGAATGGTCGCCTTCAACGGTTTCAATCCTGCAAAACGTATAGGATCCTCTTCTGTACGTTCGTCATACAATCGCTGGCGATATTTTTTATGATCAGCATAACGAATCAACTGCTCTATCGTTTTATAAGAAACTCGCTGTATCCAACCACTTTCCTGTTGCCCATCCAAAAGGACACTTGTTTCCTCAGTGGGATAAGCTGATTTCAATTCATACTTACTCAGTTCTTCTTCCGTAAAATAACTTTGCGCCCCCCACTTCAGCAAATCAGGCGAATCAGCATGGGCTAAGACCTTCCCACTACGAGTGGCCGTCCAAATACAATGCCATAAACCATCGGAAGTATTCTGCATCAAGTGAGGAAAGAACATTTTCTTTTCACTTCCCCAAGGGCCAAAATCACATTTTACATAGTCGTAACCGTCTGCCACAGAAAGCCAGCGCCTTCCATCAGGACTCCAGGCAAATCTTAATCCACTCTGTCCATCGACACGCGCATATGAGAACAAATAAACAGAATCAGGTTCGTTTGCCACCTTGTTGATTCCGGCCTGTATGGGGAAAACGGCAGCCAACAGCAAGCCGACCGTAATCCCCAATTTCAAAAGTGTTTTCATGATACCTATATATAATATGTTTGTGTGTCAAAAGTTAGTTAGGCTCTCATTTTACCCACACAGCTCCCCCCAAAGGCTGTACGGTCAACTGAAATTCTCCTTTTTCCTTTATCTTTTGTGTTTTCAATTGTGGTTGCATCTTTTTATCGTCCGTATAGGCAGATACCGTAGAACCACTCAGTTCAGGAAACGAGAATTTCAACTTCAAAGGTTCTTCCATTGCGTTGATAGCAGCCAAATACCACTTATCGCCATGACGTCGTGCCAATACGATATACTTACCTGGATAACCTTCTATAAAACGAGTTTCATCCCACGTAGTAGGTATCTGTTTCATGAAGTCCAGACAAATCTGAGGAGCATCCGTCAGATTGTTGGGAGCCAACGCAAAATTCTGAATGGGATTTTGGAAAAGTACTGCCGTAGCCAATTGGAAGACATCCGATGTCTTTCGGATACTGCCACCATCATTTCCTCTGTTCAAACGCTTATTCAGGAAAGTTCCTCCAAACTCCATGCATCCCACCGTATTGCGGATGAACGGATGCAGACAGGCATTGAACGCCTCGTTATCACAGAAATGTTGTTGGAAGATCAAGTTTTCAGAAGCCAGAACAGCCTCACTACCTACATAGTTGGGATACATCCGCTCCCAACCACGTGGCAGGGTACAGCCGTGGAAGATAACCATCAGACCATGGTCATCGGCATCGCTCAACACATCTTCGTAAAGACGCATCGTTTCCTGCTTATCGCCTCCCCAGAAATCAACCTTGATACCCTTCACGCCCAACTTCTGCATCCAGCGCATCTCTTGCTTGCGAATGATCGCATTATCCATCTTGTTTGTCGGGCTCTGAGTAATGTCGTTCCAATAGCCACTGGAACTATACCACAGGAAAACATCTACTTTTTTGCTTTGTGCATAGGCAATGAGCTGTTCCATACGCTCGTAGCCAATATTTTTGTCCCACCAGGCGTCAATCAATACATATTCATAGCCCATTTCAGCAGCCAAATCAATGAAACGTACCTGATCGTCATAGTTGATACTATTGTCCTGCCACAAAATCCAACTCCATGTACTACGACCGAAGCGATAGTCATGTTTCGTTTCATAACGCGGTGTCACAACATCCCAAGCTACAGTTGTCTCCACAATGGGTTTCAACGTAGCGCCTACCGTCAGTGTCCGCCAGGGCGTACTGCCTGGCAGGGAAAAAGCCGGTTCTACCGTTCCGTTGCCGTTGTTCTCTTCGGGCATGGGGAAAGCTATCCGATAAAGACCGTTGTTGGCATCGCTCAAGTGCGAGCCGCAATAACGGCTGTCCACTCCCGTCTCACTGACCAGTACCCAGCCATCGTCGCCCACGCGGAAAAGGCAGGGGAATGTATAGCCATGTCCATACTGCGAACGCTCATTCATTGGAGCGTCTGCCTTGTATTCTTCTTCATAACTGGGTTTGGTCCGTTTCCAACCAATCATGGCATCGCTCTGCGGACAAAGGAAAGTTGTAGTCTGCTGGGGGAAGTGAAAACCTGTCGATTCTTCCATCACCCGCACACTACCCGTCTCGCCCTGTCGGGGCAAAGTATAACGAAAAGCAATATCATTGCAACTGATACGGAAAGTAACCGACAGAGACTGTCCTTGCGCGTTTGACAGATGACATACCAATTCATTGGCCTGATAATGTACCTGCGAAGTCTTGATACGTGTCAGTTGATAAGTCGTATCTATCTGCGCCGTTTCGTGTTTCACCAGCTTCAAGCCACTTGAGAAGTCACCGACATTCGTCTTCATGCCCAAGGGGGAAGCGTCGACCATCTGCTTGCCATCGTAAGTTACCGAATAGGACACACCTGTCTCTCCTTCGTTAACCACCTTCAACCGCAATCGTCCGTCAGGACCGGTCATCTCTACATTTTGTGCCATCGAAGCCATTGCCATAACCAACAAGGCTAAAGTCGTTTTCAGTTTCTTTTTCATGGTTCTTTCTTTATGTTTAATTCATAAGGTTATCAGAGCTACTGCATAGCAGTTTTCTTCATGTATCTTCCATACAATCTTTGTCATACGACTTATTAAGTGTCAAAAATACACATTTAAAAGTTTACATACAAACATATCCCCTCAAAAAAGACAAATTCCTCACAAAAAAGCAGAACTTCCATCTAATTACCCCCAATATTTCAGCTAGACAAAGAAGAAATGCCAAAACAGTTTCTTACTTTTGCAACATTAAAAAAGAAAACATCCATGGCAGGCATCTATATACACATCCCTTTTTGTAAGACACGATGCATCTATTGTGACTTCTACTCTACCACGCGCAGCGACCTGAAACGGCGCTACATCAATGCCTTGTGCGAGGAACTCACCATGCGTCGCGACTACCTGAAAAACGAAGCTGTCCGTACCATCTATTTTGGCGGCGGCACACCCTCGCAACTCGAAGAAGAAGATTTCCGCCAAGTCTTCGATGCCCTGTCCGCCCTCTACGATCTCAACGCCTGTGAAGAAATTACCCTCGAAGCCAACCCTGACGACCTGACCGAGGACTACGTGGCCATGCTCCGCCGTCTGCCTTTCAACCGCATCAGTATGGGCATCCAGACCTTCGACGACGCCACCCTCCGCCTGCTGAACCGACGGCACAACGCACTCCAAGCCATTGAGGCCGTCGACCGCTGCCGTCGGCATGGTTTCCACAACATCAGCATCGACCTTATCTACGGCCTGCCTGGCGAGACGGACGAGCGTTGGAAGTGCGACCTCCATCAGGCCATCGCCCTCGACGTAGAGCATATCTCAGCCTACCACCTAACGTACGAAGAGGGTACCCCCCTCCACCAGATGCTCCAAGCCCATCGGGTCAACGAGGTAGACGAAGATAGCAGCGTACGTTTCTTCACCACGCTGATGGATACCCTCTCGGCCGCAGGGTACGAACACTACGAGATTTCCAATTTCTGCAAGCCCGGCTTTCACTCACGCCATAATACATCCTACTGGCAAGGTATCCCTTACCTGGGCTGTGGTCCGTCTGCCCATTCGTTCGACATGCACAGTAGGGAATGGAATATTCCCTCACTGGAGAAATATATTTCCGCAATTGAAGAAAAAAACAGGCTCTATGAAAAAGAGGAACTTAGCCTGACGACCCGCTACAACGAATACATCATGACCTCCCTGCGTACCCGTCGTGGCATTGACCTGCCGACACTCAAAAAACGTTTCGGCCAGGAGCTTTCCGACTATTGCACCTCCATGGCCGTCCCTTACCTGAAGAGCAACAAGCTAGAGCAGCAGGACAACCATCTGCAGCTCACCCGCGAAGGAATCTTTGTATCCGACGGCATTATCAGTGACCTGATGTTTGTGGAAGAGTAAGCGCCATATTAACAGCTAGCAACAAAGCATTGCTTTAAGCTGAATAAAGCAATGCTTTGTCCTGTCTAAAACAATGCTTTATCCAGCTCAAACAAATGGTCCAAATAAAAAGTCAAGGAATTACAAAATGAAATTGAACAGATAGCCGGACAAAATAATAAAGAAGGCCACGGTACCGAAGAAGATACCTATCAGCCGCCAAGTCATCACTTTCTTGAGCAGGGTAGCTTCGGGCAAGGACAACCCCACCACGGCCATCATGAAAGCGATGGCGGTACCCAAAGGAATACCTTTGGCCACAAATACCTCGATGACAGGCACAATACCGGCCGCATTGGCATACATAGGCACGGCAAGAAGAACTGAAAGGGGCACGGCAAACCAGTTGTCTTTCGACATGTACTGTTCAAAGAAGCCTTCGGGCACAAAGCCGTGCATGAAGGCACCGATACCGATACCTATCAGAATATAGACAAGCACACCGCTGACTATCCGCCAGGCGTCGCGGATGATGGCGGGAAGCCGTTTGACAAAAGGAATATGGTCTTTCTCCCATGCTTCTGTCTGGACAGACGACTGGGCCTGAATCTGCTTCACCCAATCACTGAGATAAGGTGCAAGACGCATCCGTCCAAGCACAATGCCTCCAATCACTCCCAGCAGGATGCCGCTAACGACATAAACCACCGTCACTTTCAATCCGAAAGAACCGAGGAACATGGCAACAGCCACTTCGTTGACCAGCGGCGACGTAATCAGAAAAGCAAAGGTCACTCCCAACGGAATGCCTCCCTTCACAAAACCGATGAACAACGGGATGGAAGAACACGAACAGAACGGAGTGATGGCTCCGAAGACAGAAGCCAACAGGTACTGCAGGCCATACATCTTATGGGTAGCCAGATAGGTACGTAACCGCTCTATTGGGAAATAGGCATTGACAATCCCCATCAGCACACTAATGAAAAACAATAGGATAAGAATCTTGATGGTGTCGTAAAAGAAAAAGTTTACGGCCACTCCCAACGATGTGTCGGCACTCAGGCCGAACAGTCCGTAAACAAGCCAATCTGCAAAATCTTGTATCATTCTTTTTTAGATTAATTCGTTTAAATACGAACAAACATACTACCATAAAGGCGGCAGGAGCCTTCACACGGTCGTTTCTGCCGCCTATCATCAAATAGCTTCGTGTATCAGATGCCCAACAGCTGCTTTACGTCGTTTTCGGTAGGAACCTTCCCTTTCATCTTCACCACTTCGTCCACCACTACGGCAGGAGTAGTCATGATGTTATAGTTCATCATTTCCATGATGTCGTCCACCTTGGTCAGCTTCACATCCAGATTGTTCTCCTTGATTACTTTCTCAATAACATTGTAGGTTGTCTTACATTTGGCACAACCTGGGCCTAATACTTTAATTTCCATATCTGTAATATTTTAAATGTGTTACATATACATCATCCAACTATAATAAATGCCTATGGCGATAAACAGCACCCCGACAAACAGGTTCATCCATCGCTGTACTGTGCGCATCCTGCCATAGAAACAGCCTATCTGTTGTACACTGAATGCCAGTATCCAGGCCACTACAAGTACCGGCAGGGCCGTGGCTATGGCGAACACGGCAGGCAGCAGATAACCGGCTGTAGTGGTAGCCGACAGAGGTATCAGCATACCGAAATAGAACACACCGCTCGTGGGGCAGAAAGCCAACGCAAAAAGTATGCCTATCAGCAGAGCTCCCCACCCTCCTTTCCTTGCAAGCCCCTCGGCGTTTCCCTTGAACCCGAATTGGGGAAGGTTCAGCCTGTCACCGAAAAGCATAAAGAGGCCGATAACAAATAAAGCAGGCCCCAATACCCGTTCGCCCCACGTACCGATAGTTTTCTGTATGCCAAACATACTCGAACCTTCCTTCAATATCAGGATCAATACAAATCCGAGCAGGGTATAGGCAAGGATACGCCCCAAGGTATAAAGCAGGCCGTTTCGAAAAACACGTTTTCTGTCCTCCATCTCCTTTCCGATAAACCCGATGGCTGCAATATTGGTAGCCAGTGGGCAAGGCGAAAGGGCCGTCAGCAATCCGAGGAGAAAAGCCGTCAGTACGGGTGTGGAACTGTTGTCCAGTAATGTCTGCAATCCATCCATAGCTACCGTTGTTTATTCCAGCATTTCACGAACGGTCTTCACCACTCCGGCCTTGAATACTTCCGGCGACTTGCGGGCATTGCCGAAAGCAAATTCCGTCAGGTTCTCTACGGTCTCCACCCCGTCTTTGTGTTTCACGACAAACAGCGACGACCACGTCACTTCATATTTCTCGGCTACGGCTTCGTTCTCTTCACGACTGATGTCTATCGTGCGAAACTTCACTTCTCCTTTCCGGACGGCATCGGCCAAATCTTTCTCCATCACTTCTTGCGTGCCTTTCTCGATGGCTATACAAGTAGCACAACGCTGCTTGCCGTGAAAATAGAGCACTTCCACTCCGTCGCTCACTGCTACTTCCTCCTGCGCATCAGCAACAGAACTCTCTTTCCTGGTATTGCCTCCACAAGCTGCCAGCAACAAGCCCAAACACAAACACAAAAAACAAATCTTTTTCATCTTTATTATTTCAGTTATTAGTATTTCGTCAAACTACGAACATTCAAGGTAAAAAAAGAGCTTACCCGCAGCAGCTCCCTTTTTTACAAACAGCCTGACCAAAGAAGTCAGCAAACATTCTCCGAGCCAGTTCCCAATTTTCTTTATTGATACAATATCTCACCTTTGGCGCCTCTATTTCTCCCTGAATCAATCCGGCATCCTTCAGTTCCTTCAAGTGCTGAGAGACTGTAGCCTTGGCTATGGGTAACTCTTCATGGATATCGCCAAAATAACAGGACTCCTGTGCCAGCAGGAATTGTAATATGGTCATCCGGGCCGGATGTCCCATGGCTTTGGCAAAGCGGGCCATTCTTTCCTGTTCTTCCGAATATTTCTTGTTCATCGTTTACCTTTTCTATTTGTTATTCGCAAAACAACAAACAATATTCCAAATAAACAAAGAAATCATTTCTTTTTTCAGATTTCTTAATAATATTAGGGCACGAAGTATGCAAGATTTCACAGAAGTTCTCTTTCTGTAATATCTGTATAATCCGTGCCTCAAAGCTCATCAATCTTTTACTCCGAAAAGAATGATCATTCGCAAACAATTCGGAATCCTACTGCAGTCTTTAAATCAACGGAGTCGGGATAGACAATCTCCAATCCATCTGCATTCTGTTTCCAGTCTACCGACTGCTCCGTCCCCATCAGCTCCACAGAACGAATCTTTTTATCGAACAACCCTTTGTTCGTGCCTAACGATACAATCGTCAGCTTGTCGCCCGCCTTGGGAACCGTCATACACCAAGCATAAAGTGTACCGTCTTTACCCACTGTAAAACGGAAATCGGTATTGTAAAACACGTGGTCAGCCTGCCATTGGCCTATACGACCTCCTGGTAAAGTATTCAGTTTACCATCTTTGCCCTCGCCCAACACTTTCCATGCCGAACTGCCATAAATACCGTCTCCATTAACGCGCATCCATTCACCCACTTCATGAAGCATTTCATGGCAGGCCTCATCCATCGAACCGTCGGGACGTAACGGAATACTCAATCCGAACGAACCATCACGGGCCACAATTTCAAGCAGATAGCGTATGACAGCGTCCGAGCTATATACAAAGTTCGGCCCGTAGAACCAATCGCACACAGGTGTTGACCGTACCGTTGGTCGTCTTTCTGAACTTGACGATGCTGAATACATCCACTTCTCCTCTGTCAGCCAATGTCCGATTGTAGAAATCGGCTATCACACGCTGCATGGCATCGCACTTGTATCCGGTACCCGTACCCGAACCACTGAAAGGCTGCTGGTCGGTACCGTCGGTATAGATAAAGTCCGGCTGATACTTGTCCACCGCATCCATCATACGCAAGGCCCACCACTTGGCATACCACTTGGCAAATTCCAGATGGCCGCTGAAGATACCCGGCTTCGGAGGAGACCACAATGTATTGGCTGCCTCGGCCACCGACTCATATTCCCTCAGATTGACGCCATACAGATATCGTGGGTCGAGCCCTTCCCACCATTTACCTTTTCCGTCTTCCAGTGTCAGATTTCCATCGTAAGGAATACCGGCCTTATCGCCTTGGGTGTCACTCTGAAAAGCCGTTTGCCACCACCACCAGGAATACTCATGATGGAACGTAATACCGAAACGGATACCGGCTTCCCGCGAAGCTTTTTCCCATTCACCGAGGAAATCGCGTTTAGGACCGAGACGGGTCGAATTCCATGCCTGATATTTAGAGTCCCACATATCGAACTGATCATGATGTACTCCTTGTATAATCAAGAAACGTGCTCCGGCGTCCTTATAGATATCCACCAAAGCTTTTGGACTGAATTTCGCAGGATTCCAGTCGCGCAACACTTCCTTATAACCAACCTCCGACGGATGACCATACTTCTTCAAATGGTTTTCATATGCAGAGGTCCCTTCCACATAAAGTTTGCGGGCATACCAGTCGCCACTCTCGCCAGCTGCCTGCGGTCCAAAGTGCACCCAAATACCAAACTTCGAATCACGCAACCAAGCTGGAGTACCCGGATAATTGGCCTCTATCGAATTCCAAGTCGGTTCATACGGTCCCGAAGCGATGGGCAGATCCAACTTCACTTCTTCAAATGTGTCCCCATCCCCCATCGGTACCGAATTTTCGGGTAAAGGGGCATGAACCGACGGCATCGGCTCCAGTTCATAATCGACGCCGAAAACACCGGATTGTTTCTGGGTACAAGAACAGAAACATACACTCAGCATAACAGTAGTCATTAATAAATTTCTATTCATGGTTTTATTCTATATAAAAACAGTCTATTCAAACTTATACAAACTTTCAGCCGTAACAAATCTATTTAACAAAACAAAAATAGCCAATAAAACAATATCGACATGTTAAAATGACATAATGATGTAGCAGCTTTAAAGCCGAAGACAATGAACACTGCCGTGAAACTTTATCTTTCAACCTACATCTCTTTCTTGCAACAGATTACACTACCAATGAAGGATTGGAAGCAGATTTGGACAATCCATTACTCACCACCTATATTGCATTCCTAAACACCTACTTTAGCTCACTAAACATGAACTTGACGGACGTAACTACGGACTTAGGAAATGCAAAGAGAGACTTGAAGGTAATTTTGTCATTCTCCAGATTTGTTCTATCTTTGAGTCCGAAAAAAGGAAACACTTCCACTAACAAACCATTAACAAAGACTTTTATTCAGATGACAAAATTCTCTCGCGCGTTCTGGACAGCCAATGCTTCCGAACTGTTTGAACGTATGGCCTATTATGCCATCTTTATCGTGATCACCCTCTACCTGTCGAACACACTTGGTTTCAACGATTTGGAAGCCAGCCTGATTTCAGGATTATTTTCGGGCGGGCTCTACTTCCTGCCGATGTTTACCGGCGCCTTTGCCGACAAGATAGGTTATCGGAAAGCTATCCTGATCGCTTTCACATTGCTGACCATCGGTTATCTGGGTCTGGGCATGCTTCCCCTGATGCTCGAATCGTCGGGGTTGGTCGTATATGGTGAAAAGACACAATTCACAGGTATTGAGCACAGCAACCTGCGTATGCTCATTGTACCTATCATGATAATCCTCGTTATCGGCGGCTCGTTCATCAAATCCATCATTTCGGCCTCGGTAGCCCGTGAGACGACATCAGAAACCCGAGCCCGCGGATACTCCATCTTCTACATGATGGTCAACATCGGTGCCTTTACAGGCAAATGTTTCGTCGACCCGCTCCGCTCGGTGGTGGGTGACGAAGCCTATATCTATATCAACTTTCTATCGGCCACACTGTGTTTTGTAGCGCTCATCACGATCTTCCTGTTCTTCCATTCGACCAATACCAGCGGACAAGGGAAAAGCATGGCTGAAGTATTCAAAGGTTTGGGTAAAGTATTCACCAACGGACGCTTACTGCTCCTGATTCTGATTGTCACCGGTTTTTGGATGATTCAGCACCAGATGTATGCCACAATGCCCAAATACGTAATCCGCATGGCTGGCGAAACGGCCCGTCCGGGTTGGATTGCCAACGTCAATCCGTTTGTCGTGGTGCTGCTGGTGAACCTCGTCACCCGACTGATGGCCCGCCGAAAAGCATTGACTTCCATGACCGTCGGCATGTTCCTCATTCCCCTCTCGGCACTGATTATGGCCGCAGGCAACCTGTTCAACGGTGATATTTTGGGCATGCACCCCATCACCGTCATGATGATTGCCGGTATTGCCGTACAGGCTTTAGCCGAATGTTTCATCTCACCACGCTACATGGAATTCTTCTCCCTACAGGCACCCAAAGGAGAGGAAGGATTGTATCTGGGCTTCAGCCATCTGCATTCCTTTCTGGCTTCTATCCTTGGATTCGGTCTGTCGGGCATATTGCTCACAGCCTACTGCCCCGACCCCGCTCTATTCTCCAGTACGGCTGAATGGGAAGCCGCTTCGGCCAACGCACACTACATCTGGTACTGGTTCACTGGTATCGGAGCCATTTCGGCCATTGCGCTTATCTTCTATGCGAAGCTGACACGTAAAGAATGACACGATAGAAGAGTACAGCGTTAAAGAAGGTTGAAAAAAAAGAAGGAATTGCTCGTTTCGCCATCAAAATCTATCTTTGCAGCCACATATACATGAAAAAAACTACGTGGCATGACCGAACAAGAAGTCCGAAGATACCTGCGACAAATGAAGGAAGAAAGCTCCGAAAGGGCTTTCAAGGGCTTCTATGACCTGACCTACGACCGCCTGTTCCGCATCGCCTACTACTACCTGAAGCACGAGGAATGGGCGCAGGAGGTAGTGCTCGACGTGTTCCTCACCCTCTGGAAGCAGCGCGACACGCTAGCCGCCGTGCAGAACATCGAGGACTATTGCTTTATCCTTACCCGCAACGCCTCGCTCAACTACCTGGAAAAAGAAACGCGTCAAAACGATTCCCTTTCCGCCGACCTGACCGAAAGCGACGCTTCCGACCCTTCGCCCGAGGAAAACCTTATCAGCGAAGAGCTATTTGCTCGCTACGTCAAGGCGCTGGACCGCCTGCCCGAACGCTGCCGAGAAGTCTTCATCCGCATCCGCGAAGAGAAGCAGAGCTATGCCCAAGTGGCCGAAGAACTGGGCATCAGTGTCAAGACCGTAGATGCCCAGCTGCAGAAAGCCGTCTCCCGCCTGCGGGATATGCTGAAATAAATCCTGTCCTCCTCCACCAGTCACAGCCCGTAAAGCCCGTTACCTTACAAGGAAACACCAGTTACCATCGGAGGAAACACTCGTTTCCATATACTGGAAACGCTCGTTTCCTACACGGGGAACAGCCGTTTCCAACCCTTGGTAACAGGCGTTTCCAGTACTGGGAACGACCTTCATCGGCTACGACATGTCTCAAGCTGCCCGTTTTCATGGCCAGAACAACGATTGGAACTTTACACAAAAACGCCACCCACAGAAAAAAAATCGTTTCCTGCGTAGGGAGTTTTCCACTTTCCGCTGTCTTAATGGTAAAAGGAACTCCATAAAAACTGATTAAACATGAAAAAAGCTATCCTTACCACAACCAGCCTTATGTTGGTATTGCTGGCTGTAATGAGCCTGACCGCGTGCGACAACCACAACGACAAGTATCCTAAAGACTACCTGGGATTTGAAAAGTTTCTGGAAAACTACACCTTTGAGCGAGGAGTGGAAAGTCGTGAAATAACACTGAAGGTAATTGCTGCCGAAAAAACAGACACCGAACGTAAAGCCACCATCAGCATCAAGAACCTACCAGGACGACAACCAGCCTACACATTACTGGATAAAGAGGTGACCATTGCTCCGAAAAAGAAGACCGCCCATGTACGCATACGGATATATCCAGCCAAAATCCAGAAATCGGACGAAGTCAGACTAACCTGCACGCCAAAAGACAAAAAAGTAAAAGCAACGACCATCACGCTGAAGCTGGCGGTCAAATAAGGAAACGCTTATGACAGAGAAAGACCCTTTTGAAACCCTGCTCGACCGACTTGTGGCCTCGACCCGCTCGCCTCGCGGCCGGTTCAGCGCCGCCCGTTCCTGGCCGTTGCTTCAGTCGCGGCTGAAAAGAACCAGCTTGCGACGTACCCTCTGGATGCGGGTGGCCGGAGCGGCGGCCATCGTACTGCTTTGCATAGCCGGATGGCAGGCCTACGAACAGCTCCGCCCCGTGGAAATGATGACGGTGACGGCACAGGCGGAGACGCGCACCGTCGTCCTGCCCGACCGCACGGAAGTCATCTTGAACCGCTACTCCACGCTGACCTACCCGAAAGACTTCCGGCGGGAGGCACGACGCGAAGTCTCCCTACAGGGAGGCGCCTACTTCGAAGTAGCGAAGGACCCGTCGCATCCGTTCGTGGTAGAAGCGGGCGAAGTACAGGTAGAGGTACTGGGTACGCATTTCAATGTCGAGGCCTATCCGCGTGACCGTGAGGTACGCACCACGCTGCTCGAAGGTTCCGTAGCCGTCAGCCTCCCCAGCCGGTCGCAACGGCTGGTACTGACTCCCAACGAACGGGCCGTCTACCACAAAAGCAGCGGTAGCCTGACGCAAGAATCCCTGCCCAATGCCGCCGACGACATCAGCTGGAGCCACGGCCAGTTGAGCTTCCAGAGCCAGCCCTTGCATGAAATCGTCCGCCAGCTGGCCAACACCTATCAGACGGATATCCGCATCGCTGACCCGACGCTGGCCGAATACCGCCTCACGGCCACCTTCGACATCAGAGAAGGCCTGACACATATCCTCGACCTGCTGCAGGCCGCGGCCGGATTCACCTACCGACAAGACAAGAACCAAAACATCATCCTACAAACTAAACTTAACCACCCATGAACTATTCTGAACCAAGCTGTTCCCACCGCCCCCTCAGGCTCCTGCTCCTGATGGGCGCGGTGTTGCTTGGAGTCTGCCTCCAAGCCCAAAACCCGCAAGCCCCCATCACAATGGACATCCGCAACGCCACTCTCCGCGCATTGGTGTCGCGACTGGAGAATGCCACAGATTACACCTTTGTCTATGGCGACGAAGTCAGACTCATCCGCCGCATCGACCTGAAAGTACAGAAGCTCACCATCGGCCAAGTGCTGGAACAGGCCTTCAGCGACCAGCCGGTAGAGTTCGAAATCTCGGGCAAACACATCGTGTTGCGCAAGCGCGAGATGCCCCGCAAGCGCGAACGCCGCCGCTTCACCGTGAGCGGGTACGTCACCGACGCCGCCTCGGCCGAAACGCTGATAGGCGCCAACATCCTGGACAGCCGCTATGCCGTGGGGACGGCCTCGAACGCCTACGGCTTCTATACCCTGACCCTGCCCGAGGGTGAGGTGAGCCTCTCGTCCTCCTACCTGGGCTACGCCACACGGACCGATCGCTTCCGCCTGAAGGCAGACACCACGCTGAACATCGCCCTCAACACACACAATGAGCTGCAGGAAGTAATCGTCACGTCGGAAAAGCGGGAGGCGAGCATCAATGCCACTAACATGGGTGCACACGACATCCCCATGACACAGATACGCCACACTCCCTCCATCCTCGGCGAGGCTGACGTACTGAAAACCATCCAGCTGATGCCGGGCGTACAGGCAGGCATGGAGGGCTTTGCAGGCATGTACGTTCGTGGCGGCACGCCCGACCAGAACCTGGTGATGCTGGACGGCATCCCCGTCTACAACGCCGACCACCTGTTGGGCATCTTCTCGGTGTTCACGCCCGAAGCGGTGAAGAACGTCACCCTCTTTAAGAGCAGTTTTCCCGCCCGCTACGGCGGCCGCTTGTCGTCTGTGGTCGATGTGCGTACCAACGACGGTAACATGAACGGCTATCATGGTACCCTCAGTATCGGCTTGCTTACTGACAAATTTCACATTGAAGGCCCCATTCGAAAGGAACGCACGTCGTTTTCGCTCAGCATGCGCGTCACACCCAGCATCCTGCTGCCTAAAGGTATCAAAACCACAGAGAATGGAAGCAATGGCAAAGACATCGACCGATATAACTATTATTTCTATGATATCAATGCCAAGGTGAACCATAAGTTCGGCGACAGCGACCGCCTGTTCCTAGGCTTCTATCGGGGCAAAGACCACTACCGGTACGACAACGAATTCAGCAGTACGCCCACCCTATCCGACATCACTTATCAGAAAGACATCAGCCAGACCCGCCTGAACTGGGGAAACCTCATCGGTTACACTCGCTGGAATCACATATTTAGCAATCAGCTGTTCAGTAACTTCACTGTTTCCTACAACCAGTACCGCATGAGTCTGAACGAAACGTCGGAAGATCGTACCGATTATCAGGGAAAACTATACGACTACCACCGATATCGCTCGGAGTTCCGTTCGGGCATTCGCGACTGGAGCCTGCGTGCCGACTTCGACTTCACACCTTCCACCCGTCATCACATCCGCTTCGGTAGCGAGTTCATCCATCACCTGTTCACGCCGGGTGTATCAACCTCACATATCGGCAACATAAACGATGGCTCTGCCCGGCAGGACACCACCTATGCCACCAGCAGCAACCTTCCGCAACGGGGCATGGAACTGTCGCTCTACGGAGAAGACAACTGGGAAGCTACCGGCCGGTTCAGCCTGAACCTCGGTATACGAGCCTCGTTGTTCCACACACAAGGCAAGAACTATCTGTCGGTACAACCCCGCATCTCCGCCCGTTACGACTGGGGAAAGGGCATCGCTACCAAAGCCTCCTACTCGTGCATGGCCCAATACGTCCATCTGCTCACCGCCACTCCCTTCTCCATGCCTACCGACCTGTGGGTACCCATCACCCGAAACATACGCCCCATGTATGCCAACCAATACTCCGTCGGCACATACTATACCGACCTGCCCGGCTGGGAATTCTCACTGGAAGGTTACTACAAACAAATGCGACATATTCTGGAGTACCAGGACGGAGTCTCTTTCTTCGGTACCTCCACCCATTGGGAAGAAAAAGTAGAAATGGGCCAAGGCCGCAGCTACGGACTGGAACTGATGGCTCAGCGCACCATAGGAAACACGACAGGCTGGCTTTCGTACACACTGGCCAAGAGCGAACGCCGCTTCCCAAACGGCAGTATCAACCACGGCCGATGGTTTCCCCACAAATACGACCGGCGGCACAGCCTCAACCTTTGCGTCAACCATCGCTTCAGCAACCGTATCGACGTAGGTGCCTCATGGATCTTCTACACGGGAGGCTGCCTCACCATCCCCGAACGACGGACAGCCATCGTCAAGCCCGACGGTAGCACCGAAGAAACCGACTACATATCGGGACGTAACAACTACCGTCTGCCCGCTACCCATCGCCTGAACCTAGGCGTAAACTTCAACAAGAAGACCAAGCACGGCATGCGTACCTGGAACATCAGCCTCTACAATGCCTACAACGCCATGAACCCCAACCTGGTATATACCCAACGGAAGCAGTTGACCAACAGTTGGGTCAATAACGGTCAAGGAGGCGCCATACAAATAGATTCAAAGTCAAGAACCGTCATCAAGAAACTGACCATCCTGCCATGTATTCCCTCCGTAACCTATACATACAGATTTTAAGAACTACATTCCCTACAAACGAATATGAAACAAAAACATTTATTCTTTATTATATATACAGTAACTCTTTGCGGATTATTGTCATGTGAAAACGAAATTCCCTATAACCCTGAAATGAAACAACCCTGCCTCGTCATGAACGCTCTACTCGAAGCAGGAGAAGGTAAAACAAACGAAGTATATCTATACCTAAGTACAGGCGACAATTTGGACAAAGTAAATGACGATGCCATACTCACCCTTTACGTCAACGGACGACTCACCGAAACTCCCCAAGCTTTCAAACCGGAAGACATCTATCCTTATCCAGGAGAATGGCTCTCTCCGGAAGATTACGAAACGCTATTAAAAAACATACATTACAGAAAATATCGCCTATCAACTCCCCTGCAACCCGGCGACCTCATCCGTCTGGAAGCAACAGCCCAAGGTGGAACCCTTCGGGCTGCGGCAGAAGTACAGGTTCCCCAACCTCCCCAGGATTTCCGTGTGGACACCTGTACCGTCCCGATCAACATGGGCAGCGGCATCGTCACTCCCCATCGTCGTTACCTCGTGACAGTGAATGACATAGCCAACGAAATCAACCATTACCGACTGGACATCCGTAACCAGTTTCTGGTGCGCTACCACATCTACGAATACCTCAGGGACGAACAGGGAAACTTCATCGAAGACGAAAACCATAACCTGATATACACCGAACGCGACAGCCTGGCCACCCAAATATACAGCGACCTTGTCAACCGCGAAGACATCATCCTGACCGACGGCAACATAAGTCATTCACAGGAAGATGAAGACAACCTGATGTTTCCCCGCATCGAGAACAAGTACAACATCTTCACCGACAACCGTTTCCGCAACAGTTCGGCCACGCTCAAGGTATACACTCGCCTCTACGATGACTTTACAGCCAATGCTCTCCACGGCATTACCTACGGCAAGACATATTGTACCCAATCCATCCACATCCGCCTGCTCAACCTGACAGCCGACTATTACCGCTACCTGAAGGCCCTGAACTGTCTGGATGATGATGACTACGACACCACCCTGATGGAACCCGTTTCCTTACCCTGCAACGTCAGTGGAGGAATCGGATTTGTAGGAATTGCTACGCCACGCGAGGTGGTGATCACTTTCCCCGAACGGCCATGCAGAAATACTAGTTCCTCATCCCTCTGACACCTTTAATCCCATCTTCTCTGCCCGTTGGAGCATAAACTGACGGGCAGCCTCATATTCGTTAGGAATAACACCGTCAAGAATGGCATCTTTGATGGCACTTTTCAAAGCTCCCACCTGCTGACAGGGAGAAAGGCCGAAGGTACGCATAATCTCTTCACCACTGATAGGAGGCTGAAAGTTGCGGATGCGGTCGCGTTCCTCCAAATCTTTCAATTTCTGACGTACCAACTGGAAATTGTCCAAGAAACGCTTCTTACGCTCAGAGTTCTTTGACGTAATATCCGCCTCACACAAAGTCATCAGGTCATCAATGTCATCACCTGCCTCAAAAAGTAGTCGGCGAACAGCAGAATCCGTAACCTCTTCATCAGCTATCACGATCGGACGCATGTGCAATCCCACAAGTTTCTGTACATATTTCATTTTCTCATTCATAGGCAGCTTCATCTTGCGGAAAATATTGGGTATCATCTTCTCGCCTATAAAATTATGGTTATGGAAGGTCCAACCCGCACGCGGATCCCACCGCTTCGTAGCAGGTTTGGCAATGTCATGCAACAAAGCCGCCCAACGCAACCATAAGTTATCAGTCTTACGACTGATATTGTCAAGCACTTCCAATGTATGATAGAAATTGTCCTTATGTGCCCGCCCATTACGAGTCTCTATTCCTTGCAGAGCCACCAATTCTGGAAAAATCAGTTCAAGAAGTCCACTTCTGTCCAAATCAATAAAACCTTTTGAAGGGATCGGCGACAACATAATCTTATTCAATTCGTCTGCGATACGCTCTTTGGAAATAATTCCGATGCGTTCCCTATTACGACAAAGCGACTCAAATGTCTCATCATCAATATAGAAATTGAGTTGCGTGGCGAAACGGATACAACGCATCATGCGCAACGGATCGTCACTGAACGTAATGTCAGGGTCGAGTGGTGTGCGAATGGTGCGTTCCTTCAGATCATCCATTCCACCGAAAGGATCCACCAATTCACCATAACGCGCACTGTTCAAACAAACAGCCAGGGCATTGATTGTAAAATCGCGCCGGTTCTGGTCATCTTCCAATGTGCCGTCTTCGACGATAGGTTTCCGTGAATCGTGTGTATAAGATTCCTTGCGGGCACCGACAAACTCAACCTCCGTTCCCCGATATTTCAACTGTGCTGTACCGAAGTTCTTGAACACGGATACATAAGCTCCACGTCCCAACCGACGTCCTAATGCTTCAGCCATGGCTATTCCACTACCTACCACAACGACATCAATATCCTTTGACGGACGTTGCAGGAATATGTCACGCACGTATCCACCAACGACGTAACATTCCAATCCAAGTTCATCGGCCGTTTCAGAGATTTGTTTGAATATCTTAGCATCGAAGCGCTGCTTCAGTTCATCAGCTGTCAGTTCAATCATAATTCAGTCTGTTTGCATTTTAATGGTTTCGCGGCGGCAAAGATAGCGATATTATTTCTATTTTTGTCGCGACAAGGACAACCACATTGTAACATCCATAAAAATTCAGATTACATATATGAAAAAAATTATCATTCTGGCATGTCTTTGCAGCACATTGGTTGCATGCGAAAACGTAGAAAAAAAAGCCGCTCTAAAACTGGCCGAAGCACGTGCCGCCTTCGAAGCCGGCAACTACAACGAAGCGAAGATGCAAATAGACAGCATCAAAATACTTTATCCCAAAGCCTTCGACACCCGCCGTCAGGGTATCTACCTGATGCAGGAAGTCGAACTGAAAGAGCAACAAAAGACACTGGGATATCTGGACAGTATGCTAACTGTAAAACAACAAGAGTTCGAAGCCATCAAAAGCAAATTTGTCCTGGAGAAAGACACAGCCTATCAACGCATCGGACATTACCTGGTGCCCGCACAAGTCATTGAACGAAATTTGCACCGCTCCTTTCTGAGATTTCAAACAGACGAGACAGGTGTAGTCAGCCTGACATCCATTTATTGTGGTAGTTATAACATCCACCACACAGCCGTAAAGGTAACCGCACCCGATGGTAACTTCACGGAGACTTCCGTTTCACGTGACAGTTACGAAACCACCGACTTGGGAGAGTATATCGAAAAAGCGGATTATAAATTAGGAGAAGACGGAGGTGTCATAGCTTTTGTGGCAGCCAACAAAGACAAAAACCTTCGCGTTGACTACAAAGGTGAGCGTTCCTATACAACCCACATGCTACCAGCCGACCGCCAAGCTGCATCCGATATCTACGAACTTGGCAAAACGCTTTCTGCCATCACCGAAATCAAGAAAAATATAGAAGAAGCCAACCTAAAGATACAATTCATCCAAAAGAAAATGACAGAACGAAAAACAGAAACGAAATAAATACCATTTCTGTTTTCAAAATGAGGATGTATCAAAATGAAGTGAAGCTATTTTGATACATTCTCATTTTTTATAACGACTTTCCTCCCACCAGCCTACCATCTGTTACGAATCGTACGATAGCCATACCACGATATGACGATAAAACAGATAAAGGGAAGAAGGAAAGACAGATTAACTGCTGGGAAACCACCGACAGTCTTCATATCAATTACAAGTGCCTGCAACGGAGGCAACACAGAGCCTCCCAATATAGCCATGATCAGACCAGCCGCACCAAACTTGGCATCTTCGCCAAGCCCTTTCAACGCAATACCATAAATGGTAGGAAACATCAGAGACATACAAGCCGAAATGGCAACCAACGAATACAAGCCATAAATATTCTGCAAGAAGACAGCCCCCAACGTAAACACGCCTCCCAATACAGCCAAAATCATCAGCAAGCGGCCTGCATTCAGATAACGAAGAATAAAGGTGCAAACAAAACGACTGATACAGAAGATGACCATCGCCACAATATTATATTTCTGCGAAAGGATTTCTGCCGCCTTTTCTTCCATACCTTGCGACATGAAAAGATGCGTACCATACTGGATAATGAACGTCCAGCACATGATCTGCGCACCTACATAAAAGAATTGCGCAATGACACCTTCCCGATAGCGGGATTGTGTAAAGATACGCTTCAAGGTAGGAACAAAATTTATATTGTGGTTTTCCTCCCCATTTTTAGGCATCTTGACCAAACGGATCAGTATCAACATCAGCAAGATAACCAGACCAATGGCCAGATAAGGAGCAATCAGCACACTGAGATCACTATCTTTGATCGCCTCAAACTCCTGCTCGTCCAAGAGAGCACGATCGGCCGTATCGAGTGGATGAAGACGCGCCTGAATAAAGTTCATAGCCACATACATTCCCGCCAACGATCCAATCGGATTGAAAGACTGGGCCAGATTCAGCCTTCGAGTAGCAGTTTCCTCGGTACCCATGGAAAGGATATAGGGATTGCAACTGGTTTCCAAGAAAGAAAGTCCACAGGTCAAAATAAAATATGCAATCAAGAAAGGATAATACTCTCCTGTCATCTTGGCGGGAAAGAAAAGGAAAGCTCCGAAAGCATACATGCCGAGCCCCAACAAGACTCCAGCCTTGTACGAATACCTGCGGATGAACATGGCAGCAGGAAAAGCCATGGCGAAATATCCGCCATAAAACGCTACCTGCACCAATGCACCATCGGTAGCACTCATACGGAAAATTTTGGAGAAAGCCTTCACCATCGGATTGGTAATATCGTTGGCAAATCCCCACAAGGCAAAACAAGAAGTTATCAACACAAAAGGAATCAGGTAACTTACGCCGTCCTTTGAAAGAATGGAAGCTTTATCGGTTTTCATGGTTTCTTATCGGATCTATTATTACTCATATAAATGGAACATCCGTTCCATCAGTTTCCATTTCCCAGCAGAGCTGGCTTGAGGATCAGCCTGCTGAAAGACTGACATATAGGCCTCCCATTCACGTTGTCTGGGCAGTGTGTCCAGCCGGGCCATCGCCGTATCCCAATCGAAATCGAGCGGCGTCTCTACGATCATAAAAAGACGTGTGCCCACTATATATATTTCCATTTCCAGAATACCCACTTCACGAATGCCCGCCAATATTTCCGGCCACACTTCCGCACGGCTATGGCGCTTCCGATATTCGGCTATCAGTTCAGGATTGTCACGCAAGTCAAGTGTCTGGCAATATCTTTTTACAGGTACATGATAGGTCTGTACACGATAACCCTCTTGAGGAGTGTCCATGATGTTCTCGTTTTTTTAAATTCGATTCATTAATATGATAGAAACAAAGCATTGCTTTCGTACGGACAAAGCATCGTTTTCTACTCAAGAAAGCAATGCTTTCATCCGACAAAAGCAAGACTTCACCCTAACGTGTTATTTTTATTTATACAAAGGTCCATATACATTGCATGCGCGATAGTCGGCGCCTTCCTTGTCCATGCCGAAAGCATTCCATGCGGCTGGACGGAAGATCTTATCGTCTTCCACATTGTGCATGCAGACGGGTATACGCAACATAGAAGCCAGCGTAATCAAATCCTGACCAATGTGGCCGTAGCTGATGGCACCATGGTTGGCTCCCCAGTTGTTCATAACCGAATAAACATCCTTGAAGGCAGGTTTGTCACACAAACGAGGAACGAACCAAGTCGTAGGCCAAGTCGGGTCGGTACGCATATTCAGCTTCTCATGGATTTCGGGATCGATGTCCACCGTCCATCCTTCTGCTATCTGAAGCACAGGGCCAAGGCCTTTGATCAGGTTCAGGCGCATCATCGTGACAGGCATGCCGCCTTTGGACAGGAAGTTGGACGAGAAGCCACCGCCACGGAAGTAGTCACGGTCGGCAGGATACCAAGTCGTAGCCTTCAGGCAGTTGTCCACATCGGCCTGAGTCATGTTCCAAGGCTCCTTCATCACAGGATTGCCTGCTTCGTCCACCGACTGGCCAGAACCGTCCAACGTCGTAGCACCAGAATTGATCAGATGGATGATACCGTTGGATGCCAACCCTGTGAGTTCCTTACCCGTCACACGCTTCACAGCCTCAGGGCTCCAATACGTACGCACGTCGGAGAAGATCTGTGCACGATTGGTCAGCAGATGGCCGAAGAGCATGGCTACGCCGTTGCAGGCATCGTTCTCTGTAGCCACCACAAAGGCTTCGCGGATGCCATTCCAGTCGAAGGAAGTGTTGAGCAGTGCCTCTGGATAATCGCCGTTGGGATAGAAGTCGGTCCACTGGCGCTGGCCTTGGAAACCTGCGGCGATGGCGTTGTGTCCCAATGCCTCTTCCTTGAAGCCCATTTCTTTCAGTTTCGGATTGCCCGTCATCAGGTCGCGCATGATGATCATCATCTTTACGATGAATTCCCAGTCAGCATCTTTCTGCTCACGCGTCTTGCGTTTCTCAGGACGGTTCTTGAAGTCTTCACCTTCGTTCACCTTGCAATATTTCTCTGTCCATGCCATCGCCTTGGCATACTCTTCCTTGTCATAGATACCTTCCGTCATGCGGCGGATGATTTCGGTCAGGTCAACCGACTCGTTGCGCATGCCCAGATACTCCTGGAAGAAGTCTGGATTAACGATAGAGCCTGCGATACCCATAGACACGCTACCCATAGAAAGGTAAGACTTGCCACGCATCGTAGCCACGGCTTGGGCGGCACGTGCAAAACGAAGTATCTTCTCGGCCACGTCGGCAGGGATCGTGTTGTCATCCAAGTCCTGTACATCATGGCCATAAATGCCAAAAGCTGGAAGGCCCTTCTGAGCATGACCAGCCAATACGGCAGCCAGATAAACGGCACCCGGACGTTCTGTTCCGTTGAAGCCCCACACGGCTTTCGGATAATAAGGATTCATGTCCATCGTCTCGGCACCATAGCACCAGCAGGAAGTGACGGTAATGGTAGAGCCTACGCCTTCGCGTTCGAATTTTTCAGCACAAGCGGCACTTTCGGCCACACGACCGATGGTACCGTCGGCAATCACACACTCTACGGGGCTGCCGTCGCCATTCTTCAGGTTACTGCTGATCAACTCGGCCACTGCTTTTGCCAAGCTCATGGTCTTTTCTTCCAAACTCTCGCGAACACCACCCTGACGACCGTCGATGGTCGGGCGGATACCAATTTTAGGATACTTTTTCATAAACTGTTCTATTTAATTCTTACAATATCATCTATATTTATTCATCCATTTTCCTACACTGAACTGTACTGAAAACACTTCAAAAGATCAAAGTGAATTCCGAAGCCGGACTTCCGTAGGCAGATATTTCTGCACCACCGCATTGTCCAGCACAAAGCGAGCCACTTCATTTCCCATCTGCTGCCAATCGATCGTCAAAGCCGTAATCCCCTCGTCGATCACTTCATAAGAAGGAATGTCATTATAAGCCAGCAGACCGAAATCCCTTCCACACTTCAACCCGGCCAGCCTTCCTTGCTTCACCACTTTCACTACGTCCTGTTGCTTAATTGCCAAATAGGCCGTATCTTTCTCCACTTTCAAGTTTTCGACATCTTCCTCTACACTTCCGGAAAGGTTATAATCCTGACAGAAACGAAAGAAATAGTCCTTACTGCTCTGAGGATGCTTCAAAGAAGAAGGAAAAAGAAATACAAACTTCCGATACGAAGAAAAGCGGTCGTCCAAACGTTGCAAGGCACCATAAAAAGATTCATCAAAGTCCTGACAAACATAAGAATACCGTTCTTTTTCAAACTTCCCAAAATCGAGCAACAAGAGACGGGCAGGACTGATTTTATTCAAGGAGGCGCTGAATCTTTCATTATCAAAATTCATCACAACATATTTGTTGTACTTTCCGACAGACTCCCGAACGATTGTACTGAAAAGACGTTCATTATACTGATGGAAAAGCAAATCCACCTTATAATTGACTGGAAGGTGTTTTGCAAAACTATTGTATAACATTTCCTTGAAAGGAGTATATTGGTCAAGCAACAACAGCACATTGGTGACTTGGCCTGTCACAAAATAACCCTTGCGAGGAGTCGAATCGATGATACCTCTCTCCCTCAAATCACTGAAAGCCTTGAAGACCGTATCACGCGACACTCCGTACCGCCGACTCAACTCGTTGATGGACGGCAAAGAATCCCCTTCAAGAAATTCCCGCATGGAAATTGCCTGGCTGATCAGGTCCGCCAACTGGGTAACCTTACTCGATTGCTGTCCGAACAATTTAGCGTCCATCGCACCTGTTTACTTGAATCCTTTTCTGTACTGAACTATGCTGATACAAAGGAAACAAATATTTCGGAAAGGAACAACCTAAAGGCTATGTTATGCAACATAAGAGTTTTTGTTTTTTACACCTCGGAAATACAAAAGATGAAAACTGTGTTTCCCTCTTTTGTACTTCACTCGGTTTGCACTATCTTTTCAGAACATAGGCTACACCTCGGAAATACAAAAGATGAAAACTATGTTTTCCTCTTTTGTACTTCACTCGGTTTGCACTATCTTTGCACCCTCAAACAATGACATTATATATATGATAAGCATAGACGGACTGGCCGTAGAGTTTGGCGGCACCACCCTGTTCAGTGACATATCCTTCGTAATCAACGAAAAAGACCGCATCGCCCTCATGGGCAAGAACGGAGCGGGAAAGAGTACCCTGTTGAAGATTCTGGCCGGCGTACGCCAGCCCACCCGCGGCAAGGTGTCGGCTCCCAAGGACTGTGTCATCGCCTACCTGCCCCAGCACCTGATGACCGAGGACGGACGTACCGTGTTCGAAGAAACGGCACAGGCCTTTGCCCATCTGCACGAGATGGAGGCTGAAATTGACCGCCTGAACAAGGAGCTGGAAACGCGTACCGACTACGAGAGCGACAGCTACATGGAGCTCATCGAACAGGTATCGGCCCTGAGCGAGAAATACTATGCTATCGACGCCACCAACTACGAGGAGGATGTAGAGAAGACCCTGCTGGGCCTTGGCTTCGAACGGACGGATTTCAACCGCCCCACGAGCGACTTCAGCGGCGGATGGCGCATGCGCATCGAGCTGGCCAAGCTGCTCCTTCAGAAGCCCGACGTACTGCTCCTCGACGAGCCCACCAACCACCTCGACATCGAGTCCATCCAGTGGCTCGAAGACTTCCTCATCAGCAACGGCAAGGCGGTGGTAGTCATCAGCCACGACCGCAAGTTTGTGGACAACATCACCACCCGCACCATCGAGGTCACGATGGGCCGCATCTACGACTACAAGGTAAACTACTCCAAATACCTCGAGCTCCGCAAGGAACGCCGTGAACAACAACAGAAGGCCTACGACGAGCAACAGAAATTCATCGCTGAGACGAAGGAGTTCATCGAACGCTTCAAGGGCACCTACTCCAAGACCCTGCAGGTGCAGAGCCGCGTGAAGATGCTGGAAAAGCTGGAACTCCTCGAAGTAGACGAGGAAGACACTTCGGCCCTGCGCCTCAAGTTCCCCCCATCGCCCCGCTCGGGCAACTACCCCGTCATCATGGATGGCGTGGGCAAGACGTACAGCGACCACGTGGTATTCAAGAACGCGACGCTCACCATCGAGCGTGGCGACAAGGTGGCCTTCGTGGGCCGCAACGGCGAGGGAAAGTCCACACTGGTAAAATGTATCATGGGCGAAATTGAGCACGAAGGTACCCTGACGCTGGGCCACAACGTGCAGATAGGCTACTTCGCCCAGAACCAGGCCTCCCTGCTCGACGAGAACCTGACCGTCTTCCAGACCATCGACGACGTGGCCAAGGGCGAGATACGCAACAAGATACGCGACCTGCTGGGCGCCTTCATGTTCGGCAGTCCCGAAGCCTCGATGAAGAAGGTCAAGGTGCTCTCCGGCGGCGAGCGTACCCGTCTGGCCATGATCAGGCTGCTGCTCGAGCCGGTGAACCTGCTCATCCTGGACGAGCCCACCAACCACCTCGACCTGAAGACCAAGGACATCCTGAAGCAAGCACTGATGGACTTCGACGGTACCCTGATTGTCGTAAGCCACGACCGCGACTTCCTCGACGGCCTGGTAAGCAAAGTCTATGAGTTCGGCCACCAGCGAGTCCGCGAACACCTCTGCGGCGTTTACGAATTCCTGGAAAAGAAAAAAATGGAGTCACTCAGCGAGCTGGAAAAGAAATAATCCTTATCTTTGCGCAACTCCACACTGAACGCTATGATGATACGGAAGCCCTACATTACCGCACTGCTGCTCCTGCTCAGCATCCTGATGCTGGCAGTGCCCGTCGTGCCCCATCATCATCATGGCAGTGAGGCCATCTGCCTGAAGAACGACCTGCATACGGGTTGCGGCGAAACGAATCATCACCACCATCCGGCAGGCCATCCCAACTGCTGCCACGACAAGGGCTGCCTCACCCACCAGTTCGTCCAGCGCACGCCGCGGGTGGAGCGCCAGGCTCCCCAGCCTCTCCCTGTCCTGCAACCGGCCGACCTCAGTCTGCTTGTCAGCCTGTTGTCTCCCTACACCGTTTTTTATTCAACTGCTTTATATTCTCCCTATATCGAATCGCTGCACGGCGTCTACATCGCCCGTGCCTCGGGATTAAGGGCTCCTCCCAGCCTTCTTGCATAAGCATTGCCGTGTGCATCTGCACATTGCAACCCGGTTGCAGCCTCCGTGCATTACTTTTGCAACCGGAAATTACTTCTGTTTATTTTGCAAGAACTTAATCCACATCTATCAATGAAGAAACTGATATTTCTGGGAGTCCTCGTCGCATGGTCGCTGGGCTCCTGCAACAGCCAGTCCGACCACGGACACGAAGGGCACGACCATGCTACCGAAGCCCACAACCACGAACATGACCATGACCACGAACAGCATGCCCACGAGGAAGCAGGCCACAGCCACGACCATGAAGGAGACGCACATGCTGAAGAAGAGGGACACGCCGAAGGCGCCTCGGACGAAATCGTCATGCCGCCCGCCAAGGCACAGGCCGCAGGCGTAGAGACAGGTACCGTAGAACCGGGCAACTTCACCCAGGTCATCAAGACCAGCGGGCAGGTACTGGCCGCGCAGGGTGACGAACGGGTAGCCGTAGCCACCGTGGCAGGTGTCGTGTCGTTCAAGGGAAAGGTAACCGAGGGCATGAGCGTACGCGAAGGCATGCCGCTCGTCCTGCTTTCGTCGGGCAACATCGCCGAGGGCGACCCCGTGCAGAAAGCCCGTGTAGCCTACGAGGTGTCGAAGAAGGAATACGAACGCATGCAGGCACTCGTAGAGAGCCGCATCGTCTCTGAGAAGGACTTCGCTCAGGCCAAACAGGCGTACGAGAACGCCCGCATCAGCTACGAGGCCGTGGCCAAGAACCACACCGACCGCGGGCAGGCCGTCACCGCTCCCATAGGCGGCTACGTGAAGAGCCTGCTGGTGAAGGAAGGCGACTACGTCACCGTGGGCCAGCCGCTGGTGAGCATCACACAGAACCGCCGCCTCTTCCTCCGCGCCGACGTGTCGGAGAAGTACTATGCCTCGCTGCCCGCCATTACCTCGGCCAACTTCTGCACGCCCTATAACAGCAAGGTGTATGCCCTGCAAGACCTGAACGGCCGTCTGCTGTCCTACGGCAAAGCCTCGGGCGAAGGCAGCTACTACATCCCCGTGACCTTCGAGTTCGACAACCGCGGCGACGTGGTGCCCGGCTCCTTCGTCGAGATTTACCTGCTGGCCCGCCCGATGGAGGGTGTCATCAGCGTGCCCCGCTCGGCCCTGACCGAAGAACAGGGCAGCTTCTACGTCTACCTGCAGCTGGACGAGGAGTGCTACCGCAAGCAGCTCGTCACCCTGGGTGCCGACAACGGCCAGCGCGTGCAGGTGCTCAGCGGGCTGAAGGCCGGCGACCGCCTCGTGACCCGCGGTGCCTATCAGGTGAAACTGGCCGGAGCGGCGAACGCACTTCCGGCGCATAGTCATGAACACTAATTAAACGAAAAATGAAGAATGGAAGCTGCGCTTCCTAATGAAGAATTTCCATACACAGGAATTCTTCGTTCTTCATTCTTAATTCTTCATTTAACAAGTTATGCTCAACAAAATCATACACTTCTCCCTACAGAACCGCATCCTGGTGCTCGTCGCCTCGGTGCTGTTGCTCGTGGGCGGTACCTACACCGCCATGCACACGGAAGTGGACGTGTTCCCCGACCTCACCGCGCCGACCGTGGTCGTCATGACCGAAGCCAACGGCATGGCAGCCGAGGAGGTGGAACAGCTCGTCACCTTCCCCATCGAAACCGCCGTCAACGGCGCCACACACGTGCGCCGCGTACGCTCTTCGTCCACCCACAGCTTCTCCGTGGTCTGGGTGGAATTCGACTGGGACACGGACATCTACCTGGCCCGACAGATTGTCAGCGAAAAGCTCTCGCTCGTGGCCGAAGAACTGCCTGAAAGCGTGGGCAAGCCGACGCTGGGACCGCAGTCGTCCATTCTGGGCGAGATGATGATCGTGGGCCTCACGGCCGACTCCACCTCCATGCTCGACCTGCGCACGCTGGCCGACTGGACCATCCGTCCGCGCCTGCTCTCCACTGGAGGCGTGGCGCAGGTGGCCGTGCTGGGAGGCGACATCAAGGAATACCAGATACAGCTCGACCCCGAGCGCATGCGCCACTACGGCGTCACGTTGGGCCAGGTGCTCAGTGCCACCCGCGGCATGAACCTCAACGCCAACGGAGGCGTCATCTACGAATACGGCAACGAGTACATCGTGCGCGGACTGACAGCTACGACCAACACCGAACTGCTGGGCAAGACCGTGGTAAAGTCCGCTACGGACAGTGACGGCTCACTCGCCGCCCCCGTCCTGCTGGAAGACGTGGCCGACGTGCGCATCGGCGCGCAGACGCCCAAGCTGGGACTGGCTTCGGAACGCGCCAAACCCGCCGTGCTGCTCACCGTGACCAAGCAGCCCGCCACCAGCACGCTGGAGCTGACCGGCAAGCTGGAAGCCGCCCTCCAGGACCTGCAGAAGAACCTGCCCCCCGACGTGAAGGTATCGACCGACATCTTCCGCCAGAGCCGCTTCATCGAAAGCTCCATCGGCAACGTGCGCAAGTCGCTCGTCGAAGGCGGCATCTTCGTGGTCATCGTGCTGTTCCTCTTCCTGGCCAACGTGCGGACGACCCTCATCTCGCTCGTCACCCTGCCCCTGTCGCTCGTCGTGTCCGTGCTGGTGCTCCACTACATGGGGCTCACCATCAACACCATGAGTCTGGGCGGTATGGCCATCGCCATCGGTTCGCTGGTCGATGACGCCATCGTCGATGTGGAGAACGTCTGGCGCCGCCTGCACGAAAACCGCCTCCTGCCGCCCGAGCGCCGTCTGCCCGTGCTGCAGGTAGTGTTCAACGCCTCGCGCGAGGTGCGCATGCCCATCCTCAACTCCACGCTCATCATCGTCGTCAGCTTCGTGCCCCTGTTCTTCCTGAGCGGCATGGAGGGGCGCATGCTCGTCCCGCTGGGCATCGCCTTCATCACCGCCCTGGCCGCCTCGACGGTAGTGGCGCTGACGCTGACGCCCGTGCTCTGCTCGTACCTGCTTCGCAGTAAAGAAGATAAACATTCTGAAGACATTCAGATACACCCCGAAGTCAGCCCCGAAGACTCCCTAGAGTTACAGGCTGAGACTCTAGGGAGTCATGAAGCAAGACTCCCTAGAGTTTCGGGCGACGACTCCTTAGAGTCTCCGGCACCCCCCTCCAGAAGTACCTGTGGGGCCGATTCGGGCGACTCCGCCGTGGCCCGCACGCTGAAGAAGGTCTACGGCATCGTGCTCGAAAAAGCTTTACAACAAAAGCGTGCCGTGCTGGGCTGCACCGTCGCACTCTTCGCCGTCGCCCTGGGCCTGTTCTTCACCCTGGGCCGCTCGTTCCTGCCGCCCTTCAACGAAGGGTCGTTCACCATCAACCTCTCCTCGCTGCCGGGCATCTCGCTCGAAGAGAGCGACGCCATCGGCCGACGGGCCGAGGAACTGCTGCTCACCGTGCCCGAAATCCAGACCGTGGCCCGCAAGACCGGCCGCGCCGAGCTGGACGAACATTCGCGCGGCGTGAACGGGTCGGAAATCGAGGCCCCCTTCGAGCTGACAGACCGTTCGCGCAGCGAGGTGGTGGCCGAGGTGCGCGAGAAGCTCGCCACCCTGTCCGGCGTCAACGTCGAGATAGGCCAGCCCATCAGCCACCGCATCGACGCCATGCTCAGCGGCACAAAAGCCAACATCGCCATCAAGCTCTTCGGCGACGACCTGAACCGCATGTTCAGCCTCGCCAGCCAGATAAGGGACAAGATACAGGACGTCGAGGGCGTGGCCGACCTCACCGTGGAGCAGCAGATCGAGCGTCCGCAGCTGACGCTGACGCCCCGCCGCGAGATGCTGGCCCGCTACGGCATCACCCTGCCCCAGTTTGCCGAGTACGTCAACGCCTGCCTGGCGGGCGAGGCCGTGTCGCAGGTCTACGAGCAGGGCAAGTCGTTCAACCTCACCGTCCGCCTGCGCGACGACCTGCGCGACCAGGCCTCGAAGATAGGCGACCTGATGATTGACACGGGCGACGGCCGTCAGGTGCCGCTCAACTATGTGGCCGACATCCGCTCGTCCATGGGCCCCAACAGCATCAGCCGCGAGAACGTGAAGCGCAAGATAGTCATCTCGGCCAACGTGGCCGACCGCGACCTGCGCTCCGTGGTGACCGACATCCAGGCCCGCATCGACGCCGACATCAAGCTGCCCGAAGGCTACCATGTGGAATACGGCGGCCAGTTCGAGAGCGAGCAGGCGGCCAGCCGCACGCTGCTGCTGACGTCACTGATGTCCATCGTCGTCATCTTCCTGCTGCTCTACCACGAGTTCCGCAGCGTCAGGGAGAGCGCCGTCATCCTCATCAACCTGCCGCTGGCCCTCATCGGAGGTGTCTTCGCCCTGCTGCTGACCACCGGCGAGGTGAGCATTCCGGCCATCATCGGCTTCATCTCGCTGTTCGGCATCGCCACGCGCAACGGTATGTTGCTCATCAGCCACTACAACCACCTGCAGCGCGTGGAAGGCTACTCGCTGCACGACAGCATCATCCGCGGCTCGCTCGACCGTCTGAACCCCATCCTGATGACGGCCCTCAGCAGTGCGCTGGCCCTCATCCCGCTGGCCCTGGGCGGCGACCTGCCCGGTAACGAGATACAGAGCCCCATGGCGAAGGTCATCCTCGGCGGTCTGCTGACGTCGACCTTCCTCAACGGGTTCATCATCCCCATCGTTTATCTGCTCATACACACCAAGAAGAAATGAAGAAGACAATAATCATCTGTGCATGCCTTGCCCTGGCGGCAGGGGTGCACGCCCAAAGCGGCATCGAAGCCATCCTCCAGCAGGTGGAGGCCAACAACAAGGAACTGCAGGCCAACGCCCGTACCACGGAGGCACAGAAGCTGGAGAACCGTGCCTCGAACAACCTGGCCGACCCCACCCTGTCGTATGCCCACCTGTGGGACTCGCAGGACAAAAACATCACCGTAGGCGAGCTGGTCATTGCCCAGAGCTTCGACTTCCCCTCGCTCTACGTCAGCCGTGCCCGCCTGAACCGCCTCAAGGCCAACTCACTGGACGCGCAGGCCAACGCCCAGCGGCAGGCCATCCTGCTCCAGGCACAGGAAGCCTGCCTCGACATCATCCACCTCAGCCGCCAGCAGCAGCTGCTGGACGAACGGCTGAAGAATGCCGAGGAGCTGGCCGCCTACTACCGCCGCCGCCTGGAGACGGGCGACGCCAGCACGCTGGAAACCAATAAAATCAACCTGGAACTGCTGAACGTACGCACCGAGGCCCGCATGAACCGCACGGCACTGGACAGCAAGCTGAAGGAACTCACGACCCTGAACGGCAACCTGTCGCTCGTCCCCGGCCGCCCCATGCCCGACGGACCTGCCGCCGCCACGGCGCAGAACCTGGGCCTGACGGACTATCCTTCCGTCCCCCTGCCTGCCGACTTCGGCCCGCTGTGCGAAGAGCTGCTGGCCTCCGACCCTGCCCTGCTCTCGCTCCGGCAGGAGAGCCAGGCGGCACAGAAGCAGCTGTCCGTCAGCCGTCAGGGTTGGCTGCCCGGCCTGGAGCTGGGCTACCGCCGCAACACCGAGAGCCGCCATCCGCTGAACGGTCTGGTGGTGGGTTTCTCGTTCCCCATCTTCCAGAACCACGGCAAGGTGAAGGCCGCCCGTTCGCAGGCCCTCAGCGCCGACTTCCGCGAAGAGAACGCCCGCCTCAGCGCCAGCACCGCCCTGTGGCAGCTCTACGACGAGGCCTGCAACCTCCACGCCTCCATGCAGGAGTATGCCGAGACCTTCGGCCGCCAGCAGGACCTGAAGCTGCTGCGTCAGGCACTGGACGGCGGACAGATCAGCATGATCGAGTACTTCGTCGAAGTCTCCGTCATCTACCAGAGCCAGGCCAATCTGTTACAGCTGGAAAACCAGTATCAGAAAGTGATGGCTAAAATCTATAAGAGCCGGCTATAAGATTCTTATTTCTTCCGGCAGGTAGCCGCTACGGATGCGCCACTCCTGCGGATAAAGGTTGTTGGCCCGGTTGCCGACATTCTTCACAAAGCCAAGAGGAAAATCCCGATAAGTAAGCAATACAAAACCGCGAGGGGCCGCGCCCGAAAGGGTGACGGCCTCTTTGCGTAGATAAGCAATGGCCGTCGGATAGTCCACCTCTTCGCAGGCGAAAGCTTCACGGCGAAGCAGGCTGCTCATGGCCAGTGCATGGGCAGGAACGCAATCCTTCCCTTTCGCCTCGGCCAGCGTCACGCCGGCCTGCAACACACGGACATGCTGCTTCAAAGCCGACAACACTGGGAGCCACGACGTAGCGAAGGCAGTCAGCGTCTGTCCCTCGGGCATCAGGCTGTATCCTTCCGCCCCGCGCAGCCAGCCTTGTACCGCTGCCAGCTGCTCCTTGCCGAAAGCCATCGAAGAGGCAGCTTTACCGCCGTTTCCCTTCTTTCCTTTCTGTTTACCCGAGATTAGCTTATCCGCATTCGGCCGCCCCATCTGCGCCATTCGCATGCCATCCGCCTCTTCTTCATCGCCCGCCTTGCGCAGCACGGCCAGGAAGAATCCTTCTCCCTGCGTCTTATGTGGTAAGAAACGGTAGACAGGGAAATCTTCTCCAGCCAGCAAATTGCCAGTGATCCCCCATTCAGCTGGCACGTCGAGCGGCAGCACTTCGGCTCCCAACTCCCGACACAACCAACGCACATTTTCTTCGTTCTCTTTCGTATTATAGGTACATGTACTATATACCAACAGTCCACCCGGATTCAGGCAAGGCCAGATGTCCATCAGGATGCGCCGCTGGCGTTGCCAGCAGATTTCCACATTCTCCGGACTCCACTCCCCGATGGCCGTCTCGTCCTTGCGGAACATGCCTTCGCCCGAGCAGGGCACATCGGTCAGGATGCAGTCGAACAGATGTTCCAGTGACGTGAACTCCGCCGGATCGCTGTTTGTCACTACGACATCGGGATGTCCCCACTTCGTCAGGTTCTCCGCCAGCACCTGCACCCGGTTGCGCATCA
The DNA here is from genome assembly GCF_019239235.1 of Caecibacteroides pullorum. GTDB lineage: Bacteria > Bacteroidota > Bacteroidia > Bacteroidales > Bacteroidaceae > Bacteroides > Bacteroides pullorum. Next base: position 197,276 of record NZ_JAAZTS010000001.1, on the reverse strand, counting down.
CCTCGTTGGCCACCAGCAGGCTGCCCGCAGGCAACAGGCTGCGCAGGTGGGTCGACTTGCCGCCCGGAGCCGCACAAAGATCAAGCACCGCCACTGCCCGCTCCGGCAGATACCGCCTCACCGCCTGCTCCACAAACATGGACGACGCTTCCTGCACGTAGTAGCCTCCGGCATGGAACAGGGGATCGAAGGTAAACGTCAGACGCTGGTCCAGGTAGCAAGCACCGGTAGCCCAGGGAACCTCTTTTAATGGAGAATGAAGAATGGAGAATGGAGAATTATCCCACTTCTGAGGGTTCAGGCGGATGCTGACGGGTTGTTCGTCCTCCAGCAGGGCGGTGGAAAAACGATTGTATTCTGCTTCGCCCAGCAGGGCACGGGCATAGTCTACAAAAGGAGCGGGTAGTTGCATGGCATATTTCTTGAAATGTTCGGCTACAAAAATAAAGAATTTGAAGGGAAGTTCCTCTCCTTAATTCACAGATATTTTTCCCTGACTGGAAAAAAAGATTTCCTTTACTGGAGAAAAAAGATTGTCTGACTGGGAAAAAACAAGCCATACCGCTTTTGACGATATGGCTTGACAAACAAAACAAACAATTGCTTATTACGATTAATAAGCTATTCCCGTCCCGCTTCTCCAAGCCCGGACAGGCAGGCTCGTCTCACGACGATTTCTCTTTGCGACGGCTTCAGCGTTCCTGCAGAGCCGCACGTATTTTTTCGTAGGCCGCGTCTTTCAGCAGCACCGTTTTCTTTCCGTCCAGCAGGTAGAGCGACGGCATTGCCTTCAGGTCGTACAGTGCTCCGGTCTTCACCACCTCGCGGTCGGTACCCACCATCCAGCCTTCGGGCATGTCGGGCAAGGCTTTTCGCCATGCGGCATCATTGCCTTCGGTATAGACGGTCAGGACACTCAACTTGCCGGCCCGTACGGCTTCGGCCAGTGCCGTGTCGGCCACCATCTGTAGCAGTACCTCGTGGCACGACTCACACTCGGGGTCGTAGAACATCAGCAGCAGACGGTCGTTCTTCACCGGTGTGGTGGCCAGCGTATGCTTCGTTCCGTCGGGCAGATAATAGGTAAAATCCGTAGCACGGCTACCAACGTTGTTGCGTCTTACCAGTTCCAATCTGAAACTATACGTGGAGCGTCGGGCGTCCGTCTTCGGCAACTTGCCGAGCAACGTCTCCAGATACAATCCGTAGAGTGCCTCGTTGTAGAAAGGCGAATTAGGGTTGAAAAGATAGCTGTCCGCCGTTTGCGTCAACACCCGGCGGGCATGTTCTTTCCCTACGAAGCCCGCACACCAGTTCTCCAGGCTCTCGCGGGTCACGGCTCTTTCATTTAAAATAATCTCCATACTCCTTGTTATTCTCCGAAAAAACATTATTTTTGCGCACAGCGATACAGGAAGCACCGCTTCCGGTGTTTCTTTTTATCGTTCATATAAAATTTTTTTGTAGGCGGAAATCCAATGCGACAGAGGTCGTTTTTTTGATTTCCGCCTTAATTTTCGCTATGCGAAAATACAATTTATTTTGCTGATATGCAACATTTTGCGTGTTTAATATATTAAAAAGAAACATGCATTCCGCCATAGTGGCAGCATAATGAAACATCTGAAAGAATTTGTGAAATCAGTGCCGGATTACCGCAGGACAGACAAGGGAAACTACAAACACAAGCTGGAAGATATTCTTCTTCTTGTAATACTCGGACGGCTGGGCAAGTGTATAACAAGGCCGGATATAATCAGATTCGGCGAGCGTAATCTGAAACGCTTCCGCTCTTTAGGGATTTTGTTGGAGGGCGTGCCTTCTGAGCCTACGCTCTGCCGTGTATTCAAACATATAGATGATGAAGCCATGTCTGGACGGATGTCTGAATTTACTGCCGCTTTCCATGCTGAACTTGTCGGTTTTGCCGGGGACATCCTCTGTATTGACGGCAAGGCGATGAGAGGGACGGTACTTGAAAACGGACGCAACCCCGACATCGTGTCAGCCTATTCCCTTAAAGGAGGTGTCACTCTTGCCACGGACATGTGCGAAGAAAAAAGCAACGAGATAACTTCCGTGCCCAAACTGCTGGACAAGGTGGATGTGTCGGGATGCATAGTTACAGCGGACGCCATGTCCTTCCAGAAAGCCATCATAGATAAAATCCGGGAAAAAGGCGGTGATTTCCTTATCGAACTGAAGGCGAACCAGAGGACTTTGCGATATGGGATTGAGGACAATGTCGGGCTTGCGGAGCCTGTGGATGTATATTCGGAAGGGCCTTTCCTTGAACATGGCAGGATAGAGACCAGGGTATGCCGCATCTTTCGTGGAAATGACCTGATTACGGACAGGGAAAAGTGGAATGGAGATCTGACGGTTGTCGAAATACGGACTGCAACGGAAAGGAAATCTGACGGTCAGAAATCTTCCGAAAGAAGGTTCTATGTCTCCAGCTTTCACGGAAGTGCCCGGCGGCTGGGCACAATAGCCAGAATGCATTGGGCCATAGAAAGCATGCACTGGGACCTTGACCGCAACCTGAGGCAGGACTTTATCAGACGGAAAGATGCAAGGTCCGCCAGAAATCTTGACACGATACAGAGGATGGTACTGGCAATACTCTCGATATGGAAAGGCAAAAGGAAAAAGCTCTCGGACAAGGCAAAGGGAACGGCCGAACTTATCGGAGAACTTTCCATGAACTTTACCGCAATAATACATATGCTGGCTCAAAAATGAGATAATTATGCGAATCAGGAGTTGAAAATAGCTTCTGATTCAAGTTTTAAAAGTTTGTAATTCAGTTAATTATCTCATCGTTTTACTTTGTAATCTCCTTGAAAATCAGTATATTAGAAGAATAAAACCACTCATTTTTCTAATTATGATTCCCAAGGAGAAAAAGTTAAAACTAATAAGTCTGTATATGTATATCTGTGATGTCTATAAGTCTTCTCTGCGTTTCTACTGCCAGAGATTCAGCAACAACTCCAATCCCGAGTTTACGGACGAGGAGGTTCTTACCGTCTATCTGTTCTGCGGTTACTGCCAGAGATAGTTCGGCATCAAGGAGATACATACTTTCGCCAAGGAGTATCTGTCATCGTGGTTTCCCAAGCTGCCGTCTTACCAGACATTCAATGCACGTTTGAACATGCTTTCAGAAGCCTTTAAAGTGTTGGCGGAAACCATGATACAATCATTCAAGCCTGAGGATTGCGACTCTCTCGTTTCCATTGTGGATTCCATGCCGAATGTTACCTGCAAAGGAAAGAACCGGGAAGGAAAAGTGGCAACGGAGATAACATCAAAAGGATATTGCTCTACCAAGAACATGTACTACTATGGCATGAAACTGCACATGGTAGGACAGCGGAGGAAGGGTACAATACCTTTTCCTGAGATGATAATTCTGACACCGGCTTCGGACAACGACCTGGCCGTATTCAAAAACGAATGCGCGCCATACCTGTCCGGAAGGACCGTGCTCGGGGACAAGATTTACAGCGACTTTTCTTTCTTCAACGAGAGTAATCCGGTTAAAGTCCTTACCCCGCATAAGGAGATTAAGGGAGAGCCGGAAGTGCTCAAACAGAGGGATAAAGCAGCCAGGGACTTGTTCTCACAAGCTGTGTCCAAACTCAGACAACCTATCGAATCCTTTTTCAATTGGCTGAATGAAAAAACAGAAATTCAAAGAGCGTCTAAAGTTAGAGCTACCAAAGGCTTGTTGGTACATACCTTTGGAAAGTTGGCTATTGCTCTACTTACATTTGTCAATTTTTAATCTTTTGAATCAGGAAGCCAACTCCTGATTCGCATAATTTAAGTAAAATGTGTGTAGGGACACTTCCCTACGGGTTTTGATAGAGATATAAAATGCTTAATTGCCTGTCCTTCATCTGTCGTCCAGGATGGGACGCACGGGGCGTGCCATGGTCTTAGCACCTACAAATCCGTAGGAATAGACCTCAATTCCACTTCCACTCGGATAGTCGCTACGTATGACGAGCGTGTAAGCATTCGTATTGACTCCTGTATGGTTTTGCTCATGCACACAAGTCCAATAATATACGCCAAACAATGACCACAGTCCTCCTACTTCTCCTTTACCATCCCCTGGGACATAAGCTTCCAGTCCGGCACGGTCTGCGCGTTGTCCCGTAGCGGTCAGGGGGATTGCAGTACCTCCCCGGTTGGGTTGGGGATAGACCCGGTATTTGTTATGCACATCGTCTTCGTAGCGATACCCGTTCAACGTACCTCCCGTAGTGGTGCTGGTGCCTCCGTTTACGAATACGGCAAATGTGCGGGGCACCGGCACTTTAAAGCCTCGGGGCGAAGGGTCGTAGATGGTCTTGGTAGAAACGGTAGATTCCAGTTCGCCTCCGCTGTCCCTGGTGTTCCATAGCGTAGCTACGTGTTCGCTATTCCAGTCGGTACCCGCATTGCCGCCACGCGTGTAGAACACATTGGGATGCTGGATGGCTTGTCCGAAGCTGGCGGGGCCTGTTGCCGTGCGGTACACATAGTCGGGGTCGCCCGTCTCGTGCAGGCGGTAATCTTCGAAGCGGTACGAATTCCAGTTCCTCAACGCTACCAGCGGGTCTTTGCGTCCCCATTGGTAGTAGGTAGAGCCTACGTCTTTATAGTCGAACTCGGCACCTTCTTGCACAACCGTCAGTTGGTCGGTGTTGCCCGAACCGGTTTGGGTGAAGTTGAAGGTCAGGTTGCGCCGGTTGTAGTAAACCATTTTCCCGTCTACCCAGCCCAGGTTGCATTGCATCATGCCGTATTTGTTGTTTTGGTCGAAAAGGTCGGTCAGCGTATGTATCTCTGTCTCTGTATAGACGGGTCGTTCGGTCACCCAGATGTGCCAGCTCCACATGATGCGGTCTTGTGCGTCGCGCACCGCCAGTACGGCGTTGGCTTGCTGCATGTAGTCGGGGTCGATGGTAAAGACAAGGTACTTTTTGTCATCGCTTAGCTTGATGTCCTTAAACATAAAGAATCCGTCGCTCCATACCAATACGGCATCGTCGGCTCCCGTTATTTGGGAGTTGCTTATCGTCCGGTCCAAGTAATCGTTGAACTGGCCTCCTTGGTAAGCCGCCGAGTTTTCCCCTCCGTTCTTGATGGCATTGCCATATACGAGGGGCAGCATGTACGTGCCCGCCGCGTTCACCACGTAGCAATTGGCGGTGGTTTGGCTTATCGTGCCCCCTTTCTCATCGTGGGTGGAAAGGTCGTAGGGAGATTCCGGGGTTCCCTTCTTCGTATTGTTTTTCAGAGTCTGGTCGCCGGGCCAATCGGTTTTCAGGGTCGTTTCCGTTAAGCCGATGGTATAATCTTCGCTTTCCGAAGGCGTATTGTCTCCGTAGGTGAAAGTTCGCAATACATCCGCTAAGGTGATGCCAGCTACCTCGATTCCGGTGTCTTGGTCAGTCTCCGTACACGCCGTATTCACCGCACTCCATGCCACCGGTTCTTTCTCATTGGGAGTCCCCCTCCGGAAGCGGTAGCTCGTTACGGTGTACGTCCCTTGGGTTTCGCCGAGAGGCAAGGTGATGCCGTCGTTGTCGGGGGTCACATCGAATACGTATACCCAGTTGATTGATTCGGTGGAGATGGCGTAGGTGTATATCTTGCCCGCTTCCCACGCGCCGGTCTGAGCCAGCGAGCCGGTCAGGGTGAATTCGCCTTCACTGGTGGTTACGCCCACTTCCACCGTTACGCCCTCCAGCGTTTGCGGAATCATCATGAAGGTGGTTTCGGGCTTCTCGTCGGTGATGGGCTGGGTGTTTTCGCCCTCGCTATTATTCAGCGTCACGTTAAATGTTTCCGAGAAATCCCGCTTATCTCCGGTTGTCGTCCATGCGAAGGTGCCCGTATCGCCATCGTAGGTGTAGGTGCACAATCCTTGCCCGTACAAGCCTCTCAGGGTGATGGAGGTGACGGTGCACGGCGTCACGTTCTTTGCCACGAACTTCACGCCGGCAAGGGCATGGTGGAACCTGAGGGGCACGGTGCCGTTCTCGGATGACGCCTTGCTGCACGCTTTGTGGGTGAACAAGATGTCGGGCTGCTTGGTGGCTTGGTCGGGCACGGTATGGCTGAACGTGATGGTTTTTGCGTTTTGATTAATTGTCATATTGTCACCGTAACCGTCACCGGTGCTGCTGTATGGGGCGTAGGCATAGAAGTTGAGGGTTTCCTCGGCGGGCCAGAAGTAGGTCTCGCCGGTAGTCCACAGGTTTCCCGATGCGCTCGTCACCTTTTCGTTCGGCATGAAGAGCCTGCCGTCGTCGGTATAGGCGGTCACGCCGAAGCTCTTGCATACGTCCTTGAAGTCCTCCTCCGTCGTCACCGGCACGCCTCGTGTTTCTTCTTTTTGCGGGGCGGAAGGGACGGAGCGGTTTTCTTCCGCCCACGGGTGCAGGTAGAGCGTGTCGCGCCCTCCGGGGAAGGGCAATACGATGGGCTTATCGTCGGCTTCCGAGGCACGTCCTTCGGCGGTGTTTTCGGCAAGGGTGGTGATGCCGAACCCGATGGCGTTGCCGTTCGTGCCTCGCCCGCCCGTCAGGTCGTCTTGCGTGCACGATGCCGCGGCAAGGGCAACCGCCCCTGCCATCCCTATCTTCTGAATCAGATGTCGTGTATTCATTTCCAGTTCCTCCGTAAAAAGTTTTTTTGAATATGGTGGCTGGGTAGGGAACATTCAACCCCGCCCAGCCTGTGTAATTAAGAAGTATTCCGCAACAAAATGTGCTTAAAGGTTATTCACCTGCTCCCGGAACGCCGGTTTCGATTTCGATATCGGGATCTACCGTAACAAAGTCGTCAATTGTAATGTCGAATGTAATCGGGACGAGTACGGGTTCTGGATCTGGATCCGGATCTTCGGGGTCAGGATCTGGTTCATAACCGCCGTTTCCATTACCGAACACGAAGGTATAGATGTACTTCTTGCCTTGGTCCCAATTAGCGGCTACAGGGATAGCAACCTCTTTATGTGCGGCTTGAGTTCCCCAAAGAGGCACGTCTGTATCAGCATCGAATGAGCTTCCCGCTACATTGTAGATGGCGCATTTCACGAGGAAGTAAGAACCCGTCTGGTCAGCAGGTTTCCCTACACCTGCCTTAGGTTCCCATGCGGTAGTTTGTTGCGGCAAAAGCAACATGGTGTTCGCGTTGTATTCCCCGTTTTTGCTTGCGTCATCGGTCGTAGTAAGCGGTGTATTCTCCGCCTTGATAGTAACGGACGGGAATGTAACCGAATAGGATGCCGTACCAGCCTTACTCGTGTTTTCGTTTGCCCATGTCCCTTGGTTGGTAAGCGCAGTGTTCGGCTTCTCTCCGTTATGGTCTACGAAATTATTGTCTGTGCTGGTGCTCGGAAACGTGAAATTGTCCGTATCGTTCAGCTTGCAGATGGATACGCCCGATATTTCCACATGCAGGTTTTCGCTTTCGTTTCTGGCTTGGAACACAATTTGAGACAAGGCGTGGCGGAAGTTAAGGATTACTTTCGAATTAGCCGTTTTTGTTTGGCCTGTCTTAACCGAATACATTAAGTCCACTTGGTCGGCTACCGTCTGGTTTACCTTGAAGTTGTTGAATTTAGCGGTTGCTTTGCCTTCGCTTACACTCCAATCATAGGTAGTACCTCCATTGACGTGTGCATAAAAGTCAACCGATTCGTCAGGCCAATAACGGGTACCGTCTTGATTTACCCACTTCCCGTCTTGGTATGCAATATCGTCTCCTTCAATGTACGACTTTCCGTCGCTGATAGCCGACACATGGAAATTAGTCGCAGAGTTGTTGTTGCAGAACACATTCTCCGCTCTTGTAGCACTGTTCGTCACCACACTGAATGTGATTTCATCGCCGTCATGGTTGATGCCGACGGTTTCGTCTTGCGAGCACGATGCCATTACTAACAGCCCCAATGCTCCTAAATAAAACTTTCTCATTTCACTTTAATTTTAATCGATTAAACATATTTGATCAGATCTCAATTTCTTCTTCCACTACCTCCCAGTCGTCCACCGTCATGTCGAAACCGTGGCCGTTCTCGATGGGCTGGGGGAGGTCAAGCCCGTCGATGATGATATGCACGTGGCGGAAGTCGGGTGCTTCGTGCACCTGCGTAGTCACGTCCAGCTTCTCCGTATCCTTGTAGCAATACTTCGACCCGTCGTCCATCACCACGTAGAACACCATCCGGTGCGGGTCGGGGTTCTCCAAGTGGTGGCCGAAGGTGTAAAAACGTCCCGTCACCGTCGATACTCCGTCCGATTCTGACGCGAAAGGCACCGTTACGCTCTCCCTGCCCACTTCTTCGGAGGCGAAGGTCAGCGTGCCCGCCATGCCCGACAGGGTGCCGCACATTTGCGACATGTGCTTCAGGTTGCTCACGTTGCGCACCTCGTAGGTGTACGTGCAGACCAATTCGTGCGGATAGAGCGTGATGACGTATTCGTCGCGTTCTGTCACCGCTTCCTTGTCTTGCCCCTCGAAGGGCACGCATACGTAGCTCAGCCCCTCGTCGGTCACTTCCACTTCCGTGGCGGTGCATCCCCACATCATGTCGGGACTTACCGTCACCCGCTCTTCCTCGCTTCCTTCCGCCCGCGGGGCATAGTTGGCTGCATTGCCGTATATCGGCTCCAGCGGGTTTCCTTCACGGGTGTAGATGCCGTGGGTGCCGAAGTCGTCGGTATTGTAAAACTCCACGATTTCGGTATCGTTGTTATAGCATATCACTACGTATTCGCCTACCCTGAGCTGCACTTCTCCGCCCGTCGTGCCCCGGAAGTCGAAACGCTGGCCGCTTCCACCCGCCACGGGATAGAAGTAGACGCACATTCCGTCGGGGTCGGCTTGTGGAGCGTCACGCCAGTCGAATTCCACCCGCACGGTTTTCAGGTGCGGATGCTGGAAGCACAGCTCCTTGTGCTCGCACGCCGTGCAGAGCAGAGCCAGGGTGATGAAGTAAAACAATCGTTTCATCTGCCGCCTCCTTTCCCTTTATTGACGTTGCCGCGCCCTAAGAGCCACACCAGCGAGACTTCCAGCTTCGTGGGGCCGAACCAGTGGCGCATCTTCGTCTCTTGCCATACATAACATTCGTCCATCGGTATATATTCGTAATATTTTCCGCCCAGATAGCCTATGCCTATCGTGAAGTCCAGGTTCAGCCTCGGCTTGATGGGCAATGAGTAGCCGTATTCCACTCCTCCGGCGAAGCTCGCGCGGTCGAAGAGCGTGCCGCCCGGCTCGCCGCCCAGGTAGCCACGCCCGCCGGTCTCGAAGTCGTAGGTCAGCACTTGCGCATACACGCCCAGGTGATGTCCCGTGAGCGGTTTCTCTTCGGCGGCCTTGCCCAGCCAGCGGCGCGCGTAGATGTCGCCTCCGTACGTCCGCCAGTACCAGTGGATGCGGTCCTTCTTCCACCAGCCGTACATCCATCCGGCGCCGACGCTCCAGCCGTCTTTCAGGTAGAACTCCACGCCTACGTTTGGGATAAGCGCCGCATCGTATAACAGATTCGTCTTCACGGCCATGTAGAACGGCTTCCGCGGAGGCTCGGGCGTATGGGGAGCTTCCAGCCTCTCCGGCATGGCAAGGGGCAAAGGCGTGACGAACGGGACGGGGACGGGCGTCTTCAGCGGATTCCACACTTTCTGGTACCACAGGTGGAGGCGCGAGGCGCGTAGCTCGGGGAAAAACTGGCGGTACATGTAGCGGTATGGCTTGCCGCCCGCCAGGCGCGCGAGCTTACCTACGTAATTGTCTTCAGCCCGCTCTCCCGACCGCGCGCTTTCCGCCGCCTGGCGCAGCAAGTCCAGCGTCTGCTCCCTGTAGGGCAGGCCCGGGTCGGCTTCTGCCAGCCGGAGCAGCCCTGCCCAGTCTCTTCCTATAAAGCGGAAAGTAGTCAGCGAGTCGGGCAATTCGCCATATTGCGACAAGTACCCGAACAAAGTTTCCGCACGTTTTTCCGATAGTTTCCGGTTCAGCGGGATACTGCCTTCGGGCGATGCCCCGCCTTCCACCAGAATCTTTCGCAAGATGTAGACCGAATCGGCATAGCTGGTGCTCAGGCTGTCGGCTATGCGTCCTAATGCAGCCCGGTTATTGCGGACAGACATGTCCAGCTCCGAGCGTCCCTGCCGGAAATAAATCCGTACCGAATCCCGAACCTCTTGTGCCTGAACGTGTTGGGATACAGGAAGTACAGACATGAAAAGCAGCATGATGCAACAATTTCTCCTCCACATGGTAGTTTTTGTCTTTTTTAGTATCTTTTTTTAAACAAATCTTATCACGCCGTAATAATAGTAATATTTTAGAAGATAAGGATATATATGGTGTTAAAATATTTAAAACACCGCAAAAAAAACGCCAGCAATCGGGGTAAACATAATTGTAAGGATTGTAATTGTAATTATTGAAAATAATTTGTAATTTCAGAGGATTTGTAACATATTGAGCATCAATTATACCAAAGTTCCTGCTTCCCATAAGAAGTGGGTGGGGGGATTATATACCTTCTTCTAAGCTTAAATGAAAGAGCCGTGTTCCATTTCTTGTTGTCGTTGAAGGTCCAGCCGTTGTAGTTGGCAGACAGATCCAGCGTCCACTTGGGGGCAAGGCCGATTTCCGCACCCAGGTTGATCGTTGCTGTCGCGTCGTAAAGCAGGTTGGTCTTGACAGCCCAATCTTGAGCCGACAAAGAAATGCTGACAAACAGCATCCATAAGAGCAAGATTCGTTTCATATTTTTCATTTTTATAGCACGATTTCTTTCAATCTCAATAAAAAAAGAGACTTTTCTGTTACTTTGTAGGTAACGGTGATTTAAATCAATAGCACAAAATAAAACTATTATTTACAAACAAACAAACTAAAACTAAATTTTAACATTAAAAATTTACAGTTCGATTATAAAGTTCATACTTTTTCTTTCGACAGACCTAAAGGAAAAGATACAAAAAAAAGAAAAGATGCCGTCTGCACTTCCGGGACTACTTCGAACGATTTTCAGGCTAAAAGACAGGAACTCGCTACGCTCAGACAGCCAGCCTTCTATACGCCTGAAAACCGCCCTCCGCTTCACGCCCCTACTGTGAGGCCGGACCTGCCTACAGAAAGGAACCGCCTTCCACAAATATAGATGTTGGCTTGGCTAAAGTGCCTGTTTACGCGGCTAAAGTAGATGTTTATGACGCTAAAGTAGATGTTTACAAGTTCTCTTCCAGATTCTGCCTTCAAGGCTTCACACGAAGCATAAAACACTGAACAGCAACCGAATGAAGTGAAACAAGATGTATTTCACACTGCTTTCACAGTTACAGGAGGGGAAATTGTCGGTTTCACTACAAGCTATTGACACACAGCTTCTTGTAGTGAAGTTTCATTGAAAGAACTTTTTTTATTTCGTGTGAAAGGAAGAAGAGTCCTGAAAAACGTCTTTCACCGTTACCTACAAAGTAACCGTATCTGCACATCTTTCCCGAAACGTAAAATAATCTCCTTTCACCAAATTACAACCTGATTATACGGTTGTCACCTAATTGGGGGACACTTCCGCCCAAAGGCAAAAGAAAAGCCCCAAGAGATCAGGCACAAAATACTTGTGAAAGAATCTCCCGGTTCATCTGTCCGATACGTTCGTCTGTATGCCGTTTGAAATAGGTTTCAGTAACCTTTACAGATGAATGACTCATGGCAAACCTGTTTTGCAGGTAGTTCTGGAAACTTTTCAACCAAAGAGGGGTCACCTCACAAAAAGAAAGAGGGACACCCCCGGTGAAGTCGAGCACACGACGCAGCGTACTGCGATAGACGTGTGCCGTGCCGGGGCGTCCCTCTTTCTCCAATTGGAGGATCAGGGCGGCCATACAGGCCGTCAAAGATTCTTTTCCTTTTTTCATAAGCTTCATGGGTTATGAGTTAAAATCCAAAGGAAAAATAAGGAAAAGAACTGAGAATGAACGAAGAATCTCCCATTTTTCTTTTGCAGGAGAATCTGTATCAGCTTTCACGCATCAGTAACTGATCTTCACTCCCGCAAAATAGGAACGGGGCAGACCGGGACCGTAGATGTAGCCGGAGTCGCGCAGCTTGCCCTGGTCGAAGTCTTTCTGATAGGCATTGAAGAGGTTCTGTACGCCGGCATTCACCTGAAGGGTGATATCCTTGTAGAGGGTGAAGTCGTAAGCGGCCTTGAGGTTCATTTCCCAGAAACTGGGCGTAGTCTCGGCACGGTCTTTCTCGATGTAGCCGGCACGGTGTTCCACCAGCATGCTACCCGTATAGGTACCCGACAGGGCGATGCTCAACGGTTTCACGGGACTGTAGGTCAGGGTCATGTAGCCATAGGTGTCGGGCGTGCGGAAGATGCGCTTCTCCAGAGGAACGGTTTCGTCGTCGCTCCACTGGCGGGCTTCTTTGTATTCGGCCTTCTGCAGGGTGACGCCCGCCTGAAGCTGGAGCGTAGTGAGCCAGGCCAGTTTGCCTTCGAGCGTCACGCCATAGACACGGGCTCCTTTTTCGTTGTAGCGTTCGTTTTTCAAGATGCCGTCTTCGGTGCCGATCTGGCGCAAGGCAAAGGCGTCGGACAGGTTGGTGTAGAAACCTTCGACCAACAGATTGCCCTGCAAGGCGCCCCAACGGTGGTACAGGTCGGCCGAAAGACTGACGCTGCGCGACTTCTCTTCACGCAGGTCCTTGGCCAGCTGGATCATGGATACGTTGCCACCCACGTTCTCGACATGCAGGTCCTCGTCGAAGGCCTGCGGGGCGCGGAAGCCCACGGAGTAGGCGGCACGCAGGTTGATATCTTTCGTGGGATTGTAGCGCAGGTTGACACGCGGACTGAAGATGACGTGGTCTATCAGATTGTGCTTGTCCAAACGTCCGCCTACAAGGAAACTCCAGTGGTCGTTCTTCCACTCGTTCTGCAGGAAGGCGCCGGCGATGCGCACCGTCTGGTCGATGTAACGGTTGTAGCCCCACATCTTGTCGTGCATGGCATCCTGGTTGTACTCCACACCACCCGTCAGGTCGGCAGGCAGGAAGAGGCAGCGGTCGAAGTGGTAGACGTACTGCGAACCGACTACCCACGTCAGGTCTGTAGTGGCACCGTAGGCATTGAGCGAATGGTCGCCACCGTAGTAGCTGTCGCGGTCGATGTGCTGCATGGAGGCGTAGACATTGACTTTATGTTTTTCGTTGGGCGAAAAGTAGTCGAACTTCACGCTACCGCTGTTGATGCTGTGCTCGGTCTGCTCGGTGATGTCGGTCTCGTGGGGCGGACGGTCGAGCAGGTTACCGCCACGGCGGAACTCCTGCAGATGGTGGTACTCGAAGGTCAGCTTGGAGTAGGTACTGGTCTTGAGGAAGGAACGGAAGCCTACGGTCTGGTTGCGCAGCTTGGGCAGCTCGGTGAAGCCGTCGCCGTCGTAGTCGAAACCGCTGCGCTGGCGGTTCTGCCCGAAGACATAGATGCCCGCCTTGTGGTTGTCGGTCACCAGCGAAGCGTTCATGGTCGTATTGTTGTCGAACGCAGAGAAGCCTCCTACACCCATAATCGTATGTCCCAGTTGGGCGGAGTTGCGCAGGGGTTCCTTGGTGATGATATTGATGGTACCCGCAATGGCCGACGCGCCGAAGAGGGCCGAACCGCCTCCACGCATCACTTCCACACGTTCGATCATGTTGGCCGGTATCTGCTCCAACCCGTACACACCTGCCAAAGCACTGAATACGGGGCGCGAGTCTATAAGAATCTGGGTATAGGGACCGTCGAGGCCGTTGATGCGCACCTGCTGGAAACCGCAGTTCTGGCAGTTGTTCTCCACACGCACGCCGGGCTGGAAGTTCAGTCCCTGAGCCAATGTGGTAGAGTTGGTCTGTTCGAAGAGCTTGAAGTCCATGACGTTGACCAGCGTGGGGGCCAAGCGTCGGGTCGTCTCACTGCGGTTGGCGGTGACCACCACGCCGTCCAGCGCCACGAGATCTTCCTCCAGTTCGAAATTCTCTTCCAGCGTGACGCCCTTCTTCAGAACGACTTCGCGTGTCAGTGTCTTGTAACCTACGGAACTGACTTGCAACGTAAAGCGGCCTTCGGGCAGATTCTTCAGAAAATAGTGTCCGGTGGCATCGGTCAGGGTACCGATGGTGGTTCCTTTCAGGGAAACGGTAATATAAGAGAGGTGTTCTTTGGAATGTTTTTCCAATACATGTCCTACGATGTTGGCATCCGAACTCTTCAGTTCTTCGGCCATAAGAGTGGCGGGCAGCAATGCGCACAGCAGAGCCACCACAAGAAAGATATATTTTTTCATGTGTCTTCTATTTTAATAATTTGAATAAAGGAAATGATAGATGCATCTAAACAGATGCTCACCACAGATTACATCAACAAGAGAAGACACAAGCGGGAGGGGCGCGCAAACGGATGCCGTCGTCCGGCCGACGCAGGCAGAGGCACGACGTACGCGCCACAACCAGCAAGCCCAACAGGGCACAGAAGCAGGGAACGGCAACCAACAGCACAGGAACGGAGGAAGCCACATAGTGGTCGAGGAAGAAAATGGTCTCGGCCTGGCTCTCGGTGTGCTGATGACCGGTTTTGAAGGGATGCGAATGCACAATGATAACTCCGTTCACCACATGTGAGTGGGTGAACAGCGTAACTCCTCCCCAATACGCCAGGAACAGCAAGGGAAGAAAATACTTCATAATGCGGCGCAGTTTCTCCAAAAGCGTTTGTTTATGATTGATTGTGGCGGCAAAGATAATGGAAAAAACAGAAGCTATTCGAAGAAATCTGAAAAAAAAGTCGTCACTTTGCAACCTTGTGGGACGGATATTCCGTCTAACCAACAAAGAAAACAAAAAATAAGCAACGAATAAAAGACTGACGAATATGAAACGTATCCTTATCCTACTCGGCCTGATGGCCGCCACAAGCCTGGGCATGCAGGCCGAAAACAGAACCGTGACCGACACCGTAGACGGCAAGAAACGCGTCATCGAACTGCAAGACACCGTGATAAACGGGCAACAGACTACCGACACCCTGAGCATCACTACCTACGAAGGCACCGACTCCAGCGAAGCCGACAGTGACGGCACCTACCGCCACCGCCACGACAGCAGCGGTCTGCAATGGGTGGGCTTCAACTTCGGCGAAGACGCACCGGAAACAATTGTTGCCCTGACAGCCATCATCTTCGTGTTCGGCTTGCCCGCGCTGCTCCTCTTTATTATCTTCTATTTCCGTTACAAGAACCGAAAGGCCAAATATCGCCTGGCCGAACAGGCACTGGCTGCCGGACAGCAGCTTCCACCCGAATTCTTCAAAGAAACCAAGGAAGGAGAAAGCAAAGACCTGCGCAGCCGGGGTATCAAGAATATCTTCCTGGGCATCGGGCTTTTCATCTTTCTCTGGGCTCTTACAGGTGAATTCAGTCTGGGATGCATCGGGCTGCTCATCATGTTCACGGGTTTCGGACAGGTAACCATCTACTATACCCAGCCGGGACAAGGCGACGGCAAGCCCTTCATCCGCATGGAACGCGATGAAAAGACCGGCTACCGCTACATGAAAGTGGGCGGCATCGAACTCCGCGACCAGACTGAAAAGAAAGACACTCCCGACGCCGAAGACACTAACAAACCGAAAGAATGAGCCAGCTCAACGACATATCGCTGATTGCACAAGTCGTGATGTTCCACAACAACCGCGCCTTCGACCAGCTGGTCAGGAAATACCAGTCGCCCGTGAGGCGCTTCTTCCTGAACCTGACCTGCGGCGACAGCGAACTGAGCGACGACCTGGCGCAGGACACCTTTATCCGTGCCTACACCAGCCTGGCTTCCTTCAAGAACCTGTCCAGCTTCTCCACCTGGCTCTACCGTATTGCGTACAATCAATATTATGACTATCTTCGCAGCCGGAAGGAGACAGACGACCTGGACACGACACGGGTAGACGCCCAATGCAGCGTGCGCCAGCCGGACACGGGCCTGCAGTCGGACCTGCACCGCGCACTGGCCACGCTGAGAGACATCGAGCGAACCTGCATCACCCTCTTCTACCTGGAGGACCAGAGCATAGACAAGATAGCAAGCATTACCGGATGCCCTACGGGAACCGTAAAAAGCCACCTTTCGAGGGCCAAGGAAAAGATGGCGACGTACTTAAAACAGAATGGATATGACGGAAAATAATGACAAGTTACTGGAAAGCTTCTTCGCCGGACAGCGGCAGGAAGTGGCCGACAACGGCTTCACACGCCGCGTAATGCGCAGCCTGCCCTGCCGTAGCAACCGCCTGGCACGCTTGTGGACAGCCGGAGGATTTACGCTGGCCGCCGTACTGTTTGTTCTGCTGGACGGAGTGCAACTGGTGTGGGACACGCTACGCGAGACATTCACCACCACTCTGGAAAACGGCATGGCGCAGACAGACCCCAAATCGCTGGCACTGGCCGTCGTAGTACTGTTGTTCCTTATGTACAAAAAAATAGCTTCTTTGGCTTAAAAACAGCTTTTTTTCCTATACTCAGAACAATATTGTCCATGAGATGTTATATCTTTGCCCCTGCAAAAAACTAAAATGGCAAAGAGAGTTTTTATATATCACTTATTACTGACAACGGCATTATTATTCCTGACTGGACATACCGCTGCCCAGACTACCCCAAGCGACAGCATCGTCATGCACCGCCTGAAAGACATGGGTGCTCCGCTGACCTACAATAACCGGGTAGAACTGCTGATGAGCGGTGATGAGAAATTCACCGACCTGTTCGAAGCGATCCGTGGCGCACGCCACCATGTCCATCTGGAATACTTCAACTTCCGTAACGACTCCATCGCCGGTGTCCTGTTCCGACTATTGGCCCAAAAGGTAAAGGAAGGCGTAGAAGTGCGTGCCCTGTTTGACGCTTTCGGCAATCTGTCGAACAACAAACCGCTGACCAAGAAACACCTGAAAGCCATCCGCGAGCAGGGCATCGAAATCGTGAAATTCGATCCCTTCACATTCCCTTGGTTCAACCACGCCGCCCATCGCGACCACCGCAAGATCGTGGTCATCGACGGAAAGATTGGCTACACAGGAGGGATGAACGTGGCCGACTACTACATCAAGGGCCTACCCAAGATCGGCGAATGGCACGACATCCACGCCCGTATCGAGGGTGATGCGGTCCGCTACCTGCAAGGTATCTTCCTGACCATGTGGAACCGCGAAACAGGACAACACATCGGCGGACCGGAATACTTTCCCGACACGCCCCAGCTGCCGGACAGCATCGCGGAGGAGATCATGATCGTAGACCGTACCCCCCGCGAGACGCCGCGCTCCATCAGCCGTGCGTACACGACTTCCATCCGTGAAGCCGACAGCCTGATACGCATCGTCAACCCCTACTTCGTGCCTACCAAGTCCATCAAGGAAGCCATCAAACATGCATTGAAGAAAGGAACAGAAGTGGAAATCATGGTTCCTTCGGTATCCGACGTACCCTTTACGCCTGAAGCCGCCTTCTACATCCTGCACAAACTGATGAAGAAAGGCGCCAAGGTGTATCTGTTCAACGGCGGCTTCCATCACTCTAAAGTAATGATGGTGGACGGTAGCTTCTGTACCGTGGGGACGGCCAACCTGAACAGCCGCAGCCTGCGCTACGACTACGAAACCAATGCCTTCATCTTCGATCCCGAAACGACGGCTGAACTGACTGAAATGTTCAACAGAGACAAACAGAACAGTACGCTGATGACGCCCGAATATTGGAAAGAACGGTCGGCGTGGAAGAAGTTTGTAGGATGGTTTGCCCATCTGTTCACACCGTTCCTCTGAAAAAATCCATCCCGCAGGTTCTTCTTTCTTTGCCTAAAAAGGTTACCTTTGCATCCAAATAAAGAAGTTACGCCATGAAACAATATTTAGACCTGCTCAACCGCATATTGACCGAAGGCGTCGAGAAGAGCGACCGAACCGGCACGGGCACCATCAGTGTGTTCGGCCATCAGATGCGCTTCAATCTGGACGACGGCTTCCCCTGCCTCACTACCAAGAAGCTGCACTTGAAATCCATCATCTACGAACTGCTCTGGTTCCTCAAAGGCGACACCAACGTGAAGTACCTGCAGGAGCACGGCGTGCGCATCTGGAACGAATGGGCCGACGCGGACGGTGACTTGGGACATATCTACGGCTACCAGTGGCGCTCGTGGCCCGACTATCAGGGCGGCTTCATCGACCAGATCAGCGAGGCGGTGGAAACCATCAAGCACAATCCCGACTCACGCCGCATCATCGTGAGTGCCTGGAACGTGGGCGACCTGAACAACATGAACCTGCCGCCCTGCCACGCCTTCTTCCAGTTCTACGTGGCCGACGGACGGCTGAGCCTGCAACTGTACCAGCGCAGTGCGGACACTTTTCTGGGCGTACCGTTCAACATCGCCTCGTATGCCTTGCTGCTGCAGATGATGGCACAGGTGACGGGCCTGAAGGCAGGCGACTTCATCCACACGCTGGGCGACGCACACATCTACCTGAACCACCTGGAGCAGGTGAAACTGCAGCTGACGCGCGAACCGCGTCCCCTGCCGCAGATGAAAATCAATCCGGACGTGAAGAGTATCTTCGATTTCCAGTATGATGACTTCGAGCTGGTAAATTATAATCCGCATCCACATATTGCAGGCAAAGTATCCGTTTAACACCCCAAAAACGAAAAAAACATGATCAGCATCATAGCCGCCGTAGACCGCCGCATGGCCATCGGCTACCAGAACAAACTGCTCTTCTGGCTGCCCAACGACCTGAAACGCTTCAAGGCACTGACCACAGGCCATACCATCATCATGGGCCGCAAGACCTTCGAATCGCTACCCAAAGGCGCCCTACCTAACCGACGCAACATCGTACTCTCGTCCAACGCTGCTACTAGCTGCCCGGGTGCGGAAGTTTTCACCAGCCTGGAGGAAGCCCTAAGCCACTGCGATACCGACGAAGAGGTCTATATCATCGGCGGCGAAAGCGTCTACCGGCAAGCCCTGCCGCTGGCCGACCGGCTCTGTCTGACAGAGATAGACGCGGAAGCTCCGCAAGCGGATGCTTACTTCCCGCAGGTACAGCCTGAGATATGGCACGAAAAAAACAGGGATGTTCATCCTGCCGATGAAAAACATCCCTGTCCGTATGCCTTTGTAGACTATGTCAGGAGCTAATGCCTGACAGGGCCACTGATTCCACTTCGCTCAATCTTCTTCCTGATCTTCGTCTTCGATCAGAATCGGCATCTGGCGCTTAATCACTTCGTGGAAGGAAATCAAGGTTTCCGTCCGCGCCATACCCAGCGGCTGCAGTTTTTCCTGAATAATATTCTGCAGGTGACGGTTGTTGCGTGCATAAAGCTTGATGAACATGTCGTACTTGCCGGTAGTGATGTGACACTCCACAATCTCGGGAATATTCTCCAAAGCCTTGATAACTGCATCTGACGATGAAGGATCTTTCAAATAGATACCGATGTACGCACACGTTTCATAACCGATCTTTTCGGGATCAATAATGTATTCCGATCCTTTCAGTATTCCCAAATTGGTAAGTTTCTGAATGCGTTGATGAATGGCAGCGCCAGATACATTGCAGGCACGAGCCACTTCCAAGAAAGGGATACGGGCATTGTCAGCTATCAGTTTCAAAATCTGCTCGTCCAAAGTATCCAATTGATGATGTCCCATTTTTTAAATTCTTATAATTATAATAATCCAAATTATCAGGCTGCAAAGTTAGCATTTTTTTCAGCAAAAAAGAGCGAGATTGTTACTTTTCTTGTATATATATGATAAAAGCTGTATCTTTGTGTTTCCCATAAAAAGAATAAGTGATGAAAAAATATGCATGCATGCTCATCCTGCTACTAACAGTCGGCACACTGGCTGCGCAGGACTTTTCGCAGTATTTTACGGACAAGACGCTCCGTGTGGATTACTTCTTTACCGGCAACGCCGAACGCCAGGAAATCTGGGTAGACGAGTTGTCGGTACTGCCCGGCTGGAGCGGGCGCAAGCACAATCTGGCCCAACTGCCACTCACCGGCTACGGACAGATAACGGTTCGTGACCTGGAAAAAGGGACCGTCATCTACCGCACGTCTTTCTCTACTCTCTTTCAGGAATGGTTGGAGACAGACGAAGCCCGCAAGGTACAAAAAGGCTTCGAAAACACGTTTTTACTGCCCTATCCCAAGCAACCGGTCGAAGTGGAAGTAACCCTCCTCGACAAACGCCTGAAACCGAAAGCCAGCATGAAGCATACGGTAGATCCTGCCGACATCCTGATCCATCCGAAAGGATTCAGCGACGTGACACCCCATAAATACCTGATACAAAGTGGAAGCGCTGAGCGGTGCATCGACGTAGCCATCCTGGCAGAGGGCTATACGGAAGCCGAAATGGAAACATTCTACCGTGATGCAGCCACAGCCTGTGAAAGTTTGTTCGGACACGAACCGTTCAAGTCGCTGAAAAACCGTTTCAACGTAGTGGCCGTAGCCAGCCCGTCGAAAGACAGTGGCGTCAGCATCCCACGCCTGAATGACTGGAAACAGACCGCCTTCAGTTCACATTTCAGCACGTTCTACTCTGATCGCTACCTGACAACATCGCGCGTGAAGTCTATACACGACGCACTGGCCGGCATACCTTACGAACATATCATCATCCTGGCCAACACAGACGAATATGGCGGTGGAGGAATCTATAACGCCTATACACTAACCACTGCCCACCATCCGATGTTCCGCCCCGTAGTGGTACACGAATTCGGACACAGCTTTGCCGGACTGGCCGATGAATACTTTTATGACGACGACGTTATGACGGATACCTACCCGTTGGACGTGGAACCATGGGAGCCCAACATCAGCACCCGCATTGACTTTGCATCGAAATGGGAGGATATACTCGGTAAGGGAACACCGATTCCCACCCCGACAGCCGAAAGCGAACGTTATCCGGTAGGCGTCTACGAAGGGGGAGGTTATTCCGCGAAAGGCATCTATCGCCCGGCTGACAACTGCCGGATGCGCACCAACGAATATCCCACGTTCTGCCCCGTCTGCCAACGGGCCATCCAACGACTGATTGAATTTTACACAGAATAAAGAAAATCATCTTACATCCATAAACAAACCATACATGATTACACTGCAACGCATTACTACCTCTGACCGGAAGCTGTATGCTTTTCTGGAAGAACTGATGACACGTTCGTTCCCAGCAGACGAATATAGAGACCTGAACGAACTGAGAGATTTTACGGATCACCGTACGCACTTCTACAACAATATCGTGCTGAACGACGGATGCCCCATCGGCCTTATCAGCTACTGGGACTTCGACGACTTCTATTATGCCGAACATTTCGCCATAGATCCGGCCCAAAGAAACGGTGGATACGGCAAGGCAGTGCTGCAACACTTGTGCACGATTCTGGACAAACCGATCGTACTGGAAGTGGAGATGCCCCAAGAAGAAATGGCACAACGACGAATAGGATTCTACCAACGGAACGGCTTCACGCTGTGGGAAAACGAGTACTACCAGCCTCCCTATAAAGCGGGTGACAGTTTCCTGCCCATGCGCCTGATGGTACATGGAGCACTGGACAGCCAGAAAGATTATGAGAAAGTAAAGCAAAGAATCTATCGGGACGTGTACAACGCCCACTGACACAGCACTTCGTGAGGGTATAACACAGTGCTTCATGACAAGGTAACACAGTGCTTCGTGAGCCCCTCATGAAGTGCTGAGTGAGAGCCTCATGCAGTGCTTCGTCAAAGGCACAGGTTATACATTATAAACAAGCTACACGTAACTTGCAGAACAAATATTCCAATAGTTTGGGAAACAAAAAAGGGCATATCCCCAAAAAGATATGCCCTTTTTCAATATCTATCTCAACTATTACTGACGCGGCTGCGCTGAATAGTTAATCTTCAATGCATAAGCTTGACGGAGAGCTTCCTTGATTTCAGTAACAATACCCATCTTGGTGTCTTGGTCAATCTTCAGAGAGACAGTCATATTCGGCTGGTCTTCCTCTTTCATACTAGCACGTTCACCGTTGATGTAATCGTATACTTCAGATACCTCGGCAAAAGCGTCATTCAACTGGATACGGCTTTCTTCACCCAGCTTCGCACGAAACTCTTTCGTCGGTTTTCCTACATAAATAAACGTTACCAACGATTTTTTCTCAAGTTTCTCCAATTCAGTAGCTTGCGGAGCTCTAAACTCAACCTTCAAAGTAACCTCACGCATGGTTGTTACAATCATGAAGAAGAACAACAATGTGAAAATAAGGTCAGGCAGTGAAGAAGTGTTCAAGGCGGGCATGCCGCGCTTACCTGTTTTATTAAATTTTCCCATTACTTCTTTTCTCCATACTTTTTAGGTTCCGCCTCAGAAATCACCTGAGGATAAATCTCACGTATCGCTTCCTGCTGCTCTTCATTCAAGTCAGCATAATTTTTCTGCCACTTGGACTGTGCCAGTTCATTACGCAACTCGTTGTAGGCAGCTACCAGTTCATTCTGTACAGCAATATATGCTTTGTAGGACGTACCGCGGTCACAACGCAAAGAGATAACGTGGAATTTTGTCACCATCTGGGTTCCAAAGAAAGGAACTTCGACAGCCACTTTTTCCGGCAACTTTTCGTCGTTGTACGGATTGGCAATGAATTCCTTTGCCTTGTCGCGCAGCTGTTCTACGCTGACATAGTCGCTTCCACACATCAACTGGTCGTTGAAGTTCACGAAGACCTGCAGGATGTTGCGCTCCTTGATATCCTTGTCTTCCTTTTTCTGGTCTGGCCGTGGAGGTTCCGGCAAACGTCTTGCCAAACCTTGGTCGGTATCCATAGAAGTGGTAAGCAAGAAGAACAGCAACAAGATGAAAGCCATATCCGCCGTAGAACTTGAGTTGACTTCGGGAACGGTTCTTTTCTTTCTAGCCATATTAATTCCTCTTACTTGATTTATTTAAACTTTTTGGCAGCGCCAAATCCTATCATTAATAGAATCATCACACCTACTTCTATGTAAAGTGTATATATAAACATATCGGTCAATTTCAACCAGAAAGGAACGTTCTCTGTACCTTCATATCCCGGTATGACCAAAGGTGTTGCATCACCCGCAGCCCATGTTACAACCAATACAACAACGAGCAAGGCAATACCAACCAATGATTTAAGAGCAGTCTTAGGAGAATCTGCGAACGTGGAGCCAAATTGATAAACGACACCAACAACAATAGCTATAACTCCCAACACAAACAAAATATAATTCCAATACAGGATAGCGTCCGTGTAAAGCGGCTCTGACAGCGAAGGGTCAGCCACCACACGCTGATCCATTGGGGTTTCTCCACCGAAGAAGAACAAGCCCAGGATGATCAGTGTAATGAGGAGCATTACAGACAGGATAAATCCTGAAACCCTTTGTATTTTAAATTTCTTCATCTTGCAATAAGATTATTATTTTTTGTACTTCAGTTCATATTTCACAACCATATCCAACAGCGTTACAGAAGAATCTTCCATATCACTGGTCAGAGCTTCAATCTTAGACAGGATGTAGTTGTAGAATACCTGCAGAATCAAGGCTGCGATCAAACCGAAGATAGTCGTAATCAAGGCCACTTTCATACCACCAGCAACGACCGTCGGAGAGATATCACCTACCTGCTGGATCTTATCGAATGCTTGCACCATACCGATCACAGTACCCAAGAATCCCAAAGACGGGCTCATTGCGATGAACAGCGTAATCCAAGAGCAACCTTTTTCCAAGTAGCCAGCCTGTACACCACCGTAAGAAACTACTGATTTCTCAACAACGTCCAAGCCTTGATCCAATCTCATCAGACCTTGGTAGTAGATAGAAGCGATAGGACCGCGGGTGTTACGTGCAATATCCTTAGCACCTTCTACATCACCTTTTTCCATAGCTGCTTCAATAGCGGCAATGAACTTCTTCGTGTTGATTTCGGCCAAGCTCAGATAAATGATACGCTCGATGCAGAAAGCCAAACCGATAACCAATGCAATAGAAATAAAACTCATGAAGAATGCAGAACCTTCGATATATTTGATCTTCAGTTCCTTGTGAATACCACCTTCTTCTACTACTACAGGAGCAGCAGCCTCGTCAGCAGCAGCTTCTACTGCGGGAGCAGCCTGTTCTGTTTGTTCCGCTGCAGGAGCATCCTGAGCTTTAGCAAGTTGAGTTGAGCCAAATGTTAAGACTCCCATCACAGCAACAATTGCAAATAACTTTTTCATTGTGTGTCTAATTTTTAAGATTAATTAATTAAATTACTTGTTATTATGTTTATTTATTATTCGCTTTTTATCGTCTGTTGCGGAGAGAGGGGGATTCGAACCCCCGATACCCTTTAGGGGTATACACGCTTTCCAGGCGTGCCTCTTCAACCACTCGAGCATCTCTCCTTTTCCTATGCTTTTCTTAAAAACGGCTGCAAATTACAAAAAAATTGCGAACCTCCAGCGTTTTCAGCTACAAATGTATTCTTTTTTTTGTTCTCGCATCGCATTCTCCGCCTATAATCTTTAAGAAAAACCCAAAATTAATAAACTTTAAAGTCTTTGCGACCTTATTTGAGCATTCCAAACACTTTTAACGCGCTTTCAGATGTCTGCTTCGCTACCTCGTCAGGCGTACATCGACAGGCCTCGGCGACTTTCAGCAAAACGTACTGCACATAGGCGCTTTCATTTCGGCGTCCCCGATAAGGAACTGGAGTCAAATATGGAGAGTCTGTCTCCAACAAAATACGATCCAAAGGAACGGACGACAACAACTCGGGCAGATGGGATTTCTTAAAAGTCACCACGCCATTCACACCTAAATAAAAGCCAGGAAACTCCAAGATACGCTGTGCTTCGTCAGCTGTACCCGTAAAGCTATGAAAGACTCCACAGAGATGGGTAGAACGGTAATCTTCCATTATCTTATATATAGGCGCAAACGCTTCGCGGCAATGGATCACAACTGGCAAATCATAATCCAAAGCCCAATCCAACTGGCGGCGAAGCGCATCCTCCTGCTCTTTCTGAAAAGTCTGATCCCAATATAAATCCATACCGATCTCACCAATGGCTACATACTTCCGGCCGGAAGCCAATTCACGAGCAACTACAGCCAGTTCATCTTCATAATCTTCGGCACGGACAGACGTCGGGTGAAGCCCAATCATCGGAAAGCAATATCCTTCATAGCGACGACACACATCCAACATAGGCTGGAGAGTCGTACTGTCAATATTAGGCATAAAAATATGACTGACACCAGCCTGGCGTGCCCGTTCCATCACTTCAGGCAAGTCGTCAGCAAATTCTTCCAAAAAAAGATGGGAATGTGTATCAATCATTGTCATCAGCATCCTCCTTCTATTTTCATTTTCTCACTGGTTCGATAATAATAAATCAATCCATACGAACGGCAGAGTTCGAGACGTTTTTCATTGGGAAGTATCTGTTCAAACTTCGCTTCCACCTGATTCCAGATATCCAAGATCAGTGCATCGGCTTCCTGACGCATGGCCGCCAATGCTTCCAAGGCACGAGCTGTAGCCAACTGGAAGCTTTTCTGCCTTTCGTAGCCTTCCAGAAAGATATCATAATGGACTTTCACCTTGGCAATGGTAGGGTTATAAATAGGAATGCCCCCTTGGGAAATACGACGGTTCTCTCCTTCGATGACCTTGCGTCCCCACTCTACCAAAGCCTGTTCGCTGGACAAATCGGGAAGGGAATTTTGAGCATCCAAGCCATAATATTCCTTATGGGAGAGACGTATCTCCGAGCGTATCACAGCTAAATTGAGCACCTGTATGAAATGAGAAAGATACAGGCGGGCCATTTTCACATGTGCCTGATGCTTTCTCCCGGCAGCGGCCTGCCTTTCAAAGCATTCCATATAGAAGATGTGAGCCGCCTCAAAGCGAGGCAGAAAATTTCTTGCAGCTCCAAGCACCTTGAAACTGAAAGGAATTCCGTACGGATTGTCATAGGCATCGGCTTTTTCGATCGCAGCTTTCAAAGCTCGAATACGTGCCTGATCCGTATTGGGTAATCTTCTATAGGGCATTCTGTCTTATCAATTTAGACGATTAAATCGCACCAACCTCACGACTCACGATGCACCAGGCCTTCCAGCAACGCCTGCAACTCATGCTTACGTTCTTCTGCCACTCCTACCTGCAAAAGGCTTTCTTCTGCCAGGCGGGTGTATTCGCAGATTTTCTGTTCGCACAAATCCTTGATACCAATCTCGTCATAAAGGTGCGTCACAGTTGCTATTTTTTCGGCCGGTACAAAATCATCGGCAGCCAACCACCGCTCCAACTCTTTCCGCTGGTCGTCAGATGCACGCTCGAGAGCTTGTATCAACATATAGGTTTTCTTATTGCACAAGATGTCGCCACCGATATTTTTGCCAAAGACTTTCGGATCGCCATAGACATCCAGCAAATCATCCTTCAACTGAAAAGCCAAGCCCATATTGACACCATAATCATACAGACGGTCAGCATCTTCCTGCAAAGCTCCACCCAACAGGGCACCCAGCTTCAAACTGGCCGCAAGCAGAACAGAAGTCTTGAGCCGAATCATCTCCAGATACTCTGCTTCCGACACATCGTTACGATTTTCAAACTCCATGTCGAACTGCTGTCCTTCACAGATCTCGAGCGCCGTCTGTCCGAACAAATCCATGACCGGTTTCAAGAGGTCGGCAGGACATCCTTCAGCCATATACCGATAGGCCAACACCAACATGGCATCACCCGAAAGAATGGCCGTATTTTCATTCCAAACCTTATGCACCGTCGGCTTGCCACGACGACGGTCTGCCTTGTCCATCAGGTCGTCGTGCAACAAGGTGTAATTGTGATACACCTCGATTCCCGTTGCCTGATTGAAGATTGTTTCTACATCTTCTTTATACAAATTGTAAGCCAACAGCATCAGCACGGGGCGTATGCGTTTTCCACCCAATGAAAGCACATAAGTCACTGGTTCATAAAGTCCTTCAGGACGACGAGTAAACTGAAGGCCGGCAATATGAGCATTGATTTTCTCAAGTAGTTCGGATGATTTAAACATAGCTAATCTCGGAAAGAAAAGAAATGGACAGGAACGAAAAGAGGCTGCACATACGGCAACCTCTTCCCTAATTATCAAACTATAAAATTACTGCAATCTGAACATTACAGGCACGGTGTATTTTACACGTACGGCCTTACCACGCTGCATACCCGGTTTCCACTTCGGCATGGAGTTGATCACGCGAAGGGCTTCTTTGTCCAGATAGGGGTCTACACCACGGATAACCTTGGCATCTACGATACTACCGTCGGCATTGACAACGAACTGTACAGTCACACGACCCTGCGTACCGTTCTCCTGTGCGATGGTAGGATACTTGATGTTCTTGCTCAGGTATTGCATCAGACCTGCCATACCACCGTTGGGGAATTCAGGCATCTGCTCTACAACCTCGAAGATTTCCTGCTCTTCTACTTCTTCCTCTTCTACCGTAGGAGGCACGTAGGCGATTTCTACAGCCTGACCGGTTTCCTCAGAAGAAGCGATCTCAGTCGACTCGATATCCATATCGTCATCCACAATTGTCAAAGTCTCAACAATGGTGGGTGCTTCAGGAGGAGGCGGAGGAGTAGCCATTTCCGGTTGTTCCGTAATAGGAATTTCAATTTCCTCTTCAAACACAAGGTCGGCTACAGCTTGGCTCATATCAATCTTCACATCACGCTCCGTCCATTCGAAGGCGACGAACATGACAGCAAGCACAGCCACATAACCGACGAGCAGCCAAGTCGATCTCTTATTCTCCAAGTCTGCTTTAGGCGATTTTTTAACTTCCATAATTTATTATTAATTTTAGTGTTTCTCATTTTGGGCAAATATAGCACTTTTCCCCCGAAACGTCACACACGGATGCTTTTTTTTACACATTCCATGCTGCATTTTCGTTTTTTTAATTGTTCAAAACGCTACTTTCGCTTTTATGCCACAAATGTAACGAGATATTTTAAAAATACCCTTATCTTTGGCATGTTTTTTTGAACAAAAAATGAAATGTTTTCGTTTTATGACGAAGGCCATTCCATTTGAACAGACAACCACCTTATTATATATAGGAAAAATGAGAAAGATAACTATCGCCATTGACGGATTTTCCTCCTGCGGAAAAAGCACCATGGCCAAAGACCTGGCCCGCGAGATCGGCTATATCTACATCGACAGCGGAGCCATGTATCGTGCCGTCACCCTGTACTGCATCGAAAACGGACTCCTGCACAACGGACAGATCGACGTAGAAAAACTTCGGAACGAAATAGACAACCTCCACATCACTTTCCGCCCCAATGCGGAAACCAACCGTCCTGACACTTACCTGAACGGCATGAACGTAGAAAGCAAGATACGCACCATGGAAGTATCCTCCCATGTCAGTCCTGTGGCTGCCCTCGACTTCGTACGCGAAGCCATGGTCAAGCAACAGCAGGAAATGGGACGAAAGAAAGGCATCGTGATGGATGGCCGCGACATAGGCACCACCGTCTTCCCCGACGCCGAGCTGAAGATATTCGTCACCGCCTCGCCCGAGATACGCGCCCAGCGCCGCTACGACGAGCTGAAGGCCAAAGGACAAGCCGTAGACTTTGACGAGATACTGGAGAACGTGAAGCAGCGCGACTACATCGACCAGCATCGCGAAGTGAGTCCCCTGCGCAAGGCCGACGACGCCCTGCTGCTGGACAACAGCCATCTGACCATCGAACAGCAAAAGGAATGGCTGGCCGAACAATTCGCACGCGTGGCCGGCAACTGACCACGCATTTTCCTCTAACCAGGAAAACACCGTTTTCCGAACAGGAAAGCAATGTTTTCCAACTCGTAAAACACCGTTTTATCGTATGGCAAAAGTAGAAATAGACGAAGGATCGGGCTTCTGCTTCGGAGTTGTCAACGCCATCAGCAAAGCCGAAGAAGAGCTGGCCAAAGGCGGCACGCTGTACTGCCTGGGCGACATTGTGCACAATAGCCGTGAGGTGGAGCGCCTGAAAGCCATGGGGCTCGTCACCATCAACCACGACGAATTCAACCGCCTGCACGACGCCAAGGTACTGCTTCGTGCCCATGGCGAACCGCCCGAGACCTACGAGACGGCCCGCCGAAACCACATCGAAATCATCGACGCCACCTGCCCCGTTGTCCTCCGCCTGCAGAAACGCATCAAGCAGGAATATACCCAAAACACGGAAGAAGACAAGCAGATAGTGATCTATGGCAAGAACGGCCATGCCGAGGTACTGGGGCTCGTCGGGCAGACGGAAGGGAAGGCCATCGTCATCGAGAAGCTGGAAGAAGCCAAGTCGCTCGACCTGAGCCGCAGCATTCGCCTCTACTCGCAGACAACCAAATCGCTCGACGAATTCCAACGCATCGTAGAATATATCAAAGAGCACATCTCGCCCGACGCAACCTTCGAATACTACGACACCATCTGCCGTCAGGTAGCCAACCGCATTCCTAATATCCGCAAGTTTGCCGCCTCGCACGATCTGATATTCTTCGTCAGCGGCAAGAAGAGCTCCAACGGCAAGATGCTGTTCAGCGAATGCCAGAAGGTAAACTCCAACTCTCACCTGATAGACAGCCCTGAAGAAATAGACACTTCCCTGCTGGCAAAAGCCTCCTCCATCGGCATTTGTGGAGCTACCTCCACCCCTAAATGGCTGATGGAAAAAATCTCTGCAACGATTGAAGAGAAACTTCAAACTTCGGCAAATTAACGAAAATTATTACAGCTACCCTAAGCTTTTTCGTATCTTTGCAACGTCATTTATTAACTAAAAAAGATTGTTATGGGAATAGTTAAGTGCATCGGCATCCTGACCTCCGGAGGAGACGCTCCGGGTATGAACGCTGCCATCCGTGCGGTGACACGCGCAGCCATCTACAACGGACTTCAAGTGAAAGGTATATATAGAGGATACAAAGGTCTGGTGACCGGCGAAATCAAAGAATTCAAGAGCCAGAATGTAAGTAACATCATCCAGCTGGGAGGAACCATCCTGAAAACAGCACGTTGCAAGGAATTCACCACTCCTGAAGGCCGTCAGCAAGCCTACGACAATATGAAGAAGGAAGGCATCGACGCCCTCGTAGTCATCGGCGGTGACGGTTCGCTGACAGGCGCCCGCATCTTCGCACAAGAGTTCGACGTGCCCTGCATCGGCCTGCCTGGCACCATCGACAACGACCTCTATGGTACGGATACCACCATCGGATACGATACGGCTCTGAACACCATCCTTGACGCCGTCGACAAGATCCGCGACACGGCTACATCACACGAGCGCCTGTTCTTCGTCGAAGTCATGGGACGCGACGCAGGTTTCCTGGCCCTGAACGGAGCCATTGCATCGGGTGCCGAAGCAGCCATCATCCCCGAATTCAGTACGGAAGTCGACCAGTTGGAAGAGTTCATCAAGAACGGCTTCCGCAAGTCAAAGAACAGCAGTATCGTCCTCGTTGCCGAAAGCGAACTGACGGGAGGTGCCATGCACTATGCTGAACGTGTAAAGAATGAATATCCACAATACGATGTACGCGTTACCATCCTCGGCCACCTGCAACGTGGCGGAAGCCCCACGGCTCACGACCGTATCCTGGCCAGCCGACTGGGTGCCGCTGCTATTGACGCCATTATGGAAGGACAACGCAATGTAATGATCGGTATCGAACATGACGAAGTCGTTTATGTTCCCTTCACTAAGGCTATCAAAAATGACAAGCCCATCAAGAAAGAGCTGGTCAATGTATTGCGGGCACTGTCTATCTAAGAAAAAACAATAGAAATTTTTAAGTGTTTCCAACTAAAAAGCCAGACATCTCAATATGAAATGTCTGGCTTTTCATTTGATACGATCTACATTCTCTTTCCAAAACTAAAGCCATTTCTTTACAAGCAGTTCCGTCCGTTCCCACAACTCTTTAGCCTGCTTGTGATGAGTGAATCGTTCTGAAAGTTGTTTAGGATGACAACTGACATTCAATGTTCCTGTACGTTCCCCAGCATCCTTATCCAACAAAAGACTGACCGCCGTAGCTGCTCCTTTGCGTGGCGTACGAATAAAAGGACGGAAAAGAATATCCGTCAAAGGATCGAACCACATATGCATAGTAATGATATCCGTTGAAACAATACCTGGATCAGCCGCATTAACCACAATCCCCTTGTCCTTCACACGTTCAGCAAGCTCAAGTGTAAACAAGGTCAACGCCAGTTTAGTATTACTATAAATAGGAATACGCCAAAAACTGCCTTTCTTGCCTTTCAAGAAAAATTCTGGAAAATCCAGCCGTCCAATGGCATAAGTACATGAAACCATATTGACCACGCGGGTTCCCTCTCCCATCAACGGAAGTAATTTCCGCGTCAACAAATAAGGTCCGACATAATTGACACTGACCGTACGCTCCAATCCGTCTACTGTTATGCGACGTTCCGTTTCCATTGTGCCGGCATTGTTCATCAACAACGATACACGTTCGCCCCGCCCCAACAGGTAATCGGCAAAAGCAGCTACCGTGTCCAACGAAGCAAGATCAATTCTTCGCACCTCAATGTCTGTATTACCTGTTTCTTTGATCAGCTTTTGTCTTTTCTCTTCTGCCTTCTGCGGATCATAGCATGCCATCAGTATACGATAGCCAGCCAAGGCGACAGCACGGGTTATTTCCGTTCCCATACCGCCATCGGCACCTGTTATTATAGCCAATTTCTTTTCCATCGCTATCCTCGACTTTCTATTCGTTCGATTTCTTTTTTCAAACAAAGTGGAAGCTCTTCCTTCAGACGCTGATGACAAGCCATATCGATAGAATACATACGAGCAATGCAATAATTACTATGTTTACAAGAACAGCGTGCATGCTCTTCCTCACGCATGCGATTGACAAAGCCAGGTTCATTGAGCAGAGCGCGTCCCATCTGTACGGCCTCGAAATCATGATCCAACACTTCGTCAATCTTTTGTCGGGCCACCAATCCTCCTACATAGACCAAAGGCATATCGAGCGCAGCCCTGAATTTCAAAGCATCTTCCAGAAAATAAGCTTCTTTGAAAGGAACAGTAGGTATCATCCACTTACCCACCATGCGTACTCCATACTTTAACCACCAGCAGGTCATGTAATGGGTCATGGTACGGATGGGCATCTCACCGCGCATCACATACATCGGTGCCTTGCTGACAAATCCTCCACTCAGCACCAAGGCATGTGCTCCCGATTGTTGTAACCTGTGAGCCACCTGCAAAGATTCATCAATCTCCATTCCTCCACGAAAGCCGTCGCGCATGTTCATCTTCACCAATACAGCCATGTCGTTGCCAGCCGCCTTCATCACTTCGTCCATCACTATATCCATAAAGCGCATACGATTCTCCAACGAACCTCCGAACTCGTCCTTTCGATGATTGGTAGAAGGAGAAAGAAACTGACTGATAAGATAGCCATGCCCCGCATGAATTTCTACCGCATCAAATCCTGCTTCACGAGCCAGATTAACCGAACGACCATAGGCACGCGCCATCTCGGGTAATTCATCTGCCCGAAGGCCGCGAACAAATGTAGGAGAATACAAATTGAATCCTGTACTGGCCCCCACGGGCAAGCAACCGCAGATACTTTTATGGGACATGTTGCCACAGTGCCCCAATTGGATACTGGCGGCAGCTCCCTCAGCATGGATAGCATCTGTCAAGCGACGGAGTCCAGGGATAATCTCCGGCCGCATCCACAACTGGCGGTCGAATGAAAGGCCGCTACGAGTCACAGCCGCATAGGCAACGGTCGTCATGCCTACCCCGCCGGCCGCAACTGAACGATGATAATCGAGCAATTGCTCTGAAGGTTTATTGCCAGGGCACATGCTCTCAAAGGCCGCTGAACGGATCGTACGATTACGTAGCGTCAGCGGTCCCAAGGTTACTGGAGTAAATAATTTCGAACTCATAATCTATCTAATTTTAGAAAAGGATGTTTTAAGAAGACGATCACAGCCTTTTAAGATCAAGAAAAGCATCCTTTTTCTTTTTTTCTAGCCATCAATATATATAAGGTATAATCCGTTTTCTACGCCCCACGGCTTCGTTGCCAAACTCTTCGCGATAATGCTTGTGTATGGCGTCAGCTCGAGGCACTAGATTGGCCGCTGTCCACCAAACAAATACCCACGCTGCAGGTGAAGCGGTCAACAAGGCGAACCCCGTCCACTCCACCAGTTCTCCAAAGTAGTTGGCAGACGTGACATAACGGTACATTCCCTTGCCTGGCAGGTAATGCCGATTGTCACCCGGCTTGCGCAGATGACGAATGACATGATCGGAATGCAGATTGACACCCATACCAACGAAGAACAGCACCAAACCTATAATAGAAAGCGGACGCATCAACCAAGTCCATCCTTCGGCATATCCTTCGGGCGCATACCAAAATATTCCACCAGCCTGCATCAATCCGTTCAACACATTGAATACAATGCCCATTGCCATGATAGCTACCGGCATACGGCTACGCCCCTTCATCAAAAGTGGAAAGACAAACGAACGTTGCAAATAATGCAATTCAAACAGAAGCAAAAACAAAAATTGTGGTGCAGAGAATCCAACCCCACTTATCATCCACAAACCCAACATCACGAAAAAGACAGGTGCCTCCATCAGCACCCAAGCCACTTTGTTGGATATAGACCATCCCCACGAAGCGGTACGAAACATGCCGTAACCAGCTTTTACAAAATAGAGGGCTATGAAAACGAGCAAAGCCACACTGCTCATCACCCATAAAAAGAGATGAAATTGATGCAAAGACATAAGTATTCTATATTTAAGACGCACAAATATAACGAAAAAAATATTGCGACGCCCTCCTTTTATTTTATCTTTGCACTATTAAAACGGCAACTGTTCAATAAACAATTTTATTGATAAAAAACTGTTCCATTTTTAATATTTTCTTATTGAAACAGGCAGACATGACAAGTTATATCCTTCTCGAAAACATCCGCTTTTTTGCTTACCATGGCGTAGCTCCCCAAGAAACGACTGTAGGCAATGAGTTCGTCGTATCGCTACGACTGAAAACAGACATTGCACGTGCAATGGAAAGTGACGACGTGGCCGATACCGTCAACTATGCTGAAATCCACCAAGCCGTAAAAGAAGAAATGGATATTCCTTCCAAACTACTTGAACATGTCGCAGGACGCATTGTCCGCCGTCTGTTCAACGATTTTCCGACGATCGAACGCATTGACCTGAAACTATCCAAACGCAATCCACCCATGGGAGCCGATATTGAAACAGCAGGAGTGGAGGTGCATATAGAAAGACAGACTTTATAGGCCTGAAAAACGTTTTTTCCCCTGCAGATAGTAACGTATCAGAACACTGTAACGTGTACGCTCGGGTATCACCGATGTGCAGGCCTTCTTTTCGTTCTCCTCGCGCGACGGACGGAACGAGGGACGAAGCCGACAATACTCCCGACGTGCCCGCCAAACGGCACAAGCATTGTCCCACTGACCTTTCAGCAGAAAGACAAAAGCTGCCACCTGGTCGAGCAACCAACGAACACGCATCACTTTGCCTAATTCTTCGGCAGGCAGGTTCTTGTAAAGCATCAACAAATTGTTACGGAAATTCAGAAATGTCTTGCGAGGATTTTCTTTCTTCAACGTAGCACCACCCACGTGATAAACTACACTTTGGGGGATACATACCAACTGCCGACCGCGGGCACGAAGACGCCAACATAAATCAATCTCCTCCATGTGCGCAAAGAAGCGACCGTCCAATCCACCCGCTTCCCAATAATCCTTCAAACGAATGAACAAAGCAGCCCCTGTAGCCCAAAAGACAGGAACAACCGCATCATATTGTCCCTCGTCCTTTTCAACAACACTCATAATGCGTCCGCGACAGAAAGGATAACCATAGCAATCGATGAAACCGCCGGCAGCACCTGCATACTCGAAAGCGCTCTTGTCATGCCAGCTCAACAACTTGGGTTGGCAAGCGGCTACTTCCGAGTGAGTATCCATATAGGCCAGAAGCGGCTGCAACCAATGAGCCGTCACCTCCACATCCGAATTGAGCAGCACTACATATTCCGCCTCTACCTGCTTCAAGGCTTCATTATAGCCGTCGGCAAAACCCCAGTTCTTTTCCAGCTGAATAAGACGCACTGAAGGAAATTCTTTCCGGACAAGCTGAACCGAAGCATCTGTAGACCCATTGTCTGCGACATATACGACGGCCCCATCCGCTTCGGAATGGGCCACGACCGAAGGCAAGAAAGAACGAAGCATCTCGCATCCGTTCCAGTTTAATATGACGACTGCAACCTTTTCCATATCTTCCATCGTTCTCTTCTGTGGTTTATTCCAAGGGCAAGCCCTTCAAAGCGGTCCCTTCCTCGTTCCATTCGCCCAATCGAAGAGTCACCACACAGTTGTCAAGTGCATCGTTATGGGGCACTTCCACCCGTATGTAGTTAGGCGTAAAGCCATGCATAGGTGTACCAGGCTTGGATTTTTCCAATAACACAGGCAAGGTCTGTCCGATATGTTTCTCGTAGAAAGCCTTGGTTTTCAGATCAGAAAGTTCCAGCAAACGCTGGCTGCGACGATGCTTTTCTTCTGGCGACACAACGTGATCTATCTTCAACGCCTGCGTACCCGGCCGTTCAGAATAGCTGAACACATGCAACTGTGTGACATCCAGTCCTTCTATAAAGCGATATGCCTCCTCGAAATATTCTTCCGTTTCGCCACGCGTTCCCACAATGACGTCCACACCGATAAAGGCATCGGGCATTACCTCCTTGATTTTATGCACTTTGGAAGCAAACAGAGCTGTATCATACCGACGACGCATCAGCTTCAACACCTCATCCGAACCCGATTGCAGCGGGATATGGAAATGAGGCATAAACCGCTTGGAATGTGATACGAAGTCGATAATCTCATCGGTCAGCAGATTGGGCTCGATAGACGAAATGCGATAACGCTCAATACCTTCTACCTCGTCCAGCGCCTTCACCAGATCGAAGAAAGTTTCACCTGTCGATTTGCCGAAGTCGCCTATATTGACTCCCGTCAATACGATTTCTTTTCCACCTTCGGCCGCAGCCTGCCGTGCCTGTTCAACCAACGAAGCAATACTACCGTTACGACTACGACCGCGGGCAAAGGGAATGGTACAATAGGAACAGTAGTAATCGCAACCGTCCTGCACTTTCAGGAAGAAACGCGTGCGGTCACCACGCGAACACGACGGGGCAAACGAACGGATGTCTTTCAAAGCCGACGTGAAGGCTTCACCTGTTTCATGCTTCTGAAGGTTGCCCAAGTATTGCAGCAAATCTTTTTTCTGCTCAGCACCCAAAACCACATCTACGCCTTCGATATGGGCCACTGTATCCGGCTTCAGCTGTGCATAACATCCCGTCACTACCACAAAGGCACCCGGATGTTGCTTCACCAGCCGATGAATGGCCTGACGGCACTTTTTGTCAGCCACTTCGGTCACCGAACAGGTATTTACTACGCAAATATCAGCCTTTTCTCCCCGTCTGGCCGTACGTACTCCGGCTTCCTTCAACATCTTGCCGATAGTGGACGTTTCCGAAAAGTTCAGTTTGCAGCCCAACGTATAATAGACAGCTGTCTTATTCTGAAATATATTGGTATCAATCATAATTTGCTTACATAACTTTTAATGCGGATGCAAAGTTACACATTATTATTCTATATTCCATTATTTCCTCACCGACATAGGACATTCAGAGACAGGCTTCGAAAAAAAATATAAAAAAAGTTGGGGTTTCGAGAACAACATATCCAAAAAGTCCCTACCTTTGCGGCGTTTTAATAAAGCAATTGATTGTATTACGTTTTTTAAAGTAAAAAGAAAATGAAAAAATTAGTTTTGATGGCAGCAGCTATCGTAGCAGTATCTTTCGCATCTTGTGGTAACAAAGCAGCTAACGCTGAACAAGCAGCAGCTGATTCTATCCGTATCGCTGACTCTATCGCAGCTGTTGAAGCAGCCGCAGCTGAGGCAGCAGCTCAGGCAGCTGATACTGTAGTAGCTGACAGCGCTGTTGTAGCTGAATAATTTCAGTACAACAACACAGAGAGAATTGAAAGTCTGACGTGCGAAAGCACACCAGACTTTTTTTATGCCCGTACGGTTCGTATCCTCCTCTTTATATCAACGCAGATTTCCATACCATACGACATGGGGCCTCCATGAAGTACTGGATGAGGGTCTAACGAAGTGCTTCCTCATCCTCTCACGAAGCACTGCATGAGAAGGTGAGGAAGCACTGTGTCAGAACCCAACGAAGCACTGTGTCAGGAAGAGCGCTTACAGGCCCTTCACTGTCTGCATCAGCTGTTCGCCCAGACCGATAGTATAGCCTTGCGAAACGAACACCACGCGGTTGAACGTGTCGGCTATCACAAACACCGGCAGCGTGTCTTTATGCTTTAGCTTCATATTCTCTATAATCTGGGCAGCAATGCCGTGGCTGTCGATACCGTAGACAATGGTAGACGGCAAGCCCGGGAAATCTTGCGGACGGAACTTGCCATACTTCTCGGCATCGGGGAAGAGCAGTACCATCTTGCGCCCCCACTTCTCCAAGTCTTTGTTCAGTTTGGCAATGTCCTTCAGAGCATGATTGGTAGGCTCCTGCCCTACACCCAAGACGCCAACCACGAAATAGCCACGACCACATGCCGTCAATACGCTGATGGGATCATCGGCCACGACACCGTCAGCGATAGGCGTAAAGAGCGATTCGGAATTGAAGTTACCTATCACCTGTATCTGGTCCTTACTTTCACGCATTGTCAAGGCTGTATTCACCGTTTTGTCCGCCTCTACATTCAAGCCGCTCATGTGCACCAGCACGCCACCGCTGGCCAGACGCGTACCGCTCACCATCACATAGTAGCCGGCCGGCATCTGCAAGGGGGTACGCAGTAAGGTGTTCCATGAAGCACCGCTTTCATCATAGCTTTGCAGGCGAAGTACACCGTTCTCGCAACGTGACAGGGTGAAATGGCTGTAGTATTTAGGATCGTCGATGAACTTAGTGGGCTGGAACTTTGCCACCAGACTGCCCGAAGGCGATACAGTCTGTGTAGCGCCCATATTGAAGTCCACATGATAAAGTTTTCCGTTCTTCAGATTCGGATGATTGGCCAAGTCCAAATAACATACAGCTCCGGTCACTTCGTCAATCCAGGCGGGAATGCCCAAGCTGCGGGCCACGGCCACAAAGAAGATGTCGCGCGAATAGGTGTCGGCCATGCGGGCGTTCCATACGCCTTCGGGCGACATGGGAATACGTTGTGAATTCAAGGTATCGTTCAGAGCGATATTCTCGCGGCACCAGTCCACCAGCTTCTGCGGATGATACAGATAGTCTTCGGCTGTCTGCTCATCAATGACTTGCTGGAAGAAAGACTTATAGGCTGTCAGTTCTTCTGTCGCAATGCGCGGGTTCAGCAACGCCGACACGCTCTGCTCGCAAGGCACAACCGCCGTATGCAGCAAATGGTCTTTCAGAATGGGTAAACGGGCATCACGCAAGTCTTTGGCAGACACAGCGCCCAGCAGCTCGACAGCCCGGCCGCCCTGTCCCTGCTCCAAAGCAAAGGCAACAAAGGCCTTGATGACAGCATGATTACCACGCGAAGCCACCAGAAAATCGGCCACACGCTGCTGCTCTGCTTCGTTCAGTCCCTTCTGGGAAGAAGCCCAGGCATGCGCTGCCTCGGGCGTCATCATTGTAGCCACATAGGCGTTGCGGATGGAGTCTTCTGCGGCCATGCGACGGTCGTTCTCTGCTCGCTGTTCAAGCGTAACGGCGGGCAGATTGGCCGACTCAACGGGCGGAACGATGTCCAAATCCAATTCGAACGGGTCACCATCGCGACGGTCGAGCTTCACGGTCAAGGCGTCCTGCTTACCAAACGAAAGCTTCTGGAAACCGAAGCGTCCGTTTTTCGACGCCCACACCAGCATGTCGCCTTTGCCGGCCGTGAGCGAGGCCTGCCCCGATGCATCGGTCTGCTTGCGGGCCACGGTATAGAACTCGGCGTAGTTATAAAGCTTGAACTCCACCAACGCTCCGCTGACGGGCTGTCCGGCCTCGTCGGTCACGGTCACCGTAGCTTGGGC
Organism: Caecibacteroides pullorum; assembly: GCF_019239235.1. Taxonomy (GTDB): domain Bacteria; phylum Bacteroidota; class Bacteroidia; order Bacteroidales; family Bacteroidaceae; genus Bacteroides; species Bacteroides pullorum. The sequence goes on along the minus strand of NZ_JAAZTS010000001.1, from coordinate 157,853 downwards.
AGTGGGAGCATAGTTGTCGATAACGTTGATTTCGGTATAGTTGGGTGTGACGGACATCACTTCTTCCGGTCCTTCGTAACGGCCGAAGACCTTGGTGTGCATCAGCATGCCGCGGCTGGCAGGCGCGTTGAACCAGCCCAAGTTAAGCACCGGCTCAGGCTCACAGGCACCGAGAAAGTACCATTTGCCGTCAGCCCAGGCTTCCACCCAGGCATGATTGTCGTCGGTATGTGCCCAACGGGGAGTATAGACCTGGCGCGCGGGAATGCCCACTGAGCGCAGGGCAGCCACCAGGAAGGTAGACTCCTCGCCGCAGCGTCCGTAAGCGGTGCGGACTGTGGCCAGCGGCGAACTGGTGCGTGCGTCACTGGGTTGGTAGACGGCCTTCTCGTGGCACCAATGGTTCACCTCCAGAATGGCATTACGCATGGAGAGGTGTTGCACGCGCGGCTTCAGTTCTTCGTAGAACACCACGCGGGCACTGTCCAGAGGCTCGTTGTTCACCCGCACAGGGAGAACAAAGTGGCGGAACAGCTCTTCGGAAACCATCCGCCCCCAAGGCATCTCTTCGGAAGCACGGTGGGCCGCCTGTACATTCATCAGGTGGAAACCGCCGGAGTAGTCCGTGATGTCGGCCAGCGGCATGTAGGCGTAGAGAAACTCCAGCGCCTCGCGCTCGTAGAGCGTCAGATCAGTATCGAAGATGGCGAACAAGTTACCCTTGGACATGACGACCTGCTTCTGCTGGAAGTCCTGCTCCACACGGGCACGATAGGTTGAATCACTGATAAAATGGGCATGTTTGCTACTGCACGAGGCAAACAAGCATGTCAGCCAGACCAGGCTGAAGATGTAGACGATATATTTCATAAATGAGAGGTTGTTATGCTGACAAATGTACAATAAGTTTTCCATTCTACCAACTCGCAACTCCCGAATGTACTGACAAAACGAATCAAAAAATTGCCGATATTCATCAGCTATTTACCGTCTACTTTCACCAGCTTCTGGCGACTTTCTCCTCTCTACCCCTACCCCGTGCCGCGCGGGCTTACCGCAGCCGAACAACCATAGTCGTATCATTCTGAAAGCGGAAGCGACACTTTTCGTAGGCCGGAGGACCCATCACCCCTTCGGCATCGTTGCTGAAAGCGTATTTTTCTGTCGGAATGCCGAAAGCCGCCGTATCCAGTTGTCCGTTACCATTCGTGTCCAGGAAGAGTGAAAAGGCGTACTCGCCCGCCGGAAGTCCGCGGCAAGGGATGACGAGCATGGTGTCGGTCACCGCCACGCGGAAGCCCGTCAAGGGTTTCTTCAAGAAATCGGCCTCGGAGACATAGAAGGCAACGTAGAGTTGCCCCTTCGGTTTCTGGATATCGTTCACACGGAGGGTCAGCGTTTGCGCATGGAGCGCACTGGCAAGGCCTTGGAGGGCCAGCAATACAAGTAAAATCAAGTTTTTCATACGTTTTGTATTTTTAAATTCGTAAATAAAGACAAGTTTCGATCTCTGGCGCCACCTTCGGCAGCAAAGGTCTCGGAAAGGCTGATGAGGTACCTCAGCGGACTAAAAGTTAGAAACGTCGTAGGCCGCATGGCGCCCCAGCGTCACGAAGACGCCGATATAGAAGAAGCGGTCGGCGGCAGCCAGCACAGGCCGCCCGTCCACGTACCCGAACTCGTTGCGACGACCCAGTATGTTGGTGGCCGAGGCGTGGACGATGACCTTCTTCGATGGCAGGAAGGTCAGCCCTACGTCGAGGCTGTTGTAGGGCTTTACCTCGTCGTTCATCAGACCGGGCCGTTCGGGGTTGTGCCACGGGCGCCCGCTGCTGAAGCGATCGGTCAGGCTCAGGACGGTGCGTAGGCGGGGAAGCGACCACTTGACAACGACGGAGGCATTGTGGCGCGTGGCATATTGGGGGACGGTCAGCTCGGAGTCGCGACCTGTCCGACGGCGAGGCAGGTTGTAGGTATAAGACAGGCGGTATTCCAAGTTCCTGAGCGACGTGCGGTCGGACAGGAAGAGGTCGATACCCTTGCTGTAGCCGTAGCCGCCGGAAGTCAGCACCGAAGCCGCCTCTCTAGCGCCCTTCCACAGGGGCAGGCGGCTGTACTTCTTGTAATAGACCTCCACCTTGGCCAGTCGACCACCCCGACCGTACTGTGCGCCCGCGTTATACTGCCAGCATACTTCGGGCTTCAGTCTCGTCTGCTTCAGCAGCAGGCTGTCTGCCGCCGGCTGAGTGTATCGCCCTGCCACGGCTGTCAGCACGACGTCGCCCTGAAACCAGTTCAGTGCCAGTCGTGGCGACACTTCCGTCGCTCCGCTCAGCCCGTGATATTCGGCCCGCACGGAGCCCTCCACCTTGAGCCGCTCCAGCGGGAAACAGGCAGCAGACAGGAAGACAGCACCCAGCGAAGGCGACACGTGCCCCTCCGCCTCACCGACGGAAGCCGGAAAACGGTAGCTCATGGCATAACTGCGGACAAACGCCTCCACTCCGCCGTCCAAGCGGAAAAGCGGGGACAAGCGCCGGCCCAACTTGGCCTTCAGATGGAGTTCTTGCTGGCGTTGCAGCCAGGCGTCCCCCTCGGCGGCAGCATTGTCCACCATCTGGCGGTTGTACGACCAGGCCGCACCCGCAAACCACTCCCAACCGGCACCGGACGTGCGCCGCAGCGTGGCGTTCAAATAGGCGTTGTTCTCGCCAAGGCCAAACAGTCGGCGGTCGTCACCCTCGTAAGTGGCGAAGTCCGTCCGATCGTACTGGGCATACAACTTGGCCACGGTCAATGCATCGGGTGTAAAGCGCAGCTGCGTGGCTCCCGACAGCAGCTGATAGGGACGGCCGAAGTCCTTCCGACCGGGGTAAATCCGATTGTGCAACGCCATGTTCTGATAGTTCAGATCTACGGAAGCCGATCCTTTGCCGAACGTGCGCGTTCCTCCCCCGCCCGCCCCTACAATGGAAGCATTCAGCCCAAGCTTATCCACCGTGCTATAATCCTTCGTCTCCAACGGCAGAACGGCCGAGAGTGCCCCACCATACTCCAGTGGTGCGCCGCCCGAAGCCAAGTTTACCCCGCTGAACAGGAAGGTGGAGTAACGGCTACGGGCCGAGGCGCCGATACCCACCGAAGTGTAGGGTACCAGTACGTGCATACCGTCGATGTAGGTCTGCGTCTCTCGGTCGTCGCCTCCGCGCACCAGCAGGCGGCCCGTCTCACCCTGCACCTGCGTGCCCGGCAGGGTCTGGAGTGCTCGGTAGAGGTCACCGTTCGCTCCGCCTACCGTAACCAGTTCCACGGGATGCAGGTCGCTCCACCGGCTATTGGCCGCCGGCGTGCGCCGACGCTTCACCACCACTTCATCCAGCCCCACGCTGTCCGTCATCGTCACGCCGTCCAAGGTCAGGCAGATGGTGTCGGTCACGGCAATCTGCGCGTCGGCATCCGGGGCGACTGCTCCAGTCAATACCATCAGAATAAGGAATAACCGTTTCATTGTTTTGCTTTTCTTTTCGTTTACCGAAAGCGAAATTACAAGCAAGTAGACAGACAAAAAAATATCCGGGACAGATAACCCGGATATGTGACCAACTGCATCCACAAGGGATGAATAACAAAGGTCTGGGACAAACGGCAAGCTTACTCGCTGCCCTCCAAAGCTCTTTTTACACGGACGGCATAGCTCCGCGAAACGGGTATTTCCGTCCCACACCCCTCCAGATGGAGCCGATAGCCCTGCGCATTACCTGACACCTGCGCCACTCGATGCAGGTTAACGAGATAGGCGCGGTGACACCTTATTATATACGAGTAATCCAAAAACGCATCCTCCGCCTGCTTCAGCGTCAGGCGCAGCAGCTTCACCGCGGTCTTGCCGCTACCGGCGTCCAGGTAGCGCAGCCGTACATAGTTACCTTCCGACTCGGCATAGAGCAGCCGGGCGGGGTCGAGTGCCAGACTCTCCCTCGTCCCTCCTTCCAGCAGGACTTCCCCACGGGCTGCCGCCGACCGAGGTTCCGATACTGCTTCCGCCTGTACCCTTTCTGCCAGACGGGCGTTCATCGCCACCGCCTCCTGCAAGTTGTGGCTCAGTTGCAGGTTACGGTTCCACATCACGAACAGCACAATGGGAAAGGGCCCGATCACCACCATCCACAACAGGCAGACGGCCAGCAGGCGCAAGTTCAGCTCCAAGCCGAATACCCCTGCCGTATAGCACCAGTTGCCCAACGTAATCAGCACGCACAGCAGCAGCGTGGAAAGTATCTCCTTGCCCACCGTCCACCGTTCTTCCCGATACCACGCAGGAAACAGGGCCGGAAACACGTAAACCGCCACCGCCAGCATGGCCGACGACACTACCGCATAGCCCGCCAATACAAGCAGCTTGTTCCCTTCCATCCGCGAGATTCCGAAAGGCTGGAGAACATAAAGAATGAAGAACACCAGCAGCGAAGGCAACACCACCGTTTTCCAACGCGCCCTCAACTCAGGATAGGGACTGCACAGCAACACCACCAGCTTATCGAATAGAGTTTTCATATCACTTTTCAAAAGGATTTCCACGCAAAGATAGTCATATTTTTGTAATATCCAGATGGCAAAACGGAGTGTTTTGACGCAAATTCAGGAAGAAACAACAAGATTTTTATGTTATAGAACATATTTTTTGTGAACAATTCGTATCTTTGCAGTGTTATTAGAAGAGAAAACAAGAAAAGATGTACAAACCGCTTTCCGAAACGCGGAAGGCACAAAACCAAGACGATTATGAAAAAAAACGTAAATGAAATCATGATGTTACAGTACCGTATCAAACGCTATCAAGCAATGGGAAACGGTGCCATGTGCCAAGCCTTGAATGGCAAACTTCAGAAACTGCTTGCACAGCAAGCTTGACTTAGTAAACAACCCTTTAAACAATATGAAAAGAAAGAGAGCGCATCCTCAGTGGATGCACTCTCTTTTGTCTTTTTAATACTTCCTATCCCTTCAAGCCTCCACAATATCTTTGCCAAAAGGCATCAACGCCACGGCTGCCAGCTTGAAGTGCTGCAGGCCGAAAGGTATACCTATAATGGTAATACAAAGGATGGCTCCGAAAATCAGATGTGAGAAGCAGATCCAGATACCGCCCAGCAAAATCCACACCACATTCATCAGTATGTACAGACAACCGTCCGAACGGCTACCGCTACGCACTTCCTTGCCGAAAGGCCACAAGGCCAACGAAGCCATCTTCAGCGTCTGTATGCCGAAAGGAATACCCACAATGGTCACCATCAACAGCAGACTGGCTACCACATATTCGATTGCCGTCAGAATTCCTCCGAACAGCAACCACAAAACGTTCATCAAACAACCCATATCTTTTTATTTTTCCAATATAACAATGATCATTCTGTCTCAAACTTATCTTTCACTGCTTGCGAAACGTGACTTCTTTAACCGCCCGCAAGCGATAAGTACGTGAAGAACCGGCCTTAGAAATAGTACCATCACCCCAGACATACGTTTTCTCACCATCTTCACAAAGATAGCGGACAGGCGTATCCTTTGTACCCGGTTCATAGCCAGTCTCTAAAATATCCAATCCTTTATCAGACAGCAACTTGTTAGTCTGCGACAAGTGAGTTCCACCGATAGTATTTCGCATAGCCTTCGCCTCATCGGCCGTCGGAAAGCGCCATCCGCTAAGACTGCCTTCCGTATAGGCATTGACAAGGCCGGCTGCCTCGCTTGGATTTTCCGTATTCAAAGCAGAAGGAACATCCGTCCATTCTTTCGTACTCAACAAAAGCAAAGTAGCGCCGCCATTGTCGTCGGGAGTAGAAAGCGCTACCAAGTGACCTTCCCACAATGTACCGGCGGCAGGAACATCCGTTCCACTGATTTCAGTATCACCCTCACCGCTACCCTCATTACCGCCGCCTGTCGTGCTGCCGAAGTCAAAACGAATGTTGCGCACATCCTTCCAATCTTCAGCCGTAATCTCGCCCGACAGATTGAAGCCTGCAGAGAAAGTCCCTTCCAGTTCATAAGGAGTATTGGCAACCAGCGGTTCAGACAAGGTATAACCATAGGTAGAAACAGTCCCTTTGCTATCGGTCAAGGCAATGGAAAGCGACACCCTGGCACGATCGGCCGAAGGAAAAACATACAAGACAGGAGATGTCCACACCCCTCTACCCGCATCGCTACAAGCAGTCGTCAACGAGGTGCTCCCACCGTAAGTGCCGTCCATGGCAAGCGAAGCATACACAGGCCCGACAGTGACATGCACTGCTTTTGTATCATCGGGAATGGCATGCAGTTCGATTTCCAAACGGCTCACGGCTGCCGTCAGCGTGATGCTGGTCGAAGCATCTCCATCTACACGTACCTTGGCCATGCCGCACATCAGGGCTTCTTCAGCCATCTGCTGACCTGAAAATGTCACAACATCCTCCATATCCGGCCGATCAGAAAACGAATAGCCATCCACGCCACACAAAGCCACTATCGTATAATTTCCCGCTGCAAGGCAAAGCTCCATCGCACTGTCCTCTTCAGAACGCATCTCTGTAGAAGCCGCATACGCACCGTTGTCCGAAAAAGCATAAATATAAACAGGATAAGTGAGAGAAGAAGTTCCTCCCGCACGTGTCTGTACCCTCAATGTAGCCTCCGAAAAGTTTTCGTTCTCCTCATCCAATTCTGCTTGAATGCTATTCTGACACGCAGCCAGCAAAGACAGGAGTGTAAGTAGCAAGAAGATAGTGTTTTTCATGGTAATTCGTTTTACAGGTTTCAATAATTGTCCATCCCTGTCGGGATTTCACCTTATGCCCACAAAAATAATACTATTTATCATATATAGCCCAACATTCATACATTTTTTCTGTCATTTGTTACAAAATCAGGCTAACGTCCTTATTCCCAGTCGCTGAACTCAAAGCTGAGCTGTTCCCACACTCCGTGACGATCGGCTTCCGCATCGCGCGGATTGGACACAGACAAGCCTATGAGCCGGATGGGATGTTCCTCATAATCCACCTCACGAAGCAACTGCTTGGCGAGAGGCAAAATGACGGACAACTCCGTCAGTTCCTGTCCTTGCGTGATGCTGCGGGTAATCTGGCGGAAGTCGTGAAACTTGATTTTCAAGGTCAGCGTGTTGCCGCGAAAGTCTTTCCGCTTCAGGCGCTCCACCAGCTCTACTGCCACATGATACAGCTCGATGATGACCGACGAGGTGCGGTTGATATCCTTCTCCAGCGTATGCTCACACCCGATGGACTTACGTACACGCACCGCCTCGACAGGCCGCAAGTCGATGCCGCGTGCAAAGTCATAATACACCGCCCCTACCTTGCCAAACTCTCTAGTCAGCATCTCCAACGAACGGGCGCGCAACTGGGCACCGTTGTGTATACCCAGCAGATGCATCCGTTTGGCCGTAACAGGTCCCACCCCCCAAAAGCTCTCGATGGGCAGACGGGCAATGAAGTCGAGTGCCTGGTCGGGATGGATGGTACAAAGCCCGTCCGGCTTGCGATAATCCGAAGCAATCTTCGCCAGAAACTTGTTGTAGGACACGCCCGCCGAAGCCACGAGGTTCAGTTCGCTGCGTATCTTCCGCTTGATTTCACGGGCAATGTCCACCGCCAACGGGATGCCAGGCTTATTGTCAGTAACATCGAGAAAAGCCTCATCGAGCGAGATCGGCTCGATGACATCCGTATATTCATGGAAAATCTCATGTATCTGGCGCGACACCTCCTTGTACACCTCCATACGGCCGGGAATAAAGATAAGCGACGGACAGAGCCGTTTGGCTTTTTGCGACGACATGGCCGAACGTACTCCATAGCGACGCGCCTCATAACTGGCAGCAGCCACCACACCCCGCTCCTCGGCATGCCCCACCGCAATGGGCTTACCGCGTAGTTCAGGATGGTCGCGCTGCTCCACGGATGCATAGAAAGCATCCATATCGATATGTATGATTTTACGTTCAGTCATTGATTGCTTTCCTTCTCTATTATCAAACAGTAACAAAGATAGCGAAAGTAGAAAGTAGAAAAACAAGCTCGCTCGATTTTTTCACAAAGTCACATCTTGTTTTATAAATAGAATAGTCATCTCCATTCATCCCATTTTCACGCGTTAATTTATATAAAAATAAAATATCGTAAACATTTATTTTCTATTTTTGTAAAAAATCAAATCAAAAGTTCGGATAGATATCAAGTTATAATATCAAAACCAATAATACAGAAAGCTAATTAATAAGACTCATACCTAGTTAATCATTTTTATTTTATCAAGTAAATCGATTACTCTCTAATATTAATCATAAATTAGTTACAAATGAAGAAGTTCTTACTTTTAGGCGCAATGGGCTTGATAGCCTTCAGCGTACACGCACAGGACGCCTTTGACAAAGGCGACAGAAAAATGGATTTAGCCATTGGAGTGGGTACAGTAGCTTATGCCGATAAATCACGAGGCACATTCGACCAACATTTCGGAATGGAATGGGGCATCGGGCGTATTGCCGATAAAGTGACAATAGGCTTCGGATTTGCTGTAAATAACACCTACGGAGGAAAGTATCAAAACAAGGTAATAGGAGAGTATGACTACAAATATACTCGCACCACTTTTGGTAAAGTCTACAACTTCAGCACCAAGAAATGGGACAGGATAAATGAAACCAAGAAAGTATCCCGTGAAGGAATAGGTACAGCCGATGCCGATATTACCAGAGAAGATGTGAATGCTCTGGTGACCATCTCTTTCCACTACAGCCCCATACCGCAGCTTGACACATATTTGAAAATCGGAACCGGCGTCGGTTACATGACCTATCTCGTCGGCAACTATCAAAATACAGATGGTTTTCAGAGCGCAAGCGTCAACGATCATAGAGAAACACAATATACAGACATAACCACCCGATACAATTACAACGACCTCGATCATGTCAAATGGTCTTCTGTTGGAGGCTCTAAAATAGTACCGGCAATGGCAACATACGTTGGAGCCACTTACTTCCTGACCGAAAGTTGGGGTATCGGAACCCAATTTGGCTTAATCAGTGCGAACATCAAAGACAAAGACAAAGGATATCCAAATTCATACGGCATCTTTGCTGTAGGTGCTACCTATAAATTCTAACCATTCAACGCAAACGGGGAAGATTAAAAGACTCAATCCCCCCCGTTTGTTATATACATTCCAAGTCACAATCAGCAACTTCAGCCGCGTAAAGTGCCACTTTAGGGAGCTAAAGAGGGACTTTACGAAGCTAAAGAAGGACTTGGTGCGAATACCCTTCTCCCACTTCAAACCAGTAAAAACGTCCCTCCCCCCTATTTATTCTAAGTTTCCCCAAAAATCCTTCACGCTTTCACATCGTCCTAATCCGTTCTATTACATTGATTTACGGTGAAAGCAAAGAATTCACCGACAGAAAGCATCTTTCACAGCAAATCACTGTCATCCAACAGATTGCGATGAAACTTCACCGTAAAAAGTTCTGTTTCTCACGAAACTGTTCTGTGAAAGCGAAGCATGATATCCAAGTTTCACGCCTAAAAGCCTTTTGAAGAGATTCTTCATATTGTGTGTTGAGTTCTTCATTTTTTTCATTACTTTCGCATCACGATTTAGCAATAGTACTAATCAAAACAATAAACTATAAACCCGTATGAGAGGTAAAGTTAAGTATGTAACCAGAAGTATCTGGTTCGAGGAATGTCAATCAGATCATTGGTGTTCTGATGTCCATCCTGTTAGATATACTAACACTTATGCAGTGTTGTATAATGGTGATGAAGTAGATATTGACGAGAATGATATTCGAGACTACTATGACCGTAGTAGAATAACATATGATCTCGTCAGCGAGCTTAGCAATAATCTCCACAATGAGTGGATTGAATATTATGAGGATGAGGACGGTGATTACTGTCTTGATGGAGAGTTATCAGATTATATCTAGCCCAAGTTTAGATTTTTTTCGTTGAATAGATATAAAAAGGTTTTGAAAAATTCTGTATATCACGAAGATTTAGTAATTTAAAAGTGAATAAATAGCTAAATTGCAATGAATAGATTAAAATTTGAAGGATTAGAATTGCAGGTACAATAAAACGGTCTGTCGTTGAAGTTGTACCTACAATAAAATAGATGCAAGTTATCAATTTATTACTATTGGTGTAAAAATATTCAATTGATAAAAACCGTTTCGAACAGGAGCAGGTTCCAATCAGGAATATTCAGTAAATATTCCTAATAAGCAAGATGGCATATAAAATAGAGTAGCCTTAACCATAGACATTAAATATTTTTTTCTATGTCATCAAGCAAATCATCATAACCTTTCTTTTGCCTTTTCCAGTCCTCACGCTCCTTATCTTGATTATCTTTTAATTGTTGAATTTTTCTAGCATCAATCCCAGCCTGTTTTCCCATCCCTTCTTTCTTACCTTTATCCCTTCCTTTAGAATATGCAAGTCCTCCAGCAACTACTGCTCCTCCAGCTCCTGCTATATATTTACCACCATGTTGAACGAAATGTTCAGAAATTTTTTTCACAATTTGAACAGCACTTTTTTCTATTACAGGTATAACCTGTTGTAATACTACCAAAATTTTATCTACCATAATTTATAATATTTGATTAACATTAAATATTACGTTTTCCCATTCCCTTAATATAAATTCTTCTTTTACTTTTCTTATAAAGTGAACATCTTTTATCAATCTATACAAAGTAACAAGAAATCCACCTAAATCAAAAGTTTTAAGAGCATTTGTATCATTCAAACAAGATCGAATGGCTGTTTGAATCACATCAGAGCTTGTAGCCAAAAGATTGGAATACAAGACAATTTTATGCGATTTAACCGTATACAGTTTAAAATCAGATTCCTTATTTGGATTATAAAAATACAAATGAATCAACTCTATTATATTATTTAACATAACCGCTATAGATGCGGATGTCATTGTCATTTGAACATCATACTTAAAATCAAGCCAATCATATCCCTTCTTGTAAATTTCAAAAGCCTTATCAGTATCTATTAAACTTAAGAACGGAACTGGTAAACCTTCAGGAGTATATTTATCCGAATATAAATGGTTTCCTTGTGCAAAAACAGCAGCAAGAAGCCTTTTTTTATCTTCACGCAAACTTTCAAAAGCATTATAAAATACTGATTCCTTTGAAAAAGAGAAATAAGTAGATATAGGATGTCCCCAAAAAGTTTCTATCCGTTTTCCTCTTCTTCCTGTGACTATTTGATAAGATTTCACACTTAATAAGGACATATATCTATGTTCTTTTTCTCCTAAAAGATACTCAGGGGCAATCGTTATTGTATTAGTTAAAATATTTGCAACTCCATAGATCCAACCTAAAATGGGATCATGACCTAAAGCTTTTACCCTATGAAGGCCTCCATGCATTTTTATCCCAAAATCTTTTGCACCCTTTGTCTTATCATAACCTACCCCAGTATTTCCTCTTACAATATCTTCCCATGTAGGATATTTCCCCTTCTTAACAGTCCACCCATTTGCCTTTTTCCTAGTGACATAATCATCTGCTTTTTCAGCCAATTCCTTTTTTATTTTAGGATCATTATGAGTCACTCTATTTCCATCTTCAAACTTCTTTTGAAATTTTGGAAGGACATATATTCTTAACAATTGAAGTGCTGTAGAAAGGAATAAAACATAAACATCTGTTTTATCAAAAGAAGTTCTTTTTTCAAAGTCCTTTTCAATATCATCTAATAGAACAGAAGCATTATTTAATACATTTATAACTCTTCCCTCTTCTTGTGAATTTTTCTCTATTTTAGAAAATAACAAATCTGCATCTTGAGCTAAAATTTTTCTTCGCTTTAAAAATTCTTGTCTATCCATATCAAAAATATTCATTTTTAATAATATACAACTAAAAAAGCGTGAGTCCATTGCCTACTCCACTCATCAAAATCAGGCATCGCCAAACGCCCCGTAGAAATGAATAAAGAAACAATACTCACGCCGTTCCGGTATGTAAAGGTTACCATACAGCACAGGCTGTACAGGCATACATATACAAAACGTATGAGCGCCATATTGTCTCTATCCCTCTACTAAAATTTGGCGATTTCGATTTTAGGATAAAGCAAAAAACGCTTTCACATACTCCACCGGCCATTTCTCCAGCCGATGCTCTGCAAATATACATTTTTTGTTCAATATGACGCTCTTTTCATGAATATTATTATGGGCAAAATCCGCTTTTATGCTTTTTATCAGCTTTCTACATCCGTACCCTCCTGCCGGTACAGCGCACACAGTTCATTCACCGTTCTGCGCATCTCCTGAACCAGGGATTCCGGCGCCAGCACCTGCAAGGTGAAACCGTAGGAAAGCAGTTCCTGCACAAAATCGAGGGTAGGCTTGAGCCTCAACCGGAAAGTCATCGAATCCTCGTCCTGCAATACCAGTTCCTGGCTATGATGGAGAGGACGGGTACGGATGTAGTTACCTTGTTTCAAGTTGAATTTCAAGACAACATTTTCCACCCGGGTATCGTCGTTGATGATACCGTATGTATCGTTGAACATCACCTGCGGCGTATGTTCGGGAGACATCCTGAAACTTTCGGTAGTCAGCTCGGCATTGTCCATACGGTCGAATGAATAGACCCGTACCCCTTCACGTTCCCGGCAGAACCCTATCAGATACCAGCGTTGCTTGAAAAACTTGATGAAATAAGGTTCCACGGTAAAGGTAGCGGCTTCTCCCCAATAGGAATGATACACGATGCTCACACACTTGTTCTTCATCATCGCTTCAGTAATAGCGTCCAGATGTTCCTCACCGCCAAAAGTGGTTTCCAATACAATCCGGCCGACCAACTTCTTACGCCGTGCAATCACGTCAGAAGAAGAAGCTGTTTGGATAAGCCACTGATTCAATGCCGAACGATTAAGCATTTCGGGTGAATCAATATAATATTCGTTTGTACGACGATCGCATTCGATATTAATATCGAACATATCTTCGGCCATCCGCTTATATTTCATAAAGGTATTGCGATGCAATTCCATGCCGTACTCTCCACTATACTCCTGCCAGGCATCCTGTATCTCTGCCAGCTTGATGCGTTTGCGACGCAACAACAGGCTTACCAACCATATATTTATCCGGTTTTTCATAATCGAGTGTCGTTCAATCTTACTTTCTGTGCGCAAAAATAGCGAAAGACTGCATCATTTTCGTGTGCAAGCTACCAATATCTTTGCACAAACAAAAGAAACTAAAGTAAATATACAGAAAATAATGAAAGGAATTATTCAAAAAATCGAGCATGGCATCTATATACACACCTATTATGCCAACCAAAAGGAATACGACTATTTCGTAATAGCCAAGTTAACAAACAATGACATTGTGGATATCACCCGAGAAATGCGCCATCATTTTTCAATCCTCCAATTTAAGAACAGAACTATACGAAAGTTAAACAACAGATTGAAAGGAAGGTGCATCTATTACCAATACAACACGTACATCATGCTGAATACACCTTACCCCAAGACTTTTAATCCAAGCCGATAAAGCTGATTCATCGAAATAAAAGTAAAAACAGAATAAAAAAACAACAGAATGATGAAAAGATTATTGAACATTACCACAGTCCTTATGATTCTCGCCTTAGCCGCCGGATGCCAAAATGATGAAACAGACGTTGTCTACACCCGAGTTGACGGAGAAACTTTGACTGCCATACAACTGTTTGACAACGAGAAAATTCTCATTTCGGAAATACCCTTATGGAAAGTCAACGAACATGATGACTTATACATGTGCTACGGCAGAATAGTATTAGCGGCCAGTTATCAAAAAGCAAACGGATTTGCTTATCTTATGGAAGGAAGTACAATCACTGACGAACGCATATTCTTCGAAAAAGAGAGCCTCAAATACAAAGGCCAAATCTATAAACCCGACAAAAGAGTCAAAAGAATAAACCCGCAAGGGAAATATGGCGGAAAATGTTATGCGGCCAGCGATGATGAAGGAGGCGCCTTCTTGGTGTTTATCAATGACAAGAAGCTATTATTTCTGAGTTACAACACATACGAAATAACCCAGAAGACCTTCAGTAACTACACCATATCCGGTAAGAAAATTATTGCAGATGAGCTGAACATGGTATTTGAAGATGAAGGAAACGAGCGTTTGATTATGGATAACGACTGGACTATGATCATCTTCAAATTCAAGGAGAAAATAAACGACTATACCCTATGGGAGAATATATTATCAAACGAAGATTGAATCGACTTATGAATACAAGAAAACAAAAGAACAAGAGGGAGCAACACCTAATCAACGAGCTTTGCTTCCTGATGAACAAAAAGAAAATATACACACAAAAATTGATCGATCCACTTTCGGTTATGGTAGGAGTTTTCACATTTCCAGCTATGTACAAGATTCTATCGCTGATTTACCAAACTGACGGAAGAACTGCTATCCACCTACTACGCAACGATGTCGGTGGAGACTCATGGGTTCTGATCTATATAATGTTTTTCTCGATTACAGCATTGATCTATTTAAAAAATCTGATCAGAAAGGATGAAAAGAAAGCGGAAGAGCAACTCATACAAGAAGCAAAAAAACAGCTAGACAACCCGAATATAAAAGCCGTACTTTCCCTACTGGAGAAAGTCTGAAAAAGATAAGGCACGAATAATGCCAATCGCATCATCCGTGCCTTATTCTATATCTTGAAAAAACAGGTTATTTCTTCAAGCGGGCAATGATTTCATCAGCCACCTTCTTACCGGACATCAACATGCCGCCGAAGATGGGACCCATACGAGGAGTACCCGATACAGCTGATGCGGCCATACCGCAAACGTAAAGACCGGGATAGATTTCTTTCGTACCGTTCACCACTTCTTCCTCACCTGACACAACATCCAGCGAACGCTCGCCGATAACCGCACCGGTCTCTGTAGCCAGACGGATACCGTTCTTGCGGGCAACGGTAGCGGCTATCTCACTATCGTGGCCAGTACCGTCGATAACAACCTTTGCCAGGATGTTCAGCGGGTCGACATGCAAACCTTCACGAAGGACAGGGGTCCAGTTAACTACCACACCGCTCACCTGGTTGTTCTTGAAGATGACATCTTCCACCGAGTAGCAGTTGAAGATAGTGGCACCTGCATGTACGGCGTGATAGAGCAACGACGAAGTGCTCTCCACGGAATCCATCACATAGAGTCCGTCGGCAAAAGGTGCATGGTTGATTTCGAATTCGCGCACGATGTCCATCGCTTCTTCCTGGATGACAATTTGGTTGAACATCATGGCACCGCCCCACATGCCACCGCCGGGAGCCAGCTTGCGATCGAACTGAGCTACCTTCAGGCCGGCCTTGGCCAGATAGTAAGCAGCCACAATACCCGAAGGGCCACCGCCTACAATAGCGACATCGAGGTCGAGGTTCTTCTCCAACTTCTCAAAATAGGTACTGATGATACCTTGTGATACTTTTGTTTCAATCATTTTGTTCTTAAAATTAGAATGTTATAATCATTTTATCTTGTTTACTTATCCTTCACCGTTTCCTGCTCTGTATAGTCACAATCAGTCAGGCGCTGACTGATACGCATGGCACAGAAGTGAGGACCACACATGGTACAATACTTGCCATTCAAGTGATTGGCCTCCTTGTAATATTGCAATGCACGCTCAGGGTCGAGGCTCAGGTTGAACTGGTCTTTCCAACGGAACTCATAACGGGCTTTGCTAAGCGCATTGTCACGCACCTCGGCACCCGGATGTCCTTTGGCCAAATCGGCAGCATGGGCTGCAATCTTATAAGTAACCACACCTACACGAACGTCTTCCTTCTGCGGCAAAGCCAGGTGTTCTTTCGGCGTAACGTAACAAAGCATGGCCGTGCCATACCAACCAATCTGAGCAGCTCCAATAGCGCTCGTAATATGATCATAACCAGGAGCAATGTCAGTAACAATAGGACCCAACGTATAGAACGGCGCCTCGTGACACTTCTCAATCTGGCGATCCATGTTCTCACGAATCTTGTGCATGGGCACGTGGCCGGGACCTTCGATAAACGCCTGCACATTCTTAGCCCAGGCACGCTCCACAAGTTCGCCCATCGTATCGAGTTCGGCAAACTGAGCGCGGTCGTTGGCATCGTAGATGGCACCCGGACGGAGGCCATCGCCCAACGAAAGGGCTACGTCGTACTGTGCACAGATGTCGCAGATGTCATCAAAGTGCTCATAGAGGAAACTTTCCTTCTGATGCACCTTGCACCATTGCGAAATGATACTTCCTCCACGACTCACCATGCCGCAAAGACGTTCGTTGGCATAATGGATGTTCTTCAGGCGGATGCCACAATGGATGGTAAAATAGTCTACGCCCTGCTCGCACTGTTCAATGAGCGTATCGCGGAAAAGTTCCCACGTCAGATCTTCTGCTTTACCTTTTACTTTCTCCATTGCCTGATACATAGGCACAGTACCCACAGGAACAGGGCAGTTACGGATAATCCATTCGCGCGTTTCATGGATGTTCTCTCCTGTAGAAAGATCCATCAGCGTGTCCCCTCCCCACTTGCAACTCCAGATAGCCTTTTCCACTTCTTCTTCAATGGTCGAAGTGGTAGCAGAGTTACCAATATTGGTATTGATCTTCACCAGAAAACGTGTACCGATAATCATCGGCTCGGCCTCAGGATGGTTGATATTGGCAGGCAAGACAGCACGTCCGGCTGCAATCTCCTGGCGCACAAACTCGGGAGTAATATATGATTCAATGCCCAATTCACGATTGTTCATATTCTCGCGGATGGCTACATATTCCATTTCAGGGGTAATGATACCCTGCTTAGCATAGTACATCTGCGACACCTGACAACCTTTTTTCGCTCTATAGGGCAGGCAAATATGTTCGAAACGCAAATGATCAAGACTCTTGTCTGCCAGACGTTCACGACCATATTCCGAGGAGATTTCGGGCAGCACTTCTACATCACGACTACGTATCCAGGCTTCGCGCAGGCGCGGCAAACCTTTACGCAAATCCACTTCTACAGAAGGATCGCTGTAGACACCACTCGTATCGTAGACATAAACGGGAGCATTCTCACGCGTCACCCGACGGCCGTCTTCGATGGTGACAGTCGGAGTCAGATTGACACGACGCATAGCTACCCGCACGTCGGGATGGATTTCGCCCTTCAAATAGACTTTCTCCGAATCGGGATAGGTTATTTTAATGTTGTCTTCCATAAGTTTATACTGTTATTTTTGGGTTAATTCTATGATTCGTTTCATTTCTTCCACTGGATCTGAAGCACGCAGGATGCTACCGCTCAAGGCGATGCCATTCAGACCTGTAGCTTTCAGATCGGCTATATTGTCTGCCCCGATACCGCCAATACCTACGATGGGCAGGTTGATTTCATGTTCCTCCATCTGCGACAGGAGCCTGCGATACCCTTCCAAACCAAGGATAGGTGCCAGATTCTTCTTAGTTGTCGTATAGCGAAAAGGACCACATCCGATATAGTCGGCCCCTGCACGATGAAGACGCTGTATGTCATCAAAGGTATTTGCTGTGCCGCCAATGATAAACTCAGGTCCCAGATAGGCTCGTGCCTCGTCGACGGGCATATCAAGCTTACCTAAATGGACACCATCCGCATGAAGACGCTTCACCAGCTCTACACGATCGTCCAGCACAAAATAAGCTCCAAAATCATGGCACATAGCCTGAACTTGTCGCGCCACGGTCTCTACCTCCTCGTCCGAGGCATCCTTCATACGCAACTGAATCCAACGGCATCCACCTTCAAGGGCAATGCGGGCTGACTCGGCATAGCCAATGGTATCGGTAAAATGAGTAATGAATTGTACTTGAAACATAAGCTCCTTTCATATTAAACTATATCATAAACAACAGAAAAGGAGCATCCGCACAGACGCTGTGATGAAAAAAACAGAAATAAACACTCAAAAAAATCCCTCCGCCGGCATGATCCGTATCAGGTTCATTGGGTATAATCTCAGCCATTGCGTTCGCACAAGGCACCCCCTTTTCTGAAATCTGCAGCAAATAACGGAATAAAAAACGGAATATCAAAGGAGATAACCCCTTTTTAGGATTATTATTACCCACAAAAAAAGAGAGCACTTCCAGCGGAACGCTCTCTTCTCCTATCATAACAGAATATTTTTATCAGAAATAGAATCCGAAACCGACTTTCAATCCAAACTCAGAACGATCTTTATTAATATCCCAATAAACGGCAGGTTCAATAGTCACTGTCTTTGAAAGGAAAAAGGCATAACCTGCCTCAGTTCCAAAACCTACCAACGTGCGCTTGTCATGTTCCCAAACATGATGGTTCAAGTTGACATTAGCACCCAAGAACACACCTATCGCATCAAAGTAGTAACGTCCGCCTACACCCAGAATATAATCATCAGAGCCTCCACCTTGCCATTGGGCACCAGCACGCAACAACAAAGCCAGATTGTCTACCAGGAAAGCACCTCCATTGGCTTCAATACCAAAATGAGCTTTTTCCGTTTGGGTATTATAAGACAGATTCAGCCCTGTCACAGACGGATTAACAAACCATTTTCCTTTCTCGAATTGTGCCTGAGCCACAACTGTGACCAACAAGAGGCTGAAAATGAACATCAGTTTTTTCATATACCTATCACTTTAGTTTAAATAATGTCTTTAATGCAAATATAAACCAAAAAAGTGAGACTTTTGATGACTGATAAAAGAAAAAGTTATCCGTTTCTTTCTTTTCTATGTTCTTTATGACGCAACACAAGCCATAGCAACAGCACAATGACATAAGAAGCAAACACAGTTACATATTTTTCGGCCACACTAATCTCTGAATTGCGAGGCAAAAAATATGCAGCTGTTGCCGATATATAAATCAGCAATGCCAAACTCAAGGCAGACGATTTCTTCATCTTTTTCATGCTCTCCCCTCCCTTCTCAGCTTTTCATATTTAGCCTTCCAGATATTGAACCATACAAAAGCTACAATTGCAACTCCCATTGCAATCAGCCCCGCATTCTGAAGCCCCAAATTCAAACCTTCAGGAGCTACACAGATGTAGGAGGTACAGACTGCCGTCATAAACAGAGCCGGCAACAGGGTGATACAGAAACGAAAACGAGCACGTTCACGCACCAGCCAAACAGTAACGGCCCACAAAGTAAAGACAGATAAGGTCTGATTGGCCCACGCGAAATAACGCCAGATGATCTGGAAACCATCAGCATCGCGCAAACTATAGATCAGCAAAGCGGTGGCAACAACGAACATGGGAATACATATGTACAAACGACTCCGTATGGATTTCTGCTCTAACTTCAGAAAATCGGCTACAATAAGGCGAGCTGAGCGGAAAGCCGTATCACCACTGGTAATGGGAGCAGCAACAACACCCAAAATAGCCAATACACCACCGATTTCGCCCAACCAATCTTTGCTGATATCGAATACAACGATGGAGGCATCACTGATACCCATACCATTCTCATGGAAAAAATAAGTGGCAACCGTTGCCCATACCAAAGCGACAATACCCTCGGTGATCATAGCTCCATAGAAGATGGGGCGCCCATGACGTTCGCTCGTCATACAGCGTGCCATCAAGGGACTTTGTGTAGCATGGAAACCCGAAATGGCTCCACAGGCAATGGTAATGAACATCATCGGGAAAATTGGAGTCGTTTCAGCCTTGGGGTGCGTATTTTGCATTCCATCCCAGACCTCAGGCAAGGCTGGAAAATGTACATAAAGCATCACCAAAATCCCTACTGCCATGAAAATAAGAGCCACAGCAAAAACAGGGTAAATCTTGCCGATTATCTTATCTACCGGCAACATGGTAGCAAGGACATAATAAATGAATATAACTACAATCCAGAAAGTCATATCGAGGGATTCGGGCGTCAACTTAGCCAACAGTCCTGCAGGAGAAGCCACAAAGACAGCCCCCACCAACATCATCAGCAACACAGTAAACGCACGCATGACTTGCTTGGTAGTCAAACCCAAATAACGACCAATGAGTTCGGGCAAGCTTTCGCCTCCGTTACGTAACGAAAGCATACCAGCCAGGTAATCATGAACGGCTCCTGCAAAAATACTGCCCAGCACAATCCACAAATAGGAAGCTGTGCCAAACATTGCTCCCATAATAGCACCAAAGATAGGCCCCACGCCAGCAATGTTGAGAAACTGTATCATAAAGACTTTCCAAGTTGGCAAAGGTATATAATCAACTCCGTCTGCTTGTGTCAGCGCAGGAGTTGGACGATCGTCCGGACCGAAGATGCGTTCCGCCAAGCGTCCGTAGAGGAAATAGCCGGCAACCAATGCCAACAAAGCAATTGTAAAAGTAATCATAGTAGTTTCTTTTATTATTTTTTGGAAGCAAAAGTAATTGTTTTCTATTTATCTTGCACTATTTAGCAACAGTTTTTGTAATTTCGCCGACAAAAAATAAGAATAAGCAATTTCCGCATGATAAATATAAACTGCATATACCTGCTGATTGTTTTCAGTTTCCTGATACTGTTCAATTTATCCGCACAACCTGCTCCCAAGTACGAAGTACGCGCAGCATGGATAACTGCAGTATATGGCCTCGACTGGCCACGCACCAAAGCGACAACCCCAGCCGGCATACAAAAGCAGAAGGAAGAACTGGTAGAGATCTTGGACAAACTGAAAGAAGCCAACTTCAATACCGTGTTGTTTCAAGCACGTACACGTGGCGATGTCCTCTACAAATCGGACATAGAACCCTATAATTCCATTTTGACAGGCAAAAGTGGCAAGGACCCAGGTTACGATCCACTGGCTTTTGCCGTAGAAGAGTGCCACAAGAGGGGCATGGAATGTCATGCCTGGATGGTGACCATTCCACTGGGAGGACGCAAACATGTAGCCTCACTGGGCAAACAATCTGTTACCCGCCGACAACCCAAAATCTGCGTACCCTATAAACGCGAGTATTTTCTCAACCCAGGCAATCCTAAAACGAAAGAATACCTGATGAGCCTGGTCAAAGAAGTCGTGGAAAGATATGACGTGGATGGTGTACATTTCGACTACCTGCGCTATCCCGAACGTGCCTTCCGTTTCCCTGACAGCTATGATTATCGAAAGTACGGCAACGGACGTAGCCTCGACCAATGGCGCAGGGACAACATCACGGAAATTTTGCGCTACATATATAAAGGTGTAAAACAACTGAAACTTTGGGTCAAAGTCAGCACCTGCCCTGTAGGAAAGTATCGTGATACCAGCCGCTACTCATCCAAAGGATGGAATGCCTTCCATGTTGTCTACCAGGATGTACAAGGATGGCTGGGCGAAGGTATTCTGGATCAGATTTACCCCATGATGTACTTCCGCGGCAACGCTTTCTATCCGTTCGCCCTCGACTGGCAGGAGCAAAGCAATGGCCGCCACGTAGTGCCCGGCCTTGGCGTCTACTTCCTCCACCCCAGCGAAGGCGACTGGAGCCTGGACGAAATACAACGGCAAATCAACTTCATACGTAACCATCACCTGGCAGGCGAAGCGCACTATCGGGTGAAATTCGTGACAGACAATACCCAAAACTTGTATGACATACTTCAAAACGATTTCTACGCCTACCCTGCCCTGCAACCTCCTATGACATGGGCAGACAGCATCGCCCCTTCAGCTCCATCCGAGCTGAAAGCCGAACAAATCTCTGAAGGATACACGCGCCTGCATTGGAAAGCGTCAACCGACAACGACAAGCAAAACACACCTACTTATGTAGTTTATGCCTCAGACGAACTGCCTGTCGACACACAAAACCCTGCAAACATCGTAGCTACAGGCATACGTGAAACGGAATATATCTATGCTCCGATCCTGCCTTGGACAACGCGTCGCCATTTTGTCGTAACGGCCATAGACAGATATGGCAACGAAAGTGAGCCTTCGGCTCCTGCCAGTCGATATTAATCCACCTCGAGCAGTGCCAGGCAACGGCTTTCAGACGTAACGGGCACCAAAGGAAGGCAGCCACGTACCAGTCGTCCGCCTTCTATAACAGGAGCCGATTTCCTCATTCGTTCAGCATAAGCTTCGTACAAGGCGCCAGGTGCAGGGTAATGTTCGATATGAAACAAACCGCTCAAGCCAGGAGCCAGTACACGCTCTGCCAGACGAAGTGCCACAATCCCCATATTCATACGCAGGTTGACTTCCACCATCGGATGAAGACGAAAGCCGTCCTCCTCTTTACACACCATCATGTCTACTCCCAAAGGGCCTCGATAGCCTGCTTCAGCATATTCCTCTAACAGCAGAGCTACACGTGTGCACAAACTATCCAATACCCCAACAGAAACATAGCGTGACATATATGCTTCAAAAAGGGCAGATGAAAGGACCCGATTCCCCAAGTAACGGCCTCGTCCATCGGTCAAGAACAAAGAATAGCCTTCAAAAACGACCTTTCCACAAGCGTCAATCACAAACTCCATCGCAAAATCATCTACCTTACTATATATAGGAGAAGCTATTAATGCCCCTTGTTCCTTCAAGACACGTCCGCACCATCCCTCCACGGCAGAAAATCCATTTCTGCACCAACACAACCCCTTTCCGCTACTGGACCATGGAGCCTTGAACACCACTCCACCCTGATGCGCCTCGACATACGTCCGACAAGCGTCCAGCGTTTTGAAAACTTCCGCCTCACCACAATACGCCCCATCGGCAGGCAACTTACCCAACAAAGCCGCGGAAGTTTGTCTGGACGCCAACGTCCGATAGGTTTCTATCTCATCAGCAGAAGGCAAACGGCCGGCAGCAACACCATTCTTCAGAAAGAAATGACGAATAGCAGGATTCCATCCCCAAGGCGACATTTCCACCTCTTCCATCCGCATCACATCAGCACCCGTCACAACCTCTACCTGCAGATTGAACAAAAGGCACATTTGCGATGCGTAAAGCATTGCTTTCCCATCGGGAATCCATACCTTTTCTCCCGCCCTCGCATACCATAAAGGAAGCAACGCCAGATCGCGTGTCATCCCACGTACCTGTTCGGGTGCCAGATAATGCTTCCCATTGCAGGCCAAAGCCAAATCCGTATCTGGATTAAAAACATGCAGCTTCATACTTTTTTCATTTTCGGGTACAAACTTACGCAATTTTTGCAATGTCTACTTTGCAATTCTATAAAAAAGCTATATCTTTGTGGCCGATAAGAGTTTAATGATATGGAAGCATTCTACCGCACACACGCCTATCTTGTGGAGCACACAAACGCTCCGGTTCGTCGCGACCTCATGGACGAGATTGACTGGAACGACCGTCTCATAGGCATTAAAGGAACGCGTGGTGTAGGTAAAACGACTTTTCTGCTTCAATATGCCAAGGAAAAATTCGGGACCGACCGCTCCTGCCTCTTTATCAACATGAACAATTTCTACTTTTCCGGCCACGGCATCGTAGAATTTGCTTACGAATTCCAACGCCGCGGCGGCAAAGTGCTCCTGATTGACCAGGTATTCAAGTTTCCTAACTGGAGTAAGGAGTTGCGCATGTGCTACGACCGTTTCCCCAACCTGAAGATTGTCTTCACTGGTTCGTCGGTCATGCGCCTGAAAGAAGAAAACCTCGAACTGCGCGACATCGTAAAAAGTTACAACCTGCGTGGCTTCTCTTTCCGCGAATTCCTGAACCTTCAGACAGGCATGAAATTCCACTCCTACACGCTGGACGAAATCCTGAACAACCACGAACAGATAGCCAAGGGTATACTGGCCAAAGTACATCCGTTGGACTATTTTCAGGATTACATGCACCATGGATTCTACCCCTTCTTCCTCGAAAAGCGTAATTTTTCCGAAAATCTGCTCAAGACCATGAACATGATGGTAGAAGTGGACATCCTGCTCATCAAGCAAATCGAACTGAAATACTTGTCGAAAATAAAAAAGCTGTTGTATCTCTTGGCAGTAGACGGGCCTAAAGCACCCAACGTAAGCCAACTGGCCAACGATATAGAGACTTCGCGCGCCACGGTAATGAACTACATCAAATACCTGGCTGACGCCCGCCTCATCAACATGGTCTATCCTGTAGGAGAAGAATTCCCCAAGAAGCCGGCCAAAATCATGATGCACAATTCAAATCTGATGTATTCCATCTACCCGGTCAAGGTTGAAGAGCAGGATGTGCTTGACACGTTCTTCGTCAACACCCTGTGGAAAGACCACAAGGTGAATCGAGGAGATAAAAACGTCTCATTCATGGTAGATAAGGACAAAGCTTTCAAGATTTGTCCGGAAGGGATCAAAATAAAAAATAATCCTAACATGGTGTATGCTATGCACAAGATGGAAATCGGACGTGACAACCAGATCCCGTTGTGGCTGTTCGGTTTCTTGTACTAAACACACACGGTAAAAAC
This sequence comes from Caecibacteroides pullorum, assembly GCF_019239235.1. Lineage (GTDB taxonomy): Bacteria > Bacteroidota > Bacteroidia > Bacteroidales > Bacteroidaceae > Bacteroides > Bacteroides pullorum. The sequence continues at coordinate 133,287 of NZ_JAAZTS010000001.1, read as the reverse complement.
GCAGAAAAACGAAACTAAAATAAAAAAGAGATTTTTCACTTAATAAATTCATTTAGTTATGACTAAACAGAAAAAATTCATCACTTGTGATGGTAACGAAGCCGCTGCTCACATCTCGTACATGTTCTCCGAGGTAGCAGCTATCTACCCCATCACCCCGTCATCTACGATGGCTGAGCACGTAGACGAATGGGCTGCCGCAGGTCGTAAGAACATCTTCGGCGAAACAGTATTGGTACAGGAAATGCAGTCGGAAGCTGGTGCTGCCGGCGCTGTACACGGCTCATTGCAGGCAGGTGCACTGACTACCACCTACACTGCTTCTCAGGGTCTGTTGCTGATGATCCCCAATATGTACAAGATTGCCGGTGAAAACCTGCCTTGCGTATTCCACGTATCTGCACGTACACTGGCCAGCCACGCTCTGTGTATCTTCGGCGACCATCAGGACGTTATGTCTTGCCGCCAGACAGGCTTCGCCATGTTGGCTGAAGGATCTGTACAGGAAGTGATGGACCTCGCCGGTGTTGCTCACCTGTCTACACTGAAGGCACGCGTTCCGTTCATCAACTTCTTCGACGGTTTCCGTACTTCTCATGAAATCCAAAAGATCGAGAAGCTGGATAACGAAGACCTCGCTCCGCTGATCGACCAGGAAGCTTTAGCTGAATTCCGCAGCCGCGCCATGAACCCCATGACTCCGGTAGCACGTGGTATGGCCGAAAACCCCGACCACTTCTTCCAGCATCGTGAATCTTGCAACAGCTTCTATGATGCAGTTCCTGCCATCGTGGAAGACTACATGAAGAAGATCAGCGAAATCACTGGCCGCAACTATGGTCTGTTCGATTACTATGGTGATCCCGAAGCTGATCGCGTCATCATCGCCATGGGTTCTGTAACAGAGGCTATCCGCGAAGTTATCGACTACCTGCGTGCTAAGGGCGAAAAAGTAGGTTTGGTAGCTGTTCACCTCTACCGTCCGTTCTCGGCTAAGCACTTCCTGGCAGCTGTACCTAAGACTGCTAAGCGCATCGCCGTACTCGATCGTACTAAGGAACCGGGTGCTAACGGCGAACCTCTTTACATGGATGTTAAAGACTGCTTCTACGGACAGGAAAATGCCCCGCTTATCGTTGGCGGACGCTATGGTTTGGGTTCGAAAGATACCACTCCGGCACAAATCTTTGCCGTTTACGACAACCTGTCATTGCCGACTCCGAAGAACCACTTCACAATCGGTATCGTAGACGACGTAACCTTCACTTCTCTGCCTCAGGAAGCTGAAATCGCCGTAGGTGGCGAAGGCATGTTCGAAGCCAAGTTCTACGGTTTGGGTGCTGACGGTACAGTAGGTGCCAACAAGAACTCAGTGAAGATCATCGGTGACAATACCGACAAGCACTGTCAGGCATACTTCTCTTACGACTCTAAGAAGTCAGGCGGTTTCACTTGCTCTCACCTGCGTTTCGGTGACACTCCTATCCGCTCTACTTACTTGGTTAATACACCTAACTTCGTAGCTTGCCACGTACAGGCTTACCTGCACATGTACGACGTAACCCGCGGTCTGCGCAAGAACGGTTCGTTCCTGCTCAACACCATCTGGGAAGGCGAAGAACTGGCTAAGAACCTGCCGAACAAGGTTAAGAAATATTTTGCACAGAACAACATTACTGTTTACTACATCAACGCTACTCAGATTGCACAGGAAATCGGATTGGGCAACCGTACCAACACTATCCTGCAGTCTGCATTCTTCCGCATCACAGGCGTTATCCCCGTTGATCTGGCTGTAGAGCAGATGAAGAAGTTCATCGTGAAGTCTTATGGCAAGAAGGGTGAAGATGTTGTAAACAAGAACTATGCTGCCGTTGACCGTGGTGGCGAATACAAACAACTGACTATCGATCCGGCATGGGCTAACCTGCCTGATGACGAAAAGGCCGCCAACAACGATCCTGCATTCATCAACGAAGTAGTTCGTCCTATCAACGCTCAGGACGGCGACTTGCTGCCGGTATCTGCCTTCAAGGGTATCGAAGACGGTACTTGGGAACAAGGTACTGCCAAGTACGAAAAACGCGGTGTTGCAGCATTCGTACCCGAATGGAATGCCGAAAACTGTATCCAGTGTAACAAGTGTGCTTACGTATGTCCTCACGCTGCCATCCGTCCGTTCATCCTCGACGCTGAAGAGCAGAAGGGTGCTAACTTCACTCAGCTGAAAGCTGTCGGTAAGGTATTCGACGGTATGACATTCCGCATGCAGGTTGACGTACTCGACTGTCTGGGTTGCGGCAACTGTGTTGACGTATGTCCGGGTAATCCGAAGAAAGGTGGCAAAGCCTTGTCAATGGTTCACCTGGAAAGCCAGATGGCCGAAGCAGCCAACTGGACTTACTGCGTAGAGAACGTGAAGAGCAAACAGCACTTGGTAGACATCAAGGCCAACGTGAAGAACTCTCAGTTCGCTACTCCGCTGTTCGAGTTCTCTGGAGCTTGCTCTGGTTGCGGCGAAACTCCGTATGTGAAGCTGATTTCTCAGCTCTTCGGTGACCGTGAAATGGTAGCCAACGCTACAGGATGTTCTTCTATCTACTCAGGTTCTGTTCCTTCTACTCCTTACACCAAGAACGAGAAGGGTCACGGTCCTGCATGGGCTAACTCATTGTTTGAAGACTTCTGCGAATTCGGTCTGGGTATGGAACTGGCTAACGAAAAGATGCGTGCCCGTATCGCCAAACTGATGGAAGAAGGCATTGCAAACGAAGCTACTCCGGCTGAATACAAAGCTATCTTCACTGAATGGTTGGAAAACAGCCTGGATGCAGACAAGACCAAAGACATCTACGAACGTATCGTTCCGATGCTGGAAGCTGCCAAAGACAAATGTCCGGTTTGCGCAGGTATCTACAACCTGAAACAGTACATCGTAAAACGCAGCCAGTGGATTATCGGTGGTGACGGTGCTTCTTACGATATAGGTTACGGTGGTCTTGACCACGTTATCGCCAGCGGTAAAGACGTAAACATCCTCGTACTCGATACAGAGGTTTACTCTAATACTGGTGGTCAGTCTTCTAAGGCTACTCCGGTAGGTGCTATCGCCAAGTTTGCTGCTGCCGGCAAGCGCGTACGTAAGAAAGACCTCGGTCTGATGGCTACTACTTACGGTTACGTTTACGTAGCACAGATTGCTATGGGTGCCGATCAGGCTCAGACTCTGAAGGCTCTGCGCGAAGCTGAAGCTTATCCCGGTCCGTCACTCATCATTGCTTACGCTCCGTGTATCAACCACGGTCTGAAAGCTGGTATGGGTAAGAGCCAGGCTGAGGAAGAAAAAGCTGTTAAGTGTGGTTACTGGCACTTGTGGCGTTACAACCCGGCATTGGAAGCTGAAGGCAAGAATCCGTTCACACTGGATAGCAAAGAGCCCGAATGGGAAGGATTCAAAGACTTCTTGAAGGGTGAAGTTCGTTACGCATCTGTAATGAAGCAATATCCTGCAGAAGCCGAACAACTCTTCCAGGCTGCCGAGGACAACGCTAAGTGGCGTTACAACAGCTACAAGCGTCTGGCCCGTGAAAACTGGGGAGCTGAAGTTGCTGAATAATCCAGCTAAATCATAAGGAAAGCATAGGCGGACATCCGCCTGCTTTCCATTACCCCTCATACAAAAATCCCCTACAGATGTCTTCACTGGAAGAAGACATATCTGTAGGGGATTTTGTTATTATCTGCAATCAAAGAGCACAAGCATTACCCTCACAATAATCCGAGCTGGGCTCTCCGCCGTATTCTGGATGACGTTGCAACCAACAAACTGCATAAGAACAAGTAGCCACTAATTTATAGCCCTGCTGACGCGCATAATCATAAGCCTCTTTAACAAGTGCTGAAGCAATTCCTTGGCCTTCCAGAGGAACTGGAACGACAGTATGGCGAATATCGAACATCTTATTTTCAATACGATAGGCTACATAAGCCATTTCACCATTTTGTAATAAAGTAAAACGATGTTTTTCTGGGTCGTGAAGAATATCCATCATAATGCTCTAATTTTAAGATTCTACTTACCAATACTCCTCTTACGAATAAAAAAATACAATGTCATCCTTCACGCTGTGAAGGATGACATTGTACTATAACGACGCTCCTGTTTCTATTCCGCGCCTCCCTCATTCTCATTTCCAACGCCTTCCTCCAGCCGAGCCAGCATCTGTCGCAGATGCGCCTCGTTTTCTGCATCCGAGAGGGTCGGGTCCTTCATGAAGCGGGCACAAGGCAGCTCGGGACAGCCGCCGCAATTCCGTCGCTTCCTGTCGCGGCAGCATTCGTAGATAGGACATACGTCCTTGTCCGTATAGGTCAGCCAAAACACCTTGCCGCGTATCTTCCGGCAACCGCCACAGGCCGTGGGGAAGCTGGCACACTCGGCACACACCGCCCCGCAGGGTGACGGCCGCACGAACTCGTCTTTCCACAACCACCACTTGCACTTGGCCGGGTCGGGTTGGGGCGTGTTGACGAAATACTCCACGGCACGATACAGGTAAAGCTGGCAACGGTCGAGGGTACAGCCGCGCAGGCGGCATTCTTCAGCATACAGGTCTTCGGCCCGCTTGCCTTTCAGCGAGGCGATAGTAGGGTAGCCCATGTCCAGGAGGTCCTGCTCCGTCTGGGCTCCGACGTTGGGGATTTGTCTGAGTTCGCTCATAGCCTGAAATCTTGTCTGACAAAGATACAATTTTCCACGCGACCGCCCACCCGAGGATGCCATTTTTCGCAATCCTCCACCCTGCTGCCCGTCCGCCGGCTCCGTAGGGCGGAAAACGGCTGGCAGCGGGGTGGGAAAAGCGATTTTCAATCACTTGCACCCCTGCAAACTAACAAAAATCACGATTTTCAATCACTTGTACCCCTACAAACAAACAAAAATCGCAATTTTTAACCACTTGTATCCCTAAAAACAAACAAAAATCGAGATTTTTAATCATTTGCACCCCTGCAAATAAACAAAAATCCACTATCTTAGCCGCATGAAAACATAAACGAACCGAAATATGGACAAAAATCACCCCAAGTTCGACCAATTTCCCGTATCACAGCTGCCCGCCGCCACGCACTACGGCTTCCACAACGATTTTGCCGACATCGTTGCCCCGCTGGAGGCGTCCTTCCCCAACCTGACGCCCCTGCTCCAGGCCTACCGCGCCGCCCTACAGGTGGAGAGCCGCATCTACGTGCGCCCGCGCGGCCTGAACAGCACGCGCAAGCTGCTCGAAGCCGACCTCCGCCGCGACCGCCTGTTGGGCGTCATCCTGCAAACCGTGAATGCCCACCGCGCCAATCCGCTGGAGCCCCGCCGCCGTGCGGCGCAACACCTCATCGACCTACTCGCCCCCTACCGCGGGACGGGACGCCGCAAGTACGGCGAGTCGTCGTCGGCCTACAGCCGCCTGACCGAGCTCCTGCAAGCCGAACCCACTGCCTCGGAAATCGCCCTGCTGGGCCTCGCCGCCGAGGTGCAGGCGCTGGACGAGGCGCAACGTGCGTTCGAGTCCGTCTACCGCGGCGAAGCGGCCGACGACGCCCTGCTACGCAGCGAGCTGCACGCCATCGACACGCAGCAGACGCGCCGACAGGTAGACCGTGCCTATCGCGCCCTAACGCAATACATCAGTGCCCTGGCCATCACCCAACCAACGGACGAAGTGCTGACCGTCGTGGCTTGGCACAACGGTGCCGCCTATCGCCTCCGTCAGGAGCTGGCCAACCAGGGGCGGCGCCGCAAGCGCGGGGAGGCCGACAACGGAACGCCTCCGACACAAGGGGCAGAGGACTGACGCCATCCCTCAGAAAAAACGGAAAGAGGATGCCCCCACAGCGGGGACATCCTCTTTTTCGTTTATAGTGCGTCGCCCGAAGGCGGACACGTATCACTTGCGGTAGCTTTCCAACTCTTCGGCCTTGAACTTGCGGATGAAGTTGAAGTGCTTCTCTACTTCGGCCTCAGCGTAGTTGACATAAACTTGTGCTGACTGGGCGAAGAGTTCGGGAGCTTTTGTAGCATCCTGGATGATGAGCTGTGACATCACGCAGTCGGCGGCCATCTCGTAGAGGCGGCGTGCGGTGAAGTCGAGCAGTTCCTGGTTCTGGGCTTCCTTCACGGCGTTGGTGCAGGCTTCCAGCTTGTTGGTCATCTCCTTCACACGGTCCATCAGCGGCTGCATGGCTTCGCTGCATGGGATTTGTTCGTACTCACGCAGGATGGAAGCGTATGTGCCGTTTGTCACGTAGCGGATGGCGGCCACCGTCTGCAGCTGGGTAGTACCTTCGTAGATGCTCGTGATACGTGCGTCGCGGTAGATGCGCTGGCAGGCATATTCCATCATGAAGCCGCTTCCGCCGTGAATCTGGATACAGTCGTAGGCGTTCTGGTTGGCGTATTCGGAGTTCATACCCTTGGCCAGCGGTGTGAAGGCGTCGGCCATCTTGGCATACTTCTTCTGCTCCTGACGTTCTTCGGGCGTCAGCTTGCGCTCGCGGGCGATGTCGTCCAGCGCCTTATAGATGTCGACGTAGCGTGAAGTCTGGTAGAGCAGCGAGCGGCCGGCGTCGAGCTTGGCCTTCATCGTAGCCAGCATGTCGTAAACGGCGGGGAACTCGATGATGGCCTTGCCGAACTGCTTGCGGTCTTTGGCATAGGCCAGACCTTCGTTGTAGGCTGCCTGGCTGAGGCCGACAGACTGTGCGGCAATACCCAGACGGGCACCGTTCATCAGCGCCATCACATATTTGATCAGACCCAGCTTGCGGTCGCCGCAAAGTTCGGCCTTGGCGTTCTTGTAAACCAGTTCGCAAGTGGGTGAACCATGGATACCGAGCTTGTTCTCGATACGGCGTACGTCCACACCGCCGTCGCGCTTGTCGTAAATGAACATGGAGAGGCCGCGACCATCGTGTGTACCTTCTTCGGAGCGGGCCAGTACGAGGTGCAGATCGGCGTCGCCGTTGGTGATGAATCGCTTCACACCGTTCAGGCGCCAACACTGGTTAGCCTCGTCGTAGGTAGCTTTCAGCATGACGCTCTGCAGGTCGGAACCGGCATCGGGCTCGGTCAGGTCCATAGACATGGTTTCGCCGGCGCAGATGCGGGGAATGAAACGGCTGTGCTGGTCTTCGTTACCGAATTCATACAGCGTCTCGATACAATCCTGCAACGACCAGATGTTGCCGAAGCCGGCATCAGCCTGGGCCACGATCTCCGCACACATGGTGTAGGGAGTGATGGGGAAGTTGAGGCCACCGTAGCGGCGCGGCATGGTCATGCCGTTCAGGCCGGCCTTCACCATGGCGTCGAGGTTCTGTTTCGTACCGCTGGCATATTCCACACGGCCGTTGGCACAGTGGGGACCTTCCTCGTCCACGCCTTCTGCGTTGGCGGCAATCACCTCGCCGGTAATCTCACCGGTGATTTCCAATACTTTATCGTATGAGTCCATCGCGTCGGTATAGTCCTGCGGCGCGTAGTCGTACTCATCCTTGTCTTTATAGTTGCGTTCCTTGAGTTCGCAAATGCGTTCCATCAGCGGGTTGTTCAGATGGAAGCGCAATTCCGGGTGTTCAGTATAAAAGTTTGCCATTACTTACTGTTCTTTTTGTAGTACTTAATCATTTTAGGAATTACCTCTTCCACCGTTCCATTGATGACATAGTCGGCAATGGCGTTGATGGGAGCGTTCTCGTCATTGTTGATAGAGATGATGATACCTGCGTCCTGCATACCAGCGATGTGTTGGATCTGGCCGGAGATACCACAGGCAATATACAGCTTGGGATGAACCGTTACACCAGTCTGACCGATCTGACGGTCGTGGTCGACAAAGCCGGCATCGACGGCAGCACGGCTGGCACCGACCTCAGCGTGAAGTTCCTTGGCCAGTTCGAACAGCATGTCGAAGCCTTCCTTCGAGCCCATACCATAACCTCCGGCCACTACGATGGGAGCGCCTTTCAGGTTGTGTTTGGCCTTCTCCACGTGGCGGTCAATAACCTTAACTACATAATCCGTTTCGGGCACGTACTTGGCCACATCGTGACGGATTACTTCCCCCTGATAGTTTTCGTCGAGAATCTCTTTCTTCATCACGCCTTCGCGGACAGTAGCCATCTGCGGACGGTGTTCGGGGTTGACGATGGTGGCTACGATGTTACCGCCGAAAGCAGGACGGATCTGGTAGAGCAGGTTTTCGTAAGTCTTGCCGAGCTTCTTGTCCTCGTGGCTACCGATTTCCAGCTGTGTACAGTCGGCGGTCAATCCGCTGGTCAGGGCCGAAGATACACGCGGGCCGAGGTCACGGCCGATGACGGTGGCACCCATCAGGCAGATCTGAGGCTTCTCTTCCTTAAACAGGTTGACAAGGATGGAAGTGTGGGGCAGGGAAGTATAAGGGAAGAGACCCGGAGCGTCGAACACGTGTACGCGGTCTACGCCGAAAGGCATCACTTGTTTTTCTACACCTTCGAGGCCGGTGCCGGCGCAAATGGCTTCCAGCTGGCAGCCCAATTCATTGGCTAACTTACGGCCTTTGGTCAAAAGTTCGAGACTGACGTCGGCAACATGGCAGCCGTCCATCTCACAATATACAAATACGTTGTTCATAATTCTTTATCCGATAGTGTGGTTAGCCAAAAGTTCAACAATCAGGTTTTCTACATCCGCATCGCTGCCTGTCAGGGTCTTGCTCTCCTTGGCCTGGAAGACGATATTCTCGATTTTCTTCACCTTGGTGGGCGAACCGCTGAGACCGCATTGCTTGGTATCGCCGTTGACGTCAGCCACGCTCCACTCCGTGATGTTCAGATAGGGGCGCTGTTCGTAGAGCGAAGCATAGGGCAGTTCAGCACCGTCTTTAGTCAGAGCAGCTTTCTCCTGTCCGCCCATGGCACGTTTGTACTTCTGCACCAACTTGGCGTTGCGCGGACGGCAAGGAGCGGCACTACCGTTCACGGTGAGCACAATGGGCAGCGGACCTTCTACGGTCTCCACGCCACCATCGATATGGCGCTTCACGCGGATACGGCCGTTCTTCACTTCCTGGATTTCCTCTACGTACGTAATCTGCGGCAAGCCCAGCTTTTCGGCCACCTGCGGGCCTACCTGTGCCGTGTCGCCGTCGATGGCCTGGCGGCCGCCGAGGATGATGTCATACTCGCCTATCTTGCGGATGGCCGTGGCCAGTGCATACGAGGTGGCCAGCGTGTCGGCACCGGCAAAGGCACGGTCGGTCAGCAGATAGCCGCCGTCGGCACCGCGGTAAAGTCCTTCGCGAATGATTTCGGCTGCACGTCCCGGTCCCATGGTGAGCATGGTGACGGTCGATCCCGGGTATGCGTCTTTCAGACGTAGCGCCTGCTCCAGCGCATTGAGGTCTTCCGGATTGAAAATGGCCGGAAGGGCCGCACGGTTGATGGTACCGTCGGCGTTCATGGCATCCTTGCCCACACAGCGGGTGTCGGGCACTTGTTTTGCCAATACTACGATTTTCAAACTCATGATATTAAATAATTAGTATAAGTATTTCTCTTTTTTATTTCTGTCAACTGTCAATATATAGTTGGCTATCAGCCTGCAAATTTACGGAAAGTGTCGGGTTTGGCAAGAAATAGGGACAGAAAATGCACAATACAGACGGGAATGAGCAATTACACCCTGTTCCCCTACCCATTTTCCTCCTGTTATTTACAAGAAAAGCCCGCAAGTTTGCCAAAGATTATGACAAGCCTGCGGGCTCTTCAAATAAATCACAGAATATAAAAAGGACGGTCTGTCCTCGTTCAGAACAAGACACCCAGGCGGAACCCGACGTTGTTCTGTCCCTCAATATCGACAGTCAATGTCTCTGCCCGGTTCGTCGCATAACTATAGTAACCGGCAATATGGAAGCCCCAGTTCTTCTGTAAGTTCGGATAGATTTTGAGGCCAACTTCAGGCGAGGCATAAAATCCCCAGCTGGTATCATAAAGACCACCTGTACCAAAGTAAGTAGTATAACGGCCAAACATGGCTCCCAGCTTGACGCCGACATAAGGGCGGACGTTCGAATTCGTGCAGAAGGTATAAGCCGTCGTGGCTCCGAAAGGTAATTGGAAAGCCGAGCGTTGCTGGTCCGTAGTCAGGCTTTCGGTTGGCGAAAGACTGATGGTCTGGCGCCCTACGTAGCTATGATTGGTATGAAACGAGAGGAACGCACCAGCCGAAAAATGGGACGTCACGTCGTAAACGCCTTCAAAATTCATACCCCAGCCACTGATTTTGTCAGTGAAATCGGTAGCCAGAGGAGCATTCATCTGCCAATCTACGGCAAAGTGTACTTTTCGCTGCGAAGCATATTGAGCCTGTGCTTGTGGAAGGAAGGCCAGCAGCATGCAAGCTGCCAACGCTAGAGTCTTCAGTATGTTTTGGTTATATATTGTTTTCATTGTAAACCTCCGTTTCTTATTTGTTAGACTGAATATAGGGTGACTGCTCAAAAGCCTGTCCAATGGCCTCGGTCATCAGGCGGATATCGTAATTCGAATTATATTGGTAACCCGATGCGTCAGCATACCATACCACAGGCAATTTGGCATTCTCTTCTCCCCCATCCGAGAGGTCTACCATTTCCATAACCAGCGTATTGGTATCATAGCTATAGTTGACAGTGTAAGGATAGTACCAGCCGCCCCACCAGGGACCCCAATAGCCGTAATCCCACCAGCCACCCCACCAACCGCTGGAGATATTTACTCGCTGGGCGATATAGGAAAGCTGTACACCAAGGTCAGCCTCCGACTTCAGTTCAGGGTCAGTGATCCGTTGATAACCACGACTATTCATTTCAGCCACTACAGCATCAATAAGTTTTTGCGCATTCTCGTCTTTCCAGTATGTAGCGTGGTGACTTCCTGCCTCCAGAATACTGTCCGGCAGGAAATAAGTCTGGAATTTACTGAAATCCGTCTCGCTGTCATAATCGGTGTAAACCACCATATCCGAATCCAGTTGTCCCAGATCGGGATCTTTTTCACATGCCGCAATCGTCAGCGCCATGCAAGCCAATAATAAAATCTTTTTCATAAATTTCTATAGTTAAGTTTATTGCACATCATTTGTCCTGTCCTTCTCATAGAGAACGTCCTTTGAATACGCTACTTTTTTCGATCGGCACGATCACACCGTTAAGCGTCATGCGATTCGAATTGAAGTTAGGCGTAATGCTGACCGTAGCCTTGTTACTTCCCTCATAGAGCGTGATGTCCACACGAGCCGAAATACCTGTACCCATCACGTTGATAGAAAGCGAGATATTTCCTTTCTTGTCCTTTTTCAGCTCATAGTCCGAAAATATCCCTTCTACAGTCACACCGCCCAGTCCATTCGGACCACTGACAGGGATATTGAAAGCAGTCTGCACAACGGCATGGTCATCCTTCACCGAAACAAAGTTGGTATTAGCCGTCACATGTGCCGTTTGTCCATACTTGAATATCACCTGATCAGCCTCCAGTGTGAAAGCGCGGTTGTTAAGAGCCTCTTCTGCCTCATCGTGCAGATACTTGTCAATACGTTCCTGCAAGGCTTTCTTTTCAACCTTTGTCAATTCCTTTTCTTCTTGTGCTGCGGCGCTCCCTGCCAGCATGAGCAGGAACATCGCCATCATCCATGTCAAATTCTTCATCGTTCACATTTTTTCTGCCGGGCAACATTACCCAAGCTTTATTATTAAAACAAAATCCATGCCTTTTTACTGCTTGTATTTTGACTAATAATGCTTAAGCAGAAGCATTTTTATCCTTTATTCAAGCATCTCAAGATTTCTTTATTTTTGCGGAAGTAAAAGTAATGGTTATTACTGTTGCAATCATGAAAAAACTACCGAAGTGTAAAAAAGCCCTGCCGAAATGACAGTAGAAATAAGACGATACAAAAAGAGCCAGCTCTCGCATTTTCATGCAGAAGCTGGCTCTTTCATTTTAGAAACTCCTTCGTTATTCCTTTTCTTCCTTGAAGTTCGATTCATCAATCATCTTTCCTTTTTCTATAGGCTGAAGATCTCCATCCGTTGCGATATCCGAACGATAGTAGAAACTATCAGCCAGACGAATGTCCTCGTATGAGCTGCCCACCATCACTTTGAACTCGCCAGGTTCTACTACCCGTTCCTTCTGTTCGTTAATAAGTATCAAATCATCGGGAACGATGTTGAAAGTGATTTCCTTACTTTCACCTGGCAGCAAATGGATACGTTCAAATCCCCTAAGATTCTTCTCATAGGTGGTGGTAGAACTTACTACATCGTTGACATATAGCTGTACCACTTCGTCTCCAGCCACACTTCCCGTATTAGTCACTCGGCACGATACTTTGACATGAGCGGTCTGGGTGTGAATACTGTCTATCTTCAAATCATCATAACGGAAAGTTGTATAGGATAATCCATGTCCGAAGCAATACAGTAATCCTTTGTTGGCAACCGAATGATATTTCATAGGTTCCCAATTAGCATTGGGCTTGGTCGGTATATTCATTGGAAGCTGGCCGACCGTTTTTGGCCAAGTACCGGTAAGTTTGCCTCCAGGATTATAGTCTCCCTTCAATGCTTCTGCAATGGCCAGTCCACCTTGTGCACCCGGATATCCAGCAGCCAAAATACCTTTGCAATAACGATCAGCGAAGTTAATAGTTGCGGGACGTCCCCAGATGAGAACCAACACAACAGGTTTTCCTGTCTTTACGACTGCTTCGAGCAACTGTTCCTGATGTCCGGGCAAATCTAGGCTGCTACGTGTACGGCTTTCGCCGGATGTGCGTTGGTTATCTCCCAATACCAGTACGGCCACGTCACTGCGGCGTGCCAGTTCTACGGCTTCCTGTATGGATTGTTGTTCGCCGGTCGTCAGGGTGTCGCACATCAGTTCGTTTTCGGGCCAACCCGGGTTTACGATATCGATACCTTTGACGTAATTGATTTCTACATCATCATGTTGATAGACACTTTTGAGTCCGTCGACTACACTATAAAAACGTTCGAAGCCCATCGGACCATAATGTGCTGGAATGTAATCTTTCGAGTCGGCATTGGGACCGATGACGGCAATCTTGCGGTATCGGGTCTGGAGGGGAAGCATGTTATCAGCATTCTTCAACAGTACGAGGCATTCACGCGAAGCCCGCAATGCGGTATTCAAGTGATCTTCGCATGAAACGATATCGGAAGCCTCCTTGGTAGAACCGGTATAGGGATTGTCGAACAAGCCCAACCAGAACTTAACATACAAGACATCTCTTACCAATTCATCTACCCTCTCCATAGATAGCTTGCCTTCCAGTACCAATTCGCGAATATTTGTGATGTATTCAGTAGGATCATTGAACTCGGTGCGTACATTCAGTCCTGCCTCTATAGCCTTACGCCCAGATTCCTTATAATTGGGGGTAACCTTGTGTACACCATTCAAACGGCCAATAGCATAGCTGTCTGATACTACATAACCCTTGAATCCCATTTCTTTACGCAGAACTTCTGTCAGATAATGATAATTACCGGCCATAGGTACCCCGTCGTAGTCATTGTAGGCACACATCACGCCCAAAGCGCCTGCTTCCTGAAAGACTTTCCGGAAGGGGTATTCATGAATATAATACATTTCCGAAGGAGTAATATGAGGATCAGTACGCGAATCCCATTGACGGGCCGCCTTACAGTCACCGTAACCGACATAGTGTTTGGGAGTGGATACAACCCGCTGGCTCTGTATACCTTTGCTCATGGCTACTCCGATACGTGCTACTAAATAGGGATCTTCACCGATAGACCCTTCCCACCGCCCCCAGCGTTGGTCTCTCGCTACATCCAGAATAGGGGCATAGATGTTGGTGTAGCCCATGGCACGGGCTTCCCGGCCTTCAATGACACCTTGCATATAAGCCAGTTCCTTGTCCCATGTACATCCCAGTCCATTCATCGACGGAAAACTGGTTGCACTACGCGCGCATAGACCTCTAATTCCCTCATTTGTAAAATCCACAGGAATACCCAATCGAGTATATTCCACAAAGAAACGTTGAGTTTCGGCCAGCGCCGTGGCCAATGTATTCGGATCTCCAATTTCCTTGTTCAGGTGTTCGTCTACGTTGGCTATTCCGTCTTTCAGTATATTTGTTTTCCATGCGGCGGTAGGTACGCTGTCTTCCAGAGCTTTCTTGTAACCGTAATAGGTAGCCAGTTGGCAAGTCTTTTCATCCAGGTTCATTTGTGAAAGCAGGTCGTCGATTCGTTTCTCGATATTCTGTGTCGGGTCTTCATAGATGTCCTTCTTTCCGTTTTTGTTAAAGTCGATCCAGCCCTTTTTATAGATTTCCTTTTTGTGGGGAAATGGATCTTGAATTTTTCTAGCTAAAGCCGGAAAGCACATTCCGGCGCATAATAACATGACTGTCAATCTTTTCATTTTCATCTCATTTACTATTGTTGTTGAAATACTTTCAAATTGGTTACCCGACTTTTAAAGTTTCCCGATTTTTCCAATGGAAACACCAGTGTGCGTACATATTTCATGGAGTCTTTCCCCCCGTTGAAATATTGGCGACCTATTTGCATGTCTTCTATCAGTTTGTTGTTGATATAAAGACGTGTTGAACGGTTGTCACCTTCCACGCAGACTTTTACCTGTTCGTCTTTTACCCGATAGGGGAAGGTGTTCAGATAACCGTCGCGAGCAAATCCCATCATGCCTTTGATGGGGTCGGACAGATAGAATACGGCTGTAGGCGAGCGGAACAGTTCTGTACCGTAGGCTTCAGGTTGTCCTTGCAGGTCGAATTCGATTCGATAGCCGTATCCGGCTTCCCGATAAGGCAGAGTCGAATTGGGGTGTATTTGGGATTGTTCATAAACCAGTCCTTGTCCTTTTCCTATCTTTCCCCTTTGATTAACTCCTGGTGCTTCACTTAGTTGCTTGCGTTCTTGATCGAAAGCTTCAAAGGGTAATACCGGGTGTGCTCCAGTCCACATCTTTACAGCCAATGTCTGTACGGCAGGGAATACACGGTCGTGAATGTCTTTAGTTGAAATGCCATTGCCAGCATGATCGTTCCAGACGGCAAACATGCCTCCCAGAATGGAGGGATGTTTTTCTTCGAAAACAGCCTTCCCGATACGGGCAGGCGTCCATTCCTTGTAAAGCCGTTCGGTGTTCAGATAGTCATAATAATATCCGGCTGCGGGTACGATGTATAACCATCCGTCGGGGATACTTATCAGCTTGTAGCCTTGTCTGATCATTTCTGCCGGGTCGGCATATCCGTTGTACCAGGCGTTCATAATGACATTTTCCGACTTGACCGGTGTTTTTCCGGCGGCATGCGTCAGTGCGCCCCAAATACATGCCTGCTTGCCGAACTTCTCAACATATTTGATGTAGTGGTCGGTGAAGTACCTGAACTTTTCGACTACAGCCGTGTCCTTGTTGGAGTATTCGTCCGTACCGATGTGTACCTGTTTCCCTCTGAAAACCGGATTCTCCCCTTCCAGATATTCCTTGAAGAGATTGTCTACAAACTTATAGGTCTCCGGATTGAACAGGTCCAGATGGTCCATTCCGTATTTCTGACTCCCTATTTCGGGTTTGTATTGGGTAAAGGCCAGTGAATGGGCAGGGACATCGATTTCGGGGATGATGTTGACGAACTTGCTTTCGGCCAATATCTGCAGGTCGATGAACTCTTGTTTCGTATAGGAGCCGTCTTGTGCCGTCAGTCCCGGATAGGTGTCACACTCCAGTCGGAAGGCAGAGTAAGTCTTCATCAGATCCCAGTGATAAAACCGCGGAAAGGCATTGTCATTCAGGTGTATCTGGAAAGTGTTCATCTTGTAGTAGGACATGATCCGGACGTAATCCTGAAGAAATTCTAGGGGGATGAACTTTCGACCGCAGTCCAGCATGAAGCCGCGCACAGCATAGTCGGGCCAGTCGGTAATGGTACCACAGGGCAGTGCGTGTGTATCATTCTGTTCCATGATTTGTAGCAGTGAACGTGTTCCCCAATAGATACCGACAGCTTGCGGAGCGGTTATGCGGACTTTTTTACCGATGTTGATTTCGTATTCTTCCGGTGAATGTTTAGGACGTTTAGTGTGGAGTGTCAGTTCGATGTCTCCCGGACGAGCTTTGTCGGTGCTGACAGTCCATATGCTGCCGAACATAAGATGAAGATCTTCGGCAAAGGTGATTGCAGTAGCTTTCAGTTCCGGCTGACGGGCGCTATAAACAACACGTCCTCCATCGGTGGGCGTGAATGTACCTTCAGCACTTTTCCATTCTTTCAGTTCGGGGATGACGAAAGGCTTGTTTTCTTGTGCGTCAACTAGGATATGGACACACAAAAACAAAAGAGTAACGAATATTTTAAACATAATTCTCTACAACTTAAAATTAAGTACTAAATTGAGTATGATTTATTTGCGGTTACGAAACAAAAAGAATTGAGGACGTCCATATAACCGAAAGTCTTTAATACAACCGGCAGCCTGTGAATTACGTAACTTTATACGTATTCCTCCGATCACTTGTATTTCTCCTAAATCTATAATCAACTGATGAGGAAAATGAGAAGCAGTGCTTTGCCATTGAGAATGCCAATAAGAATGTACATCACCATCTATCAACTGGTCAGCATACCCTTCGCCCTTCTGTTCCGTGCTGGCATATAATATTTTCCAATAATCTTTCGAAAGGCTCTTTCCTTCTCCGTCCAGCAATTCTATTTCGCTAATACAAGAATGTTTTCCATCATAAGACGACAAGACTTCTAAACATAAATGCCGCAACGTTTTTTTTCCATTAAACATAAATGTCTGCCAGTCTGCATTTTTCTCCATCTGTCCTTCATAAATTTGGTCTCCTCTGTCCAATATGGGTTCTTGCTCATCATATTTTGTTTCGCGCTCTGGTGCATTTTTATCTTTTCTAACATCGTTTAATATTGGCTTGTCCAATCCGCATACAGTACGACATCCTTGATCTTCCATTTCGAATATTACGATTTCATTTTCACCTTCTTTAAGCCAAGGTCCCGGCACATATAAGGTCTGTTGAGGTCCTATATACCAAAATTTACCCAAAGAATGCCCATTAATCCATGCCGCTCCTTTTCCCCATCCACGTACGTCCAGGAAGGTATCGCCAATCTTATCCAAATGGAACGTACCTTTAAAGAAGGCTGGAGATCCTTTGACCGAAGCGTCATTCCAGTTGAATTTTCTCACATCAGCCTGATAAAGCGGAAGGGGACTGACTATCCACCCTTCTACTTCTTTACCATTCAACAATACTTTATCCGTAATACCTTTTAAGTTATTCTGAATATCTTCCCCATAATTCACACGTCCAACATTCTCTACAAGAATTTCAAGCCGTGCCGGAATTTCATCAACAGAAATCCGCAATTTATTCTGCCGATGTCTTCTATCCAAACTTCCTACATATTTGCCGTTCAACAAAACAACAGCATAGTCGCGCAAATCTTTTAGTACCAGAATACCGTCTTTAATCTGTTCGGTCAACTCTGTTTCATAATGGATGTATCCAAAATCCTGATGGACAGCTTCCATTGTTAAAGGAACACGAGTTTTGATTCGTTTCGTAAATGCGGCAGACAATGGAGCGGACTGTGCCAATTTCACAGTCGGAAAGGATATGATTGGATTTTCTTCTGGTACGTCAGGAAGCTTTTCTCCTTCAGGTAGATATTTCTGAATAACTTCACGAAAAGCATAATACTTCGGAGTAGCATTTCCATACTCTCCTAAAGGCGCATCATAATCATAACTGGTAGGTTGAGGAGCATACCCATAAGCTGTATTGGCTCCATTAGTATAATCAAAATTGGTACCTCCATGGAACATATACATACTGACCGATATACCATGTTGCAACATCCAATCCAGCTGCTTGGCCGGTTTTTCATAATTACGAACAGAATGAGGTTGTCCCCAAACATCAAACCAAGCTGGATAAAATTCTGCCACGAAATAAGGACCACCGGGAACATAATTATCCAAAGTCTGTATAATATCCTCGCCTGTAGAACCATTGATTGTAGGCCAAACGCCTTCTATAGAACCGGCGGCTATCTGTCCACCACCATCACAAGTTATGAGCGGGACATTAAATCCAGCATTCCGCAACATATCCCGCAATTTACTTAAATACTCCTTATCATTACCATAAGATCCATATTCATTTTCCACCTGCACCATCAATATAGGGCCTCCATTAGAAATAGTAAGATCACCTACTTCTTTTCCCAATCTGTTAATATACCGTTCGCAAGCATTCAGAAACTTTGGATCCCGGCTTCTATATACCATGTCTTCATTCTGTTGAAGCCATGCCGGATAACCGCCAAAGTCCCATTCAGCACAAACATAGGGTCCCGGACGTAATATAACATACAGACCTTCTTCTTGGGCAATTTTTACAAATTTACCCAAATCAGCTTGTCCCTCGAAATCGAATACTCCAGGCTGACGTTCATGTATATTCCAAAACACATAAGTAGAAATTGTATTTATACCCATCGCTTTGGCACGCCTAATGCGGTCGCGCCAATATTCTTGCGGAATACGCGGATAGTGCATTTCGCCACAAATGAGTTGGACAGATTTCCCGTTCAGATAAAAAGCATGGTCTCTAATTTGGAAAATTCCTTTTTCTTCATTACATGCTCCACCTAAAAAAGCAATAATAGTTAAAAGTAGATAATTATATATTACTCTTCTCATATAATTTACTGTTTCTATTTTCTTTTTATCTATAACTAAAAATTCAGTTACACACTTATTAAAGGCCAAAATGTTCATTTGGGTTTTCATATACATTCATTTTTCGGTCACTTTCTCCGCCATAGTTCCATTCTATACGATCACGGTACACTTTCCCATCGGGAGCTGTTACTATGGCTTCCACCACATTCTTTCCCATGTCCAACGTAGCATCAAACACGTAATGTATTTGAGTGTATCCCTGATGCATGGTGGTCAGTTCCTTACCATTCAAATAGACTTTGGGAATTCCTACGTTGGAATATACAGTCACATGTGTATTTTTTCGTTCGCGGTTTATATAACGACGTTCAGTCAGATAGACCACAGGATCTCGACTCCAGTTAGCTTTGTAAAAATAATAAGCATCTTTCTTTATTTTTCGATCGAAAGTCACTAAACCTTTCATATTACGCGCAGGGATACATCCACCGACTCTTGTAGGAACAGCAAAATCGAACATATTCCAAAAATAGGAAGCGATGATGTAGGGATGCTCAGCTATTACACTCCACTGGTATTCATGTAGCTTTGTTTCAAAAGTTTCAGGATAAAACTGTCCCCAAGGATTTCCAGACTCGGCCAATTGCTCGGTTTGATGTGTCACGACCCCACCAGCCCCATATTCAGTCAGCATCAGTATCTGCTCAGGATATTTCTTTTCCAGTTCCTCCACCCAAGGTTTGATATCTTGTATTTTCTTTTCATACCAACCGAAATAACGATTCATCCCCTGAATATCGGAATTAAAGTTCACAGGATGTTCCGCATGGCCATAACCGTTGACAGCAGCAGTATAACGGTCGGGATCTTCTGTCTTGGCCAGTTCGTGCAGTTCCCTCGTCAACATTGCCGTATATTCATGCGGTTCATACACTTCGTTGTGCAGTCCCCATGCATAGATAGATGGATGATTGAAGCTCTGACGAATCAGTTCGCGCAACTGAGAATGCGCATTTTCCCTTTCTTGCCCAGTCACACGATTTACAAAAGGAATTTCTGCCCAAATAATAAGTCCTAAGCTGTCACATTTCGAGTAGATATAATCCGACTGCTGATAATGGGCAAAACGCACGGTAGTAGCACCAATGTCCATAATCATGGCAAGATCGGTGTCATGCTCCTTATTACTGAGAGCACTACCCAACCCCCACCAATCTTGATGACGAGTCACACCATACATGGGATATTTTTCACCGTTCAGGAAAAAGCCTTTTCCAGCCACGATTTCATAGTGCCGCAAACCGAGTGGTTGTACCATTTCGTCGACGACCCTGTCATCCTGTATCAAACGAGTCACTACCTTGTAAAGATAGGGATCTTTACGTCCTTGCCACAGATGAGGTTTCTTCACAGTAAACTCTGACACGTAGTCTTTGATACCTTGAGGCGAAAGACGAATGTCCTGTACATCCGAACAAACTTTTTTCCCCTCCCGAGTATAAATAGCGTTCTCAAGTTTCACTTGTGAGGGTTGCCAAGTACCATTGTCCAGTTTCACTTTTATCTTCACATCTGCACTTTTAGAAGAAACATTATTTTGAGTGATATAGACGCCAGACGAAGCATAGTCAGACAAAGTAATACTACAAGGTTCAGTAACAATCAACCAAACAGGACGATAAATACCTCCATAAACACCGAATAAGCTATGATTGACGGGGATAACATCCGGACGGGATGCATTGCTCACCTTGACCACAATCTGGTTATTTTCACCATATTTCAAGGCATTGCCCATTTCACAAACGAAAGCCCCATAAGCACCTTTGTGGCTACCTACCAACTTACCATTCACGTAAACTTCAGCACAACTTCCTACACCTTCAAATTTCAAATAGAGACGTTTTCCTTTCAGTTCGGCAGGACAGAAGTATTCTTTTCGATAGTAGGCTTCGCCTTCGTAGAAGTTCCGTTCGATTTCCTGCATGTCACGAGCATTCCAAGTGTGAGGCAGGGTAACAGGATTCCATTTCCGCTTCCATTGGTTTTGGGCGGACACGATATTGTTTGCAAAGGGGCCTTTAATAAACTGCCATCCTTCGTTGAAACAGGTAATTTTACGTGCCTGCGCTACAGGACAAAATAGCACTGCGACGAGAAGTAAAATAAACAGGTATTTTTTTTTCATAGAAATTTATTTGTCGGATTAGTTGAATATAGGTTTGTCAGTCAGCTTCATGGTACGCTTTCCGTTATTCTTCAAATCAAATACTATTAGCGTATTTTCACCATTTTTCAGCATCGAAGCGGGAACGGGCAATGACTGTTGGGCATTCTGTTCCCAGTATGTGCCCAAATATTCGCCATTGAGCCATACTTCACCCATGCCCCACCCTCTGATGTCCAAATGCCATTCTCCACCAGTCGGGGCAGTGAATGTTCCTCGGTAGAAGCAAGGACGATGAGGTTCCTCCATCGGTCCAAAGTTCAGCTGGTCCACCCCGTCACAGGCATGAATAGCCAACGGAGTGACTATCCAACCTGTCAACGGTTCAGCATCCAGCGTGGCTGTGCCGAACAAGCCTTTCGAATTGTCCAATATTTCGGGGCCGTAAGTGATACGGCCGATGTTTTCAGCATAGAGTTGCATCGTATGCGTTCCGTCTGTTGCCTGGAATGTCAGGCTACGGGAATCATTATCCAATTCACCCACAGTTTCCCCATCCAGGCAAACTACCGCATAGTCGCGCACATTTTCTATTTCCAGCGTGGCCTTACCTCCGCTGACGGTCACTTGAGTTTCATAGAGAGCATATCCACCTGCATCCATGCCCAAGTCGTTCATAGAAGGCAGTTCCTCCCATTCCTGGCTTTCCTCGCTCATTTGTTCCAGCGAAGCAGCCTCTTTGAAAAGAATTTCCTGTGCTGTCACCTTGCTTGCAGGAACAAGCCCGGCAAGCATCAAAATGGCTGTCAATAATTGTTTCTTCATCATTTCTTGAAGGTTTGTTTAGTGGTAAGGAATGAATCGATGAAAGCGGTGTCCAATTCCACCTGCGGATTGAACTTCTCACTTTTCACATAGCGGTCAATGCTTTCCAGCAACTGACAGGTAGCAGGACGTTTGTCCATGTCTTTTTGCGTGTCCAGCGCCAGCACTAACAGCTTACCTCCGCCTACCCGTGCCTCAAAACCGATACCCAATTTGCGGTTGCTATCATAGGAGTCGATAGTTTGGATAAAAGGACGCAAAGCTTGCGGAGTCTCTTGCAGTTCGATAACCTTGGCATAGTTCAGTATGTCCCACCACTGCCAATCGGGATGATTCTCGGTGACAAAATGGTCGAACACGGGACTGTCATCATGGATAAGCCACCCTAACGTCATGGGTGCCCACTTGAACATAATAGGGTTCCAGAAGTGATTGTGGAACGAAGAACGACGCCCTTTCACTTGTTTCGGATTAGGCAATAAGACAACTTTCTTCCCAGCCTGTAGCTGCTGCTTGGCCACAGCATCGAAAGTTGTGGTGTAGAGTACATCAGCGGTGGATTGCATCAGCTGCCCAGTTTTGGGATAAACCCAAATGTCCCAACTGTTAACATAATCCTTACCTACGAGCAATTGTACAGTCAGCTTCTGCGGTTCTGATCCTTCAGGTAGTATACAGCTGAACGAACCTGCTCGTATTACAGTATCACACAAAAAGGTTTGCGTCTTCAGCTTGCCTTGCCGCAGTGTCTTACCCTGTTCATCCAGCAGTTGCCAAGACACTTTGGAGTTCTTCAAAGAGCGATCGCTAAAGTTATAGACTTCTGCTACGGCTTCAAAAGTCTCTCCACCATTCCAAACACGTTTCTCAAAACGAAGTAGAGGTACGGTGGGCGAACAAAAGTGGCGGAACTCTTCAGGGGTAATCAATCCTTTTGAATCCCAAAAGGGATCAAGAATGCCCACCGGCGCATAACCTTGTTCAGGCAAGTCGTTGATAGAGAGCAACTGAAAGCCGGCTGAAGTAGAAGTGCGAAGCTGTGCTTCAATGACATCCTTGTACTCGAAGACAGTCTGCGCACCCGAAGCACGAAAGAAATCATCAGCCTGATCACCCATACCATTAGCTTCCAACTGACTACGGAACTTTTCCAAGTTGCGCGCTTCAACGGGGCCATCAAACTTAGCGATGATGCTGTAGTCCGGATAAACACAACGCTGGCCGGTTTCATGCGAAATGACAGGTACGTCAATGTTTGTTCCCTTGCAGATGTCCCAGTCGGTATAGGGACGGCCTTCATAGACGGTAGCGCCACCACTTGTAGTCTGATGAGTGGTATAGAACTGGTCGGAAGCCACACGCTTGCGAGCAGTGGATCCGCTGAAGAGATGACGACTGTCATGCTCCCGACCGTAGCGGGTCAACTCTTCGATAAAGTCAAAATCACCACTTATCTCATTACCATTACAATAGAGTATGAAAGAAGGATGATTGCCATATTCTTTCAGGATAGCCTTCTGTTCACGACGGAAGAAGTCCCAACGGGCAGGTTCGCCCGGTTCTCCGTCTTTCCCCCACATGGGCAGTTCCACCTGTAGGTATACACCCAGCTTGTCCGCCATGCGGAAGGCGGCCGCAGGAGGACACCAGGAGTGGAAACGCATGTGATTCATACCATAATCTTTGAGGATACGGAAAATACGTTCCCACGACGCGTCGTCCACCGGAGCATAGCCAGTCTTAGGAAAGACTGCATTCTCCACCGTACCACGTAAGTGTATGGGATGGCCATTGACAAGAACATGGTTCTTGCCCTGTGCCACTTCACGCATACCGAAGGTAACCTCCTTCTCATGCTCATAATTGGTTTCTCCAACACTGGTCAGGAGTTTACACTCCACACGGTATAGATTGGGATGAAACTCGTCCCACAACTGAATGTCCTTACCCAAGGCAATTTTACCTTCAAAGCTGACAAGACTGTCCTTGCCGTTCACGGGCAGTTCGCGGGTCAGATTGTATCCGTCATCACCCGTTATATGGAAACGCGCGGTGCCTTCAAAAGGCTTACCGGTGTAGTTGCGTATTTGCAAGCGAGCAGTGACAGTCTTTTCCGTCACATCAGGATAGAGTTGCATATCATCGACATAAACGGGATCAACGGCAATAAGCTTCATTTCACCCAAGATACCGTTCCAGTTGATTTGGGTGAACTCTGTGTGTGCGTGATTCCACTTGTGCGTATCATACTGATACCGATTGTCAATACACAAAGTGATGAGATGCGTTTTTCCGGGCTTCACGAAGTCTGTCAACTCATGGCAATGAGGGACACTTATGTAATCCAACTTGCTAACCTCCTTCGTATCCACGAAGATAGAGCTAAGCCAGTGAGTACGCTCGAAGTACATGAAAATACGCTTGCCCGCCCATTCTTTTGGGAAAGCAATTTCACGCTGGTACCAGGCGGGCCCCATGTATTCATACTTACGCGTTAAGCGGTCAATGTGACAGTAAGGTGATTTCCATCCTATCTGGTAATCATCCGTAATGGCAGGTAGGACGATAGTATCTTGCAGGCGATGCATGTAGCGTACATCGAGCGAGCCGCGACGGAAATCCATAAAATCGGTCTGGAAGCCCCATGTGCCGGAAAGATCCACTTCCTGCGTCTGGGCATTAAGTCCACTTGCCGTCATCCATAAAGCCGCGGACAATAAGGGGTATAATAATCCTTTTTTCATAAGTTTGGTTGTTTAAAATTTGGTTTCCATAATGTGCTTAATCAAGGGTTGTATGACTGCCGTTCCCAAGCTTGCCGCCCCAGCTGCTGTAGACCGGTCGTTTTGCTCAAACGGGAAAGGCTTTTCCGTTTTCCTTCACTTTCTGGGGATGGGGAGACAATTGAGGGATGGCAGCCTCCGACAGGCCGAAACCGATGCAGAGACTGAATATAAAGAGTAGTAGTCTATTCATGATTAAAATGTTGGAAATGTCTATCTGGAAAATGTTATCCTGAGAATCAATCTTTACCCCAAAGCAATACCTCGATTGAAAACAAGCTTCTTAATCTTGTCTATTTTATGAAGAGTTTATCTACTTCCAAATAAAGAGTTTATCCACCGGTAGATAAGGAGCTTATCTGCTCCCGGATAAAGAGTTTATCCACCGGTAGATAAAGGGCTTATCTGCTCCCGGATTAGAGGCTTATCCACCGGCAGATAAAGTCCCTATCATTCGGTAAAGTTACAGCGGGCTTCCACCTTCTTCTTCATCTCCGCCGCCGGGTTCTCCTCCTCTGGCTGGCGCCTGACCGATGTAGAGCGTTTTGGTGACGCTCCGCGGTGTCTTCAGCAGCTGTCCGCTGCTGTACTGTGTGGTTACGGTCAGCTTATATTCGCCGTCTGCCAGTCCGGCAGGGATAAGGAAGATGAGTTTCGAAGGCTGGTTCAGGGCTATCATGTCATCGGTGATGCGGGTCACTTCGCCCTCGGCGTCGGTCAAGGTAATGCCTACCGAAGGATCGTCGCCCGCCAGCTTGATGCGCTGTCCCGTCAGCGTAAAGTTACGGCCGGCTGTAGCGGTGAAGCCTGACAGACTGGTAGCCGTATCGGTACCTCCTGCCACATACATGGCACTTCCCTTTTCGCCCACGATATTCACCGTAGTGGCTTCGATGGCTTCACGCAACTCCTTGCCCTGCGTCATAGCGATACGGATACTGTTGCGGGCTGGGTCGAAGACGTTGTTTTCCACCGTTCCGGTGAACTGTGCCACGGCGCTGAACAGGCCCGTGTTCACGCGATAGCCCGTCAGGAGCAATTTCTTCAGAACGCGCTGTTCCAGGTTGATGACGGCCTCGACGGTTTCACGCTCCAATCCAGGATTGATTTCCATGATTTCGCTGATAAGGCGTTGCTTGTCTGCCGTTCCGGCACTGACGAGGGTCAGAATCTTGTCGTCTTTGTCGTCTACGGTCAAAGTATTATCTGCCAGTTGTGCATTCAGGGTATATTTGATGTCGGTTGTTGCCATGGTATGATTCGTTTTTCTTGGTTAATAGATAAATTCGGTTATTTTATGAAGAATATACACCAGTCAGGATAGGGAGATTTAATACCCTGACTGGTATCATATTTTAATTTTACTACTTCATAAATGTTTTTTAATTTTCAAAACTATTCAATTCTTTGCATGTATATCCTCAACAGCGGTTTGATTATTTATCAAAATTAGTGTACGTCCATCTTCTTTCAAGAAGAATTTTTCTTGCACCCTCAACGTATCGTCAATTATAATTTCCAACTGCGTGGACTGAGGACGAGGTGCCAATGATTTGACGTTCCCTGTGCGAAACATAAGTGTATGCTCCGTAATAGAATCGTTCGCATTGTTGTATTCAATCATTTTCAGCGAACTAACAGAATTCAAATCAAATACTCCTCGCTCATAATCAACGGTATATAATCTTTCTTCATCATCTTGACAAGCTGTATTTACGAACAGGCAGGCTACAAAAAGCAGCACAAAGTTGAATATCTTTTTCATTGTTACAAAACTTTTTAGTAATGAAAATACGTTTACTTATTGTTCCCAGCCCGGATTCTGCGGGAATTCGGCTCCTGTATTGGAGTCGATAACACTCTGCGGAATGGGCCACAAGAGGAACTTGTCGTCCCAGCGGGGAGCAACCCGGTCATTGTACTTCACGGAACGTTCCTTCAGAATACCCAGACGCGAGAGAGTGAAGCGGCGCAGCTCCTCACCGGCCAACTCACGGATACGCTCGTCTGCCAGGAAGTCTTTTGTCACATCGGCTGCAGTGATTTCGCTGGCTCCGGCACGGCGGCGCACTTCGTTGATGGCGTCGGCAGCCCCCTGCGTATCACCCTGGTTCATTCGGGCTTCGGCCAGCAGCAGGTAGGTCTCGGCCAGACGGAACTTCATGCGGTCTTTCGTATTGCCACCATAGCCTTCGTCGCCACCACGTCCGATGACGCCATAGAAGAACTTCGTAATGGCCGGACAAAGCTTGCCAGCCTGCCAAAGATCATCGGTCATTTCACAGGGCTTGCCGTAAGTATCCGTTACATCAGGGTTATTGTAATACCAATGACGCTTGATGTTGTATTCAGAGTTACGGATATCTGTATCCTCAAAGAAATGGCTGTCGTTGCCAATCCACCAGGGCAGTCCCATGAGCTGGGCCAATCCGCGTCCGCCTAAAGAATCGGCAATCTGGAAGCCGGCGATATCCCAGTATTTGGGCACCCAGGCACGCTTGGTCCAGTCTTCACTCTCATCACCGCCGCCAATGACATTGTATTCGAGCTGCATCACCCAGATGGACTCCATGTTGTCCGACGTACGATTCTGATTGTTTTCCTTAAAAAGATCAGAGAACACATCGCCCGGTTCTTTGGTTTGTGTACCGAAACGCTCCTTCATCAGGTGGAAGTAGCCGGAATTGATGACCTGTTCGGCTGCATCTTCGGCTTCGGCATTCATGCCGGCCATCAGATAGACTTCACTCAACAGATGCAGGGCTGCCCATTTGGTCAGGCGTCCCGGCAGTACGGCATCCGGATCTTTAGGAAGGTTTTCTGCGGCAAATTTCAGGTCATCAATCATGTGACCCAATACCTCATCCTTTGGCGTACGGGTGAAGTCGATGCGGAAATCGCGTTCCACCTTGTCCACATACGGCACGTCGCCATACAGATAAACCAAATAACGGTAGGCATATGCACGGAAGAAACGGGCTTCGGCCTGGAAACCTATTTTGTCTGTTGGTTTGTCCCATGCCACATCAGGATGTTCTGAATATTCCAATATCAGGTTGGCATTGGAGGCCAATCCGTAGCCAAACTCCCACCATGACTTGATAAAAGAAGTCTGTGGTGTGTACGACAGATTATCGAACACTTGCAACGTACCGTCATTGTGCCCGGTGTTGGCCAGGTCGGTACCTATCTGGAGTACTTCGTAAGGCGTGGCACCTCCGTGGCTGTAAGAATTACCTTCACCGCCCCAGCAGTTCCATTCCGAACGGCAATATTCATACAGGCCGGTGACACCCACTTCAAAACCATGGGTACTGGTATACGTGTTGCTTGGAGCGAGCGAACCCTTCAGGTTTTCGTCCAGAAAATCTGAACAACTGCTCAATGCGAGCAGGGAAGCAATGGCTATATATCCTATCTTTTTCATTTTCATATCTTGTTAAGTTTTGTTTAGAATGTTACGTTAAGTCCGAACATGTAAGAGCGGTTAGTAGGGTAGCCGTAGTACATGTTGTCGGCATCAAGGTTGGTCGTATTGTCCATGTTGCTGAACGAACAAAGGTTGTTGACACTCACGTTGATGTTCACTCCTTGGACACCCATGGCTTTCACCCATTTCTTCTCCAGGTCATAACCAAAGGTGATGTTCTTCACCGTCACATAGCTCACTTTGGAGTAGAACGAGTGTTTATCATAAGGCGTATAAATCAGCGAAGTCACCTTGTTGCTGTGGTTTTCCGGTGTCCAGTATTCCATACCGCTGATATAATTGAAACGCATATCCCAACGTTCCAGATTCAGGTCATGACGTTCTTTCCATTGACCGAATACACCGTTCAGCAAGAACGACAGGGAGAAGTTCTTGTAATGGAACTGGTTGCCCATGGACATCAGGAAGCTTGGAGTCTTGGAACCGATGATCTTCTTGTCAGCAGCAGTAATACGGCCGTCTCCATTCACATCTTCCAGCTTGGCCGAACCAGGCTTCGCACCGGCTTGTATTTCTTTACCTTCCTCATTGTAGAAACCTTCTTTAATGGTCACCTTACCATCACTTCCTACAATTTTCTCCGCTTTATATCCGGGATCGTCATATTGCCAAACTCCCACTACATTATAGTCATAGAAAACTCTTAGCGGCTCACCGATGAACCATTTGTTATCGATGTCATCCTTGCCGTCTCCACGTAAATCAACAATTTTATCTCGATTCAAGAAGAAGTTCAAGTTAGTATTCCAAGTGAAATCCGGAGTCTGGATGTTTACGGAGTTCAAGTTGATTTCCACACCCTTGTTACGTGTTTGGCCGATGTTGTCCATGATGCTGCTGAAACCATTCATCACCGGCACCTTACGGCTCATCAATAGGTCTTTGGTATTGGCTACGTAGGTTTCGATGCTACCACTCAGGCGTTCACCAAAGAAACTGAAGTCGATACCGAGATTGAAGCTATGGGTAGTCTCCCATTTCAAATTGGGGTTACCTACGCTGCCAAATCCCATATAACTACCATTTACACCGGTAGTTCCGTCACCCCAAATATATTTGGAAGTACTCAAGCGGTCCAACGTTTGGTAAGCGCTGATGGCTTGGTTACCATTACTACCGTATGATAAACGTAGCTTCAACATATCTACTCCCTTGTCGCGTGCCTTTTCCATAAAATCTTCCGAACTGATGTTCCAGGCTACAGCAGCCGAGGGGAAGAAGGCGTACTTGTTGTTAGCACCGAAAGCCGAGTAGCCGTCTGCACGTCCTGTCAAGGTCAACATGTAGCGGTTGTCGAAGTTGTAGTTGGCACGAAGCATGTAAGACAAGGTGGCGGTTTCCGTCAGGCCTGAAGTTATTTTGATATTTTTCTCACCGGCGTTCATGTTGTGATATTCAGAATCATCGTTCACGAAACAGTCGGCACTCTGATTAGCATTCTGATCTGAAGTTTGTTGCATACTGAACAGTCCCGTCAAATCCAGTTTATGCTTACCGAACTGGTTGCTGTAATTCACCAGGTTTTCCCAAGTATAATCGACGTATTGCCTGTTGTAGATAGAAGCGCTACCTTCCGAATTCTTTCCGCTCAGCGTGTTACGGCCGTAGTAAGATCCTTCGAAAGAATTACGATAGTTATAACCGAAATTCGTACGATAACTTAATCCCTTGACCGGCAACTTGATTTCCGCAAATGCCGACAGAAACAGGTTGCGGTAGTTATTATCGGTCGTAGCATTGATGTTGGCCAGCGGATTGGAGAACAGCGTTTCCTGCATCGGATAATCGACATAGTTGCCGGACTCGTCCAAGAATTTTCCATAGGGGCTCATTTTCAGAGCAGCTTCCAGATTGGGTTGGTTCTTGTCCACGTCTTTGCCGACAAACTGCGTACCGATACCTATTTTTAACCAAGCATTGAAATTCTGCACCACATTCAACGACAGATTGGTACGACGAATACCTGTATTCTTCATTACGCCCTCTTGCTTCAGATTGGAAATGGTGGCTGAATATTGGGTAGCCTCTGTTCCACCGGTTACACTCACTGTGTGGCGATTGGTCAAAGCATTGCGGAACACTAAGTCCTGCCAGTCCGTACTAATACCTGCATTGTAAGCTTCGAGTTCTATAGGGTGCAAAATGTTCTCAGGAGCCAGTTGGTCACCTTCCCACCCCAATTTCTCGCGATTGTATTCCTGTCGCATTTGCAGATATTCGGGTCCGTCCATCAAGTTCAACCGACTTTGAGTCTGCTCCAGACCTATCTGTCCTTTATACGTCACTTGCGGCTTACCTTGTTTACCTTTCTTTGTCTGAATCAGGATAACGCCATTCGAACCACGCGAACCATAAATAGCAGCTGAAGAAGCATCCTTCAGAACTGAAAGACTTTCAATGATTTCGGGGTCGATATCGCCCAACGAACCATTATAAGGAATACCATCCAACACAATCAACGGAGTATTGCTGGCTGTCAAGGAGTTAATACCACGTATACGCAATGATTGTTCTTCTCCCGGACGAGCATTAGTTGTGGTAATACTTAAACCCGGTACTTGTCCCGCCAGTTTGTCCAACAGGTTGTTGCTGGTTACCATCTCCAACTGTTCGGCATTAACAGAAGCAATACCACCCGTCAAGTCGGACTTACGCTGGGAACCATAACCTACGACTACCACCTCGTCCAGCATCTCAGCGTCTTCTACCATCGTAATGTTCATCGGTTGCTGAGAGGCTTTTACTTCAAGAGTCTTATAACCTATATAGGAGATTTCAAGAGTTGCATTGGCACCTACTTCCAGAGCAAAGTTGCCATCGATATCTGACACAACTCCGTTGCTGGTACCTTTTTCCTTGACAGCGGCGCCAATGACCGGCATACCTGTCGCATCGGTAATAGTACCTTTTACTTTACCAGCCTGAGCAGGAGCTGCATTGGATACGGCTTTGCGCACAATAATCTTTTTGTCGCGTATTTCATACGTCAAATCAGTCTGTCCCTTCAATATTTGATTGACAACTTCTTCGATAGAGGCTTTATTAGCGGATATGGAAATTCTCTTTCCCGTGTTCACATCTTTTGACGAAAAGACAAACGAATATCCAGACGTCTTTTTCAATTCTTCCATCGCCTCTTTGACGGTTATATTCTTGTTTTTCAATGTAATATCTTGAGCAGACATCGTCAGATTAAAGCAAAAGGCTGCTCCGGCTATTAAAATAGCCTTTTGGATATAATTCATAATTTCTCTTTGATTTAATGATTATTACTAGATTCAGGTCGCTAGATTTGAAGAGTTTTGTGTATTTTTGCATGCTCTCCAAACGCGAATGAGGCATTGCTGTGGCTTGGCAGAGTATTCAAGGGGGGATGTGACCGCATCCTCCTTTTTTATGCAAGCCTTTCTGTCGCTCGGATTTATCCGGAAAGGGAATGTTTCATGGTTTTGTTCTCTTTTAAGGTTCTACATTAAGTTAGTATAGAATATATATTCCTTTTTCTTGCTTATATTTCATACGGTTGGTCGAAGAAATGGTCTCCAATACCTGTTCAATGGTGCTTCCCGACATCTTGAAACTACCATAAAAACGAGTATTTTTGAGTGAATCGGCCACCTCTATCTTTACATCGTAATTGCGCATCAGCTTTTTAGCGATGTCCTCCAACAACTCTTCATCGAAAAACAGCTCATCATGGGTCCATATCTTGGAATTCTGCACCTGAGTACGAGTAGTCTTCATTTCTCCAGTCAATTTGTTCAACGTCATCTTTTCATTGGGTTGCAGATATAACGTCTCCTCTTGTCTGAGATGATTACTCAACTTCACTTTACCCGACAAAAGCGAAACACTGGCTTCCGAATCGTCTGCATAGTTCTTGAAGTTGAATTGAGTTCCCAACACGGTCACATCAACTTCCTGCGTATGAATAATGAAAGGAAGCTGTTCGTTGTGCGATACCTCAAAATAGCCTTCACCCTCCAGTTTCAAATTACGATCGTTGATTCCGAATCCCTGGGAATAGGTCAAACGTGAACAAGCGTTCAACCATACTTGGGTACCATCGGGCAAGTACATACAGGTACGGGCTCCGACAGGAGCTTCGATCACGATATCGGCAAAGGCATTCTCCATGTTTTGCTTCCCTCCCCAATAACCGGCCAAAGGCAACACCAACACCAATACAGCAGCAGCAATACGCCAAAAATATCGAGCAAACGATTGTTGTTTGTGAGGATGAATCTCTGCAGTCTGTTTTTTGATTCGATTCTTGAATCTTAAAAAAGCCAGTTCTGCATCGGGTTGGTTTTGCCCATACAAAGTGGATGTAGTATACCATAATTCGATCCGGTCACGTATATAAATACGGTGTGCATCCGATTCGAGACTCCATTGTTTCAGTTGTTCAATGCAATCTCTGTCAGCATGTCCTGATATGTACTGATCTATCAGGCGATCCATTTCGATATATGACTCTTTGTTTGGCATCTTTTTCGACGGTTATATAGTAAAGACAAAATTCAAGGCATCAAGGGTAGTGTAAAATGCTGTTTTTTTTCAGATTTTGATGAAAAAATAGAGGAAAAGCACTTCCAAATAGGGAGCCATCTTTTTCTGAAGGATATCTAAAGCATTCTTTATGTGATACTTGACTGTATTTATCGAGATATTAAGTTCGGAAGCAATTTCTTCATATTTTTTCTCTTCGAACCGACTTTTTTTGAAAACTGTCCGGCAAGCATCCGGCAGTTCCTCTATGCTCTGACGCAACAAGTCCTCCAATTCCTGAGTGAGCATATTTTCCAACGGATGATCTTCGGAAGGAAACAAGTTTTCTATCAGTTGAACATTCTCAAGAAGCAGATAGGAAGAACAGTTTTGCTCCATCCGATAGGTCTGTGAATTCAATTCGTTCAAGCAACGGTTGCGAACGGCACGAAGCAGATAATTGCGTAGTGGGCCTGAAATTTCAATCTCTGTATGGTGTTCCCACAAATAGAAGATCACATCGTCTACCATCTCTTCGGCAAGGGAAATATCATTGGTCAGCTGAGCAGCAAAACGGCAAAGAAGTGCATAATGTTGCTCGTAAAGGTATTTGAATGCCCTTTCGTCCCCTTGTTTCAGATGCTTTTTAATGAGTGCTTCTTCCATAAATACATTTTGTAACAGACAAATGTAGTGAAAAACATCGAAAAAAATAAAGGGCATCCAAAAAACATTGGATACCCTTCACATTAGGATTTGTTTCTATTCTCTTATTTAATACCCAGCTTGGCCTTGATCTCAGCAGGTACGGCATCTTTATGTACCAGGATGTTCATCGTCTTATAAGCAACGAAAGCTTTGGAAGCATACCAAATACCTTTGTATTTGCCGCTCAATCCCCAAGAGTTCTTAACCATGAAATATTCTTTACCGGTCTGATCTTTGGCAATACCATAGATAACCATACCATGATCATCAGTCGTTTCCCAGTTATCGAAAGCAACTTGACGCATTTCCTGCGTTACTTCTACTTCAGGCAAAGGACGAGAAGTCAATTCCTTACGCTTGTCCGTAGCAGTCATACCTGTCCAGCGAGCCATGTCAGAGCCAGTCAGTTCGGCACCACGAGCTGCATCGGGCATAACAGCGATACCATCACGGGTAAATCCCTGTTCGCTCACATCGCTACCCCATGCAAAAGTATAACCTGTGCGAATGGCATTGTCCATAACGGCCATCAGTTCGTCGATAGGCAGGTTGTAGGACAAGCCGTTGCGCCAGTTGTCCTGAATCTCGATGGCAAACTGGGTGTAGAACGGGTGATGTGTGTACGAAGTCAGTGACACGTAGTCATCAGGATTGATGCCCAGACTGGCGGCAAAGCTCTTCGGTGTGTACTCCGTACCCATATAAGTGAACTTCTCGGGACATTTGCCCAGATAAGTGTCGTAGATAGCACTGATACCGTTCTTCCATACGGGGGTCAGCTTGCTGAAGTTGCCCTTGCCGATGGCTTTTACATAGGCGCCGGCAACGGCATCCAGTTCGTTGTGTACAGGCAGTGAATCGCCGTACATGATACCCGGCATGGCTTCCTGCGGCACAAGGCCATAATTCTTCATACAATACATGATGTCATAGAAGCTTCCGCCCGGCGAGAAGGGAGCATCACCGTGATAGCGCACGTAGTTAACGGCACGGTCTACCATGGTGTGATGTACAACGAACATTTCGGACAGGTCGTAAGTACCTTTACCCAAGCGCAGCAATTCACTCTCCAAGAAGCCGAGGCTGGAGAAGCTCCAGCACGTGCTCGAACGATTTTGGTTCTTGATGCTGGTGATGGGGTTTTCCTTTACGGTAGTGAAAACGAAGCCTTCTTCTTTGGGCTCAGTCTTCTTCTTGGCCGACATGTCGAAGGCCAGCAATGCCAATGCGGCAACGAGGATTGTTTTTTTCATCATGATTACATTATTTAGAAGTTTTCATTATTGGCTACAAAGATAGTCAAATTTATCGATAAGCCAAACAATCTTTTCCGCTTCGTTCAGGCCATTGCGGGAAACCTCAAAACACATCTCCATACATCCGCAAACGGGTACGCAGGTCGCGTATCTCGCGTTGCATCTCGTCCATACGCTCCAGCAGGTGATGGATGGCATCAATACCCTCCATATTGATAGAGAGGTCGTAGTACATACGGCTGTAACGCTCCACGTCGGGCAACTGGGAGAAAGTGAGGCAGGGACGGCCTTCATCGAACAAGATGTCGACCAGTCCATTTTCCTGCAGGAGGTCGATGAACGACGGCTCTATATGACATTTGTCGCAATAATCGCTGACAACAATCAATTCATTCTGCATAACGGTTTGTTTTTTTTAGTTAGTTCATACGCTGAATTTTACGGAACATGTCTTTCTGTTCCTCCGTCAAGTTGGTAGGCAACTGGACGTGGTAGGTCACAATCAGGTCGCCCTGCACGCCTTCCTGCTTATAGACAGGAAATCCCTTGCCTTTGAGGCGCACCTTGGTGTCGTTTTGCGTGCCTGGCTTTACTTTCAGTTTCACCTGTCCGTCCAGAGTATTCACCAACTGTTCGCCACCCAGCAGGGCCGTATAGAGATCGGTATTGACATCGACATACAGGTCGTCGCCCAACCGCTTGAACACGGGATCGTCGGCAATGACAAACGTGATGTAGAGATCGCCCGCAGGACCTCCGTTCACACCCGGAGCTCCATAGCCTTTCAGCTTGATGACCTGCCCGTTGGCCACGCCGGCAGGAATGGTGATGCGCACCTGCTTGTCGCCCACACTGAGCACCTGTTTATGAGTTTGCGCGGCCTCACGAAGCGTCAGGTTCAGTTCGGCCTGATAGTCCTGGCCGCGAAAACCTCCCTGAGCACTCCGCCCACTCCGTCCGCGATGGCCGAAGAGTTCCTCGAAAAAGTCGGAGAAGCCGCCTGCATTGCTGCCCGTAAACTCCTGTCCGTCGGACGAATACCAATAGGTACCGTTACCGTCCGTGTGGAAGCCCTGCGCTCCGGCACCGAAACCTCCAAAGCCACCTGCCTGCTGACGGGCCTGCTTCTGTGCCTCGAACTCGTCGGCATGCTTCCAGTGTTCGCCATACTCGTCGTACTTCTTACGCTTCTCGGGGTCGCTCAGCACCTCGTTTGCCTCGTTGATGGCCTGAAACTTTTCCTTGGCCGTGGGGTCGTTCGGGTTCAGGTCAGGATGAAACTTGCGCGCCAGCTTGCGGTACGCCTTCTTGATGTCATCCTGCGAGGCGCTTTTGTCCACACCCAATACTTGGTAATAATCGATAAAAGCCATAGTTAATGATTGATGGTTAAAATGGTTAATGGTTCATATAATAAAAGCCGCGGTATCTCTCTGACAAGACACCGTGGCTGCTTATATGTTTAATGTATCAGGGGAAATCGGCCGATTACATCATGCCGCCCATGCCACCCATACCGGGGTTCATCGGCATTTCGGGCTTGTCTTCCTTCTTCTCAACGATGACACATTCCGTTGTCAGGAACATGCCTGCGATAGAAGCGGCGTTCTCCAGCGCTACACGAGTAACCTTGGCGGGGTCTACCACGCCTGCTGCATGCAGGTTCTCGTACACGTCGGTACGTGCGTTGTAGCCGAAGTCACCCTTGCCTTCACGAACCTTCTGAACAACCACGGCGCCTTCCTTGCCTGCGTTAGCGCAGATCTGACGGAGCGGCTCTTCGATGGCACGCTTGATGATGTGGATACCGGTTGTTTCGTCGGCATTGTCGCCTTCCAGACCTTCGAGTGATTCGAGGGCACGGATGTAAGCCACGCCACCACCTGGAACGATACCTTCTTCGATAGCGGCACGCGTTGCACGCAAAGCGTCGTCTACACGGTCTTTCTTTTCCTTCATTTCAACTTCGGAAGCAGCACCTACGTAGAGCACAGCTACACCACCTGACAACTTGGCCAGACGTTCCTGAAGTTTCTCACGGTCGTAATCGCTCTTTGTAGCGGCAATCTGAGCCTTGATCTGCTCGCAACGCTCTTTGATGTTCTCCTTGTCGCCGGCACCGTTTACGATGGTCGTATTGTCCTTCGTAATAGTAACCTTCTCGGCAGTACCCAGCATTTCGATCGTAGCCTGTTCCAGTTTCAAGCCCTTCTCTTCGCTGATCACTACACCACCGGTCAGTACGGCGATATCTTCCAGCATTTCCTTACGACGGTCACCAAAGCCCGGAGCCTTCACAGCACAGATCTTCAGCTGGCTGCGCAGACGGTTCACTACCAAGGTGGTCAACGCTTCGCTATCTACATCTTCTGCGATGACCAACAGAGGACGGCCTGTCTGTACGGCGGGTTCGAGGATAGGCAAGAAATCTTTCAGGTTGGAAATCTTCTTGTCGTAGATCAGGATGTAAGGTTTCTCCATCTCACATTCCATCTTCTCCGTATTGGTAACGAAGTAGGCTGACAGATAACCACGGTCGAACTGCATACCTTCTACCACGCCGATGGTCGTATCCGTACCCTTAGCTTCCTCGATGGTGATGACACCGTCCTTGGAAACCTTACGCATGGCGTCGGCAATAAGCTTACCGATAACCGGATCGTTGTTGGCAGATACGGTACCTACCTGTTCGATCTTGTCGTAGTTGTCACCAACCATCTCTGACTGAGATTTGATGGATTCAACCACCTTGACAACGGCCTTGTCGATACCGCGCTTGATGTCCATCGGGCTGGCACCGGCCGTTACGTTCTTCAAGCCTTCGGCTACGATAGCCTGGGCCAGTACGGTAGCAGTTGTTGTACCGTCACCTGCGTCGTCGCCAGTCTTCGAAGCGACTTCCTTAACCAGCTGTGCGCCGGTGTTCTGATAAGCGTCGGCCAGCTCCACTTCCTTGGCAACGGTCACACCGTCCTTCGTGATGTGGGGAGCACCGAACTTCTTCTCGATGATAACGTTACGGCCTTTCGGGCCCAGAGTTACTTTTACGGCGTTAGCCAGTGTGTCGATACCCTTCTTCAGTTGGTCGCGGGCATCTATATTGAACAAAATTTCTTTAGCCATGATTTCGTCTAATTAAAAGTTGAAAGTTGAAAATTGAAAGTTTTTATCCCAGTACGGCGAGTACATCGCTCTGACGCATGATCAGATATTTGGTACCGTCGAGTTCGATTTCCGTGCCGGCATACTTGCCATAGAGTACGTGGTCGCCTGCTTTCAGCACCATTTCTTCGTCCTTCGTACCGTTTCCGGCTGCTATCACTTCACCTTTCAAAGGTTTCTCCTTTGCTGTATCAGGAATGATGATACCGCCGATTGTCTTTTCTTCTGCGGGTGCAGGGAGTATCAGAACTCTGTCTGCCAATGGTTTAATGTTCATAGTCACTTTTCGTTTTATATGTTATACTTTATTTTCTTTTTTCTGCCTGCTTGGCGCAAGCGAAAAAGAATATACGAAAAGCGTGCCAAACTTATTTTGGCAGAAAGAAACTGCCAAAATGTCGCAATACGTCCAATTTGTCCGAAAACAAAAAACGCCTGCCCTTATTCGAGCAGACGTTCTATGTTACCTTCTTCCCAAAAAGCCTTGGTGGACCTCACCATCGAGCTGCCCATATATAATAGGAATAGGACAGCCAAAATAACCATAATTACACCGATCAACAAATTGTGTTTGTTTTCTTCATTCAACGGAATGGAAACCATATTTTACCTCCTTCTTCTTTATGTAATGCAACGGTGCAAAAGTAGCGCCACTACGTTACATTTTTATTTCACGCCCGATACAAATATACGAAAAAAGGAGCGGAATCCGCTCCTTTTTAATAGTATTTTGTTTTTTTACCGCTCATTTGCGTATGGCTGCCACCAGTTCGGCAGGGGTGAGCAGACATTGCTCGCCGCTTTCCATGTTTTTCAGCGTCACCTTACCCTCGTTCATCTCGTTCTCGCCTACCAGTGCCACGAAAGGAATGCCCTTGGCGTTGGCATAACTCATCTGCTTCTTCATCTTGCTGGCGTCGGGGAAAATTTCGGCGCGTATGCCTGCCGCACGGACTTGCGCCAGGACTTGCATGGAGAAAGCCGCTTCCTTTTCACCGAAATTGATGAAGAGCAGCTGCGTGCCGTCCACGGCTTCCTTCGGATAGAGGTCGAGCTGGTTAAGTACATCGAAGATACGGTCGGCACCAAACGAGATGCCCACACCGCTGACACCTGCCATGCCAAAGACACCTGTCAAGTTGTCATATCGTCCGCCGCCGGTGATGCTTCCTATCTGTACGTCGAGCGCCTTCACTTCGAAGATGGCGCCCGTGTAGTAGTTCAGACCGCGAGCCAACGTCAAGTCCAGTTCGATTTCGTTCTTCAGGCCCAGCGCCTTCAGGGTGGTCAGGATGAATTCCGTCTCGGCCACGCCCTTGAGGCCCGTTTCGCTGGTGGCCAGCACCTCTTTCAGCGTAGCCAGCTTCTCTTCGTTCGTACCGCTGAGCAGGATGATGGGTTGCAACTTGGCGATGGCCTCGTCGCCGATGCCCTTTTCGCGCAGTTCAGCGTTCACGTTGTCCAAGCCTATCTTGTCCAGTTTGTCGATGGCTACGGTGATGTCCACTATCTTGTCGGCCTCACCAATAATCTCAGCGATGCCCGTCAGTATCTTTCGGTTGTTGATCTTGATGCACACACGGATGCCGAAGCGGCTGAAGACGGTGTCCACAATCTGCATCAGCTCCACCTCGTTGAGCAGGGAGTCGCTGCCCACCACGTCGGCGTCGCACTGGTAGAACTCGCGGTAGCGTCCCTTCTGCGGACGGTCGGCACGCCATACAGGCTGTATCTGGTAGCGCTTGAAGGGGAACGTCAGCTCGTCGCGATGCATCACCACGTAGCGCGCAAAGGGCACGGTCAAGTCGTAGCGCAAGCCCTTCTCGCAGAACTTGCAAGCCAGCTTGGAAGCATTGCGGCTCAGCAGTTCCTCGTCGGTCAGGCCGGAGAAGTAGTCGCCGGAATTCTGTATCTTGAACAGGAGCTTGTCGCCCTCTTCGCCATACTTGCCCATCAGCGTGGAGAGCATCTCCATGGCGGGTGTCTCTATCTGCTGGAAGCCGTAGAGGTGGTAAACGTCGCGGATGGTGTTGAATATATAGTTGCGCTTCGCCATCTCTATGGGCGAAAAGTCGCGGGTTCCTTTCGGAATACAAGGTTTTGCTGCCATATTCGTATCAGTTACATTTCAAAATCGAGCCACAAAGTTACGGTATTTTATCAGAAGTATCCAGCAAATCGGGAGCAAATTCGCATCGGGAACGTCATTTTCCCCCGTCTTTGAAATCGATTTATCCTCTCAACCTACAGAAAACAAACACCGCATCACCAATCAGAAAGCATC
Organism: Caecibacteroides pullorum; assembly: GCF_019239235.1. GTDB lineage: Bacteria > Bacteroidota > Bacteroidia > Bacteroidales > Bacteroidaceae > Bacteroides > Bacteroides pullorum. The sequence continues at coordinate 93,306 of NZ_JAAZTS010000001.1, read as the reverse complement.
GCTTTACCTGTACGAAAGTACCGTTTTACCACCCGCAAAACAGTGCATTAGTTTTATTAACACGAAATCCGTGTTTTGTTAACAGAATTTTAAGTCTTAACGGAGACACTTTTTTGGCATTCGGCCGAATGTGGCTTATCTTTGCAAAAAAAACAAAAAGAGACATGAAGCAAATCAGCATTACCCTACTCTGCTGCCTCCTGACGCTGGCAGCCTACGCTCAAGGCGGAAAGCCGCTCACGCTGAAGGATGTCGTGACGGGCACGTTCCGCGTGGAAAACATCTACGGAGTCATCCCCATCCCCGGCGACGGCGAACACTACTCGCAAATGAACGCCGAAGGTACACAAATCATCAAATACTCCTTCAAGACCGGCAAACAGGTGGAAGTGCTGTTCGACGCCGCCACAGCCCGCGAGTGCCCCTTCAAGCGCTTCGACAGCTACAGCTTCTCGCCCGACGGCTCGATGCTGCTCATCGCCACCGAGACGACCCCCATCTACCGCCGCTCGTACACGGCCGTGCACTATCTGTACAGCCTGAAGCGCAACCTCGAGGGGAAAATCAACAACGTGGTGGAGAAACTCTCCGACGGCGGACCGCAACAGGTGCCTGTATTCTCGCCGGACGGCTCGATGGTGGCCTTCGTACGCGACAACAACATCTTCCTCGTGAAACGTTACTACGGCAACAGCGAAAGTCAGGTTACCAAGGACGGCGAACGCAACAAGATCATCTACGGCACGCCCGACTGGGTGTACGAAGAGGAGTTCTCCTACAACCGCGCCCTAGAGTTCAGCGCCGACAGCAAGATGCTGGCCTTTGTGCGCTGGGACGAGAGCGAAGTAAAATCTTACTCCTTCCCCGTCTTTGCCGGCGACAAGCCCCACATCGAGGCCTACGAGAAGTATCCCGGCGCCTATGAATACAAGTACCCCAAGACGGGCGAAGCCAATTCGAAGGTCAGCGTCCACACGTTCGACATCAAGAGCCGCATCATCCGCAAGATCGACGTGCCGATGGACGAAGACGGCTACATTCCCCGCATCCGCTTCACCAAAGACCCCGAAAAGCTGGCCATCATGACACTGAACCGCCATCAGAACCGCCTCGACCTCTATTTCGCCAATCCGCGCAGCACGATGTGCAAGCTGATACTCCGCGACGAGAGCGACAAGTATATCAAAGAGAACGTATTCGATCAGGTCGTTTTCTACGACAACAACTTCAGCTTCGTCAGCGAACGCAGCGGCTACAACCACCTCTACTGGTACAACATGACGGGCAGCCTGGCCAAGCAGGTCACTTCGGGCAACTTCGAGGTAAAAGATTTCTTGGGTTACGACCCGCAGGAAGGCTCCTTCTACTACACCAGCAACGAGGAGAGCCCCATGCGTACCGCCGTCTATAAGACCGACCGCAAAGGCAAGAAACTGAAACTCTCCACGCAACAGGGCACCAATTCGGCCCAGTTCAGCACGGACATGAAGTACTACCTAAACCGCTACACCAGCCTCGACACGCCGATGGTCATCACGCTGAACAACAACCGCGGACAGGTGCTCACCACCCTCGTAGACAACCAGAAGCTCCGTGCCCAGCTGGCTGAATACAACCTGCCGAAGAAGGAATTCTTCAGCTTCACCACTACCGACGGTACCCAGCTGAACGGCTGGATGATGAAGCCCACCGACTTCTCTCCCTCCAAGAAATATCCCGCCCTGCAATACCAGTATAGCGGCCCCGGCTCGCAACAGGTGCTCGACGCCTTCGGCATCAGCTGGGAGACGTTCATGGCTTCGCAAGGCTACGTTGTAGTTTGCGTGGACGGACGAGGCACAGGCGGACGCGGTGCCGACTTCGAGAAATGCACCTACCTGAACCTGGGCGTCAAAGAAGCCCGCGACCAGGTGGAGACGGCCCTTTACCTGGGTAGCCTGCCCTACGTGGACAAGAACCGCATCGGCATCTGGGGCTGGAGCTTCGGCGGCTACATGACGATCATGAGTATGAGCGAGGGTACTCCCGTATTCAAGGCAGGTGTGGCCGTAGCAGCTGTGACTGACTGGAACTACTACGACACCGTCTATGGCGAACGCTTCATGCGCACGCCACAGGAGAACGCCGAGGGCTACAAGGCATCGTCGGCCTTCACCCGTGCCGACAAGCTGAACGGACGCCTCCTGCTGGTACACGGCATGGCCGACGACAACGTGCACTACCAGAACTGTGCCGAGTATGCCGAACATCTGGTTCAGCTGGGCAAGCAGTTCGACATGCAGGTCTATACCAACCGCAACCACAGCATTTTCGGCGGCAACACGCGCATGCACCTGTACACGCGCTTGACTGAATTCTTTAATCAATGGTTAATGGGGAATTAATTCTCCATTATCCATTCTCAATTTTCAATTTTTGAAATGGAACGAGTACGCAAGCCTGAATGGCTCAAGATAAGCATCGGCGCCAACGAACGCTACACCGAGACGAAACGCATCGTCGAGTCGCACTGCCTGCACACCATCTGTAGCAGCGGCCGATGCCCCAACATGGGCGAATGCTGGGGACGGGGCACAGCCACCTTCATGATAGGCGGCAACATCTGTACCCGTAGTTGTAAATTCTGCAACACACAGACAGGACGCCCCCTGCCTCTCGACCCGCAGGAACCTACGCACGTGGCCGAATCAGTACGGCTGATGAAGCTCTCGCACGCCGTGGTGACCTCTGTCGACCGCGACGACCTGCCCGACCTAGGCGCCGCCCACTGGGCGCAGACCATCCGCGAGATACGCCGTCTGAACCCCGAAACCACCATCGAAGTGCTAATCCCCGACTTCCAGGGGCGCAGGGAGCTGGTGGAGCAGGTCATTGAAGCAAGGTCCGACATCATCAGCCACAACATGGAGACCGTGCGCCGCATCAGCCCCCTGGTGCGCAGCGCCGCCCGCTACGACACGAGCCTCGAGGTAATCCGCCAGATAGCCGCCAGTGGCATCACGGCCAAGTCGGGCATCATGGTAGGCCTGGGCGAAACACCCGCCGAGGTAGAGGAACTGATGGACGACCTTCGCGCCGCCGGTTGCCAGATCATGACCATCGGCCAGTACCTGCAACCCTCGCATCGTCACTACCCCGTATCCGAGTATATCACCCCCGACCAATTCAAACGCTACGAAGAAACGGGGTTGGCCAAAGGCTTCACGCAGGTAGAGAGCGGCCCGCTGGTACGATCATCCTACCACGCGGAAAAGTCACTCCGTTACCTGAAGAAATAAAGAAAAGAGGCTGAACAACTCAGCCTCTTTTTTGTTTAAAAGGAAAAAGCGATACACCCATGAGCCGACAAAGTATTCTTTCTTTCAAGTATAACATGGCATGGGGGTTTATTCCCGTCCTGGTGTCCATGATACTGTCCGAACTAGCCACGCTAGGTACGGCCATCTATGCGGGCGCCCTGCTGGGTATCGTCCTCTCCACCTATACATTCTTGCGAAAAGGAAGCCACTTGCCGCAAATTCTGTTATATGGCATTACCGCTATGCTGGTTCTGCTTGCCTTCACCTATTATTTCTACGCCGCCAGCTGCCAGCCGCAATGGTACTCCTTCACCCTCGAAGTAGGCACCCTACTATTAATTCTGCTCTTCTACCTGAACCGTAAATCGCTGAAAGCTTACTACGGTTCTTTTAAAAGGAAGCATCAGTCGTCGGCTCAAAGCGTTGAAGCCACTATCGTATCGGCCCGTGTCGTATTGCTTTTCGGCGCTATTCATTTGCTCGCCCTACTGTTGACAGGCGCTTCCTTTTTCCAAGGCGAATCAAGTTTCATTCTACATCACGTAGCACCGCCTGCGGTATTCATCCTAAGTATTCTATTCAACCAGATAGGCATCAGCTATTTCAACCGCCTGATGAAACGGACGATCTTCATCCCCATAGTCAATGCCGAAGGCAACGTAGTGGGCAAAGCATTGGCTTCCGATGCCTTGAGCAAGAAGCAGAAATATATGATACCCTTTGTACGCGTAGCTGTCACGCTGAACGGTATGCTTTACCTCTGCCCACGGCTTCAATGCTCTTCTTTTGAAAAAGGCAAAGTCGACCTGCCGGTCGAAGGCTATCTGCTCTATGGCGAAACGCTGAAGCAGGGCATTCATCGGTTGGTACGTCAAGTCCTGCCCGAAATATCCATGCAAGACCTCAAATTCAATTTCAAATATAAATTGGAAAACGAAATGACCAACCGCCTGGTATATGTCTTCACAATAACCGTCGACCACGAAAGCCAACTGAAACGTAACAAAGGACAAGTCGGGAAACTATGGACCATCCAGCAGATCGAACAAAACATCGGGCAGAACTACTTCTACCATTGCTTCGAAGACGAATACAATCGTGTTTTTTCAATGATTGATGAATGTGGCGGAAACTTATCCACACACAATGCTCACTGATAGAGCAGGAAGATGCAAGGTATTTTAGTCAGATCGGGTGTATGCCCCTTCCAGTCCTTTACGCTCCGTGTTTTGATGAACTCTCCTTCGCATGTAATGTTGGCGGCAATGCAAAGTTTCGTTTGAGGACGGCAATTCTGAAGAATATCGTCCAGCATCTTATTGTTACGATAAGGTGTCTCAATGAACAATTGTGTCTGATGCTCGGCGTAGACACGCTGTTCGAGTTGCTTCAGCTTCTTGGCGCGTTCGGCTGGTTCAATAGGCAAGTATCCGTTGAAGGCAAAGCTTTGCCCGTTGAAACCCGAACCCATGACTGACAGGATGATGGACGAAGGACCTACAAGTGGCACTACCTTCAAGCCCTTGCGCTGTGCAATGGCCACCACATCTGCACCCGGATCGGCCACAGCAGGACAACCTGCTTCGGAAATAACTCCCATAGATAAACCGCCCTCAAGCGGTTTCAGATAGCCCGAAATATCCGCAGGAGACGTATGCTTGTTGAGCGGATAAAAAGTCAGGGCATCAATATCAATGTCCTTGTCTACTTTCTTCAGAAAACGACGGGCCGAACGGACGTCCTCCACAATAAAGTGGCGGATACCCACTATGATTTCCTTGTTATATCCAGGCAAGACCTTCTCCCAGGGAGTGTCGCCCAAGGTAACGGGCAGCAGATAGAGTGCGATTTCCATTAAATGAATTGAAAATGGAGAATTGAAAATTGAAAATGAAAAATTCATCCTCCATTTAATTCTCCATTCTCAATTTTCAATTCTCAATTATAAAATTTTATCCGTAGATAATATTTCCGTTAGCATCCTTATACTCGTCAAGACCTTTCTCGTAAGTAGCCATGGCACGGAGGCTCATACCCACGCTGGAGAAACCACCGTCGTGGTAGAGGTTCTGCATAGTAACCTTGCGGGTGAGGTCAGAGAACATCACGATGCAATAGTCGGCACATTCGTCGGCCGAAGCGTTGCCCAGCGGAGACATACGGTTGGCGAAGTCGAACAATTTGTCCATACCCTTCACACCTGAACCAGCCGTAGTCATTGTAGGTGACTGAGAGATGGTGTTCACACGCACGTGGTGTTCACGTCCGTAGATGTAACCGAAGCTGCGTGCGATAGACTCAAGCAGAGCTTTAGCGTCGGCCATATCATTGTAACCATAGAAGGTACGCTGGGCAGCCACGTAACTCAAAGCCAGGATAGAACCATAGTCGGCAATAGCACCCAGTTTCTTGGCAGCCTGTATCATCTTGTGGAAAGACACGGCAGAAATATCCAGTGTCTTGCTCAGCATATCGTAATCCAAATCGTCGTACGTACGTTTCTTACGCACGTTGGGAGACATTCCGATGGAGTGAAGTACAAAGTCAACCGGTCCGCCCAGCACTTCCATGGAGCGCTTGAACACGTTCTCCAGATCTTCTACGCTGGTAGCGTCGGCAGGGATTACCTCACAATGCAACTTCTCGGCCAGGGCAGATACTTCGCCCATGCGGACAGCTACAGGAGTGTTAGACAACGTAATGGTTGCACCCTCTTCAACAGCTTTTTCTGCAACCTTCCAGGCAATGGACTGCTCGTTCAGAGCACCGAAAATAATGCCTTTTTTTCCTTTCAATAAATTGTAACTCATACCTATTTTTATAAAGTTCACGCCGCAAAGATAGGAAGTTTCCACGTAAGTTTCTTGAAAAACAAGGAAAGAAAGTGGCTGAATGACAAAAAATACACCTAAACCAACAAATAATACACACGAGACAGAGAACATTACGGTACTTTTGCAATGGTAAAAATTAAAAAGATATCACGAATGAACACATTTGTCAAGAAGTTATTGGTGCTTGCCAGCGCAATTGTCCCTGTGGCCTGCGCACAACAGGCGGAAACCACGCAATGCAAAAGCAGCATTGACAACAGCATCTACGAGAACCTTCCCTTCAGTATGCCCCAAGTCATCCAACCGTCTTTCCCCGACTATACGGTCAATATCAAAGACTTTGGAGCCCAAGCCGATGGCAAGACGTTGAACACCCAAGCCATCAACGACGCCATCAAAGCCGTCCACGAAAAGGGAGGAGGCAAAGTGGTCATCCCTGAAGGTTTATGGCTGACGGGGCCCATCGAACTGCAGAGCAACGTCAATCTTTATACAGAAAAGAACGCACTGGTATTGTTTACAGACGACTTTCAGGCTTATCCCATCATAAAAACCTCGTTCGAAGGACTGGAAACACGCCGTTGCCAGTCGCCCATCTCGGCACGAAACGCTGAAAACATCGCCATCACAGGCCATGGCGTGTTCGACGGCTCGGGCGACAGCTGGCGCCCTGTCAAGAAAGGCAAAATGACATCCTCGCAATGGAAGACGCTTGTTGCCTCGGGCGGTGTAGTGGAAGATGATATCTGGTATCCCACTGAAGGTTCACTCAAGGGCGCCAAAGCCTGCAAGGAATTCAACAACCCCGTCGGCATCGAAACCGATGAAGAATGGGACGAAATCCGCCCCTGGCTTCGCCCCGTCCTGCTCAACATTGTAAAAAGCAAGAACGTCCTGCTCGAAGGCGTGACCTTCAAGAACTCACCCAGCTGGTGCCTGCACCCCCTGTCGTGCGAACATATCACGATCAACAACGTCAAGGTATTCAACCCCTGGTATTCACAAAACGGCGATGCGCTCGATTTGGAATCGTGCAACAACGCATTGATTATCAACAACGTGTTCGATGCAGGCGATGACGCCATCTGCATCAAGTCCGGCAAAGACGAGGACGGGCGCAAACGCGGAGAGCCCTGCCAGAATGTTATCGTAAAGAACAACGTTGTCCTGCATGGACATGGCGGCTTCGTGGTAGGTAGCGAGATGTCGGGCGGCGTGAAGAACATCTACGTAGCCGACTGTACTTTCCTGGGCACCGACGTAGGCCTGCGTTTCAAGAGCACCCGCGGACGTGGTGGTGTGGTAGAAAACATCTACATCGACCGCATCAACATGATAGATATCCCTCATGAAGCCCTGCTGTTCGACCTCTTCTATGGCGGCAAGGGAGCAGGTGAAGAGACCGAAGAGGAGCTGGCTGGACGCATGAAAGCCGCCATCCCGCCTGTGACAGAAGAAACACCCGCTTTCCGCGATATCCATATCTCGAACATCACGGCCAGCAACATAGGTCGGGCCATGTTCTTCAACGGCCTGCCTGAAATGCCGATACGCAACGTCAACATCAAGGACGTAGTCATCAACGACGCCAGGCAGGGTATTGTCATCAGCCAGGCAGAAAACGTAACGATTGACAACACGCAAGTAAATACACAAGGAGAAGTGTTGCAGGTAAAAGACTCCAAGAATGTGAAAGTTAACGGAAAAACCTACCATAACGAATAACATTAACCCACCGGCATAAATCAACACAACTAAAGGTATAGAGGTTTCATTAAGATCGCCCCCTGTGGTCTGTCACATCAGGCCGCAGGGGCGAAATTCTTTATGATTGAATTGGAGAAATCATCGCAAACTTTCATTTTTTTGATTACTTTTGTAACAAAGTAATTTAAAAAGCCACATACACATCATGAAAAAAGAACTATTTGCCCTGCTGGGCATTCTTTGCGGTAGCTGCATGCTGATGACCGCACAAGAAACGACACAACTGAAAATCAAACTCGAGAACACAGGCGACCGCACACAAAAGGATGCGCCCGTAGTCATCCGCCTCGACCAGACGGGAGCCACCTTCCAGGTACGTTCGGCCGTGGTCATGGACAACAAGCAGGAAATCCCCTCCCAGCTGGACGACCTCAACGGCGACCTGAAGGCAGACGAACTGGCCTTTGTCATCGACATGCCTGCCCACACGAATAAAGAATTGACCCTCACCCTTTCCTCAGCCAAACCAACCAAACAATACCCCGCCCGCGTATTCGCTCAAATGCTGGCACGCGACGCCAAGAACAACCGCCACGCACCCGTACAATCCATCACCGTGCCTGGCACGACAGATTTCTATAGCATGGTACACGGCCACGGCCCCATGTTCGAATCCGAGCTCGTAGGCTATCGCGTCTACTTCAATGAAAAACAGACTCTTGACCCCTACGGCAAGTTCAACAAAGGCATGGAGCTGAAGGAAAGCCAGTTCTATCCCAACGATGAACAGCTGGCACGCGGCTTTGGCGACGATGTGTTGCTTGTGGGAAATAGTTGCGGCATCGGCGCCCTTAAGGGTTGGGACGGACAGAAGGCCACCCACGTGGCACCTGTCGCCTTCCGCACGGAGCGCATCCTGGCCTATGGTCCTATCCGCACCGTTGCGGAGGTGGAAGCCAAAGGATGGGAATACCAGGGGAAAGAACTGACCATGACCCACCGCTACATCCTCTATGCCGGCCATCGCGACCTGCGCATCGAGACCACCTTTGCAGAGCCGCTGGAGGAAGAAACCTTCTGTACAGGCGTGCAAAACATCATGGGCAACGAAACCGTCTCCTACTCTGACCACAAAGGACTGGTAGGTAGCTGGGGAAAACACTGGCCCGTCAACGACACGGTGAAATATGCCAAGGAGACCATCGGCATCGCCACCTACATTCCACAAAAATATGTCCGCAAGGAAGTGAAGGACAAGGACAATTTCCTCTACACCGTCTCTGCACCTGGTAGCGACAACTTCTATTACTACACCATGTTCACCTCGCGCAAGGAAACCTTCGGCTACCCCACCTCGGAAGCCTGGTTCGAGTACATGCAGGAGTGGAAGGAAGAGTTGGAGAATCCAATAAAAGTCACCATCATCCGTTGAGTGTAAAACAGCCTTCGTGCGTATAAATACCCAAACGATAAACCTGTCTATCATGAATTTGTCAAAAGCACTATTAGGACTCAGCTTGTTGGTCGGCCTGCCACTAGCCGCCCAACAGACGGAAAACTACGTATCGAAGGTATGGGTGGCCGACCAGGGCGACGGCACCTACAAGAACCCCGTCCTCTATGCCGACTACTCCGACCCCGATGCCTGCCGCGTGGGCGACGACTTCTACATGACCTCGTCGAGCTTCAACTGCCTGCCCGGCCTCCAGATCCTCCACTCCAAGGACCTGGTGAATTGGACCCTCATCGGCGCGGCCATCCCCTATAAACTGACTCCTGAAAGTACGCCCGAACGGCCTGAACATGGCAACCGCGTATGGGCCCCCTCCATCCGCCACCACAACGGCGAATTCTACATCTTCTGGGGCGACCCCGACCAGGGCGCCTTCATGGTGAAAGCCAAAGACCCCAAGGGGCCGTGGACAGAGCCTGTACTCGTAAAAGCCGGCAAAGGCATCATCGACACCTGCCCCTTGTGGGATGACGACGGCAAAGTCTATCTGGTACATGCCTATGCGGGCAGCCGTGCCGAGCTGAAGAGCGTCATCGCCATCTGCGAACTGAACGCCGAAGCCACGCAAGCCATCACCCCCTCGCGCATCGTCTTCGACGGCCATGAGGCGCACGAGACGTGCGAAGGCCCCAAGTTCTACAAGAAGGGCGACTATTACTACATCTTCCACCCTGCCGGCGGCGTACCCACAGGCTGGCAGGTCGTACTCCGTTCGAAGAACGTCTACGGCCCCTATGAATGGAGAACCGTGCTGGCACAAGGCGACACGCCCGTCAACGGCCCCCATCAAGGCTCGTGGGTGGACACGCCGACGGGTGAAGACTGGTTCCTCCACTTTCAGGACGTAGGCGCCTATGGCCGCCTCGTTCACCTCCAACCCATGAAGTGGGTGGACGGATGGCCCGTTATCGGAGAGGATAAGGACGGCGACGGATGTGGCCAACCTGTATTGACACACAAGAAGCCCAATGTGGGTAAGACCTACCCCGTCTGCACCCCACAGGAGAGCGACGAGTTCGACGGCTACACCCTCTCGCCCCAATGGCAATGGCACGCCAACATCAACGAGAAGTGGGCCTACTATGCCGGCGACCAAAGCCTCGTCCGCCTCTACTCCTACCCTGTCGTAAAGGATTACAAAAATCTGTGGGACGTAGCCAACCTGCTCCTTCAGAAGACACCTGCCCCCAACTTCACCGCCACGATGAAGCTCACGTTCAAGCCCATCAGCAAATACAAGGGCGAACGCACAGGCCTCGTCGTAATGGGTCTCGACTACGCTAGCCTCATCCTTGAGAATACGGAAAAAGGTCTGGTACTCTCGCAAGTGGAGTGCCCCAAAGCAGAAAAAGGTACGCCCGAACAGGTCAACGCTTCCGTCCCCCTGACCGACCCGACCGTCTATCTGCGTGTCAAGTTCAGTTGCGACGGCCAAAAGATAGCCGAGAGTGAAGGTGGTCACGACCTCGTGGTGATGTGCGACTTCAGCTATAGCCTCAACGGGAAGAGCTTCAAGAAGCTGGGCAACCCCTTCCAAGCCAAGGAAGGCAAATGGATAGGCGCCAAGATAGGCACCTTCTGCACCCGCCCCGCCATCAAGACAAACGACGGCGGATGGGCAGACATCGACTGGTTCCGCATCACTCCCTGACAGGCGGGGTTTCCTAACCACCACACAAGGAAATCGGCCTTTTCACGCAAAACTATGTTTTACGGACAGGAAAAGGCCGTTTTCTTCCTCGTAAAACAGTGCTTTTTCCACACGCTCCCGACCGCCCTATCGAAATAAATACTACTTTTGCGCAGAAAAAGACGAAACAGAAGGAGGAAACAAGATGAAAAAACTGGTTATATTCGACCTCGACGGCACCCTGCTGAACACCATCGCCGACCTGGCGCAAAGCACCAACCACGCCCTTGAGACCCTGGGCTACCCCACCCACGAAGAAGCCGCCTACAAGTTCATGGTAGGCAACGGCATCAACAAGCTCTTCGAACGTGCCTTGCCCGAAGGAGAAAAGACGGAAGAAAACGTCTTGAAAGTCCGTAGCCATTTCGTTCCCTACTACGACCAGCACAACGCCGACAAAAGCCGTCCTTACCCAGGCATCCCCGAGCTGTTGTCCCGCCTCCAATCCCGCCAAGTCCAGCTGGCCGTGGCCTCCAACAAATACCAGTCGGCTACCGAAAAGCTCGTTGCCCACTACTTCCCCACCATCCGCTTCGCCGCCGTCTATGGCCAGCGTGAAGGAATAGCTACCAAGCCCGACCCCACCATCGTCTTCGACATCCTGAAGCAGACCTCCATCGCTCCCGACGATACCCTCTACGTAGGCGATTCGGGTGTCGACATGCAGACGGCCCTCAATGCCCATGTCACCGCCTGTGGCGTCACGTGGGGGTTCCGTCCGCGCACCGAATTGGAGGCCTTCTGTCCGAAACATATTGTCGACACGACAGAAGCCATCGAAAACATCGTTTTAGCCTGAGCCAAAGCTATAACAACCCTCTCACTTCCAGAAACATGTTTTCCAACATGTTTTCTGGGAGAATATTCTTAAAGTCCACATACATAACAAAAATTCCCACCCTAAAAACAAATATTCCACATACCCTCGTTTACAATCTTATACATTTGCAGCGATGTATTAACAGTGTGTTCGACCACACTAAATAGAAACTAACTCTTTTATTTAATAACATGCTAAGAATGTCTAACAAGATGAAAACCACGCGCACCGCGCTACTAACCCTATTAGTAGCCCTGATATCGCTCAGCGTATCGGCGCAAAACGTAACCGTAAAAGGTACCGTGAAAGACAAAACAGGAGAAACCGTCATCGGTGCTTCTGTAGTTGAGAAAGGGAATACCAGTAATGGTACCATCACAGACATTGACGGAAACTACACCTTGAGTGTTCCATCGAATGCCACCATTGTATTCTCTTATGTGGGTATGACCACCCAAGAAGTGTCCGTTAAGGGTAAAACAACCATTGACATCGTTATGGAAGACGACGCCCAAGCCTTGGAAGAGGTTGTGGTCATCGGTTATGGCTCAGTCAAACGTAAAGATTTGACAGGTTCTGTAGCCACCGTAAGCTCAGATGTATTGGCTGCAGTACCTGTGGCATCAGCAACAGAAGCCCTGACTGGTAAAATGGCTGGTGTACAAATCACCACGACTGAAGGTTCTCCTGACGCAGAAATGAAAATCCGCGTACGTGGCGGCGGCTCAATTACAGGAGACAATACCCCTCTGTTTATTGTAGATGGTTTCCCTGTTGAATCCATTTCCGATATACCAGCTTCAGACATCGAGGACATCACCGTTCTGAAAGATGCTTCTTCTACAGCCATCTATGGTTCTCGTGGTGCAAATGGTGTAATTCTTGTTACGACCAAATCTGGTAAAGAAGGAAAAATCAACGTCAGCTACAACGCCTATTACAGCTGGAAAAAAATAGCCAAAACACTGGATGTACTCGATCCTTACGATTATGCAAAATGGCAATACGAACAAGCATTGCTGAGAGGAAACAGCTATGTAGAAGACTATGAAAGCTACTTTGGCTCTTACGAAGACTTGGACATGTATAAGAATATACCTTATAATGATTGGCAAGATTTAACTTTCGGACGAACAGGTAACACCTTCAACCACAATTTAAGCATAACCGGCGGTAGTGAAAAAATAAAATACGCATTCAGCTACAGCCACATGAACGACAAAGCCATCATGGAAGGTTCTGACTACAAACGTGACAACTTTAGCTTGAAATTGAACACCAAACCTGTTAAGAACGTAACTCTTGACTTCTCTATCCGTTACTCAGAAACCAATATTGGAGGTGGTGGAGCTAATGATGTCAGCAGTACTTATGACTCAGATAAACGACTGAAGTACTCTGTCATCTACACTCCGATACCTTTGGAAAACATGGATTCCTCAGCAGGTAGTTCAGACGATGATTTAGGTAATCTCTATCACCCGTTGACTGCTATCTCGGACAATGATCGCGACCAAGAGCGCAAGACACTGAATATGTCAGGCAGCTTCGGATGGGAAATCTTCAAAAATTTCAAGTTCAAAACCGAACTTGGATATGATGATTACCGCAATGACGATCTTCGTTTTTATGGACTTACCACCTATTATGTAAAGAATGTACCTTCTGCAGAGAACCAAAACCTACCGGCTATTCAAATTGCCAATACCAATCGTCATAAGTTCCGCAACACCAATACTATCAGCTACGACTTCTCTGACTTATTCAAAGGAGACAGCCACCATTTGAATGCAATGATCGGCCATGAGTGGATCATCACCAAATCCAGCAAACTTACCAATATTGTACATGGTTTCCCCGAAACATTTACAGCCGCTGATGCATGGAAACTGACTTCTATGGGAACCCCCTTCTCTATCGACAATTTCTATGATCCAGATGACAAACTCTTGTCCTACTTCGGACGTATAAACTACGACTACCAAAGCAAATATCTATTGAGCGCAACTTTCCGTGCCGATGGTTCTTCCAAATTTGCAGCTGGCAACCAGTGGGGATACTTCCCTTCAGCAGCTGTCGCATGGCGTGTATCTTCTGAAAACTTCATGGAAGGTACTAAAGAATGGTTGGACGACTTAAAACTCCGATTTAGCTATGGTACTGCAGGAAACAATAACATTCCTTCAGGACAGATGGTACAAACTTATAGTAACTCTGCTACTTCTTGGATCAATGGTTTCTCCAACTATTGGGCACCTTCCAAGACAATGGCTAACCCCGATTTAAAATGGGAAACAACCATTACCCGTAACTTAGGTTTGGATTTCACTGTACTTGGTGGTAAGTTGAATGGTACCATCGAAGCCTATTTGAATACCACAACTGATTTGCTTATCCAATTCCCTGTAGGTGGAACCGGATATGATACACAATACAGAAATATGGGTAAGACTGAAAACAAAGGTATCGAAGCAAGCATCAATTGGACTATTGTTAACAAAAAAGATTGGGGAGTAAGCTTCAATGCTAATATCGGCTTCAATAAAAATACCATTAAAGATCTGGGTATGATGAACGATTTCGGAGCAGAAACCTACTGGGCTTCTTCTGAAATCGGAAATGACTTCTGGATTGCTAAAGGTGGTTCTGTAGGCCAAATGTATGGTTACCGTTCAGACGGACGCTACGAAGCAAGTGACTTTGTAGGTTATGACGCAGCTACAGATTCCTGGATTCTGAAAGAAGGTGTAGTAGACGCATCCGCTGTTGTTGGTAAAATCCGTCCAGGCTCCATGAAGCTGAAAAATATAGATGGAAGCGAAGATAACAAAGTTACAACCGACGATCGCGAAATTATTGGTGATGCCAACCCGTTGCATACAGGTGGTTTTGGTATTAGCGCATACGCCTATGGTTTTGATCTGAGCGCCAATTTCAACTGGAGCTTCGGCAACGATGTCTACAATGCCAACAAAATCGAGTTTACCCAAACAGGTAAATATCAATATCGTAACATGACCTCTGAAATGGCAGATGGAAAACGTTGGACTAACCTGAGAGCTGACGGTACACTCAGTACCGATTTGGAAGAATTGGCAGCCATGAATGCCAACACAACCATGTGGTCTCCATTAACCGATCGTATGATATTCAGCGACTGGGCTGTAGAAGACGGTTCATTCCTCCGTTTGAACACATTAACTTTGGGATACACGCTCCCGAAATCATTACTGAGCAAAGTAAAAATACAAAATCTGCGCTTCTACGTAACAGGATACAATCTCTTCTGCCTGACAAGCTACACGGGTTATGACCCAGAAGTATCAACCATACGTAAGACTAATCTGACTCCTGGCGTTGATTACTCTGCATACCCCAAGAGTCGTCAATTTGTAGTAGGTGTAAACCTGAATTTCTAAACCGTATAAAAGCATAAGATAATGAAAAAGATAGTATATATTTCCCTTTTATCATTGTCCTTGACAGGACTGATGTCATCTTGTGACCTGGATGCACCAAGCCAGTCGGCATTGGATTCCTCCGTCATTTTTTCCACTCCCTCATTGGCAGAAGCTGCAGTAATGGGCATTCACCAGTCTTTTGGTGAAACCAACTCTTACCGCGGACGTTTCCTTCCTTATTATGGCATAAACTCGGACGTGGAATGGATCAACAACATGGAACCAACCAAAATGCCGGATGCTGGAAAATATGATCTGTGTACATATGCGGCTACTGCAACAAATACACAGATGAATACGACCAACAATGCATATGCCAAATTCTATGAAGGAATTGAACGTGCCAATCAAGCCATCGTCGGTCTTCGCAACTATGGAAATGTAGAGACCAACGCTACTATGGCTCAACTACTGGGAGAAGCATTAACTCTTCGTGCCGTACTATACCTGGATCTTGTCAAAGGATGGGGAGACGTACCTGCACGTTTCGAACCAATAACCACAGAAACCATGTATCAGGGCAGAGCAGACAGAGACGTCATCTACAAACAACTGTTAGCCGACCTTGAAGAAGCAAGCAACTTAGTAACATGGCCTAACGGAAGCAGTGTAACACAATCCGTAGAACGTGTCAACAAGGCTTTCGTAAAGGGATTACGTGCACGCATAGCTCTTTATGCGGGTGGCTATAGCCAGCGTACCGATGGTATTCGCCTGAGTAATGACCCAGAACTTTCACGTACTTCCATGTACACCATTGCCCGTGACGAATGCTTGGACGTCATCAATCATTGCCCTTCCTTAGCAAATCTTGCATTTAAAGACAACTTCCTGAGACTCTGCCAAGATATCGTTTCAGCCGGAGCAGAATCTTTGTGGGAAATACCGTTTTCTGATGGACGTGGACGTGTTTTATACACATTTGGAGTAAAACATAATGCCAAAGACCAATATACACAGCAAGCTCAAGGTGGTGTCAATGGTCCTCTGCCCTATTTGTTCTATGACTACGACGTTGAAGATATACGCCGTGACATAACCTGTGTTCCATACGACTGGTCCAAAGAATTAGTAAACGGCCGTTCTAAACAAGAGCTTCGCAGCGTAAAAAGCTGGTGCTTTGGCAAACTCCGTTACGAATGGATGAATCGTATTGTCACATCAACAAACGATGATGGTGTCAACTGGCAATATATGCGCCTAGCAGACGTCTATTTGATGGCAGCTGAAGCAATTAATGAGCTTGAAGGTCCAGCTAATGCAGCACAATACCTGAAACCAATCCTAGACCGTGCTCTACCTGCAGCCAAAGTCTCAGCTTATATGGCTAGCGCTACCGCAAGCAAAGATGCATTCTTCAATGCGATCGTAGATCAACGCGCGTTTGAATTTGCGGGTGAATCGCTCAGAAAAGCAGACTTAATCCGCTGGAATCTGCTGAAAGTCAAACTAGACGAAGCCAAAGACAAAATGATGAAACTGGCTCGCCGAGAAGCTCCTTACAACGACCTTCCTGAAAAACTATACTACCAAACTGCAGAAGATGGTGAAACGTTGATGATTTATGGTCTAAACCATGGTGATACAGACGAGGCAGGCGAAGCACTGGGCTACGAAAGCAACACGACTTGGCTTTCTACAGAAAAACTGGAAGATGCACTCATCAATGCACTCTATACCCAAAACCCTGACGAAAACCAAGTTTGGCCCATTTGGCAAACATTCATTGACAGCAGCAATGGTATGTTGAGCAATGACTAATCGTATAATCTTCTATAACAGGACCCATTATGAACAGATTAAAAAAATATACTTTTGTGTTAGGGCTAGCTTTGGCAGCCCTGACTACAGCTTGTGAAGATCAAAGCGAAGAAATCACAAGCATTGATTATAGTCGCCTTTTTGCTCCCATCAACGTAGAAGCACGTGTTACGAACAGAACCAACGTACAATTGACCTGGACACCTACAAAAGGAGCTACAGCTTATAACATCGAATTGTTTGCAAATGACAGTCTTACTTTTACAGGTTCACCTTCTAATACCTATAATGGTATTACTGCTGACCAAATGCCCTACCAAATCATAGGGTTAGAAGGAGAGACTCAATATTCAGCCCGAATTCAGGCCATATGCGAAGACGAAAGCAAAGCATCCAAATGGAGTGGCGTTTTCTTCGAAACTGATACAGAACAAATTCTGTCACCCGTCACAGAAGAGGATTTAACATTCAACTCTGTCACATTACATTGGACTCCAGGACAGACTGCTACAGAAATTGTGCTGACGCCTGCTGATGTACCAGCACATGCTGTTACTGCTGAAGAAATAGCGGCAGGTACAGCAACGATCACAGGTTTAAAAGCTGAAACGCAATACACAGCCAAACTGATGAACGGAGATAAGACACGTGGTAGCCAGACATTTACAACACTAATCGATCTGGGAGGTGCCATCGAAGTTAAACCCGAAGATGACTTAGTAGCCATGATCGCTGCTGCCAATGCAGGAGATGCTTTTGCTCTCCATCCGGGTACTTACACTATTCCAAGCGAAGAAGGAGGTGTAGGTAAACTCAATATCAGCACAAGTATAGAAATCAAAGCCGTACGTCCCAGCGATCGTCCTATCATCAATGGATGCATCACACTGAACGATGGCGCATCACTGAGCATTAAGCAAGTTGTACTCGATGGAAGTAATACAGACGGAAGCCAAGCGTTCGATTTCAAGACCGCAGCAAATTATGACAAGTTAATCGTTGATGATTGTGAAATCAAAAACTACGGTAAAGGCTTCTATTATGTCAACGTAGCAGCCCAAATTGCAGAAATAACAATCAATAATTGTTTGATTTCAAATATTGAATGCGATGGCGGGGATATGTTTGACTGCCGAAAAGGTTACATTGCAGCTCTCAACATCTCCAACACAACGGTATGGAACAGCTGTAAAACGCGTGATTTTGTCCGCTACGATGACGCGTCAAGCAGCTTTGCTGGTGCAGCCCCTGTGATTACAATTGACCATTGTACAATTGACGGAGTTAGTAACGATGCCAGCAGACGTTTCTTCTATGTACGTTTCAAGAACAACAGCATCACATTTACTAACAATATCCTTTCCAATATGAATGCATGCGGAAGAGGATTCTCAGACAGTGGAAATACAGCCATTCCAACATTTGGCAACAACAACTATTTCAATACAACCAACTTTATCTCCAACGATGGTGGAACTGCTAAATTCTTTGATGAAAAAGGCACAACCCTTGATCCTGGATATAAAGACGCCGCTAATGGAGATTTCACATTATCTAACGAAGACCTTATCTATTATCAAGTTGGTGACCCACGCTGGTATTGATAATCTGATATCTACATAACACAAAGTCCTGATAACTTCAATTAGTTATCAGGACTTTTGTTTTAATAGTAGGGGTATATCAAACCACATGAATTCGAAACAAAACCCAAAAAATAGCAAGTTACCCGTCATGGGCATACCTGCATAGCCTGTAAAGCCCAACTATCGTCGTACTTTTCCTCAAGTCCATAGTTACGCCGCTAAAGTGGGTGTTTAGCGCGCTAAAGTAGATAGTTACGGAACTCATCTGAACTATAACAGAGACCTCCAAGTGTATGATAATTTTAAGCTCAACGCTCACGTTTATCCCTTGGACGCCCTGTCGAGCCAAACAATCTCTCAAGCCGTTTTAGGCTATTTCCACTGTCTATTCTGCAAGAATCGGATGCAAGATTTTTCAATAAAAATTCGATACACAAATAGGAATCTGTTAGAAACAAGCTATTTATAAGCTTTTCTCAAAGAGTGAGGTAATGACTTGGCAACAACTATTCTTCCTAAATGCAAATCATTATCTATCAGTTAATTGTGAGATGCTATTTTAAAAATAGGTAATGGATTTGTAACGTGCTAACTTCTGTATTCTTCATCGCTTTGAAGTGGGGTGATTAGCATAATGCAAATGCTAATCATTTTTTTGTAATCTACAAAATCTTATAAAGTTAATCTGTTAATTTGTTGTTATACTGCATACTGCTTTCCTTTTTAGACAAACAAGGAATTTATATAGTTGTGGAATTCGCATAACAAATTATGTCGCCAAACATTATCCATGTGATGTCAGACCTTCTCTGTATTCAGAGGGCGTGACTCCCAACAGGTTCTGCACATATCTGCAAAAATAAGGCAAGGAAGAAAAGTTGAAATTATCCGAAATGGTTTTCAATGTTAAATCTTTCTCGGCAAGCAGACGGGTAATTCCAGTAATGGTGAATCGGCTTATCCAGAAGTTCGCACTGAATCCGCTGGTTTTCTTGCATATTTCAGACAGGTATTTTGGGGTGATGAAGAGCTGTGATGCGTAGTAGGACACTTCACGATGCCGTACATATTCACCGGATTTCAACATGTCGATAAATCGTGTCAGAATGGCTGCCCCCTGTTTGCTAATCTGTGGATTTTCGTAGATTCGGGCATGGAAATCATAAATATCCAGACAGAAAGCCATCGTGAGACAACCTACCAATTCATCGTGGAAATGATGGTCTGTTCCCGTGTATCTACGCTTTATCAGATTGACATCTTCCATGAATACCTCCCGTTCATGCTCAGTGAGCGGAAGCACGGGATTGCGGAGCAGGGTCAGTTTTCCTATCACATCATAATCATTCTTAGGCATGTTCTTTAAGGCATATTCGCCTAAAAGGTAAAGCACCGTCACGCGGAAATCATCAGAAACAGACATATCTGTAACCAATTCTCCATGAGTAATCACGATACAATCGCCCTTTCTCATCCTAAACGGTTGTCCTGCCAAGTGGAAGGAGGCTTCTCCCTCATGACAAAGCGCATGGGTGACATAACGGTCTATCTCTTTGGAGGCCATAAAGCTGAAATCATCCGCAAAAAGAATCTCTTGTGCTATCATACATTCTCATATTTTTGGGTACAAAAATAATGAATAATCAGAAGAGTGATTAAGGAGTATGTCCTAAAAAACAGAAAAAAGTATAATACAAGCCGACATCTGTTTATAAGAGTTTTAGATAATGTCCAGTAACTTTGCATCGTAAATTAAAAATAGCGTAATATGATGAAGAAAAGAAAAATCGGAAGTTTGGAAGTGTCTGAAATAGGCATGGGGTGTATGGGATTCTCACACGGGTATGGGAAAGTGCCCGAAGAAGCGTATAGTATTGAAGCTATCCGCAAGGCGTATGATTTTGGCTGTACGTTCTTTGATACAGCAGAAGTATATGGTGATGTGGTGTTCTATCCAGGACATAATGAGCAACTGGTGGGCAAGGCGGTCAAAGATTTCCGCAAAGACATTGTATTGGCAACCAAATTCTTCCTTCATCCCGATGAACTGGCGGACGGCACAAGTATCTACGAAGCAACGCGTCGTCACTTGGAAGCATCCTTGAAAAACTTAGACACGGATTACGTGGATTTGTATTACCTCCATCGTGTCAATCAGGATGTACCTTTCGAGGAAGTGGCCGCAGTCATGGGGAAGCTCATTCAGGAAGGCTTGATACGTGAATGGGGAATGTCGCAAGTGGGAGCGGACACTTTAGCCAGGGCACACGCCATTACTCCTGTCGCCGCCGTGCAGAACCTTTATTCGATGGTAGAACGTGATTGCGAGAAAGACATTTTCCCCTATTGTCTGGAGCATGACATAGCGGTTGTCCCGTTCTCGCCGATAGCCAGCGGATTCCTTTCAGGCAAAATCAAGGCGGACACCGAGTTCGAGAAAGTGGACGATGTGCGCAAATTCGTACCGCAACTGAGCAAGGAAAACATCATAGCCAACCAACCCATACTGGACATCTTGGCTGAGTTCTCGGAAAAGAAACATGCCACCAATGCGCAAATCTCTTTAGCATGGATGCTCCACAAATATCCCAACGTGGTGCCCATCCCCGGGTCGAAGAACCAAGAACGTATCTTGGAAAACCTCGGAGCGGCCAATGTGGAACTGACCGATGACGAATTCCGTAAGTTGGAAACCGCCTTGAATGCCTGCACGGTATATGGACATCGTGGTCATGTGGAAACGGAACAGGTGGACTTCGGGAAAAATTGGGAAGACGAAAAGAAAGGACAGAATAAAGAAAACAAACAATGAAAAGACTTATCAGGCTGTCAATGGCAGCATCCGCATTGACTGTCATCCTTTTGTTGGTCAGTTCCATGCAGAGCCAATCATTGAAAGCCAGTTCAAATGAAAACATTAAAATTGAAAAAAGCATGAGACAAGAAAGGAAAAAGGCATCGGATGATGCCAATATGCAGAAAAGCGACAAAGACCTTGCCACACGGGTTATAGAAACAGGAACCAAAGTAACTCTCCATTTTGGAGAAACCGCCATCCCTGCCACGATAGGAAATACGAGTGCAGCAAAAGCATTGTTAAGCAAATTACCTCTGCACGTGAATGTAAGCCGATATGAGTTCGACCTCTGTGGCACCATGCATCCGGCACTTCCTTACAAAGAGGACGAAAAACGGTATGGCTGGCTGAACGGAGACATCAACTTTGTGCCGGACGGGAATTGGTTTACCATCCTCATCGGGCATGAAGAGGAGTCTGAGGCATACGGAGAACAAGTTAATTTAGGGAAAGTGGATTGTCGGCTGTCTGAAATTGAAAAACTGCATGGCAGCTTCAGCGTCCGGATAGAGCTTGCCAACCAATAAGACAGAATGTTGTTTTATGTTTGAATGTATCAAGGAAAACAGGAAATGCAATGAACGGACAGTGAAAAGCATTGCCCTGTTTCTTGTCTTATCCAGTTACTTTATCACAGCAATAGATGGCTCTATTGTCATCACCGGGTTGAAGAGAATTGCGGAGGACTTGCAGTTGTCAAGTGTATCCTTGTCATGGGTGCAAAACGCCTATGTGCTAGTATTTGGCGGATTCATGCTGCTGGGAGGACGGTTGGGTGATACGCTCGGACGGAAACGGATGTTCAATCTTTCATTGATGCTGTTTGGCTTCGGGTCACTGGGTGCAGGGGTGGCTCCTTCGGCAGGAATCATGATTGCCGCACGGTTTGTACAAGGTGTCGGGGCGGCAGTCATGGCACCTGCGGCATTGGCATTGATAATGGACTACTTTGAAGGGGAAAAACGGACGAAAGCCGTAGCTTGGTACGGTTCTATATCGGGAATAGGTCTGTGTTTCGGGCTTATTATTGGAGGTGCGGTTACAACGTATCTTACGTGGAGGGACGGATTCCTGATAAATGTGCCGATAGTCGGCGTCATGCTTTTCCTTTCCGTGAAATATCTGCTCAATGCCGACTTGACAAAGCATCGTTTCGACATAATCGGCACACTACTGTCGGTGGCTGGCGTGTTTTGCGTAATCTATGCCATAGACGGAGCATCAGCTGTAGCTTTATGGCTCGTGTCGGGCATTGTACTTCTTACCCTGTTGGTACATGCCGAACAAAAAGCCCCTATGCCCATCATGCCTTTGTCCTTGTTCCACAGCCGTACAAGAAGGAACGCATACGTGGCAAGGGCGTTGCTCATCGCCGCCTTGATGGGGTATAATTTCTTCATATCCGAATTCATGCAGGATGCATTCCACTTTACCCCCTTATTGACCGGACTGGCGTTCCTGCCAATGACTATCACCACATTTTTAGGTGCGGTGGAAGTCCCCAAATTAGTGCATAAATATGGCAATAAGAAAATCTTGTATGTCGGTTTGTCTCTTGTTCTTTTAGGCTTCTTTTTGCTCTTGTCCTTGACTGTTGGAAAATCATATCTATACGGGATAGCTTTTCCTATGCTGTTTATTGGTATCGGGCAAGGGTTGGCTATGAGTCCGCTGACCAATTTGGGGATAGAAGATGTTGACAAGCGTGATTCCGGTGCGGCATCCGGATTGGTCAATGCCTCTCATCAGATAGGAGGTGCATTGGGACTTTCGTTGATGACAGCGGCAAGCAATGGTGTCGTAGATGCAGGAATGCGTTGTCATATAGGCATGGCCGTGGCTCTCGTTTGTATCATACTGGCCTTGGGAATTTCGGCTTTCCCGTCTATGCGCTATCTGTATACACTAAAAGCAGGCGGCTCAAAACATCGCTAAAGGTAAATAACCGAAAAAAGGTATAAATAACCCGTCTTTTTGTATAACTGCATTGTCAATTGATTATCTTAATTTTGTATCGTCATTAAAAACAGGAAAAAGAATATTAAAATACGAATAGAAATGAAAGAAGTAAAATTGAACAACGGAGTGACGATGCCGGCCATCGGCTTCGGCGTATTCCAGATTCCGGTAAACGAGACTGAAAAAGTGGTTAGCGATGCGTTGGAAGTCGGCTACCGGATGATAGACACGGCTGCCTCTTATTTCAACGAGGAGCAAGTGGGCAATGCCATCCGCCGCAGTGGATTGAAACGCGAGGACTTGTTCATCACCACCAAACTGTGGGTGCAGGACTATGAGTACGATGACACCCTGCGTGCTTTCGACAAGTCGATGAAACTTTTGGGGCTGGATTACTTGGACCTCTACCTGCTGCACAAGCCTTACGGCAATTACTATGCGGCTTGGCGGGCTTGCGAAAGATTGTACAAGGAGGGGCGCATCCGTGCCATCGGCATCACCAGTTTTTGGAGCGAGCGGGTACAAGACCTCTTCCTGCACAACGAGGTGAAACCTGCCGTCAACCAATTAGAGACCCATCCGTTCTTTCAGCAGAAAGAAGCCAATGCTTTCCTGCGCCAGGAAGGTATCGTACACGAGGCATGGGCACCGTTTGCCGAAGGGAAAAACGACATCTTCCACAACCCCGTGCTGCAAACCATTGCGAAGCATCACGACAAGACAGTGGGCAATGTCATCCTGCGTTGGCTGAACCAGCGCGGCATCATCATCATCCCGAAAAGTGTTCGCAAGGAACGGATGATAGAAAACTTGAATATCTTTGATTTCACGCTTACGGATGAGGATATGAAAGCCATCTCCGGACTGGACACGGGCAAAAGCCCCATTTATGACGACATGGACTTACCTACCGTAAGAGGATTCGGAACTTATAAAATACATGACTGATATGAAAACGATTAAACTGAACAACGGCGTTGAGATGCCGATGTTGGGCTACGGTGTATTCCTCGTCAGCCCGGAAGAGTGCGAACGTTGTGTGTTGGATGCCATCAGCGTAGGTTATCGCCTGATAGACACGGCACAGGCTTATTACAACGAGGAAGGTGTGGGCGCAGCTATCAGCAAATGTGGCGTACCCCGGAACGAGCTGTTCCTTACAACCAAGGTATGGATTTCCAATGCAGGCGAAGCAAACGCAGCCCGAAGCATAGACGAATCGCTCCACAAATTGAAGACAGATTACGTTGACCTCTTGCTTATCCACCAACCTTTCGGAGACTATTACGGGACTTACCGTGCACTGGAAAAGGCCTACAAAGAGGGCAAAGCTCGTGCCATCGGTTTGAGTAATTTCTACGATGCCCGTTTTGTGGATTTGGTGGAAAACATGGAGGTGAAACCAGCCGTGCTGCAATTGGAAACTCACGTTTTCTCCCAACAGCGAAAAATGCGTGAACTCATTAAGGATTACGGTACGCAGTTAATGGCATGGGGACCGCTTGCACAAGGAACTGACGGCATTTTTACCAACGAGACCTTGAAAGCCATCGGAGACAAATATGGTAAGACCAATGCGCAAGTAGCCTTGAAGTTTTTGCTCAACGAAGGCATTGTAGCCATACCGAAATCTATTCATAAGGAACGTATGGCAAGCAATCTCGCCATTGATGATTTCAAGTTATCAGAAGAAGATATGGAAACCATACGCAAGATGGACACAGGCAAATTGAAAGTGGACTTCAATGACCCGGCAATGGCCAAATATCTTATTAACTACGATAAGAATTTTAACCCGAATAAATGATAAAAGGTGACGGTCTTTGTATATTTACGGCAAAGGGATACATTTAATATCCCTCTGTCGTAAATTGTAAATGCAAATAGAATTACAAATTATTCCCCTTGTTGCCTGATTTTATCTTGCATCAGGCTGTCGGATACAGCTTTCAAGTCCCTGTCATAGCCGTCAGCCTCTTGGCGCAGCCATTCAATGGTTTCCTCGTCACGCCGGATGTCGAACACATCGTTTAGCCAAAGGATGGTCTTTGCGTTGCATCCTCCCCATGAACGGATAACACGGAACTTCAAAGCATCGTCCGCATATTGGCGTTTGGACTTCCAGAGTTCGATGTTTCCCCAGACGGAGAGGCTGCACACGACGCCCATGCCGACCAAAAGAGAAAATACCTTGCATCTATTGCTGTAATCCGCCCAAATCCGTTTTTCCGCCCTTATGTCATTCCGTGCCACCCGAAGCCAAACCCTCTGACCGTCAGTGAGAATGCTCAAATTCGCTTTATTCTGCGTTTTATCCTATTATTTTCATACAAAACAACGTAGCGTGAATACAGCCGAGATATGATAATCTCACCTTTCCTTGTATATCTGTGGAACATTTACAAGCCCCAATACAGTTATTATATTTTACATTTTAACTTTTTATAAAATTTTTCTCTCTCGACAAGGGGTCCATAGTGGCGGTCGTGAGCGTTGAGCTTAAAAAATCTCACCAAAGAGCCCTGTCTTATCATTGATATACAGCATATTATCAGAAATAAGATAGAAAATTACATTATTCACAGAATGACAAAATTCTTAAATCGAAGCATTTACCATCTTGATGCGCTCTTGAATCAAATAGTAATTTTTTCTTATATCACAATAAAAACAAAAACCGAACCATTGAGCACATGCTCCCCGCAAAAGTGCGGTTCAAGAAATCAATTCTGTTTTTTTCTTCTTGCTTCCTTATATTCCGTCGGAGTCATCCCCATCTTCTGCTTGAAACACTTGCTGAAGTAACGGGGATCATTGATGCCAACCATGTACGCAATCTGAGTCATGGAAAACTCACCTGTTTCTATGAGCTGAACAGCACGATTAATACGCACTTCCTTGATAAATTCTACAGGAGCCAGACCTGTAAGCGTTTTCAGTTTCTTGAAGAAAACCGAACGGCTCACTGCCATGTGCTGTACCAAGTCGTCGACGATCAAGTCACCGTTATCCATGTTCTTCTCCATCAGCTCCATCAGCTTATCCATAAACTTACGATCGTTGGGCGACATATCAGGAACCTTCTCCTCTTCGTGCACTTCTTCCACCGACATCATGCTTCCGGCATTCATCAACTGTTCGCGATACAGTTCCTGAAGTTTCTGCCTGCGAAGCAGGATATTCTTCACACGAGCTTTCAGATAAGTGGCACTGAAAGGTTTCGTAATATAATCATCGGCACCATACTCCAAGCCCTCCAATTTACTTTCTATAGCCGTCTTGGCTGTAAGCAGGATCATTGGAATATGGCTGGTAGTCATTTCACTACGCAATTCCTTCATCATCTCAAGACCGTCTTTCTCGGGCATCATGACATCGCTAATGATAATATCCGGCACCAGATTCAAAGCCTTGTCAAAGCCCTCTACCCCATTCGCAGCTTCCACAACCCGATAATCGGATGCAAAAATGCTGCGAAGGAACAAACGCAATTCCGCATTGTCTTCAACCAGCAGCATCAGACTCTTTACCGACGACAGATCTCCCTCTTCAGGATGTACATCTTCATGCGAAGCGTGGGATTCTGACATTGTAACCGATGGAGAATCTACTCCAGATACGTTCAGATCACTCTGCAAAATCTCTACCGTTTCGTCATAATGCTCCCTTCCTTTCAGGAAATCAACACGGAAACAACTGCCTTCGCCCAGCTTACTATCTACAGAAATGCTTGCTTTGTGCATCTCCACCAGCTCGCGTACCAAGGACAAGCCAATACCCGAACTGGATTGGTTAAACAGATTGGTATCCACCAGATTTTCAAAACGGACAAACAAAGATTTCTTTTTGTTTTCTGCAATTCCTATACCTTGATCCTGAACGCCAACAGACACTGTCTGTTCATTCTCACGCACAAACACCGTAATCATTTTTCCCTCAGGAGTATATTTAAAGGCATTCGACAAAAGATTATAGACAATCTTTTCATACTTATCGATATCCACCCACAGATAAATCGCTTCCTTTTCTGTTTCGAACAAGAAATCGATGTGGTGTTCCTCGGCCAGCGCCTCGAAATTTTCCATGATCTTACGAGTATAACCTACAACTTCTACATGTTGGACGCGCATCTTCATCTTCTTATTCTGAATCTTACGGAAGTCTAATATTTGATTTATCAGACGCAACATACGATTGGAGTTCCGCTCGACTACCATCAATTGTTCTCTGGCATCAGCAGGCAAAGCGGTATTTTCCAATACATATTCCAGCGGTCCGGATATCAACGTCAAGGGAGTGCGCAACTCGTGCGAAATATCAGTGAAGAAACGCAGCTTCATATTAGTCAGCTGTTGTTCCATCACCACCTTGTGTTTCAGTCGGTAGATGGTAAACAGAATATATACCGCCGTCACCATAATCAACAGGAGGAAAAACACGTACAGGAAATAGGCAAAGGGAGTCTCCCAAAAAGAAGGAAGTACCTCGATATCCAACGTACGTATATTGTCGGACCACACACCATCTGCGTTGGTCGAACGAACCTTAAACACATAGTGCCCTTTGGGCAAGTTGGTATAAGTAGCCGTCCGTTGTTTTCCCACGTAATTCCACGTTTTCTCGAAACCATCCAGCATGTAAGCATATTGGATATCTGAAGGGGCTGTAAAGTCCAAGGCTGCATATTGGATCGTAAAGATATTCTCTCTATGAGATAACTGCAATTCGTCCACAGCATCGAGCGTACGTTTCAACAACGAATGTTCCCCTGGAGAAACCCGTTCATTGGCCAATAGCAATTGTGACAGGACAATGGGAGGCACGTAAATACTCTTCTGGATGGAATCGGGGTTGAAATAAAAAATGCCATGATTGGTTCCAAACAGCATATCTCCATCGGATGCATACGCCGAAGCAGCCTCACTGAAACGAATACTGGAGTTGCTATACTTGTTCTGAAAGTTTTCAAAACGCTCCAGATCGGGAGTAAATTTACTCAGACCGTTCTCCGTGCTGATCCACAACTGTCCCTTCTTATCCTCCTGAATGGAAAGCAGAATGTCCGAAGGAAGTCCGTCACGTACAGTATATGCCTTAAAACGAGCCTGACCGCCATCGTTCAAATCGACCAATTGATTTAGCCCTCCTCCGAAAGTAGCTACATACAGTTCTCCCTTCCGTGTAGGTTTAATCCAATGGATATCATTATTGCTCAACGCATTAGCCTTCTCAGGCGCACGCAGATAATGATAAAACCGGGCATCTTCAGGACGCTCAAAACCATCGTTTACCATTAGCAAGCCTACGGTAGTACCTATCCAAAGATGTCCTTTCGAGTCACCCGTAATGCAACGTACTTTGCTACAGTACTTGATGGGGAAATTTTTCAGATTGTTGCGATGGCTGATGAAGATTTCCTTCCCTTCGGCATCGCGAGTCAGATAGCTGACACCATTGGCAAATGTTGCCATCCAGATACGCCCTTGACGATCTTCATAGATGCAATAAACGTTGTCGTCCGACAGGCTGTAGACATCGTCGGCACTGTAACGATAGCGCGTCAGTCTGTAACGAAGCTTTCCTGGCATGGGTTCAGCTTTCACCACTCCTGCTCCCTTCGTCGCTATCCAAAGATTGTCTTTACTGTCCTGCATGACGTAATAGGTATTACCAAACAGAGGTTTTCCACTCTTAGCTACCGTGCCAGTTTCTGTCAGATAGCCTATCTCATTCCTATTTCTGTCATACACACGCAGCATGCCGTCCTTCAGCCCGACCCACATGTTGCCGTCCTTATCCTCACAAAGCGCGCGCACTTCGTTACTCAAAGATTCGTAGGAATGATTGACCAGAAACAGCAGATGAAAACGCTCCGTACGAAACGTCACCTTTTCCAACCCCTTGGAATGGGTACACATCCACAAATTGCCCTGACGGTCGGAGAAGGCAGAATGTATCTTGTTGGAAAAACGCCAGTTCTCGCCCGTCATGCTGTTGTAAAACGGACGCAGGCAGTTGTTTTTACGATCGAAATAAGAAAAACCTCCTCCATAAGGATGCACCCACAACATGCCGAAGATGTCTTCATGGATATGGAAAGCCGGACGTGAGCGGTCGGTATTGGTAGGTTCGGCATACACTTTCTCACACTTCAGCTTACGGGTATAAGGATTGAAATGGGCCACTTCGCCCACAACGTCCTGTTCAAACCAGATTTCATCGGACGAATCCCTATAAATTGCCTTTATCTTCTCAGGAGGTAAACTGTCCGCCGAATAATGGCTCACTTCGCCTGTAGACAGGGTATAAACAAAAAAGCCGTCGGAAAGAGTCGAAACAACGACTTGCGAAAGTTTCTTCAGACATTTAATGCCACTGATGCGTGAAACAGCATCGAGCTGGACAGGCTTGAACGTCTTTGTATGCTTCTGATAGACCCAGACGGTACCATTGTCCGAACCAAAAAGAAGATAGTCGCCACAATCTTCCATGGCATAGAAGCCCTGTTTTTGCCTGCTACCACCATTTTCAAAATAAACGGTCGGTATCGACGAACCTGGGCTGAAACATCCCAAGCCATTATCCGAAAGAACCCATTCGCAACTGTCTGCACGACAAACATCAAACACATGAGAGAGCTGCAACCCTTCCGACGTCGGTGAATACCAAGTGGTAGTCAGCCGATAGTTCACAGAGTCGGTTGTCACACGAAGCGCGCCTTCACGTCCGCTCAACAACCAAACCGTACCGTCGGCCAACACCTTGATGGACGAAACGGCCATCTGACTGCCAGGCTCACCTTCGGCCGGTACAGATTCGAAAACCTCCGTACGAGGATCGAAGCGGAAAGCCCGATCGTCATAGGTCTGAACCCAAATAAAGCCATAACGGTCCTGCTCCATGTGGTCCATCCGATTGCTGGTCAAAGCGATCTGATTGTCCTGACGCGCTTTGTACGTTTTGAAAGTATAGCCGTCGAACTTGTTGATGCCATTCCAAGTGGAGAACCACATGTTGCCACGACTGTCCTGCAACATGTCCATGACTGTGTTTTCGGACAAACCATCATCCGACGAATAATGCGTAAAAGAGCCCTCCGGCTGTGCTTTCAAGAAGGGGGCCGACAAAACGGCCAGTATCAGATATAATAACCTTTGCTTCATAGTATCCGCGAATATATGGATGCAAATATAAGGATTTCATGAAAAAAACTTTATTTTTGTCACACGAAAAAACTCTCACAAATATGAAACACAAACTTCTTCCCCTGTTGTTCGCCTCCCTCCTGAGCCTTTCAATCGCTTCCGCACAGACGGACAGCGCAGCCTACGAAGTGACCGGCAACATGCCCGTCTTCTACCAACAGATGAAACAACAGCTCACCTACCCCCTGGCATGGGGAAAGGCGGAAGAAAAAGACTTTGCGAAATGGAAAGCACAGGCACGCCACGTGCTGGCCGAATGCATGCAGAACCTCCAACCCGCCCCCAAGGCGTATGCCATGGAAGTGACCGACCGCGAACAACGCGATGGCTACGAAGCCCGCAAGATACGCTTCAACCTCTCCGAATGGAGCCGCGTCCCTGCCTACCTGCTTGTTCCTGAAGGCGAAGGACCTTTCCCCGCCATCGTCCTGCTACACGACCATGGCGCCCATTTCTCCATCGGAAAGGAAAAGATGGTACGTCCCTTCCACGTCGCGCCCGAGGTCATGGAGGATGCCGACCAATGGGCCAGCCAATGCTATGACGGGCAGTACGTAGGCGACTACCTGGCCCGACACGGCTATGTGGTACTGGCCGTAGACGCCCTCTTTTGGGGCGAGCGCGGACGAAAGGAAGGGACAAGCTACGATGCCCAGCAGGCTTTGGCGTCCAACTTCCTGCAGATGGGTGCTTCGTGGGGTGCCTTCATCAACGTGGACGACATGCGAAGCGCCGAGTTCCTGGCCTCCCTGCCCTTTGTAGACAAGGAGCGCGTAGGCAGCTTGGGCTTCTCAATGGGGGCCTACCGTTCGTGGATGCTGGCTGCCCTGACCGATGTCGTCCGAGCATCGGCCTCCATCTGCTGGATGAACACCACCGAACATCTCATGACCCTGACCAACAACCAAAACAAGGGCGGATCGGCCTACGCCATGCTAATACCCGCCCTGCGCCGCTACCTCGACTATCCACACGTAGCCAGCATCGCCTGCCCCAAGCCGACTCTTTTCTTCAACGGCACGCACGACAAGCTTTTCCCCATAGAGGGCGTGAAAGACGCTTATCAGGAAATGGAAGCCGTGTGGAAAAGCCAAGGAGCATCCGACCACCTCGTGACAAAGCTATGGGACGAAAAGCACTTCTTCAACAAGGAGATGCAGAAAGAAACGCTGGAGTTTTTCGACCGCTGGCTGAAGCCCTAAGCCTCGCAAGCAAACGGCTCATCATAGGAAAAGGCACCCTTACAATCGTAAAAGTGCCTTTTCCTACCCACAAAGCAGTGCTTTCCGCCTGCTAAAACATAGTTTCTTTTCGACTGAAGCGAAACGACTTATGCCGTCAGCGTTTGATGTCCAGCAGGGCGTTTCCGTTCTTCATCGGATTCCAACCGTCCGTACCTGCCAAAACGTCCTCCATGGCATATCCTTCCAAGCTGTGCAACTGATGCGAGAAGGGAGCGCGTGCTTGGGGATTGGCTCCCGCTCCACGACTCTGATATTCGGCATAAAAAGCTGTCTTTTCGTTCTCCACCTTCCCCCAGTTGTTCCATCCTGCAGGCAGAATGTGGCCGCCCAAGTCGCAACGTACAAACACGGCTTGTGCATAGGGACGCCAGGGACGCGACAGGTAGACATCGGTCACGCCCTCGTCGGCCGTCAGGCGGCAATCGTAGAAGACGTAGCCATACTTCTGTCCCTGGTCGGTAGAGGGAGCCGTGACGTAGCCTTTCGTCTTGCTATGGATGTGGCAACGGTTGAACACGGCCGTAGACCATCCGAAGATGAAGTCTACCGTCCCTTCGATGTAGCAATCCTCGTAATATTGGCGGCAACCCTTCCCATAAGTGTAGAGCGTGTCTTGCCAACCCAGGAAGCGACAGTTCTTGAAATAGGCGCGGTCGGCACTGACGAAGCAGGCGACGGCCTGCCCTACAGGACCTGAGGTATTCTCGAAGGTAAGGTTCTCGGCATAGAAGTCGGGAGCATAGATATAGCAGGAAGCGGAGCCCGACGTGCCTGTCTTCTCTCCGAAGCGGTTCAATTTGTCGGCATAGTCGTCGTAGGAAAGGACGGCGCCGTCTTCGCCTGTCAGCGAGAGGTTTATCTTGCTGGCGGGTATCACAATCTTTTCTTTATAAACGCCTCGCTTGACAAGAATGGTGGTGCGGACATTCTTGCGAAAGTCGGGGACAGCATTGATGGCCTCCTGTACGGAGAAGAAATCGCCCGAACCGTCTTTGGCCACCACGAAGTCGTAATGTCTGACATAGGGTTTCAACGCGGGCACTACCTTGATTACCTCCTGCACGGCCAGCCAGGCGACGGTCGCGGCTCCGCGAACGTTCAGGTGCGTATTGTCCTCGCGTCCCTTGGGCAGGGCGGGCACTGTGTTGGGAGCCACCCACACGAAGAGTTGTTTGGAAGCTTCGGGCCCCATCTGCTCCACCAGGTCATGAGTAACACGATTGAGGTCTACAAAAGGCACCTCCAGCTCACGAGCCACGTTGCGTGGAGAGTCCAAATAAGCCCCGTGGGTATCAATCAGTCGGGCACCTGTTTTCACTTCTGCTTGAGGTACATTGGGATCAATACCCTCACGAATATCATCTTGAACAACAGCCTTCGCCACAGCATCGGCATTGGCTTCGCCAAAATTGCGGCGGACGATGGAGTTGAACAGAACAGGGATAGCGCCCTTGGCACGGGCTTCCTCGACGAAACGTTTCAGGTTGGCATCGAAAGTCGTACCAGGGTCGGTATGGCGTTTTTCGTCGGGTTTCTCGTCGTTGTGTCCGAACTGGATGAACACGTAGTCGCCTTTTTTCAGTTTCACCAACACCTTGTCCCAACGGCCTTCGTCGATAAAGCTCTTCGAGCTGCGTCCGTTGACGGCATGGTTGTCTATCACAATCTCTTCCGAGAAGTAGCGGGAGAGCATCTGCCCCCATCCACGCTCAGGGTTTCCGCCCTCCAGCGGCTTATTAGCCATCGTGGAGTCGCCGATGGTAAAAATGGTAATGACTTGCTTTTCCGACGTAAAGGCCGAAAACATCAGAAGCAAGCCCAGCAGTATGGTCAGTTTCGTTTTCATCATGTTATTATTTTAATCAGTTAGCAAAAAATTATTCCCTAATTAGAGAAAAAACAATTCCCAGTTGGAGAAAAATCAAGGCTTCACAGGCGCATCAGCAGGTTGCCAATCGCTACAAAGGCCGAAGATGTACGCCCAGTCGGCATAGCGGGCCGCTTCTTCGGACGTCAATGCCCTTGCCCACTTCGCACGACCTGCCAACTCCGCCCCTTCGCCCTTGTTGCCGTATTCAGCATAGCGGGCAGTCTTTTCGTTCTCGGCGTTGCGCCAGTTGTCCCAACCGGCAGGGCAGATATGCTTCCCCATGTCGCATCCGATAAAGACCGTTGCCGCATAGGGACGCCAGGGACGACCCAGATAAACTTTGTCCACCCCTTCGGAAGCCGTCAGTTTGCAATCTCGGAAAACATATCCTACCACCACATTGGCAGGCGTAGAAGCAGCCGTTATGTAAGAGTTGCGCTTGCTATGGATAACACAAGCTTCGAACAAAGCCGTCGAAGGGCCGAAGATGAAATCAGTCGTCCCCTCGATATAGCAGTTCAGGAAGTAGAGGCGCGTGCCTGCCACCCCTGTATAGACCGTGTCCTGATTGCCTAAAAAGCGACAATTGACAAACACCAGGCGGTCGCCCTCCGTATGGAGCGCCACGGCCTGACCAAGTTGCGCAGCATTGTTCTCGATGGTCAGGTTGCGGAAAGTGATGTTATTCCCCTCCACCTTCAGCGTATAGGTGCGGAAAGTGCCCATCTTGTTGATGTTGGCGTGGTCGTCGTAGGTGATGACAGTGCCTTCCGCACTCTCGCCGACGAAGTCCACATTTTGCAACCACGAGGGGACAATCACTTTCTCCTTATACACGCCGTTCTTGATGAGCACCGTTACCTTGTAGTCCATAAAGGCGCGGATGCCCTCCATCGCTTCGGTCAGGGTGCGATAGTCACCCGTGCCGTCGCGCGCTACTACCAGCGTATCTTTCCACTGCCCGGCAGCCTGAACCTGCATGGAAGCAACTGCAAGAATCAATATCGTCCACACGACATACAAATAGTTTTTCATCTGGTTTCCTCTCTTTTATTCTTGGTTAACAATTTCTTTTACGTCCTGCAAATGTTCCCATTCAAGGCTGGCAAGGATGAAAGGGCCTACCGCCTTCGGATCGTTGTCGCGCACCTGTTCATGGATATAATAGTCGTAGTCGCCCGAACGGTAGTTCTTTCCGCCCAAACCAGCCACAGCACAGGCTTTGGTGATGCTGACCAGCCCCCTCTCGTCCACTTCGATGAAATGATCCAAGATGCCTTGATAGCCTTTCAGCGCCACTTTCAGATATGACTTGTCTACATAGCCTTTGCGCACCGCCTTGAAGAGCGAATAGACAAACATGGCCGAACAGGAAGACTCCAAATAATTGCCCGGCTCGCCACTCTTGTCCAGCACCTGATACCACAAACCAGTTTCTTCATCCTGCAGGCGCTTGATTTGCGAAGCCAACTGATTGAGCACCACAAGCATCGAGTCACGCCCCGCCTCGTGGACAGGAATAAAGTCGAGCGCATCGACAAAAGCCATGGCATACCATCCCATGGCGCGCCCCCAACTATGCAACGAACGACCTGTCACAGGGTCGGCCCAACGCTCCTTGCGGCTGACGTCGCAGGCATGTTTGAACAGATCCGTCTGAGGGTCGTACGTATGGCGGGCGGCCATCAAGAACTGATTGACCACGTCCTGATAAGCATCCACTTCATTGTTGCGATAGGCATATTCGGCATAGAAGGGAGCCCCCATATACACGCCGTCGAGCCACACTTGGTTCGGATAGACCTTCTTGTGCCAGAAACCTCCATCGGCATTGCGCGGTTGTCCATCGAACTGGCTTCGAAGCAAGTCCAATGCTTTCTTGTACTTCACATCTTTGGTTTGTTCATAGATGCGGAAAAGGATTTTCCCCGAGTTCACACGATCAAGGCTATACTCTTCCAGCTTATATTTTTTGATGGTACCGTCGTCGTTGACCATCGTATCGACGTATGCCAAGGCATAGTCATAAAACTTCTTGTTGCCATAGCGATCGTACACGTCGAGCATGGCCTGAAGCTCCAACCCATGACAATAATCCCACTTCAGCTTCGGCTGGAAATCGAGCTGCCAAGACTCCGGCCAGCGTATCATTTCCGACTCGGCCATACGGACCGACCAAGGTTGGTCAATCTTTACATTTTGTGCTTCTGCAAAAACTGAAGCAAAGCACAACATCCCCGAAACGATGAAACGGATAATCGATTCTTTCTTCATGAGATCAGTAGTTCAATTTGTATTTAGACTCGAATTTTATCAGGAAACAAAAATACGCTTTTTACGTTGAAAACATGTGCACTTTTTTGTCCTAGTTAGTGCATTATTTGGTTTTCGTGCACGGAAACGAGCATTTTTGTGCACGCAAACGACAAAAAAGGTATAAAATCGTCCTTTTTTCCAATAATTAAAGAATTTCTTTTTTGAATAATGAATAAAAGAGCTAAATTTGACACCGAAATTTCATATAGATTCTTGTAAAACATAAATTTAATCATAATCAAAAACAAAAGAGAATGGAACAAGTTTTCGGCTATATCATTAGCCTTGGAGCATCGGTCATGATGCCTATTATCTTTACAATTATTGGTTTGTGTATCGGGATGAAATTTGGAAAGGCACTGAAATCGGGCCTTTGCGTAGGAGTCGGTTTCGTGGGCCTGGGTGTAGTTACCGCCTTGCTGACTACCAACTTCGACAATCCCCTGAAAGCCATTTCCGACCTCTACCACCTGCAGCTGAACGTTTTCGACATGGGTTGGCCTGCCGCAGCTGCCGTGGCCTACAACACGGCCGTAGGTGCACTGATCATCCCCATCTGTCTGGGCATAAACCTGCTGATGCTTATCACCAAGACCACTCGTACCGTGAACATTGACTTGTGGAACTACTGGCATTTTGCTTTCATCGGCGCTGTAGCCTACTTCGTTATGGGCGAAAGCCTGGCATGGGGCTACTTTGCAGCCATCATCTGCTATGTCATCACACTGGTATGTGCCGACCTCACAGCCGAGAAATTCCAAAAATATTATGACCTGAACGGTATCTCCATTCCCCAACCTTTCTGCCAAAGCTTCGTTCCTTTTGCCATCCTCATCAACAAGGCTCTGGATAAGATCCCCGGCTTCTCCAAGCTGGACATTGACGCCGACGGCATGAAGAAAAAATTTGGCGTAATAGGCGAGCCGCTCGTACTGGGTGTTATCGTAGGTATGCTCATCGGATGGGCTGCCCAGCTGGACATCAAGAAAGTACTCTTCCTGGGTATCACGATGGGTGCCGTAATGGAGCTTATCCCCCGCATCACTTCCCTTTTCATCGAAGGCTTGAAACCTATCTCTGAAAAGACTTCCGAGCTGGTGAAGACCAAATTCAATGGTAAGAAGGTGCACATTGGTATGAGTCCAGCTTTGGTTATCGGTCATCCCGCTACCCTCGTGGCATCTGTTATCCTGATCCCCGTTATCCTTGCGCTGGCCGTATTCCTGCCTGGTAACCAATTCCTTCCGCTGGCTTCACTGGCAGGTATGTTCTACCTCTTCCCCATGGTATTGCCCTTTACGAAAGGCAACGTAC
Source organism: Caecibacteroides pullorum (assembly GCF_019239235.1). Classification (GTDB taxonomy): domain Bacteria; phylum Bacteroidota; class Bacteroidia; order Bacteroidales; family Bacteroidaceae; genus Bacteroides; species Bacteroides pullorum. Next base: position 55,870 of record NZ_JAAZTS010000001.1, on the reverse strand, counting down.
TGAAAACATTGATCGTAGGTCTGGTAGCGCTCATCGTCGGACTTTACTTCGTGACCGACATGGCCCCCGACTTCACCCTGGCTGCCAACAATGTATATGCTGAAACCCACGACCCCACAGCTCACATCCCTGAAGGCTTCTCGGGTGGTGCACTCGACTTCGCTTCCTCATTATTCGGATGGACCATCTACCGCGGCATCAAGCTTTCGTATGTAGGTGGTGCTGTACTCGCTCTGATAGCTATCGCCCTGATGCTCATCAACCGTCGCATTATCATCCGCAGCGAAAAAGAAGCCAAACAAGCAGCTAAATAAGAAAGAAAGTTTTATTTAATAGTTTATATACTGAATATGAAAAAGTTAGCAATTGCAATGATGTTAGGCGTCGCCGCCATCTCGGCCAACGCCCAAATGAATTACAAAGTACAGACTGCCTGCCATCCGCTGGACGTAAAGCACTATGACACAGAGCGTCTGCGCAGTTCTTTCATGATGGAGAAAGTAATGGCTCCCGATGAAATCAACCTGACTTATACCCTCTACGACCGCCTGATCTATGGTGGTGTAATGCCTGTCAACAAGATCCTGAAGCTGGAAACTTTTCGCGAACTGGGTCCTGAAATCACTTACTTCCTCGAGCGTCGCGAACTGGGCGTCATCAATGTAGGAGGTGACGGCGTCGTTACGGTTGACGGCAAGGAATATCCCATGAAATATAAAGAAGCCCTCTACGTAGGTTGCGGCAACAAGGAAGTGACTTTCAAGAGCAACGACGCTACGAAGCCTGCCAAGTTCTACATCAACTCGGCTCCCGCTTACAAGCAATACGTTACCCAGCTGATTACAACCGACGTAAAAGCTCAGAAGGCTGAACCCAAGAAATATGCCCTCGCCATCTCCGACCACTATGGCAAGATGGAAGACAGCAACGACCGCGTAGTGAACCAGCTCATCGTAAAAGATGTATTGGAAAGAGTGAAGAACGGCGGTACCAACCAGCTTCAGATGGGTCTGACCGAATTGGCTCCCGGCTCTGTATGGAACACCATGCCTGCCCACACGCACACACGTCGTATGGAAGCTTACTTCTACTTCAATGTATCCGAAGGTAACGCTATCTGCCACCTGATGGGCGAACCTCAGGAAGAACGCCTCGTATGGCTGCACAACGAGCAGGCCATCACTTCACCTGAATGGAGCATCCACGCTGCTGCAGGTACCAGCAACTACAGCTTCATCTGGGGTATGGGTGGTGAAAACCTGAAATATAGCGACAAAGACGAAATCAAGTATTTGGACATGAAATAATTGATAACGGCAAATGGGCGTAGGCTAACACAGGTCTACGCCCATTTTTGTCATTTTATACAGTATTTCTACCAATTATTGCACAAAGTGCTGACACGAAAACCTCTACTTTTGCAATCGAAAAAAAGAATCTACTATCATGAATACAATTCAAAATGCCGTCGGAAAAATGACCAATTACAGATGGACCATCTGTGCCATGTTGTTTTTCGCTACTACAGTAAACTATTTGGACCGTCAGGTTCTGTCACTGACGTGGAAAGACTTTATCGCTCCCGAATTCCATTGGACAGACGCACACTACGGAGACATCACCGCAATTTTCTCACTTGTTTATGCCATAGCCAACCTGTTCGCCGGTCGTTTTATCGACTGGATGGGCACTAAGAAAGGTTACCTCTGGGCCATCGCCGTATGGTCGTTGGGCGCCTGTCTTCATGCCTTGTGCGGATGGGCCACAGAGCACGTGGTAGGTATCCACAACGCAGCCGAAATGATTTCGGCCACAGGAGCCATCGCTTCTACCATCGCCATCACCAGCGTCTACTTCTTTATCGCAGCGCGCATCGTGCTGGCCGTAGGCGAAGCTGGCAACTTCCCCGCTGCCATTAAAGTGACGGCAGAATACTTCCCCAAGAAAGACCGCGCCTTTGCCACTTCCATCTTCAACGCAGGCTCTACCATCGGCGCCCTGATAGCGCCCGTCAGCATCCCGCCCCTCGCCCGCTACTTCCAAAGCGTCGGCATAGGAAACGGTTGGGAAATGGCCTTCATCGTAATCGGTGGCCTGGGCTTCATCTGGATGGGCTTATGGATGTTCATGTACAAGAAACCCGAAGGCAATCCACGCGTCAATGCAGCCGAACTGGCATACATCAACTTGGACAAGCAGACAGAGCAACCTGCACAAGACGCAGCCGCTCCCAAGAAAGAAGAAAGAAAGATGAGCCTGTGGGAATGCCTGAAATATCCGCAGGCATGGGCCGTGGCAGTAGGTAAATTCATGACCGACGGTGTATGGTGGTTCTTCCTCTTCTGGACTCCTGCCTATATCTCGGACGTCTATGGTTTCTCCTCAGACAGCGGCACAGCCCAGTTGCTGATTTTCGTACTCTATGCCATCACCATGCTGTCCATCTATGGCGGCAAGCTGCCTACCATCATCATCAACAAGACAGGCTTGAACCCCTACGCCGCCCGCATGCGTGCCATGTTCATTTTCGCCCTCTTCCCGCTGCTGGCCCTCTTTGCCCAGCCGCTGGGTGAATACTCTTACTGGTTCCCCATCATCATCATTGGTATTGCAGGTGCAGCCCACCAGTCATGGTCAGCCAACATCTACTCCGTAGGTAGCGACATGTTCCCCAACAGTGCCGTGGCCACCATCATCGGTTTGGGAGGTATGGCAGGTGGTATCGGCTCTTACCTCATCAACAAGGGTTCGGGTATGTTGTTCACCTACGCCGCAGGTACAACCATCGTAGACGGCCAGGAGGTGGAAATGACCAAAGCCCTGCTGGCACAAGGCGCCGAATATGCACAGCCCGCCATGCAGTTCATGGGATTTGAAGGAAAGCCCGCCGGCTACTTCATCATCTTCTGCATCTGCGCTGTAGCCTACCTCATCGGCTGGTGCATCATGAAGATCTTGGTACCGAAATACAAACCCATCGTAATAGACTAAACAAAACAGTGCTTTAGTCTCCCTAACTCATAGTTTTCATAGAAACAAAAGGGGGTTGTGTCAGATTAGCGACACAACCCCTTTCTTTTTTACGATAAACAAACGTCCTACAAACCTTCAAAAATAGTGAAAAGCAAGAGGATAATTTCCATAAGGATAAAAAAAAGGGAAGTCTCACGACTTCCACAATTCTTCTAACCTTAAATCTAAATCTCTATGAAAAAAACGTGATGCAAAAATAACAAATATTTCGATATGTTGTATCATTTATCGATTAATTTTTGCAAAAACGAAGCAAATCCGCATAAATAGGGTTCTGATTCAGCAACTGAGGCACGCCTATGATGAACACCTGCATACGAGCTCTGGTCAAAGCCACATTCAGTTTCCGATCGATCACCACTCCTTTCTCTTCGGTCACATTGGCCAGATACTTCAACTGGTAGGCACGATTCACGCAGAAGGAATAAATAATAACATCCCGCTCGCTGCCCTGAAAGCGCTCTACAGTGTCCACGGCCACGTCGTTCAGGGCAGGTATCCCCAAGGCGGCAAGCTCAGCCCTGATCAAGGCAATCTGGCTCCGATAGGGCGTGATGATGCCCAACGTCTTCGCAGGGTCGAAAGTCGAGCAAGCCGAATATTGCCTGTAGATCGCCTCGCTCAAGGCGGCTGCCAACCTGGCTTCCGACGCATTGGTCTTGACCGACTTCAGAGAAACATCCACGACAGAGGGCAGAAAAGCCACCCGCCTGGTCAGCACGGAAGCCAGCGGATGGTCGCGCAGACAAGGCGCCAACTTCAGATCACCCCGCTGGTGGTCAAGTCCGAGCACTTCGAGCAGGCCTCCATAGAAAGCGCGGTTGGGGAATTGGGCCACGTCGGCGTTCATTCGCCCCTGGCGACGCAACATGTCGTGGCAACGACCCGCCACGCCCTCACTTCCATCGGCCTCATCCTGTGCTGTCAGGTGGCGGTAAAGGCGCTCGAACAACGAGTCCTTCAGGTTGTACAAGCCCAGTCGGCGCAACTCTTCGTCATGCACTTCCGAATGCTCTGACGCCTGCTGGACGACGGCAGGCAGCTGCTTGTGGTCGCCTATCAGCACGAACTTGCCGATGGCATCTTCGCCCGACGCGCTTCGTGCGCAAAGCAGGCCCAGCAACTGAGGTTCCAATATCTGCGTAGCCTCATCCACCAACGCCACGTCGAAGCGCTTCAGGCGGAACAGGTCGCCCTTGGTCGAGAGCGTGGCCACCGTCCCTACAAACACCCTGCACTGCACGATGCGCTCCTGCACGGCGCGGCGATTGGCGCAATCTTCCAGCACATTTTCAATCAGATGCGGACGATAAGTCTCCTCGCAAGCCAGTTCGCTGCCGAGACGTATGTAGTCGATGGAAGGATTGATGGCCGACAGGGCCTTGCAGATTTCATCGACCGCTCGGTTCGTGTACGACAGGAGCAGGATTTGTTTCCCCTCCGCATAAAAGGCTTCTACCATCCCTCGCAAGGCACGCGAGGTCTTTCCCGTCCCTGGCGGGCCCACCAGCAGGAAGTAGTCGCGAGCCGCCCGAGCCTTCAGGGTAATGCGTTCGAAATCGTCCGCCGCCGCACGGATCTGCCCGTCAAAACTCTCGTCAAAGGCTGGTTCACGACGTCCCAGCAACAAGTCGCGTCGGCCCTGCGTGGCAGACAGGAAGAGCGAAAGCCCCTGATACATGCTGCGGAAAATTGTATCCATGTAGTCGTGCTCCACCGCATAGCGGCTATCGGCCGGCAACACGCCCGCATTCTGTTGCGAAGCACGCAGGCGGAGGCGGATCGTCTGTTCGGAGATGTACTCCACGTTGCCTTTGAACACCATCTTGTTCGTCACGTTGTCCTGCTCCGAATTGCGCTCGTAGAGCACCACGGCATCGCCTGCGCGGAAGTTGGCCAACGCTTCTTCCCCGCCACCCCGTCTGGCCAGTTGCAGGTAGGGTTTATGGATGTCGGCGGCATGGTTGTCCTGAATAGTCAAGTCGTAGATGATTTCGCCCGCCTCGCATTTCTCGTCGAGGGTAGAAAGCCACAAAGAAGCAGCCCCCGTGCGACTCAATCCCTCTACATCGCCCGATTTCGAGGTATAGAGTTCCTTCGTGATGAAGTTGTAGAGCGTATAGAAATAGCTTTTCTCCAACGGCGACAAGGCGGCCAATTTCTCCGCTAGACGCTGGATAGGCGGACACAGGTAGTCGCGCCAGAACCTGCCGTCCAGCTTGCGTTCGTTCAAGACGTCGGGTTGCAGGTCCTTGAATTTATAGGCCGTATATTCGATGTTGTTTCGTAGTTGGATGCCATACTCCGCCTCGACAATGCGGTTGCGCACGTTCATCACCCTGCGCACCATCGCCCACGACGGCCGGGCGGGATAGAGCAGCGGATAGCGCGTATAGAGCAGGTAGGCCTTCACCCGCCGATGGTCCCTCCCCATCACATACTCCAGCACGGCCTGATAGAGGAGCATCTGCACACGGTTGTTCTCCTTCGGCTCCACCTTGCCGCGGATGGAATATTCGTCGGCCTTGCCCGACTTCATTTCGATGAACGACGTCATGTCGCGCTGCATGTAGTCGAGGCGTCCTTGCAGGCCCAGCGCCTCGCAGATGTACGACGGCTCGAGCACGGCATCGCTCTTGTCGAGCCCATAGCCGGGGGCGGGAAAGGTCTCGTTCACCGTCCGACGGATGTTCTCGAAGTGCAGGCGGCAATCGGCAAAGAACTGTCTTTCCTTCGCCGCCTCGCGCAGGTCCTCACAGGCGGCCAACTCCAGCGGATAGGTGCGGAAGGCTTTCTTCATGCACGCCAGGTAGTCGGGTTCGTCCTCCGCATGGATCCATTCGTCCAGAAAGAGGTTGGCGATGTTACCCAGCAGCAGCGGACACGTATTGTCCGACGGCTGGAGGCGGGCCAGGATGTAGTTGGCCGGATGGTGCCCGTAGTCCTTGAAGCATTCGGCCAGCGAGCTGATGTCGATCAGGTAGTCGGGCTCTAGGATGATGAACGAAGGTGTCAGCACTCCCTCCTCGTCCACCACCACATCCAGCAGGTTGAGTTGCGCATGGCGCCACAACAGTTCACACGTCTCCCTGAACTCTTCGTTCACGTCGGGCACGTTGTAGCGCACTTTGAACCATTCGTCTGCCAAGGTGTCGAGGGGTTGTACATAGAGGTAGGTGTCGTCGGCGTATTGAAAGCACACGCGCATGCGCTTCACGCGGCGTCCCACGGGCATCACCACGTAGGTGGCGTCGGCGCGAGGCAGGAGGCGGTAGAGGGCGTCGGGGATATCCTCGCGCGTCAGGAGCTTGACGAAGAAAGCCAGCGTCTTCACGTCGCGCAACAGATTGTCGCGCACAGGCTCTTCTTCGCGATTGAGCACACGATTGGACGTCAGGCGAAAAGTGTGCAGGCGGTTCTGCTCTACAACAGAAAGGCCGACTTTCGCCGCCACGTAGCTGATGCGGGCGGAAAGGTCGGTCATCTGCAAACTGCCATCCGACATCTGTGTGCGGCATAGTTGCTCCAGCAGTTCGCGCAATTGTCTGTAAGCCACTTCCAGGGGCACATCGTCCCTGCAAGCATCCAGCAATCGGTCGTAATATTCCTTCACTTCATTTTCCATGAAGGCAAAGATAGCGATTTCCACAGATATCCTATCATGCTATCCGTGTCATTCACACCAGAACATTAATTTGTCCTGCCTTTCTCACTTCTTCTGATTTCTCGGCTTCTTGCTGGCCTCGTTCAAGGCTTCTTCCTTCTCGTAAGCGGGTACATGATGCTTATCTTTTGGCTTTTTCGGCTTTTTGTTTCCAGCGGCTCCCATAAGGCATTCCTCCTTTTTTTAGATGGTTAAACAATCGAATTCAAAATCGACCTCCCTCTTGCAAAGAGTGTACCAACGCCATGCGCCGTCCGTTAAATTAGATAAAATCTGCCTATTCTTCCGCTTCCGCCGGTTTGTCCTTGATCATCAGGATGCTCAGCTCGTAGAGCAGGTAGAGCGGTATGGCCACTACGGCCAGTGTGAAGGGATCGCCCGTAGGCGTAATGACAGCCGCCACGATGACGATGAGCACCACCGCATGACGCCGATACTTGCGCAACAAGCGCTTGTGCACAATGCCCAGCAAGGACAACAACCACGTCACCAAAGGCAGTTCGAAAGCCAATCCCATGCAGAGAATCAGCATCATAAAGTTGTCGATGTAAGAGTTCAGCGAAATCTGGTTCTCGATGAGCGAACTGAGCTGATAGGTAGAAAGGAAACGAAGCGTCAGCGGATAGACCATGAAATAGCCTATCAGTACGCCCACGAAGAACATCCCCGCCCCTATCAACATGGCTTTGCGCACGCCCCGCAGCTCGTGGGGATAGAGGGCGGGACTGACAAAACGCCATATTTCGTAGAAAAGATAGGGTGCAGCTGTCACTACCGACATCCAGAAGGCGGTAGACATGTGTATCAGGAAAGGAGCTGCCAGGTTGATGTTGACCAGCTTCACGTGAAACTCCTGCGTGAAGAAGTCGTCCTTCAGCTGGAGGCGTTCGCCGATGTAGCGCAGCAGGTCGTAGAAGACAAAGTCGTTGTTACAGGGAGCCAACACCACCTTGTCGAACAGGTAGGGCATAGCCATAAAGTAGCCCACACCCAATACGAACCACACACAAAGCACCCTGATGAGCACTTTGCGCAATTCGTCCAGATGGTCCCAGAAAGTCAGTTCCTTGTCGTCCGACATGCTTCAGGTCATTTCTTGTCCTTGACCGGCTCGTTGAGATCTTCCTGGGCCTTGTTGATTTCTTCCTTGGCTTCGTTCACGCCTTCCTTGAAGCTCTTCACACCCTTGCCCAATCCCTTCATCAGTTCGGGGATTTTCTTGCCGCCGAAGAGCAGCAGGAAGATAACTGCAATAATGATCCATTCAGAGCCACTAGGCAAGAAGCTTAATAAAAGTAAGTTTGTCATGGTTTTCTTTTTTTTCTATTCTATTTGGGGGCAAAGATAGAAAAATTATCCATTCTCCATACAGCTTTGCCCCTTGTTTCTCAATCCTGATAATACACTCGCTTCACACGGGTAGACACGCTCGTCAGCACCTCGTAGGGGATGGTTTCGAGCACATCGGAGAGGACCGTCACAGGCAGGTGGTCGCCAAAGATTTCCACCGCGTCGCCCTCCTTGCAATCGATGTCCGTCACGTCGATCATACACACGTCCATGCAGATGTTGCCCACGTAGGGCGCCCGTTGTCCGTTCACCAGACAGTAGGCATGTCCGTTGCCCAGGCGTCGGTTCAGGCCGTCGGCATAGCCTATAGGCAGAGCGGCGATGCGTGAAGGACGCTCCAGATGTCCCTTGCGGCTATAGCCCACGGTATCCTCCTGCGGCACGTCGTGTATCTGCAAGATGGTGGTCTTCAGCGTGCTCACGTTGTTCAGTATCGAGTTGTCTATCGGGCTGACGCCATAGAGGCCGATGCCCAGACGCACCATGTCGAACTGCGCGCCGGGGAAACGCTCGATGCCTGCCGAGTTGCAGATGTGGCGCAAGATCTTGTGGGGGAAAGCATCCTGAAGCACCTTTGCCGCCGCTTCGAAGGTCTCTATCTGCCGCCGCGTGAAGCTGTCGAACACAGGCGAGTCGCTGCCCACCAGGTGGGAGAAGACCGAACGCACCAGCACGGCATTCTGTCCGCGCAGACGCTTCACCAGCTCGGGCATCTCTTCGGGCGCGAAGCCCAAACGGTGCATGCCCGTGTCCAGTTTGATATGAATGGGGAAGTTCGTGATACCTTCTTTCTCCGCCTCGCGCACAAGGGCATCCAGCAGATGGAAGCTATAGACCTCAGGCTCCAGCTTGTAGTCGAACATCGTCTTGAAAGCCGTCATTTCGGGGTTCATGATGAGGATGTTGGCCGTGATGCCTGCCTTTCTCAGCTCCGACCCTTCGTCGGCCACGGCCACGGCCAGGTAGTCTACGTGCCTTTCCTGCAACGTCTTGGCTATCTCGTAGGAACCAGCCCCATAGGCCGACGCCTTCACCATGCACACCATCTTCGTCTCAGGCTTCAGCTTGCTGCGGTAGTAGTTCAGGTTGGCCACCATCGCTCCGAGGTTCACCTCCAGAATGGTCTCGTGCACCTTTCGTTCGAGGTTTTCGCTCAGGATGTCGAAGCCGAACTTGCGCGCACCCTTTATCAGGATCAGCTCCTTTTCCAACTTCAGCTCGCCGCGGGCAATGGCTTTGAGCAATGCCTGCGTGTCGGGATAGAAAGCTTTCTCGATGCCGAAGCAGGAGGCACACGACGAGATGTTCGGCCCTACGCCGATGATGCGCTCCACGCCGCGGCTGTTCATCAGCTGGGCCACGCGCCGATAGAGCGTCGATGCATTCTGCCCCGTCTCCAGGATGTCGGACAGGATGAGCGTGCGCTTCAGCCCCTTGGCTTGCGAGCGCCGGTATTGGAAGTCGAGGGCTATGTCGAGCGAGCCCAGGTCGCTGTTATAACTATCGTTGATCAGCAGGCAGCCGTTCTTGCCTTCCTTCACCTCCAGACGCATGGCCACCGGCTCCAGCCGCGCCATCCGTTCCTTGATTTTCTGCGGCGGAAGCATCAAGTAGAGGCAAGCCGCCAAGCAGTTCAGCGAGTTTTCGATAGAAGCATCGTCGATGAAAGGCAGCGTAAACTGGTTGTCCATGTCCAGATAGCGGTAGGCTATCAGCGTGTAGTCGTCCTTCTTCTCCACCTTCGAGATGAAGAGCGGCCGTTCGGGGTCCTTGCGGCTCCACGCTATCTCGCGCGCGGAAAGCAGCGACTTGGCCACGCAGTTGCAGATGAATTCGTCGTCGCCGTTGTAGATCAGCACGTCGCAGTTCTTGAAGAACGTCAGCTTCTCCATGCACTTCTCCTGCAACGAATAGAAGTTCTCCTGATGGGCGCCTCCGATGTTAGTCAGGATGCCGATGGTCGGCTTGATGATGGCTTCCAGCGCCCTCATTTCGCCCGGCTCGGAGATGCCTGCCTCGAAGATGGCCAGCTCGTCGTCCGCCCCCATCTGCCAGACGGACAGGGGTACGCCGATCTGCGAATTGTAGCTGCGCGGCGAGCGCACGATGCGACGGTCGTCGCCCAGCAGCTGGTGGAGCCATTCCTTCACCACCGTCTTGCCGTTACTGCCCGTGATGCCCACCACGGGGATGCTGAACTGCGCCCTGTGCAGCTCCGCCAACTTCTGCAAAGCCTTCAGGGGCGAGGGAACAAGGAGAAAATTCAATGAAGAATGAAGAATGGAAGCCTTGCTTCCGAATGAAGAATTTTCATTCTTTACAGACAATTCTTCATTCTTCATTCTTAATTCTTCATTTTTCTGGTACTCTTCCTCGCTCACCACGAAGCAGCGCACGCCCCGTTCGATGAGTTCGGGTATATAGTTCGCCCCCGTATTGCGCTTGGCAGGAAGGGCAAAAAACAAAGTTTCTTCGGGAAAGTTCAACGAGCGGCTGTCAGTCAGCAGCCAGTCGATGGTAGCCGGAGCCTCGCCTATGCGTCGGGCCCCGATCATTTCTGCTATTTGTTCAATCGGATACGACATGTCATTCTCTCTTTTTCGAAGTCTAAGTACGGGTATTTTTCGTTAAGTCGGTCGATTTTTAACAAAATTTGTTCTAAAAATTTCTTATAGCCATCCGAGTCCGGGCGGAAAGGTTTGTGTGCCAAGTCTTTACGGATGGCGTCGCATTCGTCCATCACCCGCCTTGCCTCGTCCGTCAGGCAAGCCTCGCAGAAGCGTTGCCACACGTAGTCCACCGCCACGTCCGAGGGGTGCACCATATCCGCCGCATAGAAGCGGTAGTCGCGCAACTCATCGTTCAGCAGCTCGTAGGCGGGAAAGTAGCCCACGACGTCGGGCATCGCCTCCACCAGCCTGTCGGCGGCCAGCAGCAGGGTAGCCTTGCTCAGCTGGTTGGCGTGCAGCCCGTCGCGCAAGTGCCGGATGGGGCTCACGGTCAGCAGCACCCTCAGGCACGGGTTCGCCGCCCTCAGCCGCCCGACGAGGTCGCACCACTCGTCCGCCACCTCCTCCGCCGTCAGCCGCCGGCGGCGGAAGCAGCGTTCGGGCCTCTTGTGGCAGTTGCCCACGATGCAGCCCGTCTGCGCGTCTTCGTACACCCACGCCGTCCCCCACGTCGCTACCAGCACGTCCAGCCCCTTCAGCTCCTCGCGCAGGACCTCCAGGCGCGTGTTGATGCGCTCCAGTGCCTCCTCGGCCGTCGGGGCGGAGAAGTCGCCGTGGTGCATCGGGCTGTGCCACAAGTCGCCATACGCCTGCAAGTCGTCCGCCCTATAGACCTTCCCCTCCAGCGCCTCGCGCAAGGCGGCGGAGATAGACATCGGATTGTAGAGCACCCCATAGGGATTGACGTCGCAGGCAAACTTCGCCTCCACCAGCCTCGTGCCGATGTTCGTGGCAAAGCAAGAGCCCATCAGCAGCAGCCGCTCGCGCCCTGAAAATCGCGGCAGCCCCTCGGGCATTTCAACGGAAGTATAAAATCGGTTCATGAAAACAAAGGTAGGAAATTCTGCTGAAAGTCGGAAGGGGACGCCCCGATAAAAAAGGCAGGCGCCCCCTGCCCCGCGGCAGGACGACGCCTTTTCCGTTTCTTCACTTCACCGTGATCCACACGCCCTCGCCCCGCTCCTTGGCTTCGACGATGCGACGCTTCAACAAGTTCACGTTGCGCGTGGAGTTCAACACACTATTACGAATTACAGATTACAGTTAGCTAAAATCGAAATGTGTGCGCCACTTATACAGTTATATTATATATATATATTTATATATATAATATAAAATTCTGTACACACTCTTTCAAATCGAAATTCACTTACTGTAATCTGTAATTCGTAATAGCACGCTGTATTTTTCCTGAATTCAAAACAGCTCTTACGAATTACAGATTACAGTTACCAAACAATCTTTTCATGCTACTTCATAAAGAGCGTAAACGAAAGAGAGCATCATGCCATCTGTAGAAAAACAATGCTTTTAGCACGCGAAAACACCGTTTTACACACTGTAAATCAATGCGTTATTTTCATTAACACAATTTCTCTATTTCGTTAACACATTTTCACTTCCCAGCGACCATTTTTATTTTGTCACGTGGCGGAGAGGCCCTATCTTTGCTTTTGTGAATGAGTAATGAAGAACGAAGAATGAAGAATTAGCCTGCGGCCGAGGCGCTATCCATTCTCAATTATCCATTCTCAATTATTAATTAGCCAAACACAATTTAAAACAACAAAGCTATGTCAACAATCGGAACATTAAAGTACAGACGTTACGCGGCCAAGTCGCCGCAGGACCCCGACGCACCCGCCAAGTGGTATGCCCGTGCCGTGCAGGACCGCACGGTAGAATTCGAAGACTTCGTTACCCACATTTCTGAACACAACTCGCCCTACTCGCGCGGCGTTATCCACGGCGTTCTCATCGACATGCTCGCCTGTCTGAAGGAGCTGGTGCTCGACGGAAAGTCCGTCCGCCTGGGCGACCTGGGCCTCTTCTCCGTGGGCATCTCCTCGAAGGGAGCCGAGACGGCCGAGGCGTGGACCACCAGCCTCATTACGGGCGTCCACCTGAACGTGCGCAACACCAAGACCTGGAGCAACGCCGAGCTGCGCAAGTCCGCCCGCCTGACCGAGCTGACGGTCTACACCGCCGGCGGTACCCTCGAAGAAGACACCACCCCTGAACCCGAGCCCGGCGGCGAGGACGAAGAAGAAGGAGGCAGCCCGCTGTAATCGTGGAGAATGAATAATGGAGAATTGAAAATTAAGAATGCGGCCGAAATTAATTATCAATTCTCTATTTTCAACTTACGAAGCATCTAATTTTCAATTCTCAATTATCAATTAACGAAATGGACAAGAAAACTATTTGGAAAACCATTATCCAGACGCTGGTCACCATTCTGACCGCCATTGGAACTACGCTGGGCGTCACCAGCTGCATGATGTAGCCCTGCGCTGCATGCGACAACACAAGCACTGAATGAAACACTCGCCGCCTCAGGAACCTTGCAAAACAAAGGAATGAGGGGCGGGTGATTTGCTTCACGCCACTCGTTTCTCTAAACAATCTTTTACACCCAATCAGGCTTCGAAAGCCAGCTATATTGCAATTACAAATTACAATTACAGTAAAACAAATTCTAGCACAACCTTACTATTCGACTTAGAATTAGCAGCTTTAAGACATCAAAGGACAGCTGATATATCAGAATTTGAGGTTTAACTTCGTTGTGAATCGTTTTCATTTTAGTATCTTTGAGCCATTGGAGACAACTGTCATCGAGCATCTCTTCTATATCGACATGTTGTGATTTACTTTCAAATTAGTATCTTTGAACCATTGGAGACAACGAAAAAGCCAAGAAACTAGCTGAAGAGAAGTTGTGATTTGCTTTCAAATTAGTATCTTTGAACCATTGAAGACAACCTTATTTAAAATCATTCTAAACAGGGTATGTTGTGATTTGCTTTCAAATTAGTATCTTTGAACCATTGGAGACAACGACGCAGCCTCCAAAAAGGTAATTGCAATCGTTGTGATTTGCTTTCAAATTAGTATCTTTGAACCATTGGAGACAACTAGGCGAATTATCTAATAAGGCTGACAATAGTTGTGATTTGCTTTCAAATTAGTATCTTTGAACCATTGGAGACAACAGGCGCCCCACAAGGTCGTCACTATGCCATGTTGTGATTTGCTTTCAAATTAGTATCTTTGAACCATTGGAGACAACACTTGGTTTGTTAAGCATCACAGCCCAAGTGTTGTGATTTGCTTTCAAATTAGTATCTTTGAACCATTGGAGACAACAGAAATGAATGCTTGGATAGATAATCTACTGTTGTGATTTGCTTTCAAATTAGTATCTTTGAACCATTGGAGACAACTTGGCTGCCGCCTTAGCGACCTTGGCTAATGTTGTGATTTGCTTTCAAATTAGTATCTTTGAACCATTGGAGACAACAAAGCCATATCAATATAATTTACTTGCGGTGTTGTGATTTGCTTTCAAATTAGTATCTTTGAACCATTGGAGACAACACAAAGGTCACGGGGAACATACAACGGAGGGTTGTGATTTGCTTTCAAATTAGTATCTTTGAACCATTGGAGACAACCATTCTTACGTTCTATCACATGTCCGAACAGTTGTGATTTGCTTTCAAATTAGTATCTTTGAACCATTGGAGACAACCTTGACAAATTACTGAAAGACGCGGCAAGTGTTGTGATTTGCTTTCAAATTAGTATCTTTGAACCATTGGAGACAACGTAGGCGAAAAAACTATACGCTACATAACTGTTGTGATTTGCTTTCAAATTAGTATCTTTGAACCATTGGAGACAACATCAACTACTTTGAAAGCCAAAATGCCGTTGTTGTGATTTGCTTTCAAATTAGTATCTTTGAACCATTGGAGACAACCGTGTGCGCGCATGAATGTGGACACCAGCGTTGTGATTTGCTTTCAAATTAGTATCTTTGAACCATTGGAGACAACTGCGACGCTGTGCATGAACCCACGAAACAGGTTGTGATTTGCTTTCAAATTAGTATCTTTGAACCATTGGAGACAACACACGAACGATAGCCTGCTGATTAGTCTGCGTTGTGATTTGCTTTCAAATTAGTATCTTTGAACCATTGGAGACAACACTTCTGAGTGTAGCAATTCTCTAAATGTAGTTGTGATTTGCTTTCAAATTAGTATCTTTGAACCATTGGAGACAACCTGCCTTGGCGACTTTGGCGAACGAGTACGTTGTGATTTGCTTTCAAATTAGTATCTTTGAACCATTGGAGACAACGTCGACATCCTAAAGTCGAAGACTTTTGCGGTTGTGATTTGCTTTCAAATTAGTATCTTTGAACCATTGGAGACAACTTAATTGCGATGATAAAGATAAAAAAAACGGTTGTGATTTGCTTTCAAATTAGTATCTTTGAACCATTGGAGACAACTTTCAACGGCATTTTGTGTCTCGAAGTAGTGTTGTGATTTGCTTTCAAATTAGTATCTTTGAACCATTGGAGACAACACAATGCAAGGACGGTACCAAGATGGGTGTGTTGTGATTTGCTTTCAAATTAGTATCTTTGAACCATTGGAGACAACCGCTACGCTATGCTGCAACCCGCGAAATAGGTTGTGATTTGCTTTCAAATTAGTATCTTTGAACCATTGGAGACAACTCGACGTCTACAGTTATCGACGAGTATCTCGTTGTGATTTGCTTTCAAATTAGTATCTTTGAACCATTGGAGACAACGTGTTCAAATTATCTTCGGTTACTAATCTGTTGTGATTTGCTTTCAAATTAGTATCTTTGAACCATTGGAGACAACTGATTATATATAACAACTTATATAGCAATGATTTATAAAGAAAATCAGAAATAAAAAAGAAAGTCTCCAGAAATGAATAATCCCACTTTGAATGGGATTATTCATTTTCAAAAAAGCTCCAACTGCTGACCAGGAGTGTTTACAGCTTGAGGTTTCTTACCCAAAAACAATTCAAGATTGCCAAATTGCTTGTCGGTAATACAAAGAATGCCAACTTTACCATATTCCGGTAAAAATGACTTTACCCGCTTAATATGTACATCCGCATTCTCGGAACTCGCACAATGACGGATATAAATGGAAAACTGAAACATAGTAAAACCGTCTTTCTGCAATTTGTTCCGAAAATCGGTAGCTGCCTTCCGGTCTTTCTTCGTATCGGTAGGCAAGTCGAACAATACCAATACCCACATAACTCGATATTCACTGATTCGGCTCGTCATCGCTCAGGATAAGCTATCCGCCTCAATTCACCGTCGAAGCACTTATACAACGAAGAGGTAGTTTGCCCCACAGCTACCATCAACGGACTCCGTTTGCCCTCTATGAAGACATCCAATGTGGGTATGGACAACAAACGGGCCTTCAGGCTTTTGGGCAATTCGGCCGATACTCCAAACTCCGATATCAGCTGGCACACTAACTCGTCTACATACGGGCGATAGGGTTCCATGATATCGTCGGCCAAGCAATAGGCATTGTAGCGGTTGTGATGATGGATGCCCAACGTAGGAAGCAAACCACTAATCACCAGTGAACGCGCCACGACGGCACGAAGTATGGCATAGCCATAGTTCAACAAATGGTTGGGAGGAACTCCGTCGCGCCCCCTTACAAAACCTTCAACCTGAGGGAAAAGGTTTTTCCAATAATAGGCAGCTGCCCTCGCTTCTACATTGTCGACATCACCGCTCTTCACACTTTCTGCCCAAACACGCATGCACTTCACTTCTACGCCAGCATGACTGAAAAGGACAGAAGCCTGATTGTTGATTTTTGCCCTGATAGTCTGTTGCCACAACTGTTTCTTCAACGGCAGGGAAGCATCAAGTTGCTTGCGGAAACGCTCGTTTTGCGTAGTATGCCCACACAAGGGCAATAGCAACCCCACAGGCATACTTTGACGGTCGCAGGTAATGACGGCACACGAATTGGCCAACAACGCTTCCAGCACACCTGTGGTCAACGTAATGCGACGATGGTCGAGTACCACTACACCGATATCTTCTATCGGTTTGGTTACTTCCGTCTGCCGCTTCAGTGTATCAGGCATGTCAGAGTCGGACTCCACTTCGGGCAACTTGATAACAAGCTGCTCGTTGCGTAAAGACAAGTAGGCAGGATTACCAAAATATAATGTTTTCTTGATCATATTCAATATTCGCCTACAGATACAATCCGGCCAATGTGATTGACACGGACTTTTATAATATTATTTAAGTAGTTAGTTGCTTGTATTCTTTTCCATGTAATATCACGTAAAGAGGCTACATCTTCAACGGTTGTTTCCAAATGATGTCTGAACACATAATATTTTGATGCCAATTTCTGTACCCTAAACAGATTCGGACTTATCAATGCGTAATTTGTTTCATCAGTCAAATCCACTTCCTGGGGATCGAAACCTGTTTCAGAATTAGGGAAAACAAAATATTCGTTCTGTTTCATTGTAAACAGAAACTGCCATCCATCTTCCTTATGGTATTCCCTATCTATAATTGGCAACCCCAAAGAAACTCTAGCTACCGCTTCGTAGAAAGAGACAACTACTTCTTGCAGAATGCCTTCTGCATCGCGATAGATAGCTACATGATGATTATTGCCGGTATTCACAAAGTCAACAGGCTGCTTTCTGCCAGAAGCATCGAGCATGATATGCCCGCCTACATCTTTTTTATCATGCAGGGCAATGGCATTGTTCACTCCTGTAATTGCAACACGTTTGATGGTAATACCTTTGGCCTTATTCAAATAAATAGGATTCTCGTCGAGATTGACAAACGCCTTCTTCGGATCGCCTCCATACTCTTGCAGGCGTTCTTCCAAGACATTTCGTACCTTCGCATCAATTACTTTATCTACATTCAAATCAGGCGCCACCGCCTTACGGATGGTATAGAGAGTCTCTGTAGAAACCGTTTTTACCTTCAAAGGAACTTCTGTACGAGTATCCTTCAAATAAAGAGGATTTTTGTCCAATGCGTTTTTACCTGTAAAGGCTTTCTTGGCATCACCTCCAAACGCTTCGAGCCTTGCTTGTAACGCCTCCCGATAACGCAGGTTGGCCACTTTTGCTATCTGTTCGCCATCAAAGTTACCGCCCACCTTCTCCAACTTCGTCACATAACGATGTATGGAGCCATAAATGGTTTCGTTGTGCAACTGTCCACGTGGAGTAAGCTGTACTTTAGCCTGACGTCCGCTTCCTCTTCGAGCATTATTGACGTTGCGGGTAACCACCTTATTCTTCGCTTTGATGGAAACCAAAATATTTTCCAACTGCCGCTTGGCCTCGCTTCTGAATCCCTCGAAAGGCATTATGAAACGTAATTTACCATGGTTATCTCTATAAAGTTCTTTCTGCTCAATGGCATATATACTGCCCGACTTGTCACTGCGCGCATTCAGGTTGTTCAGATATTGAATAAAACTATGCTTGGTAAAGGCGATAGTGAGTGCGTCCATAGCATGGTGACGATGGTCGTTCCGCTTTGTCCATTCCTTGATACGACTAATTCTTCGCCCGTCCTTGTCGGTCCATTCCTCTGTCAACCCCTTCATGGCATACTTGTCCCAATTCAATTCTTGCATGACGTCTACCAGCTGCCAGTCTTCACGCAGACGGTCGGTCACAGCACCTGTCGTAGACACGACCATTGGTACCAAATCTTCCAGAATTTCACGCGCCTTGCGGGCAATATACTGCGTATCACGCAAATCACGATTGATGAAGTCCGTCGGGATATCCTCCTGTTTCATCAACAGCTTGTCATGCTTGGATTTTCCGATAACACCTGCCGCCAAAAGGTCGTCCACCCGTTTCTTGTATCGGAGGGAGCCCTCTTCCCCCCATTTGGCCGCTACATAATCCCATGCAGTCTGATTGCTCTTCTCAATGTTGACCGAGCGATATTCCAACGTCTTGTTAGAAAAAGAATCGTCAAACAAGCGAGCTTGTGGAAGAATATGTTCAATATCCACTTCTTTACTGAAAAGTTTCTCCTGAGGAATATATGTATCTGAATATAAGGTTTTATATCCATTGTTCTTCAGTTCGCAATATAGTTTGTAGCGTACAATATCATTATGGCTTACATGTTGGATTCCAAACTCTTTATTCAGGATTTCTTTTATTCGTTCATGTTCTGATGTAGCTTTATTGATAGCAGCCGTCATTTCTTCACGTTCCTTAGCGCTTTTCTTCAGTTCTCGCGCCATTTCTATACGGATTTCGTCAGGCTTGCCATACGCATCGACCACCGCATTAACTACATTAACCATCTGATTAAGGATTTTCTCGACAACAGGATTGCGAAGACTGTTGCGAGGAAGAAGTTCAAGATGGTCCTTATAGTCCTTCTGCTCCAATTCCTCTTTGGTCAGCGAACGCCTTGAATGCTTGTAACCGGCATATTCACAGGCCAAGCTATACTCATTGCCCGCACGCATATGCGGCAATATCCGACGTATGGCTTTGGCACTCAGACTGCCATAATCCGGCTGGAAAGTGACACCTGCCACCACTTTAGCATACTCTTCGTCGCAACGCAACAAAGATGCGACTTTTGCCACAAGCCCGTCTGTACCCGTCACCGAATTGTCCCCCTCATACGAATAGAGCAAGTGCCACAAGCGATAAGAGTCTTGTTTTTCAAGCTCCTTTCCCTGAAGCAGGGAATCAAAACGTAATACAGAGGTATTAAAGCCAAGCCCTCCAAACACCCCCTCTACAACAGACATCACTTCCGATGCCGACATCTTTGAAAAGACATACTCGCCATGGCCCGTCATGGCAATAACGGTCTGATAGGCCTCAAACAAAGCGGCTTGTGTAGTGTTCCCTTCAACACTATCATAATTCAAATCCAGCCCTTTCGGCTTCTGATACAACAGCTTCAAAGCTTCCGTTTTGGACAGTTTACTCTTGATTGCAAGTTCAGAAAACAAAATCTCTTTCTCATCCAATTCCAAAAAACGTTCGTCACCGGTAGCCTTATCGCGCACTTTCAGGTTGTTAAGAACATGCCAAATCTTAAAATCCTGAAACAAAGGAGAAGATTTCGGACAAACTTTTGGACCTATTTCTACAGAACGTACCTTTCCGTCTTTCATCACTTCGATGCGACGTCTTTCCAATTCACAACAGGCTACCAAATCTTTCTGGCTTTTCAAAGGACGCTGGTAGAAGATAACGACATCACGCAGGATTTTCTTTCTGTCTGGCGTCAACTCAGGATGATACTCGGCTTGTTTTTCCCAAATGGCTTCAAATTCATTCAGATAATCCTGACGATAGAATACTTCATTCTTTACACTAAAATGAGAATCTTTGTCCAACTCTAACATCAGATACTGTCCTACAGTCTGTTTGTTGAAAAACAACTTTTTACTACGATCGCTGATGGTTCCCAAATAACCGCTGGAAGCATTGACATCTCTATTCACATCACACAAGGCAGCAGCCACTTCTTCGACGGGCAAACGTTTCTTCAAAGCATCAGCTCTTCGACAATAAGCTTGCAGGCGTTTGTCCTTTTCCTTATTGTCAGCCGTGAAAAGATTGTATTGTTGCTTGAAAAGTTTAGAAGTTACCTGACTGCTCTTTCCTCGTATGAGTTCCTTGAATTGAGGAGTCAATATATCAGAATAATAAGTACATTGATAATCCCATATTCTGTCAAATTCGCCCAACAAATCCGAACGATAAAAAGCAGGAACGTATTTTTTTCCCTTGGAAAGCAAAGAGTAAACATATTCGCCAGGCGTTATACCATTATGATACAAATCCATAGCTATCGCCATACCATCAATCAATTGCCCCTCATCAGAGGACTTGGCTTTCCTGTTGCTTTTATAACCACGTTTTTTGTTAATCATCAGCAGAACACGCCCCAATTCTTCCAAAGCAATCTCTTCATCCACAGCCTTTGCCCGCAAACGATATGTTTCAAAAGTCGTACGGTTACCGCATTCGTATAATAACGTATCTGAAGTGATCCATCCATACTCTTTCAAACATTGAATCAGATAGTCTCTACGCAATTTATATCGCTGAAGATTACGACGCATACCTCGTTTCAAGGTTCTGCCCGCATTGGTTGGAATACTTTTTCCAGCTTCAAAATTCTTTTGTTCGTCTACCGTTAAAGGATTAACTCTTACTCCCAATTTTACAATGGACGATTTTTCATTAACCGTTTCTGCTTCATTGACCAAAGCCCAACCAATACTATTGGTTCCCAAATCAAGACCTAATATTCGCTTCATAGTAATAGAAATCTATATATTTGCCACAAATCTACAAAAAAAATTGAAAAAGCACTTGTTATTCACTTTATTCTTTGTATATTTGTCACACTAATTTGAAGCAACTCACAATAAGGATTATTCCGTTGTGAAAACATTAGGTTCCCTCGTCCTTTAACGGGGGATTTTTTATACCAAGCCTGTTAGCGATTATTTTCTTATCCTCTTACAAATTACAATTACAGTTTCTCTAATCACCTTCTCACTCCTTCTTCCCG
The DNA here is from genome assembly GCF_019239235.1 of Caecibacteroides pullorum. Lineage (GTDB taxonomy): Bacteria > Bacteroidota > Bacteroidia > Bacteroidales > Bacteroidaceae > Bacteroides > Bacteroides pullorum. The sequence goes on along the minus strand of NZ_JAAZTS010000001.1, from coordinate 34,663 downwards.
CTCAAAACAAGATGCAGCCAACCCCAGAGGCCGAGGACGATGACGAGCAGCGTCTGGATGCCATGGACAAGGAGGGCAAAAAGGGCGGCATCGGACGAGGAAACACCGTAGAGCATCATCATGGTGATGACGGCAAAATGCCACGGACCGGCACCGTTGGGCGTGGGGACAATGACGGCAAACGTGCCTGCCACAAACATGACCAAACCGGCCTGAAGACCGAGGTCGGCACTGAACGGAAAGCAGTAGAACGTCAGGTAGAAATGGAGGAAGTAGCAAAGCCACATCAGGACGGTGTGGAGCAGAAAAAGGGGGACGTTGCGCACACGGCGAAGGGACATGACGCCCTGCCACACGTCGAGCACCACGCCACGCACGCGCTCGAACACGACGAGCATGCGGGCCAGCCATACGAGCAGCACGACGACGCCCACCACGCAGAACAGGGCGACGTAGAACCAGGGGGAGCTGAGGAGGTGGACAAGCGAGGGAATCTTGGTGCCCGTCTGGCGGAAGAAGGTGACGAAGACGGGAAGCTCGAGCAGGAGGGTGACACCCGTAATGAGCAGGATGCAAAGGGTGTCGACCAGGCGCTCGGTGACGACCGTGCCCAGCGACTTGGAGAAAGGCACATGGGCGTAGCGCGAAAGGACGCCGCAACGCGACACTTCGCCCACGCGGGGGATGACGAGGCTCGTGGCATAGGACAGGTAGACGGCATCGACCAGATGGGACGGACGCGGACGACAACCCAGCGGCTCCAACGTCTGACGCCAGCGCAGGGCACGCTCCACATGGCTCCACACGCCGAAAAAGAGCGAAAGGGCCATCCAATCCCAACGAATGCCGTGGCGCAACACGACGGCGGCCTGAGCGAAGTCGAAGTCGCGATACACCCAGTAGAGAATGAAGGCACCCAGCAGCAGGGGCAGCGCCACCTTGAGCAGGTTCCTGAACCACGAACGGAGGCCGAAGAGAGAGGAACGGGGATCCTCGGGAGGCGTCATGCCACGCTCCGCCCCGCCCTGCGGGTTTCCGCAAAGCTCTTCCTTCTTCACTTTTCGCGCTCCATTCATTAAATTCTTCATTCTTCCTTCTTCATTCTTCATTAAAAAGAACTACCTTTGTGGGGCACAAAAGTAACAATAAACTTGATATATGAGACTGGTAAAGCCTAAAAAGTTTCTGGGCCAGCACTTCCTGAAAGACCTGAAGGTGGCGCAGGACATCGCCGACACGGTAGACGCCTGTCCCGGCCTGCCCATCCTCGAAGTGGGGCCCGGCATGGGGGTACTCACCCAGTTCCTCCTGCCCAAGGAGCGCGAACTGAAGGTGGTGGAGGTGGACTACGAATCGGTGGCCTACCTGCGCGAAGCCTATCCGCAGCTGGAGGAGCACATCATCGAGGACGACTTCCTGAAAATGAACCTGACACGGCTCTTCGACGGAAGGCCCTTCGTGCTGACAGGCAACTATCCTTACAACATATCGAGCCAGATCTTCTTCAAGATGCTGGACAACAAGGACCTGATACCCTGCTGCACGGGCATGATACAGAAGGAGGTGGCCGAACGCATGGCCGCAGGGCCGGGCAGCAAGACGTATGGCATCCTGAGCGTGCTCGTACAGGCGTGGTACAGCGTGGAGTACCTCTTCACCGTCCACGAAAACGTGTTCAACCCGCCGCCCAAGGTGAAGAGCGCCGTCATCCGCATGACGCGCAACGACACGCACGACCTGGGTTGCGACGAACGCCTGTTCAAGCAGGTGGTGAAGACGACCTTCAACCAGCGACGCAAGACGCTGCGCAACTCCATCAAACCCCTCGTGGGCAAGGACTGCCCCCTGACGCAAGCCGCCCTCTTCGACCGGCGGCCCGAACAGCTGTCCGTACAGGAGTTCGTGGAGCTGACGAACCGAGTGAAAGAATACTTAAATAATGGAGAATTGAGAATGGAGAATTGAGAATTATCCATTATCCATTTTCAATTATCAATTCTCAATTAAAGAAATGGAAATAGACGAAGAATATATTGACAAGGTCAAAGGCTACATCGAGCAGAAGGACACGGAAAACGTGAAAGCCCTGCTGGCCGACCTGCACCCGGCCGACATCGCCGAGCTGTGCAACGACCTCGACCCCGAGGACGCACGCTTCGTCTACCGCCTCCTGGACAACGAGACGGCAGCCGACGTACTGGTAGAGATGGACGAAGACGTCCGCAAGGAGTTCCTCGAGCTGCTCCCCTCGGAAACCATCGCCAAGAAGTTCGTGGACTACATGGACACGGACGACGCCGTAGACCTGATGCGCGGCCTCGACGAGGACAAGCAGGAAGAGGTCCTCTCGCACATCGAGGACATCGAACAGGCTGGCGACATCGTAGACCTGCTGAAGTATGACGAGGACACCGCGGGCGGACTCATGGGCACGGAAATGGTGACCGTGAACGAGAACTGGAGTATGCCCGAGTGTCTGAAGGAAATGCGCATGCAGGCCGAGCAGCTGGACGAAATCTACTACGTCTACGTCATCGACGACGACGAGCGCCTGCAGGGCGTCTTCCCGCTGAAGAAGATGATCACGTCGCCCTCGGTGTCGAAGGTGAAGCACGTGATGAAGAAAGACCCCATCTTGGTACACGTGGACACACCCATCGACGAGGTGGTGCAGATCATCGAGAAATACGACCTCGTGGCCGTGCCGGTAGTGGACAGCATCGGGCGGCTCGTGGGACAGATTACCGTCGACGACGTCATGGACGAGGTGCGCGAGCAGTCGGAGCGCGACTACCAGTTGGCTTCGGGTCTTTCGCAAGACGTCGAGACGGACGACAACCTGGTGCGCCAGACGAGCGCACGCCTGCCCTGGCTGCTCATCGGCATGCTGGGCGGTATCGGCAACTCCATGATCCTGGGCAACTTCGACGCGACCTTTGCCGCCCACCCCGAAATGGCGCTCTACATCCCCCTGATCGGCGGTACGGGCGGAAACGTGGGTACGCAGTCGTCGGCCATCATCGTGCAGGGCCTGGCCAACAGCTCGCTCGACGCCAAGGACACGCTGAAGCAGGTGGGCAAGGAAGCCGTCGTGGCCAGCATCAACGCCACCATCATCTCGCTGCTGGTGTACATCTACAACTTCGTGCGCTTTGGCAGCACGGCCACGGTGACCTACTCCGTGTCCATCAGCCTCTTCGCCGTCGTGATGTTCGCCTCCATCTTCGGTACCCTGGTGCCCATGACGCTGGAGAAACTCAAAGTGGACCCCGCCATCGCCACAGGCCCCTTCATCTCCATCACGAACGACATCATCGGCATGATGCTCTACATGGGAATCACCGTGCTGCTGGCGTAAAGGCTCCCAACAACTTTTTGTAAAAAAAATCGGGAAAAATGTATGAAGTAAACGTTTTATTTCATTAATTTGCAACCCATGTAACCCAAACGGGGAAACCCGTTTCTAAAATAAAGATATACAATGACGGACACTCATGACACTAATCTCCCCGAAAAGCAGGTGGAATTAGAAGAAGAAAAGAAAACAGTTGAGGTTTCTGAAACGGCAACGGCAGAAACTCCGGCTGAGGAACAGGCAATGGAAAGCACAGTAGAAACCGCTCCTGCACAGAAGCTGACGAAGGAAGAAGTCATCGCACGGCTGAAAGACATCGCAAGCGACGTGGAAAGCGTCACCAAAGCCGAAATAGACGGCCTGAAGCAGACATTCTACAAGCTGCACAACGCCGAACAGGAAGCAGCACGCAAGAAGTTTGCCGAAGCAGGAGGAGCACCCGAAGACTACGTGCCCACACCCGACCCCCTGGAGGAGGAAATGAAAAACGCAATGTCCGTCATCAAGAACAAACGGAACGAACTGGCCGCCGAGGTGGAGAAACAGAAGGAAATGAACCTGCAGGTGAAACTCTCCATCATCGAAGAGCTGAAAGACCTGCTGGAGTCGCCCGAAGACGCCAACAAGAACTACACGGAGTTCAAGCGCCTCCAGCAACAATGGAACGAGGTGAAGCTCGTGCCGCAAGCCAGCGTCAACGAGTTGTGGAAGAACTACCAGCTCTACGTGGAGAAGTTCTACGACCTGCTGAAGCTGAACAATGAGTTCCGCGAATACGACTTCAAGAAGAACCTCGAGATAAAGACCCACCTCTGCGAAGCTGCCGAGAAGCTGGCCGAGGAGACAGACGTCGTGTCGGCCTTCCACCAGCTGCAGAAGCTCCATCAGGAATTCCGCGAGACAGGCCCCGTGGCCAAAGAGCTGCGCGAAGAGATATGGGCACGCTTCAAGGCCGCATCGACCGCCGTCAACCGCCGCCACCAGCAGCACTTCGACGCCCTGAAGGAGGCCGAGCAACAGAACCTCGACCAGAAGACGGTGATCTGCGAAATCATCGAGGGCATCGACTACAACGAACTGACCAACTTCGCCGCCTGGGACGCCAAGACACAGGAGATCATCGCCCTGCAAAACAAGTGGAAGACCATAGGCTACGCGCCACAGAAGATGAACGTAAAGATCTTCGAACGCTTCCGCGCCGCCTGCGACGCCTTCTTCAACAAGAAAGCCGAGTTCTTCAAGACGGTAAAGGAAAACATGAACGAGAACCTCGAGAAGAAACGCGCCCTCTGCGAAAAGGCGGAAGCCTTGAAGGACAGCACCGACTGGAAAGCTACGGCCGACACGCTGGTGAAGTTGCAGAAGGAATGGAAGACCATCGGCCCTGTAGCCAAGAAACACTCTGACGTCATCTGGAAACGCTTCATCACGGCTTGCGACTACTTCTTCGAACAGAAGAACCAGGCAGGCGCCTCACAACGTTCGGAAGAGCAGGCCAACCTGGAGAAGAAACGTGCCATCATCGCCCAGCTGGAAGCTATCGGCGAAGAAACCGAAGCCGACACGGCCATCGAACAGGTGCGCACACTGATGAAGGAATGGAACGCCGTAGGCTTCGTGCCCTTCAAGGACAAGGACAAGGTGTACAAACAATACCACGCACTGGTGGACAAACTGTTCGAACGCTACAACATCAGCCAGTCGAACAAGAAGCTGAGCAGCTTCAAGAACACCATCAGCAACATTCAGGAGGGAAGCCCGCAGGCACTCTACCGCGAACGCGAAAAGCTGATGCGCGCCTACGACAACATGAAGAGCGAACTGCAGACGTATGAGAACAACCTGGGCTTCCTGAACGCCGCCTCGAAGAAGGGCAACAGCCTGCTGACAGAGCTCAACCGCAAGGTGGAGAAACTGAAAGCCGACATCGACCTGGTGAAGGAGAAAATCAAGGTTATCGACGAAAGCATCCAGAAAGAAGGCTGAGCATAAGGGAAAAGCGATATACAACTGACAAGAGGGTGTGTAAAAAACGAGAAAGTACTTCCTGTTTTTACACACCCTCTTCTTTTTAAGCCTACGCACACGCAGACAGACAATAAAAAAAGGACACCTCATCAATCGAAGTGTCCTCTTTTCTGTTGGGCTACCTGGATTCGAACCAGGAATGACAGGACCAGAATCTGTAGTGTTACCATTACACCATAGCCCAATACATGTCAACGTTTCCGTTTTGCGGTTGCAAAGATACGAACTTTTTGTGAAACGCAAACATTTCGGAAGATTTTTTTTGCAGAAAAATGATAAATGGGCTTTCTACAAGCAATTACATCACTAAAAAAAAACTAAAATCAAAATACTTTTCACATTTTACGTGTTACATATAAGAAAACGGCGTATATTTGCCGACTGTTTAATATAATAATGTATAAATGGACGAAACAAAAAAACTGATCGAACAAATCACCGAAGGAATCCAGGATAAAAAAGGAAAAAAAATCGTCATTGCGGACCTGACGCAAATAGATGACACCATCTGCAACTACTTCATCATCTGCCAAGGAAACTCACCCAGCCAAGTCACTGCCATCGTGGAGTCTGTCAAAGACTTCGCACGCGAGGGAGCCAACGCCAAGCCCTATGCAGTAGACGGCCTGAGAAACGCCCAATGGGTGGCCATGGACTATGCTGAGGTACTGGTGCATGTATTCCTGCCCGAAGTGCGCAACTACTACAATCTGGAAAACCTTTGGGCAGACGCCAAACTTACCGAAATACCCGACTTAGACTAACAAACGAATATGGACAACAATAACATCAATAAAAAGAACACCGGCAACGGCAACAACAAGGTGAACCTGCCCAAGTTCAACCTGAACTGGCTGTACATGATTCTCCTGATGATGCTGGCCGGCCTGTGGCTGACCAACAAAAATGGCGTCAGCAGCAAGAACGTCTCCTATGATGAATTTCAAAGCTATGTGCAGAAAGGCTACATCAGCCGCGTGACGGGCTTTGACGACAATTCGGTAGAGGCTTACATCAAGCCACAACACGTAGGAAACGTATTCGGAATCGACTCCACCCGTGTGGGACGCAATCCGATGGTCACAACCGAAGCTCCCTCGCGCGAAAGCCTGGGCGACTTCCTTCAGAAAGAAAAGGACGAAAACCACTTCGACGGAGCCATCACCTACGAAAAGAAAGGCAACTACATGAGCCTCATCCTGTGGAATGTAGTGCCCATCCTGCTGGTGGTAGGTTTCTGGATCTACCTGTCGCGCCGCTGGAGCAGTGGCGGAGGCATGGGCGGCGGTGGAGGTATCTTCAACGTCGGCAAGTCGAAAGCACAGCTGTTCGAAAAGGGATCGAACATCAGGGTGACTTTCAAGGACGTAGCCGGCCTGGCTGAAGCCAAGCAGGAAGTGGAAGAAATCGTGGAGTTCCTCAAGGAGCCTCAGAAATATACCGACCTGGGAGGAAAGATCCCCAAGGGCGCCCTGCTGGTAGGCCCTCCGGGCACGGGTAAGACATTGCTGGCCAAGGCTGTAGCAGGCGAAGCAAACGTACCCTTCTTCTCGCTGGCAGGCTCGGACTTCGTGGAGATGTTCGTCGGCGTGGGTGCTTCGCGTGTGCGCGACCTTTTCCGCCAAGCTAAGGAGAAAGCTCCTTGTATCGTGTTCATCGACGAGATCGACGCCGTGGGACGTGCCCGCTCGAAAGCGGCCGCCATGGGTGGCAACGACGAGCGCGAGAACACGCTGAACCAGTTGCTGACCGAGATGGACGGCTTCGGCTCGAACAGCGGCATCATCATCCTGGCCGCCACCAACCGTGTGGACGTGCTCGACAAGGCCCTGTTGCGCGCAGGCCGCTTCGACCGTCAGATACACGTCGACCTGCCCGACCTGAACGAACGTAAGGAAGTATTCGGCGTACACCTGCGCCCCATCAAGATAGACGAAACGGTGGACGTCGACCTGCTGGCACGTCAGACACCTGGCTTCTCGGGCGCGGACATCGCCAACGTGTGCAACGAAGCTGCCCTGATAGCCGCCCGCCACGGTAAGAAGTTCGTAGGCAAGCAGGACTTCCTCGATGCCGTCGACCGCATCGTGGGAGGTCTGGAAAAGAAGACCAAGATCACAACCGAAGAAGAGCGCCGCTCCATCGCCATCCATGAGGCAGGACACGCCAGCATCTCCTGGTTGTTGCAATATGCCAACCCGCTCATCAAGGTGACCATCGTGCCACGCGGACGGGCCTTGGGTGCCGCCTGGTACCTGCCCGAAGAGCGACAGATCACGACCAAGGAGCAGATGCTCGACGAAATGTGCGCCACGTTGGGCGGACGCGCCGCCGAAGACCTCTTCCTGGGCCGCATCTCGACAGGCGCCATGAACGACCTGGAGCGTGTGACGAAGCAGGCTTATGGCATGACAGCCTACCTGGGCATGAGCGAAAAGCTGCCCAACCTGTGCTACTACAACAACGAAGAATACTCCTTCAACCGCCCCTATAGCGAAAAGACCGCCGAACTCATCGACGAGGAAGTGAAGCGCATGGTGAACGAGCAGTACGAACGCGCCAAGCAAATCTTGTCCGAACACAAGGAAGGACACAACAAGCTGGCCCAGCTGCTCATCGAGAAGGAAGTCATCTTTGCTGAAGACGTGGAGCAAATCTTCGGCAAGCGCCCTTGGGCTTCGCGTTCGGAAGAGATCATCACCGCCAACAAGACTTCCAAGGAGCTGAAGGAAGCAGCTGAAGAAGAAAGCAAACGTGCCGAACAAGCCGTACTGGATGTGAAAGAGCAGGAAAAGGGAAATGCCTCTGAACCTGCCGAAGGAAAAGCACAGGCAGAAGGCAAGGCGGACGAGAAGAAAGGAGAACAACCTACTGAAGCATAAAGGAGGAAAGCCATGCAAAGCAATCTCGTGAAAAGAACCATTACAGGCGTCCTGTTCATCATCGTACTGGTGGGCTGCATCCTTTACAGCCCCCTGTCTTTCGGACTTCTGTTCACCCTCATTGCCGCCCTGAGTGTGCATGAGTTCGGCCACCTGGTCAACGCCAGCGGCGAAGTAAGAATCAACCGCACCATTACCTCGCTGGGCGGAGCTTACCTCTGTCTGGCTCTGATGGGCTTCTGCACGCAGGCTACCGACGCACGCGTCTTCCTGCCCTACCTGGCCCTGCTGCTCTACATGATGATCACAGAGCTCTACCTGAAGCACAAGAACCCGCTGGGCAACTGGGCTTTCTCCATGATGAGCCAGCTCTACGTGGCCCTGCCCTTCGCCTTGCTCAATGTACTGGCCTTCCACAACGACCCAGCGGCGAGCAGCGTGAGCTACAACCCCATCCTGCCGCTCTCCATCTTTGTCTTCATCTGGCTGAGCGACACGGGTGCCTATTGCGTTGGTTCGCTGATAGGAAAGCACCGTCTTTTCGAGCGTATCTCGCCCAAAAAGTCATGGGAAGGCAGTATCGGAGGAGCTGTCTTCTCTATCGCATCCTCATTTATCTTTGCCCACTACTACGACTTCATGTCGGTAGGCCAATGGGCCGGGCTGGCTGTAGTAGTGGTCATCTTCGGCACATGGGGCGACCTGACCGAATCGCTCATGAAGCGTCAGCTGGGCATCAAGGATTCGGGCAATATCCTGCCAGGCCATGGAGGCATGCTCGACCGCTTCGACAGCGCTCTGATGGCTATCCCTGCCGCCGTCTGCTACCTGTTTGCACTGACGCTGCTCTAAAAGATTTCCACCTGGGACAACCCTATAAAACGAGGCCCCGAAAGCTGGACATATATCCGCTTTCGGGGCCTCCGACTTTACATACCAATTTAAAAAGACATTATTTCAGCTGTATCTTCGACAGGTCTACATTACGTTGCAAGCCTTTTTCCGAGCTGCCTTCGCCTTCATCATCAGACGAAACAAAGTCGAATGCGACTTCTACTTCGCCATTGACCGAAGAATTGAGTTTCAGCTTGATACCCTTTGTGGCATCTGTGAAGTTCAGGCTACTGAGGTTGTAGGAAACAGCTCCCCAATTGCCATAGCCCGTCACATCGTCATAGTCGTTGTAGCGCAACTCCAGATGGACATAGCCGTCTTCACCATAGAGCTCGGCATCGTCTTGCGGACGCACAAGGCTGATACGGTGTTTCTCCTTGGCAGGCAGATTCTGAAGGAAGATAATGTTCATGTATCCACCGCTAATGCTGATATCGCCCTGGTAAATAGTAACAGAGTCGTTACCAAACTCTTCGTCCGTCTCGGGCGTCAAGGTCTCCACCTGTTTGGTCAACACGTTTTGGATACCCAAAATCTTGACCGCATGATCGTATCCCTCGTAGTTGTCCCACAGAGGGTTGAAGTAAGTGATGACTCGCTGGCCGTCGACAGGCGTATACCACCCCATATCGGTATTGACAGGCCAAAGCGTGCCCCAAACATCACAATCCAGATAGAAAGCGCCTCCACCGACACGAACCGTCGCCCACAAAGGAGGCGTAAAATCACCTATTGAATAGCCATCGCCATCGTCGCACGACTGGAAGACGGGCGACAAAGCCAGGCATAACAACAGGACAAACCAATGTACTTTTTTCATAATCCTCACAATTTATCTTCTGATTTCTGACAAGAAAACGGGCAGATCGCGCATTTACTGCATCGACCTGCCCGCTTTTAACATTTTATTTGAAATACACAGACTGGTTTACAATCAGTCCTTTGCCAACAACGAACGGATAAGACAAGCCGCCTTGGCAGGGGCGCCTGGTTCACCCAGGCGTTTGCTTACCTCGTCGTAGCCTGCCAGCATCTCCCTGCGCCAGCTTTCGTCGTTGAGGATACGACCCAGTTCGATCTTTATCTGCGCTACCGTCATCGTGTCGGCCACCAGCTCGCGCACCACCTCGCGCCCTGCAATCAGGTTGACAAGCGAGATATACTTCACTTTCAATATATGCCGCTTCAGGAAAGCGATGACGCGTCCGATGGGCGTATGGTAGCACACCACCTGCGGCACGCGGAAGAGGGCCGTCTCGAGTGTGGCCGTGCCCGAAGTGACCAGCGCCGCGTCGGCATGACTCAGCAGTTCGTAAGTTTGGCCGAAGATGACTTTCACGTCGGCGTCGCCTATATAGGCGCGATAGTAGTCGGCATCGATGCCTGGCGCGCCTGCCAACACCAGCTGATAACCACCGAAGGAGGAAGCCGCCCGAATCATGTCAGGCAGGTTGTCCTTGATTTCCTGCTTGCGGCTGCCTGCAAGCAAAGCGATAACGGGCTTGGCCTGCAAGCCGTTGCGCTCGAAGAAGTCCTGGCGTGTCTCCTTGTAGGAAGCACGGAAGGCGACCACCTCGTCCAGCGTCGGATTGCCCACATAATGGATGGGGTATTGGTGCTTTCCCTCGAAGAAATCGACCTCGAAAGGCAGGATGGAGAAAAGCTCGTCCACGTCGCGCTTGATGTTCTTGATGCGGTACTCCTTCCACGCCCATATCTTGGGAGCGATGTAGTAGTAGACAGGGATACGCGTGCGAGCATGGATGTACTTGGCGATGCTGAGGTTGAAGCCTGGGTAATCCACCAGTATCAAGGCGTCGGGCCGCCACTCCACGATGTCGTGCTTGCAGAAGTCCATGTTGGCAAAGATGGTGCGCAAGTGGAGCAGGACGGGGACGAAGCCCATGTAGGCCAGGTCGCGGTAGTGCTTCACAGGCGCACAACCGCCCGCGGCAGCCATCAGGTCGCCCCCAAAGAAGCGGAACTCCGCCTGCGGGTCTTCGCGACGCAAGGCCACCATCAGGTGCGACGCATGAAGGTCGCCCGAGGCTTCGCCGACAATCAGGTAGTATTTCATACGATTAGAACCAAGTCTTCAGCTCGTCAATCATGCCATAGGCCGTGACATCGACCGTAGTAGGTGTAATGGCTACATAACCGTTGGCCAGCGCCCAGTGGTCGGTATCCTCCTGGTCGGCATCTTCGTCCACAAACGAACCCGTCAGCCAATAGTAATGGTTGTCGCCGCGATGGGCAAAGTTTTCCCATTCGCTGGTCCATTGTCCCTTCGTCTGACGGCAGATTTTGACGCCCTTCAGTTCCTGCGTGTCGGGGAAGTTCACATTGAGGCAGGTCAGCGCGGGCAGTCCCTTCTCGAGCACCAGGCGGGCAATGTCGCGCACGTAAGGACCTGCGGCCGTAAAGTTGGCATCGGGCTCGTGACTGCACAGAGAGAAGCCGATGGAAGGCACTCCCTTGAGACATCCTTCGATGACGACTCCCATTGTGCCCGAGTAGTGAACGTTCGTAGCCGAGTTGTCACCGTGGTTGATGCCGCCCACCACGAGGTCGGGCTTGCGGTCGAGCACCGTCTCAAAAGCCAGCTTCACACAGTCGGCAGGGTTGCCCGAGCACTTATAGACCGTCAAGCCTACGTCCTTGCGCACAAGGCTGTAGTGGATAGGTTCGCCTGTAGTGAGCGCACAACCCGTGCCCGAACGGGCCTTGTCGGGGGCCATTACTACCACTTCACCCAGCGGACGGAGAAACTTGATCAGCTCACTGATTCCTTTCGCAACGATGCCGTCATCGTTCGATACCAATATCAAAGGTCTTTGATTTTCCATACTCATACAAACATTTTTGTTAACTGCCGACAAAGGTAGCAACTTTAGAGGGGAAATAAAAAAAAGAGCCGTCAAACTTCTATAACGGCAAAAATTTGGCAATTCGGCAGGTAACGTTTATTTTTGCGAAAAACTTCATGATTCGGCTATGAACATCTTGTTAATCATTCTGGGCATCCTCTGCCTGCTGGCAGGCCTGGCGGGATGCATCCTCCCTGCCCTGCCCGGCCCTCCGCTGGCCTATGGGGGCATGTTACTGCTCCACTTTACCGACCGCGTACAGTTCAGTCCTACGCAGCTGGTGGTGTGGCTCGTGCTGGTCGTTATCGTCCAGGTGCTCGACTACTTCGTCCCCCTGCTGGGCGCCAAGTATAGCGGTGGCAGCCGATGGGGCGAGCGTGGATGCCTGGCAGGCACCCTCGTAGGCTTGTTCTTCATGCCGTGGGGCATCATCCTCGGCCCCTTCTTGGGTGCTTTCATCGGCGAACTGCTGGGCGGACGCGAGACGAAAGAAGCCCTCCGTTCAGGTCTTGGCTCGCTGGTAGGCTTCCTGCTGGGCACAGTAGTGAAGTGCACCCTCTGCGGCTATTTCCTTTGGAAGTTTGTGGAAGCCGTATGGTGAAAAAAAGGAAAGCAATGCTTTCTCCACCAGAAAGCACTGCTTTCCTCTGCAAAAAACAGTGCTTTCCCTGGCGTGGCAGATACAGCACTGAGTTCACTCCCCGCCTCCAAGCCTCAAAAGGCGGAAAATAAATCTTAATCTTCCCCAAGCGACGGCACAAAAGTCTAAGATTTCCAATATAATTGTGTATATTTGCCGTCGGCTCGAAAGGGGAACTACCCAGAGAAAAATAACGGAAGAAGAGGAGGAGCAACCTGCCGCCCGCAAGTTATTAACAAAAAGGGCGACTTATCAACCGTTTTTGCAATCTCTTCCCTTTTCATGCTGGCACTATCAGAAATAATCGCTTATTTCGCCGCCGATAAATGATAGAGAATATGGGAAAAATTATTGCAATGGCAAACCAAAAGGGAGGCGTGGGCAAGACTACCACCACCATCAACCTGGCAGCCTCGCTGGCCACCCTTGAAAAGAAAGTGCTCGTTGTGGACGCCGACCCCCAAGCCAACGCCTCATCGGGACTTGGAGTGGACATCAAGCAAGCCGAATGTACTATCTACGAGTGCATTATCGACCGTGCCGACGTGCGTGAAGCCATCCATGACACGGAGATAGACACGCTGAAAGTCATCTCTTCTCACATCAACCTCGTAGGCGCCGAAATCGAAATGCTCAACCTGAAGAATCGCGAACGGATCCTGAAGGAAGTGCTCTCGCCGCTGAAAAGCGAATTTGATTATATTCTAATAGACTGCTCGCCGTCGTTGGGACTCATTACCGTCAACGCGCTTACCGCCGCCGACTCGGTCATCATCCCCGTGCAGGCCGAATACTTCGCGCTCGAAGGCATCAGCAAGCTGCTGAACACCATCAAGATCATCAAGTCGAAGCTGAACCCGGCCCTCGAAATCGAAGGCTTCCTGCTGACGATGTACGACTCGCGCCTGCGACAGGCCAACCAAATCTACGACGAAGTGAAACGCCACTTCCAGGAACTGGTGTTCAAGACCGTCATCCAGCGCAACGTGAAACTGAGCGAAGCGCCCAGCTACGGCCTGCCCACCATCCTCTACGACGCAGACTCTACAGGCGCCAAGAACCACATGGCACTGGCCAAGGAGCTGATAGAAAGAGAAAAATAAAGAAAAAAAGGAAACTGACAGATATGGCACTAAAAAGAAATGCATTAGGACGCGGCCTAGACGCACTGCTCTCCATGGACGACGTGCAGACCGAAGGCTCTTCCTCCATCAACGAGATAGAGTTGTCGAAGATTGTCGTCAACCCCAACCAGCCGCGACGTGAGTTCGACCCGACTGCCCTGCAGGAACTGGCCGACTCCATCGCCGAGATTGGCATCATCCAGCCCGTCACGCTGCGCAAGCTCTCGGACGACGAGTACCAGCTCATTGCCGGCGAACGACGCTTCCGTGCCTCGCAGATGGCAGGCCTCACCCGCATACCCGCCTACATCCGCACCGCCGACGACGAGAACGTCATGGAAATGGCCCTCATCGAGAACATCCAGCGCGAAGACCTCAACTCGGTGGAAATAGCCCTGGCCTACCAGCACCTGCTCGAACAGTACGGCCTGACGCAGGAGCGCCTGAGCGAACGCGTGGGCAAGAAACGCACCACCATCGCCAACTACCTGCGCCTGCTGAAGCTGCCCGCGCCCGTACAGATGGGCTTGCAAAACAAGCAGATAGACATGGGACACGCCCGCGCTCTCGTGACGCTGGACGACCCCAAGCTGCAAGTGAAGATCTACGAGGAAATACTGGAGCATGGCTACTCCGTCCGCAAGGTGGAAGAAATCGTCAAGTCGCTGAGCGAAGGCGAAGCCGTGAAAAGCGGAGGGCGCAAGATAGCTCCCAAACGAGCCAAACTGCCCGAAGAATTCAACCTGTTGAAACAACAACTTTCAAACTTCTTCAGCGCCAAGGTCCAGTTGACCTGTTCAGAAAAGGGAAAAGGCAAAATCAGCATCCCTTTCAGCAACGAAGAAGAATTAGAACGCATCATCGGCATCCTCGACACGCTGAAAAATAAATGACAAGAAGAAGACTTAAATATCAGATACTGACAGCCCTGCTGCTCTGTTTCCTACAGGCGGCAGGGATTGTCGTGTATGGGCAGAACCGCCCTCGCGCCGCCCTTCGCAGATCGCACGAGCTGCAGGCCGACACGACCCACAAGACACTCTCCCCCCAGCAACAGGTCTTAAAAGCCGACACGCTGGACGCTCTGGCAAAAGCAACGGCCGACAGCATTGCCAACGAGAACAAGAAAAAAATGCTTGAACTGACGGCCAGCCCCGACATCAAGCAAGAAAAAGATCCGACGGACAGCCTGAGCCGCGAACTGAAACGCAAGCAATGGGTACCCAATCCGACCAAAGCTACTTGGCTGGCACTGGTCATCCCCGGCGGCGGACAAATCTACAACCGCAAGTATTGGAAGCTGCCCATCGTCTACGGCGGATTTGCTGGTTGTGCCTATGCCCTGACATGGAACGGCAAAATGTACAAAGATTACCAAGCTGCCTACGTCGACGCCGTCAACGAGAAATGGGACTCCAGCAGTATCACCGACCTGCTACCGCCGGGCTACATCGACCGCGTATCGCACTCGCAAATCACAGAAACCCTGCGTAAGCGCAAGGACACCTATCGCCGTTGGCGCGACTTGAGTATCTTCGCCTTCATCGGCGTCTATCTGATATCCGTGGTCGATGCTTATGTGGACGCCGAATTGTCCAATTTCGACATCGGCCCCGACCTGAGCATGAAGGTGGAACCCACCCTCATCAACAATCAGACAGGAGGCTACTACAACCCAGCCACACTGAAAGACAAATCCGTGGGCGTGCAATGCAGCTTCCGCTTCTGAAAAACGAATACTCACCACCAAACCGATATAGAAAGAATATGAAGAAATTGATCATAAGTTCCGCCCTGATGTTCGCCACCTTCCTGGCCGCCCCTCTCCATGCGCAGGAAAGTGTAAACGTAGTCATCAACGAAAACGGAACTCAACGCGAAGAAACCATCGACCTGCCACGAAGCATGACCTATCCGCTGGACAGCCTGCTGAACGACTGGAAAGCCAAGACCTACATCGACTTGGGAAAGGATTGCAGCACTTCGCATGAAAATCCGCTGTTCAGCGACTCCATCTACATCGACCGCCTGTCACGCATGCCGGTCATTATGGAGATGCCCTACAATGAAATCGTACGCAAGTTCATCGACATGTACGCCACCCGCCTGCGCAATCAGGTGGCCTTCATGCTCAGCGCCTGCAATTTCTACATGCCTATTTTCGAAAAGGCCCTTGATGCCTACGACCTGCCTCTCGAACTGAAATACCTGCCCATCATCGAATCGGCCCTGAACCCCTCGGCCGTATCGCGCGCGGGCGCTGCCGGACTTTGGCAATTCATGCTTCAGACGGGCAAACTCTATGGTTTGGAAAGCAACAGCCTCGTAGACGAACGCCGCGACCCCATCAAGGCCACTTGGGCTGCAGCACGCTATCTGAAAGACCTTTACGGCATCTACAACGACTGGAATCTGGTCATCGCCGCCTACAACTGCGGTCCCGGCACCATCAACAAGGCCATTCGTCGGGCAGGAGGCAAGACCGACTATTGGGCCATCTATAACTATCTGCCCCGTGAAACACGTGGCTACGTACCTGCTTTCATTGCGGCCAACTACATCATGTCCTACTACTGCAAGCACAATATCTGCCCGATGGAAACCAACATTCCTGAGGCTACAGACACCATCCAGGTAAGCCGCAACCTGCACTTCGAGCAAATCGTTGACATCTGCCACGTACCGATGGACGAACTCAAGAGCCTCAACCCGCAATACAAACGCAGCATTATCCCAGGTGACAGCAAGCCGCAAACCCTGCGCCTCCCCATGAATGCCATCAGCACCTTTATAGACAACCAAGACACCATCTACAACCACCGCCAGGCCGAGCTGTTCAAAAATCGCCGTACCGTATCCGTGGCCAGTAGCAATACTTCCAAAGCCGTAGCTGGCAATGGCAAGCCCATCTACTACAAGATAAAGAATGGTGACACGCTGGGTGGAATCGCACAACGTTATGGTGTCAGTGTCAGCAAGCTGCGTAGCTGGAATGGCCTGCGAGGCAACAATATCCGCGCAGGAAAGACGCTGAAGATATACAAGTAAAAGTATACTTACCTTACCGCCTCTTCCAAATAATTCGGGCATAACCGATGTTTTAAACGACAAAATGCTTGTCCGATGTCAAAATTTGCTTATTTTTGCAGAAAGTGAAGTAAATTGGATACGGATATGGAAGAGAACCTTGATCTGAAAGAGAAAGAGAAAGCGGAAGAAGCGATGATACAGGAAGCTTTTCAGGACTTGCTGAACTGCTATCTGGCTACCAAACACCGCAAGCGTGTTGAAATCATCACCAAAGCATTCAACTTCGCCAACCAGGCACACAAAGGCATCAAACGACGCTCGGGCGAACCCTACATTCTTCACCCCATCGCCGTAGCCAAGATTGTGTGCACCGAAATCGGATTGGGTTCAACCTCCATCTGCTCAGCTCTGCTGCACGATGTTGTAGAAGATACTGATTACACAGTAGAAGACATCGAAAACATCTTTGGCCCTAAGATTGCCCAGATTGTAGACGGACTGACCAAAATCTCAGGTGGTATCTTTGGCGACAAGGCTTCCGCACAGGCTGAAAACTTCAAAAAGCTGCTGCTTACAATGAGCGATGACATCCGCGTCATCCTCATCAAGATTGCCGACCGACTTCACAACATGCGCACCCTCGGCTCCATGCTTCCCAGCAAGCAATACAAAATTGCCGGTGAAACCATGTACATTTATGCCCCACTGGCCAACCGCTTGGGCCTCTACAAGATCAAGACCGAACTGGAAAATCTCAGCTTCAAATATGAACATCCTGAGGAATATGAAGTCATCGAGAAGAAGCTGGAAGCTACAGCCGCCGAACGCGACAAGGTTTTCAAGGACTTCACGGCTCCTATCCGTGCCCAACTGGACAAAATGGGCATGAAGTACCATATTTTGGCACGTGTCAAGTCCATTTACTCCATCTGGAACAAGATGCAGACCAAGCATGTTCCCTTCGAAGAAATCTACGACATCCTGGCCGTCCGCATCATCTTCACGCCCAAGAATCTGGAAGAAGAACTGAATGACTGTTTCGACATCTATGTAGCTATTTCCAAGATATACAAGCCCCACCCCGACCGACTGCGCGACTGGGTAAGCCACCCGAAAGCCAACGGTTATCAGGCGCTTCACGTCACCCTGATGGGCAACAACGGCCAGTGGATCGAAGTACAGATCCGTAGCGAACGCATGAACGACGTGGCCGAACAGGGCTTTGCCGCCCACTGGAAATACAAAGAAGGCGGCGGTAGTGAAGACGAAGGCGAACTGGAAAAATGGCTGAGAACCATTAAAGAGATTCTAGATGATCCGCAACCTGACGCTATCGACTTCCTCGACACCATCAAGCTGAATCTCTTCGCGTCCGAGATATTTGTGTTCACACCCAAGGGCGACCTGAAGACCATGCCCCAGAACTGTACGGCCCTAGACTTTGCCTTCTCCCTACACACCGATATCGGCAGCCACTGTATCGGTGCACAGGTCAACCACAAGCTGGTCCCCCTGAGCCACAAACTACAAAGCGGTGACCAGGTAGAAATACTTACCTCGAAATCGCAACGCGTGCAACCCGAATGGATGAACTATGCCACCACAGCACGTGCACGTGCCAAAATAGCCTCCATTCTGCGCAAAGAAGCCAAAGCCAACCAAAAGGAGGGAGAAAAGATTTTAGCCGAATTCCTTAATGCAGAGGGGATCCGTATGGATGAAGTGTCTTTGAACAAACTGACACGCCTGCACAACTTCCATACCCACGACGAACTGTTGGTTGCCATCGGCAGCAAGAAACTGGTGCTGGGCGATGCTGACCGCAATGCCTTCAAGGAGAAACAGGAAAAGAGTTGGAAAAAGCTACTATCCTTCTCGTTCGGCAATGGAAAAGAAGAAAAAGATACAAATGAAGGAAAAGGTTCACAAGAGAAAGTACAACAGGAAAAGATAGATACCAAAAAGATCCTGAAACTGACCGAAGAAGCGATCTCCAAAGAATACATCATGGCCGACTGTTGCCACCCCATCCCAGGTGACGACGTGTTAGGCTACATCAACGAGAACAATCAAGTCATTATCCATAAGCGCCAATGCCCTGTAGCAGCCCGTCTGAAAAGCAGCTACGGCAATCGTATCATAGCTACCCAATGGGATACACACAAGGAACTTTCCTTCCTTGTAACCATCTATATCAAAGGTATAGACAATGTAGGACTACTGAATGAAGTGACACAGGTCATCTCGCGTCAGCTGAATGTCAATATCCGCAAACTGACCATGGAAACCAACGATGGTATCTTTGAAGGGAAAATACAGCTCTACGTACACGATGTGGACGACGTACGCACCATCTGCAACAACCTGAAGCAGGTGCAGAACATCAAGCAGGTATCAAGAATCGAAGACTAACGTTCCTCTGGCGGTGACTGCAAGCTCCCGATGTTTTCCTTCAACGCCTCCAGGTCGTCGTAAGTGAAGGCATCGAGCGCATCGCGCATGGACAACAATTCCTCACGGATAGTCTTCAAACGATCCACGATTTCGTAATTGCGCAACGTGGCTTCCTTGTTGTCCCTCAGACGCTGACGGGCGCCGGGCAGTGTCATGCCCCGTTCCTTCACCAGATGGTAAATCAGCCTCACTGTCTCTACATCCTCCTTACGATACTGGCGAACACCACGCCCAGCTTTCTTAGGACAAAGCTGAGGAAACTCTTTCTCCCAATATCGAAGCAGCGACTCGTTAACCCCGAACATCTCGGCGACTTCACTGATTGAGTAATACAACTTCAAGTTCTTATCGATATTCAACACGGAAGCAATTATTTAACAATCTGACGATAAATAATACATAACTCTCTCGACTAATCCAGCACCTTACCCTGGTTGGCTGCAATCTGTATCATGCGGTCATAATCCTCGGCACTCAGATCCATAAAGTAATAATTGACGGGATTGACCACCTGCCCTTTGACGTGAACCTCATAATGCAAATGCGGACCGGTACTCTTACCAGTACTGCCCACGCCGCCTATCACTTCACCGCGTACCACTTTCTTACCCAGCTTCGTACGAAAGTCCTGCAAGTGGGCATACCACGTCTGATAGCCAAAACCATGATCAATGATGATGGTATTGCCATATCCAGTCTGCCATCCCATCTTCACCACCGTACCATCGCCCGTCGCATAAACGTCTGTACCTGGATGGGCAGAGAAGTCCATGCCCGAATGGAATTTAGTCGTGCCATAAATCGGATCGACACGTGTGCCATAGCCCGAAGCCGTCTGCTTCAAATCCTTATTTGAAATGGGCTGTATGGCTGGAATACAACGAAGCATCTCATCATGCTGCTTGCACATGCGTGCAACGTCATCGAACGAACGCGACTGAATATAGAGTTGCTTCGTAAGCATATCCATCTTCTGCGTGGTATGTACTACCAGCTCCGAGTTAGCCATCTTCATCAGGTGTTCGTAACGGTTGGTTCCACCATATCCCCCCTGGCGAATAGCTGTCGGCACAGGGTCGGCCATGAAGATGACCCGATAGAGATTGTCATCGCGTTGCTGGATATCCTGCAACACGCCGATAGCCTCATCCATCCGACGCGAAAGCACATTGTATTGAGCCTGCAACTGGCTGTTTTCCATCCTCAATTCCTTTTCCGAGGGCGAACCGAAGATGAGCAGAAGCACAATAAAACTGCCCGCTCCCAGTCCCATGCCAATAAAAAGACGGCGCAGATAACTCATTGCCCGCTGCTTCATCGTAGGATAAATGCGGTCGTAGGTCTGCGTCTGAGGATTGTATATATAGTATACTTTGCGCATCTTTTTGGAAATATTTCAGTGGTCTATGCGGCAAAAGTAATAAAAACAAGCTATCTTTGCACAGTTTTTTTGAGTTTTTAAGTTATTGAGCTTTTGCACATTCCGTTTTCCAACAAGCAGAATGTTCCCACCCTGCAAAAGAATCAGGGGCAAGCCATCAGCTAACTTGAAAAACCTCAGTATTCTGAAACTTAAAAAATTAGATAGTATATGTTGACTGCAAACGAAATCAGAGACTCGTTCAAGAGTTTCTTCGAAAGCAAGGGACACCACATCGTCCCTTCCGCTCCCATGGTGATTAAGGACGACCCTACGCTGATGTTTACCAACGCAGGTATGAACCAGTTCAAAGACATCATCCTGGGCAATCATCCCGCCAAATATAAAAGAGTGGCCGACTCACAGAAGTGCCTGCGCGTCAGCGGAAAGCACAACGACCTGGAAGAAGTGGGACACGACACGTATCACCACACTATGTTCGAGATGCTGGGCAACTGGTCGTTCGGCGACTACTTCAAGAAGGAAGCCATCTCCTGGGCCTGGGAATACCTGGTGGACGTGCTGAAGATCAACCCCGAAAACCTCTATGCTACCGTCTTCGAAGGCAGCCCCGAAGAAGGCCTGAGCCGCGACGATGAAGCTGCTTCCTACTGGGAACAGTTCCTGCCGAAGGACCACATCATCAACGGTAACAAGCATGACAACTTCTGGGAAATGGGCGATACAGGTCCCTGCGGTCCGTGCTCGGAAATCCACATCGACCTCCGTTCCGAAGAAGAAAAGAAGCAGATACCCGGCCGCGACATGGTGAACCACGACCATCCGCAGGTCATCGAGATATGGAACCTCGTGTTCATGCAGTTCAACCGCAAGGCCGACGGCAGCCTCGAAGGTCTGCCCGCCAAGGTAATCGATACCGGTATGGGCTTCGAGCGTCTCTGTATGGCCATGCAGGGCAAGACGTCCAACTATGACACCGACGTCTTCCAGCCACTCATCCAGGCCATCGCCGCCATGGCTGGTGCCAAGTATGGCGAAGACAAGCAGAAGGACGTGGCCATGCGCGTCATTGCCGACCACATCCGTACCATCGCCTTCTCCATCACCGACGGACAGCTGCCCAGCAACGCCAAGGCCGGCTACGTCATCCGCCGCATCCTGCGCCGTGCCGTCCGCTATGGCTACACTTTCCTGGGTCAGAAGCAGTCGTTCATGTACAAGCTGCTGCCCGTGCTGATAGACAACATGGGAGCCGCCTACCCCGAACTGAACGCCCAGAAGGACCTCATCGCCAAGGTTATCAAGGAAGAGGAAGAAGCCTTCCTGCGCACACTGGAGACGGGTATCCGCCTGCTCGAAAAGACCATGGCCGAGGCCAAGGCTACCGGCAAGACCGAAATCAGCGGCAAGGACGCCTTTACGCTATACGACACCTTCGGCTTCCCGCTCGACCTGACCGAACTCATCCTGCGCGAGAACGGTATGACAGCCGACACGAAGGAATTCGATGCCGAGATGCAGCAGCAGAAGCAGCGTGCCCGCAATGCCGCCGCCGTAGAGACCGGCGACTGGATTACGCTGAAGGAAGGTACCACCGAATTTGTAGGTTACGACTATACAGAATATGAAACCAGCATCCTGCGCTACCGCCAGGTGAAGCAGAAAAACCAAACACTCTACCAGATTGTGCTGGACAAGACTCCGTTCTACGCTGAAAGCGGTGGTCAGGTAGGCGATACGGGTGTATTGGTAAGCGAGTTCGAGACCATCGACATCATCGACACCAAGAAAGAGAACAACCTGCCCATCCACCTGGCCAAGAAGCTGCCCGAACACCTCGACGCACCCATGATGGCCTGCGTGGACACCGACAAGCGCGCCGCCTGCGCCGCCAACCACTCGTGTACGCACCTGCTGGACGAAGCACTGCACACCGTGCTGGGCGACCACGTAGAGCAGAAAGGTTCGCTGGTTACGCCAGACTCGCTGCGTTTCGACTTCTCACACTTCCAAAAGGTGACCGACGAGCAACTGCGTCAGGTAGAGCATCTGGTCAACGCCAAGATCCGCGCCAACATTCCTTTGAAGGAATACCGCAACATTCCTATCGAGGAAGCCAAGGAACTGGGCGCCATCGCCCTCTTCGGTGAGAAGTACGGCGACCACGTCCGCGTCATCCAGTTCGGCTCGTCCATCGAGTTCTGTGGTGGTACGCACGTAGCCGCTACGGGTAATATCGGCATGGTGAAAATCATCTCCGAAAGCTCTGTAGCAGCTGGTGTACGCCGTATCGAGGCCTATACAGGTGCCCGTGTAGAAGAGTTGATTGATACACTGCAAGATACCATCCGCGACCTGAAAGCACTCTTCAACAACGCCCCCGACCTGGGCGGAACCATCCGCAAGTACATCGAGGAGAATGCCGGACTGAAAAAGCAGGTAGAGGAATTCATGAAGGAAAAGGAAGCCCTGCTGAAAGAAAAATTGTTGCAGAGCATCAAGGAAGTGAACGGCGTGAAGCTCATCAAGTTCTGCGCTCCCCTGCCCGCCGAGACAGTGAAGAACATTGCCTTCCAGCTGCGCGGCCAGATCACGGAGAACCTGTTCTTCGTGGCCGGCACCGAGTTCGAAGGCAAGCCGATGCTCACCGTCATGCTGAGCGACAACCTGGTGGCCAATGGCCTGAAGGCCGGCGCCCTGGTGAAGGAAGCCGCCAAACTCATTCTGGGTGGCGGTGGCGGTCAGCCCCACTTCGCAACAGCCGGTGGCAAGAACCCCGACGGCCTGAATGCAGCAGTCGACAAGATTGTAGAACTGGCAGGACTCTGATGCGTCAACCGCATCGGTAGGCTGCCAGCCTGAAATAAGAAAAGAGGGTGTATCCCAATCGGGATATGCCCTCTTTTTTTGTCAGCAAGCGTTATCCGCCAGCTTCCCCTGTGCTGACCAATCAGTTCAAACGCAGTATACTACCAGTTCAAAGGCGTTAAACTGTCAGTTTAAAAGCTTTAAACTCGCAGTTTAAACGGAGTAAACCGACAGTTTAAAGCCAGTAAACTGGCAGTTTATTTTCCGCAAACGAAAATAAACTGATAACTATCGACTTATCAAATACATACAAATCAAGTCGGATTATTATTCCAGGCTACCGATACGCCCGTCAGAATCGAGCACATTGACCGTGACGCGCGGGTAGCGGCAACGGCTGTTGTTGAAGAAGCGCACCGTAGCACATCCCTGCTCGTCGGTCATCAGTTCCGGCTGCCAGTACAGTGTCCGGCGGTAATCTTCCTCACGAGGCAGCACCCGATAATCCGGCGAATAGAACTCTTTAACCTTGCTATAGCCCTCAAGCCACGTCTTGCGCACACCTTTCGCCCCCTTGGCAGGTATTTCTCCCTCCGGTTTCGTTTCAATCAATACGACACAACCATACAGTTTGTCGATGTTCATCGGCGTGAACCGCGGGTCGGCGTAGCGGCACATGGTCCCAAGATCCTCGCTGATGTAGATGGACTTGATGGACTCCAGCGTCAGACTACGATATTTGTTGAAGTCCATTTCCTCGTGGCGGGTACGCTCATAGTTGATGACAAACAAAGCCAGACGGCCTTTGTAGAACAAATACTCCTCGCCCGACGGACTGAACTGCGTATAGAAATCGGGATTCATGTTCCTCATCAGTTCGTGGATGTCGTCGCCCACAAAGCCGTTCCGGTCCTGAATGTCGTCCATCTCCGAGGCCACGTCGTAGTAGGCTATGGACTTGGTGCGGGCCTGATAGACATCGCTGGCCTTGTCGCGCTTGCGGGCTTTCACCTCCACCTCGTCCAGGTGGTGTATCTTCTCGTCGATGCCCAGGCGGCGCAACGAGTCTTCGTAGGCCTGAAGGAACAGGTTGTAGTCTTCCTCCACCTGCACCGTATCGGCCGGTTCGTCGGCCGACGGCCCGACTTTCTGTTCCTCGCCGGGTACCCGTACCTGCATCTCGGCCAGCGAATACATGCGGGGCGCGGGAGCAAACACACGGTCCAGCACGATGCGGTGGTCTTTCTTCTTGCCCTCCTTCGTCACGGCCAGTATCAGATTCCACTTCCCCTCTATCTGCGAGACGAAGGAGAAACGCCCCAAGCTGTCGGTAGTAAAGAGGCCGAAGGACTGCTGCCTGCCCACCTCCGGGTCTTCGCCGGGACTGCTCAGGAAGGAAGACACTTCCACCCCGGCACGCGGTTTGCTGCGCACCATCGACACCACCGTGCCGTGCAGCTCGATGCCCTGTTCGGGCAGGTACTTCAGGTCGAAGAGGCGTACACCAGCCATGCTCTCCCAGTCGTACCGCCTCCAGCCCTGCACCATCAGCAGTTCGTCCAGCGCACGGCGGTGCGCCAGGTCACCAGACTCGAAATACCAGGCAGGACGGTGGACGTATCCTTTGATGTCCGACATCAGCAGCAGGTCGGTCAGCAGGCTGTGGCGGTTCTCCATCTCCTGCCAGCCGTCGCGCACGGAAACCGAGAGAGGCGCCTGCACGGGGCGACCTTCCGCATCCCGGACTTCAACGTCCAGACGGATGGAGTCGTAGGGCTGATAGGCAGCCTTGTCCGAACGGACCGCCACCGACAGGGTGTCGGGCTGCCCGGCAAAAATCAGACGGTCGGCCACCAGCCGGCCGGAAGGGTCGAACCACACGACCTGCGCCACGCCTACGGGTAGGTCCCGCTTGTCCAGCCCGAAGCGGACGGGACGGCTGCGGGTGACCGTCAGCATGCTGAAGTGGTAGAGCTGCCCTCCGCCGATGACCGCCATCCCCAGCATACTGCCCGGCGTACGGGCGTTCTTCTGTACCGTCACCAGCAGGCTGTCCGGCGAGCTGAGGTTGTCCACCGAACAGGCAAAGCCCTGCTCCCTGGCTTCCGGCAGGTCGAAACGGTATCGTTTTTCATTCCAGATGACTTCGGCCCGACCTTCTTCCTCGCCGGCCGTATAGGTAAAGCAGCCTTTCCCTTCGTGGCCCGTGGCAAAGGTGAGGCATCCGTCGCCTCGAAGGCCACACGCACCGGCACGTCCTTCACCAGATAGCCGCCTTCGGGATAGAAGCGGAGGTTCAGTTTCTTCTCCTTCCGCGGCCGCTTGCGTTCCTGCGGATACTTGCCTACCCGCGGGCTGATTTCCTTTTCCACATAGTGGCCCGGCACCTCCGGCTTGTCGAAGACGGGGATGATGCGCGAGAAGACCGAAGCCTCATCGAAGTTCAACATGTATTTGGTATAGGCCCGCACCTCGTAGAAGCCGGAATAGAACGGCAATTGCGTCAGGGCGAAGTGGCCGTGGCAACGGCCGTTCCTGACAGGAAGAATCTGCTTGGACACAATCTCGCCTCCAGGGTTGAGCAGTTCCACATACAGCGTCTTGCTCCACTCCGTGGGACGGTTCAGTCCGGAGGCCACCACGTAACACTGAAACCAGATGTCGTCGCCCTGATAATAGCTGGTGTTGTCGAGGTGCAGGGCCACCTTTTCCTGTGGCAGTGCCTTGCCGAACTGCTCTACACGGTGGGCCAGCGCCGTCAGCGGCCCCATTATCCCATGCCTGTTCATCGCACCACTCTCTTTACCTGGCCGCTTCCTGCAACTGTTCTTTCAGCTTGTCCCATTGCTCGGGCGAGGCGGCCGTGCTGAAACGGATGTTCCCCTGCTTGTCGAAGATGACGCAGCGCGGAATACTCAGGGCACCCTTATGGCCGAAGGTATCATAGATTTCCTGATGGAAGGCCTCCTGCCCACGGACGTGTTCGCCTTTCAGGTTGTAGTGCGCGGCCATCTTCCGCCACTTTTCATCGTCCTCCGGACGGTCGATGGAGAGGTAGAGCAGCACTACATCGTTGGCCGCGGCATACTCCTGCAACGGACCGACGTGGGCAAACGACGCACGGCAAGGACCACACCACGTGGCCCAGATGTCCATGAAGATGACTTTCCCTTTATAACGATCGGTCACGTCCTTAATCGTTTTGGCCGAGCTGACATCGGGGAAATGGATATCGGCCGGGATAGTCGTTTCATTGAAGGCACGGTTCTTGGCCACGGCACGGTCCACCCACGGCATCCATCCGCTTTCGGGATAGAGACGACGGAACTCGTCGGCCAGCGGAAGCAGCTGCGGGTCATAACGCTGCTGCGACTCGTCTTCGAGGAAGAGTTGGGCCAGAGCGGCTTCCTGCGCCTTGCCTGTCAGCCGGTGCGTAAAATCGTAGAAAGTCAGCTGCACGCCTTTCTCCACTCCTTCCGGCTTCGGCTCGCCCTTGGTATAATAACGAATGCCGGTATCATAACTTGCCGCGTCGTAGAACGAAAGGGAGAAAGGGCTACCAGGATGATTGATGGAGCAGAAGGCCGTCATGCTGTCCAGCTGGGCCAGCCATTCCTGCTTCGTGACCTCGGACGAGCGGAAGACAGTAGCCAGCACCTGGTTCTGGAAAGCCAGCAGCAACTGCATGCGTATGTCTTGGCGGACCTTGGTACGCAAGTCCTCGTCCACGCCTTCCACCTCCTTATCCAGCGACAGGGCATAGTCCGTCAGTTTGCGGCGCACCGATGTAGCCACGGTATCGCGAGTTATCTCCCAATGGTCTTTTCCATAAGCACGGATATCAAACACATCGTCATACAGCTGGTCCAGCAGTTCCGCCACACGGACCGTCTTGTCATCCTGTCCTTCGGTAATGGTCATCGGCTTTTCGGCCCATCCGTCCAATTCGATCCGCATCGTTCCTTCCTTGGCAAGAAGTGAACCCATATTCTTCTTTCCATACAGATAGAACTGAACCCGCTCGTATTCTCCCCCGGGCAGTGTCAGCGTGAACGTGCTGTCCGCCTGCAACTTCAACGTATCAAACGTCTGCGAATTGAACATTCCGCCAACCGACCGCTGGCAAACCAGAAGTGCCCCATCCGCATGACGCACGGATCCCGTAATATGAATCTCCGGACGGGAGATGCAGGCTGCACACAATCCGCCCAAACATACTGCTCCGAAGGCAGCTTTCCAAATACTACTACGTTTCATCGTCCGTAAAATATTAAAATAATAAAGGAACTATACCTGCCACAAAGATAACATTAATTCCAGACCGCAGGCTTTTATTAAAGGTAGAAAATAAAAAAGACCACATCATTCTTATGATGCAGTCTCTGTCGGAAGTGGGCGTTGACGGATTCGAACCGCCGACCCTCTGCTTGTAAGGCAGATGCTCTGAACCAGCTGAGCTAAACGCCCGATAGTTGAATAACGAAAGTGAAGGTTTATTTTTGTGGGCGTTGACGGATTCGAACCGCCGACCCTCTGCTTGTAAGGCAGATGCTCTGAACCAGCTGAGCTAAACGCCCGTCACTTTCGTTTCAAAAGCGCTGCAAAGGTACGACATTTTTTGATATCTGCAAACAAATGCTTGTTTTTTTTCTAAAAATATTATCTATCCTTGGTAGAAACGTACTACAGCATACACCACAAGTACGTTTAGCACTACCCAATCATCTCCGGAAGTGGGACAAACAAAGATGTGTACTATCAAAACAAAATGCCATTCTGAGCGAAATAAAGAACCTCTGCATAACCCACGAGATTCTTCGCTTTGCTCAGAATGACATTATCTTCGTACTTTTTCCTCCAGAAAAAATCTCTTAGAGAAAAAATAGTTCCTTATTTATACTCCTGCCAGCTCTTAATCTGAATATCTTCCAGCTTCATGCTACAGAAGGCCTCGATGAAGGCACTGGCCAGACGTGCATTGGTAATCAACGGAATGTTATGATCGATTGCACCACGACGAATCTTGTAACCATTGGTCAGCTCACGCTTGGTATGATTCTTCGGGATGTTGACAATAAGATCAAACTTGTGCTCAGAAATCATCTTCATCACGTTGTTCTCTGCATCGGGACGCTCATCAGGCCAGAATACTGGTACAGTGTCTACACCATGAGCATTAAGGAAAGCAGCTGTACCGGCCGTCGCGTAAATCTTATACCCCTTGGCAAAGAGCATGCGGCTGGCGTCGAGCAAATCGACCTTGGACTTCATGGCACCACTGGAGAACATCACGCCTTTTTCGCGTGAAGGAATCTTGAAACCGGTAGCAATCATGGCGTTGAGCAAAGCTTCAGAGAAGTCGTCGCCTATACAGCCTACCTCGCCCGTAGACGACATATCGACACCCAGCACGGGGTCGGCCTTGTGCAGACGGGAGAAGGAGAACTGGCTGGCCTTCACACCAATCCAGTCGATATCGTAAGCCGACTTGTCGGGCTTGGAGTAAGGAGCGTCAAGCATAATCTTTGTAGCAGTCTCGATGAAGTTGCGCTTTAATACCTTGCTGACAAAGGGGAACGAACGGGAAGCACGGAGATTACACTCGATGACCTTCACCTCGTTGTTACGTGCCAGGAACTGAATGTTGAACGGTCCGGAGATGTTCAGCTCCTTAGCAATCTGACGGCTGATCTTCTTGATGCGGCGAGCTGTTGCGAAGTAGATCTTCTGGGCAGGGAACACCAGCGTGGCGTCGCCCGAGTGTACACCGGCAAACTCAACGTGCTCGGAAATGGCATATTCTACAATCTCACCGTTCTGTGCCACGGCATCAAACTCGATTTCCTTGGTATTCTGCAAGAACTGTGATACGACTACAGGATATTCCTTGGACACCTCGGCAGCCATCTTCAAGAACTCTTGCAACTCGTCTTCATCGTAGCATACGTTCATAGCTGCACCCGAAAGAACATAAGACGGACGCACCAGAACGGGATAACCCACCTTGGCCACGAAGCCCTTCACGTCTTCAAGGCTAGTCAGCTCCTGCCATGCAGGCTGGTCGATGCCCAGCTGGTCGAGCATGTGGGAGAACTTGTTACGGTTCTCGGCACGGTCGATAGATATCGGAGAAGTACCCAATACAGGTACCGACTGGCGATAGAGTTTCATAGCCAGGTTGTTCGGTATCTGGCCACCCACGGATACGATGACACCACGCGGCTGCTCAAGGTCGATAACATCGAGTACACGTTCAAACGACAACTCGTCGAAGTAGAGGCGGTCGCACATATCGTAGTCAGTAGATACGGTCTCAGGATTATAGTTGATCATGATAGACTTGTAACCCAGCTTGCGAGCCGTCTGAATGGCATTCACCGAGCACCAGTCGAACTCAACGCTGGAGCCGATGCGGTAAGCACCCGAACCAAGCACGACAACGGACTTTTCGTTCTTGTAGTAGTTCACATCGTACCCCTCGACAGCGTAGGTCATGTAGAGGTAGTTGGTCAGTTCGGGATGTTCGCTGGCCACCGTATTGATACGCTTCACAGCCGGCAGAATACCTAATTCCTTACGACGGGCACGCACCATAAGGTTTTCCTTCTCCATGTTGCCCGTAGGATGAAGAACGAAGCGGGCAATCTGGAAGTCGGAGAAGCCCAATACCTTAGCCTCACGAAGAACGTCGGCAGGCAGATCCTCTACCTTATTATACTGAGAAAGCTTATGCTTGTAGTCGACAATGTTCTTCAGTTTACCCAGGAACCAGGGATCGATCTTGGTCAATTCGTAGATGCGGTCGATGGTATAACCTTCTTCCAATGCCTGTGCGATAGCGAAGATACGCAGATCTGTCGGATGAGACAGTTCGTGGTCGAGGTCGTCGAAGTGAGTACCGTCGTTGCCCACAAAGCCGTGCATGCCCTGACCGATCATACGCAGCCCCTTCTGAATGATTTCTTCGAAAGAGCGGCCGATAGACATGATTTCACCCACAGACTTCATGCTGGAACCGATTTCGCGGCTCACACCGACAAACTTCGTCAAGTCCCAACGAGGAATCTTACAGATCAAATAGTCAAGCTGCGGTGCAACGTAAGCCGAATTAGGGGTACCCATCTCGCCAATCTGGTCGAGCGTGTAGCCCAAAGCAATCTTGGCAGCCACAAACGCCAACGGATAACCAGTAGCCTTGGAAGCCAAAGCAGAAGAACGGCTCAAACGGGCATTCACCTCGATGACACGGTAATCGTTAGTCTCAGCGTTGAAAGCATACTGAATATTACACTCGCCTACAATACCCAGGTGACGGATACACTTGCGCGACAGGTCCTGCAACATCTCCACCTGCTCATTGGTGAGCGAACAGGTAGGAGCCACTACGATAGACTCACCCGTGTGAATGCCCAGCGGGTCGAAGTTCTCCATGCTGGCCACAGTGAAGCAGTGGTCGTTAGCATCGCGGATTACTTCAAACTCAATTTCTTTCCAGCCTTTCAGCGACTCTTCTACCAGAATCTGTTTGGAGAAAGTGAACGAACTTTCGGCCAGCTTAATGAAGGCTTCTTCGTCGGGGCAGATACCACTACCAAGACCACCCAAGGCGTAAGCCGAACGTACCATGACAGGATAACCGATTTCACGGGCAGCCTTCAAAGCATCTTCCATGCTCTCTACAGCGTGGCTCTTGGGCGTCTTCATCGGTATTTCGTCGAGTTTCTTCACGAAGAGGTCACGGTCTTCAGTGTACATGATAGCCTCTACCGAGGTACCCAACACACGTACACCGTATTTTTCGAGAATGCCCTTCTGATAGAGTTCCGTACCGCAGTTCAGCGCCGTTTGTCCACCGAAAGCCAGCAAAATGCCGTCGGGACGTTCCTTCTTGATGATTTCTTCCACGAAATAAGGAGTCACCGGCAGGAAGTAAACCTGATCGGCGATACCTTCCGAAGTCTGGATGGTAGCGATGTTGGGGTTCACCAGCACGGAGCTGATACCTTCTTCACGCAACGCTTTCAGCGCCTGCGAACCGGAGTAGTCGAACTCTCCGGCCTGACCGATCTTGAGCGCACCTGAACCCAAGACGAGCACTTTCTTCAAATCGTTCTTCATTGTTTCTCTTTATAAGTTGTTTTTAAATAGCTTCAGTCTGCTTTTGAATAAAAAAAATGCGTCACCCGACAACGGACAACGCATTTACCAAAGAACTAATATCTTACCGGAAACGAAGAAACCACCAGCCGGCGAATGAAAATCATCCGAACTGAAATAAAAACTGGTACCCATTTCCTGTGATTGCATATTACTTTCCAAAATTTGTGCAAAGTAACGATTTATTCGGGAAACGAGCAAATTTTAGGCGGAAATGTTTCCGACATTTATTGTAATTCAGAATCCAAACTTTTACATCAAAATAGAGCCTTCTAATTTTCATTATATCAAAACAACTTAAATACGCAACCAGACGAAAGTGTACATAACACATACTAATCTGCTGATACTACGCCTCATCAGAATACAAGAAATCGCATGCCAAAACGCTACACAGCACTATATTATGATACAAAACTCCACTGGATAACAAACAGAAAATCGTCTATTATCTCACAAACAAATTTTCAACATAGCAATAAAAAGCGACAAAAAGAATCTCAAATGACCACTCCCCGACCTGCTCCGCACTTGCTCCAAATAAAAGTACCCCAACCCGGAGTTGATACGGAGCAAGTACGGAGCAGATACGGAGTAAGTCACCCAATTGTAATATTTTGCAGGCATTTGCATTCCACCGATCATCGCTTGACGAAAGCTATAATTTGTTTGTTTGCTTCGTCTATCCGTTCACCCCGGAATGGTTTCAGATAAGTTTCCGTCACAGCTATTGACGAATGCCCCATTGCTTCCGAAATAATACCCGGATGGATTTCGCAATGATAGGCCAAAGTAGCCCAACTATGACGGGCTGCATAGGTACTCAGATGCGCATCAATTCCCAAATACCGACCAAGTTCCACCAATTTGTAATTGAAAAAGCGAAGAGCAGACTGATATTCCCGATAAGCCTTTTCCTGATCTTCCCAATTACCGATAATAGAAAATAAATAAGGCGACCTGCGATCCCGGTTCTCTATTTCCACCATCAATCGGATAGCCTCAGGGGGCAACACAACCGTCAGCAGTCGTCCCGTCTTCTTTCTTCTATAAACCAGCACATTTCCACAAAGATCCGTTTTGCGCAAAAAAGCCAGGTCGACAAACGGCAAGCCACGCAACAGGAACATAAGGGCAAATATCACCCCCGCCTTACGCACATCCGGCGAGATACAGTCATCCTCTCCATCATCAATCCAAGCCAGCAGACGTTTAAGATCCGACGTATCCAAAGCACGTTTGATGTTGGTTCGTGCCCCTGTATGAACATGCTCAAACAGACGAGGCACGTAGGGTACACGTCCGATATCCACACAACGGTTATAAGCCGAACGAAGCGAACGCATATAGGTTGCAACCGTATTCCAGCTACAATTACGTTTTCTCAGATACTGCTCGAAATGCTTCAGCACAGCTGGCGATAAATCTTTGAGTTTGAAACGAGGATTGTCGCTAAACGCGAGAAAAGCGTTTAGTGCAGACTGATAAATGTGGGCACTCCCCCATCTCTCATTGTCACGGAAATCATCTATGATTGCCGTAAACACATCTTTTAATACAATTTGTTTCATGACCTAAAAAAAGTTATTTCAAAAATCTTTGGTATTATAACTTTTTTTGCCATATTTGCGTTGATTTAGGGTTCAATTTTTAATTTGAGTCACAATGAAAACAATGAGTAAACTAATGCTGGCGGTCATGCTGCTCTGGACTACAGGCCTTTCCGCCCAGCAGACGAGTGGAGAAACTTCACAGCGTCGCATCAAGGAAGAAGGGAAAACGATCTTCGATCCCCACTTCTTTATGCAAATTCAAGGTGGTGTAGCCCATACGATTGGCGAAGGCGACTTCGGTGACTTGCTTTCACCCGCCGCAGCTCTGTATGTAGGCTATAAGTTCAATCCCTGGTTGGGAGTACGCGCCGGATTAAGTGGCTGGCAAGCAAAGGGTGCATGGGCTTCTCCCTACACAACCTACAAGTACAACTACCTGCAAGGAAATGTAGATGCCATGTTCGACCTCTGCAACTTGTTTGGAAAGTTTAATCCCAAGAGAGTAGTCAACCCTTACCTTTTTGCAGGAGTAGGCATTAACGGCGCATTCAACAACGACGAAGCAGTCGCTCTCAGCACAAAAGGTTACGACATGGCTTACCTGTGGAACGACAGCAAAGTACTCGTGGCAGGCCGACTGGGACTGGGACTTGATTTCCGTCTGAGCGACAGGGTTAACTTCAACATTGAAGCCAACGGCAATGTCCTTTCAGACAAGTTCAACTCCAAGAAGGCAGGAAACGCCGACTGGCAGTTCAATCTGATGGCAGGTTTCACCATCAAATTCGGAAAGGGCTACACCAAGACCGAACCGGTATACTACGAGCCGGAACCTCAGCCCGCACCGGTTGTCGAGAAGAAGCCCGAACCGAAACCTGTTGTAGTAGAAGAAAAAGAAGTGGTAGTAGAACCAATCCGCAAGGATATCTTCTTCACCTTGAATTCAGCAAAGATTCGTCCGTCTGAGGAACAGAAGATTAATGAATTGGTTCAATACATGAACGAAAACAAAGACTCCAAGGTCCTTATCAGCGGATATGCTGACGTAAAAACAGGAAATGAAAACATCAACCTTCGTATCTCTGAAAAACGAGCTAAGGCAACAGCAGAAGCCCTGAAAGCCAAAGGCATTGCTGAAGAGCGTATACAGATAGAATACAAGGGCGATACAGAACAGCCCTTTGAAGTGAATGAGCAGAACCGTGTTGCTATTTGTGTAACACAATAATAAAGCGAATGAAAACCGATAACCACTTTATTTATATGAGAGATTGCGTAAACGACTTGAAATGGTTCAAAATGCGTAGTTTTTTTATAAAAAAAGGGGATATTATTTGCACAGTTTTGCAAAATACCGTATGTTTGCACGACTTTTAATCCGTTATCTGCGAAATAACGGAAGAATTAATTAGCTTAATAAGTGTAAAACAAATTACAAACGGAGAGGGAAATTCGGCAAGAACTAAACGATTAAATATGAGAAACTCAAT
>NZ_JAAZTS010000019.1 GCF_019239235.1 Caecibacteroides pullorum | reverse complement strand
TGTCTGCCCGATTATAACATACGGCGCATGCAAAACATCAAACCGCTGAAAAACAACGTTTTGACATGCGCCGTATGTTATAGTCGCCCTCAAAGGGGCCGTCGGGGCCCGCCACCATCGTCCGGCCGGGGCGGCGGGCGGCGGGCGGAGGCGGAAGACGGGAGGCAGGAGAAAGGAAAATGTCAAAAAAAAAGCCCAAAGAATTTTGAAGTTGGCACAAAAGCCGTATCTTTGTTCTGCAAACCGCAAAGTCCTACCAATATGACACGTTACATCCCTATCATCACCGCCTTTCTGAAGCGCCCGCTGATGCTGGCGGCCCTCGTCTGCCTCCTCTCGTGCGGGGGGCGGCAGGAAGCCACGCCACCCGCCGACCACACCCTTGCAGACAGCCTCGTAGCCGCCTGCAAGGGTCTCGATGCCCTCCAGGACCTGCTGGCCCGCTTCGAGGCCGCCCACGACGACACGGGACGGATGAGGGCCCTGACGGAAATCGGCAAGATACACCGCGAGTCGTCCGACTTCAGTACGGCCGTCAACCTCCACGAAGAGGCTCTGACGCTGGCCAGGGAGCAGAAGGACACGGCCAACATCATCTACATACTGAACCAGCTCGGCACGGACTTCAGACGCCTGGGTATGCTGGACGAAGCCGCCGTCAGACACTACGAGGCCCTGAGCCACTGCGAGGCATTCGGCGACCGCTCGTCGGCCCGGGCGCTGAAAAGCAGGGCGGTGTCGCTCAACGGGATAGGCAACATCCAGCTCACCCTGCAGAACAACGACGTGGCCGAAAGCATCTTCCGGCAGGCCCTCGCCGTGGAGCAAAGCCTGAAGAGCCATCTGGGGCAGGCCATCAACTACGCCAACATCGGCTACATCAAGGAGGCATGCGGAGAAAGGGATTCGGCCTGGATCTACTACGGCTATTCCATGGAGCAGAACCGCCTGGCCGACTCCAGACTGGGCGTATCGCTGTGTTACAACCACTTCGGACGCCTGGCCGAACAGATGGGCGACTACCGCAAGGCGTTGGAATCGTACCAGAGCGCCTACGACCTGATGACGGGCGACAAGGACCGGTGGCACTGGCTGGAGTCGTGCCTCTCCATCGCCAAAGTCTATCTGGCCATGGGACAAAGCGGCCAGGCACGCCCCTACCTCGACGAGGGACTGAAAACGGCCACGGAAATCAAGTCGTGGGAACATCAGGCCGAGGCCTACCGCCTGAAGGCCCTGTTCGACGAGGCAAACGGCCACTACCGGGCAGCACTCGACAACCACCGGAAATACAAGGCCTACACCGACAGCCTGACCAACGAAAAGAAAATCAACCGGCTGAACAACCTCCGGCTGAAGTACATCACCGAAAAGGGGAACAAGGAGAAGGAAATCATCAGCCAGGCCTACAACGACGAGCAACAGCAGAAGCAGGTCATCCTCTACTCGCTCATCACGGTAATTCTCGTTTCGGCCGCGGCCATCTCTCTGCTCATCTATGCGCTGAGAGTGAAGGCCAAGATGCAGAACGTCATCAAGAAAGCCAGCCGGGCCAGGCAGGAGTTCTTCACGAATGTCACCCACGAATTCCGCACGCCCTCACCGTCATCCTCGGCAGCGCGCAGGAGCTGAAGGCGAAGGCCAGGACGCCGTCCGTCGAGCTGGACGCCATCTCGAGGCAGGGACAACGGCTGCTGACACTGGTGAACCAGCTGCTGGACATAGCCAAGGTGCGTTCGGCCATAGGCAAGGCCGACTGGAAAACGGGCAATATGGTGGCGTTCATCCAGATGGTGGTAGAGAACGTCAGCCTCCAGGCCGCCAGAAACCGGGTGGAAATCGGATATCGGCCGGAGGAAAAGGAAGTCAACATGGACTTCGTGCCCGACTTCATGTACAAAATCCTGACCAACCTCATCTACAACGCATTGAAGTTCACTTCCCAGGGAGGCCGGATAAGCATCCGCAGCCGAGTGGCGGGCAAGAGCATCAGGATAAGCGTAGAGGATACGGGATGTGGCATCAAGCCGGACGACCTGCCCCGCATATTCGAACTTTTCTTTCAGTCGGATGCGCATAAGGATGCCGGCACAGGCATCGGCCTGGCCCTGACCAAGCAGATGACCGAAGCCATGGGCGGCCGTATAGAAGTGTCGAGCAGGCAGGGGGAAGGTACCTTGTTCAGCCTGTCCATCCCCATAAGGCACGGTGGGGACAGACTGGAAAAATGGGTTCCCGAAGCGAAGGTGGCCGAGCACGAAGTTGCGGACAGCGAAGCCCCCAAGGAAACGGTCAACCAAGACGATGCCATCACCAAGGACGCAGACATCGCTCTGGTGGTGGAAGACAACGAAGACATCGCCCGCTACATCGGAAACATCATCAAGGACAGCTTCTCCGTCGTCTATGCCCGCAACGGAAGGGAGGGGCTGCTCAAGGCGAAGGAGTATGTACCGGACATCATCATTACAGACATCATGATGCCCGAATGCGACGGCCTGGAGATGACACGGGCCATCCGCCAATCGCCCCTCCTCAACCACATTCCCGTCATCATTGTCACGGCCAAAAGCGACGACACAAACAAGCTGGAAGGCCTCGACTGCGGAGCCGACGCCTATCTGATAAAGCCGTTCAATCCCGACGAACTGAAACTGAGAATCTGCAAACTGGTTGCCTACGCAGCATGCTCCGAGGGAAGTACAGCCAGCTGCTGATGGACGGCCGGGATATTTCAAAAGAGCCGGATGCACCGGAGCAGGAGAAGAACTTCCTCGCGGAACTGAATCGTTGCATCTCGTCCCACATCTCGCTTTCCAATCTGAACTCCGAAATGATTGCAAAAACGATGTGTCTGAGCAAATCCCAACTCAACCGGAAAGTGAAGTCGCTGACCGGCATGAGTACCTCGGCCTACATCAAGCAATTGAAGCTGGCCCGTTCCCAGATGTTTCTGAAGGATCCGGAGAAGACAATCGGAGACATCGTCATGATGTGCGGTTTCGAATCGGCCAGTTACTTCACCAAGATGTTCAAGGAGAAATTCGGCATCACTCCGTCGGAATATAAAAAGAATAACATGGAAACTTAAAAGAAGCCGGCTCAGAATGTCAGTACTATTCCACTCTGAGCCGGCTATTCTTGTTTGTTTTACGGTCAACGCAGTGTAAATCGACGCGCTACCAATTAGGAAAGGTTACAACGCTTCACGAAAGATCTCGCCCACCGTGGGATGCGGGAAGACTACCCTCTTCCATTCCTCGGCCTTGAGTTTCAGCTCGACGGCCATGCCGGCCAGGGTGATGATCTCGCTGGCGGGATTGCCAAGCACATGTGCTCCCAGAATGGTGTCGTCCTCGGCCAGGATGAGCTTGCAGAGGCCGTTCACGCCTTCGTTCTCGGCTACGAAGCGGCCGCTATAGGCCATGGGCAACTTGACCACACGGCAGGCGATGCCTTTCCGTTGCAACGACTCTTCCGTCTCGCCCACGCCCGCAATCTCAGGATTGGTATATACCACGCCGGGGATGGCGCGGTAGCTCATCGCGTCTTCCTTGCCTGCGATGTGGTTCACGGCCACTTCGGCCTCGCGTACGGCGGTATGCGCCAGGAGCGAGAAGCCCGTCAGGTCGCCGCAGACATATACGCCGGGCAAGGACGTCTGCATGTGTTCGTCCACCACGATGCTACCGCGTTCGGTCTTCTGCAGGTCGAGGTTTTCCAGCCCGAAGCCCTTCGTCACGGGGCGGCGGCCTACGCTCATCAGCAGCCGTTCGGCCACGACGGAGCCTACGCCTTCGGCGTTCTCATATCCCACCTGTACCTGCCCGCCTTCGGCCACGGCCAGCGAAACAACCTTCGTACTGAGCATGAATTTCACGCCGCGCTTGGCATAGTCGGCCCGCAGGAGGGCGGCGAGTTCCTTGTCCATGCCGCCCAGTATCTCGTCCACCATCTCGATGACCGTCACCTGCACGCCCAGGCTGTTGAAGAACGAAGCGAACTCCATGCCGATGACTCCACCGCCGATGATGGCCAGCGACTGGGGTAGTTCCTTGTTGTCAAGCGCGTCGCGATGCGTCCAGTAGGGCACGGTGTCCACACCTGCGATAGGCGGGATGAACGTTTCCGAACCCGTACAGAGCAGCAGGTTGTCGCACTCATAGACCTCTTCGCCACAGCGCACGTGGTTCTTGTCCACCACTTCGGCCGTGCCTGTCACGATCTTTACATTATGGGCCGTCAGCTTGGCCTTGACGCCCAGTACCAGCTTACGCACCACCTTCTGCTTGCGGGCGATGATTTTGGGCAGATCGAAGCCCACGTTCTCGACCGACACGGCATACTTCGACGCATGGCGCGCGCCGTCGTAGGTCTTGGCCGAATACAACAACGTCTTGGTGGGGATGCAGCCCTCGTTCAGGCAGACGCCCCCCAGGCTGTTTTTCTCGAAGAGTACAACGCTCAGTCCTGCCCGTCCGGCAGCTTCGGCGGCAGTATAGCCCGCAGGGCCTCCGCCGATAATGGCAACTTGATATCTTTCCATGGTGTTATTCTTTAATTTATATAGAGGATTACTCAATCATTCCCTTCAACGTATCCTTCATCTTCCCGTGGTCGCGGAAGTCGTTGCGGAGGCCGTACTTGCCCTGCTTGTCCACCAGCACATACGAGGGGATGCCGTCTATCTTGAACTTGTCGCAGAGGTAGGCCCACTGCTTGTCGGTGAGGCGGTAGTGCTTGCCCTTGATGTCGGGTATCATCTCCTTGTACTTGACGAGCGGGGAGGTCTGGTTGGCGATGTAGATCCAAACCAGGTTGTCACTCTTCAGCTCACCGTCCTTCAACGGCTCGTTGGCCTTGATAGCCATGCGGCAGGGCGCACACCAGGTATTCCAGAAGTCTACGAGGACGACCTTGCCCTTGTGGGGTGCGATGATGGCGTCGAAGAGCTTCTCCACAGGCACATCGGGCGTCTGCTCGATGACGGCTTTCCCTTCGACGGCCTTGAGCAGAGCCAGCGTGTTCTCCTGCATCTTCAGCAAGGCTTCGCGCCAGAAGGGGTTCTGCACGCCGTCCAGCGTCTGCAGGTCGGCTTCGGTGAGGGCGGCGTTCGAGGCTTTTTCTACCAGAGGCAACGCCAGCTTCAGTGCGGAAGCGAAGGTACCTTCCAGGCCCGCTTCCTTGGGCCATGCGATTCGGGGATTAGCTACAGCCGATGCATACTCCATCGCATGCTGCCCCATCAGCAACTTGGGGTCGGCAATGGAGAAGAGCTTGCACAGCTCCGCGCGGTTCTCAGCCGTCAGCAGGTCGATTTTGAGGCCCAGAGGTTTGGAGCGGTCCCACTGGTTATGTACGCTTCTGTAATTGTGTTCACGGAAGAAATCGCCTTGTGCCATGGCCTCGACCGCCTCCTGCTTCAGATTGATCAAGGCCAGTTCCTTGCCTGCGGGCGGCAGCTTGCTTTGGGCGATGCTGTCCGAGAGGGCCTGATAACGGCCGATGACATGCTTTGTGTATTCGGCAGCCGTCATCTTGTAGTCGGCAAACTCGCCTGTATATAAGTTCATACCATAATACTTATCCGAATACAAAGACG
This sequence comes from Caecibacteroides pullorum, assembly GCF_019239235.1. GTDB lineage: Bacteria > Bacteroidota > Bacteroidia > Bacteroidales > Bacteroidaceae > Bacteroides > Bacteroides pullorum. The sequence goes on along the minus strand of NZ_JAAZTS010000019.1, from coordinate 54,905 downwards.
GCGCCGACAGGCCCGCGTATGTGCCCGAGAAGTAACAGAAAGGAATGGTCTCGAATGCCGGCAACTGTTTCTTTTCAGCCCGACGCTTCAGAATATACTGCCCGCTACGCCGCATATCCACGTAGAGGTCTATCTCCTCGCCCGGCGCCAGCCATATTTGTCCATTCACCATGCCCACGCTGACCAAAGCCTGTGCAGGTCCGTATTGCCAGAACTTGAATTCGGCCCTACCCGTTGCAGAGTCGATGGCGGCTGTATAGGGCTGCTGGCCGTTCATCAGTGTATTGAGGTAAATATTGGCTTCTTTGGCCAGCTCCTTCCGATAGCCTGAAAGGTGCATGTGTACCATCGTCTCGCCTATCTTGAATTGAGGCTCGGGCACAGCATCGGGGGCGGTTTCCGAAGCACGGATGACGTCGGCAGGGATGTCAGAAAGGCGGTTGAAAGCCTTCTTGCCCGTCAGGTCGACACCGAACAGCTTGAAGCAATCCTCGCAATCGCCCTCGATAAAGTCGAACGAGCGCGTGCCGCGCGGCAACGGTTCGAAGGTCAGCTGGAAAGAAGCCTCGCCCGACTTGGGCATCCAGAAGAGCGAATCGGCATCGATGCCTTCCGTGCCGGTCAAGGCATAGCGTTTGCCGTCAGCCAACAGGTAAGATTCGGAACTGATCCTGATCCAATAGCCCGGATGGAAATAGGCATCCGTATAGAGCACGGTGGTCGTGTCGTTCAGTTCGACTTTGGAAATGTCGAGCGTCATGGTGTTGGCCGACTCAATCAGAGGATTCTCCACGCATTTGTCCCGTTGCGTACACGAAGCGGCCAGCCACAGGGTTACAGCTGCCGTCAGAAAGGCAATCTTGTTGTGCATAATGGTTTCGATTTAATATTGCTACAAATATAATAAAGATTTGCTTGCCTCTGCCTCGAAAGCAAATAAAAATCGACTGACTTCGTCCACCGTCTATTGACAGATTGACACTTTGATTTTCAAACCGTTTGAGAATCGCTTCGTTCGGTCCAAAGGTAAGGCTGATGGCAACGAACGAAGTGTAAAACCGTTTATTTGCTCATTCTTAATTCGATAGCGAAATATTTACAAAAAAACTGGAAGAGAAACAAAGAAAAATGCCTGTTTTCGAAGACGAAAAAAGAGAATAAAAGACTAAAAGTATCTGTTTCTCATCGTAAAGTAGTACTTTATGAACGAAAACAGGCACTTTTCTGAGGGAAAACAAGCACATTTATAAGAGAAAATAAGGCCGAAAACCAAGAAAAACATCCCCAAAAACAGGAAAAAACAGGCTTTAAAAGCCCTCAAAGCCTTCTATTTCGTACTTTTTAAAAAACAAGAGTGTCAGCGAAAAGAAAGAATCGGCCACAGAAAGAAAGATAATATGCCCAAAATCGAGCAATCCGCTAAACCAACAAAAAGTTCATTCTTCCGCCTACTTCTTCCCTGCCAAATAGACGCCACACAATACGCAAGCCGCACCCAACAAAGCAACGGGTGTCAACGGTTCGCCCAAGAAAAGCAGGGCACCAATGGACGTAAAGATGGGGTTCAGGTAAATATAATTAGAAGCGCGAACGGTACCCAACTGCTTCAGAATGAAGTTCCACACCACGAAGCACACCAATGAAGCCAATACACTAAGAAACAGCAGGTTCATCCAGACGGCAGGCCGTGCGAATGCCTCCAATGGGAATTGCCAGGGACGCACCACGAAAGCAGGAAGAATGGTGAGTACCCCATAAAAGAAAACCTTGCGGGTAATGAAGACCGTGGAATAGCGGTCGGCCACCTGGCGCATAATCAAGCTATAGAAAGCCCAGCAAAGAGCAGCCGTCAACGAAAGCACATCGCCCAGAGGCGAAAGCTTCAACACGAAATTGCCGTTGAAAATGACCAATCCCACGCCCAGCAAAGCCAGCAACGAGCCGCATACCAACCGCCACGTAGCCCGCTCGCTCCGATAGAAAAGCCGAGCCAGCAACATAGTGAGCAGAGGCGTACTACAGACAATAAAAGCCACATTTGTGGTAAGCGTCACTTCGAGGGCAGTATTCTCCGTCAGAAAATAGAGCGAACCGCCCGTCACGCCCGCCAACAGCATCCAGCCTTCGTCGCGCCACGTGCGGCAAAGCAATGTTCGAGGCGAAATGAACCAAATACCCACGTAAGCTATGAGGAAGCGCAACAGGAAAATCTCCTGCGGCGTAAGTCCGTTCTCTATCAGCACACGGGTCGAAATGAACGTCATGCCCCAAATGCCTACCACCACGATGGCCGTCAAGTGCCACTTGAAATCCTTGCCGCCTTCCATTGCCCTCTCTCCTACTCTGCTTTTTTGTCCAAGTTTTTCGCCTGCTTTTCCGCCTTATAAGCTTCCATTTCGGCACGGCTCTTGCTGGAAGTCACCAGCCAGACACCACCGAAAATCATCACGACGGAAAGCATCTTCGTCAGATTAAAACTATCCATCCCCCAGCAGATGGCTACAATCGTGGCGACCAGCGGCTGGATATAGTTGTACATGCCTGCCACCGTCGGACGCAGGTTCTTCTGCCCTACAATAATCAAAATATAACTAAGAAACGTAGCACCCACTACTACGAAAAGGATGGAAGCAATGCGCGCTCCGTCGAGTGCCAACCAGTCGGTACTCAGAAGACTGTTGTATGAGAAAGGAAGCAGACAAATGAAGGCATAGGTAAACATCCATTTCATCACCGTCACGGCCGAATACTTGGCTACGAAATTTTTAAACAACACAAAATAAAAAGCATAACTGCACTGCGCCAAGAGTACAAACACATCGCCCAGCAGAGGATTATCACCCTTCGATGCCGAACTGGCCGCCGCCTGCGAACTTCCCAAGATAAGCAGCAACGCGCCCGATGCGCCCACGGCAATACCCAATATCTTCCGACCCGTGATGGGTTCCTTCAGGAAGATGGCCGCCAATATCATGGCGATGAGCGGCATGCTGGTCGTGATGATGGAAGCATCGACAGGCGAAGTCAGCCCTACGCCGAAGATATAGCTGCCCTGATTGAAGACAATAGCCAGGAGCGAAGCTACGAAAAGCTTCATCAGATCCTTGTGACCCACATGTTCAGGCTTTTGGAAAAAAGAAAAAATCCAAAAGAGAACCATCGCACCAAAGACGCGCAAGTCGGTCATCACCAGCGAACTGACCGCCCCTCCTATCATGACGAATTTGGCCAGCGGAGCCATCAATCCCCACATGCTGTTAGCCGCCAACATCGCGGCATGGCCTTTCATTTTTGATGTATCCATAAGTGAATATTTCTGTTTCGGGCGCAAAATTACGAGAAAAGTAAGCAACGTACGCCCGCAACCCAATGTTTTTTATCGGCTTGATGAGCAAATCTGAAAATAAACCTGTAAATTTGCAACGGTTTATTAACCGTATTATAAACCGAAAAAAGAAGATATAAACACGTTTTCAATAAATTATTAACAGACATCAGTATGGAATACAATTTCAGGGAGATTGAAAAGAAATGGCAGAAACGATGGGTGGACAACAAAACCTATCAGGTAACGGAAGACGATACGAAACAGAAATTCTATGTACTGAACATGTTCCCCTACCCCTCGGGTGCAGGTCTGCACGTGGGACATCCGCTGGGATACATCGCTTCGGACATCTACGCCCGCTACAAACGACTGCAAGGCTTCAACGTACTGAACCCTATGGGTTACGACGCCTACGGCCTGCCCGCCGAGCAGTATGCCATCCAAACTGGCCAACACCCTGCAATTACTACCGTCAACAATATCAACCGCTATCGCGAACAGCTCGACAAGATAGGCTTCTCGTTCGACTGGAACCGCGAAATACGCACTTGTGACCCCGAATATTATCACTGGACACAATGGGCTTTCCAGCAGATGTTCCAGAGCTACTACGACAACAAGTTGCAGAAGGCACAGCCCATCGCCCAGCTGGTGAAGGCTTTCGAAGCTAATGGTACCGAAGGAATCAACGCGGCTTGTAGCGAGGAACTGAGCTTTACGGCCGACGAGTGGAAGGCCATGAGCGAAAAGCAGCAGCAGGAAACGCTGATGAACTATCGCATCGCCTACCTGGGTGAAACGATGGTAAACTGGTGTCCTCAGTTGGGCACGGTACTTGCCAACGACGAAGTGGTGGACGGCGTATCGGAGCGCGGCGGTTATCCTGTTGTACAGAAGAAAATGCGCCAATGGTGTCTGCGTGTGTCGGCTTACGCCCAGCGTCTGCTCGACGGACTGGAGACCATCGACTGGACCGACTCGCTGAAGGAAACACAACGCAACTGGATTGGCCGCTCGGAAGGTACCGAAGTTCAGTTCAAGGTGAAGGACAGTGACCTCGAGTTCACCATCTTCACAACTCGTGCCGATACGATGTTCGGCGTAACGTTCATGGTACTGGCGCCTGAAAGCGAACTGGTTCCACAGGTGACAACCGAAGCCCAGAAGGCCGAAGTGGAAGCCTATCTGGACCGCACCAAGAAGCGTACGGAGCGCGAACGCATCAGCGACCGCAGCGTGACGGGTGTCTTCTCGGGCTCTTATGCCATCAATCCTTTCACGGGCGAGGCTGTGCCCATCTGGATTAGCGACTATGTGTTGGCCGGATATGGTACGGGTGCCATCATGGCCGTACCTGCCCACGACTCGCGCGACTACGCCTTTGCCAAGCATTTCGGTCTGGAAATCCGTCCGTTGGTCGAAGGTTGTGACGTTTCCGAGGAAAGCTTCGACGCCAAGGAAGGTATCGTCTGCAACTCGCCGAAGGCCGGCGCCACTTCCTATTGCGACCTGTCGCTGAACGGACTTACCATCAAGGAAGCCATTGCTGCTACCAAGAAATACGTCAAGGAACACCACCTGGGCCGCGTCAAGGTGAACTACCGCCTGCGCGACGCCATCTTCAGCCGCCAGCGCTACTGGGGCGAACCGTTCCCTGTTTACTATAAGGACAACATGCCCTACATGATTCCTGAAAGCTGCCTGCCTCTGGAGTTGCCCGAAGTGGACAAGTTCCTGCCTACCGAAACAGGCGAACCGCCATTGGGACATGCCACGAAGTGGGCTTGGGACACGGTGAACAACTGTGTCGTTGAGAACAGCAAGATAGACAACCAGACCATCTTCCCGCTCGAACTGAACACCATGCCGGGCTTTGCAGGCTCCAGTGCCTACTACCTGCGCTACATGGATCCGCGTAACCACACAGCACTGGTAGCCCCGAACGTAGATGCCTACTGGAAGAACGTGGATCTCTATGTAGGCGGTACGGAACATGCTACCGGCCACTTGATCTACTCCCGCTTCTGGAACAAGTTCCTGCACGACCTGGGTATCTCCGTTGTGGAAGAACCTTTCCAAAAGCTGGTGAACCAAGGTATGATTCAGGGACGAAGCAACTTTGTATATCGCATCAAGGATACCAACACCTTCGTGTCGCTGGGCCTGAAAGACCAGTACGACACTACCCCACTCCACGTGGATGTAAACATCGTGTCGAACGACGTGCTCGACGTGGAAGCCTTCAAGAACTGGCGTCCTGAATACAATACCGCCGAGTTTATCCTCGAAGACGGCAAGTATATCTGCGGTTGGGCGGTTGAAAAGATGTCGAAATCGATGTTCAACGTCGTAAATCCCGACATGATTGTCGAGAAATACGGTGCCGATACGCTGCGTATGTACGAGATGTTCCTCGGCCCTGTAGAACAGTCCAAGCCCTGGGATACGAACGGTATAGACGGTGTACACCGTTTCCTCAAGAAATTCTGGTCGCTCTTCTACGACCGCTCAGGCCAGTATCTCGTGACCGACGAAGCTGCCACGAAGGACGAACTGAAGTCGCTCCACAAGCTCATCAAGAAAGTGACGGGCGACATCGAGACCTTCTCGTACAACACCAGCATCAGCGCCTTCATGATTTGCGTCAACGAGCTTTCTTCCCTGAAGTGCAACAAGAAAGAAGTGTTGAACCAACTAATTATAGTACTGACTCCTTTTGCTCCCCACGTATGTGAGGAATTGTGGGAAACACTGGGCAATACAGATTCCGTATGCGACGCCCACTGGCCGGCCTACAACGAGGAATATCTGGTGGAAAACACCGTAAACTACACCATCTCCTTCAACGGAAAGGCACGCTTCAACATGGAATTCCCCGCCGATGCCGCTTCGGATGCCATCCAAGCAGAAGTGCTGGCCGACGAACGCTCGGCCAAGTGGATGGAAGGCAAGTCGGTAGTGAAAGTCATCGTCGTGCCGAAGAAGATTGTGAACGTGGTAGTGAAATAAATCAGTAAACTATGCATATCAGTAAACCAAGTAAAGCAGCATTGATGAGGGAGTTGAAAGACTATGTCATGATTACCCTCGGACTCATCAGCTATTCGCTGGCATGGGCAGCTTTTCTGATCCCCTACCAGATAACGACAGGTGGAACCACAGGTATCGGAGCCATCATTTATTATGCCACCGGCTTCCCCATCCAATGGTCCTACTTCCTCATCAATGCTGTACTGATGACTTTTGCCATCAAGATACTGGGTCCCAAATTCAGCATCAAGACGACTTATGCCATCTTTATGTTGACATTCTTTCTGTGGTTGTTCCAGAAGATTGTGAACGGTCCTGACGGCATACCGCCACAGATTCTGGGACCGGGACAGGACTTCATGGCCTGCCTGATCGGCGCATCGATGTGCGGTTTGGGCCTGGGTGTGGTGTTCAACTGCAACGGAAGTACGGGCGGAACGGATATCATCGCCGCCATCATCAACAAGTATCGCGACGTGACGCTGGGACGCATGATTATGGCTTGCGACGTGGTCATCATCAGTTCGTGCTACTTCATCTTCCACGACTGGCGCCGCGTGATATTCGGCTTTGTAACGTTGTTCGTCATCGGCTTTGTGCTCGACTACATTGTGAACAGTGCCCGCCAGTCGGTACAGTTCCTCATCTTCTCCAAAGAATACGAGAAGATAGCCGACCGCATCACCAAAGAAACCCATCGTGGCGTAACGGTGCTCGACGGTACAGGCTGGTACAGCAAAGGTCACGTCAAGGTACTGGTAGTCCTAGCTTACAAGCGCCAGTCGGTCGAAATCTTCCGCCTGGTCAAGGACATCGACCCCAATGCTTTCATCTCGCAAAGCTCGGTCATCGGTGTATATGGTGAAGGTTTCGACAAACTGAAAGGAAAATAAATTCTATCAAGATATGAAGAAATATGTCTTTGCAACCAACAATGCCCACAAGCTGGAAGAAGTGAAAGACATCTTAGGTGACAAGATAGAACTTCTCAGCATGAAGGACATCAACTGCCAGACAGACATTCCCGAAACGGCTGATACCCTGGCAGGAAACGCCTTGATAAAGGCAAGATACATTTACGAAAACTATCACATGGACTGCTTTGCCGACGATACTGGTCTCGAGGTGGAGGCACTGAACGGCGCTCCGGGCGTCTATTCGGCCCGCTATGCAGGCGATGCCCACAATTCCGAAGCCAACATGAAGAAGCTGCTTCAGGACCTGGAAGGCGTAGAGAACCGCAAGGCTCAGTTCCGCACCGTCTTTGCCCTGATCATCGACGGAAAGGAACATCTGTTCGAAGGCATCGTCAAGGGAGAGATTGTCAAGGCACGGAAAGGGACTTCTGGCTTCGGCTATGATCCAATCTTTGTACCCGAAGGCTATACCCAGACCTTTGCAGAAATGGGCAATGCCGAAAAGAACAAGATCAGCCATCGGGCCAAGGCTACGCAGAAGCTCTGCAAATTCCTGAAGTCCATCTGATGTAAGTTACTACACAGACTATATAAAAAAAGAGTGCCGACATAACCGAATGTCAGCACTCTTTTTTTATACATTACAACCTATTATTCAGAAAATTATAATCCCAGCTGTGCCGATATCTCGAGCATGCGCTTGATGGGACGGACAGCCTTTTCGGCAATGGCAGGATCGACGGTTATCTCGGGACTCTCGTCTTTCAGGCAGTTGTAAAGCTTCTCCAGCGTATTCAGACGCATGAAGTTGCATTCGTTGCATCCGCAGGTGCTGTCCATCGGAGGAGCAGGGATAAAGGTGGTTTGCGGACATTTTTTGCGCATCTCGTGCAGGATACCTGCTTCAGTAGCTACAATATATTCTTTTTCAGGATGAGCTACGAAATACTTCAGCAGGGCGGCGGTCGAACCTACGACATCGGCCAGTTTCAACACAGCCCCCTTACATTCGGGATGGGCCAGGATGACTGCCTGGGGATGCTGCTTCTTGATTTCAACTATCTTTTCAACTGAGAACTGTTCGTGTACATGGCAGGCTCCATCCCATACCAGCATATTACGACCTGTAACGGAGTTGATATAACTACCCAAGTTTCTATCAGGTCCAAAGATTATTTTCTCATCTTTTGGAAAGCTTTCTACAATCTGACGAGCATTAGTAGAAGTGACCACTACATCAGTCAATGCCTTGACGGCCGCCGTGGTATTGACATACGAAATAACAGTATAGCCCGGATGTTCCTTGACAAATTGTTCGAACTTATCGGCCGGACAGCTATCAGCCAGCGAACAGCCGGCGGCCATATCGGGCACCAGTACCTTCTTTTCAGGGCAGAGAACCTTGGCTGTTTCGCCCATGAAGTGAACGCCACACATCACAATGATGTCTGCCGTTGTCTTGGCAGCCTGTTGTGCCAACGCCAAGCTGTCGCCGATATAGTCGGCGATTTCCTGTATTTCACTGCGCTGATAATAGTGACCCATAATCAAGGCATTCTTCTCTTTCTTGAGCTGCTCAATGGCTTGTATCAGATTTTCCATAATCGTTAGTAATTTGTTCAGATGCAAAGTTAATAACTTTGGCAAACACCTGCTATATGTTTCCGTACAAATTCTATTTGCGTATCACGACCATGCATGAAATCGTCTACAGTGAAAGGTACCACATAATGAGGAACAATCCCCTCGCCTTCCAACGGAAAGCCATGATGCGAACAATCCGGTTCACGGGTGGGGATACGTAGCCAGATGCCGTGCGAGGTGCAGAAATTCTTTGGTCCGTTACCCGTATCTCCAGCGGTAGGTTCACCCACCAGCGTCACATTACCGCTCTCTTTCATGTCCAGAGTAAAACTCTCGGCAGCCGAAAAAGTATCAGGTCCCGTCAACAGAAATACCTGTCCACGGTAAGCGTCTTGAGCGGGCTCCAACTGACGGGAATCGGAAAGGCAATGAAGCTGCGGACGGTTGATGAAATATTCGCATAGGAGTGCACCGTTGGCACTGCTTCCGCCTCCGTTGTCGCGAACGTCAACAATGAGATAAGGCAGGTGGCTCACCACAGGATAACACGTAACAAACTCATCCATGACGGGAGGCATCATGGTGTTGATGGCCAGGTAACCGATACTGTCATCCAACACCTTGGCAACAACGGCAGGCTGTTCTTCATAGGAGACACAATCGTTTCGTCGTAATGGCAAGCTCAGTATCAGCGTGTCGGTACCGCGCTGAACGGTATAGCTGACCACTGTATCGACATAACTGCGGAAAATACTCCGTGCCGAACGGTAATGACGGTCGGAAGCCGTAGAACCGCAAGCATATTTCTCGTTCTCGGCCACCCATTGTCTGACGGGGATGCCGTTAATGGCCGTAATACGATCTTTATCGCAAAAGCCAGCAGCACGCAGGTACTCGTTGGGCTTGCTTATGAACAACGAATCGTTGATAACCTTGGGTATAGCAGCAGCCGTATATTTGCTGAAAAAACTGGTAGCGTGTCCCGCCCTCAAAGCTGCTATATATTCCTGTACCAACAAGACATATTCAGCCGACTTCCTGGCAGTACTAATCCGCGATGCAAAAACACGGTAAAGCGAATCCATATCCAATCCCTTCTGGCGGTAGAGCGAATAGTTGTCCACCACAATCTGATGGATTTCATCAAAGTCAGCGGTATATTGGTCAGGAGTCAACGGAAGTTCGTCCACATAATACCATACACCGGTACGGGAATTATCCTTCTTATACGTATAATAGGCGTAGGCCACCAATCCACCAAACGCCAACAGAAGTACCAGCACAACAATTCCTGCAATTTTCAATACCTTTTTCCAGAGAGAACGATTGTTTTCCATCGGTATTAGCTTTTATCATTAAAAATTTTATTTCTCTTTTTTCTTTTTAAATCCCTATGGTAGTGATAATAGGCTGTTAATACGGTGGACAAATAAATACGATTTTTATTGCCTGTGAAGTTATTAGTCTCTTCTTTCTGTTTATCCCATGCTTATCAACGGGCAGGAAAGAGGTTAATCCTTGAAAACAAGCATACTTTTGTTCTGTATTAACTTCTTGTTCATATATTGCAAAGTTAATAACTTTCGGGGGATTATCTGTCTGAATGATGCTGAAAAATCTGTTTAAGATTGCTTGGAAATTAAATGCTAACTTTTTTGGGATATTTATAACTCATGGAGCATATAGTTTCTTTTGAATCGTGCAAGAAAAAGTTTTCATTTTCTTTTCATTGAGTTTCCACATGTTTTCAACGGTTGTTAACCGCTATATGAACGGAAAGGAGTATCTTTGCCAAGGATATAAAAACAGAATCGTATGGAGCATCGTAAATTGAAGATTACCGAACTGAACCGCATCAGTGCCGAAGAGTTTAAGAAGGCAGACAAACTGCCTCTGGTTGTGATACTTGACAATGTGCGTAGCTTGCACAATATTGGCTCAGTCTTTCGTACGTCCGATGCTTTTCGTGTGGAGTGTATCTATTTGTGTGGTATTACGGCCACTCCTCCTCATCCTGAAATGCACAAGACGGCATTGGGGGCTGAATTCACAGTAGATTGGAAGTATGTTAATAACGCGGTTGAAGCTGTTGATAACTTGCGTCAGGAGGGGTATGTTGTGTTTTCTGTAGAACAAGCTGAAAACAGTATCATGCTGGAAGACATGCGGTTGGAGCAAGGGAAACGTTATGCCGTGGTGTTGGGAAACGAGGTGAAAGGTGTTCAACAAGAAGTGATCGACCATAGTGATGGTTGTATTGAAATCCCCCAATATGGCACCAAGCACTCGCTGAACGTGTCAGTAACGGCAGGTATCGTTATTTGGGACTTGTTCAAACAACTTAAAACATTGTAATTTTCTGTCTCTTTATAGGAAGATCATCTGAGATATCTTACTAAGTGAAGCTTGTTCCCAATAGAGGAAACAGTTGTTACCTTTATAAGGTAACGGTCGTTTCCTATAATGGTAACGGCTGTTTCCAAATGCTGGAAACGATTGTTTCTATGTATAGGGAACGGAGAAAAGAAGCTGCTTATAGGGACAGTATGGTTCATAACTTATGAACAGAACTAATCATTTGATTTATAGCGAACTGTTTTCTTCTTATTTGAATAGTTAACCGCTGTTTCAACAAGATATAAACATGAATCAGAGTTGTCCGCTCTCTACCAGCAGAATGACACGTTCGGTCAGAGCATCATCGCCTGTAGCGTCGTATTCCTTCTTCAGACTGGCACCGAAGAGGGCGGCAAACGTCTGATAGAAGCCTGCACGAAAAGTGCCAAGGAAAGCTTTCACCAGTTCATAACCTGTAGAATGTGTTTGTCTGTCCACCAACTTTATTAACAGCTTGCCTTGAGAGAAAGTGAGTTTCTTCATACGAGGCATATATTGTTCTTTCAAGCTTTTCTCGACTCTCTTCAGGTGTTTGGACCTTTCTTTGGGAGGAAGCGTCTGCAAGTATTCATAGGTTTCGATGACGATCTGATTGACTTCTTTGGCAATGGGTAATACCTTCTTGACATCGCGTATCAGTTTGTAGTATTGTGTACGGGCTCTTTTGTTTTTGAACTTTAGTGGTTTGAATATATAGACGGTTGGTAACTTTACGTAAGGGATGGTGTCACCTTCGTAAATGGTCATGGGAGTGAGATACACCTTACCAGGTTGTTGTTTCTTCTGTTGGGAGTAACCGTTGAAAGTAGCGGTTATTAACAGGATAATGGTTAATATGAAAAGCTTTCCGTTCACGTTGCAAAAGTACAGCATTCTTTGATATTTTTTTTGAATACCTTTCTTTTTCCTTGCATTGTTAACTTATTTAAGGTAACTTCGTTGGCACATAAACAAAAAATTACATCGATCCTATGAAAAACATAAAGATAGGGGTGTGGTTGCTGATAGGATTGATTTCTTCTGCCGTGCAGGCTCAGAATACCAATCTGATGCTTTGGGAAGAAAACTTGGAGCAGCTGGCTACCGAAGCTGAAAGCACGGATTGGGAAGACGAACTGGAGGAACTTTCTCATCGACTGACTCAGAAACTGAACTTGAATACGGCTACACGACAACAGCTGGAGATTTTTCCTTTCTTGTCGGACATTCAGGTGGAAAACCTGTTGGCATACGTGTATGTGCATGGCGATATGCAGACATTGTACGAACTCCAGTTGGTGGAGGAGATGGACAAGGCGACTATCGAACGGTTGCTTCCTTTCGTCTGTGTGGTCCCTTCGCGTGAGGAAGAGAGGTTTCCTTCGTTAAGGCGTATTTTGAAGTATGGAAAGCACGAGGCGACGACTCGTTTCGATGTGCCTTTCTATACGCGCAAAGGATATGAGACAAGCTATCTGGGCCCTTCGCTCTACCATTCGTTACGTTACAATTTCCGTTATAGCGACCGTCTGCAAGTGGGCGTGACGGGCGAGAAAGATGCAGGCGAACCTTTTTTTGCTTTGCACGACCGTCAGGGATACGACTATTATTCCTTCTATCTGTTGATGAAAGATTGTGGACGCTTGCAAACCTTGGCTATAGGTAACTATAAAGCCAGTTTCGGACAGGGATTGGTGTTGGGCAATAGTTTCGGATTTGGCAAGACTTTCTCGTTGGCAACTACTGAAAACCGCACAGAAGGTTTTCGTAAACATAGTTCATCAGACGAATACAATTACTTCAGAGGGGTGGGGGCTACCGTCCGTTTGGCATCTCGTTGGCAAACATCGGCTTTCTATTCGCATCGGCGGATGGATGGCGTGGTAGAAGATGGATCGATCACTTCCATCTATAAGACAGGCTTGCATCGTTCGGAAAGCGAGGCGGCCAAGAAGCATGCTTTCGTGATGCAGGTAGCAGGAGGAAACGTTTCTTACGAAAACGCTCATCTGAAAGTGGGTATGACGGGTGTATATTATTTCTTCAACCGTCCTTATGAACCTAATTTGAGGAAGTATGCCCGCTACAATCTGCGAGGCAATCATTTCTATAACGTGGGTGTGGATTATAAACTTCGCTTGGGCAGGTTTGCTTGGGTGGGGGAGGCGGCCAAAGGAAAACAAGGTTATGCGTTTCTCAATCAGTTGCGCTATCAGGTGGCGAACAATTACAAGGTGATGCTCATCCATCGCTTTTATTCCTACGACTATTGGGGAATGTTTGCCCATTCGTTTGGAGAAAGCAGTGCTTTGCAGAACGAAAACGGCTGGTTTCTGGGTGGCGAAGCATCGCTTTTCGCCCGATGGCGTTTCTTTGGTGCGATCGACCTCTTTTCGTTTCCCTGGTGGAAGTATCGCATCAGCAAGCCTTCGCAAGGAGTGGACGGCTTGTTTCAAGCTACGTTCACGCCCAACAAGCGATGGTCGATGTATGCCAACTATCGCTTCAAGCGGAAGGAAAGGGATGTGACAGGTAGCGGAGGAGAAACTATATTGCCCACTTACCATCACAAAGTGCGCTATCGACTTAACTTCGTGCAAGGCATTTGGAGCCTGCGTACTACGTTTGATTACAATCATTTCAGCCAGCCTCCTTTGCAATATAGTCAGGGATGGCAGGCGACGCAATCATGTAATGTACGATTACCTTTCTTTCCTTTGGTCGCTTCGTTGCAAGGCACCTATTTCCATACCGACGATTATGATTCGCGCGTCTATGCTTACGAGAAAGGGTTGCTTTATACTTTCTATACGCCTTCGTTCTATGGTCGCGGCTTTCGTTTTTCCGCTCATTTGCGTTATGATTTTCGCAACTGGCTGATGTTGATAGCCAAATTCGGACAAACCATCTATCAGGACAGGGATGAGATAGGTTCGGGCAATGACCTGATACGAGGAAACAAAAAGTCGGACCTGCAAATACAAGTCCGACTGAAATTTTAGCGTATGAAGAGTGTGTTTATTTCTTCAAGAAATCATCTCTATATGGGTTGAAGCAGTCGATGAGAAGACCTGCTTCAAGGCATACACAACCATGCTCTACGTTAGGCTCCATGTAGAGCGCGTCGCCTGCCTTTACCACTTTCTTTTCGTTGCCGATGGTAAATTCGAATGCGCCGCTTACGACATAAGTCACTTGTGTGTGCTTATGGGTATGGGCTGTACCGACACCTCCTTTTTCGAATTTTACCTTGACCATCATGATGTTCTCGTTGTAACCTACAATCTGGCGGGTCACACCTTCGCCTGCAGGTTCCCATTCCATGTCATTTTCATACATGAATACGTTGCTGTGATTATCCATTTCCTTTTGATTTTGTTGTTGCGTACAGCTGCTTGTGGCAAACAAAGCCGACAAGGCGAATACGGATACAAGAGTTTTAAAAGTTTTCATATGCAGTAGTTTATGCTAATTGTTGTTTGCAAATGTAGGTAACTTCTATGGATTGTAAAGACGATTTTGTTGAAAAGTGGAGCAAGATTGTTTATTTTTGAAGGAAAAACAAAGAATTCATTCATTTTGCTTACCTTTGTTTTTGTTATTCGTGATTGGTTAAAATAGAAGATTGGTATGACTGTCATCTATCCTTCGCCCATTTTTGGGCCTGTTCATTCCCGTCGTTTGGGAGTTTCGCTGGGCATCAATCTGATGCCTGCCGATGGTAAACTATGTACGTTCAATTGCATCTATTGTGAATGTGGTTTCAACGAAGATTTTCGTCCGAAGCTTCCTCGTCCGACACGTGAAGAAGTGCGCCAGGCACTCGAAGCCCGTTTGCAAGATATGAAGGCCAACGGTCCTGCTCCCGATGTCTTGACCTTTGCAGGTAATGGGGAACCGACTGCCCATCCACATTTTGCTGAAATCATTGATGATACGTTGGCTTTGCGCGACCGCTATTTTCCAAATGCCAAAGTTAGTGTGCTCAGTAATTCCACCTTTATCCACAAATCTGCCGTCTTTGATGCATTGAACAAGATAGACAACAATATCTTGAAACTCGATACAGTAGATGAGGACTATATTCGCGACCTTGACCGTCCGACAGGCAAATATGCTGTGGCTGATATCATTGAAGGTATGAAGGCGTTCAAAGGCCGTTGTATCATTCAGACAATGTTCCTTAAGGGTGGATATAAAGACAAGGATATGGACAACACGTCAGACAAATATGTCCTTCCTTGGCTGGAGAAAGTAAAGGAAATATCTCCTCGCCAGGTGATGATCTATACCATTGACCGCGAGACACCCGATCACGATCTGCTGAAGGTTACACACGAAGAGCTTGACTGTATTGCCGCACTGGTGAAGGAAGCAGGAATTGAAGTAAGTGTATCCTATTAGAAATGAGCCTATTTAAATACTTTCTTACTTTCTTTAAACATTAAAAAGAAACCAGGTGACTTTTAGAACATTCTTGGTCTTTTTTGGATAATATTTTCTGTTATACTATTTGCGATATTTGCAGATAAAACAGAAGTCAACATAATAATGAAGCAAGAAAGTCAGAATCAACAACCCAAACGAATGAACCCATATTGGGGACTTTTGGTTGGTATTTTAATTGTCCTTTTTCTTAACGGCCTGCTTGTACATTGGTATGGGAGCAGCTAAAGTTCGCGATCTTTTTCGACAAGCCAATGAAAAAGCACCTTGTATTATCTTCATCGACGAAATAGATGCTATAGGCAAACGTTGCGACACAGGTATAGGAGGTAACGACGAACGTGAACAGACTTTGAACCAGTTGCTTACCGAAATGGATGGTTTTGATGGGCGCAAGGGTGTTGTAATATTAGCTGCTACCAATCGTCCTGAAAGTTTGGACAAGGCATTACTTCGTCCAGGTCGTTTCGATCGTCGTATTCAGATGGAGTTGCCCGATCTTGAAGGGCGCAAGGCTATTATCAATGTACATCTTAAGAAAGTGAAATGTGACAAGATAGATATGGATGTAGTGGCTCGTGCTACGGCAGGTTCGTCGGGTGCCGAATTGGCCAATATAGTCAATGAGGCAGCCTTGCGTGCTGTTCGTATGGAACGTAACAAAGTCACTACTTCTGATTTGGAAGAAAGTGTAGAGACGGTAATTGCAGGTGCTCAAAAGAAAGGAAAAGTAATTTCAGACGAAGAGAAGAAAATTGTTTCCTACCACGAGATAGGTCATGCTTTGGTAGCCGCTTTGCAGAGCCATTCGGCACCTGTCCACAAGATTACAATCGTGCCTCGTACTTCGGGTGCATTGGGTTATACCATGCAAGTGGACAAGGGTGAGCAGGTGTTAATGAGTCGAGAGGATCTTTTCAATCGCATCGCTACGTTAACAGGTGGACGTGCGGCCGAAGAAGTAATCTTGGGGCGTGTTACAACAGGTGCTTCGAACGACATTGAGCAAGCTACCCGTCTGGCACGTGCTATGGTAACTCGCTATGGTATGAGTGAAAAATATGATATGATGGGGTTGGAAACAGTGAATAATGCCTATCTAGGTGGTGATTCCTCGTTGACTTGTTCATCGGAAACGGCGGCCGACATTGATCGCGAAATGCTTAAAATGATTGGTGATGCTCATCAGAAAGCTCGCAAGCTCATTGCCGATCATTTGGACATTATGCACGAAGCCGCTGCTTATCTGCTGGACAAGGAAACCATTACAGGGGAGGAATTTATGGCGATTGTGCGTAAATATCAGTCTTAGTTCCATTGTTTCCAGTCACATTTCGCTTCTACTTGTTTCTCCACATCATCAGGTAGGGCAGGGAAGAAGTCGATGCCTGTGATGCGCTCCACCTGGTCAACGGAATTGATATAGCTGTCCAGCGGATGGTTGCCTGAAGTATTTTTGTAGATGAAGCCGATGGCACGCGGAGGGCGACTGTCGGCACATAGGATGACTTTGAAGAAGGCTTCGGGCACGGTCACTTTGTGCTCTTTTCCGATGGTGCGATGTTTTTGATTGTAAAGTATGGGGCCGCAGACGATGTAGATACGACCTTCCTGTTCAGCCCATACGCGACAGCGGTCTTCCAGTTCCTTCCAATCACCGCGATTCAGGTTGTGGTGCTGAGGACAGATATTGGTCATGTAGAAGCTTTCTTGCATGGCGCGCCAGTGCCAGCGGTTGTCGGCAGCGGGACACATGTGGCCGCGATCCCAGCCCGAACCTTTGTAGTCGTCGGTAGTGACGGCTTCGCTTTCAGGCAGGTCGGGGTCAGGTAGAAATTTATCCGTGCGGCTTTCGCGTTCTATCAGTTTGTCGCGATTTAGCTCCCACGCTACCCAGTTGGGTAGGTTTAATGTACGATTATAAGATACTGTATACCCTTTCCGTTTCAAAATGGTTTCATTTATGCCTTTTAATGGGGCAGGTATTTCGAGGCCTTGGGTAGTGGAGAGATTTGTTTGTGTTTCAGGTTCACTTGTCTGTACAGCGGACTTTATGCTTTGTGGCAGGCGGTCGAGATGAATAAGTCCTGATTTCCAAGCATTGCTTAGCGGGCCGTAGCCGATGAAGGCGGCACAAACCAGTAGAATAAAATACAGAAGACCTTTGGAGTCTTTCTTTTTAGCTTTTCTTCTTGCCATAAGAATTCGTTTGTTCAGACTCCAAAGGTAGTGAAAGTCGAAAGCAGAAAAAACAAAGCTTGCTTGATTTTTTTTGCTGAGGTGTATTCTGCCTTATCGAAAGGAAGGAAAATTAGCATTACTTCATTGGCTCTACTGTGTATCCTTGGTCTTCGAGCAGCTTCAGAAGACCTCGCTGGCTGGGCAAATGGCCAGCACCTACTACAAACAGGGTGGGGGCTTGCTTCATGATGTCGGGCATTTGGCGGGCCCAGTCGGCATTGCGGCCGAATATCAGGGTGTCTTCCTCCTGAGGTGTACTGTCGCAAGAGTCGTTTTGTTTCTCTTCCATGATTTCAAGCAGGGTGTTGAGGTCCTGGTTCATGTATGCCTCTGTCATGCGTTGGGCCTGTAAGGTAGCGTAGTCGATGGTGGTAGCCGCACAATAGAGCAGGTGGGCCTGGCGTTGCAGGCTTTGCGAGCGGTAGAGTACGTCGATTTGCTGCTCCATACTTTCCAGCCCTCCCACTTTCTTTCCAGCCTGTTTGGCCTGTGCCTGAAACCAAGTATCGAGTTGTTCTTGCGGATTGAAATCCTTTACCGACTTGGCAGCCAGTGCTACGGACAGCTGGGTGGTAAGGGCGGCTGGCTTCAGCTTGTCGAACAGGGCAAGGTCCATGCCGATATATGTCTTTACGACCGAAGCGATGCTGTCGTATTCGGCTGGCGTGAAGAGGCTCTTCAGCGTAGTGTCGGCTGGCAGCATCATGGCCTGTTGCATCTTCATCAGCATGTCGGGTTTCATGGCATTCTCCATAACGAGCTCGCCATAGACCTGTTGCGTTTCATCCATCGCCTGCTTCATGCCTGCAATGCTGTCCTTGATGCTGAGGGGAGCCAGATGGTGGGTACCCATGACGTACGAGGGGCGGTCGAGTCCGTTGCCCGATATTTTCCATAACAGTTGTGCCTGAGCTCCGAGAGTGATGCAAAGGAGCATCACGAGTGCGAGTGTTTTTTTCATTGTTGTCATTTGTCTTTTTGTTTTTTGTTGATGCAAAGATAGGGAAGGATAGTGGAGATTTAGGTTAACGTTACGTTAATGTTAGGTTAACAGACATCGGTCATAAACACTGACTCTGTCTGTAAGAATAGGAAAACATTCTGTATCTTTGTTGGCGTTATTATTGGAATAGTATGATTGGATTGAGATTTATTGGAATTGTTTGCTTGCTGGTCATTTGTTGTTGTACATCTGCCAGGGGAATGGAAGACAGGCCTCGCATCATTGTCACAACCGATGGTGAGGCGGACGATCGTGCTTCGTTTGTACGCTTTCTGCTGACATCCAATGAGTTTGATGTCGAAGCCATAGTGAACAGCAGTTCGGAGTTCCATTGGGTGGGTGGTAAAGGATGGAATGCTTTTCATCCCGTCGAGTGGATAGCGGAGTATATCGGATATTATGCACAGGTTTATCCCAATCTGTTGAAGCACAGTAAGGATTATCCTTCGCCCGACGAACTGCTGGCACGTTGGAAGGTGGGTAACATTAGCGCAGTAGGCGAGTATGCCACCCGCACGGAAGGAGCTCGCTTTATTGCAGATATCCTCTTGGACAACTCAGACAGCCGTCCCATCTGGTTGCAGGCCTGGGGTGGATGCAATACGGTAGCGGCAGCCTTGAAAATCATTCAGGAAGACCATCCTGAGCGTATGGCCGAAGTAGCTTCACGCCTTCGCCTGTATCTCATCTGGGAGCAGGACGAGACTTATCAGCAATATATCCGCCCTCAGTGGGAGCCGTATGGCATACCGACCATTATTTCCGACCAGTTCGACTGCATGGCATATATATGGCCGAAGGTGCTGCCAAGCGAGGTTAAACCTTATTTTGAGAAGGCGTGGATGAAGGCTCAGATACTGGAGGGACATGGACCTCTGTGCGACGCCTATCCCAACAAGCAGGGAGCCTTCAATGCCGAGGGCGACACGCCCGCTTTTCTGCATACCATTCCTACAGGTTTGCGCAACAGGGAGTCGCCTGCCTATGGAGGTTGGGGAGGACGTTATGTCAGGGTCAGGGGAAATGTGTGGATGGATCCTCTGCCTTTATCGGATTATGTATATCCTTCGGGTCAGTGGGGAATTGCCAACAGCTGGTCGAAACGCTTGGAGCATGCAACTGATACGGCGGAAATCAATGTCCGTACCCGCTATTTCAAGCCCCTCTGGCGATGGTTGGACGACATTCAGAATGACTTTGCGGCACGGGCGGATTGGTGTGTAGAGGAGTATGAGTCGGCCAATCATCCGCCTGTCGTCAGCTTGGCTCAGGCTTTGTTGGACGTCTCTGCAGGTGTTGGTGAAGTAATCGAATGGGATGCTTCAGGCAGTACCGACCCCGATGGCGATACGTTGTCTTTCCGCTGGTGGCATTATGCCGAAGCTGGAAGTTATGCGGGTCATGTCGAAGGAGTTTCGACGCCCAAGTTTTCATTTAGGATACCTGAAGATGCCCGCGTGGGCGATACTATCCATCTGATTTGTGAGGTTCGCGACTCAGGTACGCCTGCATTGACACGCTATTGTCGGGTGATTGTGACCGTGGTTGGATAAATAGTCTTTTGTTTACATACACTTGTCCCCCGAAACGGCTGTCTACAAATGGTGCGTTTCGGGGGACAAGTGTATGTAAAGTCAGACTTCAAGCGCGGTTATTCAGCCTGTTTGTCGTCGGTCGGATTGAAGGTTTCCGTCTGTTGGAGGACGTAGTTTTGGCGGGCGTCGCTCCACACGTAGGTCTTCTTGTCTGTCACCTGTCCTTGTGCATTGTAGGTGAAGTCCATCTTGAAGAGGCGTTTCAGGTACTTTCCGTTTTCCACGCTGAACACTTCCTTGTTCGCCAGTCGGTTGTTTTCCATTTTTACGTTGTACACCAAGTTGGTAGATACGCCTGCGGCCGAAATCAAAATGGCCATGATGAGATTGGTAATCATATTCGTTTCAGTTTTTATAGTTAGACATTCCTTTTTTTTGTTTCGATGTCGCAAAGGTAGGGCGATGCAAGGAGCTTTCAGGTTAAGGCTACGTTAAGCTTAGGTTAATGCCTGTTTGCCGTCAGTAACATCAACATGAGTGTCGTAAAGAGGGACTTTAGCAAGCTAAAGTGGCACTTTACGAGAACCATGTTCATGGTTGCGAGGCGGAAGGATATTTATGGCTTTTCGTAAAGCATAGTTTTACCTTCCGTAAAACATAGTTTTATCCTTCGTAAAGCATTGCTTTTTCGGGTGAAAGCAATTTATTTTGTTTCGCAATCCCGTCTTTTGAAAAGATAAAGTCCTTTTCTATGTGAATCGTTCACCATAACTTGTTTGTTATGAGACGCTTACTTTGAAACTTCATTGAATGGAGATGAATGAATCAAAATAATGGGTGTGAACGTATAGTTTTCAGGTCGCTTTGTGGTCTAATAAGTAAAAACAGCATGTGAAATGAATGCGAAAGAACAACAATTCATAAATATCATCCGAGAGCATGAGCGGACTATTTACACCGTCTGCTACATGTTTTCGAACGATACGGACGAGGTGAACGATCTCTATCAGGACATTCTCGTCCGCTTGTGGCAGGGCTTCGATGCCTTCGAGGGGAAGAGCGATATCCGAACGTGGATTTATCGCGTCAGCCTGAACTACTGTATCAACTTCAGCAACCGCCAGAAGAAGCAGCGCGAACGGCTGGACTTGGGTACGAGTTTTCCTTCGGAAGGGAGAAGTCTGGAAAAGAATTTGCAGATAAAGCAGCTTTATAAGCGGATCAATGCATTGGGACTGGTCGACAGAAGCGTCGTTCTGTTGTGGCTCGAAGGCCTGAGCTACGACGAGATTGGCGCTATCCTGGGTATTTCTGTCAAGAATGTCTCGTTCAAGTTGGTTCGCATCAAGGAACAACTCAAAAAAATGTCTAACATCTAAAAAACGAATCGTATGGAAATCAATATCGAAAAAGAACTTCAGACACTGAAATCGGAGTATAACGTGTTTAAGGAAGGGTTGGAAAAGCAGGAAACGTTGAACGAAAAGTTTTTCAAATCCCTCAGGAAACGGCCTGCGATGGCCATCAGCAAGGAAATCAGAGACCGAATGTTGGGTGATGTCCTGACGGTACCCATGATTATTGTGATTTGTGTCAACATAGATTGGCCTCTGCTGTTTGGCATATTGGTGTCATTGTGGGCTTTGGTCGATTTGGGTGTCAGCCTGTGGGTCAGCCGCAAATTGGGCATGAACCATCTGCTGGACGACGATGTGCGGACGGTTACAGAAAAGATTACCGGTTATCGCAGATTTTACACGGGGTCGCTCCTTGTCGGCATAATTCCCCTGACCGCCATGCTCACCTACATCTTTATGCGCCTGTATGCTCAAGCGGACGATCCTGCTACCGTACAGCTTATTACCGTGTCGGGCATTGTTTCCATCATTGTTGCCATTGTGATAGCTCTGTTTCAATATAAAAAGCATGTGGAAAGGTGCAAAGAGCTGCTGGATCAGTTCGAGGAGTAGTGGTCGATATATTTAAGATCGTTGTGGATCTTTAAAATAAAATGTGCCAAAAACAGAAATTACTCGTTTTTGGCACATTCTTTATATGCAGAGGTTGTCTGTTTACAATAACTTCTTGGCCCGCTCCAGCGCTACATTGATGTTTGGACAGATGTTTTCTTCGCCCAGCAGTTCGTAGAAGCCCGATTTCTCCAGTACCTTGTGTACCTTTTCGTTGACACCCGAGAGGACGATAGTTATCTTTTCCTTTTGTGACATGCGGCAGAGGTTCTCCAGATTGTGAATACCCGTGGAGTCGATGAACGGCACCTTACGCATGCGGATGACACGTACTTTGGGTCGGTCGCCCATTTGCGCCATCATTTCCTCGAACTTGGTGGCGATGCCAAAGAAATAAGGACCGTTGATTTCGTATACCTCCACACCCTGCGGGATGATAAGATGTTCCTCGCTCGTGGCGATATCCGATTCCTTGCTGGGGTCTATCTCGTCTTTGATGACCGAGATTTCTGTTGTCTCCATCACACGGCGCATGAAGAGCACGCAAGCAATGACCAGACCCATTTCAATGGCTACGGTCAGGTCGAAGATGACGGTCAGGAAGAAGGTGATGAGCAGCACCGTGACGTCCGACTTCGGATTGCGGAGCAGTGCCTTGAATGTACGCCAGCCGCTCATGTTATAGGATACTACAACCAGTACGCCCGCCAGGCAGCCCATGGGGATGTATTGGGCCAGCGGCATGAGCAACAGTAGGATGAGCAGCAGTACGATGGCATGTACGATGCCAGCCACAGGTGACTTACCGCCATTGTTTATGTTGGCCATGGTACGTGCGATAGCTCCTGTGGCAGGGATGCCGCCGAAGAGCGGTGTAATGATGTTGGCCGCTCCCTGTGCGATAAGCTCCGTGTTTGAGTCATGTTTGTCGCCAATCATACCATCGGCAACGGTAGCTGAAAGCAACGATTCAATGGCACCTAGCACAGCGATGGTCACGGCTACGGGGAAGAGGTTCTTTACAGCTTCCCAATCCAATGCGGGGATAGCGGCATCGGGCAGCTCGGCACGGATGCTGAAGCGGTCGCCGATGGTGTCGATGCAGGTAATACCGCCGTAGGTCTTCATCAGCCAGACAGCCAACGTTACCACTACGATGGCGATGAGCGAGCCGGGTATTTTTTTAGAGAACCTGGGTGTCATGGCGATGATAGCGATACTTACTATGCTCACCAGTGTGTTCCACCAATTCACTGTATCAAAGTGTCTGAAATAGACCAGCCATTTACCTACAAAGTCGCCAGGCACCTTCTCGTCGCCAAACTGAAGGCCGAATACATCGGCCACCTGTGTAGTGAAGATGGTAACGGCAATACCGCTTGTAAAACCCACAATGATGGGATAGGGGATGAATTTGATGACTGCTCCCAATTTGAATACACCCAGCAGCACCAGGATGACACCTGCCATCAGCGTAGCTACGATGAGGCCCGCCTCACCATATTGCTGGATGATGCCATAAATGATAACGATAAATGCACCTGTAGGTCCGCCGATCTGCACCTTGCTACCGCCCAGCAGGGAAATGATGAAACCCGCAATGATGGCGGTTACAATACCTTTCTCGGGCGATACACCCGACGCGATGCCGAAAGCAATAGCCAATGGAAGGGCTACGATGCCCACAATGATGCCGGCCATGAGGTCGGCCATAAACATTTCTTTAGAATAATTCTTCAGCGCCGTGTAGAGTTTCGGCTTGAATTCGAACGCTTTCATTTTCTGTTTAATAGAACTTTATTTTACCTATTGAGTTTGTTGTGATTCCGAAAACGAGGGTGCAAATTTAGGTAAAATAAAGCAAATAGTTGCTATTGCTCTGCTTTTTTTGTGAATACGCTGTCATTCCATTGGCGGTAAGTGACCGTTTGCTGGCGTGTGGAGTCGTTGGGGATGGCGGTTACGTCGCCTTGTGTGGTGAAATAAACATAGCTGGACGAATATGTATCATAAAAGCGATATACACGGCATCCGTCGTGTTCGAAGAGGTAACTGACAGTATAGTCGGGGTTATTGGCGGCTTTGTCGACCGAAACGGAACGTTGTACGAAACAGGCGGAAAAACAAATGCAGGCCAAAGCCAGCAAAAGGAGAGAACTGAGATTTTTTTTCATGGAGGATGGAATATTTATGAGGTTTCTATGAACCCAAAGATAGTGACATTTGTTTTTTTATAGCGTATGGATGACGACAATTATTGTTAATACAACTAGGTTTCTACTGTATAATAGATTTTGTTT
The DNA here is from genome assembly GCF_019239235.1 of Caecibacteroides pullorum. Classification (GTDB taxonomy): domain Bacteria; phylum Bacteroidota; class Bacteroidia; order Bacteroidales; family Bacteroidaceae; genus Bacteroides; species Bacteroides pullorum. The sequence goes on along the minus strand of NZ_JAAZTS010000019.1, from coordinate 30,175 downwards.
ATGAAGTGATAGAAAAATCCGATAAGGTTGGAGATAAGGCATTTGAAGTCTTTTTCCTACATTTGCAACGTAAGAAATCAACAAAAACAAAATATTAACCCTTTTAAAAACTGAATGATTATGACTAAGAGTATCAAAGGAACCCGCACAGAGAAGAATCTGATGACTTCGTTTGCCGGCGAATCGCAGGCACGCATGCGTTACACTTACTTTGCCAGTGTAGCTAAGAAAGAAGGTTACGAACAGATTGCTGCTATCTTCATGGAAACAGCCGATCAGGAAAAGGAACACGCTAAACGCATGTTCAAGTGGCTCGAGGGTGGTATGGTAGAGATTACGGCCAGCTATCCCGCAGGTGTTATCGGCACGACGCTCGAAAACCTTCAGGCAGCTGCTGCAGGTGAGCACGAAGAGTGGTCGCTCGATTATCCCAAGTTTGCTGACATCGCCGATGAGGAAGGTTTCCCCGAAATCGCTTTGATGTACCGCAACATTGCTGTAGCTGAGAAGGGACACGAAGAACGCTACCAAGCTTTCGTAAACAATATCCAGAATGCTACTGTATTTGCTAAGGAAGGCGAAGTGGTATGGCAGTGCCGTAACTGTGGATTTATCTATGTAGGTAAGGAAGCTCCTGAGTTATGTCCCGCTTGTCTCCATCCGCAGGCTTACTTCGAAGTGAAGAAGGAAAACTGGTAAGATTTGGATTATCTCCATTCTATATTCTATAAGTAACGACCCATTGGCAGAAGTCGCATAGACAGGCCAATGGGTCGTTTTTATTATATGCTTGTTATAGGTTGCAAAATTAAGTTTGCGTCCAATTCTATGGCCATCTGGGACCAATGAGGGGAGTCTTCTTAATGTTTACAGAAGACTTTTTATTTTTTCTTTCCGTCGGCTTCGTCGGCGTGGTGCGGATAGTCAATGGTGTAGTGCAGGCCGCGGCTTTCCTTGCGCTCCATAGCTTGCTTCGTGATGAGGTAACCCACATTGATCATGTTGCGCAGTTCGCATAGCTCGCGCGTGGCCTTGCAACGCTTGAAGAGGCGTTCAGTCTCCTCATAGAGGATGTCCAGGCGGTTCCAAGCGCGGGTGAGGCGCACGTTACTGCGCACGATGCCCACATACGACTCCATAATCTGGTTCACCTCCTTCATGCTCTGTGTGATAAGTACACGCTCTTCGTTACTGATGGTGCCCTCGTCGTTCCATTCGGGGATGTCTTCGTTGAAGTCGTAACGCTCCAGCACGCTCAAGGCATGCTTGGCAGCCGCGTCGGCATAGACCACGGCTTCGATGAGCGAGTTCGAGGCCAGACGGTTACCGCCGTGCAGGCCTGTGCACGAACATTCTCCGATGGCATAGAGGCGACGGATGCTGCTCTGCCCGTCGAGGTCCACCTTGATGCCTCCGCAGAGGTAGTGAGCAGCAGGTGCTACAGGGATATAGTCTTTTGTAATGTCGATACCGATGCTGAGGCACTTCTGATAGATGTTGGGGAAGTGGCGCTTCGTTTCTTCGGGGTCTTTGTGGGTCACGTCCAGGTAGACATGGTCTTCGCCGCGGAGCTTCATTTCGTTGTCGATGGCACGAGCTACGATGTCACGCGGGGCGAGCGACAAGCGCGGGTCATACTTCTGCATGAACTCTTTGCCGTCCATTGTGCGGAGTACGCCGCCGTAGCCGCGCATGGCCTCGGTGATGAGGAACGAGGGACGGTCGCCTGGATGGTAGAGGGCCGTGGGGTGGAACTGGATGAATTCCATGTCCTTCACCGCTCCCTTGGCGCGGTAGACCATGGCAATGCCGTCGCCTGTAGCCACCAGCGGGTTGGTGGTGTGGCGGTAAACGGCCTCACAGCCTCCCGTAGCCATGACGGTTATCTTGGAGAGGAAGGTGTCCACTTCGCCCGTATTCTCGTTCAGTACATAGGCGCCATAGCACTTGATGCCCGGCGTGTAGCGCGTCACGATGATGCCCAGATGGTGCTGTGTGATGATTTCCACTGCATAGTGGTCGGTGAATATACTGATGTTGGGATGCCTTTTCACAGCTTCGATGAGCGAAGTCTGTATCTCGGCTCCCGTGTTGTCCTTGTGGTGCAGGATGCGGAATTCAGAGTGACCGCCTTCTTTGTGCAGGTCGAATGTCCCGTCTTCCTTTTTGTCGAAGTTCACGCCCCAGTGGATGAGCTCCTTGATCTGTTCGGGGGCATTACGCACCACCTTCTCCACGGCGGCACGGTCGCTGATCCAGTCGCCGGCTATCATGGTGTCTTCGATGTGCTTGTCGAAGTTGTCCACGGCCAGATTGGTCACCGAGGCGATGCCTCCCTGTGCAAAATACGTGTTGGCCTCTTCCATTCCGGCCTTACAGATGAGGGCTACCGTCCCCTTTTCCGCCACTTTCAGGGCGAAGCTCATACCGGCTATTCCAGAGCCGATGACGAGGAAATCGAACTTTCTTACCATAACAATGTGTATTAGCAGGTTGCAAATCTACAAAATAAGTGCGTTGTTTGTGCGCTTTGCCACCGAAAATCCATACCTTTACCGCAAAAAAAAGAAGAAACTATGGACAGAGTATTCCATGCCCGAGTGGGTGCAGCCCGTTATCTGGCGCTGCTTATGTTTACGTTCATGCTGGTTTATTGCTTGTGGGTGAAGTACATCTTGATAGCTGTGCTATGGGGTATCCTGTTGCTTCATTTCATCGAAAAAATCATTCATACTACTTATACATTGACAACAGATGGTCAGCTGATCATTTATGAAGGACGTTTTTCGCGCAGACGTGAGCGTTCGTTAGCCGAGATTGTGTCAGTGGAGTGTCGTTCGTCCATGCAAGTGGGAGGGCGTGCGTTGGTGCACTATGTGCTGGTAGTCTATAAAGATGGCAAGCACGATGCCCTCCAGCCTACCAATGAAAAAGAGTTCGTGCGGATTTTGGAGAAGCGGCGGAAGGAATTAGATAAAACGAATGGATAGGAGGCTTTTACTAAAACTATGCAATCCATACTCGAAAAGGCTGTTTTGCGAGGCGTAAATCAATGGTTTGTTTCCAGCAGGCCAATGAGAAATTCTCGTTGGAGCGAATAGTTGTCGCTATGCTGCTGGATATATTTTAACAGTTGGATGCCTTCCTGTCGGAGGCGTGATTTCAGTAGAGGATTGTCTTCATCTACTTCTTCGGCCAGCTTCAGCATGTTGACGGCGGCCAACTCCAGTTTCTCCATACCGTCGGGCGTGTCGGCATGGCGGGCAATTAGTTCGTCGGCACTGGTGTTGAGCAAGTCGCGGGTGTCTGTCCCCAATATCTGTCTCGTCAGGTGATCGTAGTCTTCCCATTCCTTCTGGCGGATTTTTTTCTTGTGTAGCAGCGCCTCTACAATCATAGAGACGATTTGCTGTATCATGCGTATCAGGTAGTCTTGTTTAATCATATCTTAAGTTTCTTTTATTAGTCGTTGTCGGGTTGGATAAATTACATTCAGATGCCAGATTTTTTAGGTTTTATCGTCAAAAGTTTCCTATTGGTCTATTCTGTTTTCTATTTGTTCGAATGCTGGCTACATTTGCAATGTCATTCATAGTAAACAAAGGAGGAATAAGAGATGAAAATGAGCCTGAAATATACGGTATTGTGTCTTGGAATTTTCCTATCTGCTTTGCAGGTACAGGCACAGGTGGCTTCGGAAGGCGAGCCAGAGAAGAAAGGTGAAATGTTTCGCGAAGTGCCTAATCCTGAAAAGATGGCACAAAAAGAAACTGATCGCTTGAAAGAAGCTTTGAATCTGACGGACAAGCAGTATAAGAAAGTCTATAAACTGATTTTGAAAGAACAGCGCGAATTGCTTGAAAACCGTATGCAACGTCCGCCTATGATGGGGGCAAATGGTCGGGGGCCTCGTCCGCCTCATGAGGGAGGAATGCCACCCATGGGCATGGGAGAAGGTGCTCCTGACGGTATACACCGTCCACCTATGATGGATGGAGCTCCGAAGCCAGAAAGTACGGAGGACATGCAAAAGCGTATCGCCAAAAAGAACAAAAAAATGAAGAAGATACTCACCGAAACCCAATATGACCAATGGTTGGGCATGAGTCAAAAGCCGATGCCTAAACATAAACCGGAGGGTACGCCGAAGCAAGAAAGAGATGATGAGTGAGGATTGATATCGCTAGCGTAAAAACGGTGGAACAGCCGTCGTTTCCTATACAATAAATAGGAAATGGTGGCTGTTGTTTTTTGATTGATATTTGTGAGTACAGGTAAAGATATAAAAAAAGGGCTCCGCTGAGCCCAACCTTTTGTTAACCTTAAATCTAATACTATGAAAAACACATTGCAAATGTACGGACTTTGGGGAAATCTGCAAATTTTGGAAGTGAAATAGGCTGTTTTATAACATGTATTAAAATCCTTACAGATTTATTTGGATAAGAATTTCTCTTTTAAGTATCTGTTTGCATCTCCGAAACATTCGTTTTTCTTATATTTGCTGCATCTTGCTATGGCAGAGAATAATTATATCTAACGATTTATGCAATTGTCTATGAAGCATCTATTTTTTGTGGTCTGTCTGTTTCTATGCAGCTTTGGCCGTCTTTGGGCCGATGGTCTTGAACCCGTTAAAACAGCTGTTGTGCAGGGCCGTATTCTGAATAGGGGAATTTATCCCAATGAGAAGGAATTGGAGTTGGTACTGGTTTCTTTTAACGCCAAACAGGAGACGGTGTATAAGGCTTCTATCAGGGAGGACGACACCTTCTCGTTTAACGTGCCGCTCTGCGAGGCGGTGTGCGAGTTTTCTCTTCGCAATTATGCACCCCGTCTGTATCTGGCACCAGGCGATAGCCTCTATTTACAGATTGATTTTAATGACTTGCTCCATCCGGTGGTAAAGGGAACTTCAGCTGCCTTGAATCAGGGTATGCTGGCTTTTGCAGAAGGAGGTTTCTATCAGTCGGATTATGTTTATATGGACGATGTAAACTCATCAGTAGAGGTGTTTGAAAAGGCCGTGCAGAAGGAATATGCGCTTCGGAAGCAGAAGCGGGAGGAGTTTCTGGAGCGTTATCGTCCCACCAGTGACGTGGCTGAACTGACGGAGCGTCTGTTGCTGGCCGACTATTACGCCGAACGTTTCCGTTATACGCAGCAACGCATCAGGCGGCTTTATGGCCAAAAGCAAGTGGACTGGCAGAAGGAAACGGCTGCCTGCGAGGCGTTGATGCCCGAGGTGGACGCATTACTGGCCGACAAAATTATTACGTCCGCTCATTTCCGCTTGATTCGTGATTTGACTTTTTATTTGAGATATAGACGTGCTGCGACGGGTGACCTTGATTTTACCGACAAGGATTTGGTTGATGAACAGAGAGGAAGCAGGGTGGCCCAGTTCCTGCTGGCCGACTTACTGGGTACTTCACTGGCAGTCAACGATACGGTAGCTTGGGATTCTGTTTGTCGGGAATATGATACGCTGGTGCAGATACCTGTACTCCGCCACTCTTTGGACTTGCTTTATCGGCGGACAACCGATTACTTGCGCCATCCCGAAGTCTTTTCCCGTTACCTGTTGCATGGCGATGCCGATACTCCCGAGGCGGAACAGTATATGGCGCCCTTGCGTTCGCTGATAGACAAGCATCGGGGCAAGGTGCTCTACATTGACTTTTGGGGAGTTTTCTGCCCTCCCTGCCTGGCGGAGATGGAGCCGTTGAAGAAGCTGTGTGCCCGATACAGCACGGACGATGTGGCGATGGTCAGCCTCTGCGTCAGCGGGAAACGCACTGATTACGAACGGATATTACAACGCTTTTCGCTTAAGGAAACAGTGTTGGAGTGTTTGCATTGGGAAGACTTTGCTGAGCGTGATGTCTTGCAGAAAATGTCCAAGCATCTGGGGCAGGACGGCATACCCTTCTTCCTGCTGGTGAATAAGGAGGGAGTAATTGTGAACTACGGCTCGGCTATCCGTCCCAGCTGGCCAAAGACGGCTGTCCAGATAGATCAGCTGAGGGAGGATTGAATGGAAAGATTGTGTGGAGTGGAGGCCATTTGCGTATGGGCATAAAAAAAGGAGTACCGCTGTACTCCAACCTTTTGTTAACCTTAAATCTAATACTATGAAAAACACATTGCAAATGTACGGACTTTGGGGAAATCTGCAAATAATGTAGTCAGAAAAGTCTGTTATATAACACGTTTTAGATCTTACATGCAGTTGTTAAGTAAAAAAGTCTTTAATGAGCCTTTAAGGCTTCCTGTTTTTGTCGGTGGTAGGTCTCAGCAAGGGTATCAAACGGTAGAAGTTTTTGCCTATCCTGATTTTATGATTGAAAATGGTGACGGTATAGCTTGTAAGGTCGTTTCCTGAAGCTGCAATAAAGGCGGGACAGGGCATTGCTTACCCTGTTCCGCCTATGCTTTTCTTCAGTCATTCTTCTTCTATCTGCTTGAGTTCTCGGTTGACTTCAATCATCTGCTTCACCCGGCCGTGCGTGTAGTGGAATATGAAATAGTCGGCTATGAGGCAGACGGCCAGTAGCAGTAGGATGAGGGTGCGGTTGAACAGCGTGTGGAAGTTGACGACGAGCATAATGGCAAAAAGGATGATAATCGGGTAGAGAATCAGATAGGTGCGGTTGTAGGCAGCTTTGTAGCGCAGGGCGTATCGGATTTGTACTTCCAGGTTCTCTGCCCGCTTCATACTGGTCAGCTGGTGTAGTCGGCCTGCCTGTAAAACGAGGCTGCCGACGAGCAGAATGGCCGCTGTGATGTTGGTAGGCAGGTGGTAGCCGGGGAACGTTGTCCAGGCATAGATGCAGAACAGACACAAGGCTACGATAGTCAGCAGTCCTGTTTTCTCCAGTCTCATCAGTTTCTCCAATTGGCTTTCCTTGCGTATGTTCAGGATTCTCTTTACTTCTTCCCGATGCAGGATTTCGTTGCGTGCGACCCGTTCGTTGAGTTCCTTCCACGCTTGTTGCATTTCTTCCAGATTCATGATAATGTAAAGTTAAAGGTTGGACATGGTTTTCAGTTTCTCTTTGATGCGGTGTAGCCTGACGGCCACCTGATTGCGGTTGGTACCGATGATGTCGGCAATCTCCTCGTAGGTCTTTCCGTCCAGCCAGAGGACGATGTACATGCGGTCCAGCTTGTTCAGGCGGCGAATGAGGCTGTAGAGGTCGTTCAGCATTTCGTCCTGCGGGTCGTCGTCCGTCAGGTCGGTATCTGTCAGACGTAGGGGTACGTACTCGTGGCGCTTCCTGCGGCGCAGGTCGGTGATGCAGGTGTTCAGCGCGATGCGATAGACCCAGGTGCCGAAGCTGCTTCTGTTTTCAAATGTCCTGTAGCTTTTCCACAGGTTGTACACTGTCTCCTGGTAGAGGTCGGCGAGGTCTTCCTTGTCTTGCGCATAGAGCAGGCACACCTTGTAGACGATGGCCTGGTGTTGCAGCAGCAGGTCGGTGAATTCTTTTTCCTTGTTTTTGTCTGTCATTTTTCCGGCTTTTTGTTCAGTTGGTCGTCCGAGGTTTCCGATTAGTTACAGGCTGGTTCCGTTTTTTTCTGACTGGGAAAAATTATTTTGTCGACTGGGGAAGAATGGAGAGGAAACGTATGGGCATAAAAAAAGGAGTACCGCTGTACTCCAACCTTTGTTAACCTTAAAATCTAATACTATGAAAAACACATTGCAAAGATACGGACTTTGGCGAAATCTGCAAATAATGCAAATATAAAATTCTGTTTTATAACATGTTTTAGACCTTACATGCAGTTGTTAAGTAAAAAAGTCTTTAACAGGCCTCTAAAGCCTCCTGTTTCTTGTCGGTGGCAGGTCTCAACACAGGGATCAGACGGTAGAGGTTCTTGCGCGTCATGATTTTGTGGTTGAGGAAAGTGACGATATAACCGGTAAGGCCGGCTGCAATGAGCGAGCCTTCGCGTACGCCCTCGATGGTTTGCGTGAAGGCCAGCGAGAGCAGGACGGCCAGTGTTACCAGTGTGACGTCGAAGCACACTTTCGTACGTCCGAACTCGCGGCGGTAGCGGCTGGAGGCATATTTTACGAACGCTTCGGCGCTCATCATGGCTACACGGGGCTTCAGTTCGAGCACCACGCCTACCGACTGGACGAGGCATCCTACGAGCAGCAGGGCGATGGACATGGCATAGTTGGACGGGCGGATGTCGGCCGCAAGGAGCATATTCAGGTCAATGAAGGCCGAGAAGATGAAGGAGAAAGGAATCTGGAGGAGGATTTCGACGGTGTCCTGACGACTGCCCCGTCCGCGTACCAGCCAGAACTGCCCTACGATGAGCAGCATGTTGATGATGAATGTACAAGTGCCCAGTGTGAGCGGTGTGTTGAGGCTCATCACATAGTTGACACTCGAGATGGGAGTCGTGCCCAATGCCGAACGGACTATGAGTACCACACCCGCAGCCAGGAAGTACAATCCTGCTACAAATACCAGATATCTTTTGAACATACTTTTCATATCCTGATCTTTTTACCTTGTTTTCGGGGCGCAAAGTTCGCCTTTTTCGTTCGCATCGGGTTATACAATCCGATTCAATTTTTGTATATTACGAAACAAATACTACTTTTGCAGGCATATATTTGAACTGAAATGGTAAAATCTTGTATATTCGACAATGCAGGGATGCTGAAAGAGCGTCCGGGAATCCCCCATTATCGGGAAGATGTGGTCTGCTTCGAAAGCGGATACGACGACCGCAACTATCCGGCAGATGTAGCCTACTTCAACCGTGAACTCTATCTGATCTTTATACTGGAAGGGCGTTCGGAGATATTGCTCAACGGGGAACATATCGTCATGGAGGCGGGCACACTACTGGTGCATGGAGCCAACTACCTGACCGACCATCTGTTCTCGTCGAAAGACATCCGCTTCATTACCCTTTCCATTTCGGAAGCCATGCTGACCAACGATTCATACCTGACGCAGACGGCCGCCCTCCTGCTGTCTACCCTGCGGCAGAACAGGCAATATACCCTCCTGCTGGCCGAAGACGAGATGCAGGAGATGCGCAGCCAGCTGGAAGTGCTGATGCGGCTGCTGGATTCCGACCACAAGTTCCTCTTCCGCCGTCTTCAGGCTGCCTGCAATGCCCTGTTGCTCGATATTGCCGACTTCCTTTCGCGGCGTACCCCCATCCGCCGGCATCTAAACCCCAAGGAGCATGTGTTGCAGGAATTCTATGCCCTCGTCACCCGTCATTTCCGCGAAGAGCATTTTGTGGCTTTCTATGCCCGCGAGCTGGCCATCAGCGAACAGTATCTGTCGCGTATCGTACGGACGGGAACGGGCAAGACGGTGAACGGCATCATCAGCGAGCTGCTGCTGATGGAGGCTCGTACCTTGCTGGGCAACCGCAGTCTGGCGGTGAGCGATGTAGCGGTCAGACTCAATTTCAGCGACACTTCTGCTTTCTGCAAATTCTTCCGGCGGAATGCGGGCGAAACGCCGTTGGGGTTCAGGAAAAGGTTGTGGCGCGAGGCAGCTGTGCCGGCAGTGACGGACGGGAAAGAAGAATGAGCCGACGGGGAGGCTTGTTGGCGTAAGGGCATAAAAAAAGGAGTACCGCTGTACTCCAACCTTTGTTAACCTTAAAATCTAATACTATGAAAAACACGATGCAAAGGTACAGACTTTTGGGAAATTTGCAAATTCTGCAAGAAAAAACGCATGTTATATAACATGTTTTATGAATATGCGCTATTTTGTTAAGGGTTACTAAGGAATGGGAGCCCGCAGATGCTTGTTTTCTAAAAAAGATTTATCTTTGTTTCTGTTTAGTTTTTAAGCCGAAACCTCATGAACGAAGATATTGTCCTTACACCGATGATGAAACAGTTTCTCGACCTCAAGGCCAAGCACCCTGACGCCGTGATGCTGTTCCGTTGCGGAGACTTCTATGAAACCTACTCGACCGATGCCATTGTGGCCTCCGAAATCCTGGGCATCACGCTGACCAAGCGTGCCAACGGCAAGGAGAAGACCATCGAGATGGCCGGATTTCCCTATCATGCGCTCGACACGTACCTGCCTAAGCTCATCCGTGCGGGCAAGCGCGTGGCCATCTGCGACCAGCTGGAAGACCCCAAGCTGACCAAGAAGTTGGTGAAGCGCGGCATTACGGAGCTGGTGACGCCCGGTGTCAGCATCAACGACAACGTGCTGAACTACCGCGAGAACAACTTCCTGGCTGCCGTACACTTCGGCAAGGGAGCCTGCGGCGTGGCTTTTCTGGACATATCGACGGGTGAGTTCCTGACGGCAGAAGGCCCCTTCGACTACATCGACAAGCTGCTCAACAACTTCGGCCCCAAGGAGGTGCTCTTCGAACGAGGCAAGCGGCCGATGTTCGAAGGTAATTTCGGAAGCAAGTTCTTCACCTTCGAGCTGGACGACTGGGTGTTTACCGAAACGACGGCCCGCGAAAAGCTGCTGAAACACTTCGAGGTGAAGAATCTGAAAGGCTTCGGCGTGGAGCACCTGAAGAACGGTATCATCGCGTCGGGAGCCATCCTGCAATACCTCATCATGACGCAACATACGCAGATAGGTCACATCACGTCGCTGGCCCGCATCGAGGAGGACAAGTACGTCCGGCTCGATAAGTTCACCGTGCGCAGCCTCGAGCTGATGGGTTCGATGAACGACGGGGGCAGTTCGCTGCTCAGCGTCATCGACAGGACCATCTGCCCCATGGGTGCCCGCCTGATGAAACGCTGGCTGGTGTTCCCGCTGAAGGACGTGCGCCCCATCAACGACCGCCTGGACGTGGTGGAATACTTCTTCCGCCAGCCCGACTTCCGCGACTTGGTGGAGGAGCAGCTGCACCGCATCGGCGACCTGGAGCGCATCCTGTCGAAGGTGGCCGTGGGACGTGTCAGCCCCCGCGAGGTGGTGGCGCTGAAGGTGGCGCTGCAGGCCGTCGAACCCATCAAGCAGGCCTGCCTGGAGGCCGACAATGCCAGCCTGAACCGCATCGGCGAGCAGCTCAACGTCTGCCAGTCCATCCGCGACCGCATCGACCGTGAAATCAACAACGACCCGCCGCTGCTGGTCAACAAGGGCGGTGTCATCAAGCAAGGCGTCAGCGTCGAGCTCGACGAGCTGCGCCAGATAGCCTACAGTGGCAAGGACTATCTGCTCCAGCTGCAGCAGCGCGAAAGCGAACTGACGGGCATACCGAGCCTGAAGATAGGCTATAACAACGTCTTCGGCTACTACATCGAGGTGCGCAACGTCCACAAGGAGAAAGTACCCCAGGAGTGGATACGCAAGCAGACGTTGGTCAACGCCGAACGCTACATCACGCAGGAACTGAAGGAATACGAAGAGAAGATACTCGGCGCGGAAGACAAGATACTGGTGCTCGAGACACAGCTCTACAACGAGCTGGTGCAGGCTCTGAGCGAGTTTATCCCCGCCATCCAGATCAATGCCAATCAGGTGGCCCGCCTCGACTGCCTCCTGTCGTTTGCCACGGCCGCGCGCGAGAACAACTACATCCGTCCCGTCCTTTCGGACGACGACGTGCTCGACATCCGTCAGGGCCGCCATCCCGTCATCGAGAAGCAGCTCCCCATCGGCGAGAAGTATGTGGCCAACGACGTGATGCTCGACAGCCAGACACAGCAGATTATCATCATCACCGGTCCCAACATGGCCGGTAAGTCGGCCTTGCTCCGTCAGACGGCCCTCATCACCCTCATGGCGCAGATAGGCTGCTTCGTGCCTGCCGAGAGCGCGCACATCGGGCTGGTAGACAAGATATTCACCCGTGTGGGCGCCAGCGACAACATCTCCGTGGGCGAGTCGACCTTCATGGTCGAGATGAACGAGGCGGCCGACATCCTGAACAACCTCTCGCCGCGCAGCCTCGTGCTCTTCGATGAGCTGGGGCGCGGCACGTCGACCTACGACGGCATTTCTATCGCCTGGGCCATCGTGGAGTACATTCACGAACATCCGCGGGCCAAGGCGCGCACCCTCTTTGCCACGCACTACCACGAGCTGAACGAAATGGAGAAGAGCTTCGTTCGCATCAAGAACTACAACGTGGCGGTGAAGGAGGTGGACGGCAAGGTCATCTTCCTGCGCAAGCTGGAGCGGGGCGGCAGCGAACACTCCTTCGGTATCCACGTGGCTAAGCTGGCAGGCATGCCCAAGAGCATCGTGAAGCGCGCCGACGAAATCCTGAAGCAACTGGAGCGCGAGAACCGCCAGACGGGCACCGTCACGGGCAAGACCATCACCGAAGGGCCTTCGTCGGCCGGCGGCATGCAGCTCAGCTTTTTCCAGCTGGACGACCCCGTGCTGTGCCAGATACGCGACGAGATACTGAACCTCGACGTGAACAACCTGACACCCCTCGAGGCGCTGAACAAGCTGAACGACATCAAGCGCATCGTCAAAGGGAAATAAGATACTCCGATTTTTTGAAAATGATTGACAGGGTGGAGCTTTTCTCCATCCTGTTTTATATCGACAATCTGGCATGGACGCAACAAAGATGACAGATGTGATTGCTTACTTCCTTTTCCTTTCTATAAAAGATACGACCTTTTGATGCAAAAGAAGCAATGTTTTGCATCAAAAGGTCGTATCTTTCAGGGGAAAAGCGGGGATGTTTTCAGCGGTCCGAAGCCACAGGGACGTCACGCCTTCTTCTGTCGTCCGTAGAAGAACATGAAGTAGAGGCCGATGAGGACGAAGGGCACACTGAGCCACTGGCCCATGTTCAGCGTCATGCCGTCCTCGAAGTCCACCTGGTTCTCCTTGAGGAACTCGATGAAGAAGCGGAAGACGAAGATTTCCGTTAGGCAGAGGCCGAAGAAGAAGCCGCGGTGATAGAGCGGGGTGACTTGTGCGTCGGCTTTCGCACCCTTGCTGAAGTCGGTACGCGGGGTGGCGGGAGCCTGTTTCTGCCCGCGCTTGTACAGCCACACCATGCCGAGGAAGAAGACGAAATAGGCCAGCGCCTCGTAGAACTGGGCCGGATGGCGGGGCACCATGTCCACCCGCTCGAAGACGAAAGCCCAGGGTACGTCCGTCGGCCGCCCGATAATCTCGGAGTTCATCAGATTGGCCAGACGGATGCAGCAGGCGGTAATGGGGGTGGCTACGGCAATCATGTCGAGCACGTCCATGTAGTGCATCTTCGTCTTGCGGCAGTAGAGCCATAGGGCGATGATGAGTCCCAGCGTGCCGCCGTGGCTGGCCAGGCCTTCGTAGCCCGTAAACTTCCATCCGCCATCCGGCAGGAACTTCACGGGGAGAATCATTTCCCAGAAGTGGTGCAGGTAGTAGTCGGGCTGGTAGAACAGGCAGTGGCCCAGGCGGGCACCGATGAGGATACCGAAGAAGCAGTAGAAGAACAGCGGTTCGAACTTGTCGTCGCCGATGCGCCGGTCGCGGTATTCTTTCTGCACGATGAAGTAGGCAAAAGCCAGGCCGATGACCCACAGCAGGCCATAGTAACGGATGGAGATGCCGAAGAGGTTGAACAGTTCGGGATCGGGGTTCCAGTGGATGTTGAGTAACGGTAACATGACGTTTCTTTCTTGGTTTTATGGTTACGGTTGCCAAAAGTAGTCTTTATCCGGCAAAGAACAAAATCCGCGGGTCAGAGATTTCTGAACTTTTCTGCCACCATCCGGTAGGTGGGGATGTCGATGCCCTGCGCTTCGGCGGCGGCAATCATGTCGAACAGCAGTCCCTGCACCTCGCTTTCGTGTCCGCGGGCCATGTCTTTCTGCATGGAGGCGGTGCTGTGCGGGTCGAGCTTGTCCATCACCTTCAGATTGTATTCCACCAGGTCTTCTTTCGGCTCTATGCCCAGTTTGCGGCCCAGGGCGGCACTTTCGCGCGAGAGGCCGATGAAGGTGTCGCGCACGGGGCCGGGCTTCTGTACTTCGCCCATAGGCACGTCGTAGTAGGCGCCCGTCACAGCCATGGCCGAGATGAACGACCACTTGACGAAGGTGTCGCGGTTGATGTCGTCCGAGATTTCGGCCTTGATGCCGCTGTCCTGCAGGTCGCGCTGCACGGCTTCGAGTGTTTCACGGGGAACATCCGTTCCTTGGTGGGCACCATAGACCAGACGGAAAATCCGTCCCATCTGTGTGATTTCGCCCCGGCCGCTGACGAAGCCCACGATGTAGATGCAGCCGTCGAGCACCGTCACGCCCGGCACCAGACGCTGGATGCGGGGCCCCGTGCCATAGACGTTGAGGATGGGGATGACCACGGTTTCGGGTTTCGAGGCCCGCCGGATGAGGTCGGTGATGGAATTGACGGAATATCCTTTGACGCAGACAAAGATGACGTCTGCCTTGTCCTGATATTCCTCGGCCGTACAGGCGGGGACATGCAGGGTGTGTTCGCCCTTGAGGTCGGAGTGGAGACGGAGTCCGTGTTCGCGGATGGCGGCCAGGTGTTCGCCGCGGGCAATGCAGGTGACGTTTTTCCCTGCCAGTGCCAAGAAGGCGGCGATGCTTCCGCCTACGCCGCCGGTACCTGCAATGAGATAGTTCTTCATGCTGTATTTGTTTTTGAGGATTAGGATGTATTTGTTCAGTTTACATACTTTTCTTTTTCCATATAGTAGAGCCCTTCGCCCCGGTCGCCGTTGTCCAGGTCTTCCAGCTCTACCTTGAAGACGTGGTAGGGCAGGGCGGTACTGCGCTTGGGGCGGTCTGTGGTGAGGAGGTAGGCATTTCCCCATTCGTCGGCCGAGAAGTATTCCTTGATTTCCTGCTTCATCAGGATGGACACTTCCTCGCCGTCTATCCATACGGTGGCCTTCAGGCGGTCGAGGGTGGGGGCGAGGCGGACGGCACGTGCGTCGTTGCGTGCGGCTCCCTGCTCGATGTTGCTCACGTCTTGGGCATGCTGCGCCTAGGAGGCTTCCATCTGCTGGAAGCGGGTCAGGCTCATGGGGCGGACGAATATCTGGTAACAGGGCATGGCTCCGGGGATGCGGAACACGCGCAGGCCGTAGACTTCCATGCGGTGGTAGCGGATGTCGAGCGTCGTGTCGCGGTCGGCGATGAAGTCCCATGCCCAGAATTCCAGCCGCTGGTCGGCTGCCGGCAGGGCTGAGCCTTGGGGTGTATGCGGATAGGTGTCCATGCGCAAGGCTCCCATGCTTTGGTACTTGCCGCGGGGAATGCGTATCGAGTAGCGTCCGTCGGCATCTGTCATGGCCTGGGCTGCGTCGTCGAACGAAGGTGTCTGCCAGAAGAGCGAACAACTGTCGATGGGCTGTCCTTCGTAGTCGGTTACACGTCCGCAGATGGTTACGCTGTCGGCTGCGGTCTGTGCCTGCAGGGGGAGAACCAGCAGGGCGAGAAGGAGTGGGAGAATGGCTTTCATGGAGTTATGGTTGTTTTGTATCAGGGGGTATAATTTGACGAGGCCATCCGGGTGCTTGCCCCGTGGCCTCGTCCTTTATCTTGTCTTTATCCTTACACGTTGAAGCGGAAGTGCATGATGTCGCCGTCCTGCACCACGTAGTCCTTGCCTTCGACGCTGAGCTTGCCGGCCTCGCGCACGGCGGCTTCGGAACCGTACTTGATGTAGTCGTCGTACTTGATGACCTCGGCGCGGATGAAGCCCTTCTCGAAGTCGGTGTGGATGACGCCGGCACATTGCGGAGCCTTCCAGCCCTTGCGGTAGGTCCAGGCCTTGACTTCCATTTCGCCGGCGGTGATGAACGTTTCCAGGTTGAGCAGGCTGTAGATGGCCTTGATGAGTCGGTTGCAACCGCTTTCCTTCAGGCCGAGGTCTTCGAGGAACATCTGTTTCTCCTCGTAAGTCTCCAGTTCGGCGATGTCGGCTTCGGTCTGGGCAGAGATAATCATCAGTTGGGCATCCTCATCCTCGATTGCCTTGCGCACCTGCTCCACGTAGGCGTTGCCGGTGGCAGCGGAGGTATCGTCCACGTTGCACACGTAGAGCACGGGCTTGGTGGTGAGCAGGAACATCTGGTGGGCGCAGGTTTCTTCGTCTTCGTTCTGAGGAACAACGGTGCGGGCGCTCTTGCCCTGCTCCAGCGCTTCCTTGTAGCGGAGCAGTAGTTCGTACTCTATTTTGGCATTCTTGTCACCGCCTACCTTGGCTACCTTCTCCACGCGTTTGATGCGGTTTTCTACCGTCTCGAGGTCTTTCAGCTGGAGTTCGGTGTCGATGATTTCCTTGTCGCGCACGGGGTCGACGGAGCCGTCCACGTGAACGATGTTGCCGTTGTCGAAGCAACGGAGCACGTGGATGATGGCGTCGCATTCGCGGATGTTGCCCAGGAACTGGTTGCCCAGGCCTTCACCCTTGCTGGCGCCCTTGACGAGTCCGGCAATGTCGACGATGTCGCACACGGCGGGGACGATGCGACCCGGATGGACGATTTCGGCCAACTTGGTCAGTCGTTCGTCGGGCACGGATACCTGGCCCATCTGGGCGTCGATGGTACAAAATGGGAAGTTGGCTGCCTGTGCCTTCGCGCTGGACAGGCAGTTGAAGAGTGTGGATTTTCCCACGTTGGGAAGGCCCACGATACCTGCTTTTAATGCCATAGTCTGTCTTATATTTTAGAGTTATCTTCTTGTTGTCAGTTGTTTTCAGTCCGCAAAGATAGTGTAAACCAAGGGAAAGGCAAAACGAAAATTCTGTTTTCGATTTTTCTTTCCGTAGTGTTCTTGTCTTATTTAAAGATTATGCACCTTATGCGCAATTACATGTGTGGAGATGGAATGGTTAATTAGTTGGTAGAGAAAAATAAAAAAGCCGGGATGCATCACGCACTCCGGCTTTTCGCAGTTAACTAAAAAGGTTTGGTTTATTGTTAGGAGTAAAATAGTTTCGATTAAGAGAGTATAAGGATTTTATACTTGCTTATTTGGCAGCTATGTACATAGTGGTTGTTTTGCCATTTTCTTTTATGTACCGGCCTTTGTGGTCGTTCCATTTGTAATAGTTGGTCGTTACCTGATTATCACTATATGTATAGCGTACACACATTACCTTTTTCCAAGTCTTCAGATTCTCATCCCAACATACAGTTTCGTTCTCAATGAGACGTTTCTGGTCATCATATTTGTAATGGTATTCCAGATAATTGGTCAGCAGGTTGTTGTTGTTCTTGTAGACGCTTTGGCTCACTTTTAGTCCGTTTACTTCTTTCGAATTGTAAACGAAGTCGTTGTTCTGGAAAGCGAATGCGCTTACACCAAGAGTCAGAAACAGGGTGGATACAAACAATTTCTTTAAGGATACTTTTGCTTTCATGATTAATATCAATTTATGTCTATTCTTTCTTTTTTCTATACTTTATTTCTGAAAAGCGGTGCAAAGGTAGTCATTATATTGACATAATGTCTGATATTAGACGAATATTTTTCAAAGTGTAAGCATTTGCAGGATTTATCCCCTTTCTTTTTGCCCGATAAATATCAAAAAAAATGTCCGGCGGATGGTCTGCCGGACATTTTGCATACAAAGTGCATTTTAATTAATTTCTTTTGGCTGCTTTCTGATTGTAAGTTAAACTTTGTTATCGGCCTCTTTAGTGAGCTTCCAGCCAGTTGGTTCCCCACCCGCAATCGGCCCTGAGGGGCACGTGCATGCGGTAGGCGTTCTCCATTTCCTCGATTACAATTTTTTGCACGAGCTCTTTTTCGGTCGTCGGAACGCTAAAATTCAGTTCGTCGTGGACCTGCAAAATCATCTTTGCTTTCAGATTGTTACTTTGGAAGCGCTGATAGATGCGGGCCATGGCTACTTTGATGATGTCGGCGGCGCTGCCTTGGATGGGTGCGTTGATGGCGTTGCGTTCGGCATAGCCGCGCACGACGGAGTTGCGCGAGTTGATGTCCGGCAGGAAGCGCTTGCGGTGGAAGATGGTTTCCACGTAGCCCTGTTCGCGTGCCACGTTGATGCTGCGGTCCATATAGGCCTTCACGCGGGGATAGGTGGCGAAGTAGCCGTCTATCAGCTCCTTGGCTTCCTGGCGGGAAACGTTCATGCGTTCGGCCAGCCCGAAGACCGAGATGCCGTAGATGATGCCGAAATTGGCCGTCTTGGCCTTGCGTCGCATGTCGGAGGTCACCTCGTCGATGCCCACCTTGTAGATCTTGGCGGCGGTGGCGGCATGGATGTCGTGGCCCTCGACGAAGGCTTCGATCATGTTGGGGTCTTCGCTGAGGTGGGCCATGATGCGCAGCTCGATCTGCGAGTAGTCGGCCGAGAAGAATTCGCAGCCGTCGTCGGGGATGAAGGCCTTGCGGATTTCCTTGCCGTCCTCGTCGCGGATGGGGATGTTCTGCAGGTTGGGGTTGCTCGAGCTGAGCCTGCCCGTGGCGGTGACGGCCTGGTTGAACGATGTATGGATGCGTCCCGTCCGCGGGTTGATGAGCTGGGGCAGGGCTTCGACGTAGGTGCCCAGCAGCTTCTTCAGGCCGCGGTGCTCCAGTATCTTGCCCACGATGTCGTGCTTGCCGCGGAGGCTTTCGAGCACTTCTTCGGAAGTGACGTACTGGCCGGTCTTGGTCTTCTTGGGTTTCTCCATCAGCTTGAGGCGGTCGAAGAGCACTTCGCCCACCTGCTTGGGCGAGGCGATGTTGAAGGCTCCGCCAGCCAGGGTGTAGATGTCTTCCTCGATTTGCCGGATGCGGGCGTTGAAGTGCGCGGCCGACTGCTTCAGGGCTTCCGTGTCGAGGCGCACGCCGTTGCTCTCGATGTTCACGAGGACGGGCACGAGCGGCATCTCTATTTCATAGAAGAGGTGTTCCACGCCCTGCGCCTTGAGTTCCTTCTCGAGGACGTTCTTCAGCTTGAGGGTGACGTCGGCGTCCTCGCAGGCGTAGCGGTAGACTTCGGCGGGGGCGAGGTCGCGCATGCTCTTCTGTCCCTTGCCCCGCGGGCCGATGAGCTGGTCGATGTGGATGGTGCGGTAGTGCAGGTAGATTTCGGCCAGGTAGTCCATGTTGTGCCGCAGCTCGGGCTGGAGCACGTAGTGGGCGAGCATGGTGTCGAAGAGCGGACCTTGCACGCGGACGCCGTAGTTCTGCAGGACAATCATGTCGTACTTGATGTTCTGCCCCACCTTCACCGATTTCGGGTTTTCGTAGAGCGTGCGGAGCTCGTTCACAATTTTTAAGGCTTCTTCCCTATTGGCCGGAACGGGCACGTACCATGCCCGATTTTCGGCGTCGCTGAAGCTCATGCCCACCAGTTCGGCCTCCATCGGCTCGGTGCCGGTGGTTTCCGTATCTATTGAGAGAATTTCCGTTGTCAACAACTTTTGAAGAAATTCGCGTCTTTTCTCTTCTGTATCAACGAGTTGGTAGTCCGTTTCTATCGTTTCTAAGCTGCTGAGAATCGAATTTTCGGCGCCGCCTGTCCCCTCGTCCGCAAATAACGCAAACAAATCGCCTTGGGCAGCGGCCTTCGGAGCGGCCTCTTTTGTAGCGTCGGGCTGGGCGAAGAGGGTGCCGGCAAACGGGTCGGCCGGAGCGGTAGGGTGGGGGGCTTCGTCTTTACCAAGCACGCGGTCGATGAGGGTGCGGAATTCCAGTTCCTCGAAAATCCGTCGTAACGCTTCCTTGTCCGGCTCTTCGCGGACGAGGGCCTGCATGTCGAGCTCGATGGGAACATCGGTTTTGATGGTGGCCAGGAATTTGGAGAAGGCAATCTGCTCCCTGTTCGTCTCGACCTTCGTCTTCAGGGCGCCCTTCAGCTGGTCGGTGTTGGCCAGCAGGTTCTCGATGCTGCCGAACTGGGCGATGAGTTTCTGTGCCGTCTTCTCGCCTACGCCCGGACAGCCGGGGATGTTGTCCGACGCGTCGCCCATCAGGCCCAGCATGTCGATGACCTGCAGGGTGGACTGGATGTCGAACTTCGCTTTGACCTCTTCCGTGCCCATCACCTCGAAGCCGCCCGTGTGCTTTGGGCGATACATGAAGACGTGCTCGCCCACCAGCTGGCCGTAGTCCTTGTCGGGTGTCATCATGTAGGTGATGATGCCCTGCCGTCCGGCTTCGGTGGCTAGTGTGCCTATCACGTCGTCGGCCTCGTAGCCCGCCACCTCGAGGATGGGGATGCGGTAGGCGCGGATGATGTCCTTTATAATAGGTACGGAGAAGCGGATGGCTTCGGGCGTCTCCTCGCGCTGGGCCTTGTACTGTTCGTAGGCCTCGTGGCGGAAGGTGGGGCCGGCCGGGTCGAAGGCCACGCCGATGTGGGTGGGGTTCTCCTTCTTGAGCACCTCTTCGAGGGTGTTGACGAAGCCCAGGATGGCCGAAGTGTTCTGCCCCTTTGAATTGATTCGCGGGTTCTTGATGAGCGCATAGTAGGCGCGGTAGATGAGCGCGTATGCGTCGAGCAGGAAAAGTTTATCGGTTGAATTCATACATTTTATCCTTTTTTGCAGGGTAAAAGTACAAAAAAATACCGTATTAACCGTTTTATTCGTATTTTTGTACCCAAATAATGCCCTCATGGATATAGCATCAGTGATACAAGCCCCCATTTCTGCTGAGTTGGAAGATTTCAGGCAGCTGTTTGCCCGTTCGCTTTCCAGCTCCAACCCGCTGCTCAATAGTGTAATCGAACACATTCGCCAGCGGAGCGGGAAGATGATGCGTCCTATGCTGGTTTTGCTTTCGGCCAAGTTGTGCGGTGCGGTTTCTCCGGCGGCCCTTCATGCGGCCGTGGCGCTGGAGCTGCTCCACAATGCCAGCTTGGTGCACGACGATGTGGTGGACGAAAGCGGCGAGCGTCGCGGACAGCTCTCGGTGAACGCCGTGTTCAACAACAAGGTGGCCGTGCTCTCGGGCGACTATCTGCTGGCTACGGCTCTCGTACAGGTGGCTTTGACGCGCAATCACGACATCATCGACGTGGTTTCCGCATTGGGTCAGGACCTGGCCGACGGCGAACTGCTCCAGCTCTCCAATGTGGGCAACACCGATTTCTCCGAATCCGTCTATTTTGAGATTATCCACAAGAAGACGGCCGTGCTTTTTGCCGCCTGCACCAAATGTGGTGCCCTGTCGGCCGGAGCCTCTGCCGAGGACGTGGAGAAGGCACGTCTGTTCGGTGAATATATTGGTCTCTGCTTCCAGATTAAGGACGATATCTTCGATTATTATGAGGACAAGCAGATAGGCAAGCCGACGGGCAACGACATGCACGAAGGCAAGCTGACGTTGCCCGTGCTTCATGTGCTCAATGCTACGGGCGACGAAGAGGCTCGTTCTATTGCCCTGCGGGTGAAGTCTGGTGTTGCATCGGCCGATGAAATCGGCTGTTTGGTGGCCTTCACGAAGGAAAACGGTGGCATTGAGTATGCCGAAAGGGTGATGCGCGACTATCGTGAGAAGGCTTTTGCGCTGCTCCCTGCTACGGCCGATACAGCTGTTCGTCAGTCACTGGAGGCTTATCTTAATTATGTAGTGGAAAGGCAGAAATAAAGCATTGTAATGATAAGCATAAAAGGCCGTTTCCCGAGGAGGAAAGCGGCCTTTTATGCTTGTGTTTCTATTCTGTTTAGAAGAACTTCGTCTCCTTGCCCAGTATGTCGCTCAGCAGCAGGTTGGCCAGGCGGCTGGTGCCCAGGCGGAACAGGGTGTTGTTCAGCCACTCTTCGCCCAGCACTTCCTTCACGATGGAGTAGTAGACGAGGGCGTCGTTCACCGTGTTGATGCCTCCGGCTGGCTTGAAGCCTACCTTGTTGCCCGTCTCTTCGTAATATTCCTTGATGGCTTGGCACATCACGTAAGCGGCTTCGGGTGTGGCGGCAGGCTGCTGTTTTCCGGTCGAGGTTTTGATGAAGTCAGCACCGGCATACATCGATAAAATCGAGGCTTTTTTGATGTTCGAAGCCGTACGGAGGGCGCCTGTCTCAAGGATAACCTTCAGATGCTTGTCCTTGCAGGTTTCTTTTAATTCCTGAATCTCGTCGCACACGCTTTCATAGTCGCCTACGAGGAACTTGCCTACCGAGATGACGATGTCTATCTCGTCGGCTCCGTCCATAATAGCCATCGCGGTTTCGGCAACTTTTACTTCGGTAAAGGTCTGTGAGGAAGGGAATCCGCCCGATACACAGGCAATCTTTACGTCTTCCACTTCGAGTGTATCTTTCACGATTTCGGCAAAATTGGGATAGACGCAGATGGCAGCCACGTTCTTCATATCGGGGAATTCTTCGTCGAAGCGATTCACATTCTGAGTGAAGCGCATTACACTTTCGTCGCTGTCTGTAGTGTTCAGCGTAGTGAGGTCGATGCAGTGGAAGAGGAATTTCTTGACTTCGGGCGTATCATTTTCGGCCACTTTCTGTTCGATGATGGCTTTCACTTGTGCGGCTACGTCCGCATCGTCGAGGCTGGTGTTGTATTTGGCCAGCGCTTCGTCATACTTGCTTTTGGTGGGCTCTTTACTTTCCATGTTCCTTCAGTTTAGGGTTGTTGATATGTCTGTCTTGATCTCGTTTCGTTTTCTTCTCGATGCTGCGGCGGAAAGCTTCGGTCAGGTCGACGCCCGTCTGGTTGGCGATGCAGAGCAGCACCCAGAAGACGTCGGCTATCTCTTCGTCCAAATTGTCCTTTTCACCGGGCTTGAACGACTGGTCGCCGTACTTGCGGGCCATGACGCGGGCCAGTTCGCCCACTTCCTCGGTCAGTACGGCCATATTGGTCAGTTCGCTGAAGTAGCGTACGCCGTACGTCCTGATCCAATTGTCCACCTGTTTTTGTGCTTCTTCCAGTGTCATATCGCTGCGTTTTTAGGGTTATTCCTTGTTTTTGGTGTCGATGCAGATGGTGACGGGGCCGTCATTCAACAGCTCCACCTTCATGTCGGCACCGAATTCTCCCGTACCTATTTCCTTGCCCAGTGCGGCCGAGAGGTCCTGGCAGAACCGTTCGTAGAGGGGGATTGAAATCTCCGGCTTGGCGGCGCGTATGTACGACGGGCGGTTTCCTTTCTTCGTCGAGGCGTGCAGGGTGAACTGGCTGATGACGAGGATGTCGCCTCCCGCGTCGAGGATGGAGCGGTTCATTACGCCGTTTTCATCGTCGAAGATGCGCAGGTTTACGATTTTCTTGCAGAGCCAGTCGATGTCTTCCTGTCCGTCGGCTTCTTCGATGCCTACGAGTATCATCATGCCTTGGCCGATGGCTGCCTTGCAATGTCCGTTGATGGTCACTGAAGCGTGTGCGGTGCGTTGTATCACTACTCTCATTGTCTTTGTATCTTGTTTTACTGACTGACAAAGATAGTGAAAGGTGAGCGCAGAAGCAAATGAAAACTAAGTTTTTCAATTTGATTATGCCGAACCGCCTCCTATCTTATTGAAAGATAGTGAAAGGAGAATGCAATAAAAATAAGCCCGCTTATTTTTATTGCTGAGCCCCGTCCTTTTGCTTGCCGAAGTGTTCCTGCAGGATGCGTGCTTTGGCCTCGCCTACGACGGCCGCCCATTCCTGCGGCGTGGCTTCGCGGAGGCGTTTCACGCTCTTGAACTCTTTGAGCAGGGTGTTTTTGGTCTTTTCACCGATGCCTTTTATTTCGTCCAGTTCCGAAGCCGTCTGCCGCTTGCTGCGCTTGTCGCGGTGGAAGGTGATGGCATAGCGGTGTACTTCGTCCTGTATACGGGTTAGCAGGTTAAATAGTGGTGTACCCTGTTTCAGGCCAATGCTTTGCGGAGGGAAGCCAAAGAGCAGCTCGTTTGTGCGGTGGCGGTTGTCTTTGGCCAGGCCGGCGATGGGGATGTTCAGCCCTAGGTCGTCCACAACCTCTTTTACGGCGCTCATTTGACCCTTTCCACCGTCGGTGATGAGGAGGTCGGGCAGAGGTGTGTTCTCCTCTACAGCGCGCTTGTATCGCCTCCATACGACCTCTTTCATCGAGGCATAGTCGTCGGGGCCTTCCACGGTCTTGATGTTGTACTTGCGGTAGTCCTTTTTCGACGGCTTTCCCTTGGCGAAGACCACGCAGCCGGCCACCGGGTCGGAGCCCTGAATGTTCGAGTTGTCGAAGCACTCGATGCGAAGGGGCAGGCGGTCCAGGTGCAGTTGTTGTTGGATTTCCTTCAGCAGGCGCGTGGTGCGCTGCTCGGGGTTCAGTTTCTCCTGCTGTTTCAGGCGGTCCACCTTGTATTGCTTCACATTCTGGATAGACAAGTCGAGCAGTTTCTTTTTGTCGCCACGCTGGGGGATGGTGAAGGTCACGTCCTTCAATTCCATGTTCAGTTCGAAGGGCACGATGATTTCGCATGACTGGCTTTTGTAGCGTTCGCGCATCTCGATGATGCCCAGTTGGAGCAGTTCCTCCTTGGTTTCCTCAAGGCGCTTTTTGTATTCGAAAGTGAAGGCTTGGTTGACGGCACCGTTCGTGATGTGCAGGTAGTTGATGAAAGCCGCCTTTTCATCGGCATCTTCTTCGATGGAGAAGACGTCGATGTTGTGAAGCACGTTGCTGACCACTTCCGAGCGTGAACGGTAGTTCTCTATCAACAGGTATTTCTCCTTGACCTTCTGTGCTTCCTCGAATTTCATTTCGGCGGCCAGATCCTGCATCTGCTGATAGAGCATTTGCTCCACGTCGCGTGTGTTTCCTTTCAGGATTTCTTTGATTTCACCGATATTCTTCAGGTATTCCTCATGGCTCTGCTTGCCGATACAGGGGCCGGCACAGTTTTTGATGTGGTATTCCAAACAAACATTGAACTTGCCTGCGCGTATGTTTTCCGGACTGAGGTTGAGGTTGCAGGTGCGGATGGGATACAGGTGCTTGATGAGGTCGAGGACGGCATACATGGACGGCAGATGGCTGTAGGGACCGTAATAGGTCGAACCGTTGCGGATGATGCGGCGTGTCTTGAAAATACGTGGAAAGTATTCGTTCTGGATGCAGATGCTGGGGTAGGTCTTGTCGTCTTTCAGCAGAACGTTGTAGCGCGGTTTGTATTTCTTGATGAGGTTGTTTTCCAGCAGCAGCGCGTCTTCTTCCGTATTGACCACGATGTAGCGGATGTCGGCAATCTTGCTCACCAGTACCCTTGTCTTGCCGGGACCGTGTTCGCGGTTGAAGTAAGAGGAAACTCTTCTTTTCAGATTTTTGGCCTTTCCAACGTAGATAATGGTTCCTTCATCGTTCAGGTATTGGTAGATACCGGGGCTCTCGGGCAGGTTCAGCACGATGCCTCTCAGGTAGTCGTTGAGCTTCAGTTCGGGGTCTTTGTCCATGGGAAGTCGGGGTTAAGGTCGGAGGAGAAGAAGGACACAGGCAGGGCGTTGGGATTGTGTCTTCCTGTCTGTGTCCCGATGAAATCAGAGAGAAAGAACACTTTCTATGTCGATGTCCTTGTCGAAGACATTTCTGCCGTGCAGTTCTTGTAACTCGATGATGAAGTTTACGTAGATTTTCTTGGGGTTCATCTGCTTCACCAGCTTGCAGGCTGCGGCCATGGTACCGCCGGTAGCCAACAGGTCGTCGTGAAGCAGGATAACGTCGTTTTCATCGATGGCGTCCTTGTGCATCTGCACCGTATCCTTACCGTATTCTTTCTCGTAGCTTTCTTCGATGGTCTCGGCGGGCAGCTTACCGGGCTTGCGGATAGGTACAAATCCGGCTCCCAGGCGGGTGGCGAGGATCGGTCCCATGATGAAGCCGCGCGACTCGATGCCCACGACCTTCGTGATGCCTTTGTCTTTGTACATCTCGTACATCGTGTCCGAAAGTTCCTGTAGGGCGGCTGGGTCTTTGAACAGGGTAGTCACGTCGTAGAACAGGATGCCCGGTATCGGAAAGTCGGGTATTTCGCGGATGCTTTTCTTTAGAGTTTCTTTGCTCATAATCAGTTGTTTTATTAGGTTTATTGAACTTTTTGTTTCACGTGGAACGTAAGGCCCGTCAGCGGCCGCAAAGCACCAGCAGGACGTTGATGTCGCTGGGGGATACACCGGGGATGCGGCTGGCCTGTGCGATGGTCTCCGGGTCGATCTTCACCAGCTTCTGTCGCGCCTCGGTGGAGAGGGACTGTAAGGAGTTGTAGTCGAACTTGCCCTTGATCTTGATACTCTCCAGACGGGCCAGCTTATCGGCAATCATACGTTCGCGGCCGATGTAGCCTTCGTACTTGATGAGGATTTCGGCAGCTTCCAGAATCTCGTCGCGACGCTCGGTTACCTTGTCCAGCTCGCGGTGGAAGGCGCTGACGTGCTCGGCAATATTAGCGATAGTTACCTGCGGGCGGTTGATGAGATCGATCAGTTTGCAGCCCTGGCGGAGCGGGGTAGTGCCCAGTGCTTCGAGCGCGGGATTGATGAGCGCCGGCTTGATGGAGTAGCTGCGGGCGAAGTCCAGGATGTGGTTCACGGCTTCGCGTTTGCTGGTCAGCAGATCATAGCGGTGGCGCGTGGCCAGGCCCAAATGGTAGGCGCGTTCAGTGAGGCGCATGTCGGCATCGTCCATGCGGAGCAGGATGCGGTATTCAGCGCGCGAGGTGAACATGCGGTAGGGTTCGTCGACGCCTTTTGTTACGAGGTCGTCGATGAGCACGCCAATATACGCTTCGTCGCGTGCCAGGGTGAAAGGTTCGCCGCCGTGGCAGTTGATGTGGGCGTTGATGCCTGCGATGATGCCTTGTCCGGCTGCTTCCTCGTAGCCTGTGGTGCCGTTCACCTGTCCAGCCAGGAAGAGGTTTTTGATTTTCTTCGTTTCCAGCGTATGCTTCAGCTGCGTGGGGTCGAAGTAGTCGTACTCGATGGCGTAGCCGGGGCGGTAGACCACCAGGTCGCGGAAGGCGGGAATCTTCTTCAGCGCTTCCAACTGGATGTCCATCGGCAGGGACGAGGAGAAGCCGTTCAGGTAGAGTTCCTGCGTGGTCTCGCCTTCGGGCTCCAGGAAGAGCTGGTGCTGTGGCTTGTCGGGGAAGGTGACGATTTTCGTCTCGATGCTGGGGCAGTAGCGCGGCCCGATGCTCTGGATCTGCCCGTTGAAAAGGGGCGAATCGGGCAGGCCGCGGCGCAGCACCTCGTGCGCTTCCTCGTTGGTGTAGCACGTCCAGCAGGGCAGCTGCTTGAGTTGTCGGGTAGGGGTGTCGAGGAAGGAGAACTTGTGGAAGTCCGCCTCGCCGTCTTGCACTTCCATATCCTCGTAGTGGACGCTGCGGCCGTCGATGCGCACGGGCGTGCCGGTCTTCATGCGGCCGTAAGCGATGCCGTGCGCGGCGATGGATTCGGTCAGTTCGTACGAAGCGGGTTCGGCCATGCGTCCGCCGGGCAGCATGGTGCGGCCCACGTGCATCAGTCCGTTCAGGAAGGTGCCGGCAGTGACGATGACGCAGCGTGCGTGGAACGTCACGCCCCATACTGTCTCCACGCCCCGCACTTCACCGTCCTCGACGAGCAGGCGGCGTACGGTGTCCTGCCAGATGTGCAGGTGGGGCGTGTTTTCCAGCACCTCGCGCCAGGCCCAGATGAACTTGGCACGGTCGCACTGCGCGCGGGGGCTCCACATGGCGGGACCTTTCGAGCGGTTGAGCAGGCGGAACTGGATGGCCGTTCGGTCCGTCACCAGGCCCATGTGTCCGCCCAGGGCGTCGATTTCGCGGACGATTTGTCCCTTGGCGATGCCGCCCACGGCGGGGTTGCAGCTCATTTGCCCGATTTTGTTCATGTCCATGGTGATGAGGCAGGTCTCCGAGCCCAGGCGGGCTGCGGCGGCTGCGGCTTCGCATCCGGCATGGCCGGCGCCTATCACGATTACGTCGTAGTTGAATTCCATTGTTCTCTGTTTCTTTGCTTTTGCTGGGCAAAGGTACAAAAAAAAGGGGCCGAAGCCCCTTTTTTAATGGAGAATTGAGAATGGAAAATGGAGAATGAATTTTCAATTATCAATTATCAATTATCAATTATCAATTTATAGCGGGCTTCCGCCTTCGCCCTCGTCCTCGCCGCCGCCGGGTTCCGGTTCGGGCGTGGGTTCGGGCGTATCCGTGCCGGTATCTGCCGTGGAGCCGCTGGTGGAGTGCGAGTGGCTGGCCTCCTGCTGCGTGCGGTAGATGAGTCCGTTCACCGAATCGATGAATGCGTCCAGCTCGTCCGATGGCGAGGCGATGGCGAAGGCGTTCACCACCAGGACGATTTGCTGGTAGCAGGCATCCACCTGGCCGCGCAACTCCTTCGTGTCGATGCCCTCCAGTGTCTGCCGTTGCTGGGCGTCCTCCTGGCTCAGGCGGTGTATTTCCTCGAAAGCCGTGTTGGCCTCGTCCAGCAAGTCCACTTCGGCCTCTATGCCGAGCAGGGCGACGAGAGGCGCGTTTTCCGCCGAGCGCAAGCTGGCCACCAGTCCCTTGATTTCAGCCGTTTCCTTCATGTAGGAGTTGCTGTAGGCCGTGTTGTAGGGTGCGATGACCGAAGCCAGCTGTGCCGCAGCCCGGTATTTCTCGTCGTCGATGGAACGTTGGTGGGCCTTGATGAGGTTCAGCACCACCATCAGGCCGTTGTCGCGCCGCGTGTCGGCGTCGGCCAGCAGCTGCGTGTAGCGTTGCGACGAGGGGCGGTTGATGATGGCCGCCTCCTGCTTCAGCAGGGAGGCATACAGCGCGGCCTGCGCCTCTACGTGCAGCGCGGCGGCGGTGGCCTCGATGATGTAGCTGTTCGCCTGGTCGTGGAATTGCATGTGGGTACCGCCGGGAAGGCCGGTGAGCCCAATGGGTAAAATCTGTTTCATAATGTTGGGTATTTGAGGGTTAATAATAGGTTTGTCGGTC
Organism: Caecibacteroides pullorum; assembly: GCF_019239235.1. Lineage (GTDB taxonomy): Bacteria > Bacteroidota > Bacteroidia > Bacteroidales > Bacteroidaceae > Bacteroides > Bacteroides pullorum. Next base: position 1,345 of record NZ_JAAZTS010000019.1, on the reverse strand, counting down.
ATTTCCGAGGCCTCGGACGCGCGGCCAAAACTTTTGGCAGGGTTTCCGAGCCCTCGGACGAGCAGCCCAAAACTTTTGGCAGGGTTTCCGAGGCCTCGGACGTGCAGCCTAAAACTTTTGGGAGGGTTTCCGAGGCCTCGGAAGGCAGCCTAAAACTTTTGGGAGGGGTTCCGAGGCCTCGGATGTGCAGCCTAAAACTTTTGGCAGGGTTTCCGAGCCTTCGGATGTGCAGCCTAAAACTTTTGGCGGGGTTTCCGAGGCCTCGGAAGGCCTACTGCGTCACGGCTCGATGGCTTTGATTTTGTCCGCGTATTCGAACCATGTTTCCTTGTAGGCATCTACCGACCCGGCCGGCACGTAGATGTCGGAAAGGGCGGTATACTGGTAGAAGACGTGACCAATATGTACGGGCGGTGTCTCACCCAGGAAAGTGGCGGTGGAAAGGGAGCTGCAATCGCCGAATGCCCCCGCACCGATGCCTGTCACTCCGCTCGGGATTTCGATGGATTTCAGGGAGGAGCAGCCGAAGAATGCGTAGTTTCCGATGGTATTCAGCGCTACAGGGAAGTCAATGGAGGTCAGGGACGAGCAATGGTTGAATGCGTAGTCTCCGATGCCCGTGACGCCTTGGGGCAGCTTGAGGGTCTGGAGGATCGAGTTGCCTCCCAGGTGTCCGGTGTATGCAAATTTTGCTGCGTCGTCGCCCGTATAGGTGGTGCCCGCGAGGTCGAGGTCGGTCAGCATGTCTTTGTTCCGTTTGATGGCCTCCCAGTCGTCGTCGTTGATCTCGCCGCTTGTCACGGTGATGGATTTCAGGTCGATGCGGCTGCCTATCAGGGTGGCAAGCTGGCCGGGCTGGAGGTTGCCTATCGTCAGCTCAGTGCCGCAAAAGACGGTGATGCGCCCGATGGTGGTGCTGCCCTTCTTGTTGTCCAGCATCACGAGGATTTCGCCCTCGGAGTCAGCGTCGGGGGCGGTAACGTTGATGCTGAGGTCATCATTGATGACAACTTTCCATCCGTCGGGGGCGGTTATCAGGTAGAGGTCGTCCGCAGTGGGGTTGTCGATGCCGGTGACAATGCATTTTATTTTCGCCGTTTGCCCGTAGGGCAGGGATACACCCGGAACATCGAACGTCAGGCCGATGCCCGTGTAGCGGGGCACTTGGAAGGTGCTGCCGTCCGCCAGGGTGAAGAGGATGTAGTCGGCGTTCATCGTGTCGACACTTTCAAAGACGCTGTCGCCTTTCGGGCCCGTATCGCCCGTGTCACCTTTCTCGCCGTCCTCGCCGCTGACGCGCGTCCAGGTCTTGCCGCCGTCCACGCTCAGGTAGATGGCGTCGGGC
>NZ_JAAZTS010000018.1 GCF_019239235.1 Caecibacteroides pullorum | reverse complement strand
CCACGGCAGATGGAGCTGTTTCTACCCATTCCGTCACTTCATTCTGTCCGTTCAGGCTGAACATGCGTTTCTCCGCATCTTCCTGCCGGGGTTTCCAGGTCAGGCGGACAGTGAACTCGCCGTCGCCTGTCACGAGAAAGGCCTGTCCTTCGGGCAGACTGGAACAAGCACGGTTCAGGTCGGCAAGCAGCCGGTCGTACGACGAAACGAATGGTTCTTCACGAAAAAAGAAATCTCTCAATTGGCAGATCAGATTCATAGGCGTATCTTTTTCTCGTAAAGATACGACATCAGGAAGGCGAAGTCAAGTTTTTCAGCGTAAATAACGGACGATAATCAACAATAATCAACGGAAATCAACATTGCATTGCTTTCACAAATTGATTTCAGAGCTTATTGGCTGTGAATTTATTGTAAACTGTTTAAATTCAGTATTTTGCGATGAAACATGCATAGTTCCCGTATTTGTACGCTTTTGCTTTCACCCTAACTTTTACGTTTAAAACAAGATACGACGATTGTGAAACCGTGAATCCATTTTAGGCTAAACGTATTTTTACTTATGGATGTGAATGCATCGTTTTCGGTAAAGCACTGTTTTGTTCTTTGTAAAGCAATGCTTCCTTAGGGATGAAACGGTGTTTTGTGTCAAAGGGGGCATTGGAGAATAGGGAAGATAACTTGGCTGGTATAAACATGGACTTGACGGGCGTAAAGAGGGACTTGGGAAGTGTAACTATGGACTTGGTGAAAGGGAATATTGAAAACTATGTTTTCATTTGTTTCTGCATTCAACTTTCCCTTTCTTTTGATAAGATAGGGGGCGTCTCAGCAAAAAAATCAAGCAAGCTTGTTTCTTCTGCTTTCAACTTTCCCTATCTTTGTCGTGGATTGTTTAAACTAAATAGGGCATGAAAAAATATTTATTATTGGGCTTTCTGCTGATAGCAGGGCTTTGTTGTACGTATGGGCAAGCCATCACGCCGGCTGAGGAGCCTAATCAGACGCAGCGTGAACTGATAGAGCGCGGGTATGGTATGTTTGTTCATTTTGGGGTGAATACTTTCTCGGGCGATGAATGGTCGGACGGGACAGTGCCGGTGGATAAATATAACCCGACACGTTTGGATTGTGACCAGTGGGTACGGGTGGCACGTGATGCTGGTTTCCGATATGTGTTGCTCGTAACGAAGCACCATGACGGTTTCTGCTTATGGGACAGCCAGTATACGAATTACGATGTGGCCTCTTCGCCCGTTAAGACGGATGTGGTAAAGGCGGTTTCGGATGCCTGTCGGAAATATGGACTTCAATTTGGTGTTTATTATTCGTTGTGGGACAGGCACGAGCCGTCGTATCGTGATAAGGATCCGAAGAAATATATCGACTATATGATTGGGCAGCTTCGGGAGTTGTTTTTGAACTATGGTCCGATTTGTGAATTATGGTTTGATGGCGGCTGGGATCGTCCTGTAAAGGATTGGGATCTTCCTCGTGTATATGCCGAGGTGAAGAAGATGCAACCTAACTGTGCTGTCGGGGTGAATCATACGGTGGTCGATCGTGAAGGAAGCCGTAAACATATTTTGCCGGATTCGATGCTGGTGGACAATAAGTATTATCTGCAATACTTCCCTACGGATTTCCGCTTGTGGGATCCGAAGATTGCGCACAAGCTTGACAAGAAGCAATATCTGTATGGCGGTAATTCCTACTATCTGCCGTTTGAGCATACGGTCTGCATCAGTAAGGAGTGGAACTGGTTTCAGAAGAATACCCCCAAAACGGTGCGTAGCCTGGATGAACTGGAAGAATTGTTCTATTGGTGTACTTCGGGCAACAATACATTGGTGGTTAATGTCCCTCCCGATCAGACGGGACGTATCCGCGAGAATGAGGCCAATCATATCATTGCGTTGAACAAGGAGCGTTTGCATTTGCACCAAGACCGCCCGCTGCCTGTAGGAAGTGCGTGGCTGACTGAGGGTGGGATGGCTACGGCTTCATCGGTATACGAGAACAATGAGGGACTGTATGGTGCAGCTTATGCGATCGACGGAGGAATGCAAACCCGTTGGGCGGCGGACGATGTGCATGCGGAACTCGTCATTTCGTTCGACGGCATGAAATCGTTCAACAAGGTCGTAGTGTTTGAGCATTGTGATGCGGTGAATTCTTCTGATGGCTTCTCGAACAAACGTGTGAATCGGATACAATCCTATCGTATCGATATCTGGAAAGATGGCGATTGGGAGTGTGTATATGTTTCTGACGAACCGATGGGAGATTGTAAGGTGATCAGATTTCCTTATATCTATCAGACAGACAAAATTCGTCTGAAAGTGCTGAATGCTTCCTTGCCTCCATCGATTGACGAGATATATGTTCAGGAAGTCGACTGATATTTGCTGTTTTCGAAAAAAATTACGAATATTGCACCTCTACACAAACATTGGATAAGATATGAAAACGATATTTAGTATTGTGTTCGCTTTTTTGTGCGCAATCGTCTGCTCCGCACAAGTCTTGACTTTACCTGCCTCGGAGGCTGTGTCGCCTGGCATGTGGCTTTGTTATCGCATGAATCTGTACTTGGAGGACGAGCCGTCGGATGTGGAACTTCGTATCGCGGCGGATAGCAAGTATTGGCTTTGGGTGAATGGCGAATTGCAGGTGAGGGAAGGCGGACTGAAGCGGGGACCTAATCCGAAGGATACGTATTGCGACGTGCTTCGTGGGGCGCAGGGCTTGCGCGAAGGCGATAATACGGTAGCCGTATTGGTGTGGTACTTTGGCAAGGACGGGTTCAGCCATCGCAATTCGCCGACGCCTGGATTGGCTTTCCGTTTGTCGGTGGACGGTAAGGTGCTGGATACGGACAAAGCTTGGAAGGTGTGCAGGCATCCAGCCTATTATTTACCTGAAGGAGAAAAGCCCAACTATCGTTTGCCTGAGTCGAACATCGGATTCGATGCCGCGAAGGACATTGCTTTTCAGCAACCCGACTATGATGACAGCAGTTGGAGCAAGGCTCGACGGGTGTCGTTGGAGGAGGCCGGATGGAATCAGTTGGTGGATCGTCCCATTCCTCAATGGAAAGACTATGGCCTGAAAACCTATACAAGGACGGAGCGGCAGGGAAATCAGATTCTAGCTTATTTGCCCTACAATGCGCAGATAACTCCTTATCTGAAAGTAAAGTCGGTAGCCGGCCGAAAGATTGACATCCGTACGGATGACTATCGGGGTGGTTCGGCTACAAATGTGTTTGCCGAATATATTACGCGTGAAGGCGTTCAGGAGTTTGAATGTCGCGGATGGATGAACGGCCATTATGTCATCTATACCATCCCTGAAGGTTGTGAGGTGTTGGAGCTGAAATATCGCGAGACGGGATATGATACGGATTTTGCAGGCAGTTTCTGGTGTGACGATCCTTTCCTGACCCGCCTATGGACGAAGTCGCAACGTACACTCTACATCACGATGCGCGACACCTATATGGATTGCCCTGACCGAGAGCGGGCACAATGGTGGGGCGACGTGGTGAATGAACTTGGCGAGGCTTTTTATGCCTTGGACGAGAGAGCACATCGGCTGACACGCAAAGGCATCTGTGAGCTGATGGACTGGCAGCGAGCGGACAGTACGATTTTTGCTCCTGTGCCTGCTGGCAATTATAAGGACGAACTGCCCATGCAGATGCTGGCCAGTGTGGGCTATTATGGCTTCTGGACGTACTATATGGGGACGGGCGACAAGGAACTGATTGAATACGTGTTTCCAAGAGTGAAGAAATACATCCACGTCTGGAAGACCTCTCCCGACGGGCTGGTTATTCCTCGCAAGGGTGGATGGACATGGGGCGACTGGGGCGACAACAAGGATATGGGACTTCTGTTTAGCCTGTGGTATTCCATCGCTTTGGACGGCTATGCCCACATGGCCCGTCTGGTGGATGAGCTGGCAGAAGCGCGTTGGGCGGACGAAACCAATGACCGCCTGCGCCAAGTCTTCCATCAGAAGTATTGGACGGGGGCGTATTACAAGTCGCCCGACTATGAGGGACAACCTGACGACCGTGCCCAGGCCTTGGCCGTTGTGGCGGGTGTGTTGCCTAAGGAACTTTATCCGACTATTCGTCCTTTCTTCCGTCAGCAGTACCATGCCAGCCCTTATATGGAAAAATATGTTTTGCAGGCCCTTTGTGAGATGGGATACTATCAGGATGCGATGGACAGGATGAGGCTACGCTACGAAGCGATGGTGGACAGTCCGCTGACCACGTTGTGGGAAGGCTGGGGCATCGGCAAGGAAGGCTTTGGAGGTGGTAGTTATAACCATGCTTGGAGCGGAGGCCCGCTGACTATCTTGAGTAGTTACGTGGCTGGCGTGAAGGTGGTAGAGCCTGGCTTTAAAGTTTTTTCGGTTTGTCCCAATTTAGGAAACTTGAGCCATGTGAAAGTGACGGTGCCGCTTGCGGGCGGACGCTTCATCGAGGCTGATGTGAAAAAGGATGCAGAGCGATGTGTGCTTGAACTGGCAGTGCCCGAAGGTACGGCTGGATTGGTGGGTTTGCCTGATGGATATACACAAATGCGTGTGAATGGGAAACCTGCCGAAGCAGGAATGGTATTGAAAACAGGCGTTTGGAAGATCGAGTTTGGAAATCTTCCTGATAAATAAGATTTGAGCAGATTATGGAAAAGACATGGAGGTGGTTTGGTAAAAAAGATCCGATTACGTTGGACATGCTCCGACAAATTGGTGTGGAAGGCATTGTGACGGCGTTGCACGATATCCCCAACGGCGAGATCTGGCCGCTGGAGGCGATTGCGGAGCTGCGCGACTATATAGAACGGGCAGGATTGCGCTGGTCGGTGGTGGAAAGTTTGCCCGTGAGCGAAGCCATCAAGTATGGTGGCAAGGAGCGCGATCGCCTGATAGAAAACTATGGAATAAGCCTGGCAAACCTGTCGAAAGCAGGGATCAAAACAGTGTGTTATAATTTCATGCCCGTCATCGACTGGATACGTACTGACTTGAACCATCGATGGGAAGACGGCTCTTCCTCGTTGTATTTTGACAAGATACGTTTTGCCTACTTCGATTGTCGGATTTTGCAACGTAAAGGGGCTGAAGCTGACTATACGGCGGAAGAATTGCAGAAGGTGGACGAGCTAGCAAAGACCATTACGGATGAAGAAAAGTATGAGTTGATAGATACTGTAATTGTCAAGACGCAAGGCTTTGTGAATGGCAATATTGACGGCCATACGCCCGATCCTGTACAATTGTTTAGAGAACTTTTGTCGCGCTACGAGGGGATCGACCGCCATCAGCTGCGTGACAACCTGTGTTATTTTCTGTCAGCCATCATGCCTGTCTGCGATGCTTGCGGCGTGGATATGTGCATACATCCCGATGATCCGCCTTATCAGATGCTGGGATTGCCTCGTATTGTCACTTCGGGTGAAGACATCGACTGGCTGCTCAAGGCGGTGGACAATCCTCACAACGGGTTGACCTTCTGTGCCGGTTCGCTGAGTGCAGGTTTGCAGAATGACGTGGTCGAACTTGCCCGTCGCTTTGCCTCACGTACTCGTTTCGTGCATTTACGTAGTACAAATGTCATGGAAGATGGAAATTTCATGGAAGCGTCCCATCTGGAAGGGCGCGGACGCGTGCCTGAGCTGGTTGCTTTTTACGAAAAGAATCTGCCCGATGTGCCTATGCGTGTCGACCATGGCCGGCTGATGTTGGATGATAGAAACAAGGGCTATAACCCCGGTTATTCCTTCCATGGACGGATGCTTGCATTGGCTCAGGTGGAAGGTATGATGGCAATGGTGCGTAAATTTCCGACTTTTTTCTCCTAATATTTTGTAGTCGAACAGATTATTTATATCTTTGCAAACGGAAACGGATGAAAGGTGGAGGGGCAATCAAGCTCCTCTTTTTTATTCTTATACGGTTTATATGATAGAGAAAAAAACGATTTGTGAAATTGTAGAAGATTGGTTGAAGGACAAAGATTACTTCCTGGTGGAGGTAACGGTGAGTCCTGATGACAAGATTGTGGTGGAGATCGACCACAAAGACGGTGTTTGGATAGAAGATTGTGTGGAGTTGAGCCGCTATATCGAATCCCGCCTGAACCGCGACGCGGAGGATTTCGAACTGGAAGTAGGCTCGGCCGGTATCGGACAGCCTTTCAAGGTACTTCAGCAGTACATGAACCACATTGGTGAGGAGGTAGAAGTGCTGACCAAGGATGGACGTAAACTGAGTGGCGTACTGAAGGAGGCCGATGAACAGCATTTTACGGTTACCATCCAGAAGAAAGTGAAGGAAGAGGGCATGAAACGCCCGAAGATGGTGGATGAAGATTTGAACTTTACGTACGAAGAAATAAAATATACTAAATACTTAATCAGTTTTAAATAAGATTATGGCCAAGAAAGAAGAGACTGTCAGCATGATTGACACATTTTCGGAGTTTAAGGAGCTGAAGAATATCGACAGAACCACGATGGTGAGCGTACTTGAGGAGTCGTTCCGTAGCGTGATTGCGAAAATGTTTGGTACGGATGAGAATTACGACGTCATTGTAAACCCCGATAAGGGTGACTTCGAAATCTGGCGTAACCGTGAGGTGGTTGCCGATGAGGACCTGACGAACCCTAATCTGCAGATATCCCTGAGCGAGGCACAGAAAATAGATGCTTCGTACGAAGTGGGTGAAGAAGTGACAGACGAGGTGAATTTCGCGAAATTTGGCCGTCGTGCCATCCTGAACTTGCGCCAGACGTTGGCCTCCAAGATATTGGAACTGGAAAAAGACAGCCTTTACAACAAATATATCGACAAGGTAGGAACGGTTGTGAATGCCGAAGTCTACCAGATTTGGAAGAAAGAAATGCTGCTGCTCGACGATGAAGGCAACGAATTGCTGCTGCCTAAGACCGAGCAGATACCGAGCGACTTCTATCGTAAGGGAGAAACTGCCCGTGCGGTGGTGGCTCGTGTAGACAACAAGAACAACAATCCGAAGATTATCTTGAGCCGTACTTCTCCCGTCTTCTTGCAGCGTCTGTTCGAGATGGAAGTACCTGAAATCAATGATGGCCTTATTACCATTCGTAAGATAGCCCGTATTCCTGGCGAACGTGCTAAAATTGCTGTAGAAAGCTATGACGACCGTATTGATCCGGTAGGCGCATGTGTCGGTGTGAAGGGAAGCCGTATCCACGGTATTGTGCGCGAACTTCGCAATGAGAACATTGATGTCATCAATTATACTTCGAATGTACAGCTGTTCATCCAGCGTGCATTGAGCCCTGCCAAAATTTCTTCCATCCGCTTGAATGAGGAAGAACGCAAGGCGGAAGTGTTCTTGAAACCCGAAGAAGTTTCATTGGCCATTGGTAAAGGTGGTTTGAACATCAAGTTGGCCAGTATGCTGACTGAATATACCATTGATGTCTTCCGCGAAATTGATGGAAATGTGGAAGATGAAGATATCTATCTGGATGAATTCCGTGATGAAATCGAAGGTTGGGTTATTGATGCAATCAAGGGTATCGGTATCGATACAGCCAAGGCTGTATTGAACGCTCCTCGTGAGATGCTGATTGAAAAAGCCGACTTGGAGGAAGAAACTGTAGACGAAGTGCTGCGCATTTTGAAACAGGAATTTGAAGAAGAATAATAGATGTGTTAATATATATGATTTGAATGTGCTAATGTACTGGTGAAAGCAGTGAGGCACATCGAGGAAGAGGGGCGATTTATTGGCACATTAGTACATTGGCACATTAAAATCATTAAAAGTAAAATATGACGATAAGGTTAAATAAAGTAACACGAGATTTGAATGTGGGAATTACGACGGCTGTTGAATTCTTACAGAAAAAGGGTTTTGTCGTAGAGGCAAATCCGAATACGAAAATTACCGATGAACAGTTTGAGTTGCTGAAAAAAGAATTCAGTACAGACAAGGATCTTAAAATGAAGTCCGAGCGCTTCTTGCAGGAACGTCAAACCAAAGAACGCAACAAAGCGTCTGTGGCTATCGAAGGCTATGAAACGAAGGAATCCGTGAAGGAAAAGGTGGAGGAAATTAAAACTGTAATTCCCGAAGATGTACGTCCTAAGTTTAAACCTGTAGGCAAGATTGATTTGGATAATCTGGGTAAGAAACCTGTGGTTGAGAAAGAAAAAGAAGTGGAAGAGCAGAAACCAGGACCGGTTGTAGAGCCAGTTCAACCGAAGCCGGAAGTTAAAGAAATGCCTTCGGAAGAGGTTGAGGCACAAGTTGCCGAAAAAGTTTCGGAAGTAGAGCCTGTTCAGGAAACCGTGGAAGAGAAGGCTGTCGAAGCGCCTGTGGAAGAACCTCAGACTCAGGATGTGACTGAAGAGGAACACCATTCGGATGAAACAACAGACGTGAAGGTAGAAAAAGAAGAGGAAGCTCCAGTTGAAGAAACAAAGTCGGCTGATAGCTCTGAGGAGATCTTTACAATTCGCAAACCTGAGTTTGTTTCGAAAATTAACGTTATCGGTCAAATAGACCTTGCTGCTTTGAATCAGTCGACTCGCCCCAAAAAGAAGTCGAAGGAGGAAAAGCGTAAAGAACGTGAAGAAAAGGAAAAACAGCGCCTTGACCAGAGACGTCAGATGAAAGAAGCCATCATGAAAGAAATCCGTCGTGAAGACAGCAAGATGAGGGATGAAAATGATGGTGAAGGCGGTGGTAAAAAGAAACGCGTTCGTATCAACAAGGAGAAAGTAGATATCAACAATGCTTCCAGCTATCAGAAAGGCGACCATCAGAAGGGTGGAAATACCGCCGGACAGCAACAGGGAGGCAAGAAAAATAAAGATCGTTTCAAGAAACCTGTTATCAAACAGGAAGTCAGTGAGGAAGATGTTGCTAAACAGGTGAAAGAAACTTTGGCACGTCTCACATCGAAAGGCAAGAGTAAAGGAGCCAAATACCGCAAGGAGAAACGTGAACAGGCTGCCGACCGTATGCATGAGCTTGAAAGTCAGGAAATGGCTGATAGCAAAGTATTGAAGTTGACAGAGTTTGTGACAGCCAACGAGCTGGCCAATATGATGGACGTACCCGTTACGCAAGTCATCGGTACCTGCATGAGCATCGGTATCATGGTGTCCATTAACCAGCGTCTGGATGCCGAGACCATTAATCTGGTGGCTGAAGAATTCGGCTTTAAGACGGAATATGTAAGTGCGGAAGTGGCACAGGCCATCGTGGAAGAAGAGGATGCAGAGGAAGATTTGGAACCTCGTGCTCCGATTGTAACCGTGATGGGTCACGTAGACCATGGTAAGACATCGTTGCTCGACTATATCCGTAAGGCGAATGTGATTGCCGGTGAAGCGGGCGGTATTACGCAGCACATCGGTGCTTATCACGTGACGTTGGAAGACGGACGTAAGATTACGTTCCTTGATACGCCGGGTCACGAAGCATTTACCGCCATGCGTGCCCGTGGTGCCAAGGTGACGGATATTGCCATCATCATTGTGGCAGCCGACGATAACGTCATGCCGCAGACCAAGGAGGCTATCAACCATGCCATGGCTGCCGGCGTTCCCATCGTATTTGCCATCAACAAGATAGATAAGCCGACTGCCAATCCCGATAAGATCAAGGAAGAACTGGCCAACATGAATTTCCTGGTAGAGGAATGGGGCGGTAAGTACCAGTCTCAGGATATCTCGGCTAAGAAAGGTATTGGCGTTCCTGAATTGATGGAGAAAGTATTGTTGGAGGCTGAAATGTTGGAACTGAAGGCTAACCCCAATCGTAAAGCTACAGGATCTATTATCGAGTCGTCGCTTGACAAAGGTCGCGGTTATGTAGCAACTGTGTTGGTATCCAACGGAACGTTGAAAGTAGGTGATATCGTTTTGGCCGGAACCAATTATGGTAAGGTGAAAGCGATGTTCAACGAGCGTAACCAGCGAATGACACAGGCCGGTCCGTCTGAACCTGCTCTTATTCTGGGCCTGAACGGAGCCCCTGCCGCAGGTGATACGTTCCACGTGATTGAAACCGAACAGGAAGCACGCGAGATTGCCAATAAGCGTGAGCAGTTGCAGCGCGAACAGGGTCTGCGTACGCAGAAGATGCTGACGCTCGACGAAGTGGGCCGCCGTCTGGCATTGGGCGACTTCCACGAGCTGAATGTCATCGTGAAAGGCGACGTGGACGGTTCGGTAGAGGCCTTGAGCGATTCGTTGATCAAGTTGTCTACAGAACAGATCCAAGTCAACGTTATCCACAAAGGCGTGGGACAGATTTCTGAATCGGATGTATCCTTGGCTGCTGCTTCGGATGCCATTATCGTAGGCTTCCAGGTGCGTCCTTCGGGAGCTGCTGCCAAACTGGCCGAACAGGAGGGTGTAGATATCCGTAAGTATTCTGTCATCTATGATGCTATCGAGGAGGTGAAGTCTGCAATGGAGGGTATGCTTGCTCCGACATTGAAGGAACAGGTTACCGCTACTATCGAAGTGCGTGAGGTCTTCAATATCAGTAAGGTTGGCGTAGTAGCCGGTGCGATGGTGAAGACCGGTAAGGTGAAACGTACCGATAAGGCTCGTCTGATTCGTGATGGTATTGTGGTATTTACCGGCAATATCAATGCCTTGAAGCGCTTCAAGGATGATGTGAAAGAAGTCGGAACTAACTTTGAATGCGGTATTAGCCTGACTGGTTGCAACGACATCAAGGTGGGCGATGTCATCGAAACATTCGAGGAAGTGGAAGTAAAACAGACACTCTGATTCTGAATAGTTAGACTTTCAGCCGCAGACAACGCGGACGACACGGATTTTATGCTGCGCGAATCAATCGTGCTGCCGAGCTGTAGGAACGGGTGAAATCTGCGTTGTTGGTGTAGTCTGCGGCTGATTTATTTATATCATAAAAAGTATGACCACCATAGATATCATTATACTCGTCATTCTGGGGGCGGGAGCCATAGTGGGGTTTGCCAAAGGCTTTCTCAGACAGTTAGCTGGTTTGCTGGGGCTTGTAGCCGGTCTGTTGATCGCCAAGGCATTGTATGCTACCGTGGCCGAGCGGATATTTCTGCCGCTAACCGACTCGTTGACAGTGGCACAAGGCATCGCTTTCGTGATTATTTGGCTGGCTGTTCCGCTGGCATTCTTGCTGTTGGCTTTGTTGTTGACCAAGGCGATGGAAGCCGTTTCGTTAGGATGGGTCAACCGTCTGCTGGGTGCCGGATTAGGCCTGCTGAAGTCTGCTTTGCTGGTAAGTCTGCTGATTTGTGTGGTCGAATATATTGATACGGACAATGCGCTCCTGAAGAAAACAAAAAAGCGGGAGTCTGTGTTATATTATCCGTTGGAAAAGTTTGCAGGTGTCTTTTTACCTGCGGCTAAAGAAATGGCTGTCGAATTCTTATGACAGTGAAATTTTGATGAACTTGAATATAGACAAGATATGCGACAAGAAGAACCTAATAAATATGTCAAGGAACTTACGCAGGAAAAGTACAAGTACGGTTTCACGACCGATGTGCACACTGACGTCATCGAGAAGGGCTTGAACGAAGATATCATCCGCTTGATTTCCGAGAAGAAGGGCGAACCCGATTGGATGCTGGAGTTTCGCCTGAAGGCTTATCGCCATTGGTTGACGCTGGAGATGCCTACATGGGCTCACCTCCGTATTCCTGAAATTGATTACCAGGCCATTTCCTATTATGCTGACCCTACCAAGAAAAAAGAAGGGCCGAAAAGTATGGACGAAGTCGATCCCGAACTGATCAAGACCTTCAATAAGCTGGGTATCCCTTTGGAAGAACAGATGGCATTGAGTGGTATGGCTGTGGATGCTGTGATGGATTCTGTCTCCGTGAAGACTACCTTCAAAGAAACATTAATGGAGAAAGGTATCATTTTTTGTTCCATGAGTGAGGCTATCCGTGAACATCCCGATTTGGTGCAGAAGTATTTAGGTTCTGTGGTGCCTTATCGCGACAATTTCTTTGCCGCGCTCAATTCTGCTGTGTTCTCTGACGGTTCTTTCGTTTATATTCCCAAAGGAGTGCGGTGCCCGATGGAATTGTCTACTTATTTTCGTATCAATGCGCGGGGAACGGGGCAGTTTGAGCGTACGCTCATTGTGGCCGATGATGATGCTTATGTTTCCTATCTCGAAGGCTGTACTGCTCCTATGCGTGATGAGAACCAATTGCATGCTGCTATCGTAGAGATTGTAGTACATGATCGTGCGGAAGTGAAATACAGCACTGTACAGAACTGGTATCCGGGTGATGCTGAAGGCAAAGGTGGCGTGTACAATTTCGTTACCAAACGTGGCATTTGTAAAGGTGTAGATAGTAAGCTGTCGTGGACACAGGTAGAAACGGGTAGTGCCATCACGTGGAAATATCCTTCTTGTATCCTGGCGGGTGATAATTCGATTGCTGAGTTTTACAGTGTGGCTGTAACCAATAACTACCAGCAGGCCGATACGGGTACGAAGATGATCCACATCGGAAAGAATACCCGTTCGACTATCGTCAGTAAAGGAATTTCTGCCGGACGGAGCGAGAACTCCTACCGTGGACTGGTACGTGTTAGCCCTAAGGCTGACAATGCGCGTAACTACAGTCAGTGTGATTCGCTCTTGTTGGGTGATAAATGCGGTGCACACACCTTCCCCTATATGGATATCCATAACGAAACTGCAGTGGTGGAGCACGAAGCGACCACCAGTAAAATCAGTGAAGATCAGATATTCTACTGTAATCAACGTGGTATTTCGAGTGAAGATGCCGTAGGACTCATTGTGAATGGTTATGCCAAAGAAGTGCTCAACAAGTTGCCGATGGAGTTTGCCGTTGAGGCTCAGAAGCTGTTGAGTATTTCGTTGGAAGGAAGCGTGGGTTAAATAAAGAACGGATAATAAAGAATTAAGAATAAAATGAGTCGGATGAGGAAGACAGGATGAGGAAAGGCAACTTTCATTCTTTATTCTTCATTCTTAATGATAAAAATTATGTTAGAGATTAAAGACCTTCATGCCAGCATCAATGGCAAAGAAATATTGAAAGGCATCAACCTCACGATTCGTGACGGTGAGGTGCACGCCCTTATGGGACAGAACGGTGCCGGAAAAAGTACGTTGAGTAATGTTCTCGTGGGACATCCCGCTTATGAAGTGACACATGGTTCTATTACCTTCAATGGCAAAGATTTATTGGCCTTGTCACCCGAAGACCGTGCTCATGAAGGTATCTTCCTGTCTTTTCAAACACCTGTTGAGATTCCTGGTGTGTCAATGGTGAATTTTATGCGTACGGCTGTCAATGAGCAACGCAAGTATCGCCACCTGCCTGCCTTGTCGGCTTCGGAGTTTTTGAAACTGATGCGTGAGAAACGGGCTATTGTGGAACTGGACAGTAAGTTGGCCAACCGCTCTGTAAACGAAGGTTTCAGTGGCGGCGAGAAGAAACGTAATGAAATCTTTCAGATGGCGATGCTCGAACCGACTTTTGCCATTTTGGACGAAACGGATTCTGGCCTCGATGTGGATGCTTTGCGTATTGTAGCTGAAGGCTTCAATAAACTGCGTACGGAGCAGACGTCTGCGATGGTCATCACGCATTATCAACGCTTGTTGGATTACCTGAAGCCTGATGTGGTGCATGTCCTTCTGGGTGGCCGTATTGTGAAGACGGGCGGACCGGAATTGGCAACGGAAATCGAACGCCGCGGCTTCGACTGGATAAAAAAAGAGCAGTTAAATGAGGAGTGAGGAATTATGAGACCCGAACAACAATACATTGATCTGTTCTCGCAGTGTGAGGCTATGATATGCCAGCATAGTTGTGAGGTAATGAATGCTCCGCGTGCTGCGGCCTTTGCAGACTTTGAGCGCCTCGGTTTCCCCACCCGTGAGGACGAGAAATACAAATATACTGATATCAGTAAACTCTTTGAACCTGACTATGGGCTCAACCTGAAACAGCTTGATATCCCCGTTAATCCTTATGACGTGTTCAAGTGTGATGTGCCCAACATGAGCACTTCGCTCTATTTTGTCGTTAACGATGCCTTTTATGACAAAGTATTGCCCAAGTCGCACCTGCCTGAAGGTGTGCTTTTGGGAAGCCTGCGACAGTTGGCGACAGAACATCCAGAATTGGTGAAGAAGTATTACGGGCGTTTGGCCGATACCGAGAAAGATGGCGTGACGGCCCTCAACACCGCCCTGGCCGAGGACGGCGTGTTGCTCTACGTGCCCAGTGGTGTGGTGGTAGAACGGCCCATACAATTGGTAAATATATTGCGTAGCGATGTCAATCTGATGGTAAACCGTCGCGTGCTTATCGTATTGGAGGACGGTGCACAGGTACGGATGCTGGTTTGCGACCACGCCATGGATGCCGTCAATTTCCTTGCTACGCAGGTGGTGGAAATCTTTGTGGGACGCGACGCTGTTCTTGACCTTTACGAACTGGAAGAAACCCACAACAGTACTGTACGTGTCAGCAATATGTATGTCCAGCAGGACAGCGGAAGCAACGTGTTGCTGAACGGTATGACCTTGACAGGCGGTACGACGCGCAACTCCGTCAATGTTACTTTGGCTGGCGAGGGAGCTGAAATCAATCTTTGCGGCATGGTTATCGCCGATAAGAACCAGCATGTAGACAACCATACTGCTATCGACCACGCTGTGCCCCATTGTACATCGAACGAACTCTTCAAATACGTGCTCGACGATCAGGCTACGGGTGCTTTTGCCGGACTTGTTCTGGTGCGTCCTGGGGCACAGCATACCTCTTCGCAACAGACCAATCGGAATCTATGTGCTACGCGTGAAGCCCGCATGTACACGCAGCCGCAGCTGGAAATCTATGCCGATGACGTGAAGTGCAGCCACGGGGCGACGGTCGGACAGTTGGACGATGCAGCTCTGTTCTATATGCGGCAGCGCGGTATTCCGATGCATGAGGCCCGTCTGCTGTTGATGTTTGCTTTCGTCAACGAGGTTATCGACACTATTCGTCTCGATGCCTTGCGCGACCGGTTGCACCTGCTGGTAGAGAAGCGCTTTCGTGGCGAGCTGAACAAATGTCAGGGGTGTGCTATCTGTAAATGAAATCAATGACAATCAATTGTTATTATTATGTATAATGTAGAAGAGATAAGGGCTGATTTTCCGATTCTCGCCCGTACTGTTTATGGCAAGCCGCTGGTTTACCTGGACAACGGCGCTACTACCCAGAAGCCCCGATGCGTAGTTGATGCCATCACTGATGAATACTACAGCGTCAACGCCAACGTCCACCGCGGTGTTCACTTCCTTTCTCAGCAGGCTACTGAACTCCACGAAGCCAGCCGCGAGACTGTCCGTCGCTTCATCAACGCCCGCAGCACCAACGAAATCGTCTTCACCCGCGGCACCACGGAGAGCATCAACTTGCTCGCCTCCAGCTTCGGCGAAGCCTTCCTCGGCGAGGGCGACGAGGTCATCGTCTCCACCATGGAGCACCACAGCAACATTGTCCCCTGGCAGTTGCTGCAGATGCGCAAGGGCATCAAGCTTCGTGTCATCCCTATGAACGACTGTGGCGAGCTGCTGCTCAACGAATACGAACGGCTCTTCACCGAACGTACCCGCATTGTCTGCGTGACGCACGTTAGTAATGTACTTGGCACGGTCAATCCGGTCAAAGATATGATTGCCACTGCCCACGCTCACGGCGTACCCGTGCTGGTGGACGGCGCCCAGAGCATCCCCCACATGCCCGTCGATGTGCAGGCGCTCGATGCTGATTTTTATGTTTTCTCCGGACATAAGGTCTACGGTCCAACGGGTGTCGGCGTGCTCTATGGCAAGGAGGAATGGCTCGATAAACTGCCTCCCTATCAGGGCGGCGGTGAGATGATTCAGCACGTCTCTTTCGAGCGGACCACGTTTAATGAACTGCCCTTCAAGTTTGAGGCCGGCACACCCGACTATATTGGCACCACCGGACTGGCCCGTGCACTTGATTATGTTACGACCCTTGGCATGGACCGCATTGCCGCCTACGAGCACGATCTGACTGAGTACGCAACTCGTCGCCTGAAGGAAATCCCCGGCATGCGCATCTTCGGTGAGGCCGCCGAGAAGGGGAGCGTTATATCCTTTCTTGTGGGCGACATCCACCATTTCGATATGGGTACTTTACTCGACCGTCTCGGTATTGCCGTCCGTACGGGTCATCACTGCGCTCAGCCGTTGATGCAGCGCCTTGGCATTGAGGGTACTGTCCGTGCTTCGTTTGCCCTGTATAATACGAAGGAAGAAATTGATGCGTTGGTTGCCGGTGTGGAGCGGGTCAGTCGGATGTTTTGATCGGGTGTTGAAAAATAACGGCTCGCTGCAACTTTTTGCCACTGCGCTGCGTCTAATAGGAGCAAATGACTTTTTAAAACGAACGAATTATGTTACTGACAACAACCTCTATGATTGACGGCGGGAAAATCACCCGCTACTATGGCATCGTGTCCGGCGAAACCATTATCGGTGCCAATGTTTTCCGCGATCTCTTTGCCAGCATCCGTGACATTGTGGGTGGGCGCAGTGGTTCTTACGAAGAAGTGCTCCGCGAGGCCAAGGAAACGGCCTTGCGCGAGATGGAAGAGCAGGCGCGCGCACTAGGTGCCAACGCCGTCATCGGCGTCGATCTGGACTATGAGACCGTGGGCGGTAGTGGCTCTATGCTGATGGTGACCGCTGCAGGTACGGCTGTGACGGTGGAGTGACGCTTCTGAGCCTCCCACATTGGGCAACGAGGGCGAGACACGTTCCGCAACGCTTTGATGCGAGGTACATGTTTCGTTCTCGTTTCGTTTTTCATTTTCACGACATATTTCTGCCTGTTTTGACAGTGCACAAGAAATAGTTTATAGCGACGGTCCGTCCTTTGAAGTAGGCTGGCAGAGCGTTGTCTTGTTTGTAGGTAAGAAGGGTTTTGGTTTTTGTTTTTTAACGGGATATAGCTTTTGCTCAGGCGATATTCTTGGCGTACGGATTTGCTTTTTTCATTCTAAATCCATATTTTAGCGCAATCAATCATTTCGAACCTTTAAAATTGAGAATGCTATGGACCAACTGCTTTTCTGGCTGGTGCCGGCAGCTTCCGTGCTGGCTCTCGGCTTTGCCTGGCACTTCCATCGCCAGATGATGAAACAGAGTGAGGGTACGCCTCAGATGATTAAAATTGCCGCAGCGGTACGCCGAGGCGCCATGTCTTATCTCAAGCAGCAGTACAAGATTGTGGGCTGGGTTTTCTTAGGCCTTGTTATCCTGTTCTCAGTCATGGCTTACGGTTTTGATGTGCAGAACCACTGGGTGCCCATCGCCTTTCTGACGGGTGGTTTCTTCTCGGGCTTGTCGGGCTTTTTGGGCATGAAGACGGCTACGTATGCTTCGGCTCGTACTGCTAATGCTGCCCGGCAGTCGCTGAATGGTGGTCTACGCATTGCCTTTCGCAGCGGCGCGGTGATGGGGCTGGTTGTTGTGGGATTAGGTCTGCTGGACATTTCATTTTGGTATTTGCTGCTAAACGCTGTTATTCCAGCTGACGTACTGACGCCTACGCACAAACTTTGTGTCATTACTACTACGATGCTGACCTTCGGTATGGGTGCATCTACGCAGGCACTGTTCGCTCGTGTGGGTGGTGGTATCTATACGAAGGCTGCCGATGTCGGTGCCGACCTTGTAGGTAAAGTTGAAGCAGGTATCCCTGAGGACGATCCGCGCAATCCGGCGACCATCGCAGACAATGTGGGCGACAATGTGGGCGACGTAGCTGGTATGGGTGCCGACCTCTATGAAAGTTACTGTGGTTCCATTCTCGCTACGGCGGCACTGGGTGCAGCGGCCTTTATTCATTCGGGGGATACGACGATGCAGTACAAGGCCGTCATTGCACCAATGCTCATCGCGGCGGTGGGAATTATACTTTCCATTATTGGTATCTTTTCGGTACGTACGAAGGAGAATGCCACGATGAAAGATCTGCTTGGTGCGCTTGGCTTTGGTACAAATCTCAGTTCGGTACTTATCGTTGTGGCTACGTTCCTCATCCTCTGGCTGCTTAAGCTCGATAATTGGATGTGGATTTCCTGTTCTGTCGTCGTGGGGCTGCTGGTAGGCATCGTCATTGGTCGTTCGACGGAGTACTATACTTCGCAATCCTATAAACCCACGCAGCGCTTGAGTGAAAGCGGTAAGACAGGGCCGGCTACGGTCATTATTTCGGGCATCGGGTTGGGTATGCTTTCTACAGCCATTCCAGTAATTGCTGTGGTGGTGGGTATCATTGCTTCCTATCTCTTTGCCTCAGGCTTTGATTTCAGTAATGTAGGTCTTGGTCTGTACGGAATCGGTATTGCTGCTGTAGGTATGCTTTCCACGCTGGGTATCACGCTGGCTACAGATGCTTACGGACCCATTGCCGACAATGCGGGCGGCAATGCCGAAATGTCGGGGCTGGGTGCCGAGGTGCGCAAGCGTACCGATGCACTCGACTCGCTGGGCAACACGACGGCGGCCACGGGCAAGGGATTTGCCATCGGTTCGGCAGCCTTGACGGGACTGGCTCTGCTGGCGTCGTATGTGGAGGAAATACGCATCGGGCTGACTCGCC
Organism: Caecibacteroides pullorum; assembly: GCF_019239235.1. Taxonomy (GTDB): domain Bacteria; phylum Bacteroidota; class Bacteroidia; order Bacteroidales; family Bacteroidaceae; genus Bacteroides; species Bacteroides pullorum. Next base: position 45,888 of record NZ_JAAZTS010000018.1, on the reverse strand, counting down.
TGGGCACGACGGAAATCAATGTGGGCGGCACGACGGTGCCTTTGCAGGATGCCACGTTCTTTGACTTCATGCATCACTATGACGTGACACTGATGAATCCCAAGGTGCTTTCGGGCATGTTCATCGGCTCCATGATGGCCTTTCTCTTCTGCGGTCTGACGATGAACGCCGTAGGGCGTGCTGCTGCACACATGGTGGACGAAGTACGTCGTCAGTTCCGCGAAATCAAAGGTATCCTCACGGGTGAGACTGAACCCGATTATGCACGGTGCGTAGCCATATCGACCAAAGGTGCACAACGTGAGATGGTGGTGCCATCGCTCATAGCCATCATTGCTCCTATTCTGACAGGCCTTATCTTTGGCGTACCGGGTGTATTAGGGTTGCTTATCGGCGGATTGAGCAGTGGCTTTGTACTGGCTATCTTCATGGCAAACTCGGGTGGTGCTTGGGACAATGCCAAGAAATACGTGGAAGAAGGCAACTTTGGCGGCAAGGGCAGCGAGGTGCACAAGGCCACCGTGGTGGGCGACACCGTAGGTGACCCCTTCAAGGATACGTCAGGTCCGAGCCTGAACATACTTATCAAGCTGATGTCGATGGTGGCCATTGTGATGGCCGGGCTGACGGTGGCGTGGAGTGTGTTCTGAGTAGGAGTGGACAACGTAATTTTGTTTCAGTAGACAAGTTGGCGAGGTGAGGTAGTCTTCTGTGTATCACCTTGTGAGTTTGTTCTTTATGTTTATTAAGGAAGAAATGGTTTCAAGATTCTGGTTAAATTATTGTTTTGCCTTATTAGTTCTGGTTGGAATGTCGTTTGCCAGTAGGGCACAAGCGGATGTTACGGGGTTGAATATTGATTCGATATTGAATGTGTTGGATTACGAGATGAGCCAGTGTGATGCATATACGCAAAAGAAGGAAGAAAAACTGGTTTCATTGAAGAGCCTGTTGCATCAGTCGGCTGATGACCAACACACTTTTGCTTTATGTAACGAGCTGTTTGAAGAATACAAACATTATCAATACGATTCGGCTTACGTGTACGCTGTGCGTTCTTTGTGGATGGCAGAGAAGTTGCAGCAGCCGGAGTCGATAGCGTTGGCCAAGAGCAGCCTGATGTTTTGTTATACGGCAGTAGGGTTTTACAAAGAGGCCGACGAGATGAATAGAAGTTTTTCGGTGGAAGGCTTGAGTCCCCAAATGTTGGAGCATTATTACGCGCAATGCCTATATTTATATCAGAATATGCGTGATTTTTCGGTAGATAACGACAGCCTTTGGCAACATTACGAGTCTTTGCGTGAACAGGCTCGTGATCAAGTGCTGGCAAGTGCCGCTATGAACGCTGACGTATACCGGAGGACTTACACGAAAGACATGCTTTCGGTGGAGTTCCTTCCGCCGGCTTCTATTATTGAGAGGCGGAAACAGTTGCTGGGTAAGTATTCGTTGTCGCTACACGATCAGGCAGTGCAATGTTTCATGATAGGTGAAATGTGCGACAAGTTGGGGCGGAGAGCCGAAGCCACCTATTACATGGCGCTTTCTGCCATTAATGACATTCGCTCTAATACGCGTGAGACTTCCGCCGGCAAGACGCTTGCCTCTTATATGTACGAGGCAGGCGACATTGACCGTGCGACACGCTATGTGCATAGGGCACAGAGTGATGCCAACTTCTATAACACGCGTATTCGTAAAATGGAAATCAACTCCATATTGCCGCTGATAGAAAGCCGCCGTTACGAACAGATGAGCCGCCAGCGGAATTTCCTATTTGCCTTCGGCGCTTTTGTTTTGCTTACTTTGCTGTTGTTAGCCGTTTTGTATGTCATTTTGAAGAAAAAGAATCGTAGCTTGTGCGAGGCAAGGAATGAAGTCGAGCGGAAGGCCTGTGAACGTGATGCGGTCAATCGGCAGTTGTCTGTCATCAATATGCAGCTGCAAGAGGCTAATGAGATAAAAGACAGTTATATCGTTCAGTCGTTGTATGGTGATTCATCCTTTGTGAATGATGTAGAGGAGAAGTGTAAGCAGTTGAAACGTAAACTGAAAGCCAAACAGTATGATGATTTGCTGTCTATCATTAACGGAATCAATATCAGGCAGGAGCGTGAGCGTATGTCTTCATCGTTTGATGCCGCCTTCTTGAAACTGTTTCCTACTTTCTTGGAGGAATATAACAAACTCTTTCCAGAGGAATATCAGGCTTGTCTGACCGATAGTGGCATGTTGCCCACCGAAGTACGTATCTTTGCCTTAATGCGGTTGGGTATTGCCGACACGGCATTGGTGGCCAAATACCTGAATATTTCACAAAATACGATTTATGTCTACAAAGCTAAGGTAAAAGCTAAATCGCTCGTTTCAAAAGATGAATTTGACAATCATATTTTGCGTATTTGTAAACCTCGGGAATCTTAATTTTATGTTGATTTAATATTTTGTATTTAGCTGATTTATAGTGGCGCAATGTAAGAAGTAGTATTAAAATGACCTAAATTAGTTGCTCTTGGAAGACATCTTATCTACCTTTGCATGTAAACAAATGAACCACATTGTTTAACTTTAAAATGTAAAGCTATGAGAAGAAAATTCCGTAAACTGGGTTTTTTATTATGCTTGTTGTTTGTGCTTGGAGGACTGGCTCAAACTGCGTGGGCGCAGCAATTAAGCGTAAAGGGAGTAGTGACAGACGCAGCTACTCAAGAAACACTTCCTGGAGTAAACATCCAAGTTAAATCTACAACAAAAGGTTGCATTACTGATTTAGACGGGCAGTTTGTGCTCGAGGGAGTAGGCAAAAATGATGTGCTGATAGTGTCCTACATTGGTTACAAAACTGTTGAAGTGCCGGTGAATGGGCGTACAGAGCTGAAAATTGCCTTGGGTGAAGACACTGAGATGTTGGCCGAAGTGGTGGTTATTGGCTATGGTACGATGGATAAGAAAGAACTGACTTCAGCCATTTCGCACGTTTCTCAAAAAGATTTTCTTGCCGTGAGCAGTATTGACCCTACCATGATGATTCAAGGCAAAGTGCCCGGAGTGTCTATTACCAATACCGGTGCGGGCGACCCCAACAACCAAGCCAGTATTCAGATACGTGGCGTTTCGTCGCGTGCGGCAGGTTTGGGCCCGTTGATTGTAATTGACGGTGTGCCTGGAGGTAATCTTACAAATCTTAATCCAAATGACATTGCCAGTTTCGATATATTGAAAGACGGCGCGGCTTCGGCTATTTATGGAACACGGGGTTCCAACGGTGTTATCCTGATTACGACTAAGAAAGGTAGCAAGGACGGCAGCATACATACATCTTATACCGGCACATTCTCGTTCGATGTGATGAAGAAAGAACTGGATATGCTTACTGCACAAGAATACCGCGACTTGCGTTCTGATTCATCGGTAGGTTATGATTTAGGGGGTAACGATGATTGGCTGGATGCCGTAAGCCAGACAGGATTTAGCATGCAGCATACGCTGACTTTAAGTGGCGGAAACGACCGTACCTCCTATCGTGTAAGTGCAGATTATCGCGATGCACGCGGTATCGACCTTCGTTCAGGGCGTGAAGAATATGGTGCACGTGCTTCTTTAAACCATACAACGGCTGATGGCTTGTTTACGTTTACTGTTAACATCGCTCCACGTATCGCTTATCGTGACCAAGCAGCGTGGGATGTGTTCCGCAACGCTATTGAGGCCAATCCTACCACGCCAATTCGTGACCCTCAAGATCCTTCAAAATATTATAACTTCCAAGGGCAGACGGCAGGATACAATCCTGTGGAACTGATGGCTTTGGAAGAAGACAAAGGAGAAACCAAGTTGCTTGACTGGGATGCTACGGCCCGTTTGAACCTGTTGCCTTTGTTGCTGAAAGACAAGACCGGCAATCATTCGCTGAACACACAAATCACATTTGCCGATCACCAATATGACAACTTTAACGGCTGGTTCCGTCCTTCTACCAGTACGTTGTGTATAAATGCTGGACGTGACGGAGAGGCTTCTCGCTCGTATAGCAAGGAACGCCAACACGTGTTGGAGTGGATAACTAACTACCAGACATCTTTCGGTGGCCACAACCTGAAGGCTATGGCCGGTTATTCTTACCAGTATTCGCAATATTCCGGGTTGAATGCTTCAAACAAGGATTTTTCCAACGATGGTTTGGGATTCAACAATATTGGCTCGGGTGAATATGCTAAAGATGAAGGCGAAGTGGGAATGGGCTCTTATAAGAATGATTCAAAACTCATAGCATTCTTTGGCCGTATCAGTTACGATTACAAGGGCAAGTATCTGATGACAGCCTCACTGCGTCATGAAGGCTCTTCAAAGTTTGGAGCTAACAACAAGTGGGGTAACTTCCCGGCCATTTCACTCGGATGGCGTATTTCGGAAGAATCGTTTATGAAGGGTATTGACTGGATTAATGATTTGAAGCTGCGCGGTGACTTCGGTATAACAGGAAACCAAGAATTCGACAGCTATAAGTCACTGAGTACAATGTCGTCTTTTGGTTATTACTATTACAATGGTCGCTATTTCCAGGTATGGGGTCCGTCAAAGAACGTAAATCCTGATTTGAAATGGGAAAAAGGAAAGAACTGGAACATAGGTATTGATTTTGCCCTCTTCAAGAACCGAGTGTACGGTTCTATCAATTACTTCAACCGTCGTCAGCAAGACTTGTTGGGTGATTACAAAGTGTCGGTTCCGCCCTACTTGTTTGACACAACGTTTGTCAATGTAGGTACAATGAAGAATACTGGTCTGGAAATAGATATTACTTGGGATGCTGTGAAGACCAAAGACTTTGATTATTCAGTGTCAGTAGTCGGTTCGACCATGGGTAATGAGTTTGTTGATTTCAGTAACTCGGAATATGTGGGACAAGATTTCTACGACGTAGTGGGTACTGAGGATCCCTATCCTTTCCATTACTTGCAGCGCATTGAGAAAGGGAAGCGTTTAGGAAACTTTTATATGTTCAAATATGCCGGTATCGATGAACAGGGCAACTGGATTGTGTATGACAAGGACGGAGATATGATTAAAGCCGACCAGGCTACGGATGAAGACCGCCAGATTGTAGGCAACGGACTTCCTAAGTTTACTGGCTCTATGACTCATAATTTCCGTTATAAGAATTTCGACCTCTCCATTTTCTTCCGTGGCGCTTTTGGATATGATATCTTTAACATCCATGATTTTTACTATGGCACCAAGAGCTTCATTGGTAACGTGCTGAAGAAAGCTTATGAGAAGAATGCACAGATTACTGCCAACCCGGTAGTAAGTGATTATTTCTTGGAGCGCGGCGATTACGTGAAGCTGGATATGTTGACTTTGGGCTATACCTTCAATCCTCAATGGAAATACCTGAAGAAATTACGTGTTTATGGTACCGGGAAGAACCTGTTGACTTTCACTAAATTTAGTGGTGTAGATCCTTCTACCTATCAGGTAAACGGACTGAATCCGGGGGGTACCGGTTCGCGCAGTTACTATCCGTCGAGCCGCCAGTTTATTGTAGGTGTGCAGATTGATTTCTAAGATTCCTTAAAATTAATAAGAATATGAAAGTCTTAAAAAAGATATATATAGCCGCAACGGCATTAGCTACCGTGTTTGCAACCGGTTGCACCAATTTGGATGAAACCCTTTACGACCAAGTGGGTTCCCAGAACTATTACAATACCCAGATGGATGTGGTACGTGCTACATTCCGTCCTTTTGAACATGCTTTCTGGAGCATACAGTCTCGACATGTTTTGAACGAACTCTCGGCCGATCAGTTGATAACACCGACGCGTGACGGTTGGTGGGATGACGGAGGGCGCTGGCGCCGTTTGCATTACCATACGTGGACGATTGAAGACGGCGATGCACAGACTGAATGGAACGGATGTTTCCAAGGTATCATGCAGGCCAACTATGTGATTGAAGACCTCAGTTCGTTATCGCCCGAGAAATTTGGTTTTACGGATGACGAGTTCAACAACCTCAAGGCACAGTGCCGAGCATTACGAGCTTGGTTTTACCTGAGATTATTGGATGCTTTCCGCAACGTCCCGTTGGCAGTAAGCTTCAATGATGTATCGTTGAACTCTGAAGGGCAAGTAGAGCCGAAAGTCATTTTTGAATTCATTGAGACGGAGCTGAAAGAATGCTTGAATTTGCTGACCACGAAAGAGACGTTGGGAGGTAATCAAGGTATTCAGGGACAATGGACCAAAGCAGCGGCTGCCTCTTTGTTGGTACGGCTTTACCTCAATGCAGAGACCTATATCGACGAAAACCGCTATGCCGATTGTGCCACTTACGCTCAGGAAATCTTGGACGGCAAGTATGGCAAGTACGAATTGGCTGCCACTTGGGATGCTCCGTTCGATTGGAATAACGAGACATGCGACGAAGTCATCTTTGGATTCCCTGCATCACAGGGCTACTCTTATTGGCACTATCAAGGCGATACCTATTGGTGGACTGTGCCGGCGCGCATCCGTTTCTACTTCAACGACTCCAAGGCAAAGGCGGGTGATCATAACTGTAAGTATGCTGCTTCACCCAGCTATGACTTGAGTGGCAATTTGTATGAGTACACGTTGGGTATGCCTATCCAGAAGTTCCGCAAATATCCTGAAGATGAACGTTTGAAATTGTATAGGAACTTGGGCAATAATACTCGTGAAGGAATGTTCCTTTACGGCAAACTGCCCTACACGGATGAAAACGGTGAACTGAAGTATGTACCTTCTCCTAATTCAGATTATGATTTGTGTATCCGCGATGCCGTTGGAAAGTTCCACGGACTTCCCGAAGGACAGTATCCAGACGACAAGACCAGTAACCTCACAACGGGCGATCACAATTCAGGATGGCACTTCTGTAAGTATCCTTTCTATAGTGACGAAGATGACCAGCAGATGGAATCTGACTTTACTGAAATCCGCCTGGCTGAGATTGTCTACTCATTGGCTGAATGCAAATTCCGCCAAGGTGATGTAGAGGGAGCGGCCAAGTTATTGAACAGTGTGCGCAAGCGCAACTATCCGGCGGAAAGCTGGACACGTAACCTTTATGCACCCGAAGGACAAGCCCAACTTACTGAGAGCGAATTGCTGGATGAGTGGGGACGCGAGTTCTTTGCTGAAGGACGCCGCCGCATTGATCTTATCCGTTTCGGACAGTTCAACAGTGGATGTTGGTGGGATAAGGAGGCTGATTCCGATAATCATACCGAGATTTTTGCCATTACGCGCGACGTGCTGAATGCTAATCATAATTTGAAGCAAAATCCTGGATACGACAAATAAATTTTATAACTAAAAAAGGCTTATTCTTATGAAACAGCTATATCATTTTGTACAAGCAGCCGTGTTGCTGCTGACCATAGCCTTGGCTGGTTGCGAAGGAGAAAAAGACTTGATTGTCATCGAAGGAAATCTGCCGATTAAAACCGAAACGTTTTACATGGTAGGCGATGCCACTCCAGCAGGGTGGGATATCAGCAACCCTACGGCTTTGACACCGACGGAAGCTGATCCGTTGATTTTCGTGTATGAAGGGCATCTGAACACCGGCGAGTTGAAATGCTGCTTGGTGACGGGCAGTTGGGATGCACCGTTCGTACATCCTATTACGCAAGGACGTGAGATAAACCAGAGCGGCATCAATGCCGAAGTATTCTTGATGTACGCCGGAGGCGAAGATTTGAAGTGGAAGGTTACCGCTGCGGGAACCTACAATCTGACCTTCGACCTGCGCAACTGGACCATCTCGGCATCTTATTTGGGCGAATAATTACTAAAACGATTTGTATGGTATATGAACTTCGTTTTTAGACTATTCTTATTGGGAAGTTTGCTTCTGGCAAACTTCCTCCCCGTCCACTCCCGCGACAGCAAGTTTACCCGCAAGGGCAGCGGTCCGATGTATTGGATGGCCTACGAGTATTGCTACGACAACAACCGGCCTCTGCCCGAAGACCGTTACAAGAAAAACATCGATTGGATGGACACGCATCTGAAAGCGTATGGCTACGATATGATATGCACTGACGGGTGGATAGAACAGGCGCAAACGATAGATGCCAACGGATACATCACCAAGTACAACAGTGATTGGCAGCATGACTTCAGCTATTGGAGTGATTACATCCGTGGCAAAGGGATGAAGTTCGGCGTCTACTACAACCCGATGTGGCTGACACGTGCCGCGTGGGAGCAAGACTGTCCGGTGGCAGGCGCGGAAACCACCGCCCGCCAAATCGTGGGGAAGAACAGTTTCAACGCCGATTTGTATTGGGTGGATACCGCCCGTCCCGGAGCCGAGCAGTGGATAAAGGGATATGTGCGTCATTTCATCGACTTAGGGGCCACTTACCTGCGCATCGACTTCCTGGAGAATTACGAGCGGAACTACGGTTCGGACAAATACGTGCAAGCCTTGAAATGGATTAAGGAGGAAGCAGGCGATGAGATTTTCATCAGCCTGGTGATGCCCAACTGTTTCAGTCACGGCAAGAACGAAATACCGTATGGCGACATGATACGCATCAGTGACGATTGCTTCAAAGGCGGATGGGACTTTGTGAGTGGACGCCGGAGGGGCGAACGTCAGGAAAACTGGCCGCAATACGGCAATGCGTTCGATGGCTTCATCGGATTCTCTGACATAGCGGCCCCCGGCCGGTTGATTATGGACGGAGATTTTATGCGCATGAACACTATGGCCGATGTGGACGAACGCCGTTTCCTGTTCTCGTTGATGGTTGTCACAGGGTCTGCGCTGGCCGTTTCAGACCAGTTTGACACGGCGACGGAGGAGTGCTTGGAGGTCTATCGGAACAAGGAGCTGATAGAACTGAACAAGGCTGGCTTCTGTGCCCAACCGTTGTCCCGGGATGTCAAGAGCAAAGACAGTTCCCGCTGGATTGGGAAATTGCCTTGCGGCGATTGGATTGTCGCTTTTTTCAACCGTGAAGATGCAGCGGACGAATACCGCATCGATTTCGGGAAAGAACTGGGCATCGAAACGGGAAAAGCGGGAAATGTGCGCGACCTCTGGACACATCAGGACTTGGGCGCTATGGAAGGCTCCTATGCTGTGACGTTAGAGCCTCACAGTTGCCAAGTAATACGTATAACAAAGTAATTAGGGATGAAATTGGCAACAGTTTTCAATATGGGTATTTTGATGATAGTCCTGGCATTCCTTTTAGGAGGATGCCAGGATTCTGGAAGCGGTTCTTTGCAGGAGCCGCAGGAGCCTGAAACGGACATTCACGTCTACAAAGCCCCGTTGTACTGGAGTGTGTACGAATATTGCTGGAACCAGAGCAAGAACGGAGTGGCCAATGAGGATATGGACATCAGCCCGGACGAATGGGACAACATCATCGACTGGGTGGCACGCGACCTGAAGCCTTACGGATACGACATGATATGCACCGACGGATTCATTCCGATGATAGCCGACGATGAATCGGGATATATGACCCGTTATGGAAGCATGCCGCTGGAGGAGCTCATTGCCAGATGCAGGGCAAAGGGTCTGAAAGTGGGCGTCTACGACAACCCCTTGTGGCTGCACGGACCCGACGATACCCCGATACCGGGCACGGACGTGACCTTTGGCGATCTAAAATACAAGTCGGGCGATAAGATAGATAATTCCGGGCATGACGACACTTGGTTCAGCTGGGTGGTAGCTTCACATAAGGGCGCCAAGGAATACATTGACGGATTCTTCAAGCATTTTTCGGAAATGGGGGTGGATTACATCCGCATTGATTTCCTGAGCTGGTATGAAAACGGGCAAGACCGTTCAATGGGCGTCGTGGGGCGTGGCTACGGACGCGAGACCTATCGGCTGGCCTTGCAGTACATCTGCGAATCGGCACAAAAGTACGGCGTGTTTACTTCATTGGTCATGCCTCACCTGTTCGACCATGCCGACCTGGAGAAACGCTACGGCAACATGGTGCGCATCGTGGCCGATACGGGCGATGGAGGGTGGGGACATTTCTCTGCCAACGAACGGGGGAAGATTTACGGCTCCTGGCCCGCAAGCATGAACATGTTCGACGGATTTCTCCACTTCTCCGATGTGAGCGGACGGAACGGCGTGATTCTGGACGGTGACTTTATCCGCCTGAACACCTTCGGCACGGACGAGGAGAAACAGTCGGTCATCTCGTTGCAACTGATGGCCGGAGGCCCCGTGACCGTGGCCGACCAGTATCACACGATAGGCGACAACCTCCGCTTCTACCAGAACAGCGAACTGCTGGCCTTGAACGCCGACCGCTTTGTCGGGAAGCCGCTTGCCGCCGACCGCTGGGACAGCCGAAGCCAGATATGGTACGGGCAACTCTCTGACGGCGATTGGGTGTTGGGGCTCTTCAACCGCGAAGACAGCAGGCAGAAACGTTCTGTGGAGTTTGCCGAGCTGGGCATCGAAGGCAGCATGGACGTGCGCGACTTATGGACACACACCGACGAAGGCGAAGCCTCGCGACTGGAAGTGGAGCTGCCTCCGCATGGTTGCAAAATAGTAAAACTGAGTAAGAAATAACGTATCTTGAGTAATCATTTTAAACCAAACAACATGAGACCTTTTTTCAAAACCATCTGCCTGGCCTTGTCAGCCTCTTTCATGGGCTTACTGGCACAGGCACAAGAAAGCACAGTACAGTCGGTCACGTCGCCCGACGGAAACCTGACCCTCCGTTTCGAACTGGGCGAAGGAGGAGCGCCCCGCTATTCGTTGCAATATAAAGGCAAGGATGTGGTCAAACCCAGCGGGATGGGCTTCCGGCTGAAGGACGGCACGGCCCTGGTAGATTATTTCAGGCTGGTGAAAGCATCCCAAAGCGAGAAAGACGAGACGTGGAAACCCGTGTGGGGCGAAGAGAACGAAATACGCGACCATCACAAAGAGCTGCTGGTGGAACTGGAGCAAACCTCTTCCAAGCGGCTGATGAACATCCGTTTCCGTGTATTCGACCACGCCTTGGGCTTCCGTTACGAGTTTCCGCAACAGCGTAACCTGAGCTATTTTGTCATCACCGACGAATGTACGCAGTTTGCTATGACAGGCGACCACATTGCTTGGTGGATTCCAGGTGATTACGACACGCAGGAGTATGACTACACACGTAGTCGCCTGAGCGAGATACGTGGCCTAATGACAGGTTCTATCACCGGCAACCTGTCGCAAACCAGCTTCTCGCCCACCGGCGTACAGACGGCCCTGATGCTGAAGAGCGACGACGGCCTGTACATCAACCTGCACGAAGCCGCTCTGGTGGACTATCCGTGCATGCACCTCGACCTGGACGACAAGAACTTTGTCTTTACCTCCTGGCTTACGCCCTACCCCAACGGCGACAAGGCTTACATGCAATCGGCCTGCCGCACGCCTTGGCGTACGGTCATTGTCAGCGACGACGCCCGCGACATCCTCGCTTCGCGCGTCACGCTGAACCTGAACGAGCCCTGCAAGCTGGAAGATACATCCTGGATAAAGCCCTGCAAGTACATGGGCGTCTGGTGGGAAATGATTACCGGCAAGAGCGAGTGGAGCTACACTTACGATGCGCCCAACATCCACTTGGGCCAGACAGACTATGCCAAACTGAAACCCCACGGACGCCATGGCGCCACAACCGGAAACGTGAAGCGGTACATTGATTTCGCGTCAAAACACGGCTTCGACGCCCTGTTGGTGGAAGGATGGAACATCGGTTGGGAAGACTGGTTCGGCAACGCCAAGGACGAAGTGTTCGACTTCGTGACGCCGTATCCCGATTTCGACCTGCCGGGCATCCGCGACTATGCCAGGCAGAAAGGCATCAAGATGATTATGCACCACGAGACCTCGTCTTCCATCCGCAACTACGAGCGCCGCATGGACGAGGCCTACCGCTTTATGAAAGAAAACGGCTACGACGCCGTGAAGAGCGGCTATGTGGGCAACATCATTCCTCCCGGACAGAACCACTACAACCAATGGCACGTGAACCACTACCTGTATGCCGTGAAGAAAGCGGCCGAATACAAGATTATGGTCAACGCCCACGAAGCCGTGCGCCCCACCGGCTTGTGCCGCACTTATCCCAACCTTATCGGCAACGAGTCGGCGCGCGGTTCCGAGTATCAGGCTTTCGGAGGCAGCAAGCCCGGCCACACGGCCATCCTGCCCTTCACACGACTGATAGGCGGCCCCATGGACTACACCCCCGGCCTGTTTGAAAACGACATAAAGAAGTACAACCCCAACAACTCTTCGTGGGTAAACACAACGTTGTGCAACCAGCTCTCGCTGTACGTCAGCATGTCGAGCCCGTTGCAGATGGCAGCCGACCTACCCGAAACCTACGAACGGTTTATGGATGCCTTCCAATTCATTAAAGACGTGGAAGTGGATTGGGATCAAAGCTGGTATCTGGAGGCTGAACCGATGGAGTATGTCACCGTGGCACGCAAGGCCAAAGGAAAAGATTTGTGGTTTGTGGGCGGTACCAACGGTGAACAACCCCGTATTTCGGTCATTAACCTCAATTTCTTGCCGGCAGGCAAGTATGTGGCGATCATCTATCAGGACGGTAAAGATGCTCATTATAAAGAGAATCCTCAAAACTATGTCATCAGTACTAAGAAAGTGTCTCCTAAGACGAAACTGAAGATTTGGACGGCGGCAGGTGGTGGATATGCCATCAGTATACGGCCTCAATAATCTTCCTACTATAGGAGGAAGCAATCGTTTGTGTTCTTGCTCTTTTTCTCTTGTTCGTGCAAGTGGGGTAGATGGTTAGTAATGTGGATTGTACGATTGCTTATTTTGAATTTGTTAAATATTCCCCCTGGATGGTTTGTGAAGCATCTCTTTTTGTTTAAATATGGCAAGAAATGCTTTTCGAACCGTCCGTTTTTTGTTGTTTATGGAAATGTATAGACAATTGAATTCCATTTGACGGATACTTGCATGGCTTAGGAAAGTCGTAACCAAGGAGTAAACTGATACCATGCTGTGAACTAACTGTTATCATGCTGCGAGTTAACTCTTGCCAAGTTGGCTGTAAACTACTGTGGATTGTCTCTGGTTTTATTCGTATTTTTGTGTGTTTCCTGTTTTTAGTCATAATGGCTGAAGCGAAATATTGCCCCTGCCTATAATGTTTTCGTTTGATACTTGTTAGTATTCTCCGAGATAATCGACTAAGAGTAGCCTTTAGCTCTATTTAGTGGTGTGAAGAGTTGTGGCGGCGCATTACCTTTTGCGGTGTAAAGTATTGGATGTTTAGATGCAAATTATTCCTTTCCCCCGATGAAAATATACTATGTTTTCCTATCGGTGGATGTTGTGGGGTGCTTTTAAAGTGAACAGAACAACGTTACGAGGAATGGTACACTGAAGTCCACCGTGAACCCGTGGAAGATGGACACTACGACAAACTCTTGTCCCGAAGTGCGGGTGATGATGGGAAGCGTGGTGTCCATTGTGGTGGCACCTCCGGCCGAAATGGGTGCCAGACGCCCGAACCAGCGTACCAACAGTGGTGCTGCCAGTAGGGTAATGATTTCGCGGCTGATGTTGGCCAGCAGGGCTATGGTGCCCAGTTCGGCTCCGCGGTATTCAGTGATGAAGATGCTCGACAGTGAGTAGTAGCCGAAGCCGGAACCTATGGCCAGGCAGTCGGTGAGGCTGCGGTGGGTCAGCAGCAGGCTTATAACGGCTGTGCCCGCCAGTGTGCCCACAATGGTCATGACGGGGAGGAAGATAAGTCGCGGGTTGAGCGTGCGGAAGTTTTTCAGTGTTTGGGGATCGTTGCCGACGCTGATGCCCACGCTGGTCATCAGTGCGCAGAGGGCGTAGAAGCTGATGTGGCTGCCCGGTTGTGCAGGCAGGATATGGAATAAGCTGCTGATGATTCCCAGAACGAAAAAGATGACAATGACAAGGCTGCCTTTCAGGGCTTGCAGGTTGCCGCTACCCTTTGTCGCATCGGAAGAAGTCTGCTCTTGTGCTTTTTTGTGTCTGTTGAGCATGTGCCACAACAGTTTGGCCGCTGTTACACTGCCCAGTGTGCCGCCTATTGTCAGCAGGATGGCTTCCAGCCCGATGGTGTGCAGGCCTTGTATGATATCTTTGTTGCCTCCTACCTCTACGCCCAGCAGGAAGAGCAATAGCCAGATGAGGATGGTGATGAAACGCTGGATGCCCTTTAAACGGTGTCTGCGTAGCAGAAAACCGGCAACCATTCCCGTCAGCATGAGTCCTATGACTGTGAACATCTTTTATTATTCTTTTGAAAAACGGGGCAAAGATAACAATATTTTGTCAGCTTCCTCTTATCTTTGCGTTGTGTAAAAAGATTATAAGACCATGTTACTTCCCTATCTGAATACCGATCTGACGGAGGGTGGTTGCGATGAAGCCGGTCGCGGTTGCCTGGCTGGAGCTGTCTATGCCGCTGCTGTCATCCTGCCGAAGGATTTTCGTAACGACCTGCTCAACGACTCCAAACAATTGACCGAGCATCAGCGCTACGCCTTGCGCGAGGTTATCGAACGTGAAGCCGTAGCATGGGCTGTCGGTGTCGTTTCGCCGCAGGAAATTGATGAAATCAATATCTTAAACGCTTCGTTCTTGGCCATGCATCGTGCCATCGACCAGCTCATTGTTCGTCCGCAGCACTTACTCATCGACGGCAACCGTTTCCGCAAGTATCCAGATATTCCCCATACCACGGTAGTGAAAGGCGATGGCAAGTATCTTTCTATCGCTGCCGCGTCCATCTTGGCCAAGACCTACCGCGACGACTACATGAACCGCTTGCACGAAGAATTCCCCTGCTACGGATGGAACCGCAATAAGGGCTATCCCACGAAAGAGCATCGTGCCGCCATTGCTGAGCATGGCACGACGCCCTATCATCGTTTGTCGTTCAACTTGCTGGGTGACGGCCAGCTCTCCCTGGACTTCGGTTGAGATATCAGAACCACTTGATTCGCCTGAACCACACGAATGTCCCTGCCGAGATGGCTGCTGACAGTAGTACGATGAACAGGAAAGCATGGGGGAACGAATCCAGATGGATGTCTACGTTCATGCCGTAGAAACTGGCGATTACAGTGGGTATCATCAGTGTGATGCTGAGGCTCGTCATGCGTTTCATGATGTCGTTCACGTTGTTCGAGATGATGGAAGCAAAAGCATCCATTGTGCCAGTGAGGATGTCGCTGTAGATGTTCACCGTGTTGTAGGCCTGGCGCAGTTCGATGACGGCGTCGTCCAGCAGCTCCATGTCCAGCATACCGGTGTTCTGGAAGATGTTCTTCAGACGGCCTATCAGTACCTCGTTGCCACGGATGGAGGTGTCGAAGTAAACGAGCGTTTTCTGGAGCTTCATCAGGCGCAGCAGGTCTTCGTTGCGGATACTCTTTTCCAGTTCTTTTTCGGCGTTGGCCACTTCGTTGTTGATCTGCTTCAGGTACTTCAGGAACCATACGGCCGAGGAGTAGATGAGGCGCAGAATCAGTTCCAACTTGTTGTTCACGCAGATGTTCTTGCGGCGCGTATGCTGGATGAAGTCTGGAAGCAGTTCCGTACGGTGATAGCAGACGGAGACAATGATGTCGTTGTTGGTGATGATGCCGATGGGCACGGTGATGAAGGGAATCTGCGGGTTGCTGCTCTGCATGGGGATGCGCAGGATGGTGAGCAACCAGTTACCTTCGGTTTCGGTACGGGGCCGTTCGTCGGCGTCGGCAATGTCTTCGAGGAAAGATTCGGGAACGTTCAGCTCGCGGGTGAGGAACTGGAAATCGTCGTGGTCGGGGCATTCTACGTTTACCCAGCAATTGGGCGCCCACAGAGGTTTCTCAACGAAACCGTTTTCGCTGTAGAGATACTTTCTCATCGGTTAAGGCCTCCTTTCTTTGGTTGCGTACGGAGGCTGGCGATGCAGAAGTTCTCCGTCCGCGGTTAGGGATTCATACTGTTGTTACACGTTCGTGGATTGGAATCGTCCATATCTGTTGTTCTCAATTTTTTTTTTGCGGGGCAAAGATAGAAAATCGGAGGCATTTGCGGTGCCTCCGATTCTGTTTTTTAGGTTTTGTTTCGATTTTACGGTGCTGCTGTCGGTTTCATTGTTTGTCCCCGAAGCGCCGTTTCAGGAAGTCGGCCAGGTTGTGGGTACCCACCTCCTCGGTAGAGATACTGCCGTCCTTCTCCACCACTACGTAATGCGGAATGCCGTTGAACTGGAAGAGCTGGCGCATGTACTTGTATTCCGTGTCCGACAGGCGGTAGCAGGCTTCGCCTTTCAGGTGCTTCTCCACATAGTCTGTATAGGATTTCTCGGGCGATTCGTTTTCGCTGGTGATGTAGACAAACTGGAATTCGGGGTGGTTGCGGTATTGTTTGCGCAGGTCGGCCGTCGCCTGTATGCCTCCCCGGCAGGGACCGCAGGTGGTGGCCCAGAAGTCGACGAACAGCACCTTGCCCGCATGGGGGGCTATGATGCGGCGGAAGATGTCGGTGGCTTTCCCTTCGGGCAGCCGGTATGAAGCCTGCTCCGTTTCGGGGCACAGCTCATCCAGCATCTCGCGGGCCGTGGCTTGCAGATAGGGGTGGGTGACGGTTTGCTCCAACCGGCCGATGAGGCGTTCGGCGTCCCGGCGGTTCTGCATTTCGGGCAAGGTGTAGCGCAGATCTCTCACGCGGGCCACCTGCCAAAGCAAAGGCGAGGCTGTGCCGCACAGGCTGCCGGCGATGCTGTCTTTGGCCTCGCTTATCGCTGTTTGAAGCAGGATGCGTTTTTCGTCGTCGGGCAGGGCTTTGAAGGTCTCAGTGTTCGGCAGCCGTGCATAAACTTTGTAGGCCGCATTGAGCGGGTCCATGTATTCGAAGCGGTTGATGAAGACGCTGATGTATCTGTTGGCCAATAGGGACGGTTCGTTCAGTGGTATCTCCTTCAGGAAACTGTAGTAGGAGGCGTCGGGCTGCACTTTCAAGGCCTGGTTGGTGCTGTCCTGCCGGGCGTAGTAGCTGCGGCTCGTCTGGTACTCCAGATACGTGTATCCCGTCTGCATGGCTATCTGGTTGCGTGTCAGCTGAACGGCTTTCTTTGAAGGTGCGTAGAGCCGGCAGAGGGAGTCGGCCTGTTGCTGCCATTGGGCTATGGTAGGCTGCAGCTGCTCTTGGAATTGGGCGGGCGTCAGCGTCTTCTGTGCCTTCATCAGTTTGTCGTAGGGATAGTTGAAGTGTTGGCTCAGTGTCATGGCGAGGTATGAGAGGCCGGCTTTCTTCCCCATGTAGGCGGTATGGGAGAGCGGGAAGAAGCTGTCGCGTGCACGGCTGCGTGCCAAGAGGTCTTCCCAGTCCAGATAGAGGGTGATGGTGTCGCCCGGTTCGGCATAGAAGGGAATCCAGTTGTTGTGAATGACCAGGTCCTGGCAGACGGGATGTTGCAGGACGAACTTACACTGGAAACTGCCGTCGGGGCGGATGGGAACAACCGTGGGATAGTCCTGCCGGCTGATTTCGTTCTCCAGATAGAGAATGCCGCTGTCGAATTCCAGCCGCGGATCGTAGCCGTCCACGTAGCCTTGCAGCCAGACGCTGTCGCGACGGAAGAAGTCTTCGTCGTAGCCCTCGTCGGCTTCTACGGCGGGGGCGGCGGGACGGGTGCGGACGTAACGTTGTGCTTCGTCGCCCTCAAGGGCAATGAGGCAGGAACCATCCTTGCGGGGTGTCAGCTGCAGCGTTACGGAAGAGCCGTCGGCGCGGCTTTGTGCAGCCAGTATCAGCCGTTTGCCTTTCTTGCGGCATTCCTTCAGGTCGTACAGGCGGTTGTTTGCGATGACGAGTGAGTCGTAGATGCCATACGCCCATCGGCCTTGTGTGTCGTCGGCAAACCAGTTGCCTTCCACCGACTTCAAGGGCTGCTTATCCTTGGGAGAGGGGACGAGCGAGATGTCGTAGGTGTTGCTTTCCGTGCTGTTGGGGGCGATGAGGTGGATGGTCTGTACATCCGCCGGCAGCGGCTCGAATAGCAGGACGAAGTCCGTTGTACCCGAGTCGGGCATGACGATTTTTTCTTTCAGCTGGATGCCTTCGGCTCCCGTTTGTGCGTAGCGTTTGCCGGTGGCGGCATCTTCCAGATAGCTGTCGCCGTCTTCCATAATCCACCAGTGCGGGCGGAAAATGGCGTGGATATAGACTTTGGTACACTCGGGCGTCCGTTCGATGCGGGTGATGTTACGGATGCTGCCATTGCGGGCCTTGAACGTGGGGTTCTCGATGGTTTGTGCCGTTAGCAGGAGTCCCGACAAAAGAAACAAAAGACTGCAAAAGATTTTTTTCATTGGATTCATGGTGATATCAGTATTGGTCGTATCTACTTAAGTTTCGTACAAAGGTAAAAAAAAGGCAGATAGATGAAAAATCTCGTGTAGGAAAATGATGTGAAGATTGATATTTCTTTTGTTCTTCGTGCAGGAAAGAGGCCGTAGCATCGGATGCTGCGGGGTAAAACTTACTGAGAGGGTGCGGATAAGATAAGAGTAGCGAAAGCAGGTTTCTTTGCCAACTTAACATAGATTAATCCCTCAGATACGCATCTTTTTTTGTAACTTTGCGGGCGAAAAGAAATAAGACAGATTCAAACTTTAAATACTTTAAGCATTATGGCAAAGAAAGCTCTTTTAATGATTCTCGATGGTTGGGGTTGTGGCGACCATCAGAAGGACGACGTGATCTTCAACACTCCCACGCCTTACTGGGACAGTCTGCTGGCCAACTATCCGCACTCACAGCTCCAGGCGAGCGGCGAGAACGTAGGTTTGCCCGACGGTCAGATGGGTAACTCTGAAGTAGGTCACCTGAACATCGGTGCGGGCCGTATCGTTTATCAGGACCTCGTGAAGATCAACCGCGCTTGTGCCGATGGAAGTATCCTGAAGAATAAGGAAATCATCTCTGCTTTCTCTTATGCGAAGGAGAATGGCAAGAACATCCACTTCATGGGTCTGACTTCGAACGGCGGCGTTCACTCTTCGTTCGACCACCTGTTCAAGCTCTGCGACATCGCCAAGGAATATGGCCTGCAGGATACGACGTTCATTCACTGCTTCATGGATGGCCGTGATACCGACCCGAAGAGTGGTAAGGGCTTCATCGAACAGCTGACTGCCCATTGTGCACAGTCGGCCGGCCGCATTGCCAGCATCGTGGGCCGTTTCTATGCTATGGACCGCGACAAACGTTGGGAGCGTGTGAAACAGGCATACGACCTGCTTGTCAACGGACAGGGTCGCGTGGCTACCGACATGGTACAGGCCATGCAGGAGTCGTATGACGACGGCGTGACGGACGAGTTCATCAAACCCATCGTAAATGGCGCTTTCGACGGCACCATCAAGGAAGGCGATGTAGTGATCTTCTTCAACTACCGCAACGACCGCGCTAAAGAGTTGACTATCGTACTGACCCAGCAGGATATGCCGGAGCAGGGCATGCACACCATCCCTGGTCTGCAATACTACTGCATGACGCCGTACGACGCTTCGTTCACTGGCGTACACATCCTCTTCGACAAGGAGAACGTACAGAACACACTGGGCGAATACCTGGCCAACAACGGCAAGACGCAGCTGCACATCGCCGAGACAGAGAAGTATGCACACGTAACCTTCTTCTTCAACGGTGGCCGCGAAACTCCGTATGCCAACGAAGACCGTATCCTCGTTCCTTCTCCGAAAGTTGCT
The DNA here is from genome assembly GCF_019239235.1 of Caecibacteroides pullorum. Lineage (GTDB taxonomy): Bacteria > Bacteroidota > Bacteroidia > Bacteroidales > Bacteroidaceae > Bacteroides > Bacteroides pullorum. The sequence goes on along the minus strand of NZ_JAAZTS010000018.1, from coordinate 26,089 downwards.
ACGTACGACCTGAAGCCTGAGATGAGCGCTTACGAAGTGAAGGACAAGCTGGTTGAGGCTATCGGTACACAGAAGTACGACTTCATCGTGGTGAACTACGCCAACGGCGACATGGTGGGCCACACGGGTATCTACGAGGCTATCGAGAAGGCCGTTGTAGCCATCGACAACTGCGTGAAGGATACCGTTGAGGCTGCCAAGGCCAACGGTTATGAGGTGATCATCATCGCCGACCACGGTAATGCCGACCACGCTCTGAACGCCGACGGTACACCCAACACCGCTCACTCGCTGAACCCTGTGCCCTTCGTTTACGTGACGGACAACAAGGATGCTAAGGTAGAGAACGGTGTGCTGGCCGACGTAGCTCCGTCCATCCTCCACATCCTCGGCATGCCTCAGCCTGCTGAGATGACCGGTAAGGATCTGATTAAGTAATTATTCGGAAGAATATAAATGAATAGAGGGCAGGCAGAAGGTGCTGATGAAAAGATTCCTTCTGTCTGCCTTTGTATTTTTAAGGAATGTCTTCCTTCACGAGGGGCACTGTTTACTCCGTTTGTACTGTCAGTTTAAAGCCTTTGTACTGTCAGTTTACTCCGTTTAAACTACCAGTTTAGTACGTTTAAACTGTCAGTTTATCAGCATTAAACTGAGAGTTTATTTATTATAAACTAAAATAAACTGATATATATTTGATTCATAACGGTTTATGTGAACGCCCGATTGTGAGGAAAGTCTTTGATAAAAGAACGGTAATTTATGATACAGATAGACGATGTAGTGGTAAGTCTCGACGTGTTGCGTGAGAAGTTTCTGTGCGACCTGTCTGCCTGCAAGGGCGAGTGTTGCATCGAGGGAGATGCCGGAGCGCCGGTTGAGTTGGACGAGGTGGAGAAGCTCGAAGAAGTGCTTCCCGTGATATGGGACGACCTCAGTCCCGAAGCACGGGCCGTCATCGACCGTCAGGGGGTGGTATATACCGATTGTGAGGGCGACCTGGTGACGTCCATTGTCAACAACAAGGATTGCGTCTTCACCTGCTACGATAACAAGGGGTGCTGCTATTGTGCCATCGAGAAAGCCTTCCGCGAAGGCAAGACCGACTTCTACAAGCCCGTTTCCTGTCACCTCTATCCCATCCGCGTGGGCGACTACGGTCCCTATAAGGCGGTGAACTACCACCGTTGGGACGTCTGCAAGGCCGCCGTTCTGCTGGGGCGCAAGGAGAATGTACCTGTCTATAAGTTCCTGCGCGAACCTCTCATCCGTAAGTTCGGCGAGGCGTGGTACAAGGAACTGGAAATTGCGGCGGAGGAGCTGGAGAAGCAGGGGATGTTGTAATTAAGTAAATATAGAATGATGGATAGTCTGTTTGTCTGGATTTTCGCAGCCCTTTTTGTTCTTCTGGGCCTGCTTGTGCGCAAGTATCCCAAGCTGATAGCCGGGTATAATACGATGTCGCCCGAACGGCAGATGCTGGTCGATGTCAAGGGACTGACGGCTTTCATGTGCCGGGCGTTTTGTATCATCGGGCTGCTTGTACTCCTTGTCTATTACCTGTTGTTGTGGGGAGGGATGGCCGAAATGGCGGCCGTGCTGGTCAGCATAATCGCAGTATCCGTTGTGGGCTCAGTGGTGATGGTAGCCGGTGCCCAGCGTTATGACCACGGGCGATGAGGCGTGGTAAATGTTCGCGCCTCATTCCGCGTCGAGATACATCTCCTCCAAATTTAGCGTCACACGGCGGAATCGCTCCAGCAGTCCTAATCCGATAATGCCGTCTATATCGCCGATGCCAAACATTTCTCCAACGGGCTGGCCTGTGTGCAGGTCGAGGCCCGTGCTGGCGTGTACGTCTTCAATGGTCGCTTCACCTCGCCCGATGCGGTAGGTGAAGTTTGGCAGTCGGTAGGTCTTCTGCCTGCTGACGCCCCCGATGCCCGCCATGCGGATCGAGTCGGGTTGGCCCTGTGCCTCCACCTGCGCACGGTGGGTGGCATACCAGCGGGCGGTCAGATCGCTACCATAAGAACCCGTGTCGAGATGCATGTACATCGTGTGCCCCTCGTCGTCGCGGCTCTCCACGCGCAAGCCTTCGCTGTCCGTGCGCAGCAGGTTGCTTTTACCTAACGGATTAGGTGTTGGCGTGGCGGGAATCACCAGTTCGCGGTGTTCAAAATCAAACTGCACTTCTTTCATGCTCAGCATAATGGGGAGTCCGATGACGGGTTGCAGCAGTCCTCCGACGCTGTCGGCTTCGGCATCGCCCGTGCGTGTATCGACAATCAGAAAGGGGACATTCTGCCATGCCATCGGGCCGATGCGCAGCGTGTCGGCCAAGGCGATGCGTCCCTGTTGCGTGCCGATGCCCTGCATGTCGATGGTGATTTCAGTCTGTCGCAGGCCACATGCCTTGGCTTGGCTGCTGCTGATGATGTTCATGCCAGCACCGGTGTCGAACACTACCGGTTCGTTCGTCCCGTTGATACGTGCATCCAACATCAGGAAGTGACCGCTCTTCTTGTATCCCTTGTGCATGTCGTCGTTGAATGTAAAGGGAATGTGATATTCACCTGCCGGGTGGAGTGGGCGACAGAGAGGTGATTCATGGGCATACATCGCGTAGACGTCGGCCGCCTTGCGAATGGCGGCGGTGGTGGCGGTATCTACGCCTTGTGCCTGTAGCTGCTCAGCGAGGCTCTGCATCAGGGCGGCGGCTTCCTCGTAGCGGCCGCAGCGCGTTAGATTGGTGGCCATCAGCGAGACCATGTGCACGGAGTTTTGTCCGCCCATTTCCGCCTGGTGATCGTTCAGTAGTGTGCCGATGGCGGTGCAGGCCGAGTCGGGGCGGTTGAAGTAGTGGGCTGTCATGGCTGTCCCCATCCGATAGAGCAGAGGACTGACGGAGTCGCGGGGTGTCACCTCCATCGTGCGTTTCAATTCGAACCAGTTGCTTTCGTTGATGAGGGTACCGATGCGCGTGTCGGCGGTTTGTGCGAGGGCTGTCTGCGCGGTGGCGAGGCAGATTGCCAATAATAACTTCTTCATGGGTTTTCCGTTTTTGCTTTTCGGGCTTAAAGATGGAGTTTTTGTCGGAACGCGCCAAGAAAACAGTCTTATTAAGTCTTAACTCCGATGGAAAAGAAGAGCGCCGGAGCGGAAGCGTGTCCCGTCCGGCGCATTTGTTCTTTCTTGCCGTATTCTGCCTTAATAGTAGACATTGACGGAAAGGTAAAGGAACTCCGTACTGTTCTTATCCGTTTCGAAGTAGACTTTATCCTCGCGTGCCAGCCATCCGATGGCGGCGTTCAGGTCTCTGTCCGTCAGTCCAGAGGCTTTTTTCAGGTCTTCGTAGCTCCAACGCTTCCCATTGTTCAGCAGTTTCCAGACGATGCCGGCGTTGTTTCCGATAGTGTATTTATCCATAAAATTAACCGATATAATAGTTCAATTCAATATAGATTACGTTTCTTCTTCCGACTTTTGTTTCGTCGATAGTCAATTTCCCTTCGCGCGCCAACCATCCGATAGCGGTATTGATATCTCTGTCCGACAGTCCTGTTTCTTTCTTGATTTCTTGGTAGTCCCATTTTCTGCTTTCGCTTTGGAGTAGTCTCCAGATAATTCCTGCATTTTCGCCGATACTTTGTACGTTCATAAGCTAAAATTTAAAATGTTTTTATCCTACTTATCACAAACCGTTCGGGGCAGCAATGTGTTACCCTCGCGGGAGGTCGGGTTGGTTTTCGAAGCGCCGTATTTTCTGTTTTTTTTTGTTACAGAAGGCTCCCTTCTGCTACCAATTTGTGGCAAAATTAGACTTTTTAAATTATAAAACAACTTTTCCGTAACTTTTTTTCTTGTGCTTTTATCTTGTATGTCGCTTTTGCCGCTTTTTTTGTTCAATTAGACTGAAAGTTTTTCAGGAATGTTACGGCTATTCATGATATCGACAGTTCTTATTCGTTTTTATGGTCAGATAAAAGAAAAGTCCCGACCACAGGATTATCCTGTTCTGCCGGGACTGCCTCGTTGTAAGATGTGAGGTTGGTTAATTAATGATGGTTAGATAAATATTAATAAGAGATTGACTGTGGGCATTAACCATCTTGACTACCTACAGTGATCTGTTTTTCTTTATGCGTCGATGTTAGCGTAAGTAGCGTTCTTTTCGATGAACTCGCGGCGTGGCCCTACGTCTTCGCCCATCAGCATGGAGAAAATGTAGTCGGCTTCAGCTGCGTTTTCGATGTTTACCTGCTTCAACATACGGTTCTCGGGGTTCATGGTTGTCTCCCACAGCTGTTCGGGATTCATTTCACCCAAACCTTTGTAGCGTTGTGTGTGGATGGCATTTTCCGAACCGCCGCCGTAAGTATCGATGAAGCGTTGGCGTTGCTGGTCGGTCCAGCAGTATTCTTTTACCTTACCCTTTGTACAGAGGTAGAGCGGGGGAGTAGCGATGTACAGGTAGCCCTGCTGGATAACTTGCGGGAAGTAACGGAAGAACAACGTCATGATCAGCGTGTCGATGTGAGATCCATCGACATCGGCATCGGTCATGATAATCACCTTCTTGTAGCGCAGCTTGTCGATGTTGGCTTCCTTACTGTCTTCGCCGTTCAGGCCGAAGCGAATACCCAATGCCTGAATGATGTTGTTCACTTCATCGCTTTCGAAGGCTTTGTGCCACATGGCTTTTTCTACGTTCAGGATTTTACCGCGCAGGGGCAGGATGGCTTGGTATTGACGGTTTCGTCCCTGCTTGGCCGATCCGCCTGCCGAGTCACCCTCGACGAGGAACAATTCGCATTCTTCGGGGTCCTTGCTGGAGCAGTCGGCCAGTTTGCCGGGCATGCCTCCGCCGCTCATGGGCGATTTGCGTTGTACGGACTCACGAGCCTTGCGGGCTGCTACACGGGCAGTTGCGGCAAGTATCACTTTGTCGACAATCAGTTTGGCTTCTTTCGGATGTTCTTCCAGGTAATAGGTCAGAGCTTCGCCAACTGCCTGATTGACGGCGCCGCTCACTTCGCTGTTGCCCAGCTTCGTCTTGGTCTGTCCTTCAAACTGAGGTTCGGCTACTTTGACGGAGATGACGGCGATGAGTCCTTCACGGAAGTCTTCTCCTGAGATTTCTACTTTGGCTTTCTCCAACTGCTTGGCGCAGGTCTCTTCGCCGTATTTCTTCAGTACGCGGGTCAGGGCGGCGCGGAAGCCGGCTTCGTGCGTACCACCTTCCTTCGTGTTGATGTTGTTCACGTAGGAGTGCAGGTTTTCACGATAGCCTGTGTTATACATGATGGCGCACTCGATGGGTACACCTGCCTTTTCAGTATTCAGGTAGATGACGTCATCGAAGAGCGGTGTGTTGTTGCTGTTCAGGTAGCGGACAAATTCCTTTACACCTTCTACGGAGTGGAATACTTCCTTTATGTATTCACCATTTTCGTCCTGTTGACGGCGGTCGGTCAGGGTAATGCGGATACCGGCGTTCAGATATGCCAACTCACGCAGGCGGGCCTGCAGGGTGCTATACTTATATTCGGTCGTGGTGAAAATGCTTCCATCAGGCCAGAAAGTCTGCTTTGTGCCTGTAAAGCCAGGTTCGCAGGTGCCTACTTCCTTGACGGCGTAGAGCGGTTTGCCGCATTCGTATTCCTGCTGATAGATTTTTCCGTTGCGGAATACTTGAGTAGTCATGTGTGTAGAAAGAGCGTTGACACACGATACGCCGACGCCATGCAAACCGCCAGATACTTTGTAGGAACCTTTGTCGAACTTACCACCCGCATGGAGTACGGTCATTACGACCTCCAGCGCCGATTTCTTTTCTTTTTCGTGCAGGTCGACGGGGATACCGCGGCCGTTATCTTGTACAGTAATGGAGTTGTCTTCGTTGATGGTCACTTCGATGTGGTCGCAGTAGCCGGCCATCGCTTCGTCGATGGAGTTGTCCACCACTTCGTAGACCAGGTGGTGCAAACCGTTTTCGCTGATGTCGCCAATGTACATGGCGGGGCGTTTTCTTACCGCTTCCAATCCTTCCAGCACTTGGATGTTGCTGGCCGAATAATTGTTTTCACCGTTTATTTTTTCTGCTTCAGTCATAAATTTGTGCTTATTGTAATAACTGAGCAAAAATAGTGAAAATCTTTGGATTATGCCACTGAGGTGAGGAGTTTTTTCTGCCTTTACGGCTTTTTAGCATCCTTGTTTTGGGGATGTCTATAAACAAGAAAAGGTCGGACTTTTGTCCAACCTTCTTGTTATACGTTACTTAACTTTACGCTCTTTATTACGCAAGCTTGTTGATGTGCAGAGCCAATTTAGACTTCAAGTTATTGGCTTTGTTCTTATGAATAACGTTAGTCTTAGCCAACTTATCCAGCAACTTAACCAATCCAGGATACATAGATACTGCTGCAGCCTTGTCAGTAGTAGCACGAAGTTTGCGAACAGCATTTCTCATGGTCTTGCCATAATATCTGTTGTGAAGTCTTCTTTTCTCTTCTTGTCTGATTCTTTTCAGTGATGATTTGTGATTTGCCATCTCGACTAATCTTTTTAATTCGTTTATCTTTTTATTTTAGTAGCCCGTGGGGGAATCGAACCCCCCTTTCAAGAATGAAAATCTTGCGTCCTAACCGATAGACGAACGGGCCATCCTTTTGTTGAGCGTTTCCGCTCGCAAGCGCTTTATCTCTCGTTTGCGGATGCAAAGGTAGGAACTATTTTTGAATTGGCAAAATGTTCCTGCTATTTTTTTTGAACTTAATATTGGAATTTCTTTTAAATATGAATGATAGCGTCTGGTATACAGTGATTTAAGTGAAATGAAAAAATGTCGTGCGGACCGTGATTTTTTTAGAAAGAAAGAGGAGGACGCTATTATATCTTCATTTATCGCTTCTTTTTTTGTAGATTTGTAGGCGGATTTATGATACAAACGGACGAGATATGTTGCAAAAGGCGGAAGGAATCGTGCTTCGCACAGTGAAATATAAGGATACAGCTTTTATTGCTGACGTCTATACGGACGTAGCAGGGCGGGTGTCTTTTATGGTGCCGTTGCCTCGTTCGCGTAAGGCGTCGGTCAAGTCTGTTTTGTTTCAACCTTTGTCATTGGTCGAGCTGGAGGCAGATTTTCGTCCTAACACTTCTATATATAAGATAAAAGAGGCTAAGTCATGGCATCCATTTGTTTCCTTGCCATACGATCCTTATAAATCGGCTATTGCTTTGTTTCTTTCGGAGTTTTTGTGTCGTGCTGTTCGTGTGGAGGCTGATAATCGAGCTCTTTTCTCTTATTTAAGACATTCTATCGTGTGGCTGGACGAGTGTCGCACGGGCTTTGCAAACTTTCATCTGGTTTTTCTTATGCGCCTTTCTCGCTTCTTGGGACTTTATCCAAATCTTGAGGGCTATTCGGAAGGCTGTTATTTCGATTTGTTGAATGCCTGTTTTACATCGCTTCGTCCTTCGGGGCATTCTCATTACATCGGACCGATTGAGGCGGCACGTCTTCTTACGTTGATGCGGATGAACTACGATACGATGCACCTTTTTGCCATGAGTCGTGTGGAGCGGATGCGTTGTCTGACGGTCATCGAGCAATATTATCGTTTGCACCTGCCCGACTTTCCAGAGCTGAAATCTTTGGATGTTCTGAAAGAACTTTTCGACTGATAGTGTTAAGCTTTGAGGAAAGCATCGTTTTCTTTCGATGAAAACGGCGTTTTTCGAGGAAGAAAGCAGTGTTTTCTTTGAAAGATATCTGGCATAGATAAAAAAAGTCCGCCGTCTTCGTCCGAAGTTAAGGGATTCGGAAAAGAAGACGGCGGAAATCTTTTGTGTGTGAATCTGTGTTGTTAATCCTCTAACTTGTAGACTTCACTTCCTGCCAATAGGAAACATCCTACGCCAAAGTCTTCAAAATCGGGGACTTTGTCGTAAGTGACAGGTTGGCTGTCTTTGGGCTCTTTGCCTGTTCCTTGTACATAGCCCAAGAAACCATTCGGATGGACGGCCTCTTTGACCATTGCATTCCATGCCTTCAGCAGGATGGGGAGGTATTCTTTCTTGTCTAAGAGCCCGTTACGTACACCCCAAGCCATGCCGTAGACAAAGAGAGCTGTTCCAGATGTCTCTTTCCCGCCGAAGTTCGATTCGTCGTGGAGGCTGACATTCCAAAAGCCGTCTTTGCGTTGACAGTCTTTGAGGGCCTTGCTCATGGTCAGGAAATCATTTATATAGTTTGTGCGGTGTTGTTCGTTTGCAGGTATTTCGTCCAGTACTCTGACGAGTGCGGCGTATACCCATCCGTTGCCTCTGCTCCAATAGCAATTCTTTCCGTTAGGTTCCTTGTAGGGAGGATCGAAGTCTTGGTCTCTCCACCACAGGCCTTCTTTTTCATTGTACATACCATTTTCTCCATGTACATTTCTTGTATATTCGTACATGTCCCACATCTTGTCGAAGTATTTTTGTTCGCCTGTCAGTCGTCCCAGTTTGGCGAAAACGGGCATACCCATCTGGATAGCGTCTATCCACCACCAGTCGTTCACTTGAGGGGTGTTGACCAGCATGTCAATGTTAGCCTTTGCTTTGCGTATCTTTTCAGGGTTGGGGCAGATATTATATAAATCAATGTATGTTTGACTTGCGCAATAATCGTCAGCGTTGCGTGTGATGGTGCCATTTCTGAATCCCCATTCGTGGTATTCAGACCAGTCGTTGGCGTATTTATAATAGTCGTCCCTCGGGTAGATGGAATAAAGGGCCATCAGTCCTTCATAATAAACGCCTCTTGTCCAGATGTTGCTGGGGCGGATGACCTTGTTCACATAGGACGGAGTCCGATAATCGCTGTACTTCTTCATGAAGTAGTCGTTGACTTTAACAATAGTCTTCAACGTTTCTTTTCGGTCAGGCATTTCCTGTGCGGAGATGATGCTGAAGCTGAAAAGTCCGATGAGCAGGGCTGCTATTTTTTTTGTTTTCATGTTTAAATAGATTTTTGTCACAAAAGTAGTTGCCGGGATTTTGTTTTACAATGGAGATTTGTACAGTTTCCATGAATTTTATACAAAGCTATTTTGAAAGGTGAATTTTTTGAATCGGTTTGTTTTATTGATCTCTGAGAAATAAAAATACGGGGTGTGTGAGCTTGGGAAAAAATATTTTTATTAGCAATCTTGTTAGGGAGATAAGGCAGAAGTATTGTAAATGGTTGTGCTTGTGTCATATTCAAAATGATTTTATGAATAATTGTTTTGATTTTACATTCGTTTGTAAACTGTTCAGGATACGTATTTACATGTTATTGTACAATTTTCCATTTTCCAATATGTGGAACTTGCCATATATTTGCACATGTCTCCATGGTGAGATATAAAATTTTGTTTTAACTGATATGTCTAATTAAAATTTTAATGTATGGAAAACAACAAAAGACTACGTCTGTTTAGTCGGATGTATTTCATCCAATGGCTATTTCTTACAGCTCTCTTTTCTTTGGTTACGATGAATGGCTATGCGCAAGGCAAGGCGGTTACTGGTAAGATCATTGATTCGACTGGTGAACCAGTTATCGGCGCTAGTGTATTAGTAAAAGGTACAAGTAATGGTGTCATTTCGGATATTGATGGTAATTTCTCTCTTCAAGGAGTGGCCAATGATGCTATTTTGCAAATTAGTTTTGTAGGTTATAAATCTCAAGAAATCTCTGTTGCAGGTAAATCTAAAATAGATGTAACTTTAGTAGAAGATACAGAGATGTTGGATGAGGTGGTTGTCGTAGGTTACGGTGTTCAAAAGAAGTCGGATGTGACGGGTGCTTTGGCTAGTGTCTCTTCTGAAGAATTGAATACAAAGCCTGTATCTAATGCTTTTGAGGCTTTGCAAGGTAAGGCTGCCGGCGTGGATATTACGTCCAGTCAACGTCCTGGTGAACTGGGTGATATTCGTATTCGTGGTAACCGTTCGTTGAATGCTTCCAATTCACCACTTTATGTAGTAGATGGTGTGCCTTTGAACTCTGGTGGCATTGAGACGATCAACCCGCGTGACATTGAATCAATCGACATCTTGAAAGATGCTTCTTCTACAGCCATCTATGGTTCTCGTGGTGCTAACGGTGTAATTTTGATTACAACCAAACGTGGTAAAACAGGTGCGTTGACTTTGAACTATTCGGGTTCTGTAACTTTTGAAAGCTTGGTTGATAAATCGCCGGCTATGAGTGCAAGTGACTATATTACTTGGCGTCGTTGGGCCTATTATAACTCTAATCCTTCTAGCAATCCGATGGGTAATCAGCCTAATTATGAAAAGGATCAAGACTACTTCTCTGGTGATGCTGCGGCTTTGGCTAATGTGAATAAAGGCTGGGTGAATGGCACATGGGATGGCTCGAAGGTGACAGATACAGATTGGGGCGGCATGGTGACACAAACAGGTATCACTCATGAGCATACGTTGAGTGCTAGTGGTGGTACGGAAAATATGCAGGGTTTCTTCTCTTTTGGTTATTTGAATAATGAAGGTACTCAGAAGGGACAGGAATACGAACGTTACAACATGGCAATGTCTGTTGATTTACAGGCTAAGCCTTGGTTCAAGATGGGCGGTTCTATCAATGCTGCCTGGAGCGTGCAGGATTATGGCTATTCTCGTACTGGTCAATCTTCTAAGTCTGGTCCGACTGATATTTATAGTGCGGCGAAGGCAATACCCCGTTATACGGTACCTTATGATGAAAATGGCGATATTATTTTGAACCCGGGTGGTTCTGTAACCAATGTATATACGGTAGTTGATGAATGGACAAAATCTAATGATAACCGTCAGACATTCCGTGCATTAGGAAGCTTTTATGCACAGGTGGATTTTGGTAAGATCTGGGAACCTTTGGAAGGTTTAAGTTACAAATTTGCTTTTGGTCCCGATTTCCGTCATTATCGTAAAGGTATTTTCATTGATAGCAGTTCTGCTGTTCGTGCAGGGGGTAGTAATTATGCTAGTTGGGACAGTGAGCGTTATTTTTCTTGGACACTTGATAACATGATTCTGTACAACAAAACTTTCGGCGATCATTCTATTGGCGTAACGTTGTTGCAGAGTGCTTCAAAATATAATAAAGAAAATGGAAGCATGAGCGAACAGAACGTTTTGATTCCTGAATTTTTGTGGAATAATATGGGCTTGATAGATATTACAAGTGCTAAGTACGCGGCCAGTATGGGTACAGGATTAACCGAAAGCCAGTTGGCTTCTTATATGGCTCGTATTAATTATTCATTCAAAGATCGTTATTTGTTGACAGTTTCAGGACGTTATGATGGATCTTCTGTTTTGGCAGAAGGTAATAAATGGGATTTCTTCCCATCTGCAGCTTTGGGTTGGCGTATCGATCAGGAAGACTTTATGAAGGATATCTCTTGGATTAATCAATTGAAACTTCGTTTCGGTATGGGTACTACAGGTAATGCAGCTGTTGATCCTTACGGTACATTAGGTGTAATTGGTGCCTATTGGATGCCTTTCAGTACAGGTAATACAATGATTTTCGTAACTAATGAACCTTATTATTCTTCTTCATCCAATTTGATGTCAAACAAGGATTTGAGTTGGGAAAAGACTACGCAGTTTAACTATGGTATTGACTTTAGCTTCCTGAATGGTCGTGTTGGTGGTGCTATTGATATTTACCACTCTACAACTTCCGATTTGTTGATGCAAATGACAATTCCTTCTTTGAGTGGTTATCCTGCAATGATGGCAAATGTCGGTCAGACAAAAAACTTTGGTGTGGATATGACATTGAATCTGGTACCAGTTCGTACAAAAGATTTTGAATGGGCTTCTGATTTGAACTTGGCTTATCAGAAAGATGAAATTGTAGAACTTTCCAATGGCAAAGTTGATGATATCTCAAATGCATGGTTTATTGGAGAATCAATAGCAGTACATTATGGTATTGCGTCTGATGGTTTGTGGCAGGAAAGCGATGCCGCCGAAATGGAGAAATTTAATGCAAATGGGCATAAATTTGAGCCTGGTAAGGTAAAACCAGTAGACCAAAACGGTGATTATGTAATCGATGATAAAGACCGTGTCATTTTGGGAAATAAAAATCCACGTTGGACTATGGGTTGGAGCAATACGTTTAGCTACAAAGGCATTGATTTGAGTATTGAACTTTATGGCCGTTTCAAATATATGATTAGTACAGGTGGTGAAGGCCAGTATGGTATGTATAATCAGCGTGAGATCGACTATTGGACACCAGATAATACCGATGCAGAATGGCAAAAGCCTATTTATAGTACGGCTGGTGGTGATGAGTATTCAAGCCTGCTCGGCTTTAAAGATGCATCTTTTATAAAGGTACGTAATATTTCGTTGGGTTATAACTTTAATAAGGACATCTGTAATAAGTTAGGAATTGGTTCTTTGAAAGTTTATGCACAGGGTAAGAATTTAGGTGACCTATTCTCCACTGTAGACTTTATGGATCTGGATTTGGGAACGACTTATTATAATCGTGGATTTACATTTGGTATTCAAGTTGGTTTCTAAAAAGATGTACTGTTAAATTTTAAAATTATAGATTTATGAGCAATATAAAAAATCAATTATATGTTGGTGCATTGGCACTTTCATTACTTGCTGGTTCTACTGCATGTACTGATGACTTTTTGAAAGAAAATTCTAATCATATGGTTACTGACGGTCTGTTGGAAACTCCTGATGGAGCTTTGGCTATGGCTGCTGGTCTGTATGGAAATATTCGTTGGCATTTTGGTTACGAATGGGCATATGGTATCACTTTGTATGGAGCAGATGAATTTACGAATGGTGCGGATTTGACCAGTGAACCATGGAATACGTACGATACTCGTTTGAACCCAATGGATTGTACCGTTGCAACAGGTGCTGCTAACAATAACTGCCCTGGTGTGTCTGCTTTGTGGAATGAAATGTATTACGGTATTTCGACAGCTAACCTGGTGATTGATAAAGCTGTAAAGGTTGCAGATGAAGATAGCCGTAATAAGGCATTAGGTGAAGCTTATTTTTTGCGAGGCTATAACTACTATCGTTTATTTGCTCAGTACGGAGGTGTTGTTCTTCAAACTAAACCGTTGGATGGAGTCGTTCGTAGTTTTGAACGTGCATCAGCAGAAGAAACTCTGAATCAGGTAATTGCGGATCTTGAACAAGCTTATGAAATGTTGCCGACTGATAAATGGCGGGGTAATGGTACTTGGACGCGTTACACTGCTGCCCATTTCTTGGCAAAGGCTCTTTTGTATCGTCAAAGCGAACGTTGTAATGATTGGAATTCCAAATATCCAGCTAAGACAGATTTGGATCGTGTAATCGCATTATGTGATGAAGTTATTAAAGCCTGTCCTTTGGCTAATGATTATAATCAGCTTTATGCTGAATGGACCGGTGTAGATTGTGCAAATGAAGGTTTGAGTGAGATTCTGATGACTGCTGAACATAATGATGATAGTTCTACTCAAGGACGTTTTGGTAACCGTACCTATAATTATTTCAATCCTCAGTTTTCTAATTTTTCTGGTGGTTGGGTACAAAGAGGACAATACATCGGTGGTATGGACTTCCAGCGTTGTCGTCCGACAGAGTATACTTATTCAATCTTTGATAATGTGAATGATGCTCGTATGTGGAAGACTTTTAAAACAGTTTTTGGCCTGAATAATATTGCGAAAGATGCAAAAACTGTTATGGAAGAAAATGGTATTACAGCTGATCAAGTACCTACATTAGGTGATCAGGGCATCATCTTTATTTTGAATAAGAAAAATGATACTCGCTTTGATGGTGAACCTTTTGGTACATTTGGACGTGGGGGCAAGGCTCATTCTTTTGTCAACCCTGAAACTGGTAAATGGGTGCCCAATGCATTTCCTGTATTTTTAAATGGACAGTATGTATTGAATACTTATGGTGTTAGTGGCGATCCTTCTCAATCGAATGTGTTCTGTGGTATTAATAAGACAGAGGATGGTACCCGTACTGCAGAGAAGGGTGATGCACATCGTGATGTAATTATGGCCCGTACAGGTGAAACTTATCTGGTGAAAGCAGAAGCCCAGGTAAGATTAGAGGATTACCAAGGTGCTATCGCAACAGTAAATCAACTTCGTGCTAGAGCACAGTGGAAAGATGGTGAAGATCGCGAGTATTATACAGATGGTTCAATGGCATTCTCAGAAAATACAACAGCTTCTGCAACATTAGGAAAATGTAAGGATGCTGAGGGTAATAAATTGACGAATGCGCAAGCTTATGAAGTTTCTTTCATTCAGAAGAATACGTATTATTTGTCTACTGGCATTGAACGTACAACTGCGGCTTCTAATTTGCAGATTACTGATTATAGAAATCTTCCGGAGGAGGATGAGGCTGTTTTAGCGACTTTGGGTTGTACAAGTGATAAAGATCGTATGATTAACTTCTTGTTAAATGAACGTACTCGCGAATTGTTAGGTGAATGGAACCGTTGGGATGAATTGAGCCGTACAGGAACTTTGATTAAGCGTGCAAAAGCATTTAATCCTGAAGCACAAGCGATAACGGAGAATAAACATGAATTGCGTCCTATACCTCAGACATTCTTGGATGGTTTACAGCATGAAGATGGTTCAAGTTATTCTGATGCTGAAAAAGCTGCTATGCAGAACCCGGGATATTAATGTGATTATTCATAATTATTAGTAGGAATAAAGGCCTTCATTGTCCCTTAGTGGCATGAAGGCCTTTTGTGTGTTGTGGTGAAACATATCTTTCACCGCAACTCTCTTGTTACCAGCTTACTATTGAGCTGTGAAGGCGTGAAGCCATTTTTGTAAAGACCAAAATTCCTACTTGGATGTTACTATGCCTTTCGTTGGATGTTTCACGGAATATTTGCAGAGTCCCTCTTTAGCTTTCTAAAGTGGCACATTACGTTGCTAAAGTTGATGTTTACAGTTCTCATATACTATTAATATTTTTGCTAAAGTTCTGTATTGGCAATTAGTATGGTTATTAGAATCGTATTGCCGTTAAAATAAATCTTATGCTTTTTTACACTTGGGGTTCCTAGAATGGATTCCGTCTCATAGCACCAGATCATCAGAGTAAGACAAATGAGAAAGATTCGTAAGAATACAAAATGTAAGTGGGGGTAGGACTATTTTATTATAGATATATTCTTATTCTTGAGTATTATCTGGGAATAGGATCTTTTTTAACAAAGTTGGTATGTACTCTGCTTAATATTATCAGTTGATGATATGCATATTCTGTTTAACGATGGCCCTTTTTACGTTTTATGCTTTTAGTATTATTAAAATGATTTTAGACCTGCTCCTTTTGATTTTATGCCCTTTTAGAGGCCTTTGAGGTAGATGGAAATACATGCTTGTGTACAAAAAGACATTCCTGCTATAGCTTTTAATACTTAATTTTGCGCCACTTCTAATATAAGGAAGTATGTGTTTCTTTTAAATGATATTAATTATTTAGAGATTGAGTGTGTAATTTCACTTTTGTTTAACTTAAAGATTGAAGTATGAGAGACAGAAAGAAAAAAACGCTGTTGGGCTGCCGCATGCAATATCGGTGGCTATTTCTTTTTGGTTTGCTTGCTGGTACGATGGCTCCTCCTATGGGGGTCCAGTCGTTGTCTGCTGCTACAAATGTAGTACAGCAAAATGTATCTGTTGTTGGTAAAGTTGTAGATAGTAATGGTGAGCCGATAATTGGTGCGAATGTCATTGTTGAAGGGCAATCTACAAATGGTACAATTACTGATATAGATGGTGTATTCAAGTTGAATGTGCCTAAAGGTGCAAAATTGATCGTTTCATTTATTGGATATACAACAGAAACTGTTGTGGCCAAACCTAGCATGGAAGTTGTTTTGAAAGATGATTCACAGATATTGGGTGAAGTGGAGGTCGTAGCTTATGGTGTGCAGAAGAAAGTGTCTGTGACGGGTTCTATTGCAAGTGTTAAAGGCGAAGAATTGGTAAAAACACCTACAGGATCAATCTCGAATATGTTGTCTGGTCAAATGGCTGGTTTGACAACGGTGCAGTATTCTGGTGAACCGGGTAGCGATGCTGCTCAGATATTTGTGCGTGGCCAGGCTACTTGGAATCAGTCTTCTCCTTTGATTCAGGTAGATGGTGTAGAACGTGATTTTAATGACATCGACCCGAACGAAATTGAAAGTATTTCTATTTTGAAGGACGCATCGGCTACAGCTGTATTTGGTGTACGTGGTGCTAATGGCGTTGTGTTGATTACGACTAAGCGTGGTAAGGAAGGTAAAGCTAAGATTTCTGTTTCTTCATCGGCTAGTATCATTGCACCGACGAAACCAATTGAGATGGTTAATTCATACCAATATGCCACTTTCTATAACATGATTAATGAATTGGATGGTACGGAGCCTGTGTTTGATGAAGCAATCATTCAGAAATTTAAGGACGGTTCTGATCCTATTCGTTTTCCGAGTGTCAATTGGATTGATTACTGTTTGAAAGATATGACTGTGCAAACTCAGCATAACGTGAATATCTCCGGTGGTACGGATCGCATTCGCTATTTTATTTCAGCAGGTGCGTATACCCAAGGTGGTTTATTCAAGGAATTTGATTTGCCTTACAATTTGTCTTATCAGTATAATCGTTTTAACTATCGTTCGAATTTGGATATTGACGTTACTAAGACAACAACGTTGACGATGAATATTGCTGGTAACGTGAATAATGCTTCTAAACCGTACACAGGTCAAGGAAGTGCCGGTATGTTGATTAATATGTATTATTCGACTCCTTTCTCTAGTCCTGGATTTGTGGATGGAAAGCTGGTCAATGCTGCTAATGATTACTCAGATTTACGTTTACCTTTTGTAGGTGGAAACGGTATCGGTTATTATGGCGGTGGTTTTATGCAGACTAGTAATAATACACTGACTTCTGACTTACAGTTAAAACAAAAATTGGATTTTGTAACCAAAGGTTTGTCTTTTCATTTAAAGGGATCTTATAACAGTGGATTTACAGCTTATACGCAGGCTAAGGCCAGCATTGCGACTTATACCCCGGTGTTACAGGATGACGGTACTATTGCATACAAGAAATATGGTCAAAATAGCCAATTGAGTTATGAAGATCGCGATCCGGCTAAATCCCGTAATTGGTATATGGAAGCAGCTTTCAATTATGCTCGTAATTTTGGCGATCATCATGTGACCGCCTTGTTGCTGTATAACCAGTCAAAAACATATTATCCTTCTGCATATTCAGATATTCCCCGAGGCCTGGTAGGCTTGGTTGGTCGTGCAACTTATGATTGGAAGAATCGTTATTTGGCAGAATTTAATATCGGTTATAATGGTTCGGAAAACTATGCTCCTGGTAAACGTTTTGGTACTTTCCCGGCTGGTTCTATTGGTTGGGTAGTTAGTGAGGAAAAATTCTGGCAGCCTATTAAACCGGTAATTAGTTTCTTGAAATTCCGCTATACGCTGGGTCTTGTCGGAAATGATAGTTTTGACGGAAATACACAACGATTCTTGTATCTGTCAGATCCTTATGCTGTTAATAATACAACATTGATTAATCGTGATGGACATGGTTTCTTGTTTGGTATAAATAATTCCACGCCTAGCCCTGCAGCATACGAAAGTTCAAAGAACAATCAAGATGTGACTTGGGAAAAGGCTCTGAAGATGAATTTTGGTGTGGATGCAAATTTCTTTAATGACCGCTTGCGCACTACATTCGATTATTATCATGAAGATCGAACAGACATCATGTTGAGCGATGGAACTGCACCTTCTGTATTAGGTTTTGCACTTCCAGTTGCCAATCTTGGCTCTATGCGTAGTTGGGGATGGGAAATTTCTTTGAAATGGAACGACCAGGTTGGAAGCGATTTCAGATACAATGTAGGATTGAATCTGATGTATAATCAGAACCGAGTAAAGGAACGTAAAGAGGCTCCCATGAATGAAGAATATATGTATCAGAAAGGGAGAAGACTCGGGGCGAGAAGTCAGTATAAGTTCTTTGAATATTACAATTCGGAAACGACTCCTGAACATTATAAGGAGGTATACGGAGTGGATATGCCTGAACAGTTGATTACAGACCTGAAAGATGGTGATTGCGTATACGTGGACTTGAATGGTGATGGAAAGATTGATTCGAATGATATGTCACGTGATTTTGGTTTTACTGATGATCCTGAGTATATGGCTGGCTTGAACTTAGGCTTCAGCTGGAAAGGTTGGGATGTTTCTATGCAGTGGACTGGCGCATGGAATGTTAGCCGCAATATTTCAAACGTATTCCGTAAGCCTTTTACAGATCGAAACGATGCTGATCAAGGTGGTCTTTTGGTTTATATGTTGGATAATACTTGGACTCCTGATAATCCAGATCCGAACGCAGCTTATCCTCGTCCTACATTCTTGCGTGATGCAAACAATTATGCAGAGTCTACATTGTGGGAGAAAGATTCGAAATATCTTCGTTTGAAAAATCTGCAAATCGCTTATAATTTTGATTTGCCGTTTATGAAGAAACTGAAATTGAATACATTCCAGTTAGCTTTAAGTGGTTATAACTTGTTGACTTTCACTCCGTATATTTGGGGTGATCCTGAGTCTAGAGCAAGTAACTCTCCTTCTTATCCGTTGACTAAAACGTATTCGTTAAGTCTGAAATTAGGTTTTTAATATTACATGTATAGAAAGATGAAAAAATATAATAATTGGACGTTAAGGCTTGTTTCAGGTTTATTTGTTACTTCCATGGCTATTACATCTTGTGTGGATGAAATTAAATTCGGAAGTGCATTTCTAGAAAAAGCTCCTGGCGGATCGGTTACTAAAGATACCGTTTTTAATAATGCTGAATATACTCGTCAGTTTTTAACAAATCTGTATGGAATGCAATATTATGGTTTGCCTTATAAGAATGTAGCAAATCAGGAAAGTTCAAATAACTATGTCGGCAAACCTGAAGCTTTGACAGATTTGTATGTGTTTACTTATCCTTCGGCAGGTATATCAGGACCTTATTTTTCTGGAACACATTCTGCAAACTACGGTAAGCGTTCTGATAAGTTTGACTACCTCAGAAATAATATTTGGGAGGCTGTTCGTGGTGTTTGGATGTTGATCGAAAACATTGATGCTGTACCTGGATTAAGCGAGGAAGAAAAGCAGTCGATGGTTGCGCAAGCAAAATGTATCTTAGCTTCTCGATATTTTGATGTTTTCCGTCACTATGGTGGTGTGCCTTTGATTAAGGCGACTTTTACAGGAACGGACGCTACGTATTCAATGCCACGTAATAGTGTGGAAGAGAATGTTGATTTCATGGTACAGTTGCTGGATGAAGCCGCAGCTGTTTTGCCATGGACGGTGGAAACACCTGCTGCCGATGCAGGTCGTTGGAATCGTGCAGCAGCTCTTGCTTATAAATGTCGAATTTTGCAATTTGCAGCATCTCCATTGTTTAATGATGTAGAACCTTACTATCCAGGTGCTACGGATAATCCAGCCATCTGGTATGGGGGATATAAGGCTGAACTGTGGGATCGTTGTTTGAAAGCTTGTGAGGAGTTTTTTAATGAGTTAGCTTCTAAGGGTGGATATCATTTACAACAGGCCAATGGTACACGTCCAGAAGATTATCGTTTGGCTTATCGTTCTGGTTATGCCAATTTGGATAGTCCGGAAGTGTTGCTGAGTACACGTGTGATTGACTATGATGCCTTTAAATCCAGTCATTATAACTGGCATCAGTGGGGTGATCCTTTGATGAGTATTCACAGAGGTTATAGTCCTACGCAAGAGTATGTTGAGATGTTTCCTTGGAAAGATGGAACTCCTTTTGATTGGGAGAAAACGAAAGCTGAAGGCCGGTTAGATGAAATGTTTCAAACAGGTAATGTGGTAGATGATAATATTGTACTTACCCGTGACCCACGCTTGTATGAAGAAGCGGTTGTGAATGGCCAACGCATTTCTATGGATTGGACAACTGGTAATATGGCTGGACGTAGTTTTGAATCATGGCTTGGTGGAAAAGATGCTAGTACTAATCCTACAACGCAGACTGCTTCATTTGCAACAGGATATGCTCCAATGAAATTCTTGATGGGCGATGATATGCTTCGTCGTTATGTGCATTGGCCTTGCATTCGTCTGTCGGAATTGCATTTGATTTATGCAGAGGCTCTTTGCCAAAGTCAACAGGGGGATATGCAGAAAGCTGTTGATCAGATTGATATTGTGCGTGCGCGTGTAGGTATGAAAGGATTGGTTGAGTGTAACCCGGATAAGAATCTGTTGTCAGATAAGAATGCACTGTTGGAAGAAATCCTGCGTGAACGTGCTTGTGAATTAGGTATGGAAGATGCTCGTTTCTTTGACTTGATTCGTTATAAACGTGCAGATATATTCTCGAAACAGCTTCATGGACTTTTGATTTACCGTTTGGACGAAAATGGAGAGCGTCGAGATGAACCTTGGTATGGTAACGATGATAAGACGATGCCTTATCCCAGCAAATTTGAATATGAGAAGTATGAGCTGAACAATCCTGTTCGTTATTGGTGGACTAACGGATTTGATCCTAAATGGTACTTGTCACCATTCCCGGCAACAGAAGTAAATAAGGGCTATGGATTGGTACAGAATCCGGGATGGTAAAGAACAGATTAACAACTTTTTTGATCGAACTTATTATGAAGAAAAATAAATTGATAATTTCTGCTTTTTGTGTTGCGATGGCCATGCAATCCAACGCGCAGGAATATGTGGATAGTGTAGCTGCTGACAAACCTGTCAAGTATTCTAAAATGGTGCAGATTGGTTATCAGAAGGCTCAAACGCTGGAAGAAACAACGGCGTCGACTTCTATCATATATAATGAGGAGTTTAATAAGCGCAGTGCTAAGAATATTGGTAATTCTCTTTTTGGATATGGAACGGGTCTGACTGTTTTGCAGAATTCAGGTACTTATGCCGACTATAATCCAACTTTGCTCGTGAGAGGATTGAAAACACTGTCAGGAACAAAAACTCTGATATTGGTAGATGGTATTGAACGTGATATTAATGACATTACGCCTGAAGAAGTTGAATCAGTTAGCATCTTAAAGGATGCTGCTGCTGTAGCTCTTTATGGTTATAAAGGCATTGACGGTGTAATTAATATAACGACGAAGCGTGGTAAATACGATTCTCGAGAGATTAAGTTTGTATATGAACATGGGATGGGTTGGCAGGTTCGTAAGCCTAAGTTTGTAGATAGCTATACTTATGCGAATGCAATGAATGAGGCTTTAACGAATGACGGATTGGCAGTTCGTTATTCACCAGATGAATTGAACGCCTTCAAGACGGGAAATTATCCATTTTTGTATCCTAATGTAGATTGGATGGGAGAAACGTTCCGTAATATGGATGCCACAAACATTTATAATATCAGTTTTCGTGGTGGAGCTAAAAAATTCCGTTATTACGCTATGGCTAACTTGACAACGAATAAAGGTTTTATAGCCAATCCATATATGAATGATGGATATTCTACTCAGGATCAGTATTCTAGAGCCAATCTACGTACAAATTTGGATATTGACTTAAGTGATAATACTAAGTTGAAGCTTAATGTTTTGGGCGTACTGTCTGAGACAAGGGCACCCGGTGCTGATGGTGAAGCAGGAGCGGACTTGTGGGATATGATTTACACATTGCCTTCTGCTGCATATCCAGCTCGATTGGAAAATGGAACTTGGGGTGGTAGCGCTATTTGGGCTGGTACAAAGAATCCTGTAGCTGTGTCCCAAGCTGCGGCTTATACTAAATTCCATGAAAGAACTTTGTTTGCAGATATGACCTTGGAACAGGATCTTTCTGCTATTACTCCTGGATTAGGTGCTAGTGCATTACTTTCTTATGACAACTATGCTCAGTACTGGGAAGATCATTCAAAGACGTTTGTATATGGAAGTAATTCTGTTACTGCATGGGAAAATGGTGTTCCTTCAGCGACTTCTTATTATACAGATGGTAAGGAAAGTGCAATGGGCTCTACTGCTAAATGTATAGCTTTTACCCGTGTGTTCAATTTTGCTGCGACTTTGTTTTATGACAAGCAGATTAATGCAGATAATAAGATTTATAGTCAGTTGAAATGGGATTATGAATATCGTAATACGAAAGGTATTGACCAGACTTGGTATAGAGGAAATGCTTCTTTTTATACTCATTATGGCTATAAGGACAGATATTTTGCTGATCTGACATTGGTTGCTTCAGCATCCAATATGCTGGCCCCTGGACATAAGTGGGGATTTTCTCCTACCTTGGGATTGGCTTGGGTGATGTCTAAAGAGAATTTTATTAAGAATATTTCATGGATTGATTTCATGAAGCTGAGAGCATCAATGGGTATTATTAATACAGACCGTATTCCTGCTTCTAATTATTGGGAACAAACTTATGGTAGTGGTAATGGTTATGCATTTGATACGAACTATTCAGTGGGAACTAGTTCTTGGACTCTTGGACGTTTGGCATCTATTAATTCGACTCATGAAAAAGGCTATAAATACAATTTGGGTTGGGATGTAAGCCTGCTCAAAGGATTAGATATTAATATTGATGCTTATTATGAAAGACGTTCGGACATTTGGGTGTCTTCAAGTGGACATTATTCAAGTGTATTAGGTTTTACAGCTCCTTATGAAAACGGTGGTATTGTAGATAGTTGGGGTACAGAATTGGGTATAAAGTACAACAAGCAATTTGGTGAAGTTCTTATTAATTTAGGAGGTAATTTTGCCTTAGCTAAGAATAAGATTGTTGAGCAGATGGAAGAACCTAAGATGTATGATAACTTGGTGACTACGGGCGATCCCTTGAATCAAACTTATGGTTTGGTTGTAGAGGGATTCTTTAAAGACCAAGCTGATATTGATGCAAGTCCTCAGCAGTCTTTTGGAACGGTTAGACCTGGTGATATCAAATATAAAGATATCAATAATGATAATGTGATTGATGAAAATGATAAAGTTGCTATTGGCTACAGTACTTCGGCTCCTGAACTTTATTATTCTTTTAATTTAGGTGCAGAATGGAGAGGTCTTGGTTTGGAAGCTATGTTCCAGGGTACAGGCAGATATTCCGCTGTGTTGAATACAAAGAGTTTGTATTGGCCATTGGTTAACAACACCACAATTTCTCAGGAATATTATGATAATCGTTGGACTGAAAGTAATCAGAATGCTAAATATCCTCGTTTGAGCTCTCAGAGCAATGAGAATAATTATCAGACAAATACACTGTGGTTGGCAGATCGTTCATTCTTGAAACTGCGCTCTGTTGAATTGTACTATAAATTCCCGGAAAATTTAGTGAAGAAGAGCAAAATCTTAGGTAACGCAAAGATTTATGTAAGAGGAATCGATCTTTTGTGTTTTGATAAGATTAAGATTTCAGATCCAGAATCTTATGGAGCAACAAATCCTTTGACTCGTAGTTTGGTTGCAGGTTTGACCATTGGATTTTAATGATTAATTTTTTAATTTGATTAGATAATTATGAAACTTAAGAATATTTTGAGTGGAGTGGCCTGTACGCTTGTTTTGTCCTCTTGTAATTGGGATTATCATGAATATTCCAATTATGGGAAAGATTATGTGCAGGAAACATATGATAATGTAATAGGTATGGTCACCAATATTTATGCGATGTTGGATTATGATTTTGGCCAAACTTATTCTGGGGGAATGTTGGCTTCTGCTTGTGATGAGGCTGAATATGCTTATCCATCCAATGATATTTGTGATTTTACAAACGGTTCTTGGAGTCCCTCCAATCCGATGTCCTCAATTTGGACTTCAAGTTATAAAGGAATTCAAGCTTGTAATCAATATTTGGCAGAGTTTCAGGGTTTGACTTTTGATGAGTTGAAGTTAAATGATGATTATCGTGCCCAAATGTTCCGTTATCATAACAGTTTTAAGGAAGCTCGTTTCTTAAGAGCTTACTTCTATTTTAATTTGGCTCGTGCTTATGGAGATGTTCCTTATTTTACTGAAATGGTTTCTACAGATCAGGTCAATTCGTTGACTCGTACACCGGTTCAGGAAGTCTTTGACGCCATTATTGAGGAATGCGATCAATTATATGAAGAATTGCCTGCTGATTATACTCAATTGGGACTTGATGGAATAAGCCCTGCAGAGAGTGGTCGTGTTACTCGATATGCAGCTTTGGCATTGAAAGCTCGTGCGGCGTTGTATGCAGCCAGTCCATTATTTAATACAGATAATAATCAGGAGCTTTGGAAAAGAGCTGCAGAGGCGAACAAAGCAGTCATTGATACTTGTACTAAGTATGGTTTCAAATTAGGTAAATATACAGAGTTGTGGGGAGCTGATAACTGGACTAACAAGGAAATGATTTTTGTACGTCGTTATTTTGTGAACGGTGGAGATAATGTCCTTGAAGGTTATAATTTCCCCATGGGTGTTCCTGGTGGAAAATCAGGTAACTGTCCGACGCAAAATTTGGTGGATGCTTATGAAATGAAAGCTACGGGTAAATTGTGGAATGAAGAAGGCAGTGGCTATGATCCAGCCAATCCTTATGAAGGACGTGATCCGCGTTTCGCAATGACTATTGTGAAGAATGGCGATACCAAATGGCCTTCAAAGAATTCAGATCCGATTGAAACTTTTTATGGTGGTTTGAATGCAGAGCCTCTTTCTGGCGCTACTCCTACAGGTTATTATCTAAAGAAATACTTGGATTCTGCTATTGATTTGAGTGCAAACAGTACAACGAAAAAAGCTCGTCATTCATGGATTACTTATCGTTTAGGTGAATTCTATTTGAACTATGCTGAGGCCGTATTTAAATATACAGGTTCTGCTGATAATCCTTCTGAGTTCAATATGACGGCGCGTGAGGCTGTAAATGTGGTTCGTGACAGAGCTGATGTGAAAATGCCTTTGTTGGCTGCAGGTTTGACACCTGATGCTTTTTGGGCTAAATATCAGAATGAGCGTATGGTTGAATTGGCATTTGAGGGCCATCGTTTTTATGATTTGAGACGGTGGAAGGATGGTGATAAACTTAAGAGTATCACAGAAATGAAGTTGACTAAGAATGCAGATGGTACTATTACATACGAGCGTAACGTGGTAAATCGTACGTGGAATGAAAAGATGTATTTATTCCCGATTCCTCAATCTGAGCGTTTGAAAAATCCGAATTTGGATCAGAATGCCGGATGGTAATTCGTAATGAGGAGAGGATATCCCGATAGAAGATCGGCTGTTTTTATAGCATGAGGTATTTCATTCATGTTTTAAGATCTGCGATCTTTTTAAGAGGGGGTATTCCCTCCTCATTTCACTTTTAATTATGATAAACTTACTATGAAACTATTCTATTTTATATTCTTATTTTTTTATGCATGTTGTTTACATGCAAAAACCTGCTTCGTAGCTACAAATGGCTGTGATTTGAATAAAGGTACGATAGATTCTCCTTTTGCTACATTGAATAAAGCTTATTCTATGGAGGGCGTTGATACCATATATTTTCGTGCTGGTGTCTATGTTATTACGGAAGAGCAAATTATGGAAAAGACCAATTTATATGCTCGAGTCTTTAAGATGTCAAGAACAGATTGCAGTGTGTCAAAACGGCTTTATATCGGAGGATATCAGTTGGAACGACCTGTTTTTGATTTGTCACAGGTTCGTCCTCAGGGGTTGAGAGTTTGTGTGTTTTATGTCGATGGCTCCTGTCATCATTTTAATAACTTTGAAGTAGTAGGAACGCAAGTAACTTTGCGCGGGCATACTCAATCCGAATGTTTCAGGAATGAGGGAGGCAATTATAATATTTATGAAAATATGAAGGTGTGTCAAAAAGCACACCTTCTTTGTTTAGCACAAAGCCCCGACTTTCACAAGCTGGGGCTTTGTTATTACCTAAAGATTTTGTATCTTTAAGCCTAAAGAT
>NZ_JAAZTS010000017.1 GCF_019239235.1 Caecibacteroides pullorum | reverse complement strand
CTCTATATATTCATCACATTAATTTATAGTTTTATATGCTTACTCAGGTTTATGTCTTCACGTACTCCTGAGTAAGTTTTTTATAAAAAATTAAAGTTAGAATAATAATCATCATCTCCAATTACAACGCCTCATATTTTACTCTTCAGAACAATAACTAATCATCACACATAAACTTTGTATTCGTCAGTCAAAATTCTGCAAAATTAAAACACACAAAATGTATTTTACACTTCTATTGACTTAACATTTTTCTGGCATCCGTACAATTATCCATATATGTGTACCATTCTCAGTTTAATCGTACAAATTCACCTGCTATAATTCATTCCTCAAACAGAACGAAAGTACTATCTTCGCAAAGCAATCAATACTTTCACTAACACATTTTCGATACCATGAAAATCAATATCTGTAAAAAAGGGATCTTACCATTATTGGCAGGGCTAATACTTTACAGTTCTTGTACAACAGAACAGCCAAATGAAACACTAGCATTTTGGCACGGTCAAGAACGTCAACTCCGATACAAACCCGAAGGAGAATACTTCGTCGGAAAGAATGGTGACAAACGATTTACGCGTGCTATTTACGGAACTAATACAGGATTCCGTTTCGAAACCAGCGATTATCCTGAAATAGGTCTTTACATGCCCCGACTAGGCGGTAGCATATATATGGCACTACAAACTGCTGACACAACGGTATGGATGAAAGATCTGAGTAGTATTGAATCACGGTTCAGGTCTGGAGAGCGTCGCTACATCATACAAGATAAACAGTATCTGCAAAAAGGAACTATCGTGATCGATATGTTAGCCCTCAGCGATGCAGATGGGATGATTGCATCCATCCAAGGAGACAATTTACCAAAAGGAGTGAAACTGATCGCCATTTATGGTGGTGCCAGTAACAAACGTTTTTCCCGAGAAGGAGATTTGGGTGCAGATCCCAAAGATTGCTTTTATATTAAACCAGAAAATTGCAAGGGAAACTCATTCCAGATAGAAGGATGCCGAATCACGAATTTCTACGGAAAGGGAAAACAAATCATGTCGCAAGATGAAGCTTATGAAAATAAAGAAGCTCTGAAAGACTTAAAAGTAACAAAAGAAATCACTCAAGATGCCGAACAAGTACAAGGCATATTCTCAGAAGAGGTTAGATTCAGGCTGGCAGACGGAGGAGCCATTGACAACCTGACCGAATTATTGGAATCTGAAGCCACAGAGCAGCCAGTAGCAATAGCAACACTCCCAATCGGAAAAGAATGCAAATACATGGAATGGGTAAATCCTCGGACTATAAAAGGAAAGATTGACCTTGCAACAGATTTCAAGTTGGCACAAGACTTTCGCGAAAAGATTGTGGGAAGAATGAAAATAAATACGCCAGACCCTTACATCAATACATTAGGAGGAATCTTTGCCGGCGCAGAGGATGCTGTTTGGGAAGCACCAAGCTACCTGCATGGAGCTATCGGATGGCGAATGCCACTCACTGGATGGAGAGCTGCCTATTTGGGAGACCTAATAGGGATGCACGACCGCGCCCGTATGCACTTCGACGGTTATGCTGCAGCTCAAATCACCAATATTCCGGTCAGTCTGCCGCATTTACAGGACGACGAACTCCATGGAGCACGTTCGTTAAAAAAATGGGGAACACCCATGTACAGTAACGGTTACATCTGCCGGAATCCCAACCGCACAGATGCAATGCATCATTATGATATGAACCTAGTGTATATAGATGAACTATTATGGCATTTAAACTGGACAGGCGATCTAAACTATGCACGTAAAATTTTCCCTGTCATTAAACGACATTTACAATGGGAAAAGCAGACCTTTGATCCGGATAACGATCATCTTTATGACGCTTACTGCTGTATTTGGGCTTCAGATGCTCTCCAATATAATGGTGGGGAAGTAACACATTCTTCTGCATACAATTACAGAGCCAATAAAATGGCAGCCGAGATTGCTGAAAAATTAGGTGAAGATCCGACTCCCTATAAAAAAGAAGCAGAAGAGATTCTAAAAGCCATTAACAAGACACTATGGATTCCCGAAAAAGGCTGGTGGGCCGAATTCAAGGACAACATGGGAAACCAGATGCTGCATGAGAACGCTGCCGTATGGACTGTCTACCATTCCATTGATTCAGACATACATGATGCTTTCAAAGCTTACCAGGCCACACGATACGTAGACAACTACATTCCACATATCCCAGTCGTAGCCAACGGGCTTAAAGACACGAACAACTACGTGATAAGTACTACCAATTGGCAACCTTATATGTGGTCCATCAATAATGTAGCTTTTGGTGAAATCGTACACACAGCTTATAGCTTCTGGCAGGCAGGACGTGCAGAGGAAGCTTTCAAAATGTTCAAAGGAGCTATCTTGGATGCCATGTATTTAGGATCGGGACCTGGAAACATCACACAAATATCACACTATGACGCAGCACGAGGAGAAATGTACAGAGATTTTGCAGATCCGGTCGCTGTGGGTGTCAGAGCTGTTGTCCAAGGAATGTTCGGCATTCTTCCTGATCTCATGAACAAAAGATTGGTTATTCGCCCCGGATTCCCCCAAGAATGGAACCACGCTTCATTAGGGACCCTGAACATGAAATACGATTTCAAACGCGAAGGGTACAAAGATTTCTATAAGTTTACGCCCACATTACAGACTGAGGGAAATCTTATACTGGAAGTAGAAGTACGTGGAAACGAGGTAGACTACATTAAGATTAATGGAAAACAGACTGGATACCAAATATTGGAACCAAGCATTGGGATTCCTCGTATTGCTATAGAAGCAGGGGTGAAAGAAAACTATGACATTGAAATTGCTTGGATAGGGAAACGTGATAAATCGTCTCAAGAAATCCAGACAGAAGTAGCCTCAGGTAACCATTTGGATATCAGGCTTGAAAATGCAGTGAAACTGTATGACCCACAACATATTCTCACAGAAGCAACTCTATCCGAAAACAAATTGCAAGGAACAGCGAATGGAGTAGAAGGCCATCGCACACTTTTTGTAAAATGTAGGAAAAACGACTTATCGTGGTGGATCCCAGTTCATATACATATCTTACAACCGCTGGAAATTATAAATAACCCAGATTCCGACTCTCTAAAATTCATGCTGGTGAACCATACAGGAAAGGCAATCAAAGGAAATATTCAAATAAACAACACGACTAACGTAGAAAATGTAAACATCCCGGCCGGTGGTAAACAGACATTTACCTGTCAGACGCCCATCGCTTCCATGGGTACAAACCGAATTACAGTAAGTACTCCGGACAAAACCTATACACTGAAAGCTATAAACTGGAATCTACAGAATCCAGCATCAACCTTATATGATACAGTAAGTATGGACGCATATTTTAACGATGAAGTCAATAATATATTCGCATACGGGAAATATAAATCTCCACGATGGCCCTATACAACTTTGTGCGTACCAACTCAAGGAATGGGACAATGGTGCCACCCGAATGACCTGTCTCCAATAGAAGATACGGGGTTACGTTCAAAAGTAAAAAATGGCATATTCATAATGCCTCAAGGAATTCCATTCAGGACTTCTGCCACTGAAGGTAAAAAGAACATAGCCTTCACCACCTTATGGGACAATTATCCGGATTCACTGTCTATCGCATTGCATGGCAAAGCATCAAAGGCTTATCTATTGGTAGCCGCTTCCACTTATCACATGCAATCCCATTGTCTGAACGGAACCATAACCGTCCGATATAAAGATGGCACAGAAGACGTATTGGAACTGGTACTTCCTGAAAATCTACTTCCACTGGATCAGGACATATTTATTGATAACGCAGCATTCTACAGTAATGCTCCACGACCATACAGAATACGTCTGAAAACAGGTGAGATAGATACCTACCATGCCGGAAAGCTTAAAAAACAGATGTCTAACAATCCCATCTATATCGAAGGAGGAATGGCTACTCTACTGGACCTACCACTTGATTCTGATAAAGAATTAGATCGGCTTTACCTGAAAACGATAGCTAACGAAGTTATTATCGGACTAATGTCGGTAACACTGGTGAGAGATTAGTACTATTCTAAAATCCAGAAAACGAAGAATAAATCACAATTTAATAAAACAAATAAATATGAACAGAAAAGGTATATTGATTCTTTTAGGAACGGTTGCAATGGCTAATCTCAATGTCATGCATGCACAGGATTTGCGTGAACGAACCTATTATTATGAGATTCTCTCACCGAATCATCAGGAAAAGCCATATGTAGTAGGATTTGCAAAAGAAAGAGTCAAAGAGAATTTAAATCGAGGACTTACAGCCATTCCTACAATTGATAGTAAAGGAGTATATTTGAGCTGGAGATTGTTAGAAAGCGATGGAGATGATGTACAATTTCATGTATACAAAGACACAGAAGGGGAACGTATTCGCCTGACTCAAAATCCTCTATCAAACACATGCGACTTTATCGATCTTCATCCATCTACTGAAAAGGTCCATTATGAAGTAAGATCTATAAAAAAGATTGATAACAAAAACATACTGGAAGGTTCGCAAATCAGTATAAAATTCAGCGAACTAACGAACTACAAATCTATAAAAATTAATCCTAATATTAAAGCAGGGAAAGTAGCTGTAGCAGATCTGAACGGAGACGGAACGTTCGACTACATCATACGAACCCCAGACAGTAATATTGACCCTGGAATGCCAGGAGACAAAAACGGAACTACCTATCAAATTGAAGCCTACCTGAGTGACGGAACGAAACTATGGAGTAAAGATTTAGGTTTAGGCATTGAACCCGGTATCTGGTACTCTCCTTTCATAGCTTATGACTTCAACGGCGACGGAAAAGCAGAAATTGCCATTAAAACCGCACCCCAAAATGCTGCACGCAATGCCGAAGGAAGAGTTGATTCTGGTGAAGAATATTTAAGTATTTGGGATGGTATGACAGGCAAAGAATTAGCCAGAGTAAATTGGCCAGAACGCAATGAACGTTACGGCAATCTGGTCAGACAAAACAGAAACCAAATGGCTATGGCCTTTTTGGACGGAAAGACTCCTTCTATTTTAGCTTGTCGCGGAACATATAAACTAATGGTAGTAGATGCTTGGCAATGGGATGGGAAAAAATTAAAGAGACAATGGAGATGGGATGGAGATGAAGAAAACCCGATTGTTCGAAGCATGGGGCACACAGCATTGTATGCGGAGATGTTGATGGAGATTTAAAAGATGAAATTCTACTTGGTTCCTGTATGCTTGATGATAATGGAACTCTACTTTGGTCAACTGGACTAGGACATCCCGATAAAGCCTATCTGACAGATATAGACCCTACAAGACCAGGCTTAGAAGTTTTTTATGCTTAGAGCCATGGCAAACCAATGGAAGAGGGGTATGCATGGTAGATGCTAAAACCGGTAAATCTATCTGGAACATAAACAGAAAGACCTTTCACGTAGGCGATGGGATGGTCGCAGATATAACTTCCTCGATGCCCGGATTAGAATGTTTTGCCAGCGAAGATCGCAAAGGTGGAAGCAATGACAAATATTTATTAAGTGCAAATGGAACCTATATTCAAGTCAATGGAGAGATTCCAGGATGCCGTAACTGGGCATGGTGGGATGCAGATAAGATAAGAGAAACTTTCATATCCGGTCAACACAAAAATCAATCCAATATAATCAAATGGAAGGGGGAGACATTAACCCATAACATAGAAGGAAGTATTTTAATGATAGGTGACTTATACGGCGATTGGCGCGAGGAAATTGTAACGTCTCTCCCTGGAGAAATCAGAATCTATTCGACCAATATCCCTGCAAAAGACAGAAGAACATGTCTCATGCAAGATCCTATCTATCGAAGCTATATTTGCCAACGCTCCATGGGATATCCACAAGCACCCGTACCTTCTTATTACTTAGGAGAATAGTATGACAACAACTTGTTAAAGGAACAAGTTTATTCCTTGATGACCTAAAAAAGAAAGCAGAAGAAGGCTCTAAAGAATTAAATTTTAGAATCTCCTTCTGCTTTCGTAGCCCCGAGGGGAATCGAACCCCTATCTAAAGTTTAGGAAACTTCTATTCTATCCGTTGAACTACAAGGCCTTTAAATGAAAATCCTGCATCTGTGTGCAGGAATAGGCCACAAAGATAATACTTTCTGCCGATTTTCCGAAAAAAGTTTTGTTAATCCGATTAACTTTCCGACATTTGCGAACTGCGTTGAACGCATATCCATAAAATTAACCTAAGAAAATCCTAAGTTATGGCAAACGACATGATGGTCAAAGACCTGGACGAAGTGGTAGTACGCTTCTCCGGCGACTCCGGCGACGGAATGCAGCTCGCCGGCAACATCTTTTCAACAGTTTCGGCTACGGTAGGAAACGACATCAGTACTTTTCCCGACTATCCGGCAGATATTCGAGCACCGCAAGGTTCACTAACGGGTGTCTCAGGCTTTCAAGTGCATATCGGTGCACAGAAGGTATATACGCCAGGTGACCAGTGTGACGTGCTGGTGGCCATGAACGCAGCCGCACTGAAGACACAATATAAATTCGTTAAACCCAACGGTACAATTATCATCGATACCGACGCTTTTCAGAAGTCCGATCTTGAAAAAGCAGCCTTCCAGACCGAAAACCCTATCGAAGAGATGGGTATCAAGCAAGAAGTTATTGCCGCCTCTATCACTACGATGGTGAAAGACTGCCTGGCCTCAACGGGCATGGACAACAAATCCATCCTGAAATGCCGTAACATGTTCGCCGTCGGCCTAGTATGCTGGCTTTTCGACCGTGACCTCAAGATAGCCGAAGACTTCATCCGCGAGAAGTTCGGCAAAAAGCCCGAAGTGGCCGAAGCTAATATCAAGGTTATCCATGCCGGATGGGACTACGGACACAACACGCATGCCTCCATCGCACATGCCACTTGCCGCATCGAAAGCAAGGTGAAGGTACCCGGACGGTACATGGACATCACCGGCAACAAGGCTACAGCATACGGCTTCATCGCCGCTGCCGAGAAAGCCGGACTGAAACTGTTCCTCGGCTCCTACCCCATTACTCCAGCCACGGATGTGCTGCACGAATTGTCCAAGCACAAGTCACTGGGCGTAATGACCGTGCAGTGTGAAGACGAAATTTCAGGCTGCGCCACCGCCATTGGAGCCTCGTTTGCCGGCGCACTGGCCGTAACCTCCACCTCAGGCCCCGGTGTATGTCTGAAGTCCGAAGCCATGAACCTAGCTGTCATCACCGAGCTGCCGCTCGTGGTGCTCGACGTACAGCGCGGCGGTCCTTCCACAGGTCTGCCTACCAAGTCGGAACAGACCGACCTGCTACAAGCCCTCTTCGGTCGTAACGGTGAAAGCCCCATGCCAGTTATCGCAGCCACATCGCCTACCAACTGTTTCGACGCCGCCTATATGGCCTGCAAGATTGCCCTGGAGCACATGACACCTGTCGTGTTGCTGACCGACGGTTACGTAGCCAACGGCTCGGGTGCCTGGAAGTTGCCCAAGCTAGCCGAGTACCCGGCCATCAACCCGCCTTATGCGCCCGCCGACATGAAAGACAACTATACACCCTACCGCCGCAATCCCGAAACCGGTGTCCGCTATTGGGCTATCCCCGGTCAAGAAGGCTACACGCACATCCTGGGTGGTCTGGAAAAAGACAGTAATACGGGTGCCATCTCCACCGACCCGGAGAACCATAACCTGATGTGTCACCTGCGCGCCGAGAAGGTAGCCAAGATTCCCGTGCCCGACGTTCAGGTACAAGGTTGTGCCGACGATGCCGACCTGCTTATCGTAGGTTTCGGCGGTACATACGGACACCTCTATTCGGCTATGGACGAAATGATCAAAGCCGGCAAAAAGGTAGCCTTGGCGCACTTCAGCTTCCTGAACCCGCTGCCCAAGAACACAGAAGAGGTACTGAAACGCTACAAAAAAGTAGTGGTAGCCGAACAGAACCTGGGACAGTTTGCCGCCTATCTGCGTATGAAGGTAAACAATTTCACTCCTTACCAATTCAACGAAGTGAAAGGACAACCCTTCGTCGTAGCCGAACTGGTAAAGGCATTCAACGAAATCATTAACCAATAAAATCGAGGAGGACACTATTATGAACGAATATACAGCTAAAGACTTCAAGAAAGGACAACCCCGCTGGTGTCCGGGCTGCGGCGACCACTTCTTCCTGGCCTCCCTGCACAAGGCCATGGCCGAAATAGGCAAGGCTCCGTGGGAAACGGCCGTCATCTCGGGTATCGGATGTTCCAGCCGTCTGCCGTATTATATGAATACGTATGCCATGCAGACTATCCACGGCCGTGCGGCCGCTATCTCGACCGGCGCCAAAGTCACTAATCCCAATCTGGCCGTTTGGCAGATTTCAGGCGATGGTGACGGACTGGCCATCGGTGGCAATCACTTCATCCACGCCGTACGCCGCAACATCGACCTGAACATGATTCTGCTGAACAACCGCATCTACGGTCTGACCAAAGGACAATACTCGCCGACGTCGCCCCGCGGCTTTGTCAGCAAGTCATCGCCCTACGGTACCGTAGAGGATCCTTTCCATCCCGCCGAGCTGTGCTTCGGCGCACGCGGACGTTTCTTCGCACGCGCCGTTGCCACCGATGCTGCCGGCACGGTAGAAATCCTGAAAGCAGCCTACAACCATAAAGGTGCCGCCGTCTGCGAAATCCTCCAGAACTGCGTCATCTTCAACAACGGTACGCACGACTCTGTTTACAACAAGGAAGGACGCGCCAAGAACGCCATCTATCTGGAACACGGCAAGCCGATGATTTTCGGTGAAAACCGCGAATATGGCTTGATGCAGGAAGGCTTCGGCCTGAAAGTGGTGAAGCTTGGCGAAAACGGAATCACCGAGAAAGACATTCTGGTGCACGACGCCCACTGCATGGACAACACCCTGCAGCTGAAACTCGCTCTGATGGAAGGAGCGGACTTCCCCATCGCCCTCGGTGTCATCCGCGATGTGGACGAACCGACCTATGACGAGGCCGTACATGCCCAAATCGAGGAAGTGAGCGCCAAGAAGAACTATCACAACTTCGAGGAGCTGTTGATGACCAATGATACTTGGGAAGTGAAATAAAATAGCGATCCATTCTCTATTTCTCAGGCACGAACGCATATATGCAGTTCGTGCCTGATCTGTTTTCATGAGTGTGGAATATTTCCACATCAAAATCACCGTTTTCTACAATATCTATTATAAAAGCCAAGTTTTAGCATTACCATATCAATCTATATATCAACGAATTAGAAAACACAAGCATTATTTGGTACATGATTTGTTGTTACCCCTATATTCAACCATATCAACAACATATATGAAAAACCAAATAATCAAAAAAATCAGATGGGCAGCAGTAATTGTTGTGATTTCATCACTTCCCCTTCATCTGCCCGCACAGAGAGCCGCATCTTCACAAGCGGATGAATACACAGTACAAACTCCACCAGACGAGAACACTCCACCAGACGGTGTGAAAAAGAAAATCGAAGGAACCGTAACCGATGAACAAGGTATCCCCATCATCGGTGCCACAGTGAGTGTCAAAGGACATCCGGACATCGGCGTGACAACCGACATCAACGGTAAATTCGCACTGGAAGTGACTCCACGTACCATTCTGGTCATCGCCTACCTGGGATATAACACCCAAGAGACCAGAGTCGGACAACGAAATTCCACCTACAACATTATCCTGAAGGAAGACAACCAAATGTTGGAAGAAGTGGTAGTAGTGGGCTATGGCACCGTAAAGAAAAGCGACCTGACCGGATCGGTATCGACTGTAGGTTCCCGAAGCTTTGAAACCCAACCGGTAAAAAGTGTATCCCAGATTCTACAAGGAAGAACGGCCGGTGTAGAAGTGACAAACAGCAGCGGTATGCCCGGTGCCGGTGCAAAGGTACGCATCCGAGGCACCACCTCTATCAACAAAAGCAGTGATCCGCTTTACGTCATCGACGGTATCATCTCATCGAGCGGCCTTGACGGACTGAACCCACAAGACATTCAGTCTATGGAAGTATTGAAAGATGCATCCTCCACCGCCATCTACGGTTCGCGAGGAGCCAACGGTGTCATCCTCGTAACAACCCGTAACGGACAGGAAGGACGGGCCAAGGTGACCTTTGACGCTCAAATTGGACTGGCAGCCGTCAGAAAAGACTACGACCTGCTTAGCCCTTACGAATACGCACTGGCCCTGAATGACATCCGAGGATCACAAACCATCTCGGCCGCCGATCTGGAGGCCTATAAGAACGGAACGAAAGGAATCAATTGGGTGGACCTCATGACCCGTACGGCCCTGACCCAAGATTATAGTATAGGAATCTCGGGAGGTACGGAAAAGGTAAAATACCTCCTTTCGGGTAATGTACTCGACCAGGAGGCAGTCACCATCAACTCCAAATACAAGCGCTATGGTTTCCGTGCCAATATCAACGCAGACCTGCGCCCCTGGCTATCCATCTCAACCCGCTTGAATACGGCCATTATTCATCAAGAGAACGGAGCACCAAGCTGGTTCCACGTACTGAATTTCTCACCTACCATGGAGCTGCGCGATCCTGAGACTGGTATTTATAACAACGACCCCTACAATATCGGAACCGGTAACAACCCGTATGGCGTGGCAATGGAAAACTACAGCGACTCTTACAGCTATAACGTCAACGCCAACCTGACACTGCTCTTCAAGATTGCCAAGGGACTGACATTCTCCGTACAAGGCGGATACGACTACGACCATAGTCCTTCCTATTCGTTCAGTTCCAAGCTGGTAGCTCCGGGTGCCATCAACAGCATGAACAACAGCAGCAGCCTGCACCGCTACTGGCAGAACACCAACAACCTGAGCTACCAAGGAGAATTCGGTGATCATACCCTGTCGGCCACTGCCGTATGGGAAATCAGCCACAGCACCGACACGGGCCTCAGTGCCGGAGGTTCGAACCTGAATAACGAAAGCGTAGGCTACTGGAACATCGGCAATGCCGCTGTACGTACCGAAAGCAATTCATACGTCGAATCTTCCCTGGCATCGGGTATCTTCCGACTGGGCTACGACTATAAAAAGCGCTACTTTCTGACCGCCTCCCTTCGTGCCGACGGTTCGTCGAAATTCCAAAAGAACCACCGATGGGGTTGGTTCCCCTCGGCTGCAGTGGCATGGGATATCGCCCAAGAAAAATTCATGGAAAACCAACATATCCTGAAACAACTGAAACTGCGTGCCAGCTACGGTGTCACTGGTAACGAAGCCATTTCTGCCTACAGTACCTTGGGTATGCTTTCAAGTACCACCTATGGCTGGGGAACCACAACCGGATACACAGGTTACTGGGGAAATCAATTTGCGACTCCCGACCTTACATGGGAAAAAACTTATCAGTATGACGTAGGTCTCGACTTGAGTCTTTTCGGCGTGGACCTCACGGTGGACTGGTTCAAGAAGCGTACGGTCGATCTGCTCTTCCAAAAGCAAGTCCCCCGATACAACGGCGGTGGTACCTACTGGGTGAACCAGGGTAAGCTGAACAATACCGGTGTCGAATTCTCATTGAGTACTTTCCCGGTGAAAAGTACCGTCGTATGGGAAACCAGTTTCAACGCCGCCTATGTAAAGAATGAAGTCATAGACCTGGCCGGCAACGACTTTGTACTCAGTGCCAACTACAGCGATCTGGGCGGTGCCATGCAGATTATGAAACCCGGCTATCCGTTAGGCTCGTTCTATGTATATCAATGGAAAGGCTTTGATGAAAACGGCGCCAACCTCTACCAGAAAGCCGATGGTACACTGACCACCTCTCCCACCTCAGACGACCTTGTCATCAAGGGACAGGCCAGCCCCAAATGGACACTGGGATGGAACAACACCATCACGTGGAAGAACTGGACACTGAACTTGTTCTTCAATGCAGCTACCGGATATAACCGTCTGAACATAAGCCGTTTCACGACGGCCTCCATGAGCGGTGTGTCACGTTTTATCACTCTGCGCGATGCCTATTTCAAAGGATGGGACTACGTTACCGACAAATCCGAAGCCCTCTATCCCAGCATCAGCAATACCGATAACAAGAGTTATGCCAATTCCGACTTCTGGCTGGAAGACGCTTCGTTCATCAAACTGAAGAATATCAGTCTGTCCTACAACATTCCGCGTAAAGTGGCCAAATTCGCCGGCATACAATTGACGGTCAGTGCACAAGACTTGTTGACCATCACCAAGTACAAGGGTATGGATCCCGAAGTATATTCAAGCTACGACGGACTGGACTACGGTGCCTATCCCATACCACGAACATTCACCTTTGCCGTGAAACTCAGATTCTAACCACTCACTAAAAGAATAAGAACATGAAAACTCATCTGTATATCAAAAACATACTCCTGGCAGCCACAGTAGCTCTCAGCCTCTCGGCCTGCGAGGATTTCCTGACCGAAAAACCTTACGGACAATTGACGACCGAAGGTTTCTTCAGTAGTAAGGAAGACTTGGACGCATCGCTCAACGCTCTCTATTCCGTCGTAGCCACTTCACAGGGACAAAACAACTACTGCGGCACCAATTTCTTGGCCGGTGACGACATCTCCACCCATCCCGCCAGTAACAAGCAGCCTCTGCGCGAGCATGACCAATACAGCGTCAGCGACAACAACTCGTGGCTGGTAAGCATGTGGGAACAGCGACACAAGGTCATCAAGGCCGCCAACTTCATCATCAACAATGCCGAACGTACGCCCGACGTCAGTGCCGAGGACATCAAGCAGGCACTTGCACAAGCTCATTACTGGCGGGCCTACTCCTACTTCTATCTGGTAACTACTTGGGGTAAAGTACCTGTCATGCTGGAAGAGGAAATAGACTACAACGCTCCCCTGAAATCAATAGAAGAGGTGTACGAACTTATCCTTTCGGATCTGAAAATTGCCGAAGAAGGATGCCCTGCCATGTATAGTAGCGAACCCTACGCCCGCAATGGGATCAACATTGCCGTCAGCCAAGGAGCCGTCAAAGCCACCATGGCCTATATATATATGTGTATGGCCGGCTGGCCGCTCAACAAAGGAACGGAATACTACGACCTAGCCGCCCAAAAAGCTGAGGAAGTGATAGACGGAGCCGAAAACGGGACCTATTACTACAAACTGCTGGACCAGTACAGCCAAGTCTATTCAATGGCCTACAACGAAAACAATCCCGAAGTGCTGCTCGGTGTATATTATAACCGTGACCGTACCGCCCAAATGATTCCACTGACTGACTTCCTGCTTGACATGAAGCAAGGCGGATGGGGCGACACCAATGGCGAAATCAAGTTCTGGAAAGAATTCCCCGAAGGGCCGCGTAAAGATGCCACTTATTTCCCCAAAATAATGTTGGCCGACGGGGAACTGCACGACTGGTGGTACGACACTGATCCTCCTTCACGTGAAGTGGTGGCTCCTGTCTTTATGAAAACAGCCGAAAGCTCGGCAAGAGGTATGAAATTTGACTACACCGACCCGACACCTCTTTCAGCAAACGGTGAAAAAACCGTGCAAATCATCCGCCTATCGCAAGTATATTGCTGGTATGCCGAAGCAATAGGACGTTCGGGAAAAGTAACCGCCAAGGCAGTGGAGATGCTGAACCGTGTACGTAACCGCGCCGACGGAGAAGCTTCCAATATCTATTCAACCTCCATGACACCCGAACAATTGGCCGAAGCCGGATACAATGAACATGGATGGGAAATAGCCGGATATTATTGGGCCGGACTGGCCAGCCGCGCCCGCGACATGTTCCGCATGTACCGCTACAAGGAACATTTCGAATTCCGCAAGGAAAATCCCGAAATCGAGGTTGCACCGGGTATCTTCCGAAAAGAAGCCGTAGCGGTCAGTGGTACGTGGGACGACAGCCGTATGTATTCGCCCTACCCCTATGAAGATGCAATATTAAACCCGAACTTGAAACAATAACGTATTCTTAGGAAATAACAATTCCAGGAAATAACGGGTCACCCCATATTCCGTTATTTCCTGGAATTGTTTGCATACAGCAGAAACTATCCAAGGGAAATAGCTATATTTGCCTCATCATCCAACATCTGTATGCCATGAAACAAACATTTTCAGCACTCTACGCTCTTTCTATTTTCCTTCTGTCGGCCATCAGTGCCGATGCACAAACCATCCAACCCGTCGAACCACCAATCATGGGTTGGAGTTCGTGGAACACTTACCGCATCAACATCAACGAAAGCCTCATCAAACGGCAAGCCGAAGCCATGGTATCGCTCGGACTGAAAGATGTCGGCTATCGGTACATCAACATCGACGACGGCTTCTTCGGATACCGCAACGAAAAGGGGATACTGCAAACCCACCCCAAACGTTTCCCAAACGGCGTCAAGTGTGTAGCCGACCACATTCACCGCCTCGGACTGAAAGCCGGTATCTACTCCGATGCCGGAGCCAACACCTGCGGTTCGCTTTGGGATGCCGATCCCAATGGGATAGGCGTCGGCCTGTACGGCCATGAGAAGCAGGATGCCGACCTTTACTTCAACCAATGGGGTTTCGACTTTATCAAGATAGACTATTGCGGTGCCGGACAGCAACTCGATTTGGATGAACGTGAACGTTATACAGCCATCAGCAAAGCCATTCGAGAAGTGTGTCCACGTGACATCTCGGTCAACATCTGCCGATGGGCCTTTCCCGGCACCTGGGCACGCGGCCTGGCCCGTTCGTGGCGCATCAGCGGCGACATATCCCCCCACTGGAGTTCCGTGAAGTCCATCATCCGGAAAAACCTCTACCTCTTTGCTTATGCCAGAAACGGACACTACAACGACATGGATATGCTGGAAATAGGCCGAGGCCTTACACAAACGGAAGAGGAGGTACACTTCGGGATGTGGTGCCTCATGAGCTCTCCGCTACTCATCGGGTGTGACCTGACGACCATTCCCGATTCCTCCCTGAAACTACTGAAAAACAAGGAACTGATAGCACTCAACCAAGATCCGCTGGGCCTTCAGGCCTATGTAGTGCAACACGAGGGCGAAGGATACGTACTGGTGAAAGACATCGAACAGCTGCGCGGCAATATGCGTGCCGCCGCCCTTTACAATCCGTCGGACAGCACATGTGCCTTCCACGTTCCGCTGGACCTGCTTGAATTGAACGGGAAAGTGAAAGTACGCGACCTCGTGAAGCAAAAAGACGAAAAAGCAATCCGAGAATACCTGTCGTACACCTTACCGCCGCACAGTGTAAAAATTCTGCGCCTCAAAGCAGAACAGCGCCTCGAACCGACCCGCTATGAAGCCGAATGGGCTTACCTTCCTCTCTACAACGACCTGGGCAAACAGAAACGCATCATCAGTCCCCAATCCTTTGAAGGAGCTTCGGGACGAATGATTGTGACCCACATCGGCGGAAGCAAAGACAACTACATGGAATGGAGCAACGTCCATAGCGACAAAGGGGGCAGCTACACACTGACCATCGCCTACCTGCCTCCCGAAGCGGGGAAACGCGAAGTGAACGATCGCCTCATCGAGGTAGAAGTAAATGGACACGTCTACGCTCCCATTAAGAAGCTGGCGAAAAACCGCTCCGAAGGTATCTGTACCGTCAGCCTACCCGTCCGACTGGAACCCGGGCGCAACACCATACGTCTGGGCAGCGCCTACACCTGGACACCGGACATCGACTGCATCACGCTCGAACCACAATCCTAAAGGAGGATAATGAAAAAAGGCTGCGTTCGTGAGCGCAGCCTTCTTTCGTTATATCATCTGTCTTTCCATCAGGGCAATGTTACCTTGAACAACTCGCTCGGGCGATGTTCGCGATGAATGATTCCTACCATCTGCTCCACAATATCGGGATGTTGGGCAGCTAGGTCATGATCTTCGTGAATATCTGCAGCCAAGTCGTAGAGATGAGGTTTTCCCTTCTTCACAACCAGTTTCCAGTCGCCCATACGCACACCAATCTGGTCTGTTTCATGGAATTCCCAATACAGGAAGTCATGCTTCTGCTGCTTGTCGTCCTGCCCCAGCATCGTCGGAGCGAACGAGATACCGTCGAAGCAATCGCCTTCCAGCTTCTTGTTCAGATACTTTTTAGGGAACTTCTTGTCGCCTATCAGCTCGCAGAACGTAGGCATCACGTCGTAAAAGGCCAGCTGGTGATCATTTACCATACCGGCAGGTACATGTCCCGGCCAGCGTACGATGAAGGGAATACGGATGCCGCCTTCATAACACTGGCGTTTCAAGCCGCGCAACTTACCGTCGCGCCCGAAAAATTCAGGATCGGCACCACCTTCCTCGTGAGGGCCGTTGTCGCTGCTGAAGATGACCAGTGTATTCTCGTCCAGTCCCTTCTCCTTCAGTTTGGCCAAAATCTCGCCCACATAGGCGTCCAGACGAGTAATCATACCCGCAAATTCGGCATGTGTATGCACCACGGCATTATAACGCGAACCTTCGCTACCGCCCCACGTCTTGTCCACGAAGAACTTCTTCTTATAAGCCTTTAGAATCGAATCATTAGGCTGAGCCAGTTCTGCATGAGGCAATGTATAGGTGAAGAAGCCATAAAAAGGTTGTTTGCCGTCCTGTTTGTCGAGCCAGGCCAAAGCCTCCTGATGAATCATGTCAGCTGAATATTGGGGACGTTTCTTGTAGTCGTCGCCATACATCGGATATTGGATGTTTTCGTCCATCGTGACGCGGATAGTAGCCGTATCGCCTTTCGACTTGCTGTAACGGTTCAGAAAGTTCGGATAGTACAGATGGGCCTGGAACTGGCAGATGAAACCGTAGTATTCGTCAATACCACGCTTGTCGGGCGTGGAGCACGAACCTTCGTAGCCGCCCGCCCACTTGCCGAACATGCCGGTGGTATAACCGTTCTGCTTCATGATCTCAGGCAGAATAATGTGACCAGGATCGTAGGGTTCCTGCCCCACAACGGTATATTCATCATTGTCACCGTATTTCATCAAAGGCGCATTGGTCCAATATTCTTTGTTTCCACGCACATGCCCGTGGCCTGAGTGCTGGCCAGTCATCAGTGAGGCACGTGACGGCGCACTAACAGGGCTCCCTGCATAAGCTTGCGTAAAAAGCATGCCCTCGGCAGCCATACGATCCAAATTGGGAGTTTGGATATATTTCTGTCCGTAACAGGCCAAGTCACCGTAACCCATGTCGTCACAGAGAATGAAGATAATGTTCGGACGGTCCGAACCATTGCCCGACTTCTCTGCCGCCACAAGCGGCAATGCCATCGACAGGAAAGAAGCGGAATACAAAAGAGGAAATACTGGATTAGATTTCATAAGGCCACTATTAATTAGGAATTGAATATAAAAGATTAACACCACGAAAGTAACCAATAAAAGGTTACAAACAAAACTTTTTGCTACAACATTGCATTTTGGTTAACATTCATTTAATACAACAACCGCCAAAGAAAGCGATCAAAATCGCAACAGAGTACTCACCGCCGCCTGATAAGCATCAAGCCTGGAAGCCTTATGGATGGCTTTGTGTGCCTTGCGATCACCTTCGGGCAACAGATATTCCCAAAAGCTCTTCATCTTCATCAGCAACTGACGGTCGCCTCCCTGCAACAGCTCGGCATAGCGACAAAAAACATCGGAATGCATCAATCTGATTTTCTCACGCTTCTCTGCCTCGGGAAGTTCACTGCCACGTGCATATTCCAAGCCCAAAGCCGGATTGGCCAGCAAGCCACGCCCGACAACGACACCTGCCAAACGGGGAAAACGCTCGCGAACACGACTAATATCAGCAATCGTCAGCAGGTCGCCGTTATAGAAAAGCGGCTTCTCACACCCTTCGTAAAACGCACTGAAAGCCTCCATATCCACCTCTCCCTTATACTGCTGCTTGCCAAGCCGCGGATGCAGGATAAGGTCCGACAAAGGCAAACGGTTGAGCAAAGGCAACAGAGCCAGGCATTCATCCGCCTGCTCCCATCCCAATCGCAACTTGACAGACAAACGCATCTGGGGGAACTTCTGACAGAGCGTAGTCAGCAGGTTTTCCACCTCCTCGGGATAGGGCAACATCCCCGCCCCGTTATGTCGTTTAGCCAGCAAGGGGAAAGGGCAACCCAAGTTCAAGTCTGCCTCGCGATAGCCTCTCGATACAAACAGTTCGAGAACCCGCTCCGCCTTCTCCAGATCGGGAGCGATGAGCTGGGGCACCAACCGAAAGCCTTCGTTATTCTCAGGCTCGATATCGCGCACGTCTTTCCGCCTGATTTCACCATGTTCCACTCTGACAAACGGCGAATAATAGCACTCTACGCCGCCAAAAAAACGTGCATGAGCCTGCCTGTAGATAGCGTCGGTATATCCCTGCAAGGGAGAAAAACGGATGGAAAATGTTGGTTGCATGGTTGTCAGTCGGTTGTTTCCGACAAATGTAAGGATATTCTT
Source organism: Caecibacteroides pullorum (assembly GCF_019239235.1). Taxonomy (GTDB): domain Bacteria; phylum Bacteroidota; class Bacteroidia; order Bacteroidales; family Bacteroidaceae; genus Bacteroides; species Bacteroides pullorum. Next base: position 46,110 of record NZ_JAAZTS010000017.1, on the reverse strand, counting down.
GGGCTTTTGCAAATGCCCCAGCGAAAAGCCTTCTTTCTGCTCTTGGAAAACAAGGCAACGACCTGCCCAAAGAAAGCAATGTTTTCGAATGAAGAAAACTATGTTTTAAGACAAGAAAAGCAATGCTTTCTATCAAAAGAAACTATGTTTTTCCACCCGTTAATTATACCGAAAAAGAAAAAAGAAGAACGAAAAGGACAAACAGTTCCTACAAATATACGTTACTTTTGTAGTAAAACCCACCTTAAACAAGAAAGGAGCAAGAATATGAAAAAATCAATTTACACCGCCTTCCTAGCCTGCACACTGGCATCTGCCGCTCCCATACAGGCACAGCAGACGGACAAAGAGGCACAAAAGGCACACACTGAACAGACCGTCAAGGAGGCACTCGAGGCCCGTCGCTACCGCATCGAAGTAAATTACATGACACCCATGCGCGGACGGAGCCGTGCCCTGATCGACAACTATTCGCTGACCATACATGGCGATTCCGTCCTCTCTTACCTGCCCTACGTAGGCGAAGCCTACAGTGCACCTTATGGCGGCGGAAAAGGACTGAACTTCGACGCCCTTATCCAGACCTACAAAACGAAGGAAGGCAAGAAAGGGCGCAAGGAAATCCGAATTACGACCACAAACGACGAAGATTCCTATACGTACCATCTGACCATCTATCCCGACGGTACCACACAAATTCGCATCCAACCCACGCGACGCCAATCCATCTCCTTCAATGGAAAGATGGATACGGATGAGTAATCCTTTTTCCACCTTCTGAAGTGCGATGTACATCACCCGTTTTTGCTTTTCTATTGATATACAATAATTTACTAAAAACAGATGTACATCGCACTTTCTTGTATCCCCTCCCCATACCCGCTAACTTTGCCGCCGAAAAAAATAAATGCATGAAAAAAACTAAACTCTTCATACTCTTCATCTGCGCCTGCATGGCTCTGCCTGCCCAAGAGAAGGGAAAACGCTCGCTTTGGAAAGTAGAGCTGGCAGGCGCTCTCAACAATTACGACGCTTGGGAAGTGGAACCATCCGTCGCCTTCCTGCCATTGGATTATGTCGGAGCCAGTCTGGGGCTGATGTTCATCCGTCCCTACCACGACAATACGCCTGCAGGAACATCGCAGGACAAACAGCTCCGATGGAGCTATACAAACGATTATGCTCCCAGCTACTTGTTAGCCCTGCGGCCCGCCCTGCAACTGAATACGCCGAAATGGTGGGTGGGGCGTGATAAGGACTATGCACTCTACCTCAGCCTGTCACCTGGTCTTACTCTACCCTTGCCCGCCAACCGTGGTTTCAACATCGACTATTATCCCAACAAGCCAGGCATGTGGACTACCATCCGCCGCGAATACATCCAAAATCAAGGAGCCCGCACCGTCTATTACCACCTGCGCACGGCGCTCTCATTGGAGATAGACGGAGGATTCATTTTCTCGCTCGGCTATACCTGCTCGGATTTCGACCTCTATGGTGGTAGTCGTAACATCACCATCGAAGGACGGAAGCTGTCTTTGCCCGCTCACAAGCTGATGCACTCGGTATCCATTGGCCTTGGATACCGATTCTAACTGGAATCAGCCAACACAAAAACACGTCAACAAAGGACATTTTCCCTACAAATCATTGCAAAAAGTCAAAGTTTGTTTTACATTTGCACACACTATACATTGAAATTATTATCACTTAGAACGAAAAACATACTTACCATGGACACAAGCAAGATTGTAGGCGAGAAAATCAAATCGCTTCGCGAAAGCAAGAACATCAGCCGCGAAGAGCTGGCAGAACGCTCGGGCCTGGCCATCGAACAGATTGAACGAATCGAAAACAACATCGACCTGCCCTCGCTGGCACCGCTTATCAAAATAGCCCGCGTGCTGGGTGTACGCCTCGGCACCTTCCTTGACGATCAGGACGAGATGGGACCCGCCATCTGCCGCAAGTCGGAAGCAAGCGACAGCATCAGCTTCTCAAACAATGCGATCCAAAGTCGCAAGCACATGGAATATCACTCCCTGTCCAAATCGAAAGCCGACCGCCACATGGAACCATTTATCATCGACGTAGCTCCGACAGACGACAACGAGTTCGTCCTCTCCTCACACGAAGGTGAAGAGTTTATTATGGTGATGCAAGGCACCATGGAAATCTGTTACGGAAAAAACACTTACCTGCTCGAGGAAGGCGACAGCATCTACTACGATTCCATTGTCCCTCACCACGTACACGCTTATCAAGGACAAGCTGCCAAAATACTGGCAGTAATCTACACACCCGTATAACACATGCATCTACATAAACTCGTATCGGGCACGCTACTGCTTATGGCTGTGGCGTGTACACGTGTTTCCGCCCAGGACGCCGAGCTGACTCGCATCAAGCAGAACTTCAGCCAACTGATACTGCCGACGGAAACGGATGAATTTCATCTGAACGCTACGCTGTCATCCCTTTCGCGTACCGAGAGAGGGTCTGACCAGGTTGTGGTGGAACTGTTCCAACGCTATCCTTCGGATCCCGACATCATCCGCACCTTCCTGACCACACAAACTGCCGAAGGTACCTGGCCCGACATCAACTACCAGGACAAGAAGCGTTCGGGATGGGAACCACGCATACACACGGAACGTATCCTGGAGCTGGTGAAGCTTTACTCCACCCCAGGCAACGCCTACTATCATTCTGCCGAGATGGAAAAAGTCATACACAAGGCACTTGGCTGGTGGTTTGCCACCAAGCCTGTCTGCCTGAACTGGTGGTACAACCAAATAGGTGTACCCAAGACCCTGGGCAACGCCTTCCTGCTCTTCGAACCACAGATGACGGACGAAGAACGACGGGGAGCCATCGAAGTGATGGAACATGCCCGTTTCGGCATGACGGGACAAAACAAAGTGTGGCTGGCAGGCAACGTCCTGGTACGCGCATTGTTACAAAACGACATGGACTTGGTGCGTCAGGCGCGCGACAGCATCTCTTCGGAAATCGTCACAGGACAGACCGAAGGCATCCAGCCCGACTGGAGCTTCCACCAGCACGGCACACAACAACAATTCGGCAACTACGGATTGTCCTTCCTGGCCAGCATGAGTTTCTACTCGGGCGTCTTCGCAGGGACCTCGCTGGCCTTCAGCGACGAGCAGCTGGAGATTGTCCGCCGCCTCACCGACGAAGGCTATCGCTGGATCCTATGGAAAGGCAAGATGGACATCAGCGCCCTGGGCCGGCAGTTCTTCCAGCAATCGCAAGTACATAAAGGCCTGGGAACCGCCTTTGCCGCTACCGAACTGGGAGGCGGCGCGTCCGAATCCTGCAACGAAACGGCCCGCGCCCTGTGTCGCGAGAACTTCGGGCCCGACGCCACGAACAGACTGACGGGCCACAAGCACTTCTTCTGTTCCAACTATACTGTGCACCGCCGCCCCACGTGGATGGCTACAGTGAAGATGGCTTCGCGACAGGTCATCGGGACCGAAACACTGAACGGCGACAACATGAAAGGCTTCTACTCGGCCGACGGAGCTACTTATCTCTATCGGGACGGACGTGAATACCTCGACATCTTCCCCTTGTGGGACTGGCGCAAGCTGCCGGGCGTGACAGCCTTCGCCACCGACGCCCCCATGCCTGTGGTCAAGGGCGACCAACCGCGCAACAACAGCGACTTCGTGGGCGGACTGTCGGACGGAAAGCAGGGCATGACGGTGATGGACCTCGACCGCGCCGGCCTACGCGCCCGCAAGGCGTGGATCTTCACCGACCGCTTTGTTCTCTGCCTGGGAGCAGGCATACAGGCTGACAGTAGTCTGGCCGTAACCACCGCCATCGAGCAGTGCCACCGCCACGGCGACCTCTTCGTCCTGCTGCCCGGCGAACACTGGAAAACAGCGGAAGGCACCGTAACAGCCAGTGGCAAAGAAGTACGCTTCCACCACAACAGCATAGGCTACATCGCCTGGGGAGACGGCCTGAGGGCGACAGCCACCACCGAACGACGAACAGGCGACTGGCACGACGTGATGCAGATGTACCCCGAAGGTACGACCGTCAGCGGCAACGTGGTGCAGCTCTGTCTAAACCACGGCACGACTCCAAAGGATGCCTCCTACCGATACGTCATCCTGCCCGATGCCGACCGCGAACAGACTGCCGACTTCGACCTCGGCACCATCCGTGTGTTGCGCAACGACCGCACGGCGCAAGCCGTCCTGCTGGCCGACGGTAGCTGCTGGCTGGCCGCCAGCGAACCCGCCACACTGACCCTACCCGACGGCACAGTAGTGAAAGCCACCACTCCCGGCATCTACCTCATAGCCAAGGGAACCGACGGAAACTACACCGCCCTGTGGACCTCGCCCTCGCGACAGCACACGCAAGCCGAACTGAGCATCGGCGTCCAAACCCTGAAACTGACAGATACCTACCATTATACAAACAACGAATAAAGGAAAAACGCTTATGTTATACGAACGCACCCTCGGCCAGTGGCTGGAACACTGGGCCGAAACGACACCCGACCGAGAATACATCGTCTACTCCGACCGCAACCTGCGCTTCACCTGGAGCCAATTCAACCGCCGTGTGGACGACATGGCCAAGGGCCTCATCGCCATCGGCGTGGAGCGCGGCACGCACGTGGGCATCTGGGCCGCCAATGTACCCGACTGGCTCACCCTGCTCTACGCCTGCGCCAAGATAGGCGCCGTCTACGTCACCGTGAACACCAACTACAAGCAGTCCGAGCTGGAATACCTCTGCCAGAACTCAGACATGCACACCTTGTGCATCGTCAACGGCGAGAAGGACAGCGACTTCGTGCAGATGACCTACGCGATGCTGCCCGAGCTGCGCACTTGCCAGCGCGGACACCTCAGGAGCGAACGCTTCCCCTACATGCGGAACGTCATCTACGTCGGGCAGGAGAAATACCGCGGCATGTACAACACCGCCGAAATCCTCCTGTTGGGCGACAACGTGGACGACAGCCGCCTGGACGAAATGAAGGCGAAGGTGACCTGCCACGACGTGGTGAACATGCAGTACACCAGCGGCACGACGGGCTTCCCCAAGGGCGTCATGCTGACCCACTACAACATCGCCAACAACGGCTTCCTCACCGGCGAGCACATGAAGTTCACGCAAGACGACAAGCTCTGCGTCTGCGTCCCCCTGTTCCACTGCTTCGGCGTCGTGCTGGCCACGATGAACTGCCTCACCCACGGCTGCACCGAGGTCATGGTGGAGCGTTTCGACCCGCTCGTCGTCCTGGCCTCCATCCATAAGGAACGCTGCACAGCGCTCTACGGCGTGCCCACCATGTTCATCGCCGAGCTGAACCACCCCATGTTCGACATGTTCGACATGTCCAGTCTGCGCACTGGCATCATGGCCGGCTCGCTCTGCCCCGTCGAGCTGATGAAGCAGGTGGAGGAGAAGATGTTCATGAAGGTGACCAGCGTCTACGGCCTGACCGAGGCCTCACCGGGCATGACGCACACGCGCATTGACGACCCCGCCGAAGTGCGCTACACCACCGTGGGCCGCGACTTCGAGCACACCGAAGTGCGCGTCATCGACCCCGAGACGGGCGAAGAGTGCCCCGTCGGCGTGCAGGGCGAAATGTGCAACCGCGGCTACAACACCATGAAGGGCTACTACAAGAACCCCGAAGCCACGGCCGAAGTGATAGACAAAGACGGCTTCCTCCACTCCGGCGACCTGGGCGTGAAGGACGAACAAGGCAATTACCGCATCACCGGCCGCATCAAGGACATGATTATCCGCGGCGGCGAGAACATCTACCCCCGCGAAATCGAGGAATTCCTCTACCAGCTACCCGGCGTGAAGGACGTGCAGGTGGCCGGCATCCCTTCGAAGAAGTACGGCGAGGCCGTGGGCGCCTTCATCATCCTCCACGAGGGCGTCACGATGGACGAGAGCGAGGTGCGCGACTTCTGCCTGGGCAAAATCTCGCGCTACAAGATACCGAAGTACGTCTTCTTCGTCAAGGAATTCCCCATGACGGGCAGCGGAAAGATACAGAAGTTCAAATTGAAAGATGTGGGCCTGCAACTGTGCAAGGAGCAGGGAATAGAAATAATCTGACGGGAAAGGAAAATCCCGGATAAATAGTTAGCCGACCTATGTCGGGAGCCTGTCCGAGGCCTAGGACGCTCAGCCGACATAGGTCGGCGGCATTTCTGAGCCCTCCGACAGCCAGCTGATATAGGTCGGCGGCATTTCCGAGCCCTCCGACGGCCAGCCGATATAGGTCGGCGGCATTTCCGAGCCCTCCGACAGCCAGCCGATATAGGTCGGCAGCATTTCCGAGCCCTCCGACGGCCAGCCGATATAGGTCGGCGGCATTTCCGAGCTCTCCGACGGCCAGCCGATATAGGTCGGCTGACTCCACACGGGAATTACTCCGCCTTCTCGGGATAGCGCATATTGGCGGCAGTCATGTGTTCCAGCACCTCGCGCAGGTATTTGTCCGCCTCCCAGCGGGCCATGGGCAGGTCGTGGAGCAGCCAGTTGCCGCAGTCCTTCGGAGCGGCGCCGGGCACTTCGCCGTCATACTGGGCGATGAAGCGGAACGTGTCCTGCATGAGCAGCAGGATGTCCTGCGGCTCCAGGTTGCCGCGCATCAGCAGGTAGTTGCCCGTCAGGCAGCCCATGGGGCCCCAATAGATGATGCGGTCTTTCCACTGCGGCTCGTTGCGCAGGTAGGTGGCGGCCAGGTGTTCGATGGTGTGCAGCGCGCCCTGTCCGAGGGCAGGTTCGCGGTTGGGTTCCTTCATACGGATGTCGAAGGTGGTGATGATTTCGCCGTTCACCTCGTCTTTGCGTGAAACGTAGATGCCGCGCAGCAGGCGGAGGTGGTCGATGGTAAAACTGGGAATCTTGTTCATATCGTTTCTTGAGTGGTTAATATTCATTTTTCAGGACGGATTATGATTTCAGGCGTTGCCAAGCCTTTCGAGGAACGCCCACGTCGTCTGGAACGACCGTTCGGCCATGGTGGCCCAGAAGTCGCAGTACTGGGCGAAGTTGTCGTCGTGCGCCCCCGGCGTGTCGCTGACGATGCGGAAGCTGAGGAAGGGCACGCCGTAGACGAAACACGTCTGCGCGATGGCGGCGGACTCCATGTCGACAGCCATCCCCTGGGGGAAGTGGCGCTTGATGGCGGCCAGCTCGGCGGCGTCCTCCACGAAGCGGTCGCCCGTGCAGATGAGTCCGCCGTGAATGCGGCTCTCCAGTCCGGCGCCGTCGTTCAGCTCCAGCGCGTGGCGCATCAACTGGGGAGAAGCCTCGTAGTAAAGGGGCATACCCTGCACCTGGCCGTAGCGGGTGCCATCGTTGCCGCAGTAGACGTCGTGATAGACCAACCGGTCGCTGGCCACTACATCGCCCACGCGCAGGCCTGCGTCGATACCTCCCGCCACGCCGGTGCTGACAATGCAGTCCGGCCGATGACGGCGGATAAGTTCGGCGGCTCCCACGGCGGCGTTCACCTTGCCGATGCCACACTGGGTGAGCACGACGTCGTTGCGGCCCAAGATGCCTTCCACGTAGCGGAAACGGCCATCGCCGCTCTCCCTCTTCTGCGACAGGCGGTCCGCCAGCTGGCGGTGCTCGCTGTCCATTGCACTGATGATGCCTATCTTCATATTCTGATTGATGCTTAAAAAATGTGTGCAAATGTACGACATTTCCCCGAAATACGTCTGCAGGGAGCGTGGAAAATGGGAGGAATGTGCTATCTTTGTCCGCATAAACAAGACCAAAGAATTATGACACTGAAAAGAATACTCCCCGACCTGGTGGCGATTGTCCTGTTCGCCCTGCTATCGTTCGTTTACTTCTTCCCGGCCGACACCGAAGGCCGCGTGCTCTTCCAGCACGACACGGCGGCAGGCGTTGGCATCGGACAGGAGGCCAAGGAATACTACGAGCAGACGGGCGAACGCACTCGCTGGACCAACTCCGTCTTCGGCGGCATGCCCACTTACCAGATTTCGCCCTCGTACGATTCCAGCCGACCGCTGCAATGGGTACAGAAGGCCTACCAGCTGTTCCTGCCGCAGTACGTACAGCTGACATTCATCCTCATGCTGGGCTTCTACATCCTGCTGCGTGCCTTCGGCCTGTCTGTGTGGCTGTCCATGCTGGGAGGCATCCTGTGGGCGTTCTCATCCTACTTCTTCATCCTCATCTCGGCGGGGCACATCTGGAAGTTCATCACCCTGGCCTACATCCCGCCCACGCTGGCGGGCATCGTGCTGGCCTACCGCGGACGCTTGCTGGCGGGCGGACTGGTGGCAGCAGTGTTCGTGGCCCTGCAAATCGCGTCGAACCACGTGCAGATGTCCTACTACTTCCTGTTCGTCATCCTCTTTATCGTGGGTGCCTACTTCGAACAGGCCTGGCGCGAGAAGACGCTGCCGCAGTTCTTCCGGGCCAGCGCCGTATTGGTAGTGGCAGCCCTCATCGGCGTGGCGGCCAACCTGTCGAACCTCTACCACACCTATACCTATAGCAAAGAAACCATGCGCGGCAAAAGCGAACTGGTGCAGACGGGCGAGGCGGCTAGGCAAGCCAGCAGCGGGCTGGACCGTGACTACATCACGCAGTGGAGCTACGGCATCGGCGAGACGTGGACGCTGCTTATCCCCAACTTCAAGGGCGGCGCTTCCGTGCCCCTGAGCCAAAGCGAAACGGCGATGGAGAAAGCCAACCCGATGTACAGCAGCCTCTACAGCCAGCTGACGCAGTACTTCGGCGACCAGCCCATGACAGCAGGCCCTGTCTACGTGGGTGCGTTTGTGCTGTTTCTCTTCCTGCTGGGTTGCTTCATAGTGAAGGGGCCGCTGAAGTGGGCTCTCATCGGCGCCACGCTGTTCTCCATCGTGCTGTCATGGGGCAAGAACTTCATGCCGCTGACCGACTTCTTCATCGACTACGTGCCGATGTACAACAAGTTCCGCGCCGTGTCGTCCATCCTCGTCATCGCCGAGTTCACCATCCCCCTGCTGGCCGTCTTCGCCCTGAAGAAGATACTGGAAGAGCCCACCGTACTGCGCGCCAACCTGAAGGCCCTGGGCATCAGCCTGCTGCTGACAGCCGGCGTGGCCCTGTGGTATGCCGTACCCTCGTCGGGCGGTTCCTATGTGCCTGCCCAAGAAGCGCAGATGCTGCAACAGGCCGTCGACGGAGGCATGATACCCGCCAGCGAGCTGAACGGCATCCTGGCCAATCTGGGTGAAATGCGCGCCGCACTGGTACAGGCCGATGCCCTGCGCAGCTTCCTCATCATCGCCATCGGCCTGCTGCTGCTCATGCTCTACACTACGGGCAAGCTGCGGCAGTCATTCACCATGGCCGGCATCGCTGTGCTCTGCCTGGTGGACATGTGGAACGTGAACAAACGCTACCTGAACGATGCCCAATTCGTGTCGAAAAGTATCCAGACTACTACCTTCAGCAAGACGCCTGCCGACGAGCTGATCCTGCAGGACACAACCCTGGACTACCGCGTGCTGAACCTGACAACGAGCACCTTCAACGAGAACAACACCTCCTACTGGCACAAGAGTGTGGGTGGCTACCATCCTGCCAAGCTGCGCCGCTACCAAGAGATGATCGAGCACCACATCGCCCCCGAAATGCAGGCTGTTTACTCCGCGATAGCCCGTGCAGGCGGCAAGATGGACAGTGTAGACGCCTCGAAGTTCCGCGTGCTGAACATGCTGAACACCCGCTACTTCATCCTACCCGCTGGACAGCAGGGACAGACCGTGCCCATCCTGAACCCCTACGCCTACGGCAACGCGTGGTTTGTCGACCAGGTACAGTACGTGAACAATGCCAACGAAGAGATTGACGCCCTGGACACAGCCGATCCTGCCGTAACAGCCGTGGTAGACTCCCGCTTCAAAGATGCCCTGAAAGGCCTGGTCGAAAGCCACCGCGACAGCCTCTCCACCATCCGTCTGACCAGCTACACGCCCAATCGCCTGGTGTATGAAACCGACAACAGCGGCGACGCCGTAGCCGTCTTCTCCGAAATCTACTATCCCGACGGCTGGCAGGTGAGTATCGACGGGCAACCTGCGCCGCTGGGCCGCGCCGACTACATCCTGCGCGCCCTCCACATTCCTGCCGGGAAACACACCGTAGAAATGCGTTTCGACCCGCAGAGTCTACACGTCACCGAAGGCATCGCCTATACGGCCCTGGCCCTGATGGTCATTGGCGTGATAGCAATCGTATGGAGAACGCAACGACAAAAGAAACAAAAAGAATAAAGAAAACCGTCCCTACCTTCACAGGTAAGGACGGCCCAAGTCAATAATACATGAAAAAACGCTATTTAGAGAGAGTTCTAACCCTTCATCAGGGTAGCGATGCAAATGTAAGGATGAATCGGGATGTAAAAAAATCAAATCGACCAAAAGGCCGATTTTACCGACGGATTTCAGATTAGCCTAGCAATCTCTTACTCAAATAACGCACTGGATACCAAACAGAAAGAGAACTTACAACAAGCACCGTTGTAAACACGAGCACCACGTCGGACACATGAACACTGACAGGATAAGCGGCAACAATAAAGTCGCCATTGCCTCCGCCCAGAGAAATAAATCCAAAGGTACGTTGAGCCCAACACAACAGCAACCCGGCTACAATACCGGCAACCGCTCCAAAAAGAGAAATCAGCCGGCCTTCAAACAAAAAGATGCGAACGATGAGAGAGTCGTCGGCTCCAAGATTGCGCAATGTCAACACGTCCTCCCGCTTATCCAAAATGAGCATGGAAAGGGAGCCAATCACATTGAAGCACGAAACGACCAGAATGAACGTTAGGAAAAGATAAGAAATGAATTTCTCTATTTCCATAATACGGAATACGTCGGCCTGCTGTTCGTAACGGTTTTGTACAACAAACCGCTCACCCAGTAAAGAGACAATCTGTTGCCGGACAACTTCCGTATCTGCATCAGGCTTTAGCTTTAGCTCAATAGCAGAGACCTCGCGCCCGTAACCAAAGAGACGGCGAGCAAAATCCAGCGAGGTGACAATATAGTTAGAGTCGTATTTCTCCTGATTGACCACAAACACAGCACCGGGCGAAAACAGGTATTCACGATTAAAAGCTGCAGAAGGATTGGCCAGATTAACCCGTACATTGCGACGCGGTGCATAAACCTGTAAAGGGTCGACAAACTGAATACCTGTACCCAATCGTGACATCAACTCGATGCCTAAGAAACCATAGTCCACGATATTATCTTTCAGGATAAACCGCCCCGTACCGTAGAGCAAGCTATCAATGGAGGTCAGTTGTTCGAAGTTGTCTTCCACCCCCTTGATGACAGCCATCACCTGACGATCCTTGTACTGCACCATAGCATTCTCCTCAAGCGTCTCCGTCCACACCTCTACCTCAGGCAAGGCACGAACCTGTCGGAAAGCTGGCTCGTCGGGTAGAAACACCTTTCCCTCGCGAACGGTTATCTTCAGTTGGGGATCGAAGGCAGTAAAAAAACCGGCCACCATGTCCTGAAAACCGTTAAATACCGACAGGGTGCACACCATTGCCAATGTTGCCAGCGCCACTCCGCAGACCGAAATGCCGGAAATGATGTTGACCGCATTGTGCTTCTTCCTAGAGAACAGGTAACGGCGGGCTATGTAGAACGACAGGTTCAAAGGATGGCCTTATTTAAGCAATTCATCAATGCGCTCCAGATAGTCCAGCGAATCGTCCAAGAAGAACTTCAGTTCAGGAATAATGCGAAGCTGAAAGCGTACACGGGTACCCAATTCGTATCGGATGGACTTCATGTTGGCATTGATGTTCTTAATGAGTTCCTCACCCTTCTCAGAGGGGAAGATACTGAGATAAACACGAGCAATGCTCATGTCGGGGCTGATACGTACAGCACTGACCGAAACCAGCACGCCGTGCATGCTCTTGGTCTGCAACAGAAAAATGTCGCCCAGCTCCTTCTGGAGCAAGCGGGCTATCTTATTTTGACGGGTTGTTTCCATATTAAGCGTAATGGTTAATAATTATTTTCAAATTGTGGGATTTTCCGAATAAGAGTCAATCCATCTCGCAAAGGAAGAATAACTTTTTCCACCCGACGGTCACGAGCCACGAAGTCGTTGAACTCCTTGATACGAATAGTCTGCAGATCTGAACTGTGCGGATGTTCTTCCAACACATGACCATCCCATAGTGTATTGTCAGCAATGATATATCCACCGTCAGTCAAATACGTAAGTGCCATCTCGTAGTAATCCAAATACTTACGTTTGTCTGCATCTATAAAAACGAGGTCGAACGTCAACCCCAGCTGTGGTACCCGTTCCAAAGCGTCGCCGATATAAAAGCGAATTTTATCAGCATACGGCGAACCTTCAAGCCAAGGACGAGTGAAATCTTCCTGCTCGTCGTTAATTTCGAAAGTGTGCAGCATGGCTCCCTCAGGCAATCCTTCAGCCATACAGAGAGCTGAATAGCCGCTGTAGGTACCTATCTCGAGCACCTGGTAGGGACAAATCATCCGTACGAACATCTTCAACATCCGCCCTTGCAGGTGCCCCGAAGCCATGCGAGGATACAGAAGCTTGAGGTGTGTGTCGCGGTAGAGTGCTCGTAAGTAATCACCCTCCGGATCGATATGCTGCAATATGTATTCGTCTAAATCCAATTGATAATTGAAAATTGATAATTAAAAATGAAAAAAAATGGATGAAATCACTGTCCATTCTACATTCTCAATTTTCGATTAATTTATAAATATCGGTTGCTATTGGGCAATACACTGTCTTCAGCATGTTTCAGGGCATCTTCGACCACGTTGATTTCGAGGAACGAAGTCTGCGTACCCTCCTTACCACTACTCAAATAACCCACCATATCAGTAGGTTGTAGCTTACCGTCTTTCAACAAACGACGCAGGGCAGCAAAATAATACTCCTGTCCGTTGGCTAGCTCGGGCATGTAAATAGCCTCCACTCCATAGGAAAGAGCCAAGTGGCGCATAGTCTTCTCCTTGTAACAAATAGCCAGCACGGGATACTTGCCGCGGAAAGCAGCCAAATTACGTGCCGTACGACCACTATAACTATCAGTAATGATAGCACGAATTTTCAACTTAGTAGTGGCCTTCACAGCCTGCTTGGCCAAAAAAGCCGTCACATCGTTGCTGTTCTCGTCCAACGGGATACGGATGTCATTCTCAGTCAACTTATCCTTTTCGGCCTGTGCGGCTACCTTGGCCATGGTCTTCACAGCCTCTACCGGATACTTGCCATAAGCCGTTTCACCACTCAACATCAAAGCGTCGGTACGATAATAGATGGCGTTGGCAATATCTGTCACCTCGGCACGAGTAGGACGAGGATTATTGATCATGGTATGCAGCATCTGTGTAGCCACAATTACCGGCTTCTTAGCCAGAATACACTTGCGAATGAGTACGCGCTGAATACCAGGAATGCGCTCCTGAGCTACCTCAATACCCAAATCACCACGAGCCACCATGATACCGTCAGCCACTTCCAGAATTTCGTCGATGTTATCCACACCCTCCTGATTTTCTATCTTGGCAATGATACGAATGTCGCTATGATGTTCATCCAATATAGCTTTAATATCAAGGATATCCTGCTTGTTGCGCACAAAAGAATGAGCAATAAAATCGATATCTTTTTCAATCGCATACAAAATATTATTACGATCTTTCTCTGTCAGCGATGGCAGATTGATGCGTACGCCAGGCACATTTACACTCTTACGGTTACCCAATGTGGCCTCGTTCTGTACTTCGCAATAAAGATAGTCGCCATCCTTTTCCACCACAACCAATTCCAAATCGCCGTCGTCAATCAAGATATGCCCACCGACATTCACATCGTTCACAAAATGAGAATAAGAAACGGAGATACATTCGCGTGTGGTCGGCTGTTCGGGATTTCCTGTCACCTTCACCTTGTCGCCTACCTTGAACGGGATGGGGTCGCTTGCCAAAGGAGTTGTACGCACCTCAGGACCTTTTGTATCCATCAATATAGCGATCCGGTTAGAGACCGTACGTACGTTGGCTATCAGCTTCTCGAAACCTTCGCGTCCGGCATGGGCGGTATTCATACGAACTACGTTCATACCTGCCTTAAACAGTTCTCTGATAAAGTCAACCTCACAACGTTGGTCAGAAATCGTTGCAACAATCTTCGTTTGTTTTAATAACATACTCTTATACCTTATTATATTTATATTACCTATTCTGTTTAATAACATCCGCCAAAGCTTCCAACGCCAGCCGATAGGAATTCAAACCGAATCCACAGATAACTCCCAGACAAGCGCAAGAAATCATTGAAACATGACGAAATGCCTCACGGGCATGCACATTAGATATATGAACCTCCACAACCGGTGACTTCACAGCACGAATAGCATCCTGCAAAGCAATAGAAGTATGTGTATAGGCTCCTGCATTCAGAATGATACCATCGGCATCGAATCCCACCTGCTGTATCTTGTCAATCAACTCTCCCTCAATATTAGACTGATAGTAATCAATCTGCACCTCAGGATACTTTGCACGAAGTTCCGCCAGATAATCCTCAAAAGAAACACTTCCATAAATGGAAGGTTCACGTTTACCCAACAGATTTATATTGGGGCCGTTTATTATTTGTATCCACATAATCGTTTTTTATTTATCTTTGCCGGCCAAAGAACATTTATTCAAGATGCAAAGGTAGAAAAAAGAAATGAAAACAGAAGAAAAATCGAGGAATAAGGAAAAACTGGCACTGATTATCAGGAAATACCAACAATACCTGCGACTGGAAAAAGCCCTTTCCCCCAACACACTCGATGCATACCTGACCGACTTGGAGAAGCTATTACATTTCCTTGAGGGCGAAGAAATAGATATCCTAGACGTCACCCTCGACGACCTGCAACGCTTCAGTGCCGGCCTGCACGATATTGGCATACATCCGCGCTCACAAGCACGAATACTGTCGGGCATCAAGTCGTTCTTTCATTTTCTCGTATTGGCAGATTACCTCGAAGGTGATCCAAGCGAACTACTTGAAAGTCCCAAAATCGGATTTAAGCTACCAGAAGTTCTCACCGTGGCAGAAATCGACACGATCATTTCCACAATAGATCTGAGCAAGCCCGAAGGGCAACGCAACCGAGCCATCCTTGAAACGCTATACAGTTGTGGCCTACGTGTATCTGAACTTTGTACTCTAAAGTTGTCCGATCTCTATTTCGAGGAAGGATTTATCAAAGTAACAGGTAAAGGCAACAAACAAAGGCTTGTTCCCATTTCCCCTCGGGCTATCAAAGAGATTCGATACTGGCTGGAAGACCGTAAGCGCTGGAAGATCAAACCTGGATTTGAAGACTATGTATTCCTTGCCAGATGGGGTAACGGAATATCACGCATTATGATTTTCCACCTCATCAAGGAACTCGCAGAACAAGCCGGCATTACCAAAAATATCAGCCCACATACATTTCGGCATTCATTTGCTACTCACCTGCTGGAAGGAGGTGCCAACCTGCGGGCCATCCAATGCATGCTGGGGCATGAAAGCATTGCTACTACGGAAATCTATACTCACATCGACCGCCATATGCTCCGCAGTGAGATTATAGAACACCATCCACGCAATATAAAGTACCGCAAAGAGAAAGAAATTCATTAAATTATAATAAATATCCCCTTCCAGTTAACAAAATGTAGAAAGATTTAATAACTTTGCGACGCCGTATCCTGTGTTGAACAGAATAGGTAAACATATAAAGAATAGGCAAATCAATTACAAACTATTAATTTATACCTAAAATGACTAAGAAACTGTATTTGCCATTATTAATGGCGTTAGTTGTTGCATTGTCATCATGCAGCAAGAAGATGGGCGAACTGTCATCTGACTATTTCACGGTGACTCCGCAGGTATTGGAAGCCGTAGGTGGTAAGGTTCCCGCTACAATCAACGGCAAATTCCCTGAAAAGTACTTCAACAAGAAGGCCGTAGTAGAAGTAACTCCTGTCCTGAAATGGGACGGTGGAGAAGCCAAAGGTCAGCCTAGCGTATTCCAAGGCGAAAAGGTAGAAGGTAACGACCAGACAATCTCTTACAAGATGGGTGGTAGCTATACCATGAAGACTTCTTTCGACTATGTACCCGAAATGGCGAAGTCTGAACTGTATCTGGAATTCAAAGCCACTATTGGCAAAAAGACAGTTGAAATTCCTGCTGTAAAAATTGCTGACGGCGTGATTTCTACTTCTGAGTTGGTTAAACAAACTGCAGGAAGCGCAAACACTGCTACAGGTGAAGATGCATTCCAGCGCATCATCAAAGAAAAGTATGACGCTAACATCATGTTCTTGATCCAACAAGCTAACGTTCGTTCTAGCGAATTGAAGACAGCCAAAGCCTTCAACGAAGAAGTGAAGAACATCAACGCTACCGAAAACAGAAAGATCTCTAACATCGAAGTTTCTGCATATGCTTCTCCCGATGGTGGTCTTGATTTGAACACGAAGTTGGCTGAAAACCGTCAGGACAACACAGCTAAAGTAATCAACAGAAACCTGAAGAAAGACAAGCTGGAAGTTAACGTTGACACCAAATATACAGCTGAAGACTGGGAAGGCTTCCAAGAACTGGTTAGCAAGTCAAGCATCCAGGATAAAGAACTCATTCTCCGCGTATTGTCTATGTACTCTGATCCTGAACAAAGAGAGCAAGAAATCAAGAACATCTCTTCTGTTTATAAGACACTGGCTGATGAAATCCTGCCTCAACTGCGTCGTTCTCGTCTGACTTTGAACTACGAAATCATCGGTAAGTCTGATGAAGAAATTGCTAATCTGGCTGCTACAGACGCTAAGCAACTCAACATCGAAGAACTGCTGTATGCTGCTACACTGACTGACGATGCTGCTAAACAAGAAGCTATCTACACCAAGGCTACTCAAATCTATCCTGAAGACTACCGTGCATACAACAACCTTGGCGAACTGGCTTATGAAGCCGGTAACCTGGACAAGGCTGAAAGCTACCTGAAGAAGTCTCTGTCTATTAAGAACTCTGCAGAAGCTAACATGAACATGGGTCTTATCTCATTGGTTAAGGGTGACAAGGCTGCTGCTGAAACTTACTTGGCTAAAGCATCTGGAGCTCCTGAGCTGAACGAAGCATTGGGTAACTTGTACGTAGCACAAGGCCAGTATGAAAAGGCAGTCAACGCATTCGGTGATACTAAGACAAACAGTGCTGCTTTGGCTCAGATCTTGGCTAAAGACTATAACAAAGCAAAAACTACATTGGCTGGTATTGCAAAACCCGACGCTTATACAAGCTATCTGAGCGCTGTATTGGGTGCAAGAACTAACAATGATTCAATGGTTATCAGCAGCCTGAAGGCAGCTGTAGCTAAAGACGCTACGCTGGGCAAGAAAGCCGCTACCGACCTGGAATTCGCTAAGTATTATACAAATGCTGACTTTATGAGCATTGCAAAATAAAAAAGCATTCATACACAAAAAAATGTCCGGCATAGAAATATGTCGGACATTTTTTTTTATTCACGCCAAAAAGAATTACATTCGCAGCCGAAGTTATAGAAAAAAACGAGCAATGAAGAAACTATATCCACTACTATTTCTGGCAGCATGGCTGCTAGCCGCTTGCAGCAACCACGAAAAGGACATTGTCAGCATCAGTGGCATCATCAAAGGTCTTGGGAATGACACTCTCTATATATACGGTACAGACAGATTGTATAACCGCCTGGATACACTGACCGTCAAAGAAGACAAAATCTCAACCCAGCTGGAAATAGACACACTGATTTCGGCATGGCTGCGGTTCTCCGACGGGACGGAAATACCCATCTACATGAACAAAGGAGAAAAAATTGAAATCAACGGATCGGCTACTTGCCTGGACTCGCTCTATATCAAAGGAAACACCGCCAACGAAAAGTTGTCACTCTTCCGCCAAAAGATAGAAAGAGATACTACCCTCACGGCTCAAGCACTCGAAGATTCAGCTAAAGTCTTCATCCAAAACAATCTGACCTCACCTGCATCGTTATATGTATTAGACAAATACCTGGTACAAAAAACGTCACCCGATTTTCCGGAAATCAAGAAATTGATAGAAGGAATGACCGGAGAACTTAAAGAGTACCTCTATGTAGAAAACCTTCTGAGGCAAATAGAAACAGCGGAAAAAACAGAACCGGGAAAGATGGCTCCATATTTCCAACTACCCAGTAGTGAAGGCAAAGATCTTAAACGAACGGACTTCAAAGACAAATACTTGTTACTACATTTCTGGGCATCATGGGACGAAAAGTCCAAAGAGAGCAACCAGATGCTACGCAAGATTTATAAAGACAAGAAAAAACATAAGGATTTTGAAATACTCGGCATCTCACTCGATACTGATAAAGACTTATGGAAAGAAGCTATTGAAAACGACACACTGACATGGAAACAGGCTTGTGACTGCAAAGGCTGGAACAGTGACATTATCGAACAGTTCAACATTCGGGCATTACCGACTAACATTCTACTCACTCCGACGGGGAAAATTGAAGGGCGCAACCTGACCCAGGAACAGTTGGAAGAGAGATTGAAAGAAATTGTCAAAGAGAAAAAACAAACTAAAAAATAATCCCGTGCTTGTCAAAGTTTTCGCAGCGGCTGTCCAAGGAATAGACGCCACGCTCATCACCATCGAAGTCAACAGTACACGCGGCTGCATGTTCTACCTCGTAGGACTGCCCGACTCGGCTGTCAAAGAAAGCCACCAGCGCATCATCTCCGCCTTGCAGGTGAACGGCTACAAGATGCCCACGAGCAACATCGTCATCAACATGGCTCCCGCCGACATTCGCAAAGAAGGTTCGGCTTACGACCTGCCGCTGGCCATCGGCATGCTGGCCGCCAACGAGACCATCCAATCTGATAAGCTGGACCGCTACCTGCTGATGGGCGAATTGAGCCTCGACGGTAGCCTTCAGCCCATCAAGGGCGCCCTGCCCATCGCCATCAAAGCGCGCGAACTCGGTTTCGAAGGCATGATCCTACCCCAGCAGAATGCTCGCGAAGCAGCCGTCGTGAATAATCTGACCGTCTACGGCGTGGAAAACCTACGGGAAGTAGTCGAATTCTTCAACGGTAACCAGGAGCTGGCTTCCACCATAGTCAATACCCGGGAGGAATTTTATGCCCGGCAAAATACATTCGATCTCGACTTCGCCGACGTCAAGGGGCAGGAAAACGTGAAGCGCGCTCTCGAAGTAGCCGCCGCCGGAGGCCACAACGTGCTGCTCATCGGTTCGCCCGGCAGTGGCAAATCCATGCTGGCCAAGCGTCTGCCCTCCATCCTACCGCCCCTTTCGCTGGGCGAAAGCCTCGAAACCACCAAAATACACTCCGTAGCCGGCAAACTGGGCAAGGATGGCGGCCTCATCTCTATCCGCCCCTTTCGCGACCCGCACCACACCATCTCCAACGTCGCCATGACCGGAGGTGGAAGCTTCCCTCAGCCCGGCGAAATCAGCTTGGCACACAACGGTGTCCTCTTCCTGGACGAGCTGCCCGAGTTCAGCCGTAACGTCCTCGAAGTGCTCCGCCAGCCACTGGAAGACCGTAAAATCAGCATCTCGCGTGTGAAGTGCAATGTGGAATACCCCGCCAGTTTCATGCTCGTAGCCAGCATGAACCCCTGTCCCTGCGGCTACTACAACCACCCGACGAAGCCCTGCGTGTGCAGTCCCGGCCAAGTACAGAAATACCTGAACCGCATTTCCGGTCCCCTACTCGACCGCATCGACCTGCAGATTGAAGTAACGCCTGTCCCCTTCGAAAAGATGTCCGACATCTGCCCCGGCGAACCAAGCGTCGTTATCCGCGAACGCGTGGTACGTGCCCGCCAACTGCAACAGGAACGCTACACCCAAGTACCCGGCGTCTACTGCAACGCACAGATGAACAGCAAACTGTTATCCCTCTACGCACGCCCGGATGAGCGTGGCCTCGCCCTGCTGAAAGGCGCCATGACGCGCCTTAACCTCTCGGCCCGCGCCTACGACCGCATCCTGAAGGTAGCCCGCACCATTGCCGACCTGGAAGGCAGCGAGTCTATCCAGTCCGCCCACCTGGCCGAAGCCATCGGCTACCGCAACCTAGATCGCGAGGACTGGGCGGGATAAACTTCGAACCCATCTACCAAAATTCCCCAGTCAGCCGATTATTTTTTGTTGACTGGGGAATTTTTATTTCCTAACTGGGGAAAAATCCTTGAAAGGCTCCAGATGGATATAGCTTCTGTCACTGCCGCGTAAAAGTGAAATACCGCCAGTCGCTCGTAGCCTGCTGCTTCATTTCGTCATCGAAAATGGCGCAATAATACTTTAAAGAGAATTTTCCTTTCCTCAGATGGAGTTCATCATAAGGCATGAAGAGAGTACTTGACATGGCAACGTCATCATAGCGGGGAGTGAACTGTTTACCAACAACCACACTACCACCATACGTACCATAACAGGGCACGCTGCTCTTGTTGCCGTCCTTTAGCGGCGTACCGTCCTCGAAATAAAAATAAGCGTTCAAGTCACCCGTTTTGCCCTTCATGCCTTCTACGTTATAATTGACGATGATGTTCATCCCCTTTTGCCCGTTCTGCACCACGTTATGTTGGGTTTCCACCGATTTGATGACGATGCTCTTTTCCACTAAGACCGAGTCTATTTTTTCTTCGTCATCATCCGAATCGGAAGAGATAGACTTTTCAGATAAATCGGAGGAGGAGCTTCCTTTTGTTAATACTTTACCGAACTCTGCAAAATCGCTTCCACTTCTTTTCTCTATACTATTCAACATTGTATTAATAGTAGCAGCTGAGTTAAAGTCTTTAAATCTAATTTTCAACGCTTCAAGTTCCTTTGAATCAGAACACTTTTCCGAAGAAGACGTACTATTCCAACAATAAAAGCATCTAACAGACGTAATATCATAACTTCTGCACATAGATATAAAATCTGCTTCTTCGTATTCAGAATCTGAAGTATAGAATTCTAATCCAGTATTTATTTCGTATGGAGAAAATTCTAATCCTAAGGAATATTTCTGACCATTAGAAAATTCAATAAGAACATATGAGTCATCATAATCATCATTATTATATTCATCTGACAGATCGAGTTCAATAGGCGACCAGCCCATAGAAAATGAAAAGTCGTCACTGCTACTAACAGATATCCCCCACTGTATATCGAACTCATGCCCTTTACCGTCTACAACCGTAACAGGTAATATTGAGTTAGCACTCCAATATGTACCAGCTCCTAATAATAAGTAGCCTACATGTTTTTCTATCTCAAACGGATAAGGTTCCTTCTCCCAATCCTGTTTTCCATCGCCCCGCGCCAAAGCCAAGATTCCGCATACTACCGCTACCAGCAGCAGACACATTACCACCATTCGTTTCATCGTCATTCGTTCTTTAAATACCACCATGTATTTCTGCAACTCATGCCACTTGGGAACAAGGAACTGTTTTGCAAATTTCACCATGTACATTTGTAATTCACGCAACTTGGGTACGAGGAACTGTTTTACAAATTCCACAACTGATTTCTGCAACTTGTACCACCTGGGTGCAAGAAACTGTTTGATTTGCTCGAGGACCGGATGCATAACGTAAGTATTTTAAAGGACATCCAAATTTAATCAAAATGCAGCAGGAAAGGAAACACCCATCAACCTCTGCAAAGGACAAACGGACGGTAAGCCGCACCAAACGGCCGAAATAAAGGAATAAGCGGAACAAAAAAATACACGCCCGGCTCGAAAGATACGAAAAACATACGACCTTCTGATGCAAAAGAAGCAATGTTTCGCATCAAAAGGTCGTATGCTTTTAAAGGAATGGAAGTCACTGCCCGCAAGCCCCCTTCAACCGTTGCAGGTGGCAGAAGAGGAGGTGACCGTCGCCGTCGTGCAGGTGCATGCCGTTACCCTCACAGTAGCGAAAAAAGGAACAGTCGGCACACACACCTTTTTTCATCCAGCGACGATCGCGGAAGAGCTGGAAACGGTGTTGCCACACATCCATGAAGTCATCCTGGTAGATGTTGCCCTGGTGGTAGTCGGCACGGATGCTGGGACAGGCGGAGATAGAGCCGTCCGCCAGAACGGAGGCGACACTGATGCCGGCGTTGCAGGTGTAGAAGCCATCGCGCACCTCGCCCTCGTAGCTACCGAGGAAGCCCTCGCAACCGTAGCTGACGCGTAGTTTGCCTTCGCGGCGGGTACGACGGATGAAGTCCATCAGACCCTTGAAGTCGCGGTCATCCAACTGGAACTCGGGATAGCGGGCGGCACGCCCGACGGGGAAAATGGTGAACAGGCGCCAGCGGCGAACGCCAGCCTCGTAGAGCGCGTCCTTCAGCTGCTCCAAACGGGGATAATTGCGGCGGTTGACGCAAGTAACAACATCCCACTTCACGTCCCGCTCCTGTGCCAGCAGGCGGATGGCGTTCATCGCACGGTCGTAGCTGTCGGGATGGCCGCGCAGCCAGTTGTGGTCGTCGGCAAAGCCGTCGAGGCTGACGGTGATGGCATGGAGCCCCGCAGCCAGAAGGCTCTGCAGGCGTTCGGCGGTGAGGTAGAGGCCATTCGTCACCATGCCCCAGGGATAGCCGCGGCGGTAGAGGGCGAGGCCCACCTGCTCCAGGTCGTCGCGCACCAGCGGTTCGCCGCCGGTGATGATGATGTTCACTTCGTGCGGATCGACATGGGGAGTCAGACTGTCCACCACGCGCAGGAAGTCTTCGGCGGGCATGTCAGGGATTTCGGTCGTGCGCTTGCAGTCGCTGCCGCAATGCTTGCAGTGGACGTTACACCGCTGCGTGCATTCCCAGAAAAGCTGCTTCAGTGGATGCAAGGCCTTCTGGTTCTCGCGCATCCGGCGGAAGACCTCCAGCGCCAACCGCTTGCGCAGGGAAAGCCGTTCTACGGGCGTCTTCATGGCTCCTGCTTCTTCAGTTCGAAGTCCACTTCCTGACTGTCGCTGCCCTGATACCAGCCTTCACCGCCCTGCGGGTCCATCTTGATGGTGGCGGAGTCGGCCTTGAGCGCGCCCGAAGGGTCTTCGCATACCACGCGGAAGCGGTCTATCACCGTCATCTCATTCTGGTAGAGGTAATTGCCGTCCTTGTCGGTCTGCAAGGTGTCAAAAGCCTGCGGAGGGAATGTCTCGTCCGACTTCCATTGCATAGGTTTCACGATGATACGGGCGCCTTCGATAGCAGCCTTCGTGTCCCGATCCGTGACCTTGCCCTTGATTTCATACTTGGCATAGGGAGTGCCGTATTCATCGGGCGTTTCACCCAAAGAGTCGCAAGAGGTGTAGCCCAGCAGGGCCAGAGCACCAGACAGGAGGCCGTTGCAGGCCTTCAACAAACTGACTTTGTGTGTCGTTTTTTTCATGTTATCATTGTTTTTAGGTTTACATCTTAATAAATGCACGCCGCCGGGCTTTTACTGCACCGGCCCGCGACTTTTTTCGATGCGGATGCGCGCATCCACCGCGATAACATGCTTGTCCGTGGCAAGCAGGGGGTTGATATCCATCTCCTTGATCTCCGTGGCAAAGCGCAGGAGGGTGGAGAGGCGTACAATGATTTCGGCAAACTTGTCCTCGTTGACGCCCTGCTGGCCGCGCGTGCCCTTGATAATCTTGTAAGCGCGGAGCGAACGGATCATGGAGTAGGCTTCTTCGTAGGACAGCGGGGCAAGGCCGGACGATACGTCCTTCAGTACCTCGACGAAGATACCGCCCAGACCGCAGAGTACCACATGGCCGAATTTCTCTTCGTACTTGGCGCCGATGAACAGCTCCGTACCCTTCAGCATGGGTTGCACCATGACGGCAGTTACTTCGGACAACTGCATCATGCGGTCGAATTCTAGTGCCAGATGCTGCTCGCTCTTGATGTTGAGCACCACGCCGCCGATGTCTGACTTGTGGACGGGACCTACCACCTTGGCCACCACGGGGAAGCCCGCGCGGCGGGCGAAGGCCAGCACCTCTTCCTTCTTCGAGGAGACGAACTCGTCGACCAGCGGGATGCCCGCTGAGCGGAGCAGCGCCTGTACCTGATGGGGCGGGATGTAGCCGTCGTCGGCGATGGAGTCGATGATGCGGCGGATGCGCGGCACGTCCACGCCGAACAGCTCGATTTCGTTGGCCGCCGGACGGGGCACGTTCATGATGCGCGTCAGCATGGTGCCCAGCGTCACCTCGTCGGCAAAGTTCACGTGGCCCTTCTTCAGGAAGTCCGCCACCTCGGCACCGGCTGTGTTGATGGAAGGCAGGATGGGGAAAATGGGCTTGCGGCAGGTCTGCATCGCCTCGTGCAGCACGTCGTACATCTCGAACATTGTCACCAGCCCCGGCGTACCGAAGATGGCCATCACGGCGTCGATGTCCTCAAACTTGTTCTCGCAGTAGTCCAGGCAGAGTTTCAGGTGCTCGGGCGTGCCCGTGGCAAGGATATCAATGGGGTTGCCCACGGAGGCGCCGGGATAAAGTTGTGCTTTCAGTTCGTCCGCCAGGGGGCCCGAGAGGCGCGGCACGTTCAGTCCGCCCTTGCTCAGGGCGTCGGTCAGCATGACGCCCGGCCCGCCCGCGTGGGTGATGATGGCGAAGTTCTTGCCGCGCAGCTCGGGCAGGGTGAAGATGCAGCCCACGGTGGTCAGCTCCTCGCGCGAGTGGCAGCGCACGATGCCCGCCTTGCGGAAGAGCGCCTCGACGGCGGAGTCGCTGCTGGCAATTGCGCCCGTGTGCGAGCTGGCCGCACGGCTACCGCTCTCGCTACTGCCGCTCTTGATGGCGGCGATGCGGCAGCCTTTCTTGATGAGCGACGAGGCGTGGAACAGCAGGCGGTCAGGGTCGCCGATGCTCTCGATGTAGAGCAGCTTGATATGTGAGTCGCGGTCAGGATCGAAGTGCTCGTCCATATACTGCAGCACGTCCTCCACGCCTATCTGCTTGGCGTTGCCCACCGACCAGACGGAGCAGAAGGGCAGTCCCTTGGTGACGGCGCTTTCGAGGATGAACACCGCCGTGGCGCCCGAGCTGGAGATGAGGTCGACGCCCTGCGGATGGAGCTGCGGGATGGGCTGGCTGAAGACGCTGTGGTGCCACGCGTTCATGTAGCCGATGCAGTTGGGGCCGATGAGCGAGGCGCCGTAGCGGTTGACGGTCTCGAGGATGCGGTCCTCCAGCAGCGCCCCCTCGTGCGTCTCCTCGCCGAATCCGGCGGAGAGGATGATGAAGGCGCGCACGTGCTTCTCGGCCGCCAGCGTCTCCACCGCGTCGGGGCACAGCGGAGCAGGGATGGCCAGGATGGCCAGGTCAGTATCGGGAATATCCTTCACGTCGGCATAGGCGCGGATGCCTTGCACTTCCTGTTCTTTGGGGTTGACGGCGCGCAGCTCGCCTGTGTAGCCGCCACTAATGAGGTTTTTCAGGATAGCCCCTCCGGGCTTGTGGACATTGTTGGACGCACCGACCACGACGATGCTCGCGGGGTGCAGCAGTTGACTTGTTATCATAACCACATGTTTTTATTGGTTCCACCCGCAAAGTTAGTAATTAAACCGAAATAGCCAACCATCAGCGCTCTTTCTGCTTAACTTCAGTCCCGTCACAGCTTAACTTCTCTGCCTTCACGCTTTCACCGCTATCTTTCACGGGAAGCTACTCATAGACAGCAGTTTGTACACCTGTGAAAGCGTGAAGGCAGAAACAAACAAACTGCTTTCTTTGTTTATCCCGGCTTCTCCAACAATCAACTTTAGCCCGCTAACTATCTACTTTGGTCTGCTAACTATCCACTTTAGCGCTCTAAAGTCCATAGTTAGCGAGTTCAAACTGCCCGGTTAGAGAGATTTTTTCCCCACTGGGGAAAAAACGTCTGTTTTCTAGTGATGTCACGCTACGCTTCGTCAGGGTGTCGGCCTACGTTTCATAAAGGTGCCACGCTGCGCTTCGTAATGTAGTAACGAAACGGTTATAGAATAGTGACAAGCAAACCTTGTATTTATCCGTGAAATTGCATATATTTCGGGACTTAATAATTTGAGAACCATTAAAACGCGTATCCGACCGGAAGCGTATGAATAGTGAAATCTTTAATTCATTTCCTTTATGAGAAAGTCATTTGTAATCTATTTGGTATTGTGTACTTCCCTTTATGCGAAAGCGCAGTATGTATCTGTTGACACAACGAAGTTGGCTCAGGCCTATGCCGCATGGCAGCAGGAGAGCTCACCAGCCAACCAACGGGTCTTTTTCGATGCCTTCCCCAAAAATTGGATGGAGTTCATCGCGACCTATCAATACGGAGCACCTTTCTATGACAGGGCCAACAAGCATGTACACGCTTTGGGGGAAATGGCAAAGGCGATACCGACGGATGAATACTGCGAACGTCTGGTAAACCTTTGCATCGGCGGCGAGTTGGATGCGGATGCCCCCAACTATCTCAGAGAGTTGGTCGGCGAGGCATTGTCTGCCGACGGCGAAAGCCGGAAGGGGATTTTCACCTGTTTATCCCGACTGCGTATCGGGCATCGTTTTCAGTTCTGGTTCTTTTACTGGTCGAACATCGTCCGTTCACGGACATTGGAAGCGGAGTTCGCCGATCTGTATGCGTATGCGAAGGAGGCGTATCCCGCAGAAGCCGTTATCATGGCTGATGCGTATAAGTATGCGTATAACAGCGTGAACTTTATTTCAACTGGTTATCGGAAGTAGCAGAAAATCGCTTTCCCAACGTTTGCAAAAAGCGAACATTTTCTTTGACAGCCCCAGGAAGTATCTCGAAGAACAGCCGTATTTTGCAGAAAAAGCTTATTTTTGCAGCATGATAAATAAATATAACTGTGAAAAAAGTCAGACTACTGTTTCCCATATTGTTACTGATGTGCATTTGCGCCTGCACCAACAAGCCCTATCCGCAAAGTCTTCGGGTTGCCGACTCGTTAATCCACAATAATCCAGACAGTGCGGTCATCTTGCTGGAAGAACTTAAAAGAAGTATGGCGTTTGAACCCCAAGCCACACAAATGTACTACCAGCTACTGACAATCAAGGCCAAGGACAAAGCATACATTACACATACCTCTGACAGCCTTATCAAGACTGTTGTGAAATATTACGAAGAGAGAAAAGACCGGGAGCGATTGCCGGAAACATACTACTATGCAGGGCGGGTATATCGAGATTTGGGGGATGCGCCGCAGGCACTGGAATATTTACAGAAGGCTATAGATGCGTCTTCAGACCAAAACGGTAATTACCAACTAAAAAGCCGTATATACAGCCAAATGGGGTATCTTTATCTATACCAAGATATATACGATAAAACGCCGGAAGTATTCAAAGAAGCATATAAGTATAACCAACTGTCAAACGACAGCACGGGAATGGTCTATGACCTGCGCGATATCGGACGTTCATTTAGTACACTGCAACAAACAGACAGCGCCATATATTATTACAAGCAAGCGGATTACTTGGCAAAGACGATCAAAAGCAACCATCTACAAAGCATGGTCAACAGTGAACTGTCGGGATATTACAGCAAATTAGGCATGTATCAAGAAGCATACCAAACCTTGCAAATCGCCGGGCGGGACTTTGAAGCTCATAATCGTCCTCCATACTGTGCCACAACCGCCCGTTATTACTATTATACCAACCAACTGGACTCAGCAGAATACTATTATTCCCAACTATTGTCTGTAAATAGCACCCTTCACAAGGCAGGAGCCTATCAAGGATTAGCCAATATAGCGCAACGTAAAGGGAAATACAAAGAAGCCTTATTATATTTCAAAGATTTCTTGGCATACTCGGATACATTGCAATCCATCACCCAGTCGGAAACCGTCAGGAAAGTACAAGCCTTGTACAATTATCAACTAAAAGAGAAAGAAAACAGCAAATTACAACGCCAAGCAGCCAACTACAAACTGTGGAATATTCTTCTTATTTTCTCACTTCTATCTCTTGTTTTCCTTTTCATTGCCTATCACCAATTCCGCAAAAAGAAAGAGCAACAACAACTTGTCAAACAAGAAAGGATTAAACAAATACCAAAAGAAAGATATGCGCAAAGCAACACGTATCTGGAAAAAAACAAAGAACAAATCAAGGTACTGGAACTTTCCCTGCACAAAGCAGAAATAGAGAAAGACCAGTTACGGCAAGACTTGCTAAAAGCTCAAAAATCCTTAATAGAAAAAACCAATGAACAAATAACAGCTACCCAAAGAGTGCAGAAACAATCGGAATTAGCCTTAAAACACTCCGACATTTACAAAAAGTTTCATTTTGCAGTTCAGGGAAGCGATGAAAAGATTGGCAATGACGACTGGAAGGAATTAATGTGTGCCGTTGACGAGGCATACAATCAGTTTACCACGCGTCTCCTCGAACTTTACCCGATGAAAACAATAGAGATACAAGTTTGCGTCTTAATCAAAATAGGTTTGTCTCCAGCCCAAATCGCATTTATCACCATACGCAGCAGGCAAGCCATCAGTTCTATCCGCAAAAGACTGTATAGCAAAGTAATGGGGAAAGATGGCACACCGGAACAGTGGGATAACTTTATAAGCACATTTTAAGGAAGCGTACTTTTTGCGTACACCCGAAAAGTACGATAACCAAAAGCGTACAATTTGCATATTGCATTTCATCCATAAACAAAGGCAACCCTCTTACATTTGCGGCAAATCAATCATTCATGATGTCATGAAAAAAAATTATTTGTCGCATTTGTAACAGACCGTTATGCAAGAACGCCAACACAACAGAGAGCTATACTTCAAGGAGCTTGCCTTGACGAGCCGGACATATTACCTGCCTTACATTGCCCGCTTCAAACGGATGGAAAGGGGAATGAACGTATTGGAAGTGGGATGCGGCGACGGCGGCAACCTGTTGCCCTTTGCCGAAACAGGATGCAACGTCACCGGAGTGGACCTGTCTGAGAACAGGATAAAAGATGCCATCCGCTTCTTTGCCGAGCAACAAGCACAAGGCACGTTCATTGCTTCGGACATCTTCCTTCTGAAAGGACTGGAACATTCGTTCGACCTGATTCTTTGCCACGACGTCATCGAACATATCGAACGGAAAGCAGCTTTCCTGTCCGGCTTGAGGCACTACCTCAAACCTGGAGGCATTGTCTTCATGTCATTTCCAGCTTGGCAGATGCCCTTCGGCGGACATCAGCAAATATGCAGGAACAAAGTAATATCCCACCTGCCCTTCATCCACCTGCTGCCTTTCCCACTCTACAAGGGCATCCTGAAAGCGGGAGGCGAAACCCAAGCACGCATCGAGGAACTGCTTTCTATCAAACAAACACGGACATCGATAGAGCTGTTCGAGAAACTGGCGAAGCAAGAGTTTACCCTCGCAGACAGGCGGCTCTACTTCATAAATCCCCATTACGAAGTGAAATTCGGGCTGAAGCCCCGCAGGCTGCCGGCACCCATTGCCAGCATTCCCTACGTGAGGAATTTCTTCACAACTTCCTGCTTCTATCTGTTGAAATGACAGACATCGGGCTGTCTACATAAAAAAGGTTGTGCCGGAACTCCGACACAACCTTTTGCCTAAAACGTACACTTGTCAGTCGTCATTCCGGTCCTGACTCTGCGACACGTACTCGAATTGGGCATTGAAACGCATGTCCCAGTCGATGCCGCCAGCATCCGTCACTTCCACTACATAACCGCCCAGCTCCTTCTCGACACCGTTGATATACGCCTCGGGGTGCAGTTCTTCTACCTTCGTTATTACGTTTGCCGGCAGGATGCCCGTCGGCAGCGGACTGAAATAACACTCGATGTTCGTCCATTCGCCGTCTTCATCAAATTCCATGTCTGTACCGTCAGACAGTTTCACCTGATATTCCTTGCGTCCGTCCTCCTTCTCCTGAACAATGGAAAGGATGTCGGCACTAGGGAAATAGTTCTCAATAAAAGAACGGGCTTCACTGGGCAGGTCGCCAAAATCGATTTTCTTTTCATCGTCACAACTTGACAACATCCATACTCCCAGCAAAATGGGGAAAAACGCTAATAACTTTCTTACATTCATAATCATTCTCTTTTTTAAATTCAAATATTCTCTTTTATACTTCTCTGACTTACAATATGCGAAAGAACTCTGAATGCACCATCCTTCGTCTTTCGAATTGTTTTACACCACAAAGATAGAGGGGTAAATCTGGAAAGAATTGGGAAAATGATGGAAAAAACGTATCTTTGCCGCATATTATTCAGTCACATAAAGAGAAACAACAATATGGAGAAAAAGTTTAAACGTACTACCGTGACATCGGCCCTGCCCTATGCCAACGGCCCTGTCCACATCGGTCACCTGGCCGGCGTCTACGTCCCCGCCGACATCTACGTGCGCTACCTGCGCCTCAAGAAGGAGGACGTCATCTTCATCGGCGGAAGCGACGAGCACGGTGTGCCCATCACCATCCGTGCCAAGAAGGAAGGCTGTACACCCCAAGACGTGGTAGACCGCTACCATACGCTGATCCGCGACTCGTTCAAAGAGTTCGGCATCTCGTTCGACGTCTATGGACGTACTTCTTCGGAAATACACCACCAGACGGCTTCCGACTTCTTCCGCAAGCTCTACGATAAAGGCGAATTCATCGAAAAGACCTCCATGCAATACTACGACGAGGAAGCTAAAACTTTCCTGGCCGACCGCTACATCACCGGCGAATGCCCCCGCTGCCACGCCGAAGGTGCCTATGGCGACCAGTGCGAGAAGTGCGGCTCCACGCTGAGCCCCACGGAGCTCATCAACCCCAAGAGCGCCATCAGCGGCAGCAAGCCTGTCATGAAGGAAACCAAGCACTGGTACCTCCCGCTGGACAAGCATGAAGGCTGGCTGCGCCAGTGGATTCTGGAAGACCACAAGGAATGGCGTCCCAATGTCTACGGTCAGTGCAAGTCGTGGCTCGACATGGGATTGCAGCCGCGCGCCGTGAGCCGCGACCTGGACTGGGGTATCCCTGTACCCGTAGAAGGTGCCGAAGGTAAGGTGCTCTACGTGTGGTTCGACGCTCCTATCGGCTACATCAGCAACACCAAGGAGCTGCTGCCCGACTCGTGGGAGAAGTGGTGGAAAGACCCCGAAACACGCCTCGTTCACTTCATCGGCAAGGACAACATCGTATTCCACTGCATCGTCTTCCCCGCCATGCTGAAGGCCGAAGGCTCGTACATCCTGCCGGACAATGTGCCCTCCAACGAGTTCCTGAACCTGGAAGGCGACAAGATATCCACTTCGCGCAACTGGGCCGTGTGGTTGCACGAATACCTGCAGGACTTCCCCGGCAAACAGGACGTGCTGCGCTACGTGCTCACCGCCAACGCTCCCGAGACGAAGGACAACGACTTTACGTGGAAGGATTTCCAGGCACGCAACAACAACGAGCTGGTGGCCGTCTATGGCAACTTCGTGAACCGCGCCCTGCAGCTCACCAAGAAATACTTCGACGGCGTGGTGCCCGCCTGTGGCGAACTGACCGACTACGACCGCGAGACACTGAAGGAGTTCGCCGACGTGAAGAGCGAAGTGGAGAAGCTGCTCGACGTATTCAAGTTCCGCGACGCACAGAAGGAAGCCATGAACCTGGCCCGCATCGGCAACAAGTACCTGGCCGACACCGAGCCCTGGAAACTGGCCAAGACCGACATGAACCGCGTACAGACCATCCTGCATATTGCCCTGCAGCTGACGGCCAACCTGGCCATCGCCTTCGAGCCATTCCTGCCCTTCAGCAGCGAGCGCCTGCGCCACATGCTGAACATGGAGAGCTTCGACTGGGCAAACCTGGGCCGCACTGACCTGCTGGCTGCCGGACACAAGCTGGGCACCCCCGAGCTGCTGTTCGAGAAGATTGACGACGAGGCCATCCAGGCACAGGTGGACAAGCTGCTCGCTACGAAGAAAGCCAACGAGGCTGCGAACTATAAGGCCAACCCCATCAAGCCGACCATCTCGTTCGAAGAGTTCGAGAAGCTGGACATCCGTGTAGGTACCGTGCTGGAATGTTCGGCCGTACCCAAAATGAAGAAGTTGCTTCAGTTCAAGATAGCCGACGGTCTGGAGAACCGCACCATCGTCAGCGGCATCGCCCAGCACTACAAACCCGAAGAACTGGTGGGCAAACAGGTGCTGTTCATTGCCAACCTGGCTCCACGTCAGTTCAAGAACGGCCTCGTCAGCGAAGGTATGATTCTCTCTGCCGAGAACTACGACGGTTCGCTGGCCGTAACCTCCGTGCTGCGCGAGGTGAAGCCGGGTAGCGAAGTGAAGTAATCATGTCTCAACCGTCACTGAAAGAAAAAACCGCTAAAGGCTTGCTATGGGGCGGGATTGGCAACGGCGCACTGCAGTTGCTCAATCTCGCCTTTGGCATTTTTCTGTCCCGATTGCTGACACCCGCCGACTACGGCATGGTAGGCGCGTTGACCATCTTCTCCGCCCTGGCGGGTATCTTCGCCGAGAGCGGGTTCATCCTGGCCATCGTCAACAAGAAGGAGGTGCGCCACGACGACTACAATGCCGTGTTCTGGTTCAACATCACCGTGGGTGGGACACTCTACCTGTTGTTGTTTGCCTGCGCGCCGCTCATTGCCCGCTTCTACCACACGCCCGAACTGGCGCCCCTGGCCCGCTTCCTGTTCCTCAGCTTCCTGGTGGGCAGCACGACAGCAGCACCGCTGGCCTACTACTTCCGCAACCTGATGGTGAAGGAGCGCAGCCAGATACAGATTACCGCCATCATCGTGTCGGGTATCGTGGGCGTCACGTGTGCCTACCGTGGCTGGGGCAGTTGGGGCATCGCCGTGCAGACAGTTGTATACTCGGGCATGAACGCGCTGCTCATCTGGCTGCGCTCGCCCTGGAGGCCGACATTCTCGTTCAACAGGAAAGCACTACTTGACATGCTGCCCTTCAGCAGCAAGCTGCTGTTCACGTCCATCTTCACGCACGTCAACAACAATATCTTCTCCGTACTGCTGGGACGCTTCTATACGTTGCAGCAGGTGGGCTACTACACGCAGGGCAGCAAGTGGACGACGATGGGCTACTCCACCGTGTCGGGGATGGTCAACAGCGTGGGGCAGCCAGTGTTCCGCGAGGCGTCGGACGATCCGGCACGCCTGCAGCACATCTTCCACAAGATGTTGCGTTTCACGGTATTTGTCAGCCTGCCCGCCATGTTCGGCCTGGGGCTCGTGGCGGAGGAGCTGATCGTCATCGCTATCACGGACAAGTGGCTGCCCTGCGCACCGGTGATGCAGATTCTCTGCGTGTGGGGTGCCTTCATGCCCGTGTCCACGCTCTACTCGAACCTGCTCAACAGCTTGGGACGGCCGAACATCTACATGTGGAACACCATCTGCCTGGGTGCCTTCCAGCTGCTGTGCGTCTGGGCGAGCTATCCCTACGGGCTGCACACGATGCTCGTCGCCTTCACCGCGGCCAACCTCCTGTGGCTGGGCGTGTGGCAGCACTTCGCCCGCAAGCACGCCGGCATCCGCCTGCGGGATGTGCTGAAGGACATCGCGCCCTACCTGCTGGTGACGCTCGCCGTGATGGCTGCCACGTGGACGGCCACCCGCGGCATCGGCAACTTGTACCTGCGCCTCGGAGCCAAAATCGCGATGGCCGCCACATTGTACGTACTGCTCATGTGGCGCCTCCGCTCGAAGATATTCTACGAAAGCATCCAGTATCTGTTCAAAAAGAAGAAAATCGTATGAAAGACTGCCCCAAAGTCAGCGTCCTGATGCTGACGTACAATCAGGAAGACTATATCGACGAGGCCATCCGCAGCGTCATGCTGCAACAGACAGACTTCGACTTCGAACTGGTCATCGGCAACGACGCCAGCACCGACCGCACGGCCGAACGGTGCCAGGCGTGGAAACTGCGCTACCCGGAACGCATCATGCTCGTGGACCGCGAGCAGAACCTGGGCCTCATCGGCAACTTCATGGCCACCTACGACCTGTGCCGCGGCACCTACATCGCCATCTGCGAGGGCGACGACTTCTGGACGGACAAAACGAAACTGCAACGCCAGGCCGACTTCCTGGACACACATCCCGACTTCTCGACTTGCTTCCACCGCGTCGTCAACTACTACGCCGACAACGGCACCAAGAGCCTGAGCAACGGACACCAGCAGACGGACACGGACATCTGCGACCTGGCCCGGAGCAACTACATCTCGAACGTCTCCGCCCTGTTCCGCCGCGGCCTCTTCGGCCGCCTGCCCGACTGGTTCCCGCAGGTGAGCACCTACGACTACGCCATCCACATGCTCAACGCCGCCCACGGACGCATCCACTACATGAAGCGCCCGATGGCCGTCTACCGCCAGCACAGCCGCGCCATCTGGAGCCGGACCGACGCCTACGCCAAGATGGACATCGGCCTGAAAGTACGCGAACTGCTCATCGACCACTTCCGCGAGACACGCCCCGACGTCAGCGAACTGCTCCGCGACGCCCACACCCGCTTCAGCCTGAACGAGCTCTACCACTGCCGCCAGGAGGGAAGGACCGACGAGGCCGAAAGGCTGGAACGGCGCCTACTCGCCCTGCGCCCCGAGTGGGACCACGCCGAAGTGGAACGACGCCTCCTCGCCCTGCGGCCCGACAGCCGGACGCTGTGGAAGCGCCGCGCCTTCGGCCTGCTGAAGAAAGCCCGCGCCGTCTGCTCCTATTTCGTCCCCCTGCCCCGCATCCGCTGAACGGCGAAACGCGATTTCCGACCGGAAAACGCATTTCTGAAAACAAAAAGCCCGATTTCCACACGGAAATCACATTTTCTGAAACGGAAAAATGCAATTTCCGACCGGAAAATGCACTTCTGAAAACAAAAAGCCCGATTTCCACACGGAAATCGCATTTTCTAAAACGAAAAAACGCAATTCCCGACCGGGAAATGCACTTTCCGAAAAAAAAAGCCCGTTTCCCGACCGGGAAAACCATTTTCTGAAACAAAAAAATGCATTTCCCAGCCGGGAAACGCATTTCCGAAAACAAAAACCACCCTTTCCGCTACAGGAACGAGGCGACCGTCTGCTCCAGCACGCCGTTGTCGGCCAGCAATTTCTCCACAAACTCGCGGAAAGCGCCCTCCCCGCCGCGGACACGCGTGACATAGTGCACCTCGCGCTTCACATAGTCCGGTGTATTGGCGGGCGACGCGCTGAAGCCCACCTTGCGGAGCAGGGGCAGGTCGTTGAGGTCGTCGCCGATGAAGGCCGCCTCATCGAGACCTATACCCAGCTCTCGGCACAGCGCCTCGGCCTGCGCCACCTTGTCCTTCACGCCCAGGTAGCAGTGCGCAATCCCCAGTTTCTCGGCTCGCCGCCGGACAATCTGCGTGTCCTCGCCCGTCAGGATGGCCACGGGGATGCCCAGCCTGCGCAGGAAGCTGACACCCCAGCCGTCTTTCACGCTGAAGCGCTTCATCGCGTCGCCCTCGGCCGTGTAATACATGCCGCCGTCCGTCCAAACGCCGTCGATGTCAGTCATCACTAATTTCGGTAACATAATCTCCTGATTCTATTTCTTAATTTACAATCCCTTTCTCTCACCCAGCCTTCCCCGGCGTCCGTCCAGCCATCCCAGCCACAAAGCCCTCAGCTTGGCCCACTTCCGGTCTTCGTACAACACGACAAAGACCACACGCTTGTACAGATGATACCGCAAATGCGCCTTCAGGTTGATAGCCTCGGGATAAAGCCCGTGGAGCACGATGCCGTTGCGCACATTATAATAAGTCCGCGCAGGGGGATATTCATTGGGGAAAACCTCCTTGCCCAACAGCCGGCGCCGGCGCTTCTGATATCCCAGATCGTGCTGAAGCAAAATGTTCCTGAAACACAACGTCGGAACCTGATGCCGCGCCGCCCGCCAGCAAAACTCGCAGTCGATGCCCCACACAAACAGGTCGGACATGAATCCGCCCAGCTCCTCGAAAAGGGAAAGCGGATAAAGGCTCCCCGAAGTCATGGCCGAAGAGACCTCCGCGACCGCATCCTCCACCGGATACAACGGAGCCTGCTGCGACTTGATAAAGTAATTTGTCGAAAAGATGGCACGGGCATCCGCCCCCCAATTGCGGACAGCCTCCAGATAGCGCCCGAAGTCATCGGACGCAAAACGGCTGTCCTGGTCGAAAGTGACCAGATGGGTAAAGCCATGCTGCCGAGCATAATCGACAGCCGCATTCAAGGCCGCCCCTATGCCCACATTCTCGCCCTTGCCCATATAGACGGACTTCTCAAGGGCCTGGAGCGCCCCCAGCCGCTCACGGTCGATGCAATCGCGGGGCGTGTTGTCCCACAACAGCAGACAATCCACCCCCGGCAAATAAGTCCTGATATTAGCCAATACGTCCCCATCCGGATGGTAGAGAACAACGACAGCCAGTAGTTTCATGAGGAATTCAATTAAGTCGGCCTATACAGTCAGCCGGTCATTCAATGTCTTTCGGATACACAATCTCGTTGCGGGGGATGAAGTTCTTCACCCGGCGGCCCGTCACCCGGTCGCGCTCGACCCACTTAAAGCCATCGCCGGGGCTGAGCAGATGCAGGTCAGCCTCGGTGATGACATCGCCCGGATGCAGGTCGCGGCGCGTGGCAATGGAGCGCTCCAACTTCACCTTGGCAGCTGAGACAGCAGGATCAATGTAGAGTTCCTCGCGGCCCATCCAGCGCTCAGCGATGCGAATGTCACGGATCATGCGGTTCACACCGTCCGGTCCCAACGAACCTTGCTGGTCGGTGCCCTTCATGCGGCGGTCGATGGTAATGTGCTTCTCGATGATTTCCGCCCCCATACCGACAGCCACCACGGGCGCAGCGATGCCGATGGTGTGGTCGGAGAAACCGATGGTGTATTGGCCATAGTGTTTCTTCAAATAAGTGATGGTACGCAGGTTCAGATTATCCGGCGCGGTGGGATATTGCGACACACAATGCAGGATGGCTATGTTGTCGTGGTAATGCGTGATGACCTCCAGCGCATCGTCCAACTCCTTGCAGCCCGCCATGCCAGTGGACAGGATGATGGGAATCTTCGTCTCCGCCATCGCCTCCAGTAGGGGCAAGTTCGTCAGGTCGCGGCTGGCTACCTTCAGGCGGTCCGGCGTGAAGAGCTTCAGCAGCGACAGACAACCCACCGAGCAGAGCGTCTCCACGAAATCCAATCCCAGAGCCTTCGCATGCTTGTAGACCTCGAAATGTTCCTCGTCAGTCAGCTCCAAAAAGGCGCGGTGCTCACCGTAGGTTCGGCCGAAAGAATGAGGCGAGTCATATGGACGGTTCATCTGCGAATCAGTCAGTTCTTCGTTCAGGTCGCGCTTGGTCATCTTCACGGCGTCCATCGGACGCAAGTCGATGCCGAAGACCTCCTCGCGCACGGGGCGTGACACCAAGTCGACAATCAGCTTAGCTATGTCGACAGAGCCGTTGTGGTTCTGTCCGATTTCTCCAATAATATAAGTACTCATTGTTTCATTATTTTTCGTTACGGGCTATATTCTCCAGCATCTTCTCGCGATATTCGGGATGCGCCTCCACCAGTCGGAGCAGTGCATGCAGGCTACGGTCTGTCTGCTCGAACCACTCGGCATAAAGACGCTGAAGCAACAGGAAATCGTCCATTGTATCCAGCGTGAAACGCAAGTCGAATCGTCCTTCCAATTCTTCGGGCAGAGGCAACAATCTGACGTGGAAGTCGGCGGGATGAGTATAAAGATAGATCGTGACGTGTTCGATATAGAGTTTTTCCTGCGTAAGCAAGGCTGCGCGACGCAACGCTTCTTTCGTAGTGAGCTCAGCAAACAACCCCAAGTGAGACTTGATGGTAGGCCGCCCATCGGCAAAGCCATAAGCAATGTAATCGGCAGGTTCTTCATCGAAAGCGTCAAAGAACGTCTGGAAAGTATCGGGACGCAGGAAAGGATTGTCCGAGCAGACTCGAATGAAGCGGTCGAGTCCGAACGCCTCGGCAGCACGAATGAAGCGACCGAGCACGTTGTCCTCATCGCCGCGGAAGCAGTCAATTCCAGCCCCACGTGCCACCTGCTCCAGCACGTCGTCCTGTGGACGGACGGTCGTGGCCAGTATCACCTGCTTGTCAGGACAAGCCCGTCGGATGTTTTCAATAAGAATGTCAATAATGCGCTGCTCGCCATAGAAAGGGAGCAATATCTTGTTGTGCAGCCGGGTAGAGCCGGTACGTGCCTGAATGATAATTCCGTCTTTCATATCTTCATTCGTTTGAAGGCGTCAATATAACTGCCTGGGGTAACGTTAATGATTTCCTTGCCCAAACTACGCGAATAGGCCTCGAGCACAAAGTAGGACTTGAAAGCCACATACATGTGGTAAAGGATGGTATAGAGCCGTGCGCTATGCAGGTTTTCTTGAGTCACGGTAGCCGCCTGAGACTTATTCTGGTCGTAGAAATGCTTCTGATGCATCAGCACCACGTTGTCGTCCGTCACGTGAATTTCGGGCAGCCACGAGTGGTCGGCTCCCGCCAGATAGATGCGCCGGAAAGGCAAGCGGAGGGCGATGGCGATAGACGGTATCAACACATTGTGCGGACGAGGTACGCCCCATCCCTTACGGAATACCCAGTTACAGAAAGACTGGAAGCCCTCGATGGGCGTGGTATTGTAAATGCAGAGTTTAATGTGGGGATTGCCGGCCAGAAGCGGTTGCCATTCCTTATTTTTCAACGCCCGCGAAGGAACGAAGAAGTACATGTCCCACGTTGTCTTCTCGGCCAGAGTACCAAAGAGCTGCTCACGCTTCTCGGGCACAATCCAGAAAAGCGGATCGGCAATCAAATAGAGCTGGGGACGCAATTGCTCGAACATAGGCGAAGTGACACAAAAGTTGACTGCCAACAGCGTTTTCCCTCGCATAAACTCAGCCGACTCTTCTACGGTTTTCTTCAATGAAGGGCCGTTGGCCAGTATTAACAACTCGTCCGCCCCTCCAAAATCTGATGGAAGCGGTGTGCTCCGCCTCGATTGCAACACGATTTTCACCAGGCTCAGAAAGCACTGCCAAAGCGACTCCAACCATTTCAATCCTTTTTCACCCATATTACATCATGTTAGAATAAGTGGTGCAAAGATACAGAGTTTGCCATTTACAGGCTAAAAAAACGAGGACTTTTATACTCGAAATCACCATAAAAGCACTACTTTTGCCACAACAATTCGGAAAAGTCACATGAGAGTCCTGCTAATCAATACATCCGAGCGTATCGGTGGAGCAGCCGTAGCTGCCAGCCGCTTGATGGAAGCCCTGAAAAACAATGGCATCAAGGCCAAACTGCTCGTGCGCGACAAGCAGACGGAACAGATTACGGTCGTTGCCCTGCGCCGTAGCTGGAAACTGGTATGGAAGTTTGTGTGGGAGCGTATCGTCATCTGGAAAGCCAATCGCTTCAAAAAGAACAACCTTTTTGCCGTGGACATCGCAAACGCAGGCACTGACATCACCTCCCTGCCCGAATTCCAACAGGCCGACGTTATCCACCTTCATTGGATCAACCAGGGTATGCTCTCGCTGAAGAACCTCGAAAAGATACTGGCCTCGGGCAAACCTGTCGTCTGGACAATGCACGACATGTGGCCCTGTACAGGCATCTGCCACCACGCGCGCGAATGTGAAAACTATCGGCAGGAATGTGGTTCATGCCCCTTCCTTTATGGAAATGGGCATCGGCACGATCTCTCCTATCGCGTCTTCCGTCGGAAACAACGGCTCTACCACGACTACTCACTGAGCTTCGTCACATGTAGCCATTGGCTGGAGGAAAAAGCCCGCCAGAGCGCGCTGACCACAGGGCACAAGATCGTCTGCATCCCCAATCCGCTGAACATCAACCTGTTCAAGCCGCATAACAAGGTGACTGCCCGCGAACGCTTGAAACTTCCTTCGAATAAGAAGCTCATCCTCTTCGGTTCTGTCAAAATCACAGACAAACGCAAAGGCATCGATTATCTGATCGGATCGTGCAACATATTGGCAAACAAGCATGCCGAACTGAAAGACCAACTGGCCGTCGTCGCTTTCGGCAAACAATCCGAACAATTGGCCGACTTGCTCCCTTTCAAGGTCTACCCGCTGGACTTCGTACAAGACGAACACCAACTGGTAGATATCTATAACGCCGTCGACCTCTTCGTCACCCCTTCACTAGAGGAAAACCTGCCCAACACCATTATGGAAGCGATGGCCTGTGGTACGCCTTGCGTAGGTTTCAACGTGGGTGGCATCCCCGAAATGATAGACCACCTGCACAACGGCTATGTAGCCCAATACAAATCGTCCGACGACTTCGCCAACGGTATCTATTGGGCCTTGACCGACCCCGACTACCCCAGCCTCTGCGAACAGGCCTGCCGCAAGGCAGTCAGCCACTATTCAGAAAGCAGCGTGGCCAAACGATACATCGATCTCTACAACAAAGTGACTGGAAGAAATGCATAATCACCCTACCCCGAAATTCAGCGTCATCACCGTCTGCTACAACGCCGAGGCAACCATCGAGGACACCATCCAAAGTGTCATCTCGCAGACCTACCACCACGTGGAGTACATCATCGTGGACGGCGCTTCGAAAGATCGCACGATGGACATCGTAAACCGCTATCGCGAACACATCGCCATCGTCGTCAGCGAACGTGACAAAGGTCTTTATGACGCCATGAACAAGGGAATCGGCCTGGCCACGGGCGACTACCTGTGCTTTCTCAACGCAGGCGACAGCTTTCACGAAGACGACACCCTGCAACAGATGGTGCACTCTATCCACACACCCCAACTGCCCGATGTGCTCTATGGCGAAACGGAGCTGGTAGATCATGAAGGCCACTTCCTGCGTATGCGCCGCCTCTCGGCCCCCGAAGTACTGACATGGAAAAGTTTCCGCCAGGGGATGCTCGTCTGCCACCAGGCCTTCTTTCCCCGACGCGACCTCGTGATGCCTTATGACCTGCGCTATCGCTTCTCGGCCGACTTCGACTGGTGCATCAAGATTATGAAAAAGTCGAAGGTTCTCCACAACACCCACCTTACCCTCATCGACTATCTCGCTGAAGGTATGACGACGCGCAACCACAAGGCTTCTCTCAAAGAGCGTTTCCGCATCATGGCCCGCCACTATGGCTGGACAAGCACCTTGGCCTTCCACCTGTGGTTCGTTCTTCGCCTCTTATTAAAGAAATAAAAAGAGAACCAGCAATCCGTTCGTAAAAAGCAGGCAATGTTCCCTTTCAAGGAAAGCACTGTTTTACACGAAGAAAAGCATTGCTTTCTTTCAAGGAAAACAATGCTTTTCCAGCAGCCAATGTCTGATACGAAAAAGAACCCTTTTTCCTAAGCTTATAAAGAAGAAGCGCAACCCAGCAACGCACGTAACTCCTTTACTCCCTCAGAAGCTCCCTTCTGGATAACGTGTATTGGGCGCGCACTATGTGTATCCACAGGTTTGGGGTCTATAAGATAGACTTCGGCACGGGCAGGCACATAGTGAAGCAACCCCGCAGCAGGATAGACGTTCATCGACGTACCGATGATAACAAAAATGTCTGCCTGCTCCACATAGCCGATAGCTGTCTCAATCTCAGGCACGGCTTCGCCAAACCACACAATGAAGGGACGCAAGGGACTGCCATCGCCTGCACGGTCAGTAGCGCGAGTTTCATATTCCGCAGGCTTCAATTCCTTGATGTAGCGCGGATTGTAGGGATCGCGACTGGAGCACATTTTGGTCAGCTCGCCATGCAGGTGGATGACCTTCGTACTGCCTGCCCGCTCGTGCAGGTTGTCAATATTTTGCGTGACAACCGTCACATTGAAATCTTTTTCCAGTTGTGCTACACCGATATGCCCCTCATTGGGTTTCACGTCAAGCAGTTGTTTGCGCCGCTCGTTATAAAAGTTGATGACCAGTTCAGGATCGCGCGCATAACCTTCGGGCGTAGCCACCTGCTCCACAGGATAGCGATCCCACAAGCCGCCTGCGTCGCGGAAAGTACTGATGCCGCTTTCGGCGCTCATACCCGCGCCCGACAATACTACCAGATTTTTCATAACCGACTCCTTTCTTTAAGCATTTGTACACCAAAGATAGAAAAAGAATATCCAAGTTATCACATAAATAAGAAATTTTAAATACTGCAAACTGTTAACATTCAAATAAAACCCGTACTTTTGCGACTCATATAAAAAGAACTATGGACAAATTCAGTTATGCAATCGGCCTGGGTATAGGTCAGAATCTTTTAAGCATGGG
Source organism: Caecibacteroides pullorum (assembly GCF_019239235.1). Lineage (GTDB taxonomy): Bacteria > Bacteroidota > Bacteroidia > Bacteroidales > Bacteroidaceae > Bacteroides > Bacteroides pullorum. The sequence goes on along the minus strand of NZ_JAAZTS010000017.1, from coordinate 3,559 downwards.
TGCCAAGGGCATCTCAGTAGATGATTTCGCACGCGCCATCAGCGACGTGCTGAACGGAAATCCAACAGAAATCACACATACCGAGGCACGTGAAATCGTAAACAAATACTTCGAAGAAATGGAAGCCCGCATCAATGCCGAAAACATCGAAAAGGGCAAGAAATTCCTGGAAGAAAACAAGCAGCGTCCAGGCGTGGTAACCCTGCCCAGCGGCCTGCAATACGAAGTGATCAAGGAAGGCAACGTAGGCCACTATGCCAAGATAGACGACCAGGTGCAATGCCACTACGAAGGAACCCTTGTTGACGGTACCCTCTTCGACAGCTCCATCAAGCGCGGCCAGCCTGCCACATTCGGTGTCAACCAGGTAATCCCCGGCTGGGTGGAAGCCCTCCAACTGATGCCCGAAGGTGCCAAATGGAAACTCTACATTCCTAGCGAATTAGGCTATGGCGCACACGGCGCTGGCGAAATGATTCCACCCCACAGCACACTGATCTTCGAAGTGGAACTCTTGAAAATTTTATCTGACAAAAAATAAATTAAGTAAGAGAAAAACATGAAAAAAGTAACATTTATGATGACGCTGGCTGCCGCAGCAGCCTTGACGTCTTGTACGGCTCAGGCTCCTAAAGCCAATCTGTCAACAGACATCGACTCACTTTCTTATGCTATCGGTATGGCCCGTACTGAAGGTCTGGATCAGTTCCTGATGCAACAGGGTATCGACAGCACCCAGATGGCTGAATTCATCAAAGGTTTCAACGAAGGTGCCGCTAAGATCGACAAGAAAGATGTAGCCTATATGACAGGTCTGCAGGTAGGCCAGATGGTCAGCAAGCAGTGGGTAGAAGGCTTCAACCAACAGATCTTTGGCAACGACTCTACACAGAGCCTCAGCCGCGAAAACCTGCTCGCAGGTTTCATTGCCGGCGTAGTAGGCAAAGGCCAGATGGACAAAATGTTCGCACAAGGCTATATGCAAAGCCAGATGGAAGTGGTAAGAGAAAAAGCACTGAAAAAACAATATGCTGACGTCATCGCTGAAGGAGAGAAATTCCTGGCAGAAAACAAGGCAAAAGAAGGCGTGGTAACGACGGAAAGCGGCCTGCAGTACAAGATCCTGACCAAAGGTACAGGTGAAATTCCTGCCGACACCAGCTATGTACAAGTAAACTACAAAGGTACACTGATCGACGGTACCGAGTTCGACAGCTCCTACAAGCGTAAAGACAAAGACGGCAAGTCACAGCCCGCTACCTTCCGTGCCAACCAGGTAATCAAAGGCTGGACCGAAGCATTGACCATGATGCCTGTAGGCTCCAAGTGGGAACTCTATATCCCCTACGACCTGGCATATGGCTCAAGAGCTACTGGTGCAGACATCAAACCGTTCTCTACTCTGATCTTCGAAGTTGAATTGGTAGGTATCGGCAAAAAGAAATAAAGATTCGAAAACATTCGTGTCAAAATGACAAATGAAGCGGATGGAACAAATGCTGCAAAACAGCGGTTCCATCCGTTTCTTTTTTTACTTTTCCCTATTTTTTCCATCCCTTCTATAGATAAAATTAAAATAAAGTTCTATATTTGCTTACTATTTGATAACAACAAGTAATTTACAAACGTATATTATGGAGAAAATAGACAATCTGGACCGTCAAATTTTGGAAATCATTTCCCAAAATGCCCGTATTCCTTTCAAGGACGTGGCTGCCGAGTGTGGTGTATCACGCGCCGCTATCCACCAACGTGTACAGCGCCTGATTGACTTGGGTGTCATTGTTGGCTCCGGCTACCACGTAAACCCCAAATCGCTGGGATATCGCACCTGCACTTACGTGGGAATCAAGTTGGAGAGAGGCTCCATGTACAAAACCGTAGTAGCCGAGCTGAACAAAATACCTGAAATTGTTGAATGCCATTTCACCACAGGTCCCTACACCATGCTGACCAAAGTATATGCCCGCGACAACGAGCACCTGATGGACCTGCTAAACAACAAGATGCAGGAAATACCTGGCGTCACAGCTACTGAGACACTGATCTCACTGGAGCAGAGTATCAAGAAAGAGATTCCTATCTGCCAAGAATAATCTACTATACGTCTCCATGGCAACGGGTAGTACGGACTATCATGTCAGTTCACTCCCTTTGCCATGGAAACTCTAGCTTCCGATTTGCATATGGAGTTTCTAAGCGAACTTGGCCTTTCAGGCCTTTTTATTGGCATCTGTACCTTTTTGATCATCGGGCTTTTCCATCCCATTGTAGTGAAAGCCGAATATTATTGGGGGACACGTTGCTGGTGGATATTCCTATTAGTGGGCTTAGCAGGTGTTGCAGCTTCCATTTGCGTAGACAACATTCTGTACTCTTCCCTGCTGGGCGTATTCGCTTTCTCCTCTTTTTGGACGATCAAAGAAGTATTCGAACAGGAAGAGCGCGTCAAGAAAGGTTGGTTTCCTAAAAATCCAAAACGAAAATACAACTTCTAGACCCAAAGGGAACGCATTTTTCCCTCAATCCCTTGCATAATTCAACGGAATGTGCTAATTTTGCACCGCTATCCCCGAAAGGATACACCGGACTTGTAGCTCAGTTGGTTAGAGCAACAGACTCATAATCTGGAGGTCCCTGGTTCAAGCCCAGGCTGGTCCACAAACTAAAAGGCTCATTCTTAACAGAATAGAGCTTTTTTTGTGGAGCACCTCCAGATTATACGCTGTTGCTCTAACCAACTTTCGCCTCCATTTAAAGCATTTGTTTCACTATTGTTTCACCAGTTAAACAATATGCAATATGCTGACAATCAATCCAGAAATCGTAAAAATCCAAAGACAATCAAATGAGTGTTTCACCGTACGTCTAAGATTCACCCTAAACAGGAAGATGAAACGAATTTCAACTAGTCTTTTTGCGACTTCTAAAGATTTAACTAAAGACTTTAAAATCAAGCCATCTTCACCATTAAAACGGGAAGTAAACAACCTTATTCAAAGCTATCAAAGTAAATGCGCCAAACTCCAAATTGAGTTAAACCGTTACACTATTGACGAGATAATGGATTACTTAAATGACGAGCAGCAGAAACAACAAACAATTGACTTTATTAAATTCAGCCGTGAATGGATAGCCACTACCACTATTAAAGGCGCACCTAATTACACAACTGCCATTAATGCTTTGGTAAGGTTTGTAGGAGAAGAAAGTCTGAATATAAATCTTATTACTTTAGACTTTCTAGAACAATTTAAAGCGTTTCTTATTAAAGAGCATGAAGAAAGAACTAAGAAACTCATACAGCAAGGAAAACGTGTTCCGTCTAACCGCTCTCTATCCCTTTATCTGATAAGCATAAAGAAACTATTCAATGAAGCTAAAAAGAGGTACAACAAGAAAGAAAAAAATCTTATTCTTATACCCAATTCTCCTTTTGATGATTTTAAAATTCCTAAGCAAGAAGCTACACGCAAAAGGGCTATTCCAGCAGACATAATAAAGAAAGTGTGGAAACTACCTTATAAGGATATGAAAAAAGGCTATAAAGCCACTTGTC
>NZ_JAAZTS010000016.1 GCF_019239235.1 Caecibacteroides pullorum | reverse complement strand
CCCAGCTCCTCCCGTTCCGTCACCGTGAGCCATCCCTCCTGCTCCAGTTCGAACAGGGCCGGATACACCCGCAGTTTCTCCGCTCCGCTGTGGGCGATGATGTCCTCCACCTCCACCCCGTCGGGATGCGCCTGGATATAGTCCTTTATCTTCTGGGTATCAAGTTCCTTGTAGTTCACTATTCCTCTAATTGAAAATTGATAATTGAAAATGGAGAATTATCCCTTAATACCTGATATTTGTCACTTTCCGTACATTGTCTCATAGTATTTCTGGTAATCCCCTGAAGTCACGTTGTCCATCCATTCCTGGTTGTCCAGATACCAGCGCACCGTCTTCTCGATGCCTTCCTCAAACTGCAGGCTGGGCTCCCAACCCAGCTCCTGCTGAAGCTTCGTTGAGTCGATGGCGTAGCGCATGTCGTGGCCCAGACGGTCCGTCACGTACGTGATCAGGTCCATATCCTCGCCCTCCTTGCGGCCCAGCAGACGGTCCACCGTGTTGATCACCACCTTGATGATGTCGATGTTCTTCCACTCGTTGAACCCGCCGATGTTATACGTTTCGGCAATCTTTCCGTTGTGGAAGATGACGTCGATGGCTCGTGCGTGGTCCTCCACATACAGCCAGTCGCGTACATTCTCGCCTTTGCCATATACCGGCAACGGTTTGCGGTGACGGATGTTGTTGATGAACAGCGGTATCAGCTTCTCCGGAAATTGGTACGGACCGTAGTTGTTCGAACAGTTCGTCACGATGGTCGGCATTCCGTACGTGTCGTGGTACGCACGCACGAAATGGTCGCTCGATGCTTTCGAAGCCGAGTACGGGCTATGCGGATTATACTTCGTCGTCTCATAGAAGAAGTCCTTGCCGTAAGCCAAGTGATGCTTGCCCGACGATGCCTTCGTCGTAAACGGAGGCTCGATACCTTCGGGATGCGTCATCTCCAGTGCCCCATACACCTCGTCCGTCGAGATATGGTAAAAGCGTTTTCCCTCATACTTCTCCGGCAGGCTTTCCCAGTACAGCTTCGCCGCCTGTAGCAGGCTCAGCGTACCCATCACGTTCGTCCGTGCGAAGGTGAACGGATCCTTGATCGAACGGTCCACGTGGCTCTCCGCTGCCAGATGGATGATGCCGTCCACCTTCTCCTCCTGCATCAGGCGGTAGAAAGCCTCGAAGTCGCAGATATCCATCTTCACGAACTTGTAGTTCGGACGGTCCTCGATGTCCTTCAAATTGGCCAGATTGCCCGCATACGTCAGCTTGTCCAAGTTGATGATGCGATACTCCGGATACTTGTTCACAAACAGTCTTACGACATGTGAACCGATGAAACCGGCTCCGCCGGTGATTACGATATTACGTTTGAAATTCATTTCAATAATGGTTAATGGTGAATGATAAATGGTTAATGGCAGAGTGCCTGCATGTTTTGCAGACACACCTTCAGCGAATCCATCCAGTACGGAATACGGATACCGAAAGTCTCCTTGATCTTGGTCTTGTCCAATACGGAATAAGCCGGACGAATGACCGGACTGGGAAATTCATGGCTGTGGCAGGGCTGGATGTCACACGCCGTATGCCCCGACAAGGCAGCAATCACCTTCGTAAAGTCATACCACGAGCATACTCCTTCGTTGCTGAAGTGATAGATACCGTTCTTGCTGTAGCCCTGCTGTGGCTGTTCCTGTACATAGTCTTCAAGCACAGTATGGATGGCCTGTGCCAGGTCGTAGGCATAAGTCGGCGTTCCCGCCTGGTCGAACACCACCTTCAACTGGGGCTTGGTAGCCGTCAGGTTCAGCATGGTCTTCACAAAGTTCCTGCCGAACTCACTGTACAGCCAGGCCGTGCGGAGGATCACGTAGTCGCAGCCCGTAGCCAGTATGTTCTGTTCCCCCTCCAGCTTGGTGCGTCCGTACACACCGGTCGGCGTACCCTTCTGGTCTTCCTTGCAAGGTGTGTTGTACGGATCTCCGCCGAACACGTAGTCCGTAGAGACATGCACCAGCAGTCCGCCCACTTCCTTCATGGCCTGCGCCAGATTACGGGGAGCATCAGCGTTCAGCACCCGGCAGAAAGCCTCGTCACTCTCCGCCTTGTCCACGTTGGTATAGGCCGCGCAGTTCACGATGCACTGCACGCCCCGTTCTCGTACGATACTGCGTACTGCTTCCAGATCAGTGATGTCGAGCAGCGTCGTTTCCACGCCTTCCGCCTCCACCACATCCGTAAACACAAATGTATGTGAGGATGCCTTACTGACCAACCTCATTTCATTGCCTAGTTGACCGTTAGCGCCAGTAATTAAAATATTCATAATACTGTATTAGTAAAGCTCAATATTAATATCAAATGGGCTGTCGAAATCTTTCAGTAAAGGATGTTTGGTATCCTTTTCACTGAGAATAGCCTTATCCATAGGAATATGCCAGTCAATTCCAAGGTCTCCGTCCAGAATACTTATCCCCCCATCCGCCTGTGGAGCATAAAAGTTGTCACATTTATACTGGAAGATAGCTTCATCACTCAATACGGCAAAACCGTGTGCAAAACCTCTTGGTACAAAGAACTGACGGTGATTATCTTCTGTAAGTTCTACTGCTACATGTTTTCCGTAAGTAGGCGAATTTTTTCGTATATCTACAGCTACATCAAGCACAGCACCTTTAATCACTCTTACAAGCTTGCTCTGCGTAAAAGGCGGACGCTGGAAATGCAACCCACGCATCACGCCATAGCTCGACATGCTTTCGTTGTCCTGTACAAACTGTATTTTGCCGACTTTCTCTTCAAACTCCCGTTGCGAGAACGATTCAAAGAAATACCCCCTCGCATCCTTGAAGATGCGTGGTTCGATGATTACCACGCCCTCTATATTGGTTTTGATTACGTCCACTTTATTAATTGATAATTAATAATTGATAATTGAGAATTGAGAATTGAGAATTGAGAATTGAGAATTGAAAGTTGAAAATTAATTCTTCATTCTTAATTCTTCATTCTTCATTTTCAAAGGTTAGGCTTTCCCGTCCGTTCCACCTCGTCCACTACCTGTAGCAGGTACTGTCCGTACTGGTTCTTCAGCATCGGCTTCGCCAGCTCCCGCATCTTGTCAGCCGTAATCCAGCCCTGACGGAACGCAATACCTTCCAGGCACGCCACCTTCAGTCCCTGGCGTTTCTCGATCACCTCAATGAACGTCGAAGCCTCGCTCAGCGAGTCGTGCGTACCCGTGTCCAGCCAGGCAAAACCACGACCCAACGTCTGCACCTTCAACTCCCCGTCTTTCAGGAACTCCTGATTCACGGTTGTAATTTCCAGTTCCCCGCGGGCAGACGGCTTGATGTGCTTCGCTACGTCCACCACCTTGTTCGGGTAGAAGTACAACCCCACCACCGCATAGTTCGATTTCGGATGCTGTGGCTTCTCCTCGATGGAGAGACAGTTTCCTTCGTTGTCGAATTCCGCCACGCCGTAACGTTCCGGGTCGCTCACCCAGTAGCCGAACACCGTCGCTTTCTTCTCCTCTTCAGCGGTGCGCACCGCCTCTTTCAGCATCGCGCTCAGTCCGTTCCCGTGGAAGATGTTGTCGCCCAGCACCAGGCACGCAGAATCATCGCCAATGAAATCCGCTCCGATGATGAACGCCTGCGCCAATCCATCCGGACTTGGCTGTTCCGCATACTCAAAGTGTACGCCGTAGTCCGAACCGTCGCCCAGCAAGCGTTTGAAGCCCGGCAGGTCGTAAGGTGTGGAAATAATGAGAATCTCGCGTATGCCTGCCAGCATCAGTACCGAGATGGGATAATAAATCATCGGTTTGTCGAAAATGGGGAGCAGCTGTTTGCTTACTCCCTTGGTGATGGGATACAATCTGGTACCGCTACCACCGGCTAATACGATGCCTTTCATGTCATGAACAATTATTTTCTTAATGCTTTTTTATATAGCCAACTGCGTATTTGATTAGGAGCAATACGCACTGGAAAACGGGTCATTACATTCAGTAGGAGTTGTTTACTGGATATCATATTCATATCGAACATTACCTTTTGAAAACGGAATTCATCCATTGCATACTTTAATCCTCCACGCCGTTTAAACATATCAGGCGAAGTACGGAAATAGAGTAAACTTTCCTGAATATTATAAAATCTGGCACCATTAGCCAGCATTCTGACCCACAAATAATAATCCTCAAATAACGGAAAATGTTGATATCCACCCGCTTCCATAACAGCCTTCTTTCTAAACATCACTACCGGATGATTGACAGGATTTCTACTATGGGCATAAACAGCAATATCAACATGTTTCTCCGGTAATTTTTTTACCGATACAGGATAGTGAGGTGACTCTATAAATTCCTCCACCCATGAACTGCAAACATCTATTTCCGGGTACTCATTAAATATGCGAATCTGCTTTTCAAAACGATTCGGTTTGGCAATATCATCCGTATCCATACGAGCCACCAAGTCATAAGAACAATACTTCAATCCTTCATTCAAAGCTCTGCCCAATCCCTGGTTTTGAGGCAAAGCAACCACTCTCAAAGACGCACAACGTTTCGCAAAATCAGATACTACGGCATCCAATTCTGACGTTAAAGGGCCATCTTTGACCAGTACGATTTCATTAGGTAGTAACGTCTGGGATAACAAACTGTCCAGACTTTGTTTAAGGAAGGAAGGTTGTTCTTTTATGTAGAGAGATAAAAGAACAGAAAACATAAAATAGAAAAAAGGTTACTTTTATAGATTTTGTGTGAGATAATCTAATGACTTAACTCTTTCTGCTTTCAACAGTGAATTTGCGTAGTCATAATTTGATTTTTGCAACATGGTCTCTTCCAAAAGATTAATATCTTCCACTATTCTATTTGCCAAATTAAATTGAGATAATAGAGAAGTCATCTTTTGCTTGTTACTACTACGTACCAATGCGACAAATGGGCGATTGAATTTTAAAGACATTACGCTACCATGAAATGTGTCGGTAACAATGTAATCGGCCTGTTTCATGTAGCCCAATACTTCAAACGGAGTTGGTATCACCGTTTCATCACACCACGGGAAATAAAAGCCTATCGATATAAGTTTCTTGTTATATTTACGGGCAAAAGATTTTATAGCGGCTATTTCTTTCTTGTCTTTTATTCTATTAGGGTAAGTATATACTACTATATAATCTTTCAAGTCCGGCAATTGTACATAAGGCAAATAGTCAAACATCAGAACAGGATCTACATGAATCAATGGAGTTTTTCCGGTCAATTTTTGTACGATTTCATAAGAATTTTTATCCCGCACAGAAATAGCTGCCATAGAAAATAGAGCATTTTTTATTTCATCTTTTACTCCGTAGTGTTCAATATCTTGCATGGTTGTATGTCCAAAAGAACCTGCATACGATATTACTTTATTCGCATTAGACACTTTGCCATACAATTGTGGTGTATATCCCCAAGGAACACGTTGGGCAAAATTAAAAACCTCATCACTTCCAATGACTACTGCATCAAAATGTGTAATGGTGTGCGTATTTACTCCCAGTAAATTAAAAAACTCTGTATTAAAACGTTTCTGAAAAATACACGTATAGCGTAAACGAGTTAGGACATCCCATTTCATATAACGTTCCACTGCTTTCTTAAGCAAGAAAGTATAAGAACGTTTCAGTTCAGGGAAAACACGCCCCTGCTCAATATCAATGAATTCGCACTGATGCCCCAATTCTTCGATTGTTTTCTTTAATGCAAAGCCTTGCAGAAATGAACCATAATTCATCACCTTCTGCATGGAAAGAATGCCTACTTTCATTTTTTCTTAACGGTATAAATAATCTGTTTTATTAAACATTTTATTCTATACGGAACGAGATTTTTCAACCACATTCTACGTACATATTTCAAATAAAGAAGAGGTAAAGACGCTTCTTCACGAAATCCTTTCAACAAAGCTTCTCGTGTTTTAGGTACAGGCAAGTCATGATGTAACTGCCCGGCCTGCACTACAGATTCCTCTTCTTGAACGACCTCGCATAACCCCAATTCTGATATTGCCTTTATAATCTCCAGCCCTTTACTGGTCAAGGCTAAAACGCCTGTTATGCCGGATTCATCCTTAGCATATTTGCCTCCCCACAAATCCCCCATACGAAGATCCGCAGCACTTTGATTTCCACGGAATTTACAGGTATAGCAAGCTTTGTTTAATGAAAAATTCCCAAAAAATATATTTTGAAAAAAATCATTCTTTTGTAAACGAGTTGAAATAGTTCGTCTATCTGTTTTCAGACTCATTGTATAAGCGTGCCAGCCATTACGTTTATCTCGAAAAACAGGTTCCAAGAGTTTTTCATTTTCTCTTAAGTGATACTTTAGATATGATCTCCAATGTAGATATGAAGGGACGCCATGACAAAATAAATCAATAAAAACAAAGTTATCTTCTTTCTTTCTTAAACGAGCCCAACGCCGTAAAGAGTCAATTTGACAAGGAGTACCAAATACCGCATACCGTTTCCCATCCATAAGACCGGAAAATCCATCAACCGTATAACTTGGTATATATTTGGAATTCATTGTTTGTTTAAATTCCTCTATACTGTTTGTGTTAAAATGACATGCAATATTCTTTTCTATATCATATTTTACTCCTACCAAGGTGTATCCTTGATTTCTCAAATATGTAGCAATAGCAAAACCTGCCCCACCAGAAGTGGATTTCCCAAGTGTCTCCTTATCCTTATTTACAACCGCATAAGCATAAGTATCATCAAACCTATCATTCGGGACCAAATATTCTTCATAAGTATATGAACAAATTTTGTCGCATATTCCACAGTCCACACATAACGCTGAATTTACCTCTGGAACCCAAAAGCCCTCATTAGATTCCACAATTTGAATCGCTTTATGAGGACAAGCTGTAGCACAAACGCCACAGCCATAGCAATGTATTGTTTTACCGTTTACAATCATTATTTACAAGAGAAGAGTACATTTGCATGTATTGATTGGACATATTTATAGCAGAAAATCTTTGCACAGCATCAGCAGCTATGGATTCCATACTAATATGAACCGGTTCCGTCATTACTTTAACAATAATATCAACCAGTTCGTTAACATTTCCAGGCTCAAATTGCAATGATGATAATGCGGGATAAAAAGACGAGAATTCATTAAATGGACCTATTCTTGATGAAATAACTGGTGTATTGGCCATTAAGGATTCAATATAGTTTAATCCGAAGCCTTCAGAGTGAGAAGCACAAATGGAGTAATCGGCTGCTTTCAGATAATCTTGAACATTGAAAACATATCCAATGAGCTTTATTGAAGGCTCATTATCTATTAACTTTTTACATTTTTCGACTAATGGACCTTGACCTAAGAAGTAGAGCTCCATAGAATTATTGCCTATTATCTTTAATGCTTTCTTAAAAGCTTCAATTACGGTAATGGGATCTTTTCTTTGAGATAAAGTACCTATGACAACAAAAATCTTCTTTTTCTTAGGCATTTTAGCTATTTGTCTATAATCTTCTTTTTTTAAAGTACATCTAAATAATTTATCATCTACTCCATTGTAAATAATATTTATATTTTTAATCAGGTTTCTTTTTGAATAAAAATCTTGTACACTTTGAGATATGGCAGCCGAATAATCCAATGAAGTTAAGCTATTAAGATATCTCCAATTCATCCAGTTCCCTATTATTAGGCCCTTTGAATAAAGGAAATCTTCGCCGCTAATACAATGCAGTGTCTCAATTTTTGGACAAGGATAAGTTAAACGCGAGGCAACTAAAACAGGATGATACCCATGAGTGTGAATAATATTAGGTGATAAATCACATAACAATTTGTCAACTCTCTTTGCTACTTTTGCGGTTCTTAATTCTAAATCCCAAAATGAAAGCTGTAGATTATATACCTCAACTCCTAATTCTATAAATTCATCAGTTATACTGCGAGTCTTGTCATCATTCATAAATTTAACAATGACAGGACTGTATTTAGATCTATCTAAATGTATAATAATGTTTTTTAAGACATTAACAGGTCCGGATTTTCGAAGTTGGTTTACCAAATATACAATTCTCAACATAGAAGTGTTTGTTTTATAAATAGAGATATATCTTTATCTAAGTCATTCAAACTGCGTGCTCTATTGTAAGTCTCTAAGGCACCTATAGAGAGTTTCTCTCTCAAATTCTTATCAATAAATACTGTTTGCATTCTGTCTGCAAGTTCATGTATATTTTTATTTTTTATCAGTAGACCATTATAACCATTCTTTATCGTATATGGCATGGCTGAGTTATCAAATGCTATCACTGGAATCCCATAGGACATAGCCTCAATAATTACCATACCATAGCCTTCATGTAAAGAAGGGAAAACAAAATATGAAGCATTTTGATAAGCTGTTGATAATTCTTCATCAGACAAACGACCATGAAACTTAACAATTTTTTGCAATCCTAGCCTGTTGATAAGTTTAAGTATGCTTTTATAATAAGCCTGTTCTACAACCTTACCAACAATATTAACTGTTATTTCCTTCTTCATTTCAACAGAAAGTAAGGCCAAACTTTCAATTAAGTATTTTATGCCTTTACGTTTTTCAATCGTACCGACATAAAGGAAATTACCAAATTGGGGAGTTATTTTTTTATTTGGCACTTTATTAAAAGCTAATTCCAAAAAAGCAATTTTAGATGATCCAAAATGAGATAACAATTCTTCTCTTACATATTGGTTGGGGGTAATAATAATATCACAATACTTTAAAAATTGTAATTCCATCCACCTATATACATATTTTTTTATTCCCTGAAGTTGGCGAAAGCCAAAATGATGATGAATCGTAATTACTGGTAAACGCTTTTTCTGAAATCTTAAGAAGAAAAGAAATGGTAGAAATTTAGAAAAACGACTGCTATTGATAATAAGTTTGTCGCAATCCAAAATATCTTTACGCGACATCCAGCAATATATAGAATAAAATAACAAAATCTTACACCCGATTTGTTCATCTGTAATATATCGGACTTCTATATTATCTTCTTTTTCAATCTGTTCAAAAAGATATGAATCATAGATATTACCACCTGTAGTATTTTGTCTTTTTTGCTTACAAAGAATATTAACACGCATAATTATATATTTTTTAAAACAGTGTACCAATATCTCAAATGTGATCTCTTAAACATACTACAAAGTAATATTTTAGAGAATACGCTTATGTATTCTATAGCAATAACAATCTTTACATAAATAGGATGATGATACATCGATAAAAACAACTTGGTGTTATTTTGAATCCAGCGTATCTTATTTTCATTAATTTTTTCAAATCCAGACTTTACACTCATGCCTTCCAGATGTATGATTAAAGCGTTTGGAACAGAAAATATTTTGTATTTTGCGCGCTTAATCCTATAGCATAATTCGGTTTCTTCTCTATACATAAAAAAATTCACATCAAAACAACCAACTTCATCTAGAACCTTTCTTTTTACCATTAAATCGGCGCCAATTATGTGAGCAACTTCCATAACTTTGTTAGTCTCATTATGTTCGGCATTCTTTCCATATAAGATACGTTCTGGAATGTTATACAATAAACTGTTAAACTCCCAAAATATTGAAGGATAAAAACGCCTGTATGAATGAGCGGGCTTGTTATCTGTATTAAAAAGGTTTCCTCCACATGCTCCTGCCTCATCATAATTATCTAAAAAATCAGATAAGACTTTTATTGCGTTGTTAATTAGTATTGTATCTGAATTCAAAAAAAATATGTTACGTCCTTTTGATACTTTTATTCCGTCATTATTAGCACAACCAAAACCTTTATTCTTATCATTATAAATGTAAGTTATACGATTATCTTTACTAAAAATTTCTTTACTATCATCTGATGATGCATTATCAACTAGTATAACCTCAAAAGAAATATCTTTGGTTTTTTCATATATACTATTTATACAATCTAATGTGATTTTACAAGTATTGTAATTAACAATAATAATTGAGACATCCATAATTAATATTACATTTGAAATAGTTTTCTTTCTTTTACATGTTGTGGATTAAAAATGGAATAATAAGGTATCCAAATTCTATATAATCTATACTGCATATAATATGAACTATATGATATAAAGAAAATCATACAACAGAACAACACTGTGGATCGGTATAGTGATATTATTTTCCTTTTGAAACAATATACAATTCCATCGGATAAAGCCAACATATATAAAGGGGTTATATAATTAGAGAAACGCTCAAAAATGATAGTATTATAATAGACACCAACTCCTAACAATATATAAAGGCAAATGAGTGGCTCATATTTAATTCCCTTTTTTAGTATTACTTTATATATAAAAAGTAAAATTAGTGGACAAAAAACATAACGAAAAATTCGAAGAATTAAATATATTGTACTTAAAAAGCCACCACTATATTTGTATGAATCTTCATAAGCAACAACAAAACGTGTAAGCATTTCAACTCCTGTTATAATACCCAATAAATATGATAATTTAGAGAATACAATTGGACTCAGTAGAAATATAAATATAAAAAACTTATTGAAACGAAGCCATTTTATAAATGGTAGAACAATTAGAAACAATGCGGAAAGGTGAAACATTATTGCTATAGAAACACCCAAATAATATTTCACCCAATTTCCCTTCTTATAATTGTCATAATTGAGTATAAAAATCATAATGGCTAATGCCTCCCTTAAGATTTCCGTAGAAAAATAGAAGTAATAAAAAGAAAAACTTACTAACAAAGCAGTAAAATAATTATCTGTATTTTTCTTAAAGAAATAAAATAGACAAGCATTCAATATAGCAGAATGAAGTATCTGAAAAACAAAAAAATCAGGATGAATAGTTTTTGCTAAAGCACATAGTAGAGAATAAAAAGGCTGAAAACGCTCTGCAAAACTAAAAGTCCAATCGCTTAAGTTTTCCTGATAAGCGTATAGCTCCATGTAATTTAAAGTATCGCCACCTACTTCAAAACGTAGTCCTATTATAAGAACTAAGTATAAATATAAAAAAAACCAGATAGGCTTTTTCCATATACTTTTATGATCACCAATGTCATATTGAATAGAAGCGCAAAATGTTATGACTACAGGTATTATATAAACTAGCATTTTTAGAAACAATCTACGGTTTTAAACTATATTTACATGTGTCTTCTATAACAGATATTGCCTATCCAAGTCTTAAAAACAATATTCATTCCAAGCCAGAATAATGTAGACAGACATATGGCTAATCCAACAGAAAAGAAGCTATTAATTATGTAATATCTACATAAATAGCATATTAGAACAGAAGGTAATGAATAAAATATATTTTTGCTTATTGCCTGTATAGAAAACTTAGCCAATTTATTCCATAATGTATATACCATATATACTAATGTAACAACTATTTCTGCACTAACCAAAACAATTGCGCTACCTATGCTTTGCATACTAGGAACAGCAAATATATTAATAAGTAAACTGACAAAAGCGCCTAATATAGAGGCAGTAAAAAGAACCTTATCCTTTTTCATCGGAAGTAAAATTTGCAATGCAAAGACTTGTGCTATACCAACAAACAATACGGCAGGCATTATTATGCGCATTGGAGTAATTGCACCTTCATAGCCTGGACCTGAAAGTATATAGACAATTTGAGGTGCCATAATAATACTGCATAAAATTAACGGGATGCTGAAAGTGCACATAGCCTCAAATGATTTATCTATCAAATTCTGAAACCTTTCCTTTTCTCCTTCAGCCAATAAAGAACTCATTCTTGGGAGCATAACATTTGTAAACGCTGTAAAAAATCCTAGGATAACTGAGTATAGTTTGAACGCCGTAGTATAGTATCCTACTTCTGTATTTGTAGAACAAAATCCCAAAAACATGACGTTAAAAGTAAGATACATAGAAGTCATGATGGAATAAATACCTAAAGATAGATTTTGCTTAATATACTTTTTACTGAACAATTCGTGTTTGATTAGATTCACAAATTTACGTATATAAACCATATTAATAATCGCATTTATTATTACTACCAAGACGGTCAGTACAAAATAGAGTGTGTAATCATCTTCTGTACGTATAAGAATAAATACAGCTACTACATACAATAGTTTGATAAGTAAACTACGAATAGTAATATAACGGAAATTTTCAATACCAGTAAAATACCATTCTACCAAAAAAGCTGTAAACAAAATCTTCGCGCCCCCTACATAAAACAGCTCTTTATATCGGTTAAAATCTGCAACAAAAATTATGAAAGTAAAATAAATGATTAATGTAATAATCGTGAATAGAATATTCATCCCTAATATATTGGAATATACACGATTACATTTATTCCTATCCTCTTTAACTGTTGCAATCTCTCTAACACCTAATATGGCAACCCCCATAGTCGCAAAAAGTAGGAAATAGTTTACCGCATTATCTACAAAACTTACTAAACCAATCTTATCAACACCTAGAACGCGCGATACATAAGGAAAGGTTATAAAGTTCATTATATAAGTAGAAATAGTCAATGCACTTTTATATGCAAAGTTCTTCTTTATTGATGACTGGTTATTTGTTGCCATTTCGTTTAAATACATTAGTCATAATGCTACACCTCCAATTTTGAAATACACCATCGGGAAAGCCCTTTTTGGAGGCCTTCCTCTTGAAGTTCTCAAAAACCGGAGTTAGCTAATGGTTAATGATAAATGGTATATGTAAATGTTCAGAAGATGATTTGTAATTCACCACAGAGGGCACAGAGTCCCACAGAGGGAGAATATTTTTTCACCACGGATTACACGGATGAACACAGATTCTCAAAGCATCATCAGCAACACCCCATAATCCTGACAGGCTTCCGACTGCTTCACCTGCTCGAGACCTGCCTTCAGACGGGCTTGTTCCGCTATCGGAAACAGGCCTTGCTCTATCCTGCGGTTCATGGCCTGCATAATGCCATCGCAAACATACTCCGGACTATACATGTCGTCGAAATAGGTATAGTGCTCATCCGCTACAAAATGACGCGTCAGAGTTTCCAGGATTTCAAGAAACACGGTGACGGCACAGGTGTAGTCTCCTGCATCCATACGCGCTACGATGAGTTTCTCGTAGGGCGATAACAGGTGGGCTATATAGCTGCAATCTTCATCGAGATTGCACGGGTTGAAAATGGATTCGATGTCAGCGGCGTAGGACATGGGATTAATGGTTAATCTTATCGTTTTGTCAAAAATTCATCTGGGGTTAAAACTGGGATTGTAGCATGTATCTCTTATCAAGCAGATCTATCACGACATTCGTATCCAAAAAATGCGTTTTTAACTTTTCTGTGACACCCTTCCACCCCCTATATACACCTTTCTCACGCGCGCGCAGGGGAGAGTGACCGTTAAAACCATTAACAATTCAATAACCTTGTATCTATATAGAGAGAAGTTGCGTTTTCGGGAGGCCAGGGTGGCACACTGCCGAAAAGCAGGGACCGGCACCGGGCCGGTCCTGCAACACGTTGGCATCAGTCGCCGTGACGGAGCCGGTGATCGGCTTCCAGACTGCGGTGGAGCTCACGGAGGAAACGGTCCGGAGGAAGAACCTGACTGTCCTGGCAGGCTTCCCAATAGATACGAAGGATGGCGTAGTAGGCATACAGATGCTTTTCTACCCCTTTTTTATCCGCTCGACAGTGGTCTTGGACATGCGGGCCCGACGGGCCAGACTTTCTTCACTCAACAGACGTCCGTCGACGGGAACAACGTGTTGCAATTGCATGATATATTCCCCTAAATGGGGACTGAAAAAATAAGCTGCTTTCATAATTTTATCAGTATTTGTTTTAACATTTGATTTTAATTTATCGCTATATCATGCGTAACAACTCTACTAATTTTCGTTAAAACCATTAAATCTGCCCGTTTTCGGTACTGACATGTGGGTACCGGGGAATTTGGCGGTTTCGTGAGTAATTTGCTACTTCGCAACACTGTCACGACGGACAAACCGAGACGGACACGAATGTTTACCTAAAAAATTCTTTTATTATGAAAAAGACAACGCTCAGCCTGTTCAGAGGCTACAGGGGACTGAAACCCACAGACATCGCATTGGAACATATCGTCGAACTGATCCGACACGACGCGGATACGGCCGAACACACGCGCCGCTACCGGGAATTCCTGTCGCAGGGACAGAAGGAGGCGGCGGGACACGAGAAGAGTGTCTGCCCGTGTTTCGCCGTGGCGGTGCGCTTCGGCGGCGGCAAATGCAAGGAGCATATCCGCGAATGGACGCACCTGTGTATGGCGGACTTCGACCACATCCCGCCGGAACAGATGGAGGAGTGCATCCGGCGGGTGCGGGAGGACCGACACACGCTACTGGCCTACACCACCATCAGCGGAACGGGACTGCGCGTCGTCGCGGCCTACGACGCAGCCAGGGACTACGAGCCGCGCTCGGAACAGGAGCTGCACGTACTGGCCTTCGGACGCATAAACCATCACTACGAGGCGCTGACGGGCCATCCCTACGACGAGAAGTGCAAGAACGCGACGCGCCTGAGCGGGGTGGCGCACGACCCGGACGTTTTCTACAACCCCGAAGCGACGACATTCCTCATCAGCCGGCCGAAGCAGACGGCATCCGCCGCAAAGCGGAAGGCCGCCGACAGGCAGCTGGCCCGCATCGTCCGCACGGCGGAGAGGCTGCTCGCCGACGAGGGCATCGCCTACACGGAACACCACCACAACGAGTACATCATGCGCATGGGCTACCTGCTGAACGCCTACGGGGCGGACCGCGAGGCGGCGACCCGATGGGCCACGGAACGCTTCGCCGACTACGACGGCGACGTGGAGGGCATCCTGCGCTCGTGTTACCAGCACACGGAGGAGCACGGAACGCGCAGCCTCGGCACGCGGCGGAAGGACGCGGATGCCGCCCCGGGACAGGGGCGGGTCACGGTGGACGACATCGAAGCGTTCCTGAACCGGCAGGGACGCTTCCGCAAGAACACGGTGACCGGCAAATATGAGTTCGCTCCCGAAGGAACGAATGAATTCAAGGACCTGACGGACCGCGAGGTGAACTCGATGTGGCGACGACTGTGCAAGGAGTCGGGCCCGGCACGCAAAACGGACGTGCAGACGGTGATCGAGTCGGACTTCGTGCCGCTCTACAACCCCTTTCGCGAATACGTGGACGCCCTGCCCCCGTGGGACGGAACGACCGACCACATCGGACGGCTGGCCGCGCAGGTACACGTCAAGGAGGATGGCGAGCTCTTTGTCCGCTTCTTCAAGAAATGGCTCGTGGCGATGCTGGCCGCCCTGCTCGAAGAGGAGACGGTGAACCACGAGATACTGGTGCTCATCGGCCGCCAGGGCATCTACAAGACTACCTGGCTGAACAACCTGCTGCCGCCCGCCCTGCGCCGCTACTTCTACCTGAAGTCGAACAGCCGCAACATCACGCGCGACGACCTGCTGACGCTCTCGGAATTCGCCCTGGTGTGTCTCGAAGAGCTGGACGAGATGGAGAGCAAGGAGCTGAACCAGCTGAAGGCGCTCACCACCATGCGCCACGTGAACGAACGCGCGGCGTATGCCCGCTACAAGGAGATGCGGCCCCACATTGCCAGCTTCTGCGGCACGAGCAACAACCGCCAGTTCCTGAACGACCTGAGCGGAAACCGCCGCTGGATGCCTTTCGAGGTGGAGAGCATCGACAGCCCCTATGACCACGTGCCGGACTATGCGGAGATCTTCGCCCAGGCGTATGCGCTGACGCGGAACGGCTTCGCTTACTGGCTGGACGACGAGGAGGTGAAGACGCTGAACCGGCACAACCGCCAGTTCGAAGTGCCCTGCCTGGAGCAGGAACTGATCCTGACGCACTACCGCCGCCCGATGGAGGGCGAGACGTGTATCTTCGTGACGAACGCACAGATACTGGCGCGCATCAACGTGGGCCTGCGTCAGGGGCTGAGCACGGTGAAGATCGGGATGGTGATGTCGCAGGCGGGGTTCCAGCAGGTCCGCGTGGCGGGCAAGCGGGGCTACCGCGTCGTCGAGCTGACGGGCGACGAGATCTACCGGAACCAGCAGGCGATGGGAAGATTTGTTTGAATGAAGAATGAAGAATGAAGAATGAAGAATTTTTTAATTTTCCATTATCCATTATCATATTCCTAAAGTCCATAGTTAGCACGCTAAAGTCCATAGTTAGCACGCTAAAGTCCATGGTTAGCGCGCTAAAGTCCATAGTTACGAAGCCCAAGTCCAATTCTTCATTCTTCGTTCTTCATTTCCCTAAGGTTCCCCGATCGCCTCGACAATCATGCGGACATGCACGGGCATGTAGACACGGCTGCGAGGATGGCAACCGGCGGCTTGCAGACGTTCGCGCAGGTGGGGATAGAAGTCGATCCACTCCTGCAGTTTGCGGTAGGCCGTCTGCGGATTGAGGCCGGGGAAATAGAACTGGGCCAGCTCGGTGCGGCCGTATGCGCGGATGGTGAATGTTTCCATAGATTTCGTGTTGGTCTTTACGGACGTAAAGATACTGAAAATCAGCGGAAACGCCATGCACAAAAGCGGCAATAATCAACAATAATCTACGATAATCAACATTTACCTACACTTACCTACCCTAACCTACAGTTATGGATTTTTCGCGTGGCGGAGGTGGTATCTTTGTATTGTCAGGAAATTGTAGGGACACACCACGGTGTGTCCGGTTACTGAGTCATCCTATATTGCGGACAAGGCGGACACACCATGGTGTGTCCCTACAATCCTCTATTATTATTTACTAATTATTAATCAATTAAAGAAATGATTACTTACAGAAAAATTCAAATTGTGGGCGAGAACCATCCGTGCAACGGACTGTGGTATGCACGCCCGGTGATTAACGAGACACTGGACATCGATTTGCTGTCCCGCCACATGTCGAAACACAACACGCCGTTCTCGCCGGGCGTGATCAAAGGCGTCCTGGCAGACATGGTGACCTGCATCAAGGAGCTGATCCTGGACGGCAAGAACGTGAAGCTGGACGACCTGGCTATCTTCTCGGTGGGCATCATCAGCGACCACGGGGCCGCGAGCGCGGCAGAGTTCAAGGTATCGGAACACGTGGCAGGACTGAAGCTGCGCGCACGTGCCACCGGCGAACTGAGCAACGCGAAAATCAACCTGGAGGCGACGCTGCGCGAACAGAACGAGTACTACCTGGGCGACGGCACCGCGGTGACTCCTACCCCCGGCGGCGGAGGTGAGGACGAGGAAGAAGGAGGAAGTCCGCTGTAATAATGGAAAATGGAGAATGGATAATGGAAAATGAAATACACTAATTATCCATTCTCAATTATCAATTATCAATTTTCAATTTTCAATTCTCAATTATGAAGAAGAAATCAGTCTGGAGCATTGTGCTCAAAGCAATTGTGGCCGTGGCTACTGCCCTGGCCGGCGTATTCGGAATCTCATCGTGTATAGGCGGATGAGAACCGTGACCCTAATCGTCGTTCATTGCTCTGCCACCCGCGAGGGGCAGAGCTTTGACTTTGAACAGTGCCGCCGCGACCACATCCGGCACCGGCGCTTCCGCGACATCGGCTACCACTTCTACCTGACGCGCGACGGCGAGATACACCGCGGACGGCCGCTGGAACAGGTGGGAGCCCACTGCCGGAACCACAATCGGCACAGCATAGGCGTCTGCTACGAAGGCGGACTGGACCGCCAGGGACAACCGAAGGACACGCGGACGCTGGAACAGAAGGCAAGCCTCGTGGCGCTGCTGCGCGAGCTGAAGCGGATGTTTCCGCAGGCGCTCATCGTGGGGCATCGCGACCTGAATCCGATGAAGGCATGCCCGTGTTTCGAGGCGGCGAAGGAATACTTATTTTAATGGAGAATGGAGAATGGAAAATTGAAAATGATCTGTGCAGACGAATTTAATTTTCCATTCCCAATTTTCAATTCTCAATTTTCAATTATCAATTATCAATTGCCTTCCGCTTCTTGATGAGATAGTTCCACCAACACAAAACTCTCTCAAAATTTCTTACCAAATACGATTTTGAAGAATGTCATCCAAAGAATTTTGAAATCAAATCCCCAAGAACGATGCTCCAAATAGAAGAGATCGTAACGTAGGCGGCGGAGCATCTTCTCAATAGTGTCGGTGTAGCCGTTGTAGAGGGTGGCGTAGGAGGTGACACCCGGACGGATCTGGTAAAGGTAGCGATAACGGGGATCACGTTCCATAATCTGGTCGATGTAGAACTTGCGCTCGGGACGAGGGCCGATAAAGGCCATCTGCCCGCAGAAGACGTTCCAAAGCTGGGGAAGCTCGTCGAGGTGGTGCTCACGCAGGAACTTGCCGATCTTGGTCATGCGTTTGTCCTTGCCGCCGGAATACAGGGCGGGACCTGCCTTTTCGGCATCGAGCTTCATGCTGCGGAACTTGTAGATGTAGAACGGACGACCGAAACGGCCGATGCGCTCTTGCTTGAAAATGGCGGGACCGCCGTCTTCGCGCTTGACGGCAATGTAGCAGAACAAAAATAAAGGGGAAAAGACAATCATGGCGACCAGGGCGGTCAGACAGTCAATAACACGCTTCGTGTTACGCTCGAAGCCATTCATTCCGTCGGGGATGAAATGGTCATCCTTCTCAATTTTTTCAAAATCTACCATAATACTAATTGTTTAATGGGCAACATCCATACAGTACAAACTAGTAAGAAAGCTGATACCATGGAGAAATAATTCACATCTCATCGGAATAGTTGCCACAGAATAGGTGATACGTTAAGTTAAGTTTGTTTTCAATAACTAAAAATAGATGCCCTGTTAGAAGAATTTGTCTGTTTGTTTGTCGGAGGAGTCTTTCGGTTCGGTTCTGCCGGACCTAGGAAGTGGCAGAACCACGCTCCAGCGTCCGGTGCCACGACCGGTAGCGGTCCGCCGAATAGGGCCGGACGGAGAACACCTTGTAGGCAGGCTGGTCGGTACGCAGGATGTGCAGCCGCACAAAAGATTGCAGCTGGGCATCGGTAACGGACGCCATGACCACCGGGAAGGGATAGACCGCAAACCGGAAAAGGGTGGTCTCGCACGAGGGCATGAGCTGGCACAACTGGTAGGCCGACTGTTCGAAAGCGACCCAATAGTCGCCTGCACCGTAGAGGTGGACGGAGCTGCGGTTGGTACGCTCGCGCTCCATGATGGCGTCGAAATGGCCGGTCAGCAGGGCTGCCAGGGGATGGGCGGAAGACATTTAATTAATGGAAAATGGAGAATGGAGAATGAAGGAATGACAGATGTTCATTATCAATTTTCAATTCTCAATTATCAATTAAATTTAGTGCCCCAGCACCCGATCGTAGTCGTCGAGGCACTGGAGAAGACGGAGTTTGCTTTTCTTGAGGCCGGACTGCTGGCGCCAGGGAGCCAGGAGTTCGTGGGCCTGTTCGTAGTAGATGCTGCTGTCGGTGCAGCCGTAGAGGGTGACGAGCAAGAGGGCGCGCGACTGTTCCGCCTTGATGAGGGGCAGAAAGGTGCGGGCCACGCTCAGCAGCTCACGGCACTCGTCCACCTGGCCCAGAATAACACGGGCCGGCAGCAGAAGGGCGTAGAGCTTGCAACGCATGACGTCGGTGTCCAGACGGAGGCCGGCGTAGAGCCGCAGAACCTCGGCAGCCAGGGCACGGTCGGCATCGGTGACGCCCTGGGGGCTGTGATAGCGACAGAGGGCCTGGTGAAGGCCGGCACTGTAGCGGTCGTTGTCCAGGCGGGTGTAGACATGCTTGCCGTCGGCGTTCAGGCTGATGACTTCGTACTGGCCGGGACGGACATGAAGCAGAGGCACCCACATCCAGTTGTCCACACAGACCACGACATCCTTACGGCCGGCACCGGGCTGGATGACCACTTCGGCTTCGGCGCCCTGGAAACGTCCTTCGGTGATGCGCACGCGGTCGCCCTTGCGCAGCTTGTCCGGCTGGGGCACGTAGACGGGAAGCACGTCGCTGTAGGAACGTGCCACCCAACGGAGGTTGGCCATGGCGGCATCGGACAAGTAGGGATAGTGGCTGCCGCGGCTGTCGCGCACACGGGGCAGGAAGTTGTATTGGGGCAGCTGCCGCTTGAGACGAAAAATCTCGACTTCGGAAGCATGGATGAACACGTAGTTGTAGAGCAGCGGACGCTCGGTGCTGACCAGCTCACCACGAGACTCGCGCACTTCCACGTAGGAAGGGGCAAAAAATTCGAACACGGGTTCGCCCTCCTGCACACGGCGGTCGAGTTCTTCCTGAAGTCCGCAGGCCGGCCCGCGATGGCAGGAAGGAAGCGAAAGCACATACCAGCGGACCTGGCGTCCGTTGCGCATGCCGTCCAACATTTCGGGGGTAGCAATCAGGGGCTTCACTTCGCTCATAGGTGTTCCTCGGCCATATCAACAAGATTTATATCTTGCTGAAAAACAACAATTTACACGTTTACCTCCGTGCATTACTGAAAATTTTCGGGCAATGGTTCTCTTCGTTATCATTCAAAGATTTTCATTCACCGACAGGGCTTTTCAACGCCGCTTTTTCCTCGCACAACGCCCTTTTTTCAGGCACTTCTCTTCCTAAGAGAAGGAAGGCATGTTCAGACCTTGGCGCTCCAAGTATCTGTTGCCCCTTTTTCAATCTGTTTCGCTCAACAAATCAGCAAAATGTGTGTAGTAAATTCCGAAATTTTAAACATTTATATTCTTTTATTTGTTTGGCTGTTTGGGGAATTATCCCCATCTTTGCACAATGAATCCTTCTCTTAGGAAGAGAAAGACCCCCTACTCTACAAATCCACCTCACTTATTTTGTCAAAATTCCGCTCTTATCACAAGGAAAAATGTGACAAGCTGTTTCGGGGCACGGAATGGCACGGCGGGAATGAGTCTGCCAAACACCGTGCAATCCGCACCACCCAAAGACTCGGCCGGAAAGACGGAAATCAGAGGTTCCTACCGCTTACATCCAGTTACATCCAGTGCTTTAAGGATGTCGCGGTTGGCACAGTCGACCGCCGACGTATCCAGTGAAGCCAGGTAGATGCGGGTGGTATGCTCGGAATGATGGCCCAGGGCACGGCTGATGACAGACATGGAGACACGCTTGTCCCAGGCAATGCTGGCCCAGGCATGGCGCGCCACATAGGTGGTGAGCGGCATGTCGAGCCCCAGACGGGTGCCCAGCTCCTTGAGGCGGAGGTTGACCTGATGGGAGGCGCTGAGATACTGGTTGCGGTCGTCGCGCGAGACATCGCGGATGATGGGGAGCAGGTAGGGAGTGTCGGCCGTGTCGTACTTGTCGACAATGTCCTGCATGGGGCGCTCCCACCGGACGGACAGGAACTGGCGGGTCTTGTGGCGGTAGTAGGAAAGGAAACCGCCGCGCAGGTTTTTCTTCTTCAGGTAGGCCATGTCGACGAAGGACATGCCACGGGTGTAGAAGCTGAACATGAAGAGGTCGCGGGCATAGTCGAGACGGGGATCGAGACTGAGGTCCAGGTTGCGGATGCGGCCGATGACCTGCAAGGGGACGGCACGCTTGACCGTGCGGTCGATGCCGGTATAGACACGGCGGAAGGGATAGCACTGGACTGCCAGGCCGTCTTCGACAGCACGGTTGTAGATGGCGCGCAGGTTGCGCATGTAGTAGGAAGAGGTGTTGGGACAGATGCCCTCCCGGCGCAGGTAGCCTTCGTAGGCCGTCATGAGGTCGGCGTCTATCTTGTCCAAAGACACGTCGACATCGTCGCGGAAACGCATGAAGCTGTTGAACGACGTAAGGTAGGACTCGGCCGTGCGGCAACGGTCCGAAAGACGCAGACGGCCGATCAGGCCCAACGTATAGTCCCTGAAGCTTTCGGAAAGAGGCGTCCCCTTCCCGATCCGGG
Organism: Caecibacteroides pullorum; assembly: GCF_019239235.1. GTDB lineage: Bacteria > Bacteroidota > Bacteroidia > Bacteroidales > Bacteroidaceae > Bacteroides > Bacteroides pullorum. The sequence goes on along the minus strand of NZ_JAAZTS010000016.1, from coordinate 44,642 downwards.
GAGAGGACGGATGGATTTTTAGTTTTACAATTGTCATAAATCAATAATTCAAGTTAGAAACGGAAGCTTAAATTATTAATTTATTCCACGTAAACCATCAGTTTCTTACCACTCAATGAACTTACCGCGCTCACGACGCTTCTGGAGCTCGGCCTTGAGGAAGCGCTGGCGGTCCTTGGCGATGTAGCGGCGGGCGAAAATATTGGGGACGGCTACACCCAGGGAGATGCAGAGGATGATGAGCGAAGCGTTGATGCCGTTGGAAACGACGGTGGTGACCTCGCCCACGATGCCGTTCATATTGATGAGCGCCACCAGCGAACGGTACATCAGCACACCGGGGATCATAGGGATGACGGAAGGAATGGTGAGCACGTGGTTGGGGACATGGAACCAGTGGACGGCCTTCACGGCCACCAGGCTAACCACCAGAGCGCCCATAAAGGAGCCGACTACCGGACCGAAGCCCAGCTCGAAGTTGACGAAATTGCGCGTGCAGACGGCCAGCATGCCACCGATAGCCACCACCCAGAGCAGGCGGCGCTGGATGTTGAAGATCATGGAGAAGCCCATGGCCGAAATAGCGGCGGCAACGGCATAGACCCAATAGGAATCGTGGGGCACGATGCTCAGCTCGCTGAACTTGCGGTCGATGACCACGTCTTCCATCACCAGGAGCCGCATGGCCAGCACGATGCCGAAAGCCATGGCCACTACCATCAGGGCAGTGTTGACGGCACGGACGATGCCGACCTGGATATAATTGTCGATCATGTCGTCCACAAAATTGATGAGCGGAACGCCGGGCACGATGAACAGGGCACAGGCCAGCAAGGGATGATAGGGAGTCTGCGAAAGGCCGGTGAACGTGGTGACGTAGGCCAGACAGGTGGAGATAAAGGCCGCAATGGCAATACTCATGTACAGATTGATGCCGAACTCGATGCAACGGGCACGCACGCGGAAACCGGCAAAGGCACAGATGGAGGCAAACAGGAAGGCAATCCAATCGCCACCGAACAGCTTGCAGAAACCGCCGCAGGCAAAGCCGGCGCCGATGGCCACGACATAAGGCAAGTAGTTGCGCTTCTTGGTGCGGATGCGTTCCAACTCTTCCTCGTAGCGGTCGAGCGAATAGTCGTTCTCGATGGCACGCCAGGAAAGCTTGCTGATCTCGGAGATGGCGGTCATGTTGATGCCATGCTTCTCGCACTTCTGAAACTTGGAGAACGAATGGGAGCCGTCGCTGACGTTGACCATCAGCATGGTGTAGCTCACGTCGATGTGGAGCTTCTCTTCGGGGAGGCCCAAGTAGGCAGCCACACGGTTCATGTTACGCACGATACGGTTGGTATCGGCAGCACTCTCTACTAATAATTTTCCGGTACGGAGCAACAAGTCGAGCTTTCGTCTCAACAAGGCCACTTCTTGATCAGTTAACGCTTTAGCCATCTTCCAGTAACAGTTGATTTTTGAGGGTACAAAGATAGTGCAAACCGGGCGCATATCAAAAAAATAAGCAAGCTTATCCTTTTGATATGCGCCCGGTTTGCAATACATCATCAGAACTGCGTCAAATCCAGATCGGTCACTCCGACCAGATTGGGCAAAGAAACTTCTTCCGCTCCCAACAGTTCGACAGACACGGTGTGGGAACCTTCGGTCTGATAGGTATGAACGGCTTCTTCCTGATAGACCTCTTCCTGTCCGTCGCCCCACGAGATGTGTCCATAGTTGAAATAGGAACCGGTGATGGACGGGATGCTGAACGTCCGGTTGGTGTGAACAATGCGCAGCCAACCCTTGTCCTGACGTCCGGGCTGGATGACCTTGACGGACTGGGACAGCTCACCCGCCGTAAACGAAATGACGGCTTCGCGCGGCTCCAGGCCGGGATTGGTATCGATGACGAAGCGCAAAGGCACTTCCGCAAGTCCACGGGTGGAAGCAGCCTGACGGATCCATTCGGCAGAAAGCGAAACCTGGAAATCGACATTCGTATTGACCGAGAAATCGAGCGTGCCTCCCAAGGCGTCGACCGTATATTCTTCCTGCGCCACCAGGATGGCATTTTTCTGTACCTGCGTGATGGTCACCGTATCGGCCAGTCCCAGCTCTTCGTTGAAGAAGGCGACCCGTGCCGAACGATAATCATAATCTTCGTTCGGAGCAACTTCGAACCGCCGCGTATAGGTAGAGAACGAACGGGTAACCGCCTCGCTCAGCCAAGCGACATCGTCGAGCATACGCATCTGGAAAGGCACATTGCTGCGAAGCTCTACAGCCACGATGCCTCCTTCGCTGCCCACCGTATATTCGTCTTGCGTAAGCATTACTCCGGGTTGCTCGCCGGCCTGATAGACAGTAACGGTTTCGGACAGCTCGCCACTGCGGATCACGATCTTCCCTTCGCGCTTGTCGAACGACTCGTTGGCGGCAGCCGTGAAGCGGAGCTGAGTGGACGTCATCGAACGCGTCTGGACAGCACTCAGCCATTCGGCAGCTGCCTCGTCTACCTCACAGTCGAAAGCGATATTCGCCTTGACTTCGACCGTCACTTCTCCACCTTCCGCACCCACTTCCACACGGTTGGAAGTGACGGTCAGAGCGTCTTTCTGTTTCTGCACAAAGGTCATGCGGGCCGTTGTCGTTCCCGACTTCAGAATCAGCGTGGCATTCCGTTCGTCCGGCGTTTCGTTGGCAGTGACGGTCAGCGTGACCACCGAAGACGTGGCATCGCCCCGGGCGGGAGTGACACTGCACCAGTCCTGATCGACCTCGGCTGTCCATGCCGCCGTGGAAGTAAAATGTACATCGGCCTGGCCACCGGCCGTTTCGAACACAAGTTGCTGGTCCTTGTCGAAGGTGAGGACGGGAACTTCGGGCTGCCCGTTCTCAGGATCGTCCGAACAAGCCGACAGCAGAAAGACTGCCGACCAGAGGATCGCTATAATCAGATGTATGTTCAGTTTCATATTCCTTAGATTTATGTATGTTCGTTTTCTTTGATTTATTCGGCTGCATTGGCAACAGAGAAATTCAGCGTCTTACGGTCGTCTCCCTTCTGCAGCGTCAGGGAATAGGTACCGTCGCGAAGCAAGGAGGTGTCGACGGTTATTTCATTTCCCTGGATCTGGCACTTGTCGCTACAGTCGCTGCCACCGGAGGAACGCAAGGAAACAGAGACACCGTCTTTTACCAGAAGCCTCAACAGACGGCTCTTCTTGTTATAGGTGAGCTGGGTGGTCTCCTCGATGGAGTATTCATCGGCAATCAGCAGATCCCATACGCAACCATCTTCTTCGTTTCCCTTGATGAGCGTCCATTCGGGAGTGTTCGCACTGCGATAGTAGCCCCGGATGCGGTAACCGGGGAGAATGGGGGTGTTGATGGTGACAGTTCCCACATAAGGATAATAATAATATGATGACAACAAATCAGAAAGACTTACGACATACAACTCTTCTACGATATTTCCCTCCTTGTCCACTACTGCAAAAAGAAGTTCACCCGTAAACGTCCCTGAGCCCGTATTTTTCAAATTTCCTACATATAGTTCAAAAGGTTTACCCGACACAACAGGTTCATCTACAGACAACCCATAGACTTCGTATTCGTAAAATCTTTCACCATATCGCAACTCCTCAAGACATGCGCCTCCGTCATCTTTTTGAATGCCAATCACTGCATCCTGAGACATGTTGTAACCGCCTTCTGAGCCACCAGACCCCTGTCCTTCGGGATCGAGAGCCGTCAAAAGAAAATATCCGTCGCAATAGCCGCCCCAACCCCAGTTGACACGGTAGTAGTTCTGATCGGTATAGCCATCCAGTACGAAAGCATGTCCGGCATTATCATTGAATCCCGAATAGATGACCGGCCGGTTGCTGTCCAGTTCACCTTGCATCAGGGTATTCCACTCAGACGTACTATAACCGTTGCGCGAAATAGAACGCGCCTTCTTACTATATCCCATATAGTTTGTCAGTTTATCAGGAATAAGATGAGTAAAAGCACCAGTCCCGGAACTGCCGACAGGGCCAAAATCGGCTTGCAGCATGACACCACAATCGCGCATCAGCGTAGCTACGGCAGTGGCTTCAGCCTGTGAATAGCCGAAATATGGATATTCCAACAACATGTTCTTCCAATCGTAAGTGTGGCCCAACGGCAGATCGGGTACGGTTACTCTATACGTATCGGTCTGGTATCCGGGCAAAGTTCCTACCCCTTTTTCGGGCCACTGATGATAGCGCATCACGATGGCAAGAGCCGTTATCGTACATCCGGTATAAGCGAACTGCATATTTACTTTGGGACACAACATATTGTAAGGATCGGTCTGATTCCACTTGGCAGTCCCCAATTCGACCACCGGAGTGCCAGCTTCAACCTGGCTCCAGGCACGGGTAACAACAGACTCGGCCTTTGCTCCGCTACGCCGCGCTTCGTTCACCTCGTCACGCATGTACTCCAGCCATGCCTTCAGGTTGGCCGGAAGATTGTCTTTCGAAAACTCGTGTTCGAAAGAATAGCCCAAGACAGGCATGGCTACATCGTCGCCCGCCACAATGACAAAACCAGGGCCTCCGGTATTGTCGAAAACATAGTACGCCGGACTCTGGACAGACGACCGGGTAACCAGGTCTTCGCTATGAAAAACCATCTGCAACGACGGAATGCCGCCACGGGTAACGGGCGCCGACTGCCAGAACGAAACAGCTATCTGCCGGGCCTGGTCTTCGGAGACATTCCCGGCCAGCACGATCCCTGAGAAGAATAGGAACCACAAGAAAAAAAAGCGTTTCATAGAATGACTTGTATTAATAAGGTTTCACAAAAATATCCTTACTACAAAGGTAGTAAAAAATCTGGAAATTCCCAGGAAACTATTTGTTTTTGTAGAACTTCCTGTTTAATTTTCCGTTATAGGTGCGTTCTACCCGATCGGCCTGCGCATACAAAAAGGGAATTTTATAGGATTCCAAACGGGTTTTCAGATACTTGACCAGGGCTTTCTGATCGAGAGGGCGACCGGCCTGTGTGACATAGATGAGCTTTAATACATTGCCCACCACAGGATGGTAGGCACAGACACAAATGCAATCGGTAATATCCGGATAGGCCATCGCCACATTTTCGACTTCAATCGGCGAGATCTTGTAACCACCCACATTGATGACATCGTCTGCACGACCTTCCAGCCTGAGACGACCCTGCTCGTCCACGTATCCTAAATCGGAGGTATAGAGCGTATGATCGCGCAAGACGGTACCCGTCAGCGACGGATCGCCCAAGTATCCGCTCATCAGCATCGGACCGCGACAGGCAATCGTCCCCTCCGGCGTAATGACAACAGATGCATGGCGCATGGGCTTTCCCAAACAGCCGGGTATGCACCCGTCATGGCAATAATCGTGCGTCGAAATAATGCCTGTCTCGGTAGACGCATAGGTGTTGTAAAGCCGGGTCGAAGGCAGGATGCCGCACAGCTGCTCCATGTCGCTCTGTGCCATCGGAGCCGCTCCCGTCTCAATAAAATCGATTTTGGAAGCATACTCATGCAACTTGTTCTTTCCAAACTGCATCAGTATACGCAGACTTGCGGGAACCAAAAAGGTAGCAAACTTACGACACGGATAATCGAGCGCAGAGAAAAAGGCGTTGATATCCTTGATGCCTTCGGTGATAAGGATGGTTCCGCCCACTACAATCATAGGCCATATTTTGGAAAGACTTCCGATATGATTGAGCGGACCGCTGATGACAAACGTTACATCCTGGTCAAAACCCTGAGCACCTATCAAATTCTCGGCATTGGCCAAGATGGCAGTGTGGCTCAGCATCACTCCCTTCTGGTTTCCGGTAGTGCCTGTGGTGAACAGGATATCGGCAATGTCGTCGGGGATGGGATTCCCGGCAACCACAGACTCGATCTCGGAGAAACGGATTTCCGGAATGTCTTTTTCCAAAGGAACAATCGCCCTGTCGGCCATGTGAGCCGCAAAATACGTAACGAGAAAATCGATCGACTGGGAAGACCTGAGCACCAGCCCCTTCTGTCCACAACCGGCCAACGTCCGGGCACGCTCCTGGACCAGCGTACAGAGCCGGGCATACGTGATATGCTCGCTACCACAGACCACAGCCAGACGATCGCCAGCCGTCGTGGCATGCTGTAACAGATAATCCTCAATCCGTCTCATTGTTTCGCCGCCAGTTTATCTTCTACCATCTTGACAATTGCATCCAGATTCTTGAGATTTTTGGGAGTAGCATCCCGGGCTTCCAACTCGATGTCATACTCCTGGGACAATGTCATCAAAATGAGGGTAACACCCAGCGAGTCCAGCTCACTAAACAAAAAATCAGAATCCAAATCGATAAGAGGAAGAATCCCCTCAAGAAGTTCACGAATACGCTGTTTCATAATTGTTCTTTTTATTATTTACAGTTGAAACTTGCACCTTCACCACATCTTCCACACTGAACAAAGGCTTGTATGCACTGACCTTCGCAGCATTGGCTCCAGCTACAAAATTAATATTGACAGGCAAGTTCGTACATTGCTGATAAAGCATCTTCAGACTATCGGCACCAATGGCATAGACCGGCACATAGGGATGGACCAATGCAAACAGCAACGTAAAAACGCCTTCGGTATGATCGTCTATCAGGACATACGAATAGTCATCGAAAGAGGTGTCAATCCAAGCTGAGAAATTGTGGTAACGCCTCAACAAATCCAAGGCATATCCTCTTTTCCCGACCCGGCCAAACAAGCCGGCTACAAGCTCGGCAAAGTAGTCCGTATCCTCCAGTTTCCGGCATAACTCTTCGTAGTACAACCGGTAATGGCGGCGGAACGCATTGGCCTGTTTACGGGTATCTGTATATATGGACTTGTCATCACACAATACGCGCTGACCGATCTCGACATACAACTTGGCCCGATTCTGGAAAGCCTTATGTGTAGGCAGCACATGGCCTGTCCCATGAATGTACAAAGGAAGGATGTCTGCCTGCAATATTTTGGCAATATGGAATGCTCCGGAATGGAAACGCAAGATGCGCCCATTCTGCGAACGCTCGCCTTCCGGGAAAAAAACGACTGTATAGCCACGGTCGATATGATACCTGCAATATTCTATCATTTCGTCCATCGTATAGCTGGTACAGGTAAACTCCGCCAAACGCAATACCGGCTTGACGATCGGGTTCTCCCATACCCGCTTGCCCGTAACGATCAGCAGTTTAGGAGAAAGAATGAGCAGGCACAACGGATCGATCAGAGACTGATGATTGCAAATGGCAATAGAGCCACGCTCGAAAGTCTCGTTGTATGGATTATGGATGTCACAAAACAACCACGGATGAAGGCGCAGATCGAGCTTGAAGACCTTATGCATGATCCGATGAAAGTCATCAAGCCTCCTTTCGCGCGTTCTTCCACACCAAGTCCAAAACGCCCCTCTTACCGTACCATAAATCACTCCCAGGATAAATACGACGGCAGCTATCGCCATCAGTACCACCCGACGAACGGTCAACGGTGCATCAAGAAACGGGTTACACCGATTGTTTACCATATTTATTCTTTGAATCTACAGGATTGGAATATATTCCCAAGAAAATGTCATAAAGCAAATCCATCTCGCACGATTCAGCGTAATTCTGAAGCTTGAGCAAATGCTTCATGTAGGCATCTTTCTGTTCACTGGTATAATATGAACCATACATCGTATTGCCAAACCTCAAGTCGTGGGCAATGTAGTTATTGGGAGTAAGGCGATAGGCACGACAGATGCGTTCATCGAGAAGAGAAGCTACCTGACGGTTGAAGTCGCTGGTCGTAGCCTCGCTGAACTGCATCAAATCGTCTTTCGTCACCATATCGCAAAACTCAATATGTACCCGGCCTTTGGGCTGCATGATGCCTGTCAAGATACTGTTCAGATCTTCACCCGGCTTCTTCACATACTTGGTATTCTGAGAAGCATACAATTCGAGCGTCTTCAAAATGTCGCATGACTCCCACTCGTAGCTGACAGCAACCGGCACGATGTTCAGCTCGGCCAACGAATCGACCTTATTATCCGTCCGGCTCATGCCAAACATCTTAATGATGCCCTGATCGGTACGGTCGATCCCGTCTTTGGTACGTCCATTGCGCTGGGCAATCCATACAGACTCTTTCTTTTGCGTCAGCGTATAACGAATATATTCGCTCAAATGAAGCGAAGCACGATAAAAATCGCGCGGATTGTTGCCCGGACGTTCTACCTTGAACATCTTGTTCGACTTACCGATATCGGTAACCAACTGGCCCTGCATGAGATTCGCGCCAAACGTAATCTCGGAAGTCTCGTGCCCGTTCATGTAAAGAATATACTGCAACAGACAGGCATCGAGCATGATATCACGATGGTTTGACACAAAAAGATATTTCTTGGCCGGATCCAGCTTCTCGATTCCACCATAAGAAAACTCAGTAATGCTGCGGGCAATCACCTGCTCGTTGACACAACGCATAACCTCGAGCTGAAAATCGCGCACGGTGCGATAGGAACGTATCTGATCGCGAATATCTTCGATATGCTCATGCGGATAAACATAAGAGGCCAGCAACGGAAAGGACCCGCTATCGGCAATGCGCTGCATCGCTGCCGGTATCTCCTCTTCATAATAGGGACGGATATCGTCAAACTTAGCATCTCTTTCAACCATATTTCTTACTCGTTTTATTTATACAATTCTTTTATCCATTTCATAAACTCACTGCGCCACTGCCTGCACTCTGCCGTTCCCCGAACATTGGATGCTCCAAATCCATGCCCCCCTGTCTGATACTGGATGTATCGGTGAGGGATACCTTTACTCGTCAAAGCCGAATCAAGCAGCTCTGAATTATGGTACTTCACGACTGGATCGTCCTTGCAGTTCACCAGAAATACAGGAGGACAGTCTTCCGGAATATGACGCTCGACCGACAAGGAATCGCGCATCCTGCGACTGAACTTTCCCCATTCTCCAAGCAACGCCCTGCGCGAACGCTTATGCGTGACCGGATGGGACATGGAAACCACAGGATAGATGGGCGCCACAAAATCGGGACGCAACGACTCGGCATGGGAAATGCCCTGGCTTGCCAGAAAGTCTGTCGCATGAAAACAGGCTGCGGACATGACCAAATGACCACCCGCCGAAAAGCCCATCGCTCCTATCCTGGAGGGATCGATGTCATAGCGGTCGGCCTGCTCACGGAGCAACTGAATGGTGCGTTGGAGATCCTCAATCATATCGGGATGCTTATGGCCTCCAAATATCGCCCGGCTGTGGAAAATATAGGGGAATATGCCTTGAACCCTGTATTTCAACACGAACGCCGCAATGCCTTCTTTCTGAAGCCAACGGGCTACATCCGTTCCTTCGACCTCATAATCGTGCCAGCAATAGCTGCCACCCGGGCAGACGATCACCGCCAAACCGGCATACTGATTCGTCTGAGGGAGAAACGACTGAAGGGTCACACGACTACTGCCGACATCGGTCCCATCCCAAATATGAATGATCTCCTGTGCCAACACCAACTGCCGCACGCAACCAACAAGAAGAGCAACAATAAAAATAATACGTTTCAACTTCTTATCTTTCGACTACCTTATGATCCAGTATATGTTTTATTTCCTCCAGACTCAACTGACGGTACCGATGCTGCAGATCTGCCTTGAAATCGACGACAAAATATTCTTCATCGTAAAATGACAATTTCGAGTTTGTATCGGGAGTACATTCTATATAGGTACACTCATCGAGCACAAGCCCTTTTGCCTCACAGATCTGTTTGGCAAGCTTCTCGCCGGCATATGTCACACTTGTACCAGGATTGTCCTGATACAACTCTGTCACAATAATATAGGTATGGCCTTCCACCTGACGGATCTTCAAACCGCAAAGGGAAGGCATATCCCACTCACCTTTATAATTAAAGATTTCATCGTAATAATTGGGTGATACTTTCATAATTGCTATTATCTCATTTATTCACATTCCTTACTTTTCTATCGACATCACGTCCAAAAGACTTATTTATGAGACGTCTGTCACGCGGACGATAAGTTCCCTCTTCCATTTCGCGCAAAGCTACATTGCAGAACAAACGGAACATCTTCTGCTCCTGGCTTTCATCCTTATAGAATGTCTTCCAAGCATAATCGTACAGATCCTGCAATTTCTCCGGCGACATGTGCTTGGGTTGGAATACCACTTGTCCGGCATTGTAATGATTCCAGTCAAAATCAAAAATTCGACCTTGACGCAACAGATCGTCATAACCCTTGGTATGAGGGAAAGGAGTCATTACGGTAAATTCAGCTAAATCCAAATCAATTTCTCCCAAGAAATCGATCAAACGTTTACAATCGTCCTCCGTCTGATTGTCGAGTCCCAAAAGGATGGTACCCTCTACACCGATGCCATAATCGTGATAACGCTTTACACGTTCCTTAATATAATCGGACGTATCGTATACAGCCTGGTATACGTACCATGCACCAGCCTTAGCCGCAAGATCAAGAATCTCGGGATCGTCTTCGATCGTATGGCTGATCCACTTCTTCTTAAGAGGAGCTATTGCTGTAAACAATTCCTTCTCCCACTGTTTGTTCTGAGCCAAGGAATTATCTACAATAAACAATCTGTTATTGTCGATGCTTGCCATATCCTCCACAACCTTATCTATGGGTCTGGGGCGGAAGACACGTCCACCAAGGTAGCTGACCGCACAGGGATAGCATGAGAAACGGCAGCCACGCGAAGCATGGAACAGATCGACCATAGGCACACCTTTATGGTTGTAAAGTTCGCGCTTATAGAGATCTCTACGACAAGGACCTACATCCTCGATGGGAGGAAATTGAAGCATGTAATTATAGACTTTCTTAAGGCAACCATTACGCCAGTCTTGCAGCATCTGCTCACTGCGTCCCTCGGCCTCGCCTAAGAAAACGCTATCAAGATGTTCCACCATCTCATCGGCATGGAGCATGGTTGCAATACCTCCGGCAAGCACTTTCTTACCACGTTTCTGATACTCGGCCGCAATTTCCCACCCACGTTTTACCTGGGTAGAAAGCATCATAGACAAAGCAACAAGATCGCAAGGCTCGTCGAAATCAATATCTTCGACGTTCTCGTCTGTAAAAGAAATATCCACATACTCCGGTAACGTAGCCGCAAAAGCAACCGGACCGTGAGGCGGTAAGTTGAACGTTGTTTGCCCCGGTAATTTCTTCCATTTCGGATAAATCAATTTTAATTTAATAGTACTAGTGTCCATAACTGTGTTTATTTATGATTATTTATCTTATCCAATATTACTCCACGGCCAACAATCGCCTCGGCCGTTTCAATCGCTGTCAAAGGGACCCCACAAATGCCATGGAGATTCACATTCTGACCTGTAAGCAAAAGGTTGCGAACTTTGGTCGCAATGGGCATCTGGGACTGAAGCATGTTTTTACAATCACACCGATGACCGTACAAACTACCTTCCTTTACTCCATAATAATCGCGAATGGTCAGTGGAGAGGAAGCAAAGGAAACATCAATGGCATCCCTGAATCCCGGTTTCAGCATGTCCATTTTAGCAATCACCTTGTTTGTCAAACGTTCTTTCCACTCCACATAATCATTTCCCCGGTGACCGATGGTCGTATGTTCCCATTGACGAACGGCATCGAAAGGCATGACACAATTTATAATCATGCGGTTCGCCCACGGGCCCTGATTGTGGGTAGGAGGAGTGATAAACATAAACCCTTGAGGAAAACTGTCTTCGGTATACTCGCCCAGGTTCCAAACGGTTTCGTAGTTCTCCTGGAAATAACAGGGATGATTGACATAAGGATAGGACTCCGGCTTGAACTTTATGTAAACACTAAAAGCCGAATAGCTGTTGGGAATCTCTTTTATCCGATTCACATAAATACGGGGAAATGCCCCATCACCCGTCAACGCAAAAAGTGTAGCAGGATGGACATCGCTGATGTACCAGTCGCCAACATATTGCTTTTTGCTCTTGGTCATGACAGATTCGACAACTCGGTCGACCACTTTTACAGACTCTACCGCATCACCGGCAATCACATGTCCGCCGCAAGATTCGATAACCTCTGCCAACCGATCGGCCAGCTGCTGGCTTCCATCTACAAACTGGCTTGAACCGTTTATATACAATACATTTATCAACGCATGAACATAAGCGGGAGTATGACCAGCAATACCTCCATACATCGGACTCATATATGCCAACAGGTCGCGCAATCTACGATCGGAAACATATTGTGCAATGAACTCATCGGCCGGCATGAAGAAATCATCGCTGTGTGAAAATAAACTCATCTCACTACTGCGCAAATAAAAGGCATCGACCTCATAAGACAAAGCATACATCGCATCCATATAGCGCTTTATACCCTCTGAGTCGGCAGGAAACTGCTGCTGAAGGTAACGCGTAAATGCATCCTTACCGGTAGGCAAAGTATAGAAGGAACCATCCTCTCCATACAAAATGGCATCCATGGCGTCCGCATCCGTATGCCGTATTTCAAGCTTGTCCAAGATACCCAGATAGGCGCAAATACGATTCAGACTGCCACCGGGATGAAAGCCACCCAGTATATGCATACCCGTTTCGAAACATGTCCCGTTACGCTTAAAACACTGTAAACCTCCTCCAATGACATTGTTCTTTTCGAGGACTGTCACTTCCACGCCTTCCTTACTAAGAAAAGCACCGGTAAACAGTCCGCCTAATCCTCCACCTATAATAACCGCTTTTTGTTTCATCTTCCTGCAATTAAATTAGTGAGTACTCTTATAAATCAGCGTTTGATATATCATTGTAAAGTTGCTGCTTATCCAAAATCTCGCTACAGGTTATGATTGAGCCGACCAACGTGCCCAACATTCCATGTGAGTTGACATTTTGTCCTGCCAGCAGCAAATTAGGAATGCGTGTCCGATGCGACACACGCCCACCAATACCTTTATTCACATCTTTGGCCACACCATACATCGAACCGGCTTCAGTCCCTGTATAATCCAAATAGGTCAAAGGAGTGGACGTATAATAATCCTCTATACACGAACGGATACCCGGAAATTCCTTTTCCAAAGAGTTGATCAAGGTCTCGGCATGCTTCTTTTTAAATGCTTCATAATCGGCACCCCGCTTGCCTATTTGGGTCCCTTGCCATTGGTTCACATCCTCCATCCTCATATACGAAAGCACAACTCCAGCTTTAGCATACTGCGGATTGGGTTCATGGCAAAAATGCATATACAAATATCCCTTAGGCCAATCCTCACACGAATAGTGTTCGCAATCCCATGGAGTATCCTGATTGTAAACATAATAGTTATAGTTCATATAGGGGACTGTATCTTTCTTGAAATGGAAATAAACAGCAAAACCACCTATTGTCTGACCAATATTCAAGATCCTTCTGCGATAGGCATTACGGATAAGAGGGGTATTACCCAGCATCTCAAGGGTACGGAATGGATGGGCACTGGAGATGACGATATCGGCACGATAAACCTCTCCATTTTCACATAAAACTCCCACGGCATTCTGGTCATCGCACATAATCTCAGTCACCTTATGACGCAGCAAAACACGACCTCCATATTTATTTAATACAGTCTGCAATGCCTGGGCTATCGAATCGCTTCCTCCAACCACACGGAAAGCACTCTGATTATAGAAATCCATGATAAAGGCATGCATGCTAAATGGAGTTTTCCCTTTTTCAGCACCATAAAGAGGCAAATTACCCGCCAGGACCTTGGCCAACAACGGATCTGTTATCACGCTGTCTATCACTTCATCCATAGAGCGCATCTGGTACTCCAGATTGGTGACGGTATTATCTTCTTCCAGCCTGAGCGTATGTACAGACGAGGAATTGGCTACATTTTCAATCAGATCCCAATAGCGCTCCAGATTCGTTTGTTGGTCAGGAAAATAGTCCGCCATCTGCTTAATGAAAGCTTCCCTTCCATTGGCAAACTTATACTTCTTTCCACAAAGGGATATGACATCATAACCGTCGGGATCGAGCCGGGACAACTGAACCTTATCCTCAATCTCCAGATTTCGCATCAGTTTATAGAGAATCTGCCCCTTGTCAGCACTCCCAATGAAATGCATTCCGGTTTCGAACTTTACGCCTTTCCGCTTAAAGCACTGCAAGCAACCTCCTATTTGGGTAGATTGCTCCAATACGACAACACGGTAACCCGCTTTCGCAAGAAAAACGCCAGACGAAAGTCCACCCAATCCGCTTCCTATTATGATCACATCTTTCCCGTTCATCCCTTTGCTATATATTGCTGATTAATGAAATGCAAATTAGAAGGTATGCCATAGGTATTTATCGCTATTGCATGCAAATCTTCATCGGATTCATATGCGTATACTTCATGATCCGGATGGGTAAGCGCAGCTATCCACGCAATTTCACCCTGACCGCTATCCGGTATCACAATTGTCTTATCACCAGCTACATATTGCCGGATGATGGCCGGATTGTCTGCAACAGTCTTCAACATCCGCTTGCAACGGTGCTCCACATCAACTCCCTTATACACATATTTATATTTTACCAAAGGAAGACAATATTCTACATCTTCACACTTGTTTCTCATTGCACGATAATGTTCGACATACCAGTTGTACCAATGAGTCCTTAAAGCACGATCGTCGTAACCCGCCATTTCGTCAAACGTCATCCGCTTATGGACTTCGACAGTTATCTTGCCACGGCGAAGCATGAAATCGCGCTTGGGCAGAACATCTGAAAGTCCATGTAGCATAACGGGCAAGATGTCTACTTTCAACGTCTTTGCCAAGAAGAAAGCCCCCTTGTGGAAACGCATTATCTCATGCCCGGTTTCGCGAGTCCCTTCCGGGAAAACCACGACTGAATATCCGCGACTGACCAAATCGGCCAACCGGGGCAAATTCTTATCTACACCATCGGAAATCGGGTAGAACTCCGCTGCACGGATGATAGCGCCATAAAACGGATTATGCCAAACCCAATCATTGGTAAGAATGACTATCTTGGGAGACATCATGAGCAGGCACATGACATCCAGATGAGACTGATGATTGCATATAATAACGGCCGGCTTGTCAAAAGTCTCCTTCACCTCATTTATATACTGGAATTTAACACCTGGCACACGATATATCACGTAACGGGAAATAGCCTGCAACACTTTATGGAAAAACTCCCGACAACGTTTGGAACGATACAAAACATAACGCTGGAACAACGCATAAGGCTCAAACACCAGCAAACTAAACACCAGGAAGAAAGACATAGCCCAAATGGAGCATAAAAGTCTGTCAATGGTTATCGGGATTTCACGGAAGACGCCACGTTTAGTCGTCAACCATCGGAAAACAAGCGGAGGCAAATAGAACGTCATAAGCACTACCGTTACCATGCCTATAATGGCGACCTCCGCCAAACTGCGCAATGCAGGATGCTGAGCCAAAATCAAAGTACCAATACCAATAAACATCAGTACGGCAGAAAGCATCACACTGTTTTTATAGGATTTCAAACGAGCTCTCCCATATGCATATTCGTAGGTCAACCCTTCTGTAATAAATATCGAATAATCATCTCCCTGACCGAAAATGAAGGTGGCAAGAATAATGTTTACGATATTGAACTGTATGCTGAATATATCCATAAAGCCCAATATCCACAGCCAACTTACAGCCAAGGGTAAAAACGAGATAATACTCAATTCTAACCGGCCAAAAGACAACCATAAGAAAGCGAATACGACAAATCCACACACAAACCCAATGTAGTTGAACGAATCGGAAAGGACAGTTACCAAACTACTGCTTACATCCGTGCTGTCAAACACAAATGCATCCATCGATTTTTCTTTTATGTCCGTTCTCAGCAATTGTTTGACAGCGTCTACCTGGTTCTTTTCTATTTGCAGGATATTCACAATACGTACACTACCGTCTGCATTGTGCAGAATATAGTTACGTCCTATAAGATCCAATAATGGATTTTGACTATCAAGGTCTTGAACTTTACCTTCACATAAATCAAAAAATGGAGAAAAAGCTACAGAAGAAAATCCAAGCCGTTCAGCCTCTTGTTTGGTATGATCGATAACATCGGAATGACATTCCCAAAAGGCTGTCCATTTATCCATACGATCGTGTAGCCTCTCGGAGGATGGAACCAGACCATTTATTCCATAAACCTTATGAACATGAGGAACGTCGTCTATCAATGCTTGTAATCTTTCGTTGGCGTGCAAGGCTTCATCCAGATTTTCACCTTTCGAAACAGCAAAAACACTTGTAAGGGAATCATTCGACTGGACACTGGTAAATAAAAGTTTCAAGTTTTCCTGTTGTTCCGGCGTCATATAGTTGATATGCTGAACATTGGAATCAAAGGAAGTGCCCAAACTAAGATAGCCCAAGATAATAGTAAGCACTATTACCACAGGCAACAGCAATTTCCGGAATGCATGAGGCATCCTAAACTTTACGTCAGGGAGGATGAAGTAAACCTTACCACCCTCTGTCCGACGGGAAACAAGAGCCGGAAGAATTATCAATACAAAGGCAATTGTCGCTATCAGCATCAACGAACCGAATATGCCCAAATCCCGCATTGCATCCGCATCAATGAAAACCAGACAAAGGAAAGCACTCACCGTCGTCACATTTCCTATAAGCAACGGCGTAACCATTTCCTTTAATGCATTCCGACAATTGACTTCATGCCGTAAATGATCTAAAAAATGAAGAGGATAGTTTACTGCAATGCCGATAATCACCGAGCCGATGCCCAATACAATAATGGATATATTGTCGTAAAAAACAGATATGACTCCCAATGCGACCAGCCATCCAAAGACTATGGAAATCCCTATCCAGAAAATATCACTCCAACGGCGGAAAGAGTAAAACAAGACAGCAAATATCAACAGGACGCTCAAGCTGACAGCCAATAAACTATCGTTCTTAATTTGAGAAGCGTTGCCTACTGCAATAACCGGCGCACCAATGCTTGAAACTTTAATATCGGGATAACGGTCCATCACTTTATTGGCAACTTCATCTATCAAAGAAACCAGCTTCTCGTTCTGTTTAGATTCGCTTATGCCATAGGGACTGGACAGCAACGCTATTCCACACTTGCCATCCTTACTGAAAATATGTGCATCAACAATTTTATAATGGTCACTCACTTCATTGCTCTGCAAGTCTTTTGTCACGAAAGCACTCAAATGCAACGGATCAAAAGGTAACGATTGGGTCAGCATGCTCCCCAAAGGCAACATCAGCAAACGCCGGTTCTCTTCCATTTGTCGCTGGACAAACCCTTCGGAAGTGACCATGCTGTCAAGATGACACAAGTCTTTATCTGAAAGCAATAAAGGATACATCTGCCAGACATACTTGAAAACGCCCAACATGCGTTCTTCATCGACCGTCACCAACAGATCTTTTACCATGCCTACCGTATCGGAAGCTGTAAGAACCTCCTCATAGTAGTCCATTGCAGATATCAATTGAGTCGTGTCGCCCCTGAATATTATCGCAACTCGATCTTGTCCTCCCAATTTTGTATATACAGTTGTATACTCTTCAGTTTCTGGATCAACAGGAAGGAATGCAGATATATCCTCCTGATACTTTATCTGAGAAGCAAAAACCAAACTTAGCGTCAACAAGACCAATAAGAGCATGACAGGCACCCAACGATGACGAGTCATTTTATCATATATCCGAAGAAAGAACCGAATCATATCTATTATTTCTTAAAGAAAATCCTACTTATTAGCATTCGAGGCCCCCCATATAAAACGGCAAGCACACACAATACCGTATTCAATACACTTATACGAAAAAAATCCATTCCTGGCCTGAAATGGCTTACCCGTTCACCAACTGGAGGATAATAGACATTGATGGACACCGGTACCAGTTTAATGCCATGCCATGCGGCAAAAACCAACATCTCCAATTCAGCCTCATAACGAGAGGTAACCCACCACATGGTCCCCATCTGCTTAAGGGGGTATAATCGATATCCAGTCTGAGTATCGGGAAGCGACTTACATGTCTGTACCTTAAACCAGAAATTGGAAAACTTATTCGCAAAAGTATTGCCCGCAGGCATGTTTTTAGCAGTTATATCGCGACTCCCGATAACAAGTGCATCAGGGGTATCCATAATAGCCTTTACAAAAACCGGAATATCTGAAGCAAAATGTTGTCCGTCTGCATCAATAGTGATTGCATACCGAAAGCCCTTTGATCGAGCATAAGCAAAGCCTACTCTCAGAGCATGTCCTTTACCTTTATTCTGACTATAGCCTACAACTTCCACAGCTTCATTATCAGCATAAAAGGATAACAAGTGGCCTGTATTGTCTGTACTCCCGTCATTAACAATCACAAGAAAGGGAGTCCATTCCAAACAACTATCAATAACAGACTGCAATGTTCCGGAATTATTGTATGTTGGTACAATCACACAAATTCCTAAATTCTTCATTTGCTCCTTGACTTGCATTTTTATATCGGCGTATATATATAGGTCAACGAAATCTTAGCAAATAACTTTTCCGATGTTAACAAAAGAGCTGTCACTTTCAAATTACATTCACTAATCGACAACTTTTGAATTGAAACTTCAAGCGTTGTATTTTCCATCGGGTTCAGCACTGATAGAAACTTTAGATTTTTTATTTCACTAAGATACAGTTTTCTATCCAAATGCTGTTCCAACAATTCTGTAAGAATCTGAACCTGGCATACTCCAGGCAAAATAGGTGAACCTGGAAAATGAGCTTTAAAAATTGTATGATCAGGATTTAATCTTATCAAGAATGTAAGCAAATCATTTTCACATTTCACACCATCAACAGAAAAAAAACCGTCACTCAATAGCATTGATCGATTGAAATTTATAGGTTATATTATATTTTATATTTTCCAATTCCACGATTGCATCTTCGCAAGACAACCTGCGTTTGCGAAGTTGCTTGGAGTTATTCTTTTCCCGAAACAAGACAGACAAATCTGTACATAAAACCTTTTTTATATACCATTTATTCAGCATTTTTATAACATTCTTCAACTTTGTCTTATCTTTTCTCTTATCATAAACAAAATCGAATGCCTTAATTCCAAATTCATTTATCAAGCTACCAACAATCTCATCACCCTTATCACGCAACACACATATACCCGTTATATGAGCACGGTCCATATCAATGCTGACGCTATATTTCTGAGATTGAACAGACTGGGCTTGCAATGCTTGTGCCTGACAAACTACAGAAAAGAATAAAACGCTAATCAACAGTAAACATTTTCTCATCGATATCCACATTTATCTTATAATCATACAAATAAATATGTGTCATATCACCCGTTTGTTCTATCAGCTCTACTTGTGATATCATACACTTTTGAGGATTTATATGCAGCTTGATAGTCTTAAACAGCGATTTGAGTTCTTTTTTTAAAGGACGTAAATCAGCAATCCATTCATCTTTATCGTTGTACATCGTCACATCAAAATCTTTCTTTTCAGTCAAACACCGTCCGGTTACACTGTTTACCATTATTTGTGTTATTTCCTTAAAGATCTTACTTTGATTGATATCTATAACATCCAGACGATCAGTATTCTTAATCATCACCTGCGAATCGCTTATGACGAATGTATATTCATAGGGTTTCAAATACTGCCATCGTAAAAGTGCCGGTTGGTGATAAAACATAACACCAGTACTAATGAGCTCTTCATTGAGCATATTCAATGTCTTTACTTGCCGAAAGGAACATTGCATAGATCGTACTTCCCCCGCAACCTTCTCAAATTTTTGAATCATAGAAGATTGTTCTACTGCATCTACTCCTTTTTGAGGCATCGCATATAAACTATAAACGAATGCCGACAGAATCCAAATCAGCCTTTTCATATTATTAAATATATTATTTCGCGATTATACAACATCCTGTTATTATCAATAAGGTACCTAACCATTTGCTCAATCCGACCTGTTCGTGGAAAAAGACAACAGCTGCAATAAGTCCAAAAACGTAACTTAAAGATATCATTGGATAGGCCATGCTTAAAGGATATTTTTTTATTATGTACATCCATAATAAACTGCTCAATCCAAAGCAAACGCCACAGAATGCAAATTGCCAATTCCAAAACACAGAACGCCAAAATGCAAAACTCCAATCAAATGGAAGCATCCTGGCAAGCCCAAATTTCAACAGGACCTGCCCTATCGCAAGCAATGCACTTTGTAAAACAGCTAATCCTATCAAATTAAACATTCCACTAACATTTAGAAATCTTTAAATTCTTCAATTGCACCATCTGCTGAAGAAGTAAGCACTATGCTTGTCGAATATTCGCCCGGCACAATATACTCCCCGGTAAGACGCTTAAACATATCACTAAACAAGGGCGTTGATTCATCATGACAACCGACAAGTGCATTGTCGATATTGCCAAGAGCAATCTGCATAGCAGCATCACGCAATGAACAAGAAAGTGATTTATCCCCCTGTGTATAAGTAATGTTATACCCATGACATTTTGTGCGCAAAGCCAGCATGCCCGCAATCGTATTATGAGTGCTCTGCATAAACAAAGTGGGGCCTAATGAATTTTCACCCTCAGCACACATTTGCTGTAGAAACTTCTCACTATTGCTAAGCATTCCAAATTTTGTACCGATAAAAATACCATCAGGCGTTTCTATTTCTGCATCTCGAAGCACAGACATGGATGTAACCAATGCTGTTTTAAGCAAACGACACATTCTACGTGCTTCTATTGGAGAAATAAAGTTACGCAGATCTTCCAATACACCATCAGGGGTATATTTACAAACAGCACGAATATATACAGGTCGTAACTTTCGTTCATATGCAGGAGCCAAATTGCCGCAATAACGCGTCAAGATTATAGAGGAATCATTTCCTCCAAATCCAAAGCTATTGCACATTACATTGGTAAGCTCAAAATGGCTTTCTCCAAGAGTAGGCGTGATCCCATCTGGCATCTGATGCTTCCACCCTAAATTTCCGGGAACGAACTGATGATTTAAAGCCAGCAAACAGATCACCGCTTCTACAGCTCCTGAAGCACTCGTGGTGTGTCCTGTAAACGATTTCGTACTCGAAACCAGTGGCAACCGATCATTAAATATACGTGTTAATGCAACACTCTCCGACACATCATTGTTTGGTGTTCCCGTTCCATGAGCATTCACATACTGAATATCATCGGCTGTCAAACCTGCCATCTTCAGCGCTTCAGCCATGGCAAGATACGCTCCTTCTCCATTGGGTGATGATGCTGTCTGATGAAATGCATCACAAGCGTTACCATACCCTAAAAGTTCACCGATAGGTGTAACACCACGTCTGCAAACAGACCGGGCACTTTCCAAAATCAGATATGCTGCACCTTCCCCTAGATTTAAGCCAACACGTGTAGCATCGAATGGGCGGCATTGATCATGATCCAGGATGAGCAGGCTATTAAAACCATTTAAATGAAATTTTGTAATAGCCTCACTTCCACCTGCTATAACAATATCCGCCTTACCTGTCTTTATAAGATTTGCACCCACAATCATCGCATTCGCAGCCGATGAACAGGCTGTAGAAATAGTCATTACATTATCATGGGGAATGCCAAAATAATCAGCCTGCAGTAATGTAGTCGACCCACAATCATGAGTTGCAAGTATCTGCAAGTTCTCATCACTCCGTTGCAAATCTAAGAAACAACGCTCTGTATAGTCCATGCCTCCGACCGTTGTACCGGACAATAGCAAAAGATTTGATGCATCAGCCAAAAGATTTGTATCGGGAGATAAAAGACCTGCATCGGACAAAGCTTCTTTCATGGCAATAGTCCCCATGAGAGAAGTACGATTGGCCGGAATATTACTACCCAATGATAGTTTTTTACGCATTTGGTCGTCACTAAGCTTCACCTCGCCAACAGGCAGTTCTGTGTGTTCACTCTGCAAATAGCGCATAGTTCCTATTCCGCTACATTTATTTTGTAGTGAACACAAGACTTCCTGCTTATCGTTCCCAATTGCAGATATAATACCCGCTCCCGTGATGTAGATTGGTTCGTCCATTCTTACTTTGTACGGTTCTTTGCAATATAATCAGCCATCACATTAATAGACTTAAAAATTTCCTTTCCTTTTGCAGGATCTTTAAGCTTAATGCCATAGTTTTTCTCGATAAGAACAATCAGCTCCAATGCATCAATGGAATCCAGACCAAGTCCGTCGCCAAAAAGAGGAGCATCATTATCAATATCCTCAGGCTTAACTTCTTCCAAATTAAGAACTTCAATAATTTCTTTTTTCAGTTTCAAAACCAATTCTTCCATAATCAATAATTATTTATTATTTAAGTTATATATTCATTTCTCTACAATCCAAATCTTCGCTTCAAAATCATCATCACTTTTTGCATCAATCCAACCACATAAAGCACTCTTCAGATGCACAGATGTTTGCAAAATTATCTCAATCTGCTCTTCCGCCAACATTATGTTATCGACAAGCATATAAGAAGTCTCACCGTGGTACTTATTTCTAAGAGCTATTTCCCCTGTCACAATATTGGGCAACGTGTAAACAAATAAGGACGGACTAGGGAAAAACTCCTCTACCTTAGAAATAGTTTCCTGATAATCAATATCTGCACAAATTGATGAATTGCGCCCGAACAAAATAATTGCACGGTCATCACAGGCCACAAATCTCTCTTTCCCCTCAGCCATAAGAAGCAGTTCTGATGCAACAAACCCCAATTGAGATAAAATATCCATCTTATAAAATTTAGGATAATTCCCTATAGCAGTACAATACACTTCTTTCAGAAGTTTAATGCCTGTATTAGACAGTTCCAATTTCTGGCTATCTACTTCTATACCCATAGGGCTAATTATAACTTCATGCGTTTTTCTCATCATCCTATCATTTCATACATCATTGCAGCATTACAGCCACCAAATCCTGAAATCAATTTTATAAACCTTTTCCCTACAGCTTTTCGGTTTTCCGCAGAAATATTTATTTTACGACTTACACCAAGTTCAGAAAATCCCCTAGTTCCTAAAACAATACCATCTTCCAAAGCAGACATTGTCACCAAAGTTTCTAACAATCCTGCTGCACCTAAAGTATGCCCCAAATAACCTTTCAATGAGTTAACAGGTATATTCGACAAACCTGCACGTTCTAGTGCCACAGCCTCCATCTCATCATTGAACATCGTTGCCGTTCCATGCAGATTCACCATGGAAATCAGCTCCGGATCGATTCCTTCCATTACCTTAGTCAATGCCCGATAACTGCCTTCTGCGCTTTTAGAAGGATGTGAAATATGATACGCATCATTAAATACGGCACTCGACACCGCTACCCAATCTGATTCTCCTACTTCACTCTTGGATTTGTTCTGAAAAACCATGCAGGCTGCAGCCTCTCCCAGGTTTAATCCTAGACGCTCACAATCAAAAGGCCTGCAACACTCATCACTGACAGATTTAAAAGCCTGAAAACCGCTAACAATAAAAGGAGACAACATGTCTGCAGCTATCACAACAACAGTCTCTGCTCTGCCTGCCTGTAAAATTCTCATCGCCTCTATTTGGGCATAAAGCCCTGAAACACAAGCATTGCTTATCACAAGAGGAGTAGTACTATTTCCAAACCACTTTGCAATCTTACGAGCTGCAGTCAATAAAGATAAACGATCATCATCAGTATGCTTCTTTTGAGTATCAGCAAGCAAATGTACATTCCCCTTGGTTGAAGCAATAATAAACTTCGTATCACAACCGGAAACATCAATTGCTTTTTGTCCCAAAGCATGAGCCGTAGCAACTATTGCCATTTTCTCAAAACGAGTATAGTCCTCTCCCAAACCTGATCGATCAAATATATTAGCCAGCACATCTTCATCAAAACATGAGGCAACAAAAGGTTCTGCTAATCCCCACTTACCCTCATATCTCTTCAAAGCACTACGACCTGATTTCACAGCATTATAATTTTCTGTGGAACCAAGTCCTAAAGGAGAAAGAATACTATCTGCTACTTTGACAACCATTTTTGCTTCCATTCTTCGTAAAAAGGAGGATTATATAATACCAATTGATACTGCTTATCCATAAAGACTTGCGTAGAACGCCCCGATGCAAGTAAACTCCCATCTAAAGTATCCCGTATTTCATAATCAAAAATTATTTTGGCTGCATCTGTAGGTCGATAAGTTATTTTAATCTTTGGATGCATACCATAGACTATCGGTTTTCGATAATGAAACTCCAAGTCTACTAATGGAGCATAATAACCATTTCCAAAAATAAGCAAATATCCAAAATCGTATTTTTTGCCAAAGGCTTCACGCGCATCTTCAAAATATAGTGGATATGATCCATGCCATACTACGTTCATCGAATCAACTTCACTAAAACGAACATCAAATTCCAACTCTGCAGTCAATTCATTCATATCCTCTAATCTTTTACAATCCATATCTTTAAGATTCAATATCACTCAAAGCAATCTTCATCTCAGCTTCCGCAATCGTTTCGTCGTTTAATTTCACAACTGCATCTACCAAAGTCATTTGGAAGACCTCTTCCTTTACCGTAATTGTTGTATATATGGTATCACCAGCAAGTGGGGTTTTATAGATCTTCAAATTACGAACAGCCCCAATAAAACCTAATTTTATAACTTCATTACTCAACCTATTAATGTAGCCAATGCGTGCTGCACATGTTTGAGCTATATTTTCAATTAATCCCGAAGCCAATAGACGACCTTCACTAAAAAAAAGATTGTTGTCACGCACCGTAAACCTAGAAGATGTTATAACCGGATCAAAATGCGTCAAACAATCAATCATAATAAATGGAGGTCGTTGCGGTATTAAATCCAAGACATTTACACTGCTTATATCACTACAACTCATTGCTTCCAAAAGTCAAAATAGTTAAACCATTGCGCAGGATATTTTCGCATCATCATCTCCAGTTCGTCTGCATAAACCTGAGCTAAAGCGTGCGCTTTCATCTTTCTATCAACGTCAGCTGGCACGGATATTCTTTTTACATAAATACAATACTTATGAATACTCTTTTTCATGACAAATACGGCCAGCATATTTATACCACGTTGAGTAGCCATAGCAAAAGGGCCCAATGGGAAAGAGGCTTCTCCTCCCATAAAATTACATTTCACAGAGCGAGGAGATCCAAATACTCTATCCCCAGGAATACTAACAATATTTCTCTCAGACAATGCGTTATTTATCAGAAAAATATGTGACATGTCCTCTGATATAGGTATCATTTGTATACGTTTACCTGCAAACATTGAATGTCTTCCATTCATAACTTGTTTAGTTTCACCGGCAAACACTAACACATTGAATGATTTTTTTTGTGGTTTCAATGAATATCCCGCCAATTCATAATTACCGACATGGGAACTGAGCTGAATGAAGCCATCGTCTGAATTATCCAATTCGTCAAACATATCTTGTCCCTCAATCTCCATTTCAAAATGCTTTCCAGCATACATGGTAAAACGGTCAATGATAATTTGCCCAAATCGAAAATGATTAATATATACGTATATAAAGGCTTTCAACCTGCCATAACCATGACGATTACGAAAATAGCGATAGATTGCTAAATAACCATTATGATTAAATATCATATAGAAAGGCACAACCCACGCCATACAGAAATATGGTATAATAAGTGGTGAAAAACGAAACCATGCAACAAGCATACGTTGCATCCATGGTGTTCCTCCTGTGACGCCTTTCCAATCCTTATGATTTAGTCCTTCCAATATTCCAGCCCCTTGCTTATATATAAATTACGCTACCTTGCTCTCAATATAATCACAAAACTGACGCAATGTTTGCACACCTTGCATTTCTTCGGGCTTTATTTTAAAGCCAAAAGTCTTCTCCACTATCACTACGATATCAACAAAGTCCAAACTATCAATCCCCATATCATCCTTTAAACGGGCATCATCTGCAATCTTGTCTTCATCAATTTCCAAATCCTCAATAAGAAAATTTCTCACTTTTTCTTCAATTTCGCTTCTTTCCATTTTAATTAATTTATTAATTTACAAACAATTATACTATGTCCTTGTCCGAGTCCGTCATAGATTTGCTCTATAGTGAGTCCTGCATCATGAATGCATTTCTCCATATCTTCTGTATTATACATTTTACTATTGCCATTGGCTATAGCAGTAAAATATAACGAAGTCATTGTAAGGCAGAAAGCTGCTGTACCAAATCTCTGTCTATCCCATAAGGTTTCCATTATATAAAGCCGGGTCGAGTCAGTCATGGCAGTTTTTGCTCTCGTAAGGATGCTTACAATCTCATCCATCGAAAAACAATCCAAGAACTGCGACATCCATATTGCATCGATCCCCCCTACACGTTGTGGAAAATTACGATTTTTGTCAAGAAGATCTATACCGAACCCTTTTATTCGTTCGCATCCATTCTTTCCTTTCACATTTTCCTCCATCATCTGAATTTGTTGAGGAAGATCCAAAATGGTCACTTCAACATCCTTGTCATAATTCACACATTGCAATGCCCATTTACCCGTATTTCCACCAACATCATACAAAGAGCGGGTGTTATGCTTTTTAAAGATTATTTCTAATGCTTCCGGGAAAGATGAATCGCTATAAAAATGATCAAAGCCGAACCACGACTTCTGAACTTGTGACGGCAATTCCGACAAACCCTCATAAACAGTTGGCCAATTACCAAAATGTTCAAGTCCTACAGGTCTGTTTTCCTTGAACGACTCTTCCAAACGGAACCAGCCTTCATAATTCACATCATGATTAAAATCGACATTTACCCTCGTGGCATGATCATTTAATAAAAACCAACCAGTCTTAGACAAAGTAAAGCGATCAGTT
Source organism: Caecibacteroides pullorum (assembly GCF_019239235.1). Classification (GTDB taxonomy): domain Bacteria; phylum Bacteroidota; class Bacteroidia; order Bacteroidales; family Bacteroidaceae; genus Bacteroides; species Bacteroides pullorum. The sequence continues at coordinate 17,534 of NZ_JAAZTS010000016.1, read as the reverse complement.
TCTGTATCAACAAGTATCGTACCTATGCACAACGAAGCTTCAGTCATACATTTCACAGCATAATCAGACAAACCTGTTGCTTGACAGATTTCTTCACGTGTCATTCCTTCGTCCGATTCTCGAAGCATTTCCAATATACCGAACTTTATCATCAGACGTGACACCTGAAACACAATAGGTCCCCACGCTATAAACTCTGCCCTATCTTGAGCTTCACGCGCCGTAAAGCGTTCTCGAGTATACAGTTTCTCCAAATCGGGAAATAACTTCATAACTTTCAATTAAATAACAAAAATCATATAGAATAAGGCTTTCAGGAGCCTTTTTCTTCCTATTTCCTTATTCTATATGAACTACTTAAATTATATCAAAATATCAATAACCTCCACAAAAATTAAATCCAACCGTGCAGAAGTATGTTCCAGTTCTATAACCTTCTCTTTCAAATCCGAAATCATATCCTGTATTTACGTAAAGACGACCCAAATTCCATCCTATACCAGTACGAAGTCCATAATCAAAACGTTCTCGATCAACTCCATAGCCGATATAAGGACCTGCAAAGGGTTGAATAGACATATTATCTGTCAAATACAAATGATAGCTTGCCAACATAGGCATTATAACTGAATGGTTGTCTGTATCATATCCTCCATCATAATCACAATCTTCAGAACCCTCCCATCCTTTATTCATATAATACCAACCAGTCTCCAAATAAAGTGGAATAGAGGCAATACGAAAATCCATTGCCAAACCTAAAGAACCGAAGATCTTAGAATCGGAAGTTCCATCTCCACTAAAAAAGGCCCGATTAGATGTATAGGCACCTCTAATACCAAAGTGGAAACTGGGATACTCTAAATTCTCCACGATCTGTGCTTGCGATAATAAAGAGAAAAAGCACAACAACGAAGCTAAAATAACTTTTTTCATAATAACATCATTTAAATTAACAATTCATTAATCTATCTGGTCTAAAAACATCTCTGCAAAATTTTCTCCAGCACTCTCAAATCCTTGATTCAGAAGTCCTACATAGCGCCCCATACGGCCACCTTTTGATTCACACTTGATTTGAGCGTCAACATTTCCTGTCTGCATATTGACAAACAAGAAATTAATGATATTATTCGCGTCATCATCCAATTCCAAAACTTCTACCTTAAGTACATAATCACAATTTATATCCGAAACAAATCGTATGCCGCAATCTTCTTCCCGCAATTCGCTGTTTACAATCTCGCAGAATAGAGATTCCAGCTCTGGCTTTATCGTATTTTCCCATGTTTCAGAGAACTGAGGATCACGATCTTTTCCACTGGCAGGCGACGACATATAGCTAATAAATTCTTCTTCTGAGCGTTCCATAATCTGAGCAGCCGAAAAATCAAAATAGAGTCCAATCTTGTCTTCCTTCTCAAACAACTCAAAATCTCCCAAGATCGGTTTCCTTCTGCGAGGTATTATTTCGCCTTTAGCTTCTTTCAATATTTTGAGACGAGCATTACTGCTTTTTGACACTGCTGCATTTTTTTTGGATGCGCTAACAGCCTTCTTTTGTTTCCCGTTGCTGGTTTCACTCTTCTTTGCTTCAACTTTTGAAACAGATTTTGAAGACGATGCTGTCGCCTTAGTTGTACTTTTTCCTCCTTTCGAAGGTATTACTACAGCTTCAGTTGATGCCGGCACTTTCGATTGCTTCGTTTTTTGCAATTTTTCTACCATGTCCTCCGCCAATTCACCATAAAGATCAACACGACGGGCTATTTCAGTCATGCCACTCCTACCGCTTTGTCCATCAATGCTGACTGTTAATACTGGTACGTCACTGTTCCCTTTCAGAATGTACATCATGCCAGACATCTTCGCACCACCAGCGCCAAAGCCTACCAACATGGAAGCGGCACCGCTACCCATATCCATTTCTGTTACCACAAACACCATCGTATATTCTTTACCACTAGCAGTGGTCAGCTGCATACCATCCTCATTATCATGATTCCAGCACTTCACAAAATAATTCTCACTAGTCTGTGATTCCGAAGGCCAGTCTCTCACAAAATCACTACCCCGTGATTTCAAATGTTCCATGTAAGGCTTTCCTTCTATCTGCAAATCAGTATAATCAAATTTTACTGTAGCAACAATGCTCGGATTATTGAATACAGACAAATCGCCATTAACAACCTTTATAGCATCGCGAGCCATTATCGGCATCGACATTAATGCCATCAAAACAACAATAAAAACTCTCTCTTTCATGTCCTTATATTTTTTTAATTACCAATGCACTATTAGTTCCCCCGAAACCGAAAGAATTTGATAACACCGTATTAATTTCCACATCAACCGTATTCCTAACAAGATTAAGCGATGCAGCATGCTCATCAGGAGTTTGCAAATTAATATTAGGTGCCACAAAATTATTTTGCATCATAATAATGGAATAAACGATTTCACTCGCACCCGCCATCCAGCATTCATGTCCTGTCATTGATTTTGTACTCGAAATCAGAGCATGCTTTCCATCAAACAGACGTGTCAGAGCTTTTGCTTCATACATATCCCCTTGCAGAGTTGATGTCGCATGCGCATTGATATAATCAATATCATCAGGTCCTACGCCAGCATCACTCATCGCCCGACTCATAGCAATCGCACATCCATCATCACTAGGCTGTGAAATGCCACCGCCATTGCTAGAAAATCCATACCCCACTACTTCACATAATATATTTGCTCCACGAGCCAATGCATGATCATAATCTTCAAGAACCAAAGCCGCTGCACCTCCACTAGGAATCAAGCCATCACGATCGCGATCAAATGGACGAGAAGCTTCCGTAGGACTATCCATCCGCACTGAGAAAGCAGACAAAGCGTCAAAAGAAGCCATTGAATAATAATTCGTTTCTTGTGCGCCTCCACACAACACCATATCTTGAAGTCCTTGCTTTATCAGCATATATCCCAAACCTATAGAATGACTTCCACTAGCACATGCTGCACTTATTGTAAAATTCACACCGCGAAGATGAAATATTGTACTCAAATTCATATTAACGGTAGAATTCATGGACTGAAAAATCAATCCATAGCCTAACATTGCGGTATCATGTTTTTCCTCCATGATTTTAGCCGACTCAACAACAGGCTTTGCAGAAGAATCGTTTCCAAAAATACAACCAACTTCATTATTCAATAAATATTGGTCATCGATGCCTGCCTGCTTAAAAGCCTGGCGACTTGCCATAAAGGCGTATTCTGCTTCTTCGGACAATCCCGCACGTATATGTCTATCCAAATCTTTCTTTGTCAAAACAGGCTTCTCAACAATCCCTTTCAGACCAGACCGATAACCATATTCCAATCTTTGAGGATCCAGACCAATCCCTGATTTTCCTTGATATAAAGATTCTTTTACTGCTTCAATACTTGTTCCTATGCATGACCAAATGCCCATGCCAGTAATAACTACTCTTCTTGACATATGTATAAATTATGTATATAGTCCTCCATTAATTGAAATCACCTCGCCTGTAATATAACTGGCCTCTTCCGAACAAATAAAACCTACGAGAGCAGCAACTTCTGCCGGTTTACCAAAACGTTTCATGGGCACAAGATCTTTCAACTGTTCTTGAGGGAGATCTTTTGTCATATCTGTTTCAATAAATCCCGGTGCCACTGCATTCACTGTTACATTTCTTGAAGCGACTTCTTGTGCTAAAGCTTTTGTTGCACCAATTAAAGCAGCCTTAGCCGCACTATAATTAGTTTGCCCAGGCATTCCCTTTATACCGGAAAGTGAAGCCATATTCACAATACGTCCACCATGTTTACGCATCATCATTTTAGGCAACAATTTACGCGTAACGTAATAAAAGCCGTTCAAAGAGGTATTTATTACATCGTGCCAATCTTGCTCAGGCATCATAAACAACACGTTGTCTCGACGAATACCGGCATTGTTGACAAGGTACGCAATATAGTCATCTGGATGAGCCTGTTCCCATGCATCAAGAGCCCTGCTCACCTCTTCTTCATTACCAACATTGAATTGTAACAAATCAGCCTCTCCTCCACAAGCAATAATCGAATCACGAACTTCTTCAGCTGCTTGCTGATTCGTTTGATAATTGATAAGCACTGGGATATTCCTTTGCGCAAACATCTGACAAATTGCGCGTCCCAATCCTCTGGAGCCACCTGTTACTAAAGCATATTTCTTCATAAATCCATTTTATATTTTATTATATCCATGAATGAAATCCTCAGCAAATTTAAATCGAGCGGACTATCCTTTAGTTAGAATTACCCGCGCCAATCTTACTAATATCTTGCAAAAATTCCTTCGCATCATTTACAAGCACCACACTTTGCTTCCAAATCAATAATCGATATATATACCATATTTATACACCATCTACACTTTTAGAAGCATTTTCACCAGCAATAGAAAATTTTAATTATATCAAATTTCAACCAACAAAAAGCCACAAATACAAACTTTCTATTCTTCAAAACACTATCCACACCTTAATAGCAAAAACTGAATAAGCACTTTTTTTATCCATCTAATATATCTTATTCTACTTTTAAGCCATATTATCATCATATCTTTATTATCAAAATTCAATGTAACAACTAGTAAAAAATAGATATATTTACATCAAACAATCAATAATATTTCATTGGCAAAGATACAATATTTTTTGAGAATATTGAATATATGCAAAAAATAATTATACCAAATCAGAATCATCATATTTATAATTTTTTCATACTACTAAAATAAGGATTTACCAAACGCCAATAGGCTCTTTACACTCACAAAGTGGCACTTTACGAGTATAAAGAGGCACTTTACGGGCATAAAGAGGGACTTTACGAGAAGTCACATTATTTTTCCACGAAATAAAAGATGAAAGGCATTAACAAAGAAACAGAAAGAAATCAAGGTATCACAGATAGGCATTTCAGAACAGACATTACACGACAAATTTGCCTAAAGAAATATTTTAAAAAAACAAACAACGACAAAAGCTGAAAGAATATAAAAAAATCAGCATTTCCTATGAATCAGCATAGAAGTTTGCAACCATTTAATAAACCAGATGAAAGGCATAAAAAAAGAGAGTGCACTACAGAGTACACTCTCTTTTTTATTTATATAATAATGAATAAGACAAAACCTTATTACACGAACCAACGCACATAGCAGAAGTCCTGACGATGAGGCAAGTCGGAATTCTTGGGGAACATACGGTAGGAAACTTTAAAGCTACCGGCATTCTCCAGCTTGTGCTTAGCCTGGAAAGTATAAAGATTACCCTCTTTCTTCACTACTTCGAACGGCTCGACAGAGTAAACATGCTGCTTACCGTCGGCAGAAGTGTAAGTAGTCACCAGTTCGAGTCCGATGGCATCGTTCAGACCTTTCTCGTCGATAACGTAAGTAATGGTATATTCCTTACCGCTCTCGATAGAACCCTTAACAAGCTCTTCGGTCTTCTCGCAGGATACGATTTCGATACTATCCCACTTTTCAACTACCTGTTCCTTCCAAGCGGCAATTTCTTTGGCCTTGGCGTAGTTGTTGGCAGCCAACAGATGGAAACGCTTGGCTTCCTTGTTGTAGAACTTCTCGAAGTAGTCGTCAAGCTGACGCTTCATCGTATAGTGAGGAGCAATCTGGGCGATAGAATTCTTGATCGTCTTGATCCAGCCTTCGGAATAGCCCTTCTTGTTGCGTGCATAGTAGAGCGGCAGGATCTCGGTCTCAAGGATGCTATAGATAGTAGCAGCATCCAGCTGATCCTGATGTTCCTGATTCTGATAAGTACGTTTCTCAGTCAAAGCCCAACCGGCACCTTCACGGTAGCCTTCGAGCCACCAGCCGTCGAGTACGGAGAAGTTGACAACACCGTTCATCAAAGCTTTTTCGCCGGACGTACCGGAAGCTTCGAGCGGACGGGTCGGCGTGTTCAACCAGATATCTACACCGGAAACAAGACGGCGTGCGAGCTGCATGTCGTAATTCTCGAGGAAGATAATCTTGCCGAGGAACTCGGGACGACGTGAGATCTCAATGATCTTCTTGATAAGTCCCTGACCGGCACCATCGTGCGGGTGAGCCTTACCGGTGAAGAGGAACTGTACCGGATAGTCGGGGTTGTTCACGATCTTGGACAGACGATCAAGGTCGGTGAACAGCAGGTGGGCACGCTTGTAAGTAGCAAAACGACGACCGAAACCGATAAGCAGTGCATTAGGATTGATCTTGTCAAGCAAAGACACAATGCGAGAAGGATCACCCTGATTCTTCAACCAAGTTTCGCGATACTGCTTGCGTACATAGTCGATAAGTTTGTTCTTCAACGCCATGCGAGTCTTCCAAATCACTTCATCGGGCACATCGTAGATAGCCTTCCAAATCTTCTCGTTTGACTGGTCATACCAGAAGTTCTCATCGAAATACTGAGCATAAAGCTGTTTCCACTCGGTAGCGCTCCAAGTAGGGAAGTGTACACCATTGGTAACGTAGCCTACGTGGTTTTCTTCAGGGAAATAACCCTTCCAAATGCTGGAGAACATTTCCTGAGATACTTTACCGTGCAGCCAGCTTACACCGTTGACTTCCTGAGATGTGTTGCAAGCAAACACTGACATACAGAAGCGTTCGCCCTTGTCACCCGGATTGTTACGACCCAAGTCCATCAGATCATCCCAGGAAATACCCATACGAGAAGGATAACCGCCCATGTATTTACCGAAAAGACCTTCGTCGAAGTAGTCGTGACCGGCAGGTACAGGAGTGTGTACAGTATAAAGTGAAGAGGCACGAACCAACTCAATGGCCTGATCGTAAGTAAGGCCTTCAGCTACGTAATCGCAGATACGCTGTACGTTGATGAGGGCTGCGTGTCCTTCATTGCAGTGATAAACATCTTTCTTGATGCCCAGTTTCTTCAGAGTCAACATACCACCGATACCGAGCAGAATCTCCTGCTTCAGACGGTTTTCCCAGTCACCACCGTAAAGAACATGGGTAATAGAACGGTCAAATTCGCTGTTCAGCTCATTATCCGTATCGAGCAAATAGAGAGAGATACGGCCTACATTGACTCTCCATATATAAGCATGTACATAGTAGTCCAGATAGGGAACATCCACGATCACCTGATTGCCGTTCTCGTCGAGTACACGGTCGATAGGCAACTGGCCGAAGTTCTGAGCTTCGTAGTTGGCAATCTGCTGACCATCCATCGACAGGGTTTGCGTGAAGTAACCGTAACGATAGAGGAAACCTACCGCACACAAGTCAACATTGCTGTCCGAAGCTTCCTTCAGGTAATCGCCGGCCAATACGCCCAGACCACCAGAATATATTTTCAGAACGTGATTCAAACCATATTCCATACTGAAATAGGCCACGGAGGGACGCTTCTTGTCGGGCTCCACATCCATATATGTACGGAACTTAGAGTATACATCATCCATTCTGCGCAGGATAACCTTATCATTCGCAAGCGCTTCAAGTTTAGCATAGCTCATACGTTCCAACAAAAGCACGGGATTCTGTCCTACCTCTTTCCACAAAGCAGGGTCAAGGTCTCTGAACAGTTCGGTAGCCTCATAATTCCAAGACCACCAGATGTTGCGTGCCAATTCAGACAATTTCTCCAACTCAGCCGGAATGTGCGACTTTACATTCACATCTTTCCAGTTCGGAGTGTTTACATTACTAACTTTAATCTTCATTGTATATGATAAGTTTGATTAATAATTTCTATTCAATTCAGTTTACAGGTTCAACAGACGCTCTTTTGCACGACGCAAAGCGAAATCGTAGGCTTCGTAATAGTGCGTGATAAAATGCTTCCACAATGCCAGTTCGGATACGGCAGCAGCCCGCTTGCGGATCTCACGAACTTCGGCAGGAGTCTTGGCCGAGAAAGCTGTGATAGTGTCCTTGATGCCGTCAGCCACTTCGGAATAGTTGTAGTCCGAACGGTGAAGCACTTCCACACCATCGTCGATGCCATGGACATTCTTCAGGCTCTTGATCCAGAGGCCAAAGCCGGCCAAATCTGTCGTAATAGTAGGTACATGGAAAGCAATGCTCTCCAACGGAGTATATCCCCAAGGTTCGTAATAGGACGGATAGACACTAAGGTCGCTACCCAACACAAGATCGTAGTAGAGCTTGTTAAGGATACCATCCTTACCATCCAAGTAACAAGGAACGAAGATGACCTTCACCTTATCCTCGGGGCGGTTGCCCATACCCAGATATTTCAGCATGTCGAGTACCTGGTCGTGAGTCATATTATGAAGCCAGTGGGTAATGAAAGGACATTGCAAAGGCGTATCGAAAGTTTCCTTACTTTTCATTCGCTGCTGCAATTCCTCACGAGGCTCTCCCACCCAACTGGGTACATTGACAAAAGCCAGCACTTTTTTCTTCAGGTTTTTATCGCGGTTCAAACGGTTCAGGGCCTCCAAGAAGACATTGATACCCTTGTTTTTAAACTCATAGCGACCACTGGTAGAAATGATAAGCGTATCTTCGTCAGAAAAAATCTCGCCGACCAGGCAACTGGCCAAGCGGAGCTTCAAAGCACGAGCACGCTTACGCTTACCTGTATACGTGGATCCTTTCGGAACGAATCCATCCTCAAAACCATTGACCAAAATGACATCGGCAGGTTTGTCGAGTAATTCCTTACATTCATTATTGGTAATTTCACTCACCGTTGTGAAGCAGTCTACATAGTGAGCTGTCTGCTTTTCGATGGAATGCTTGGACTGCATATTCAGTTCCTGAGCCATCTGATCTCCATTGTATGCAAAAAGATAGTCATACAAAGGTTTCCCATTACCGGCAATGGAACGTCCAATCGACGTGGCATGTGTGGTGAAAATAGTTGCGATTTCGGGTACAGCTGCCTGCAAATAAAGAGCTCCCATGCCCGTCATCCATTCGTGTGCCTGAAAAACGACCTTGTCCGTATCTGTCAGATTGTAGCGATAGAAACTTTCAACCACTTTTCCAGCAGCAAAAGCAAACATGGAAGCTTCATCGTAGTCGCCGTAAGCATGCAACGAATCAACCTGATAACGATTCCACATTTCTGTATAAATGTCGTTCTTCTGCGCGAAGAAAGGCTGGAAATCAACCAGAATGACAATCGGTTCACCCGGAACATTCCAACGGCCTACTCTGACAGACAAATTATCGTGTGAAGCAGCATATTCCTTCCACGCTGCACAAAGGTTATCGTATTCTGTGAAAAGAGGATTTTCTTTCCCCTTCCAGAAATCCGGTCCTATAAAGAATATTCTATCACGGAATTGCTCCTGCAATGTTTTGGCCCGTGTAGATAACACCGTGTATATGCCCCCCACTTTATTACAAACTTCCCAACTTGCTTCGAAAATATAGTCGGGGGTCAACAATTCTTTACTCATATCTCTAATATTATTCTGATAGCGTACAGCCTCCCTGTAATAAACAAATCGACTGACGCAACTCCAGTAACATAATTACGTTGCTCTCAAAAACGGATGCAAAAGTACATATTATTCTTTGAAAAATAACCTTTTAACCGAAAAAAATGAAGAAAAGGAAACAAGCAAACGTATGCAAAAAGACAACCCCCGCCTCCATGCTGTCCTGGGAAGACAACAGAGGCAGGGGTAGCCTGTTTTTTGAAAAAAAACGTCGATTATACCATCAAAGCAGCTACCAAAGCAAGAATTGCATAGAATTCAGGCAAAGCCGCATAAATCATGGTATTGGTTTGCACGTCATGACCCTGGGAAATACCCACGATACCATTGGCACAAATCTGTCCCTGACGGATGGCAGAGAACAAACATACCAGACCGACACCCAAACCAATACCCAGCATCAAAGGACCTTCTGTCGTAAAATCACGTCCCATGGACATCAAAAATGCCACGAAACCATACAAACCCTGCGTGGCAGGAAGAGCTGACAAAATCATGTAGCTGGCAGACTTGGAAGGATCTTTCTTCAATGCACCTTCTGCCGCATTTCCTGCGATTGTCGTACCAAAGCAACTACCAATACCTGCCAGGGCCAACATCAGGCCCAAACCGAGATAACCTAAAATTTCATTCATAATGTTTTTGTTTTTATTTGTTTCTAATTTTATTTGTTTTCAACCGTAGTAAAAGGAGCATATTCCTCTCCTTTTCCATTGTAACCGGAATTTTTGAAATATTCGACGAATGTCAGGCGGAGTGGATGAACAAACGCACTCAAACAGGACATCGCAATGTTCAGTGTATGACCGAACACCAGAATGAGACCACAGAACAACCATCCTAAAGCAGGTCCGGCTGCATCGTTGACCATAAAAGCAAGCTGGTTGAACACACCACCCAGCATACCACCGGCCAATCCAAGAGCATACAAACGAATATAGGAAAGTATATCACCCATAAGGCCTGTAGCCATATTGTACGTATCCCAGATGCCAGCACCAATGTTGACCAGCACATTGCGATGAAGATTGTTCAACAGATAAATACCTATGGCCGATACACCACCGATAATGATGAATGCCCAAGTAGATACGTGCTCCGAAATGACTTCGAAGAACGAAAGGCTACCGACGCATACACCACCGACAACCAACAGCAGCCAGCCCCACGAGCTGAGCGACTCCTTGAAACCGTAACGGACAGTTTCGCCTATAGCCTTCACCGTCATGGCAATACTGATATGTACCACACCGATGATGAGAGCAAGCAACATCTGCTTATCGTAAGTGGTTTCACCTATCTTACCGACAATCATAAATTGCTTGATAAACTCAGGCAGTTCGAGGTCGAACAGACTAACGCCGAAACAAGTACCAAGAATCGTACCGATGACTGTCGTAAAGACACCCAACGTAATGACCAAATTCATCATACCGCTCAGCGACTTGGAAAGTTTCTTCTTCAGAATAAAACCCAGAATAATCAGCACAACTCCATAACCTGCATCACCCATACAAAAGGCGAAAAACAGAGAGAAGAAGGGAGCCAAAATGGGAGTCGGATCGAACTCAGCATAGTCGGGCATACCGTACATCTTGGTAAGCACCTCGTACATGCGGGCAAAAGCGTTGTTACGCAACTTGATGGGCGCATTGTCTTCTTTCGTAGCATTCCGGATCTCATAATAGACACCACTGTTGTCCAGCAGCTGCTTTACTTCGGGTTCATTATCGACAGGAATCCATCCTTCCAACAGGACAACAGCACCATCAGCCATGTGTTCGCTGTTGAGTTTTACCTTCAGCAGGTCTATATCCCCTTGAAGCAATAGGTTGCCATGCTCGAGCGTCTTGCAGTTGGCCTGACAAAATGCTTTCAAATCGGCTTGTGCCTGTTCTATCTGCAATTCTGTATCGGCTTTCCGAGCTAATAACTCAGACAAGCTGGCAGAAGGCAGACGGAGGGGTTCCATATCCAGCCCTTCCAACGGACCAGGCGTAACGGTCACAAAATAAATGTGTCCACCCTGTTCCTGAATACGAACGGCGTTATAATCGGACTCCCAAGCTTCGTCGTATTCTTTCTCTGTACAGGAATAAAACTGAACGTACCAGCCAGCATCACGAAGTTTACGGACAGCGGTCCAGTCGAAATCACCCCAAACCTGCATCTGTGCAATATCCTTGTCAAGCTGGGGAAGTTTCTGCCCCAGTTCCTGAATATGGGACTGCAAATCTTCGTATGCGCTGACCACTTCGTCGGCTGAAACACCTGTACGCACCGTTGCAGACAGGTCTTTACCGGCCAGATTATTCATGGCATTCAGCGTATTCTTGTACAGCGCACGCTTCTGCATGAAACGCTGCAACCGATCGTCCATCTCGCCACACTGCTTCTCTACAATGTGTACGACTCCCAACCCACGGATCTGCTCAAGGAACTGTTCATACTCCTTATGATAAATAAGGAATGTGAGCTTCTTCATTTTTGTAATCATGCCTCTGCCTCCTTCCTTTTTTCCTGATGGGACTTCATGATCTTCTGCGAAGACTTGGACAGGTTCTCTTCATCTTCCATGAACCGTTTGATCTTACGCAGGGCATCCTGATAGCCGGGAATTTGTACTTTTTCGAAAAGGTTCACTTTCTGTGTAGTCTTCTTACGGGCATGTTCGAGCAAGTTCAGCTTGGCAACCGTGAACTCACGCTCAATAGCAGTATGAGCCAGCTCTTTCAGCAGATTCAGACCGTCAGCATACCATTTGGGGGCATTGAACAGACTGTACGGACGGATATCAAAATCGATATTCTCTAACTGGGGCACCCGTACACCGGCAATCTTGCGAACTCCCAAATGTACATCACTGACCTTAATCAGCGAGCTGTCGAACTCATTCCATAGAGCGAACATGGCTTCGTAAGCTTGTATTTCCTTTTCCAACCGTTGTTCCAGTGCCTGAGCGTCGGTCTTGCAACGCTTCACCTCCATGCGCAGTGCACTCTCCTTATTCTTAATAATAGGAAGGGTACGCACCCGCACTTTCAGTTGCTTTTCAAGCTGCTGGAGCGAGGTCTTGTTATATTGAAACTTAATAGCCATTCTTTATGATTCTTTAATTTGCCTTGCCGGCCGGCCAATACTGATCGACCAGTTCCTTCTTTATGTTCACTTCTTCCGGCTTGAAATACTTGCCGAACAAGCTCCAGGCCACATCAAGCATCTCGGTCGTATCGAGATTGACATCGATGGCCAGCAACTGGTTGGAGTAATCCTTGGCGAAAGCAAGCGTACGCTCATCATAGTTTGTCAGGTCGAAACCATTCTCCAACTTGGTCTTGGCGTTGGCAGCATCGGCATACAGACGGACAGCAGCATTCATCACTTGCGGATGGTCCTTACGAGTCTTCTTACCGGTAACCAACTGTTTCAGACGAGACAAAGAACGGAAGGGGTCTACGATAACCTTACCAATATCACTGTCACGACGCAGGAAAAGCTGACCTTCAGTGATATAACCGGTATTATCGGGCACAGCGTGCGTAATGTCACCTCCCGAAAGGGTGGTCACTGCGATAATCGTGATGGAACCTCCACTAGGGAACTGTACGGCCTTCTCATAGATCTTGGCCAAGTCAGAATACAGCGAACCCGGCATAGAGTCCTTCGACGGAATCTGGTCCATACGATTGGACACAATGGCCAACGCGTCGGAATAAGAAGTCATATCAGTCAGAAGTACCAACACCTTCTCGTTGTGCTGCACAGCAAAATATTCGGCAGCTGTCAGAGCCATATCAGGAACAAGCAGACGTTCTACCGGCGGATTTTCTGTCGTATTCACAAAGCTGACAATTCGGCTAAGAGCACCAGCATTGGAGAATACATTTTTAAAATAAAGGTAGTCATCGTTCGTCATACCCATACCACCCAAGATAATCTTATCGGTCTCGGCACGGAGGGCCACATTGGCCATTACCTGATTGAAAGGCTGGTCAGGATCAGCAAAGAAAGGAATCTTCTGACCGGACACCAGCGTATTATTCAAGTCGATACCAGCAATACCGGTCGCAATCAATTCAGACGGTTGCTTACGACGAACGGGATTTACCGACGGACCGCCGATTTCCACTTCCTGTCCTTCAATTTCCGGTCCTCCGTCAATGGGATCACCGAAAGCGTTAAAGAAACGTCCGGCAAGCTGCTCGCTCACCTTCAACGTAGGTGCCTTACCCAAGAATACCACTTCGGCATTGGTGGGAATACCTTCGGTACCTTCGAATACCTGCAAGGTCACTTCATCCCCGGCAATCTTCACTACCTGTGCAAGCTTGCCGTTTACGGTTGCCAACTCGTCATACCCTACTCCCGTAGCTTTCAACGAACAGGTAGCCTTCGTAATCTGAGTTATTTTGGTATATATTTTTTGAAATGCTTTTGTTGCCATTGTTCAAATACTTAGCAATTTAATATTCGTGTTCTCAAAATTCAATCATGCCTTCCGCTCTTCGATCAACGCCTGCAATTGCTGACGGAATGCTTCGTATTCGGGAGATTTGAACTTCGAGTAGTTCATCTGCTTGCAGATATTGATCATTTTCTTAAAGTAATCCATTACTTCGTTGAAGTTGTCGAAAGTGAAGTCCGTATGGCAGATTTCGATAACCATATTCAGAATTTCTTCCTGACGTTCCATCGGAGTCACGGCATCAATTTCGTCGAAAGCATCCTGCTGCAAAATCACAAAGTCAATCAATTCCGATTTCCAGAAAATGACGTGGTAATCTACGGGTACACCGTCATCACCCAAGATATTGATCTGTTCGGCAATTTCCTTACCACGCTGGAGACGAGTTTTGATTTCATTTACCTTTCCGATCCACTCTCCATTGATACGTTTGCTGATATAATCTTCAAATTCAGGATATTCAATATATTTGGAATATGAATCAATAGGATTTACGGCAGGGTAACGCTTCTTGTCTGCACGGTCCTGCTCAAGGGCATAGAAGCAACGGGCCACCTTCTTCGTATTTTCAGTTACAGGTTCCTTCAGGTTACCACCGGCAGGAGATACGGTACCAATAAAGGTAATAGAACCGGTCTCACCATTGTTCAATACGACATAACCGGCACGACCATAGAAGTTGGAGATAATGGAAGACAAATCCATAGGGAATGCATCGGGACCCGGCAGTTCCTCCATACGGTTGGACATCTCACGCAAAGCCTGTGCCCAACGGGAAGTAGAGTCGGCCATCAACAATACCTTCAAGCCCATACTGCGATAGTATTCGGCAATGGTCATAGCCGTGTATACAGAAGCTTCACGGGCAGCCACCGGCATGTTTGAAGTATTGGCAATGATGATGGTACGTTCCATCAATTTACGACCTGTATGCGGGTCTACCAGTTCAGGGAATTCTGTAAAGATTTCCACGACCTCATTAGCACGTTCACCACAGGCAGCTATGATTACGATATCTGCTTCCGCCTGCTTGGAAATGGCATGCTGAAGCACCGTCTTACCGGTACCAAACGGACCAGGAATAAATCCTGTACCACCTTCTACAATGGGGTTCACCGTATCAATCACACGAACACCCGTTTCCAGCAATTTGAAAGGACGGGGTTTCTCCTTGTAGTTGGTCATGGCACGCTTCACCGGCCATTTCTGAATCATGTTGACTTCCACTTCACTACCATCTTCTGCTGTCAGCACAGCGACAGTATCCTCGATGGTATAATCACCTTCCGAAACTATCGACTTCACAGTACAAATGCCCTTCTGTGCGAAAGGCACCATGATTTTAAGCGGCTGAAAATTCTCTTCCACCTTTCCAAGCCAGGCAGCGGCTTCCACCTTATCACCGGGCTTTACCAAGGGAACAAAATGCCACTTCTTTTCCTTGTCCAAAGGATAAGTATACTGACCTCGCTTCAGGAAAACACCCTCCATCTTGTCCAGGTCGTTCTGCAAACCATCGTAGTTTTTGGACAACATACCCGGTCCTAACGTCACTTCGAGCATGTGTCCGGTAAATTCGGCTTCAGCACCTACCTTCAGTCCACGCGTACTTTCGAACACCTGAACATATACTTGGGCACCTACAACCTTGATAACCTCTGCCATCAGACGGTCGCCCCCGGTAGAGATGTAACAAATCTCATTCTGTGCCACCGGGCCGTCAACGACAAGCGTCACCATGTTGGCGATTACGCCACTAACAGTTCCTTTTGTTGCCATATAATATTAACAATTTTATTTATCTGAATTCCGCGGGTATCTGTACTTCGTTTTTCAATGCATCAATCATACTGCGGAACAACTGACTTCCACGTTCTTTGTCCAAAGAAAGCCAACGTTCAATCATCTCAAGCTGCAACAGAAATACAAACAAACGTTCAATGGTAAAATAATTGAAGAAAGTAGCTTCTTCCATCCAGTTCCAACGCAACTGATCTATCTTTTTCTCACGTTCAACCAACTCTTCTACCTCACTGATCTTCATCAGCTGATCCAAATAATCGACCTCAGTACCCAAACCGAAATCGCGTGCAGTCGACGTACGCAATGCTTCGCAGATACTGGTGTCGCCCACAATCAGAGGAGCGACTTCAAACTTATACTTACGGGCTGTAAGTGCAACCAAAATATTGTTGACTGTGAGATTGAAGCTAAACCAATCGGAAACGAACCGATTCTTACACTTCATTGCATAAGCATAATACAATCCGGCCAGACGATTCTCTGGCAAAGAATTCATCTCCTCGGTTGGTTGATTGAAATAGTCGGAGATAAACGCAGAAAGGTAAGAAGGAAATACACGGTCAGGTACCTCGTCACCGTCCTTCAGCATAGCTATAAAACCAGACAGTTCGTCTACTGAATACAATCCGCAGGTATCAATCACCGCATCCCTGTCTTTCAAAAGTTTCAATACATTCGCATTATCAAACTTCAAATAGAACAGGTCTATTAACTTTTTATCCGCATCTGACAAATAAGGATAAAACTCTGTCTTGAAATCTGCTACCGTATAACTCAGTTTGCTGTCATCCAAAGCCAAATCGGGCAAACCAGCTACCAAGTAATAGTATTTACTCATATCCTGACAGGGATTTAAAATAACATTTCCACCAGTTGTGGACGCAAAAATTCCTTGAAGTAGTTCATAAACTCTTCCTCGCCAAAGTTCACCTTATAGGCACCACTTGCCGGTGACACAGTGAACAACGTCTTGATACCGTTCACTTGCTCAATTCTGACGCCTTTGTCCAAAAAAGCTTTAGCTTTTGATGCGAAATATTTCTTTAGTCCTTCTGCATCTGCCGTAGAGATGACAATAGGCTCGTCCACGCTCCATTTTTCAGCTAATGCAACAATAAAGGCATTCAGATAGTCCTTATTTGCAGCAAAAGCTTTTACGTCTGTATCAACAATTGATCCACTTACGACGGAAGTGATTTCAGACTTCAAAGCATTTACAGCCTGTCCTGCAAACAGCTTCAATTCAGACTTCGTATTCTCTGACAATTCATCAGCAGACTTACGAGCATTGGCCAAAATCTGCTCGGCCTCTTTATGAGCTTCGTCTACAATTTTCTTCGCTTCCGCTTGGGCCTCCAATACTAATTTACGGGCTTCTTCATTCCCTTTCTCGACCCCTTCACGATAAATCTTGTCGGTCAGCTCTTGAATTTTGTTTTCCATATTTATAGGAGTTATATGTTAATTTATTTTCTATACGTGATTTTTCTCCTCATTAGATTTTGGCCAAAATTACAAAATTTGCTTGGATATAAAATAAAAAGAATGAAAGAAAAATGCAGAGAGGTTTAAAAAAGGGGGATAATGAACAAAAAAAGAGTCCCCCACAACAGAATTGTTGCGGAGGACTTCTGAAGAAAAACGGCGGCGACCTACTCTCCCACTGTTACGCAGTACCATCGGCGTGACCGGGCTTAACTTCTCTGTTCGGAATGGGAAGAGGTGGAACCCCGGTGCTATAGCCACC
>NZ_JAAZTS010000015.1 GCF_019239235.1 Caecibacteroides pullorum | reverse complement strand
AAAATAAAATTGACCCCCATCACCAGGACTTTTAAAGGGGCAATCGTATGATAAATAAGGTGGGCAGATTCTTTTTGGCCAAAGGGGTCAAATTTGTTTGGCTTTTCCAAAGAGTACATATTTCCGTAATACGGTTCTCCCACAAAGAACGAGTTTTGTCTCATGCGCAAGGGTGGCAGTACATCCAGCAGGTCATAGTAGTCTTCTTCGGTGATTTCCTTGAACGGTTCGGACAGGGACTGATTGTATAGCCGCAGCTTCTTGTCTATATCAGAAGGTGTTACGGCTTTCAGATAGGGATTGTTTTCCCGTATGCGCAGTTCTTCGATTGTTTCCCCACCATAGTCATTATGGAATCCGTCACTCATACTTGTCAGGCATGTTCCGTCGAAGTAGCGGGAATCGATTACATATTTCAATCGGTCTTTCATGTCTTATAGGTTTTGAAGGTTCAACACTCTTTTGACTGCATATACGGCATTCTGTGTAAGTTGCCGTTGCCATGCCTGGTATCTCGGTGACCATTTGAAACCGTATGATTTCAGTTCCTTGCGCCTCTGGTCATCCGGAATACTGTCAAACAGGATTTGCAGGCGGTCTGCCTCATAGTTCCATACCAGCGTTCCGCCTTCAAATTTTAGTTCACGGTTTTCCCGTTCTCTGATTTCCTGAAGTTTCAGTCTGGCCTGGCGTGCCATTTCCGGTAGTTGGAAGAAACGGTTCCGTGGAGTGATAACCGGTTTTTTGCATTGCGCATTGAAGTCTGTAATGAAGTCCACCGCTTTCTGTACGATTTCCACTTCTCCTTTTCCTGCATAGGTGCTTACTTTATTTAGGATACTGCTGACGAACAGGGCACGGCTGTATCCTCTTGCTTTACCGGTATCAATATCATGAATGGTCTGTGCGCTGCTTGTAATGTCACGCTTCAGACGGTTCCATGCCTCTTCCTGCTTCTGTTCTTCCGATTTGGCAGCCTCTTTCATTCTTTCCATGGCTGCCTTGAAGCGGTTACGCCAGTCATGAAATTCATCAAATCTGTTCTGGTATGCATCCAAGGCCTTGTTGTTGCGCTGGCAGTTGAATTTGGCAGGCCCTGTCACCATCGGACTGGCACATCGTGAGAGACTGTTCAACAGGGCGGAGAACTTGCTATGGTATGCACTGACATATTCGTTCTGCTTTTCTTCCGGAATCTGTTTCAGATCCTCTACAAGTTGTTTTTCATATTGCATGATGTCTGTTTCCGCCCTTGCTTCAGGTTCGAAAGAATTCCATCTGTACGCGTTGTATGCAGCATCAAGCAGGTCTTCCAGATAGCCGGGATACAGGAATTCCACAGCTTCCCATTTTTCAAATTCAGACGGATGAAGTTCTGTTTCTCCGTCTGCCGCTTCGATTGTGTGTACATAGGAACCCATTCCCGTACAGCGTTTACGGAAATGAAAAAGGACGGCTTCGTCATCCGTCCCTTGTTCTCTGATTTTTTTCACTCGGTAAGCATTCTTTCTTGTCAACGTGACAACCGTCTGTTTTCCGGTCTTGTCCTTCATGAGGTCTGCTACTGTACCTTCACATACCGTCTTTCCAACTTTTTCAGTCATATTCTTTTATTTAAATTAGACATGACCGGCTCCGTAGAGCCAGTATTTCAATTTCTTACTGGCCCGGCTGTTCTTTGCCAATGACCGGTGCAAGGCTTGGCGGAAAAAAATATCGGAGCGAAGCGAGGATGATTTTTTTCCAGCCAACCAGCCCGACAGGGCCGCCTTGCACAGTCAGTGGCAAAGGGCGATATTTGCTGTAAGAAATGAAATAATGGTATAATTTTATAAAGTTATTCTCTTTAATTTTTGTATATATAGGATTTGCAGATTAAAGTCATAAATTATAAAGTTTTTTATATATTTGCACTGTTAGTCAAAGTGTTATAATTAATATCAAAACAAATGAAAAATTAATGTAAATAATAATATTGATTATATCTTATGAAATTCCTATTTATACAACTCATTGATAGTTGTAAAGCCATAATATTGTTAATAATAAAATATCATGAGTATTGTTGCACCTTCTAAAGAGCAAAGTAAGCGTTCTGCTGCAGATATTTTTGCAGCTTTTGAATATCAATGGAATTATTTTATACTAATGCTGTTAAAAGAAGTCGATGAAGAAGTAACTATTAGCTTTGAATATCATGATGACGTTGATGTTCAGTCAGAAGATAAGATAAAATTATACCAAATAAAACACAGCATTCGTAAAAACAAAAAAAAGGAAACTATTAATCTAAGCGACCGCGATGTAGATTTATGGAAAACCATCTCTATTTGGATGAAAATTATTGATGATCAACCAGCTTTTTTGACAGATTCAGAATTTCATTTGGTGACAAATAAAGCTATTTCTAAAAATACTTTTGTTAAGGCAATTGAGTCTTATAAAGAGACAAAATCTGTTGAGAATTTAAAATCGGCTATTATAGCTATTAAAGAAT
The DNA here is from genome assembly GCF_019239235.1 of Caecibacteroides pullorum. Taxonomy (GTDB): domain Bacteria; phylum Bacteroidota; class Bacteroidia; order Bacteroidales; family Bacteroidaceae; genus Bacteroides; species Bacteroides pullorum. Next base: position 67,659 of record NZ_JAAZTS010000015.1, on the reverse strand, counting down.
CTGAAAGAGAGAAATCTGATATAGTCAACTCTGATTCTCAACAAAAAAAGAAGGGACTAGACGTTTCAAAAGTAATTGAAGAACTACTTGATAAAACCTATTTTACAGATTTTTGTAATCAAATTTTTGTATCAGAAACTCCAGGTCAGTTGAAAGAGAAAATAAAGAAAATAATGAGTAATCGTTTTGGGTTGAACTGTAATCGTGTTGATTGGGTTTATGAGCAATTAATGACAAAATTAAGGGATGATTCTATAGAATATATAGAGAGCGGACAAGCGGTTTCATATACTGGAGAGATTTTCACAGAGCGATATCAAAGTATACTTGATATTGGCCGTCAGAAGATTCATTTTCGGACAGACTATAGTTTCCAAGATTTTAATGGGGAACCTCGTGATTTACTGTTTATGAAACAACTTTTTTTAATTGGTGATACTAAAGAAAATGAGTTGGACAGGATAGCGGAATTAACTACAAAATGGTTATGTTTCAACAATAATCTTCATGAATATTACAATAATGATATTTTTATTCCTGATGATGTAAACAAGTTGACACAGAATGTTTGTTCGGCTTGGAGTAGTTGTTATCGTTCTAAACATCGTAAAATCACATTAGAATCAACTAATGAAGAATTATGTGATGCAGGGTGTAATACAGTTGATGAAATGCGAAATAAAGAATTCTCGCTGGCGGGTAATCAGTTAGAAGAATTTTTAAGTGAAGGATGTATATATTATTATTCAAATTCCGCTACAAATATAATTCCCGAATTACCTTTAATAGGCTGGCATCGTGATTGGAAAGATAAATTTAAGAAATGATGAACAGAGTTTATAATAATGAAGCTATAATTATGGTATGTATAGTTCATCTTCTCAAAAAAAAGGAGATGAGTATTGCTCTATCATATCTTTTAAGTACTCTTCTTATTGATGGGCAGCTAGGTAAAATTATACAGATGTCCGCAGATTTTGAAAAATTATCTAATTCTATAAAGAATCAAGGAAGCGGATTATTATCTCGTAAACTAATTTCTTTTGGCCCATATTTCATGAATGCAGTGGTTATATTGAAACAAAGTAACATAATTACTTTCTCTGATGGGGTGTTGCGTTTAATAGATCAAACCTTTCCTGACGATGGATTAGGCTCTAAAAGGTTAGGTCGCATTCTTAAAAATGCAGATATACTATTTGAAATGTGTAAGTATTTATCTACTAAAGAGATGTATAATAAATTAAATATTCAGTTATGAATCTATATATTGCGAGTATAAAATTGTGGTTCAAAGGTTTTCATGAAGATGTAAAAAGAACAATAACATATACGTTTGAACCAAATAAAATTAATGTTATTACAGGTGATTCCTCTACTGGTAAATCATCTATACTTGGGATTATTGATTATCTTCTTCTCTCAGATAATCCAACAATTGTTGAGAATATTATAAATGAAAATATTGCATACTATGGTATGAATTTATATCTTGATGGAGTAAGTTATATTATAATCAGAAAAGCTCCATATTTAGGCAATGGAACGCAAGATGTATATTGGAGCAACCAAAAAGAGTATCCAATACCATATACTCCAACTCATACAATAGGAGAAATGAGAACTTTGCTTACAACAATGTTTAATGTACCTAAACATGAAACAAAAGTTGGACATAAAAAGTATCCTATGACATTTAGGCATTTTTTACCATTTAATTATCTCACAGAAGATATTATTTCATCTGCTAATACTTATTTTGATACGACTTTTTTTATAAGTAGGAGCTACGATGCTTTTCTTGATTATGCATTAGAGTATGTCAATGGTATTAGATGTCATAATGTGAAAGATTTGGAACTTGTAATTCAAAAAGCGGAAAAAGATTTACTCCAATATCAGCAGAAGCATCAAAAAGCGCAGGCTGATGAGATAAAATATAGAGAAAGTCTCATTTCTATTTATGATGATGCATTACGTCTTAATCTGGTCTCTGCTAATGATTTATTCCTTCGTGAAGATGCTAATAAATTACAACGATATATTCAACTTGCTATATCAGAGTATGATAAACTTATTAAGAATGATGAAGATACAAATAAGTTGGCTAGATTAAAGAAGAAAAGAGATGATATTAATTCTAAACTTAGCATTTATAATTCTTTACTTGTAGAAATGAAAAAGCAGAAGGATGTAGGGGTAAAAGTTCAAGATAGCTTGCGCCCTATTTCCTATATAAGAAAACATATTGATGAGGTTATAAACTCGCCTGAAACAATCGAGCTTCTTGATTTATTAGAGAAGCAGCTTATGGCTATTAAAGTTTCTGAAAAGGAAGAACTTAAATTGTCTTTTGACTTTACTACAAGGTACGAAGAATTAAAGAAAGAGCTTAAAGCTTGTGAGGATGAACTAAAAAAGTTAACGGTTCTTCGTAAAACTATTGTGAATCCTAGATGGCTCAATCTTGCAATAAGTCTTAAATATCGGATAAAAGAATTAAAAAAACCACAAATAGACATCTATCAACCAAGTGTGGAACAAGATAAATTGTCTGAGATTGAATCATTGAGAAATCAATTGAAGCAAATAAACCTATTACCTCATGATGTAAAAGAAGTATTGAACGCATATATAAATAAATATTTTCAATCAACAAATGGTATGGTGGATTCTTATCCAGATTCTACTATGCGTTATGATGATGAGGATCGCAGAGTTTCATTATTAAAAAATGGAGAAGAGTATTCTATTAGAAATGTAGGTAGCAAATCAAACTATATGTTCTTGCACTTATGTTTTTTTCTAGGTCTTCATCGGTCAATAATAATGCACCAATCTAAACAAGTGGGATCATTCCTCTTTATTGACCAGCCAAGTATACCTTATTATGCTGATAAAAATACGCTTGATAGTGATGATAAAAAGCAATTAATCAAAGCTTTTAAATTACTTAATGATTTTATGAAAGAAACTATTGGTGATGAGGGAAATCATTTTCAGATTATATTAATAGAGCATGCTGATGAAACATATTGGAATGATTTAGAGTATTTTTATACAGCTAAAAAATTTGACAAATTTAAAGATGGTGGATTAATACCTAAATATATTTACGAATGATAGCAGATATTAAAATAGGAACTCCAACTATTGCCACAGTACAAAAAGTTGGTAATAAGACTAAGGAGGAAGGTATAACATTTACTACTAGAGCAGATGACGTTTCTTTTGCATCAGAATTTATATCATCATTGATAAAAAATACATTTAAGTTTGATGTATTTTGTCAATTTGATTCTATCGAGTCTCTAGATATGAATCTTTCTTATAGATTTGTGCGCAATATATTTAATAATAAAGATAATATTGTTAAACAGTCAAATAATCTTGCTAGACATCTTTATGATCAAAGCATACACCCTGATATCAGTAATGGTGAGTTCTACGTAATTTATATTAAAGACTGCATTCTTGAGCATAAAAATATCGATGCGCTTTTACTCCTTAAAACAGAAGCTAAAGACAGTTTTTTAACAGTGTCCTATGAAAATGGAGAATACTTCATTAGGCCGCATTTGGGTTTAAGCACAAAACACTTAGATAAAGGATGTTTAATTTTTAATACTCAACCAGATGAAGGATACTTAATTTCAATAGTAGAAACATCAACCGTACGGCAAGACGGTAGATATTGGTCAAACAATTTTCTATATGTCAAAGATATAATTACTGATTTTCAATATACTGAGAATATCGTGAACTTTTGTTCGTCTGTTGTGCAAAGGATAAACAAAGAAAATCCTGAAAAATCTATGGAAATGGCAAAAGCTTCCCGAAGAATCACACAGATGTTACAAAATGGTATTGAAATTAATACGAATAAACTAATTTCATCATTAATGATTGATGATGAAATTACATCCATATTATTATCATATCAGAAAGAATATGAAGACAGGATTGGTAAAATGCCCGAGACATTCAGATGTATTCAAAGTGCTACAAAACGAAAAAAAATTACAAAAGCAAATGTTTTAAAAATAGGAACAGATTTTGAAATTAAGATTTTAAATCCGTCAGCCATTATTGAACAAGGATATGATGACGAAAAGAAAAAGAATTGTCTCAAACTATATTATTAGATAAAGGCTCACATCATATATTAACCCCATTTCTAGGTTTGCGTTTCATCCCCTTAAGTATTTGTGCGGATTGTTCCTGATAGGATAGAGGTTGGCTTTGTTTTTTGCCAGCCTCTATCCATTTAAGGAGCTCGTCTTCATAGAAATATAATTTTTTACCACGTTTATAGGCTGGGATGAGACCTGTACGAGCAAGTCTATATATTGTCGGTTTTGATTTTTGGATAAGTATGCTAGCCTTATCTATGTCAATTAGTTGATGCTGATGATCAAGTCTCTGTGGTTGTAGGGTTTCAACCAATTGATAAATTTTCTCTACTTGTTCTGTTAAATAGCTTACAGCCTGCGGAAGCTTGTCGAATGTGATAGGTTCTTTTGTCATACAATCTGTTTTTGCTTTTGAGGATTAATATTTGTTGATGCAATATTTATGAATATAAAGTCTGATTTATTGAATTATATCTGGATTTAATTTAATCAGGCATTCTGTTTCTGAGTGAGACATCTTTTTGATTATCGTGTTGATTTCATTTTCTTTCATGGTATCAGCAAATACTTTTTTAATAAATTCTGCTGTATATGAACGTCGTTTACCTAATGCTTTACCTATGTTCCAACCCAAATGCATAACATCTATAGCTTTCAATTTTGAATCTACTTTTATAGGAATAATATCTATAGCAGTTTTATCCTGAAAGAAATCTGAAATATAAGCACAGAGGCGCTGAAGATTTTCTTGGCTTGTATAAGCAGCCATCGTTTGATGGATGTATATATGTACTAACTCTAGCTTTTTATAGTTCGTACGTTTCTGTTCTATAATAGTATTCGAACGGAGTTTTTCATATTCCATAAATGCTTGTTCTGATGCAATCACAGAATCATTAAGATGTTCATGGATAGACAAAGATTTGCTATGATGACATAAATATATAATTATCTCATATAATGCAATTTGCATTGATATATATAATCCTGTAGATATTATAAAGACCGATATAAAAATAATATTTGAGCTGAACTGATCAAAGCCTGCATTGATTGCTTCAATGCGTATAGCAAGTGCCATAAGAAGTAATGTTCCAGCTACACTAGAATCTAAAATAAAATATTCAAATTTCTTCAAATACATAAGCCGTATGTTTAACTGTTCGTGAGCAAAGGTAATGTTTATTGATTATGTATTATCAGAAAATGACAAGAGTGACATCAGACTTCATCAAACGTCACTAATTGTCATAAATAGTTTGATTATTATTGGAAAGTAAGACGTGTTCAGATGGAATAGGGGCGGATTAATTTATGGGATTGAATATAAGACATGAATTTATAACTTATCATATAATAAATAAAAGTGGTATTCTTTCTATATTATATGATAGGTTACGCTATAATTCCAATAATCGTTCCGCTAATGGCGCATAATATTTTTGTACTTCTTCAGCTGTTGGAGTATGACCGCCAAGAAAGTGGTATGAATATTTATAATGCATTAAAAATAAAGGCTCAAAGTGTGCCAGATGGTCATTCTCACCAAATATCCCCCATATATTTTCTTGGTTAGCTACCTGACAATTGTCCCATTGATGCTGTTGAAGTTCTGCGAATTCATCAATCAATGTTTGGTTAATGACAAGCTGCTGGTTTCCGTTAGCTCGTGGAGATTTGTATTCATGCGAACCAATACGTTCCATCAGGAAGCTTGTCATTTCGAAATGGGGATTTCCGAGTAAAGCAGGGATATTGTTTTTAGATGCTACTATCTGTGCCAAAAACGAGCCATTACTGTTTCCTACCAATATATCAGGTTGTTCTTGGTTGCACAATCTTTGGATAAAGTCGATAGCTTTCTGTGGATGCAGGGGTAAGTCTGGACTCAAGATTGTTGCCTTACCGCTGAAATATTCTTTCAAGGCAAGAGCTGGGATACATGTACCTGATACAAAGAAACCATGAAGGAAAAGAATTTTTTGTGCCATAATCAACAACCGCTTCCGTCAATATTACATGTTGCTCCTTCATTAATAGGACGTGAACGTAATCCGGCATCTTCTGGATTCAAAGTAACCGTACCGTCTTCCAATACAAAGCAAGGAATTCCAACGGCTCCAACACTTTTGGCTTCATCAAAGGCCGGATGATGATCCCGTAATCTCAAGAATGCTTTCAAATCTCTTACGTGTTGACCAATATCGATGACCTCATATTGGTTATTACCTTTTACTTGCTCTTCTACATACGTACAATCCGGACAAGTTTCCATTCCATATATTTTTATCATAGCTGTAGTTATTCATTTAAAGACTCAATTTTCTTCAAAGATAGCGATTCTGTCAGATAAAGCAAACATAAAAATAGGTCATATCCGATAGATTTATCAGATATAACCTGTTATAGATAAGATAAGAGTTATATTATTTCAACGAAATCTTATTCGCTGTCTCTCGTTTTTTCGAATTGACCAAATCAGCATAAATCTGTGTGGTCGAAACATTTTTGTGAGTAAGCATTTTTGATACTGTGTAAATGTCTGTGCCTAAAGAGATTTGTATGACGGCGTACGAATGACGGAAGCAGTGGAAGGTTATGTGTTTTTTGATTCCGGCTTCCGAAATCCATTGCTTGAGAGGTTGATTCGTCATAGCTCTGGTCAGTCCTTTAAATACTCGGCCTGAACCAGGAATACCACATAGTTCCAATGCTTCGTTACTGATGGGGAGAGTGGCTTCCGTCTCTGTCTTTTCTGTACAAATTCTGATGTAATAGCCATTGTCAGGACCGACTTCAATATTATCCCATGTAAGCTGTAAAATATCGCTGATACGAAGACCGGTCATACAGGAGAATAATGAAGCTTGTTTCAATACAGGAATCTTACATGGTGTAGCCGCCAGTTTCTTAACTTCTGCTAATGTGAGATACTGCTTTTTGACTTCTTTCCATTCAATCTTGTCTATGAAGTCATTCAGATTTTCACGTAGCATCTTCTCTTGATAAGCTATTTTCAGTAATGCACGGAAAGTTGAAAAATAGCCAGCTGCCGAATTCCTCGAAACACTGATATTAGGATGACGAATCTGTTTACAGTTCAGTAGATACTGCCTAAACTTCTGGCAAAGCTCCACCGTTACATCGCCAAAAGTGCAATAGCCGTTTACAAACTTTTCAAAATGCTGGTAAACGCAGTCCCATTTGTGATACTTCAGTTTTGCTTTTTCACGAAAATAGGCAAGGAAGTCAGCTTTCATTTTGTGCTTGTCAAGAAATCCAAATTCCTCATTAACGATTGCCTGTACTCTGATACAACGAATGGCTTCAGCCTTACTCAGCATTTCATTGTTGAAATCACGTTCAATCTCATTTTTAGGACGGGCATAGATATAAATGCCAAGATATTCCCTGCGACTCATTTTCATTGTGTACGGATTGCGAATAGCCGGATAATAGTCCAGATAGAGAGAAATTCTGCCGTTACTGATAACTCTTTGTCTCAATGTTACGTTAGTACATGTAAGTGCCATAAGATTAATGTTTTTGGTTGATAAATTATTATTATCGGTACAAATTAAACTGGTGTTTTCTTGGTGAATACCCACACCAGAAAATAACTTATACCGGGATTATTCAATGATAGGATCTTCGAACAAATTATCGAGCTCAGGTTTGGATATAAGAGTATATTTTCCCTTTTTAATCTTGGGAATTTGATGATACTTGGTATAATGGTATAGCTGGTCTCTTGTTATTTTGAATTTTTCCATAGCCTCTCGAACTGTATAGTATTTGGGTTCTTCAGCTTGACGTATTCCCTTTGCTATATCGAAGTGCTTTTTTGAATAGTATACAGTAATACCAACCTTCTTTTTCGGAATGACATTTTTATAAACAAAAGAGTATATAGCATTAAGACTCATTTGAAATTTGTCCTGTACTTCTTGCACACTATACCATTCTGTAATGTCTGCATCTGGAGCCTTCGAGGAAAAATAAGCATCAACATGCTTTTTACTCCAGTAAGTCTTACCACGATTGAACGTTTTGGGAATTTTATTTTTCTTAGCCATCACAAATATCCATGATTCGCTAACATTGAATTTTTCTATAATTTCAGCTGTAGTATAAAATTCTGTGATTGCTTGTTTTTCCTTAGGTGGCAACTTAAAATCTGCAGGATGATTAAACATATTGTTTATGTCATCTTTGCTTAAAAGAAATTTAGTTCCTATACGTGTTGCTTTTAGATCGCCTCGTTTAAGGTAACCATATATTGTTGGTCTTGTTACTCCAAGATAAATTGCAGTTTCTGTAATAGTCAGAAAAGGTTTGTCTTTAATCTTCTCAATAGGTTTTTCTGTAACAATTTTTTCAGTTAAATTATTATTGGCAATTATTGCTGCATCACGCTTACGTTTCTTATATAATGCGTTTCCACACTTATGGGAACAACAATTTGTCGTCGTTTTGTAGGCAATAAATTCTTTACCGCACCAGGCACAAATTCTTTTAATTTCAATTCTACTTTTCATTTTATTTCGCTTTATTTCACCCAAAAATCTGTATAATCCCGTAAAATTCTGTAAAATGGCGTAAACTCACTCCACAATCTGTCCAGCGTAAAATGCCGGAATTTTGCTTCGTGGTACAAAAACGGTACAAAAAGATGATGTACAAAGCTTATAAATGACTAATATTGATAGTAGAGCAACAAAAAAGGCGCCCCGTAAAGAGCGCCATATCAATCGATTGTAATCAATTTAACTCATTGATAATCAGATAATTACTTGCCGATGCAAAAGTGCTTGAAGATGTTTCCCAGCACCTCGTCCGTCTCGATGGTGCCGCCTACGATCTCGCCCAGATGGTGGAGGCACTCGCGCAGGTCCTGGCTCACGAAGTCGCCCGAGAGGCCCGAAGCCAGCCCGTCCTGTACGCGGTGGATGGCCGTGAGGGCGTGGGTCAGCGCTTCGTAGTGGCGCACGTTGCTCACCACCACGTCCGTTTGCGACAGGTCCGGCAGGGAGGCGAAGTCCACCAGCCGCTTTTGGAGGTCGGCCAGCCCGTCTTTCTGCTTGGCGGAGAGGGACATGACGAAGGCGTTGTCGGGCAGGTCGTCGAACGCAGGCGTAGGGGCGTCGGTCGAGGGCAGGAGGTCGGCCTTGTTGAGCACCAGCACGAGGTGCTTGCCCTCGCATCGGGGCAGGATGTCGGCACGCAGCTGGCGGTATTGCTCGCGGGCGCGGGTGGCGTCGATGACCCACAGGACGATGTCCGCCTGCTCCAGTTTCTGGAAGCTCCGCTCGATGCCCAGGCTCTCGATGGTGTCGGTGGTCTGGCGGATGCCGGCCGTGTCGATGAAGCGGAAGGTGATGCCGCCCAGGCTCAAGGTGTCTTCGATGACGTCGCGTGTGGTGCCGTGGATGTCGCTCACGATGGCGCGTTCTTCGTTCAGCAGGGCGTTGAGCAGGGTGGACTTGCCCGCGTTCGTTTCGCCCACGATGGCCACGGGGACGCCGTTCTTCAGGGCGTTGCCCACGCTGAATGTGTCGGTCAGGCGGGCGATGACCTGCTCCACACGGGCGGCGATGGCCTCGAGCTCCGAGCGGTCGGCAAACTCCAGGTCTTCGTGGTCGCTGAAGTCCAGTTCCAGCTCCATGAGCGAGGTAAGATGCAGGAGCTGGTCGCGAAGCAGGGCCAGCTCGCGGCTAAAGCCTCCGCGCATCTGGTTCATGGCCATGCGATGGGTGGCGGCCGAGGTCGAGGCGATGAGGTCGGCCACGGCTTCGGCCTGGCTCAAGTCCATCTTGCCGTTGAGGAAGGCGCGCTGGGTGTATTCGCCTGGCCCTGCGGCACGGCACCCCTGGCCGATGAGCAGTTGCATCACCTGCTGGAGGATGTAGGCCGAGCCGTGGCAGGAAATTTCCACCGAGTCCTCGCCCGTGTACGAATGGGGCGCGCGGAAGAGGCTGACCAGTACTTCGTCCACCACTTCGCCTGCGGGCGAGAGGATTTGGCCGAAGGTCAGGGTGTAGGCGGCCCGTTCTGCCAGGGGTTTGCCCGAGGCAGGTGTGAAGAGGCGGTCGGTGATGGCTATGGCGTCGGGGCCCGACACGCGGATGATGCCGATGGCTCCGCCTGGGGCGGTGGCGATGGCGCAGATGGTATCTTGGTTCATTTTCTCTTTGTTGACGATGTATTCTGTTCTCAGACGCGGTCGAGCACCGTCTGGATGAGCGTGTCGATGGTGTTTTTGTAACCCGTGTTGGCCTCTTTGATGAGGCGGTTGGCGATGACCATGCAGACGGTTGTGGCCTTGTGTCCCAGCAATCGTGACAGACCGGCGAGGGCCGAGCTCTCCATCTCGAAGTTGGTGATGTGCATGCCCTGGTATTCGAATTGCTCAATCTTCTCGTTCTGTCGCGGGTCGGCCAGGGGGATGCGGAGTTCGCGTCCTTGAGGACCGAAGAAACCTCCTGCGGCGATGGTGACGCCACGCACCATGTCCTGGCGGGCGATGCGCTCGACGAGTTCGGCATCGGCATCGATGACGTAGGGGGCGGGGGCGCAGAGGTTGCCCGTCCATCCCATGTGGTTCAGGAAGGCGCGTTCCATGGCGAGGTCGCACACGGCGTTTCGCCCTGCGTAGAAGTTGAGCAGGCCGTCGAAGCCGATGGACTTGGCCGAGCAGATGAAGGTGCCTACGGGTGTGTTGGGCTGGAGGCCGCCGCACGTGCCGATGCGCACCACCTGGAGCTGGCGGAGCTGGGGCTTCACTTCGCGCGTCTGGAAGTCTATGTTGGCCAGGGCGTCGAGCTCGTTCATCACGATGTCGATGTTGTCGCATCCGATGCCTGTTGACACCACCGTGATGCGCTTGCCCTGGTAGGTACCTGTAATGGTGCGGAACTCACGGCTCTCTACCTCGCACTCGCGGCTCTCGAAGTGGGATGCCACGAGGGCCACACGACCGGGGTCGCCCACGAGGATCACTTTGTCGGCCAGCCATTCGGGTTTCACATGCAGGTGGAAGACGGAGCCGTCTTCGTTGATGATCAGTTCGGAAGAAGGAAAGTATTTTTTCATATTCGGAATGGGTTTAAAAATGGGTTACTTGTTATTTTTATCTCATTTGTTTAGCGGCGTATTGCTTCCACCCGTAGTGGGGCGGGCAATGGTCTCGCGCATGTCCGTATCGGCTTGGATGTTCTTCATGCGATAGTAATCCATGATGCCCAGGTTACCGTTGCGGAAGGCTTCGGCCATGGCTTTGGGTACTTCGGCTTCGGCTTCGATAACCTTGGCGCGGGCTTCTTGTGCTTTGGCCTTCATTTCCTGCTCGCTGGCCACGGCCATGGCACGACGCTCTTCGGCCTTGGCTTGGGCGATGTTCTTGTCGGCATTGGCCTGGTCCATCTGGAGGGCAGCACCGATGTTCTTGCCTATGTCGATGTCGGCGATGTCGATGGAGAGAATTTCGAAGGCCGTACCTGCGTCAAGCCCCTTGCGGAGCACGAGCTTCGAGATGGAGTCGGGGTTTTCGAGCACGGACTTGTGGCTTTCGCTCGAGCCGATGGACGAAACGATGCCTTCGCCTACACGAGCCAGCACCGTGTCTTCGCCTGCACCACCCACCAGCTGGCGGATGTTGGCACGAACCGTCACGCGCGCCTTGGCGATGAGCTGGATGCCGTCCTTGGCTACGGCGGTCACGGGCGGAGTGTCGATGACCTTGGGGTTGACCGACATCTGAACGGCTTCGAAGACGTCGCGCCCTGCCAGGTCGATGGCGGTGGCCATCTGGAAGGGCAGGTCGATGTTTGCCTTGGCGGCCGACACGAGGGCGTGTACCACCTTTTCGACGTGTCCGCCTGCCAGGTAGTGGGCTTCGAGGCCGTCGCGCGTGATGTTGCTCAGGCCTGCCTTATGGGCTTCGATGAGCCCTGGCACGATGACGTAGGGAGGCACGTTACGGATGCGCATCAGGAAGAGTTGCACCAGCGAGATGTTGACACCCGACACCTTGGCCGAGAGCCAGAGGAAGAAGGGCACATAATGGAAAAACAGAATCAGAAAGATGATGCCTCCCACGACGAGGAAGGCGGTCAGGTACAAAGAGCTTGTGTCCATTTTCAGTCTTATTTAGAGGTTGACAAATTGAGTTTCGAATATCACAAATCACAAATCACAATTACGCGTTTCGGCTGACAAAGATGGTGCCGCCTGTGATGCGTACTACTACGACAGGTGTCTTTTCGTCCAGAAAGCCGTCGGCCGATGTCACTTCTACCAGATGGCCGGCGATGTTGGCTTGACCTACGAGGGCCAGGCGGGTCTGTGTGATGCCAGTATCACCCACCTGCACACTCTGTTCGGCCGAGCGATCTACCGAGCCAGGGATGTCGGTCTTGAGCGAGATGCGGTCCAGCGTCTTGGAGCGCATGAACCATATGAGCGAACCCACGCACGCTACGGCCGAGATGCCCAGCGTGACGAAGCCGCCCGTCATGCCCAGTCGGGTGAAGGCGTAGTAGTTGGCAAAGAGGTAGCAACCTCCTGCCAGAATGCCCGCAATGCTGATGCCGGGGATGACAAAGAGTTCTACCAGAAACAGGATGACGGCCGCTATGAGCAGCACGGCGATGATGGCAATGTCCATATGCTTAGCGTATAAAGGGTTAGTGGATTCCGATAGCTTCCAGTTCGGCTTTGCGGACGGCTTTGGCGGCCTGCTCTGCTTCTCTGGCCAGTTTCTGTACATGCTTCTCCAGGTCGAGGATGGCGGGTGCCATGCGTGCCTGCTCCGTGCGGTCGGCGTCGGCATAGGCTTGGCGTGCCTTGTCCAGCTGCTCCCGTTGCTGGCGGAAACTCTGCTCCAGCTGGCGGTATTGGTCGAACAGGGCTTTGGCCTGAGGCGAGCGGAAGTCTGTGGTCTGGTAATAGGTGTGGTCGTCGTTGACGATGAATTCGAAGTCGCGGACGGGCTTTTTCACCTGCTTGTCATTTTCGGCCACGGCGGCCAGTCGTTGGCGTGCCTCGTCCACCAGTGTGGTGTCTGTCCACGTCAGGCGGATGTCCTTCAGGGCGGCCAGGTGGCGCAACGCTTCTTCGTCCATGTTCTCGTAGTCGTAGACTTGCTTCGAGGGATTGGGGATGAAGACGTAGACACAGACCTTGCCTTCGGGTTGGTAGCGGTCGGAGGCAAACCAGCCCAGGTTGTTGTATTCGTCGACGACGTACATGTAGTCGTTGTAAGGCGAGTTGAAAGGCATGCCCACGTTCTCGGGCACGAGGTAAGTGTCCGTATTGGTGTTGTAGCGAGTGACGAAGATGTCGGTTCCGCCCATCGATTCGGGGCCGTCGGCGGCGTAGTAGAGGGTAGTACCGTCGCCCATGACAAAGGGATAGCCTGCATTGACGCCCTCGTTGATGCTGCCCGGCAGGAGGACGGGTTTGCTCCATCCGTCGGAGAGGCGGGCGCTACTCAGAATGCCGAAGGTGCTGTCCGGCTGGAGCTCGCTATAGTAGCGCTTGTTGCCCAGCTCGTTCTCGTAGACGGTACCGCCCGTGCGTCCGTTGTCTGCAAAGTGGTCGGCATAGCGGCTCAGGGTACCAGCTTCGGGCCCTATCTTGTAGGCTTCGAGAAAGTCTTGCTTGTCGCATACGAAGCTATCGACCACGCACACGCGTTCCACGCCCTTCAGCATGCGCGAGTGGGTGTGGATGGCGGAGAGGAGGAGTTCGGCTTCGGCCGTGTCGCGACGGCGGCGTTTCAACTCGTCCAGGTAGTCGGTACACACTTCTTCGGCCTTGTCGTAACGGTAGGTGCGGTCGTAAGCGCGTGCCAGGTGATACTGGCCGCTGGCCACACGGCGGCGGACGGCTGTCTCCAAGGGTTTCACGGCCGATTCGGGATCGTTCGTTTCCAGGCAGCATACGCCGTACCAGAGGCTGTAGTTGCCGTTCGAGGGTTGCGATTTGTAGTAGCGTTCCATCACGGGCTTGGCCTCGGCATATTGCCCAGCCTCATACCAGGCTTTGGCTTCGTTCAGGCTTTGCGCCGAGGCGCCTGCGCCGCCCAGCATCAGTGCCAGGCCGAACAGGCATATCGAATTCTTGAATATCTTTTTCATATGTGGAAGTCATAGGTCATTTGCGTCCAAAGATACGAATTTATCCCAAATAATATCCCTTCGCGTCTCCTTTTCTTCCTCAATTCATTCTTTTGCACTACTTTTGCGCCCGCAAATCGAAGGTTATGGCAAAAAGGACGGAAGAACAACAACTGATGCTCCGCATCGAGCGGCGTCTGATGAAGGGTATCGTGGACTATGGCCTCATTGAGGATGGCGACCACCTTCTCGTAGGCCTTTCGGGCGGCAAGGACTCGCTTGCCCTGACGGAGCTTTTGGCTCGTCGTGCGCGTATCTACCGTCCGCGCTTCACGCTGACCGCCGTCCACGTGGCCATGCGTAATATTCCTTATAGTATCGATGCCGATTACCTGCGCTCCTTCTGCGAGGAGAGGGGAGTGCCCTTTGTCCTGCGTGAGGCGGAGTTCGACGCTTCGACCGACACGCGCAAGTCGCCCTGCTTTCTCTGCTCGTGGAACCGTCGCAAGGAGCTCTTTACCGCCGCCCACGAACTGGGTTGTAACAAGATCGCCTTGGGGCACCACATGGACGACATCCTCGTGACGCTCCTCATGAACCAGACCTTCCAGGGCGCCTTCTCCACCATGCCGCCGCGGCTGGTGATGAAGAAGTTCGACATGACCATCATCCGTCCCCTCTGCCTGGTACACGAGGCCGACCTCGAGGCACTGGCCGCCGCCCACGCCTACCGCAAGCAGGTGAAGAACTGCCCTTACGAGCACGATTCTCACCGTTCGGACATGCGCGACGTCCTCCGCCGCCTAGAGGAGATGAACCCTGAGGCGCGCTATAGTCTTTGGGCCAGCATGACGAACGTGCAGGAGGAGCTTCTCCCGCCCAAGATTTGATAGTAACAATTAATATTGATAGATATGAAAGCATTCTACACCATCCTCCTGCTCATCGTGTCGAACATCTTCATGACGTTCGCCTGGTACGGCCACCTGAAGTTGCAGGAGATGAAGGTCATTTCCAACTGGCCGCTTTACGCCGTCATCCTTTTCTCGTGGGCCATTGCCCTGGCCGAGTATTCCTTTCAGGTGCCCGCCAACCGCATCGGCTTCGTTGAGAACGGCGGTCCCTTCTCGCTGATGCAGCTCAAGGTCATTCAGGAGGTCATCACGCTGATGATTTTCACCCTCTTCACCACCGTCTTCTTCAAGGGTGAGGCGTTGCACTGGAATCATTTTGCCGCTTTTGTCTGCCTGGTGCTGGCGGTGTACTTCGTGTTCTACAAGTGACGAAGGAGACTTGGAGGATAATCATTTCAGTTCCGTGTCTACAAGAAAGCGATGCTTTCTGTTCGGCAAGTCATAGTTTTGTCGAGCAAAAAGCATCGCTTTCTTTTTATGCAAAAATACGTGTAATGTCTATTCCTCTGCTGCGTAGCGTTTCATTCCCTCCGTCATGTACGTCTGGTAGCTTCCTGTAGAGTCGGCATAGATGAAGTAGGCATCCAGATCGGGACGCGCCTCGACGAAGGCTTTGGCCCGCTCCAAGCCCATCACCATGAAGGCCGTGGCATAGGCGTCGGCGCTCATACAATCGCGGGCGATGACCGTGGCCGAAAGCAGATTGTGCAGGGCGGGGTAGCCTGTGTGCGGATTGATGGTGTGGGCATATTTCTTGCCTTCGTGATAATAATAGTTGCGGTAGTTGCCCGAGGTGGCGATGCCCACGTCGGTCAGCGTCAGTACCGTCTGGAGTTCTTGGTTCAGTGAGAGCGAGTCGTCTACAGGCTTGTTGATGCCTATGCGCCACAGGCTGCCCTGCGGGTTCTGTCCGCTCACCACCACTTCGCCGCCAATGTCCACCATGAAGTTCTTCACGCCCTTCCGTCGAAGTAGCTGGGCGATGACGTCTACGGCATATCCTTTGGCTACGGCGCTACACGAGAGTTGCATTCGGTCGTCCTGACGGCGTACGTGTCCGTCGGCCGTGAGTTCCACCTTCTCGTAACCCACCAATTGTCGCAGGCTGTCTACCGTAGCCGAGTCGGGGAATTCTCCCTTCTTGAAGCCGAAGCCCCAAGCGTTGGCCAGGGGAGCGACGGTGATGTCGAACGCACCTTCCGTCTCGTGTGAAATCTCCATGCTTCGGCGGAAGACGTTGCAGAACAGGGTGTCACCTGCGATATCCTCGCCGCGGTTGATGCGGGTAATGACGGCCGTGTCGTTGAAGGGCGATAGGGAACCGTCGAAGCGGTGGAGTTCGGCTTCGATATCGGCCTTCAGGTTGGAGGCATGCTGGTAGGTGATGTTGTAGATGGTGCCGAATATCAGGCCGTTGTCTTTCTGGTAGGGCACGGGCTGGTTGTGGCGCGCCAGTATCCAGATGGTACCCAGCACGAGCAGGGCCACCCAGAGGAAGTTTCTTCTTGTTTTCTTATCCATAATGTTGTATCAAATGTTCGATGAGTATCTTCAGGCCGATAAGGATGAGAATGACGCCTCCCCAGCGCTCGGCCTTCAGGCGTCGGGCAAAACCACATCCGAAGCGGATGCCGAACGTGAGCCCTATCAAAGACAGGGCGAACGAAACGAAACCGATAATGCCCACAGGCGACAGGATGGTCGTTACGCTTTTCATGCCCAGGAAGGCGAACGATACGCCTACGGCCAGGGCGTCGATGCTTGTGGCCACGGCCAGCATGAGCACCACCTTCAGGCGGGTAGGGTCGAAGTCTTGTCGGCAATCTTCTTCCTTGAACGATTCGCGCACCATGCGTCCCCCCAGAAAGGCGAGGATGGCAAAGGCAATCCAGTGGTCTACGTCTTCGATGAGGTGGCTGAATGTGCTAGCGCAGGCCCATCCGATGAGGGGCATCAATGCCTGAAAAAGCCCGAAGAAGAAGGCCATTATCAGCATCGGACGCCAAAGGGTACGCTTTAGCAGGATGCCGCTTGCGATGGAGATGGCAAAACAATCCATTGCCAGGCCGACGGCCAGAAGCCAGATTTCAATCGTAGTCATAATTTACGTTTTTTCGTTATAAAGGTAGTTTGTACGTGATCGTATAGGATACGCCTAGCGTATTCGATCCGTAGGTCCCATAACCGGGTACATACGAAGGATCGCCATATTCGCCTGTCGTGGCTGAGAGGCGGAACTTGTAGCGCAGAGCCCAGCCCATGTACAGACCTTTCCAAACATGAGCTCGAATGCCGGCGCATACTTCAATCCAATGCATGGTACCCTTCATGCCGGTATGGTCGAAGGGAGGCAGGTTACCGCCCCAGATGCCGTCGGTGATGTTGGGGTTGCCCAGTCCTCCACCATAGATGGGATCGTCTACAGAAAGGCTTTGCACATCGTACGAAAAGCTACTCACGGCGTAGCGCAGACCTACAAGTAGCTTGTGCTGGAATTTCTTTTTATAGAAGGTGTTGTAGTCCATTCCGACACGCAAGTAAGGAGCGCCAGTCTTGTAGTGGATACCATCCTCGCTCCAGGTGTCGGACTTTCCATAGCCCACTTCGAGGGTGGGGAAGAAGCGGTTCTTCAGGTTGACGTCGGCGGCCACTTCCATGCTCAGATTGTCGCTTCCCAATAAGTAGCTTCCTGGCCCCCAGAGGTCTACACTCAGGTCCACGCCGTTGAAGAGTGGATAGACAGGGACGTCCTTGTCTTTCTTCTTCTCCTGCTTGTGGGCCACAGGCCGTTTGTCGGTGCCGCTGGTACTGCTCACTTGGGCGTTCAGGGTCAAGGCGACGCAGAGGCAGACTATCAGACTAATAGAATATCTCAAGGTTCTTCGTTCCATTGATATTGGCTTCAGGGTTTGCGATATAGATAGAGTCGATGTTGTGACGCGTGTAACGGATGCTTGTGATGCTTTGTTGCATCTGGTATCCGCAATCCATCGATATGAAATAAGGTTTGTTCGTGTGGCGGATGACAACGGTATCGGTCACCTTCTTGACATAGTGGAAGACAAGTTCGGTGGAGTCTACGGCATATCTCAAGGGAAGGGAAAAGACCGTAACTTGTGCCAGGCGGTTGGCTACGATAGAGTCGGTACCTGCGGCCGTGACGGTCAGCGAGTCAAGCGTATCCTTCATGGCCGTGTTATTTTCTGGATTTATCTGGCTGACGTTGCATACGATCATACCACGGTTGTCGGTCATGGAGCAGTCAGCTTCTTCCGAACAACTAAAAAGCAGGCTGGCCAGGGCATAAGCCACAACGCCTGCCAGAAAGAAATGGAATAGTTTTCTCATAATAGGGTCAGATTGTTTTCTCTATGTGATACTTGTTTCGTTCAGGGGCGTTGCGCGAGATGAGTTCGCCCAAGAAGCCTGCTACAAAGAGTTGCGTGCCGATAATCATGGCCGTAAGCGACAGGTAGAAGTAGGGCGAGTCGGTTACCAGCCGGTAGGGCATGCCGTTGTGCATGTAGTAGAGCTTGCTGATGCCCACGATGATGACGGCAATGAAGCCGAAAATGAACATCAGTGATCCCAGGAAGCCGAAGAAGTGCATGGGCTTGATGCCGAAGGTCGAGAGAAACCATAGAGAAATCAGGTCCAGATAGCCGTTGAAGAAACGGTTCAGCCCACCAAACTTGGTCTTGCCGAACTTGCGTGCCTGATGGTGGACTACCTTTTCGCCGATTTTCTTGAAGCCTGCATTCTTGGCCAGGTAGGGAATATAGCGGTGCATTTCACCATAAACTTCGATATTCTTCACCACGTCGCGGCGGTAGGCCTTCAGGCCGCAATTAAAGTCGTGCAGATTCTTGATGCCCGATACCTTACGTGCGGTAGCGTTGAAGAGCTTTGTGGGAATCGTTTTCGACAGGGGATCGTAGCGTTTCTTTTTCCAGCCAGACACAAGGTCGTAGCCTTCGGCCGTAATCATGCGATACAGTTCGGGTATTTCGTCGGGGCTGTCCTGCAGATCTGCATCCATGGTGATGACCACATCGCCTTCGGCTTTTTGAAATCCACAGAACAGAGCGGGTGACTTCCCGTAGTTACGACGGAACTTAATGCCGTGTACGTGGTCAGGATTTTGTTTCTTCAAATCTTCGATAACCTGCCATGAACGGTCTGTACTACCGTCGTTGACGAAGATGACTTCGTAGGAAAAATGATTGGCGTCCATCACCCGAACGATCCATTGGTAGAGCTCGGGCAACGATTCTTCTTCGTTGTATAAGGGGATGACTACTGATATATCCATAATTAATGTATCCGATTAGTTCGTTATTGGGGATTATAAGGTGTTTCTTTCTTGCGTCGCATAGCAACCAGAGCTGTCGGGATGCTTAGTAGGGTGCAATAGTAGATGTTGCTACCTAGCATCTTCAGTACGATGTCTGTCGGGGTTAATGAACTCACCATGTCCAGGTTTTCTTTCATCTGCCGTAGATATTCTTCCATGCCGGGCAGCTCTTCACGGTTCAACGTGGCAAGCATTTCGCGGCAGGTGTTGAGGATATAGCCCTGGTCGATGAAAGCGAAGTAAACGTAATGGGCTGCCGAAGTGAGCAGGGAAGCACATACATACATGAATACGTTGAACAGCCAAGCATGGAAGAAAGTGATACTTCCGTCGCAAACTCGGTTACGGTACAGCTTGGTATAGTAATATCCCATAAAGGGAACACAGATAGTCAGGCAGATAAAAAGCAAGAGGAGGAAGGGGGACGTCAGTCCCAACGGTACGAGTATAAACTTCAGTATCCAAAACAGGCCCATATAGGTGCCGAAAATCATTGCATATTGTTGCATGCTGCTTTTGTTTTCTGTCATCTTGGTCTTTTAGAAATTATGCGCAAAGGTATAAATAATATTTGTATGTAACCCTTTGTCTTTCTGTAAAATTTGAACGTTCATTCAAAAAAAAGAAGGAAAAGTATTGCAGAATCAAAATAAATGCCTACCTTTGCAACCGCAAAAACGGGTAAGTCCTATACGGCCAGCTCCCTTCGAATCCTCCAGGGCTTGACCGCAGCAAAGGTAGTTGGTTGTAGCGGCGCGATATAGTAAGCTTACCCACCCGCCTCTTTAGCTCAGTTGGCCAGAGCACGTGATTTGTAATCTCGGGGTCGTTGGTTCGAATCCGACAAGAGGCTCAGAAAAAAGGATGTGTCAAAAGACGATGCATCCTTTTTTATTTTTCCCCAGTCAGAAAAAAATTTTTTCCCAGTCAGCGATGAAAAATTGGATAACTGTTCAGGAATATGAGTCTCCGTGTGGCGTTTTGCTTTTAGGGACTATGGGAGGTAAACTCTGTTTGTGCAATTGGACGGAGAGTCGTTGTAGGATAAAAGTGGAAGACCGTGTAGCCCGTTTGCTTCAGGCGGAATATCGGTTAGGGTCGGACGATACTCTCACTATGGCTGTTCGTCAGCTCGATGAATATTTCGCTGGAAGGCGGCAGGTGTTCGATCTGCCATTGTTACCCGTAGGTACAGAGTTTCAATTATCTGTGTGGCGGGAGCTTTTGAATATTCCATATGGTGGAATCTGTACCTATACCGTTCAAGCAGAACGGTTGGCGATGCCTCGTGCCGTACGAGCCGTTGCGACTGCCAACGGGCAGAACGCTCTTTCTATCTTCATTCCATGTCATCGGGTAATCGGCAGGAATGGCCGGCTTACAGGTTATGCTGGAGGGCTCGAAGCCAAGCATTTTCTATTGGAACTGGAAGCTGCCTATGCTCCTCAGGTACGTGCCTTGAACACGGGAGCTGCTTTCTGAATTTCCGACTCAAATCCAAACCAATAGCCGTGTCCTTCGTCTTCTGCTGTCGGGAGGAAGCACAGACGGAGCTTTTCGTGGTAGGTACCTTGTATGATTTGCCACGTTGCAGGAGGTATTTGACGTTTGGTGCGTACCTTTTCGGCCGGTAGCTTCTTCAACGACATGCCTGCTTCTATCCAGGCGATACTTACAGCGGTAGTATATTCGGGTACAAAGCGCTTGACGTATTTGTATAGCACCAGTCCTCGCTTTTCCAGACTCATCGGTTGGTCTATCAGGTTGGCCTCGGTCAGGTATTTCAGAAAATGGTGTAAGAATTCCGCCTTGTCCAATATCAGTCGGCAGGTCACTTCTTGCCAGGCCGGTGTGTTGTAGAAGGCATCGAGCAGACGAGACAGTCGGCGGGCAGTTTGTAGTTCGGCTGTTGTGATTTCGTTTGTCCGAAGCACTTCATAGGGTGGATAGGTAGAGTAACAGATGCCTAGTTCGGCCGCATGCTGGCGCATGTAGGTACCTGGTAAGAGTTTGAGTGACTCCAGTTGGATTTCGCCAGCCTTATAGTCGGCCAGCGTACGAATATCTTCGAAGATTTGTTCCAGATGGTAGCGGGGAAGTCCGGCAATCAGGTCGGCATGTGTTTCCATGTTGGAGATGGAACAGAGATATTTCAGGCCGTCCAGTGCATCGGCCAATTTCCCTTTTCGCATACTTGTTTCCAGCACTTCTTCATGCAGGCTTTGGATACCCGCTTCCAGGTGTAGCAATCCCTGTGGAAGACATGCTAATTCCCTACGAAGCTCATCGGTGAGCAGGGCTGGGTGTATTTCTAGGTGGAAGCGGATGTGTGGATGGTATTCACGGAACAGTTCGAGCATCTCTTGGGCTCGTCGGTTGTTGTAGTTGAACGTACGGTCCAGTACCCTTACATTGCGAATGCCGTGCCGATAGATGATGTCCAGTCGTTGGCGAATGGCATCGATGCTGAGGGTACGTACCGGCTTTTCGCCTCCGCTTACACAGAAAGCACAAGTATTGAAGCATCCACGGGTGGTTTCCAGTTGTACGAAAGGTTTGTCCCAGTTGAAGAATCGGCTCGTTTCAGGCGGTACAAGTTCAGCGAAGTTGAGTACACGGGCAATGCCTTGGTCGTGATATCGGCCTTCTGTATCGAGATAGCACAGGCCGTCGATGTTGTTCCACGCTTCAGGGCGATTCCAGCAAGCCAGCCATTGAGGTACTGTCTCTTCACCTTCTCCTCGAAAGACGCAACTGACGAATGGATGGCAACGCAGGTAGTGTTCGTTGTCTCCTAGAAATTCTGGACCACCCAATGCGATGCAGCATTTAGGCAATAAAGCTTTTACACGCGCTGCGATATGCATCAGTTGTTCGTGATTGAATAGCCAGGCGGTTCCTGCCAGAATGTCGGGTGTATGCCGGCAGATTTCTTCTACCACCATTCCAATGTTCTCGTTAATGGTAGCCGACACAACTTCCCATTGTATGTCGTTTTCATCCGTCATTTGTGCATGGAGTGCGGGCAATGCCAGCGAAGAATGGGCATAAGAACTGTTGAGGTCAATCCAGAGAAGTTTCATGTAGATATTGTTGGTGGTTAGAAACAGATGTTCGAAATTTATTTGTGCAAAAGTACGCAATTTGTCCGAATGTAAAATCTTCATGCACTGGAAATGTGTTTTTCCAACTATCAACTTTAGCATCGTAAAGTCCATGTTTAGCTCGCTAAAGTGGCACTTTACGACGCTAAAGTTCCTGTTTATGTTTTCAAAGTAAATGGTAGGGTGAGGCAGGTCGGAATTCAGTGGAATTTCTTTTTGGCTTGTTGGAAAAAGGTGTATATTTGCGGTAGGCGAACCAATCGTTCGTTCTGAATGTTGTATACTATATTTATAAAGATATGAAAGGAATGAATTATTCATTGATGCGCATCATCTGCGCTTTGATTATCGGACTGCTATTGGTCCTGTTTCCGGCACAGGCCGGTGAGTATTTGGTGATTACTATTGGCGTTGTTTTTCTGGTTCCTTCGCTCATTGGTCTGATTGGCTATCTGGTGCAGAAACCTGAGAACCGCCTTCGCTTCCCTATCGAGGCTGTGGGCAGTCTGCTTTTCGGTTTGTGGCTGGTCATTATGCCCGATTTTTTTGCAGATTTGCTGACCTTTGTATTGGGCTTTATCCTGATGATGGGAGGTGTACAGCAGATAGCATCGCTCATGGCGGCTCGTAGTTGGATGAAAGTGCCCGGTGGGTTTTATGTTGTTCCGCTGCTAATTCTGATTGCGGGTGTAGTTACGCTATTCAATCCTACGGGTGTTCGCTCTACTGCTTTCATTATCATCGGTGTGACGTGTTTGGTTTACGCTTTGTCCGAATTGGTGAACTGGATTAAATTTTCCAGTCGTCGTCCGTTGCCTAAGGATCTGGAAACGATGAAAGACAGTGCAGAAGATGCCGAAATATTGAATTGACCATAGAAATAATAAGCAGGCACGGATTTTACGGATACGCGTGACAAGCTGATTGTGGCTTTCGCTTTCGTCCGTGAAATCCGTGCCTTTGTTTTTTTAGATTTCTATCTTTATAGTGCTAGTTGTTCGTATGGTAATCCAAAGACGTCGGCTACGGCTTTGTAGACAACTTTTCCATCAGCAACATTGACACCTAGTGCGAGGGCAGGATTATCTTTGCAGGCGCGTTGCCAACCCTTGTCGGCCAGGGCTACGGTGTAAGGCAGAGTAGCATTGGTCAGAGCCATGGTTGAAGTGAAAGGTACGGCGCCGGGGATGTTGGCTACGGCATAATGTACGATTCCGTCTACAATATACGTCGGATCGCTGTGCGTGGTGGGGTGCGACGTTTCAAAGCAGCCGCCTTGGTCGATGGCTACATCGACAAGTACAGTGCCAGGCTTCATTAGTGAAAGCATGTCGCGGGTGATGAGGTGAGGCGTCTTGTCGCCTGGGATGAGCACGGAGCCGATAACCAGATCGATGGTGGGTAATTCCATGCGAATGTTATGGGCCGAGGAGTAGAGAGTCTTCACATTCTTGGGCAGTACTTCACTCAAATAGCGCAGGCGGGCCAGGTTGATGTCCGTGATCATCACTTCAGCACCCATGCCGGCTGCCATCTGTGCAGCGTTGCATCCTACGATACCTCCGCCCAATATCAGTACGCGGGCAGGGCGTACGCCTGGTACTCCTCCCAGCAGTTTTCCTTTACCTCCCTGGGGCTTTTCGAGGAAGCGTGCACCTTCTTGTACAGACATGCGGCCAGCTACTTCGCTCATGGGGACAAGCAGCGGTAATGAATGGTCGGGCAATTCTACTGTTTCGTAGGCGATGCAGATACCTCCACTGGCTATCATGGCTTCGGTCAGGGCGCGGTCAGCGGCAAAGTGGAAATAGGTAAATACCACTTGTCCGCGGCGAATGAGCTTGTATTCGGGAGCGATGGGCTCTTTGACTTTGACAATCATGTCGGCGGTGGCATAGACGTCTTCGATGGTGGGAAGCATCTTTGCGCCTACGCTTGTATAGTCTTCATCGGTAAATCCGCTGTTGGCGCCAGCTGTTTGCTGTACATACACAGTATGTCCCCGCTTGACGAGTTCGGCCACTCCGGCCGGCGTCATGCCGACACGATTCTCATTGTTTTTGATCTCTTTCGGTACACCAATAATCATAATGTTATGTATTAGGGGTTAAACATGTTGCAAGATAGTGATTTTGTTGACATCTTGTTGACGGAAAGAGTGTGTTTTACAACAGAAACAGTCAGCTGGGAGGCAAATAGTCCCCGACGTTGTTTCCTTGCTTGTTTTTGTAGACACAGATATTAAGAATGAAGAGAGATGTTAGGAAACGTGGTCAGGGACTGTAGTTTTGTCGCGTTGTCAGAGTTCTTGTCCGCCTCCTAATGCCTGATATAGGTTGATGAGGCTTTGGATTTCCTTAAACTGATTGGCTGTCTGGGACAGTTGGGCTGCAAGCAGACTTTGGCGGGCGGTAAGTACTTCCAGATAGGTTGTATTACCATTTTCCATCAATAGTGAGGTACTGGTGTAGGCTCGTTCCAATGCTTCTATTTGCTGCCGGTAGTTCTCTTTTTTTCGTTTACTGGTCTGATAGGATACAAGAGCATCGTTCACTTCCGTGCCAGCGTCCAGCAGTTGTTGTCTGAAGGCTAGCAGGGCTTCTTCCTGTTGAGCCTTGGCGATACGTCGGCGGGCGATGAGTGTACCACGGTTGAAGAGCGGTTCGGTGAGGGAGGCCAAAGCTGATGTGATAAACTGTGCTGGATTGGAAATGAGACTACCTATGGAGTTGGTCCATCCTGCACTGCCGCTTAGCGTGATGGAGGGATAGAAAGCGGCAGTGGCTTGGTTGGTCGTATAAAAGGCTTGTTCCAGTTGGCGTTCTGTCATTCGTACATCGGGTCGGCGTGACAACATTTGTAGAGGGATACCGGTACTAAGGTCAGAGGTAAATTCTTGATCAGAAAGTTTGCCTCGTGGGTAGTGTCGTGGTGTTTCGGCCAGGAGTAGTGAAAGGCTGTTCTCTACCTGGTTGATTTGTTCCTCGAGGTCGATTACCGAATTTTGTACTTCGTAATAGGTGGCTTGCATTTGCGAAACGGCTGCTTCGTCAGCCAGTCCGGCATCCATCAATGCCTGAGTAGACGATACGGTTTCTTTCCAGCTATTTGCTGTTTGTCGAGAAATATCCAACTGTTCGTCAAGCATCAGCAGGGTATAATAGGTATTGGCAATATTGGCAGTCAAGCTGGAATAGACAGCTTGGCGGTAATCTTCGCTTTGGGCATAGGCTGCCTTGGCTTGTCGTTTGGCATTGCGAAGTTTTCCGAAGATGTCCAATTCCCAACTGGCTGTAATCGGCAATGTGTAGGTGCGCGACACTTGACTCTCCACCGTGTTTATTGAACCTTGTGGAGACAGGGCGAAAGAGGGCAGAAAGGCTAACTTCGCCGAAAGTAGAGAAGCTTTGGCTTCTTCGATGCGTAGATTGGCCGTTTGCACATCAGTGTTCTGTGCCAATCCCTTTTCTATCAATGCTTGTAGATAGGGATCATTAAAGAAGTCGCGCCAGTCGATGTCGGCGATACTGGTCGTATCGGCCGACAGGGAGGCTGCTTCTTCGCCGTACAGGTTGTCGGGAACGGTGTCCTGAGGTTCATATTTGGTATAAATCCCGCAACCACTCAACAGGAGGGTTGTACCTAGTATAATGAATTTTTGTTTTGCGTTCATAATGTTCTCGGTTTACTTTTCTGTGTTAAAGGCACTTTTTTCGATCAGTGTCTGTTCTTTTTCGTAGATGATTTGTGCGTCGGGTTCTTTATGCATGGGGCCTCGTAGTTTCTCTTGCAGGTACTCGAAAACGATGAAGAATATAGGCACGACGAAAATGAGGGCCAAAGTTCCGATAAGCATACCACCTACGACGCCAGTACCCAATGAGCTGTTACCGTTAGCTCCTGCGCCGGTGGAGAACATCAGTGGAAGCATACCGAAAATCATGGTAAGTACGGTCATCAGGATGGGGCGGAAACGGGCTTGTGCAGCCGAGTAGGCGGATGAGATGATTCCCATGCCCGTACGGCGGCGTTCGATGGCATATTCTGTAATTAGAATGGCTGTTTTTGCCAGCAAACCAATCAACATGATGGCACCAGTTTGCAGGTAGATGTTGTTTTCCAGTCCGAAGACGCGGGCAAAGAGGAAGCTGCCCATCAGTCCGAAAGGAACAGAAAGAATGACTGCCAGCGGGACAAGAAAACTTTCGTAAAGGCACGATAGAATAAGGTAGATGAGTACAGTACAGAGAGTATAGACAAAGACAGTCTGTGCGCCTCCGCTACTGGCCTCTTCACGAGCCATACCACCATATTCGTAGCCGTAACCTGAAGGCAGCATTTGCTCGGCTACTTCATGGATGGCTTGCTGGGCTTCACCGGTCGAATAGCCTTCGGCTACATTCACGTTTACGTTGATCGTGTTATAAAGGTTGAATCGTTTGGCTATCTCGGCACCAAGCACAGAACGAAGTGTGACAAATTGGCTGACTGGAGCCATTTCTTCACCATTGCGTACGAACATGTTGTCCAGTGCATGTTGGTCCAAACGTTTTTGGGGAGAAGCTTGAATCATAACACGGTATACTTTTCCAAACTTGTTATAGTTGGATACGTAGGAACCGCCGCAATAGGAACCTACTGCATCAAGTACATCGTTGGGGCTGATGCCGGCACGCTTGCATTTGGTGGCATCTACGTCGACGGCTATCTGCGGGAAATTCATGGCATAGGAACTATAGGCCATGGCTACCTCGGGTCGTTGATTCAGGGTACCAATAAATTCAGTTATTGATTTGAAGAAAGATGCCATATCGCCTCCAGTTTTGTCTTCCATGTAAAGTTCGATAGAGTTACCTGTACCATAGCCGGGAATCATGGCTGGCTGGAAGCAGAAAACCTGAGCTTCTTTAATATTACTGAATTGAATATTCAGGCGTTTCATTACTGCTTCTGCGGTATGTTCCTTACCTTTTCTCTGATCCCAGTGATACAGACGAATAATAACTGTACCATACGATGTCCCTTGTCCTGAAAGCAATCCGTAACCGGTGATGCGTGAATAATGCTCTATCTCAGGAGTATTTTTAAGGATATCTTGTACTTTGTCCATTACTTTATTGGTTTCGGCCAACGAGTTTCCAGGTGAGGTACTGATGTTGATCATGATAGTTCCTTGGTCTTCTTGAGGAACCAGTCCTGTTTTGGTTGTAGCCATGAAATAAACCAATAGTATACAGGCTATTCCAAGTGAAGTCCATACCATCCAACGGTGATGGAAGAAGAACATCAGTCCTTTCTTGTATTTTCTTAATAAGGCATTGTAGGATGCGTTATAGGCGGCGCGTACTCGTCCGTTGATGCTTCGTGCGTTTTTCTGTTCTTCAGAGGGTTTCATCATCATGGCGCACAGAGCTGGACAGAGAGTCAGAGCATTCAAACAGGAGATACCTACAGCTACTGCCATGGTCACACCGAATTGAGTGTAGAATACACCAGAAGTTCCTCCCATAAAAGTGGCTGGGATGAATACAGCCATGAATACACAGGTACATGAGATGACAGCCATCGTTACGTCGCTCATGGCATCTTTAGTGGCTAAATATGGAGAGCGATAGCCTACATCGAATTTGGCTTGTACGGCCTCTACGACTACGATAGCATCATCAACTACTGTACCGATAGCCAGCACTAAAGCGAACAGTGTCAGGATGTTGATGCTGAACCCTGCTATGGATAGGAAAGCGAATGTACCTATTAGTGAGACGATGATGGAGATAGAAGGAATAAGTGTACTTTTGAAGTCATGCAGGAAAAAGTACACTACAAGAATAACCAGCAGGATGGCGATAATCAGTGTCTCTACCACGTTGTCGATGGAAGCGAAAAGGAAATCGTTGACACTCATCATTTGGATAAATTCCGTTCCTTCGGGCAGATCTTTGGCTAAATCGTCCAGCAAATTGGTAATTTCTTGATTTACGGCAGTGGCGTTTGCTCCAGCCACTTGGAATACCATAAACGTAACACTAGGCACACCGTCTGCTTCACCATGAAAACTATAGGATTGACGGCCTAATTCTACATCGGCTACATCTTTTACGCGAAGTACAGAACCATCCGATTGTGACCGTATGACCATATTTTCAAATTCTTCAACTTCCTTTAGTCGTCCTTTGTATTTCATGGTATATTGGAATACATTATCTGAGCTTTCTCCCAATGAGCCGGTAGGAGCTTCAATATTTTGTTCCCCCAGTACCGATGTAATGTCTGAAGGAACCAGGCCGTATTGGGCCATCTTTTCAGGTTTCATCCAAATACGCATACTGTAAGTATCACCCATCAGCTGTACGTCTCCTACTCCTTGAATACGTTTGATTTGGGGAATGACATTGATGTCGAGATAGTTGGCCAAAAATGTTTCATTGTAACGTGCGTTCGGGCTGATGAGGCTATTGATTTGTAGGAAGCTGTTCTGGCGTTTCATGGTGCTAACACCTATGGCCGTAACTTCGGATGGTAACAGACCTTGTGCTTCGGATACACGGTTCTGTACATTGACCGCTGCCATATCAGGATCGGTTCCTTGCTTAAAATATACGAGAATTTCAGCAGTGCCGGCATTTGTGGCGGTAGAAGTGATGTAAATCATATCTTCTACGCCGTTGATGCTTTCTTCTAGTGGCATGATGACACTGTTCATTACAGCTTCTGCGTTGGCTCCTGTATAAGTAGCTTCTACGCGGACTGTAGGTGGAGCGATGTCGGGATATTGCTCTACGGGCAGGGTGTAGAGTGAAATAAAACCTACTATAAGAATTAGGATGGATATGGATATGGCCATAACCGGCCTTTTAATGAATATGTTTCCTTTCATAAAGCGTCTGTTATTTTACTTGAGTTCCTTCGCGGATCATTCCTGCTCCGTTGGAGATAATTTCATCACCAGGTTTCAGGCCGTCTGTAACAATGTATTCTTTTCCATCATTTACTGGAGCTACTTTGATCAGAGTAGATACGGCTTTTCCGTCTACAACCTTGTAGACTAATATTTGGTCTTGTAGCTGCACAGTAGCTCCTTGGGGAATAACGATACAGTTGGTATAGGTACTGGGGATTAATACGTTGCCCGATGCACTGCTGTGTAGTAGTCGGTCTGGGTTGGGGAAGACGGCGCGTACGCCTACAGTGCCTGTCGCTTTGTCGATGACTCCGCTGATGGATTCTATTTTACCGCTTTCTTCATAGGTGGAGCCATCGTTCAGTTGTAGCTGGATATCAGGCATTCCTTGCAGTGCCTTTTCGATGGTACCATATTGGCGGGCTAGGGAGAGTAGCTGGTTTTCGGTCATGGAGAAGTAGACGTACATGTTCGAGTTATCGGAAACGGTGGTCAACGGTTGGGGCATGCTGGGGCTGACGAGTGTTCCGACACGATAGGGCAACATGCCTATCACACCGTCACTTGGACTCTTTACTTCGGTATATGATAGGTCGTTGCGGGCATTTACTTCCTGAGCTTCGGCTTGGGCTAGTTGTGCTTTGGCTGTCAGATATTCGTTTTTAGTGGTTTGCAGGTTGAAGTCGGATACTACTTTCTGTTCGTGTAGTTTCTGAGTGCTTTTGTAGGTGAGTTCTGCAGTGGCAAGACTGGCTTTGGCTACTTCTACGTTGGCAATGGCTGTTTGCAAAGCTACCTTATAGGGCACTTGGTCGATGACGAACAAAATTTGCCCTTTGCGTACAATCTCTCCTTCGGATACGTTGAGTTTCTCGAGATAGCCGGAGACTTGCGGGTAGATATTGATGTCCTGCATTCCTTCGATGGAGGCAGAATAGGAAGTGGTTATCTCTTTGTTGGCATCGGCATGAATGGTAGCGATGGCATAGTTTTGTTGGGCTTGTTCTTGCTTTTCCGACTGGCAGGCTGTGAGTCCGACCAAGCATCCAGTAAAAGCAAACCATCGCATGTGGTTTTGAATGTTTTTTATTGTCATATTAGTTCGTTTTAAAAATTTGCGCAAAAGTAGTGCCTTGTTCCAGAATGGTTGCTATGAATTTTCTTGGAGAAATGTTGTATTTTCTCCTTGCTTGATAAAATAATTATTAAACGTGGTAAATTGAATGTGTTAAGGGGAAAATTGAATATTGATAATGTCGCATAAATCTCCATCTTTGCAGAAAAAATAAAAATGGAAAAGATTATTGAACATATTGGTATCGAAACGCTGAAGCGATACGGCGGACAGAACTGTTGTTTGGATGACTATCTGTTCGTGACCGACCGCTTGGAGAACATTCTGGCTGGAGGTAAAACAATCAAGATGGAAGTCCTTCTGATGATTTATTGCATGGAAGGCGAGGTAAAGTTGGAATTGAACAATCAGACTTGTCATTTGAAGGCTGATGATCTGTTGGTGAGTCTGCCGAATATGCTGATTGGTGAGGTGCTGGCTTCTCCTTCTTATAAGGTGAAAATCATTGGCTTGTCGAATCGGTTTATACAACGGCTGACGCAGACTGAAAAATATACTTGGAAATCATTCCACTATCTACATCGAAATCCTGTCAAGCACTTTGATGAAGAAAACAAAGAGCTGTTCAATCAATATTTGGGATTGATTGAACGCAAACTGACATTGTGTGAAGACCCTTATCAGAAAGAAATATTGTTGTATTTGTCCTCCGCCTTTTTTGTGGAATTAGTTGCGGCTATCAGTCAGCAGACAGTTGTTTCCAATGAAGATATGCGTACTTTGGTCAATCGTCCGGACTTTATTTTCAAGCGTTTTATGGAAACAATGGCGGCGGATAGTGGCAGACATCGGACCTTAGAATATTATGCCGATTTGTTTTGTTATTCGCCCAAATACTTGTCGCGTATCATTAAACGCATCAGCGGAAAGAATGCCTTGACGTTGATTCACGAGAATGCCATAGAGCATATTATTCGTGAATTGAAGCATTCCAGCAAAAGCATCAAGGAGATTGCGGCCGATTTCGAATTTTCCAACGTTTCGTTTTTTGCCCAATATGTCAAGAAGCATTTGGGGGTAACACCTTCCGAATTTCGGAGCAATGTCAAGGCAGATAAAGAGGTATCAGCCTCCTGAGAGCCTTCGGATTGTTTTTTAGCCTGCGAATGCAGTCTTGTCAATAAGGTTGCATCCGCAGGGTGTGAATAGGAACTTAGCGGTCGAAGCGCAGTGCCTCGCCCCGATAGCTTTCGTCGACTTCGCGGCCGTCGTAAACGGTATGTCCGTTGACGAAGGTGCGCTCCACGTGCCAGTCGAAGGTGTGTCCTTCCAGTGGACTCCAGCCGCACTTGCTTTGGATGAGGCTCTTCTCCAGCGTCCAGGGGGTGTCGGGGCGCACCAGCACGAGGTCGGCCTTCCAGCCTTCGCGGATGAAGCCGCGTTCGCAGATGCCATAGAGCAGGGCGGGGGCGTGGCACATCTTCTCCACAACCTTCTCTATCGTAAAGATGCCTTCATTTACCAGCTGGAGCATGCTCACGAGCGAGAACTGCACCATCGGCATGCCTGATACGGCTTTCAGCGCGCCGCCCTTCTTCTCAGTAATGAGGTGGGGAGCATGGTCGGTGGCGATGACGTCTATCACGTCGTCGTTGACGGCACGGCGCAGGGCGTCGCGGTCGGCCTTGGTCTTCACCGCGGGGTTGCATTTGATGAGGGTGCCCAGCGTGCGGTAGTCAGTTTGGCTGAACAGCAGATGGGCCACACAAGCCTCGCCTGTAATCTTCTTGCCGCTGACGGGGCCTGCCTCGAGCAGGTTCAGTTCGCGGGCGGTGGAGAGGTGGAGCACATGCAGGCGGGCACCCGTTTCGCGCGCCAGCTTCACGGCCAGGCTCGACGAGGCGTAGCAGGCGGCCGAAGAGCGGATGTTGGGGTGCTTGCTGACGGGCACGTCGTCTTCGTCGGCATATTGCGCCTTGTATTTCTCCATGTTCCGTCGGATGGTGGCGGGGTCCTCGCAATGGACGGCGATGAGCAGGTCGGTGCTGCCGAAGATGGCGCGCAGGCTTTCCATGCGGTCTACCAGCATGTTGCCCGTACTCGAACCCATGAAGAGCTTGATGCCGCACACGCGCGAACGGTCTAGGCGGGCAAAGTCGCCGTAGTTGTTGTTCGTGGCGCCGAAGTAGGCGGAGTGATTCACGATGCAGCGTTCGTCCAGCAGGTTGAACTTGGCGTCGAGGGCTTCGAGGGTGGTGGTTTGCGGCAGGGTGTTGGGCATGTCCATGATGCTGGTCACGCCTCCTGCGGCCGCCGCCCGGCTTTCGCTGAGGATATCGGCCTTGTGCGTCAGGCCCGGGTCGCGGAAGTGCACGTGGTCGTCGATGGCACCCGGCAGCAGGTAGCAGCCAGTGGCGTCGATGGTTTCGTCGCAGGGGGCGGAGAGGGGTTTGCCGTGGGTCAGTACCTCGGCGATGCGGCCCTGGTCGGTGATGACCACGGAGCCTTGTATGGTTTGTCCCTCGTTGACGATGAGGGCGTTGTGGATGAGGGTACGTTTCATGTCTGTTAGCCGTTAATTTTAGGATACTTCTTGAACCAGCTGTCCCACTTCAGGCGGATGACGCCGAAGACGGCTTCGCCGAAGATGCTGGAGTTCATTTTCGAGGTGCCCAGCTCGCGGTTGATAAAGATGACGGGCACTTCCTTCACCTGTGCGCCGCACTTGTAGGCGGTGAACTTCATCTCGATTTGGAAGGCATAGCCCTTGAAACGGATGGAGTCGAGGTTGATGGTTTGCAGCACGCGGCGGCGGTAGCACACGAAGCCCGCTGTGGTGTCGTGGATAGGCAGGCCCGTAATGATGCGCACGTATTTCGAGGCGAAGTAGGACATCAGCACGCGCCCCATGGGCCAGTTCACCACGTTGACGCCGCTCACGTAGCGCGAGCCGATGGACACGTCGGCCCCCTCTTCGGCACAGGCCTTGTAGAGGCGGGGCAGGTCCTTGGGGTTGTGGCTGAAGTCGGCGTCCATCTCGAAGATGTATTCGTAGTCGTGCTCCAGCGCCCAGCGGAAACCAGCGATGTAGGCGGTGCCCAAGCCCAGCTTACCGCGACGCTCCACCATGAACAGGCGGTCGGCGAACTCTTCGCGTTGCAGGCGGCGGACAATCTCGGCCGTACCGTCGGGCGACCCGTCTTCGATGACCAGGATGTGGAAACCATGCTCCAGGGCAAAGACGGCCCGTATGATGTTCTCGATATTCTCCCGTTCATTATAGGTCGGGATGATGACGATGCTGTCTGATGTATGCATATCTTCTATGGATTGTAAATGTGCCACAAATGTAGTGTTTTCCATTGTTTTTTCAGTAGGAAAACAGTGCTTTTCTTTGCGGCGGATATATTCTTATCCATTTTCTTCGTAATTTTGCACGGATAATTTTCACGCACATGAGCTTTACGATTACCGAACTGCAACAACGATACGCCGCCCATCCGCAGATCGAGGCGGCCTTGCGCCTGCTGGCCGACGACCAGCTGAAACACCTCTTCGTGGGCGGGCTTCACGGCTCGTCGGCTTCCCTGCTGGCCTCGGTGCTGGTGGGGCGGGCAGGTCGCCCGTTCGTCTTTGTGCTGGGCGACGGCGAGGAGGCGGGTTACTTCTACCACGACCTGGTGCAAGTGCTGGGCGACGGGCAGGTACTCTTCTTCCCTTCATCCTTCCGCCGCGCCATCAAGTACGGCCAGAAGGATGCCGCCAACGAAATCCTCCGCACCGAGGTGCTCAGCCGCCTGCAGAAGGACAGCCGCGGCTTGTGCATCGTCACCTTTCCCGACGCACTGGCCGAGAAGGTGGTGTCGCAGGGTGAACTTCAGGAGAAGACACTTACCCTCCATGCCGGCGAGCAGGTGGACATGACGTTCGTCACCGAGGTGCTCCACAGCTATGGCTTCGAGCGTACCGACTATGTCTATGAACCCGGCCAGTATGCCGTGCGAGGCAGCATCATTGACGTCTTCTCCTTCTCCAGCGAATATCCCTTCCGCATCGACTTCTTCGGCGACGAGGTGGAGAGCCTGCGCACCTTCGAGGTGGAGACGCAGCTGTCCAAGGAGAAGCGGGAGAGCGTGGTCATCGTGCCCGACCTCAGCAATGACCTCTCGGCAGGCGGCACGGGCGGCATGGTGTCGTTCCTCGACTTCCTGCCCGCCGACACCATCCTGTCCATGCGCGACTTCCTGTGGCTGCGCGAACGCATCCAGCAGGTGCACGACGAAGCTCTCACTCCCCAAGCCATCGCCGCCCGCGAGGCGGAGGAGAACGGTGACATCCGTCTGGAGGGCAAGCTCATCGACGGCGGCGAGTTCACCGTCCGTGCCCTCGACTTCCGCCGCCTGGAGTTCGGCACCAAGCCCACAGGCACGCCCGACGCTTCGCTTCAGTTCGACACGTCGGCGCAACCCATCTTCCACAAGAACTTCGACCTCGTGGCCGACAGCTTTGCCCGCTATCTGGCCGACGGCTATACCATCTATATCTGTAGCGACAGCACCAAGCAAACCGACCGCATCCGTGCCATCTTCGAGGAGCGCGGAGGCGAGAAGATTACCTTCACGGCGGTCGAGAAGACCCTGCACGAAGGCTTTGCCGACAACCAGCTGCGCCTGTGCGTCTTCACCGACCACCAGCTGTTCGACCGCTTCCACAAGTACAACCTCAAGAGCGACAAGGCCCGCAGCGGCAAGGTAGCCCTTTCGTTGAAGGAGCTCAACCAGTTCCAGCCGGGCGACTACGTGGTGCACACCGACCACGGTGTAGGTCGCTTTGCCGGCTTGGTACGCATCCCCAACGGCAACACCACGCAGGAGGTTATCAAGCTTGTCTATCAGAACGACGACGTGGTGTTCGTCTCCATCCACTCCCTCCACAAGGTGTCCAAGTACAAGGGCAAGGAGGGTGAAGCGCCCCGCCTCAACAAGCTGGGCACGGGTGCGTGGGAGAAGTTGAAGGACCGCACGAAGAAGAAAATCAAGGATATTGCCCGCGACCTCATCAAGCTCTACTCGCAGCGCCGCGAGGAGAAAGGTTTCCAGTTCAGCCCCGACAGCTTCCTGCAACGCGAGCTCGAAGCCTCGTTCCTCTACGAAGACACGCCCGACCAGAGCAAGGCCACGGCCGACGTGAAGGCCGACATGGAGAGCGCCCGGCCGATGGATCGGCTGGTGTGCGGCGACGTGGGCTTCGGAAAGACCGAAGTGGCCATCCGCGCCGCCTTCAAGGCCGCGTGCGACAATAAGCAGGTGGCCGTCCTGGTGCCCACCACCGTATTGGCCTACCAGCACTTCCAGACGTTCAAGGAGCGCCTGAAAGACCTGCCCTGCCGCGTGGAGTACCTGAGCCGCGCCCGCACTGCTGCCCAGACGAAGGCCGTCATCAAGGGATTGGCTGCAGGCGAGGTGAACATCCTCATCGGCACCCACCGCATCCTGGGCAAGGATGTCAAGTTCAAGGACCTGGGCCTGCTCATCATCGACGAGGAACAGAAGTTCGGCGTCAGCGTCAAGGAGAAGCTTCGCCAGCTCAAGGTGAATGTCGATACGCTCACCATGACCGCCACGCCCATCCCCCGCACCCTGCAATTCTCACTGATGGGTGCGCGTGACCTCAGCGTTATCCAGACGCCGCCACCCAACCGCTACCCTGTTCAGACAGAGGTACACACCTTCAACGAGGAAGTCATCATCGACGCCATCAACTTCGAGATGAGCCGCAACGGACAGGTGTTCTTCGTGAACAACCGCATCTCCAACCTGCCCGAGCTGAAGGCCCTCATCGAGCGCAACATACCCGACTGCCGCGTGTGCATCGGTCACGGCCAGATGGAGCCGGCCGAGCTGGAGAAGATCATCTTCGACTTCGTGAACTACGACTACGACGTGCTCATCGCCACCACCATCATCGAGAGCGGCATCGACATCCCCAACGCCAACACCATCATCATCAACCAGGCGCAGAACTTCGGCTTGAGCGACCTGCACCAGATGCGCGGGCGTGTGGGACGCAGCAACAAGAAAGCCTTCTGTTACCTGTTGGCCCCTCCGTTGTCCAGCCTGACGCCCGAAGCCAAGCGACGCCTGCAAGCCATCGAAAACTTCTCCGACCTGGGCAGCGGCATCCACATCGCCATGCAGGACCTCGACATCCGCGGGGCGGGTAACATGCTGGGCGCCGAGCAGAGCGGCTTCATCGCCGACCTGGGTTACGAAACCTACCAAAAGATTCTGACCGAAGCCGTACGCGAGTTGAAGAACGACGAGTTTGCCGACCTGGTGGCCGAAGAGCAGCAGGCGGCCGACGGCAGCGGGCAGATCAGCGGCGAGCAGTTTGTGGACGAATGTCAGGTGGAGAGCGACCTCGAACTCCTCTTGCCTGCCACCTACGTTACGGGCAGCAGCGAGCGCATGCTCCTCTATCGCGAGCTCGATTCGCTGGTGCTCGACAAGGACGTCGACGCCTTCCGCGCCCGCCTCGAAGACCGTTTCGGCCCTGTGCCGCCCGAGACGGAAGAGCTGCTGCGCATCGTTCCTCTGCGTCGTCTGGCCGCCCGTCTGGGAGCCGAGAAGGTGTTCCTCAAAGGTGGCCGCATGACCCTCTTCTTTGTGTCCAACCCCGACAGCCCTTACTATCAGAGCCAGGCCTTCGGCAAGGTCATCGCCTATATGATGAAGTACACCCGCCGTTGCGACCTGCGCGAGCAGAACGGCAAACGCAGCATGCTGGTCAAGGACGTGCCTACGGTCGAAGAAGCCGTTGCCACCCTGCAGGAAATGGTGGCGATGGCGGTGGAAGAATAAGTGGTGGGATAAGCCTTACGCATGCCTCGGCCGTATCATCCTGTAGACGGACGACAGCGTGTGTTGGATGGGTTTGCTTAGGATGATGAGCGTCACGGCCACCAGAATCAGGACGATGCCGAAAGCCTCCTGCAAGGTGAACGCCTCGCCGAAGACCAGTGCGCCGATGCACACCGCCGTCACAGGCTCCATGGCGCCCAGGATGGACGTCAGCGTACCGCCGATGTACTTCACGGCCAGCAGCAGGGTGATGTTCGAGATGACCGTCGGCACTACGGCCAGTAGTATCAGATTGGTGGCTGACAGGGCGTCGGGTATCGGCTGGATGCCTTCGTTGAGCCCTGCCTTGACGGCAAACATCAGGGTGGTGAAGACGAACACGTAGAAAGCCAGCTTGCGGCTGTTCATCGTCCGTACGCGCGACTTGTTCACCGTCGTAATGTAGCTTGCGTAACCCACGGCCGAGAGCAGCACGATGACCATCCCCATCGGGTCGAGTACCAGCTCGCCGCCCTTCAGTGACAGCTTGGCCACGCCATAGATGGCCAGCACAATGGCCGCCCACGTCACCCACGACGCCCGTTCCCTGAAGAGTACCAGCATCAGTAGCGTGACGAATACGGGGTAGGTGAAGTGCAGCGTCGTGGCCACACCTGCTCCCATGAAGTCGTATCCCCAAAACAGAAACAGGGCCGAAGCCGTGTAGAAACCCGCCAGCAGCAGGAGGAAGGGAATGTCTCGTCCCTCAATGCCGAAGGGCTCCTTGTGCAGCTTCATCATCCCCGCCAGCGCCAGTGTGGCGAAGAGGAAGCGGTAGAAGAGGATGGAGTCGAGTGACATGCCTCCCTGCATCAGCGGCAGGGTGAAGAGCGGAATGAGGCCGAACGTCACCGACGTGGCCAATCCGTAGATAAAACCTTTCAATCTGTTCATGCTTGCGATACGTTTTTTTTCGTGAGAAATGCGTGCAAAGATAGAGCAAACCGAGGGAAGCACAAAGCGAAAACAACGTTTTCAGCTTTTGCTTCGGAGGTGCAGCCTATTTTATGAAAAGATAGAGCAAACCGAGGGAAGCACAAAGCGAAAACAACGTTTTCAGCTTTTGCTTCGGAGGTGCAGCCTATTTCTGTTCTCGTCTCCTACAGGTTGCAGAACAGGTTCACGAAGAAGGGCACGCTCAGGTCGATGAGGATGCCGTGGAAGATGGCGATGGGCATCACCTCCTTGCCCGAGCAGCGCGTGATGGAGGGCAGCAGCACATCCATCGAGTTGACGCCCGCAGCCGAGATGGGAGCCAGCTGTCCGAAGTATTTGCGGATGAGGGGCGCACCCACCAGCGACATCATTTCGCGGATGATGTTGCTCAGCAGGGCGATGGTGCCCAGCTCCGTGGCCAGCTGGAGGCCGATGGAAGGCTCCTTGAACTGCGTGATGAGGATGGACGACAGCGAGTAGTAGGCAAATCCGCTGCCCACGGCCATGCAGTCGAACACGCTCCACTGGCTCAGCAGCAGGCTTGCCGCGGCCGAGAAGGCCAGGGTGCCTGTGATGGTGGCTGCCGGCACCAACAGCATCTTGGGGCTTAGTTTCTTCAGTTCCTGTTGCAGGCTTCGGTTGCTTCCGATGCCGATGCCCACCTGCAGCATCAGGGCATAGAGGATGCAGAGCGACCAGTTGTGCATGTTTGCTTCCAGTTGGAAGCCGGCGCCGGCCAGGCAGCCGATGCCGAAGATGGCGAGTACAATCAGATTGTTCTTCATTTCTCTTCTCCTTTCTCAAAAAACAGTTGGAAAACGATGCGTGCGGCTACGATGCTGCCTGCCAGGCTCAGTACGGCCAGTATGGCCGCCTGCCATCCCACGCGCCCCAGGTTTTCCACGATGAGGCGGTTGGAGCCGATGGACAGCCCCAGCACAAACAGTAGGGCAGCGATGGTGAGCGAAGTGCTCTTCTCGATATTTTTCAGAAACTTCCCGTCGTGCAGGAAGCGGCCGATGACGATGCCGGCCAGCATGGTACATATAATGCTGAACATAACGATTCTCTCTTTCTCTTTCTTTTGAGGTTGGACACAATGAACGGGGCGGGCAGACGTCATGCGTGCCTGCCAGTTTGATAAGGGGATGTCAAAAAGAAGGGGAGGAGGGTGCTTAGATAAACCCGCTGAACCAGTGGACGTGTACCGTCTGCTGGCTGTCCGTACCTTTGTGCAGGCGGACTTTCCGACAGGTCCTGTTCGATATGTGTAACGTCTGGTTCATGAGTCTTTTTCTTTGTTTTGCGGCCGCAAAGGTATTACTTTTATGAATATATTCCAAATAAATATGCAGAAATCTATCTTTTCACCCCTTTGTATCCCTAAAACTCTTCGTCCAACCGTTGTATATCTGACGTGCGTGCCTTAATTTTGGGCGTCATTTCAAGAAGCGAAACCATGGCCGACTTGTACAAGGGAAATCTGACGGAGGGCAGCATTACGGGCACGATGCTCCGCTTTGCCTTTCCGCTGATGCTGGGCAACCTGTTGCAGCAGTGCTACAACGTGGCCGATACGCTCATCGTGGGGCGTGTCCTTGGCGCCGATGCCCTGGCCGCCGTGGGTTCGTCGTATGCCCTCATCGTGTTTGTCACGTCCATCTTCATCGGCCTCTGCATGGGGTGCAGTGCCGTGTTCTCCATGCAGTATGGCGCGCGCGAGTTCGACGGCTTGCGGCGCAGCATCTTCTCGTCCATGCTCATCGTGGGCGGCGTCACGCTGGTGCTCAACGTGGCTTCGCTCCTCTGGCTGACGCCCGTCATCCGCCTGCTCCACACGCCGCCCGAGGTAGAGCCACTGGCGCGCAGCTACCTCTTCATTGTCTTCCTGGGCATGGTGCCTGTGTGCGTCTACAATTTCTACGCCTTCCTGCTCCGTGCGGTGGGCAATTCCGTGGTGCCCCTCTGCTTCCTGCTCGTGTCTGTGGTGCTCAACATCGGGCTCGACCTCCTCTTTATGCTGGGTTTGCACATGGGTGTCGAGGGAGCGGCCTTTGCCACGGTAGTGGCTCAGACGGTGGCCGCCCTGGGGCTTTATCTTTATACCCGCCGCCGTTTTCCCGCTCTGCGCTTGCGCAAGGCCGACTGTGTGGTCGACTTTCCGTCCATCCGCCGCCTGTCCTCCTATTCGTTGCTAACGTGCGTCCAGCAGTCGGTCATGAACTTCGGCATCCTCTTGGTGCAGGGCTTGGTCAACAGCTTCGGTACGGCCGTCATGGCCGCCTTTGCCGCGGCGGTGAAGATCGACTCCTTTGCCTACATGCCCGTGCAGGACTTCGGCAACGCCTTCTCCACCTTCATCGCCCAGAACTTCGGAGCCGGCCGCACCGACCGCATCCGTCGCGGCATCCGCAGTGCCGTGTGGCTCACCACCGCCTTCGCCCTGCTCGTTTCCGCCCTCGTCTTTGTGGGCGCTCCCTGGCTGATGTCGCTCTTCGTCTCTCCGTCCGAGGCAGAGATTATCGCCATCGGCGTGGAGTATCTGCGCATCGAAGGCAGCTTCTACGTGGGCATCGGCTACCTCTTCCTGCTCTACGGCTTCTATCGCGCCGTGGCTCTTCCCTCCATGTCGGTGGTGCTCACGGTGGTGTCGCTGGGCACGCGTGTGTTGCTGGCCTATCTGCTGGCTTCGCTGCCCCAGGTGGGCTATACGGGCATCTGGTGGTCCGTCCCCATCGGTTGGGCGCTGGCCGATGTTGTGGGTGTGTGGTACTACCGCTCCAAGCCGAACTTCTTCCGATAGTACGACTCCGCCGTGTAGAGCGCGGCGGCGGGGTTGTTGCCCGTCACGCGGTCCTTGGTGACAAGGGTGGTGGCGTAGGCCTCGGAGTACTTGTAGAACAGGCTGTCGTGCCCCACGCAGAGGCCGATGACCACGTTCAGGTCCGTCCGCGCCTCGTTCAGCAGGCGCGCCTGCAGGATGGGGTTGCACATGGCCGCTCCGATGGTTTCGCACGCCTGCGGGATGCCGATGGACGATTTCGCCTTACCCGCCACCTTGCAGATCACCGCCAGCGGTTCGAAGCCGTTGGCTTGCAGGATGCGGGTGAAGATGCGTGCTTCGCGGATGAGACCGATGCAGTGGGCGATGCCTATCTTACGTGCCCCTATCTTTCGGGCAAACTCCATGATTTCCTGTACGCGTGTCCATTGGCAGTAGCCTTCGTATTCCACTTCGGCGCTGGCCACCATGATGTCGTGGTTGCGCGGTTCGTCGTAGCGCTCCAGTGCCCATTGCTGGTCTTCCTCCTTCAGATGGGTGGTGGGGCAGAATTCGGGATACGTGCGGTTCTGGTACTTACAGTTCTGTGTGCCGCAATCCACGCACGAGTGGCGGGTGGGGGATGAGGGTTGTTCGGAGGTATTCATAGGGTAGATAATGTTTTATGATTGTTATGCAAATATACTGTTAAAACGAATTCAATGTTTCGTCGGGGACTATTTCATTTAGATTAATTATGTTGTAAAATTCACCATTCTTCCCTTCTTTTATTAAAAGGCAATTTTTGTGACTCCATTCTTTCCACATTCCTTGTGAATCAATCCTAAGTACAATAGTAGGTATATTTTTGAGAGGCGACTCATTGTTTAAACAGGGCTGAATGAATATTGGGGTAAGTTCGTTTGATGTGTTGAATATTTTTAGTGATATATTCCCTCTTTTTATATCTTCTCTTTTACATTCGTTGTATAAAGGTCTTAAGCTTACAGGGCTTTCTTGGTGTTTTTCTATGAAAATATTTCTGGCTTTGAATTCTTTTTCGATATAATCTAAAACTTCTTCTTTATTTTTATTTGTCAGAGATGTTTTGGATTCATTTTTAAATAAATCTTCTAAATAAAGAGTATTCTTGCTTGGTAATTCTTTTATACAACATGGTTCTTCTTTTTCCTTTTTTTGATTCGTTTGTTCCTTTGAGGGTCTTTCATGTTTCCTTTCTTCGATGTTGTGGAAGATGGATTGTCCACATGGATAGATGGTTATTCCTGTGTAACTGGTGAATTCTTTTAAGCTTTGTTCGTCCTCTATTTTTAGATATATGTTTTTTGTGTTGCTTTTTTTCTTTATATTGAAGAAACCTTCTTTTATGCAATAGAGAAATAAAGGTGTTTTCTTAGGTTGCATTGAATGATAGAATTTCAAACCATACGCAAATTTGTTTATCTTGAAACGCTCACACGAATTGTAATAACAACTCAGATTGTGGCTTATGCTTCCAACTTGTAGGCGCAGACTTTTCTTGTAGTAACATTGCTCTAACTGAGAGATACAGGTGTTCAATATATTGCCTATCTTTTGACTGTATAAAAAATTAAAGTCAATATTGTTGAATGATTTCGTGTCATTTTTAATTATTTTGATTCTGATTTTGGAAGTTGCATGTTTATATATTCTATGGAATAATTCATTGGTTTTGTAGTAATTACAAAAGTACGCATACGAAGGATTCGGCTGTATGGGTGTATTGATCTCTCTACTTTTCTTACATATACCTTTGAAGTTATAGTGTTGGCAAATGGAACAATTCTTTAGATTATACCCTAACGAAATAGCGTAGTAAAAGAATTCGGTTTTTTCAAGTTTCCCGTCGTAAACGGAGATATCCAGAAGAGTGTGTTCAAATTGAGGAGTTTCAATGTTTTTACAGCTTATTTGATGTGTCGGTATATATGAATATTTGCCAGAACTAAATAATACATATTTTTGTATGATATAATTTATTTCCATAGGCTCATATATATTTTTAATAGGGAAATTATATGTTTGCCCACAAAGCTCTGTTTTGTTTTCTATTATCTGGATATCTTCTTCTGATTGGATGGGTATTTCAATGATAGGAAGTTTAGAATTGATTTTGTCTTGGGTACAAGGGTGTGTAACGAAAATTTCTATGAGTATAGGTTTTATTCCTGTTATAGTGTTTTCTAATAATAAATCAGCTCGAAAGTCTTTTATTGACTTCTCTATACTACACAGATTGTAGTATTTCTTTAGATTGACAAGTTTGTCTCTCTCTTTGATGCAGAGATGTTTGTTTGTTGCAAATTCGCAATTTTCGACAGATGAGCATATTACTTTTTCACGAAGTTTTATGAAGAATGATTCGCTCTTGTCGAATTTCTCCTTGATTTTGATTTTTGCTAATTGGTGTAGATACGTCTCATTATTACAGGGAAATCCCTCTGTGTCGAATTTATGGGCGAAATGTTTTTGTTTTTTCTCTCCTAATTTGGCAATAAGTTCTCTTCCGCATGAGGGGCAATGGTAGTTTGAGTGAATTCGATGTTCCTTATTTATCATAGAGATATCAATAATATGATTCTCTTCATCCAAAGCATATTGATATTTTATAGGTTGCTTCATAATGTTAGTTGTGTTTTTCTGTGGTTGTAAAACTCTTAAGCTGGATTGTTGAAAAGTATGAATATAAGCGGCTACGAATGAAAAGAAAAAATGGACACTTGATTACTCTTGTTACAGAACTTTTTGCGAGTATAATTTCGCCAAGTGGTTCAATGATAAAGAAAAGTTTTAACTTTGCTGTTTTATCTTTACTATGTTTATAAATGATGACAATGTTTCTATTTCAGCTTGGAACTCCTTATCAAACGAACTTAGATAAGGAGCCGGTACAACCAATTTCAAGTGATTATGTTTCATCTCTCTCAATTGATTTTTGGAAATACCTTGTTGCAAAGTGAACAGATATTTAGTTTCAATACGGTCTGCCTCATTCAAAACTTGACGCCAACGATCTTTACAAGTTGTCTTGGCCCCTAAGAAAACCAGTTTGTCTGCCGGAAATAAGAGATTGTGGTACGCTTCTCCGCCAGGAAACAAGAAATCAGGTTTCTTATTGTCTTCTGTTACAGCTTGTTCTTCGTATTTTAATTTTGCAGCTGTAAAAATGGTGGCAAGATGATGTTCCAAGGACTTCCCTGCACGGGATTTACGACGGTTGAGGATGATGTTGGAAAATTTAACTAATTCTTGACAGCTTGGAAATGGTGTGCTATAAATAGGAGCATATATTTTTTCCTCAAAATTGCGAAATAGAGTATATTCCGTATCAATCCACTTCAACAATTGCTTGTCAGGAGATTTACAAATGTCATTATCTGTAATTTGATGGGCTTCATTGTAAATTTCTCTGGCAAACTTTGCCATTTGATTTGTTTCAGGAAAATCAGTGTTTAGAGAAATGAGTTTTTGAATGCTCGTTTCCAGTTGCTTTTCAGGAGTTATTGCTTGAGAAATGTCAATCAATTGATTGGTCATTTCCGGTGATAAATTAAAGAAAGCGAAGAAATCATCTATGTCTTGGTCGGATTGTAATACAAAACCATCATAATAATCTTCACTTTGTTTGGCAATG
This sequence comes from Caecibacteroides pullorum, assembly GCF_019239235.1. GTDB lineage: Bacteria > Bacteroidota > Bacteroidia > Bacteroidales > Bacteroidaceae > Bacteroides > Bacteroides pullorum. The sequence goes on along the minus strand of NZ_JAAZTS010000015.1, from coordinate 22,788 downwards.
ATGAGTAAATCCCCCACATTATCTTCTTCAAAGAAAGGAAAGCATTTCCCGAATCGGGTAATTCGGTATTCATTACGTGTTCCCTGCCCGTAATAAATAAAACGGCTGTCTGTGGTGAATTTGTCTTGCCATTTTACTTTTACCATTTTATCTTTATTTTCACCCTTCACTCCCGGAGTGTCAAATAAAAGTGCGGCTGCGCATTTTGGTATGTAAAAACCTGCTTGATGCGAACCGTTTTTACCGGTATCGTTAGCAGTAATAAAGCGACAAAATGCGTATTGGGCGTTTTGTACTTTATTTATTGCACTATTTAATATTTCGCTCATATATTATTGTCGGTTAACATAGTTTTTACTAATTGTTCAGAAACAGCAGTGATAAGAGGCACGACAACAGAATTTCCACATTGTCTGTAAGCTTGCACGTCAGAAACTTGGTTGAGGCGATATTTATCAGGATATCCCATCAATCGAGCACATTCACGGGGTGAAAGTTTGCGAGGGTTCTTACCTTCACCTTGTGGTATCAGAATTTCTGAACCATCTTTGTAATACCGTGCGCTAAGTGTTCTTGAAATACCATTGAGATCCGTCAATCCATAACCAAAGCCGTTGCCTTTCGCACGGTGCTTTTCGGCATAGTTTTGTAAGTAGTTCCATAATTTGTCACTCAACGTATATTTTTCATCAATGTTTGGGTCAAGTATATCTTTAATACTTCGAGTAGCCTGTTCTTGTTTAGGAAAAGTAAATTGTTCTTCTCCATGAAAAATATCACGATTAAAGCCTACTATCATGATACGTTCCCTATGCTGGGGCACGTAAGTTTGCCCATCCATCACGAGATAATGAATCGAATAGCGTAATTCTTCCAATGTACCTTTTATGACTTTAAACGTATTGCCTTTGTCATGTGACATTAGATTTTTCACGTTTTCCAAAAAAAACGCTTTAGGACGATGGCGACTGATAATATCAGCTACATCGAAAAACAAAGTGCCTTGCGTTTTGTCCTTGAACCCAGTTTCGCGTCCGAGGCTTTTTTTCTTTGAAACGCCTGCAATGGAAAATGGTTGACAAGGAAAACCTGCACAGAGCACATCGAATTCTTGGGGAATAAAACTTTTGGTTACATCTTTTGTAATATCCCCAAAAGGCATTTCTCCAAAGTTTGCCATGTAGGTTTTTTGGGCGTATTTGTTCCATTCTGAGGAAAAAACGCACTTGCCACCCTGAGCTTGCATGGCTAAACGGAAGCCACCCATGCCGGCAAATAAATCTATAAAAGTAAATTTAGGTTCTCCCGGGTCGGGAAACGGCACATTGAAAAAATCAGCAAACAAATCATAAGCAATAGGATCTTCTGCCACCTTTGTTGCATATTCTTCTGTTATTTCCTCGTTCTTGATCTCTTTTTTTCGCTCCAAGAACTCACGAATTGCATTTATCACTTCCTTTCTATAATCATTATCTTCGATATTACCGTTGTTATGCAAATAATGGCTAAGCACGGCAAGCTGATTCTCCCAACTGATTTCTCCGTACAATTTTATACCGTTTTGCTCATCAATTTCCTCCGGGAAATCAACGAGTTTGATATTTTGTATATTTGTCTTTGTTTCTATCATTCAATTTATTAGTCAATTAATGCTTGCAAAAATACATTTTTTTATTGAGAATATCGAATGGCGAAATTATAAATATCTCGATATTTCATTCTGACCATTTATAAGGTTTCATATTTGTCAGTAATATCCTTTTTTGTATTTGTTTTATTGGGTGTGGTTGTTTGGTAGCAGTATTCACTTTCCGCTTCCGCAGCCATCCCCATGCCGCTGCCTTCTTCCTGCTCTGTATAAGGCTTGGCTTGACGGATGGAATAATCCTGTAGGAAAATTTGGTTCAGGGTGTGGACGATACTTTTTAAGGTCAGTTCGCGGTTCTTGGGCTTGAGCTGGCACTCCCACACCTGGATGACGTGCCAACCCATACGGCGGAGCTGGAGGCGTTCGGCAAGGTCGCGCTCGCGGTTGCGCTCGATCTTGGCTTGCCAGAAGTCGGTACGGGTTTTGGGAAGGACGAAGTAGCGGCAGCCTTCATGGCCGTGCCAGAAGCAGCCGTTTACGAAGATGACGGTGCGATACTTGCGCAGCACGATGTCGGGCGTGCCGGGCAGGCGGCGGACGTTGATGCGAAAACGCAGCCCATTGGCAAACAGGAACCTACGCACCAAAACTTCGGGCTTGGTGTTGCGGCTGCGGATGCTGGACATGCACTTGTGCCGCTGTTCGGGTGTAAGTTTGTCTGCCATGCGATAACAAGGTTCTCAACAGCATGCAAACTTAACGAAAATTCTTCATCTTTCAGCTCCGGCTGATGAAAAATGAGGTGTTCGGACAGAACATCTGCATCCTGCCTGCAGCTTGTATATATCCTCCGGACAGATTGTCCGCATCGTGCAGACAGGCTGTTTGCGTTGCCAAAGTCCATAGTTAGCTCGCCAGAGTCCATAGTTAGCCTGCCAAAGTCCATAGTTACGCCGCTAATGTAGGCAGTTTGGAATGGGGATGTGCCACCCTGCCACCTATCTATACAACTTCCTTACGCGCGCGCGGGGGAGAGTGACTGTTAATGTGAATTAACTTAACAGTTAGGGACGTTATTGTCATATATAAAAAAGTTGATTTTTAGGGTGGAAGGGTGGCACATATTTCCCCTTTTTCTTAAATTTGCCACAGAACCCCGCAAATCGAAAAGACAAATGGACAGAAAACGTGTAATCAAACGGCTGGCGGCCTTGCTGGGGTGGATGCAATGGAGAAGCCCGCAGGCGATGAACCCGAGGGTGATGTTCGATTAGGGAAAACAATGACCAAAACGAGATAGAAAGGATATGGCTTTTCTGATTACGACCGTTGAAACGCAGGGCGACCTGACGGGCAGGAGCCACTGGTGGGGCGCACCCGACCTGCTGAAGGACGTGGCATATCCCTGCGTGGCCGTGGACGACGGCGAGGGCAGGCACTACGACGAGCCGCTGACCTTCGTCTGCCAGATACGTTGCGCCGACCTGGCGCCGCTGGACGGCGAGAACCTGCTGCCCCACAGGGGGATGCTCTACTTCTTTGCGCCGCTGGATTATTTCCTGGGGGAACACGAGTCGCCGCTCGACTATCACACAAGGCCTGTGGTGATTTACGACGAGCGGGAGGAGGGGTTGGAGCCCTACGACCTGCGCTGGGAGGACACGGACGAGAGCGTGTTCCGCCCTGCCGAGGCGATGGACTTCGGCGTGGCGGGCGAGGCCAGGGGCGACGGACACCGCCTGCTGGGCCTGCCCTATCAGGAGGAGGTGGAAGGAGAGCATCCGGGCTGCCTGTCGCTGCTCCAGATAGACGAGGACGACCGCTGGGGGCTGCGCTTCTACGATTGCGGCATGTATTACTTCCTCCTCTCCAAAGAGAACCTCCGAGCGCGCTGCTGGGACAGGGTGGAAGGGGCGTTGTTCTTCTACTGAACGGATGGCAAAGGCGGAGCTCTTCTCTGGCGGGGAGATTTATCGGCCCGATTGTTGGGCGCATCGGCAGATTTTCACTACATTTGTAAGCCGACTTCGGACAAACTTTCCTAGGGTTGGACAAGTGCGGTGTGAGACAACATAAACAGAAAAATTTTTATCTTATCAGAAACGATGAAAAATACACTTTTGAGAAAGTCCGTACAGGCGTTGGCGCTGGCGTGCGGATGTCTGTATGCAGGCGCGGCATCGGCGCAAAACGACAATCTGGTCTTACACTACAACCGACCGGCGGAATACTTCGAGGAGGCGCTGGTGATAGGCAACGGCACGATGGGGGCCATCGTCTATGGCGGCGCACAACGCGACGTGCTCTCGCTGAACGACCTGACCCTCTGGACGGGCGAACCCGACCGCAAGGTGACCACGCCCGACGCCCATCGGTCCATTCCCGTCATCCGCGAGTTGCTGGACAACGAGGACTACCGCGGAGCCGACCGCGAACAGCGCAAGGTGCAGGGACACTATAGCGAGAACTACCAGCCCTTGGGGCAGCTGACCGTTACCTACCTGGACGAGCCGGCCGAGATAACCGCCTACCGCCGCTCGCTGGACATCGGCAACGCCACCGCACGGACGCAGTACCTCCGTGGAGGCAAGGCGCAGGCGTGCGACTACTTTGCTTCGGCGCCCGACTCGGTGATTGTGCTGCGTCTGACGTCGGCAGGTGAGAAGGGCATCAGGGCTCTGCTCTCGTTCAGCTCGCAACTGCCTCATGCCACGTCGGCCGCCGGCAACGAGATGGCCGTCGAAGGTTATGCGGCTTATCATTCCTATCCGTCTTATTACAAAGGCGTCAAGGAAAAGCACCTGTACGACCCCGAACGGGGAACACGTTTCCGCACGCTGGTCAGGGTGCTGACGCAGGGCGGTAGCGTGAAGAGTTTCCCCTCGGGTGAACTGAAGATTGAGGGCGCACGCGAGGCGCTGGTGCTGGTGGCCAACGTGACGAGTTTCAACGGCTTCGACAAGGACCCTGCCCGCGAGGGACGCGACTACCGCGGATTGGTGGAGCGGCGCATGGAGCGCGCGGCGGCCAAGACCTACGACGAGCTGAGGGCGGCGCACGTGGCCGACTACAAGCACTACTTCGACCGCGTGAAGCTGGACCTGGGACAGACGGCACCCGAAATAGCGGCCCTGCCCACCGACGAGCAGCTGAAGCTCTACACGGACAAGCAGCAGGCAAACCCCGCGCTCGAAGCGCTCTACTTCCAGTTCGGACGCTACCTGCTCATCTCGAGCTCGCGCACGCCGGGCGTACCCGCCAACTTGCAGGGCCTGTGGAACGAACGCATCCTGCCGCCCTGGAGCTGCAACTACACCACGAACATCAACCTGGAGGAAAACTATTGGGCGGCGGAGACGGCCAACCTGAGCGAAATGCACCGCCCGCTGATGGACTTCATCGCCAACCTGAGCCGCACGGGCGCAGAGACGGCCAAGGCATACTATGGCGTGGACAAGGGCTGGTGTCTGGGGCATAATTCGGACATCTGGGCCATGACCTGCCCCGTGGGCCTGAACGTGGGCGACCCCTCGTGGGCCTGCTGGGCGATGGGCGGCGCATGGCTCTCTACCCACATCTGGGAGCGCTACCAGTTCACGCGCGACAAGGAGTTCCTCAAGCAATATTACCCTGTCCTGAAGGGGGCGGCAGAGTTCTGCCTCGACTGGCTCGTGGAGAAGGACGGCAAGCTGATGACCTCGCCCGGCACCTCGCCCGAGAACAAGTTCGTGACGCCCGACGGCTATGTGGGCGCCACCTCCTACGGCTGTACATCCGACCTGGCCATGACGCGCGAATGTCTGATGGACGCCGCCAAGGCCGCCGCCACGCTGAAGACCGACAAGGACTTCCAGAAGCAGGTGGAGCGGACGCTGACCCGCCTTTTGCCCTACAGCGTGGGAGCCGACGGCAACCTGCAGGAGTGGTATCACGACTGGAAGGATCAGGATCCGCAACACCGCCATCAGTCGCATCTGTTCGGCCTCTATCCGGGTCATCACCTCTCTGTAGCGGCCACGCCCGACCTGGCCAAGGCATGCGCCCGCACGCTGGAAATCAAGGGTGACAACACGACGGGATGGAGCACGGGTTGGCGCGTCAACCTCTATGCCCGCCTGCACGACGGCAAGAACGCCTACCACATCTATCGCCGCCTGCTCCGCCTGGTGAGCCCCGACGGCTACAAAGGGGAGGACGCCCGACGCGGAGGCGGTACGTATCCCAATCTGCTGGACGCTCATTCGCCTTTCCAGATCGACGGAAACTTTGGCGGTTGTGCCGGCGTCATCGAGATGCTGATGCAATCTACCGAGAGCTCCATCAGCTTGCTGCCCGCCCTGCCCGAAGAGTGGAAGGACGGCCGTGTGGAGGGCATCTGCGCCCGTGGCGGCTTCGTGGTGGACATGACGTGGAAGGACGGTCGCGTGACCGACCTGCGCATTACCGCCCGCGCCGACGGCAAGACACAACTTTGTTTCAACGGACAGAAGAAGCGCATCAGTTTGAAGGCGGGCGAGAGCTGGGAGATGAAGAATTAAGCATTAGTTTTTTAGGTTTTGCGTATGGAAAGGAATGAGTGGAAAGGTTGGCGGACGACGGTTTGCTTGATGCTTGTGTCGTGTGTCGTGGCATTGTCGGCTTCGCACGGAGGTTTCCGCAACGTGACCATCGACAACATCGAGGTGTATGACACCTTCCGCTCGGCCATTGCCATCGAGACGGTGGATGGCGGCGGGTTGGAAAACGTGCGGGTGACACGTGTACAGGCAAGAAATACGGGCAATCCGCTCTTCATCCGCCTTGGGCATAGGGCGGGCGAGAAACCCGGTTACCTGCGCAACATTTACATCGGCCAAATGAAGGTGGAGGTACCTTTCGGACGGCCGGATGAGGATTATGACCTTCGGGGGCCGGCGGTGACTTTCTTCCACAATCCGATACCTTCGTCCGTCACGGGCATCCCTGGCTCGCAGGTGGAGAATGTGGTGATAGAGGATGTGGAGATACGCTATCCGGGCAGGGCAACGAAGGGGATGGCCTACGTGCCCCTGTGGCGGCTCGATGCCGTGCCCGAGGCCGTGGAAGAGTATCCTGAATTTATTTTCTGCCTCCTCTGTTGCCGCCGTACAGCTTGTCTATCAGGTCGGAGCGACCGATGCGGCGCAGCTCGTTGACGATGTTGCGACGCTCCTCGGGCTTGTACCAAAAGAAGAACTGGCGCTGAGCCAGCTTCTCGCGTTGCGTCTTGGCGCTGAACACGGGTTCGAGGGTGTAGGGATGGTAACCTGTGTACCACGCCTCCGTGCTGACGGTCATGGGTGTGGGCGTGAAGTCCTGAACCTGCTCCAGGTGGAAATCGAGCCGCTTGGTGATGACGGCCAGTTCGGCCATGTCTTCCTCATGGCAACCGGGGTGGCTGGAGATGAAGTAGGGGATGAGCTGCTGGCGCAGGCCCTCCTCCTGGTTGATGCGGTCGAAAATCTTTTTGAACGTCTCGAACTGGGCAAATGGCGGCTTGCGCATGACGTTCAACACACGGTCGCTGGTGTGCTCGGGGGCCACCTTGAGGCGTCCGCTGACGTGGCGGGCGATGAGTTCGCGGGTGTATTCGCGGGTGCTTTGGTTCACCTTCGGATCCTTGCTCTCATGAAGCAGGAGGTCGTAGCGCACACCGCTTCCGATGAACGACTTCTTGATACCGGGCAGGGCGTCGACGGCGTGGTAGATGTCGAGCAGAGGGCGGTGGTCGGTGTTCAGGTTGGGGCACACTTTGGGATGGATGCACGAAGGCCGCTTGCACTTGCGGCACAGCTCCTGGTTAGTGCCCTGCATGCGGTACATGTTGGCGCTGGGTCCGCCCAGGTCGCTCAAGTAGCCCTTGAAGTCGGGCAGCTCCATGACGGCCTTCACCTCACGTAGGATGCTCTCCTTGCTTCGGCTCATGATGAACTTTCCCTGATGGGCGGAGATGGTGCAGAAGGCGCATCCGCCGAAGCATCCGCGGTGGATGTTGACAGAGTGCTTGATCATGTCGTAGGCGGGGATGCGCTTGCCCTTGTATTTGGGATGGGGCAGGCGCGTGTAGGGCAGGTCGAACGAATGGTCGAGCTCCTCGGTTGTCAGGGGCGGGTAGGGCGGATTGACTACCACCAATTGCTTGCCTACCTTTTGCAGGATGCGCGCGGCGGCATACTTGTTGCTTTCTTCCTCGATGTGGCGGAAATTGGCGGCCTCCTTCTTCTTGTCCTTCAGGCATTCCTCGTGGGAGTAGAGGGTGATGTCGCCCTCCACAGGGCTGACTTCGCGGGCAAGGTAGGCGGTCTGGGGAACGTCGTCCAGCGGGCGTCCCTCCATCAAGCGGCGGGTCAGTTCGACAATGGGCTTCTCACCCATGCCATAGATGAGCAGGTCGGCTCCGCTATCAACCAGGATGCTGGGGCGCACACGGTCTTGCCAATAGTCGTAGTGCGTCAGGCGTCGCATACTGGCCTCGATGCCTCCCAAGAAGACGGGCACGTCGGGGAAGAGTCGTTTCAGGATTTGCGTATAGACGATGGAGGGGTATTCGGGGCGCATGTCGGGGCGCGCGTCAGGCGTATAGGCATCGTCGCTGCGCAGGCGTTTGTTGGCGGTGTATTTGTTCACCATGGAGTCCATGCAACCGGCCGATACGCCGAAGAACAGGCGCGGACGACCCAACTTCTTGAAGTCTCGCAGGTCGTCGCGCCAGTTGGGTTGGGGGACGATGGCCACACGCAGCCCTTCCGCCTCCAGTATGCGTCCGATGACGGCGGTGCCGAACGAGGGATGATCCACATAGGCATCGCCGCTGAAGATAATCACGTCCAGTTCGTCCCACCCGCGGAGTTCCACTTCTTTTTTGGTCGTGGGCAACCAATCTGTCAGTCTGTATTCTTTCATGGGCACAAAGATACGACCTTATTTTGTAAATTGCACGGTCATCTGCTCGCCGTCGTAGATTTCGCGGAAACCGATGTGCTGTTCGGCCAGGTATTCCTTCAGGTCGTTGAAGGCGGAGGCATTGTCCATGACAATCTCCAGCGTCTCGCCAGAGGGGGCTTCACACAAAGCCTTGATGGCGGGAATGAGCGGGTTGTAGTGCGACGTGCCGCACGTGTTAATGGTTTTCATGTTCATTCTTCTTCCTCTTCTTCTGGACAATGTTCGGGCAGCCATTGCAGGTAGAGCCTGATGAGTTGCTGGAGTCCGAAAGCCTTCATGTTGTTGTGGTAGATGACGTCGATGCAGAGGTCCAGCAGGTCTTTGCTGTCTTCTACTTGTGCGGCAATCAGTGAACGGATGTTCAGCTTCAGCTTGTCGAGCACCGTTTCGTCCACGATGCCGTTGCTGTCTATCAGATGCTGGAACAGTCCGTATTTCTGGATGGTGGCGAGGTGTTCGTCCGACACTTCGATGCTGCGTGTGCCGCTTGTATTGGCTTGTATGGTGTACATGTCTTTTTAAGTTTAAAGGTTGATAATTTATACTTCGATTGCAGCAAAGATAGTGTTTTCGTGATATATTCTGCTATATGGGGACGATTTTCTTACAAAAAAAGAATGCTGCTTACTGTTGGAGACAGGGAGCAGCATTACTCGTTTTTAGTATCTGATACGGACTTTATATTCTGGTATAATTTCTATTCGGTCGATGTGGAGTAATTTGTTTTGCTGGCTGAAATCGGGTCGGGCCGATGGCGGCAAGTCGTTGAGGAACGATGCGTTCTTCGACAAGGGGCGGAAGTAGAAGTTTATTTCTCCGGTTGCTTGCAAGGGTTGACTGAACCGCTTTAGCCCGATGAGCCATGGTGCTCCATGATAGAACTGGTCGAGTACCATTGTGCCATTGATGAACGCCATGGCTACGTCGGCCACGTAGTTGATTTTCAGAAAGTATTCATTGACTTGAGGCTTTTCGGGCTGTTGGATACGTACGGCCAGTCTCCGTCCGCCTATGGCGCGGCTTTTTGCCGGCACGTTGACGCTGTCCACTTCGACATGTTGTGGTTTCCATCCGTCGTGCGAAGGATAGAGTATATAGTCCATCTTGTTCTTGCCCAGGCTCAACAGGGTAAAGCCGTCAGCATGGGGTAGAACTGTTGCTTGTGTGATGAGGATGCGGCCGTTGAGAAGTGACGTGTGCATGGCCTGCTGGCGGGTCAGGGTGGTGATATAGACTTTCTTGCCCGAACGGGTAGTGATGTGGAAGGTGCTTTGGGTGCCTGGCTGGGGGCGATAGCGGTTACGTCCTGATTTTAGTGTAGACGGGTCGAAGTAGTATTCGGGAGCGATACCTTCGGGGGCAAAGAAGATATAGTGTGGGTGCCCCTTGTCTTCGATCAGTGTCAGTGGTTGGGCCGTTGCATATTTCAGCAGGGCGTCTTCGATGGCAAAGTTGAACGGCAGGATGGCGCTGACGTCTTTCTTTAATGTGAAAGTACCTTGGGCGGGAATGCGCAGCACTTCGTCGTTCAGGTTCAGTTGCAGTTGCAGACCTTCCTGGTCGATGCGGGCGGTGTCGTGATCCTGGAAATTGGTCATGAAGACAAATCCTGCTCCTTCTTTCATACGGGCGGCAAATCGTAATGTCTCGCGGTCGTCAGGGGTGATGCGCTCGTAGCCTTCGGGCAGAACGGTTTCCATGGGGGCCAGACGGCTGCCGAATGCGTTGACAAAGAGATGGAGCAGACGAAGGTAGCGATAGGAATCGCGTACTTGGCCAGACTCGCCTACAGGTGCTTGGAAATCGTAAGAAATCTTGGGACAGCCGGGCTCTTCGCTGAAGAAGCCTACACCTCCTTGTTGCTTGGGAGTCATTCCGCCGTGATACATGTAGTAACCGATGCCATTGGCTCCACTGCCCAAGGTGCGTACCATCAAAGCTTCGGCGGCCGCATCTTTGACGATGCAACGGCGTGGATAAGTCATCTGGATGCCTACACCCATTTCGGCGCAGAACGACGGATATTTTTCGCCATCGTAGCGTACGGGGGAGTAGTCGGGGTTACGCTGGATATCCTTGAACAGGCAGAAGGGCGATTTGCGGTCGGCAGGCGTCCAGGTCGGATAAGTATAGGCAGCGGTTACAGGGATTGCTTCGTTGCCGATGACGGCTGCCATCCCCCATCCGGTAGCAGTGTAGAGCGGTGTGAGGATACCTGATTCTTCGGCTATGCGTTTCAGGGTTTTCATGTGACGGTTGCCTTGCTCTTCACGGCTGATCTGCTGGGTTTGTACACCTACACCAGGCAAGACCGTCGAAGCATCATAAGATGCAGCAGTGCGGTCGACAGGTTCGTCTTGATAGAAGATGGCCCATGGTGCGGCCGAATGTTGCAGTTCGTTCTCTATTTGGGTACCGATGATGGGGCCTCCATCTTTATAATACAAACCTTTGAGTTGGGTTGCAATTTCCTTGTAGAGACGTGTAACGTATTTCAGGTAGTTGGGATCGTCGGTGCGCACTTCGACGGGGCGTGCAAACAGCCAGTCGGGCAATCCGCCGTTGCGTATCTCGCCATGACAGAATGGACCGATGCGTACCAAGACCTTCATACCATGTTTTTGGCAGAGTTGCACGAAAGCCCGCACGTCACGGTTGTCACTCCAATCGAAGATACCTTCACGTTCTTCATGGATATTCCAGAAAATGTAGGTGGGGATGACGGTCAGACCACCGGCCTTCATTTTCAGTATGGCTTCTTCCCATTGCTCACGTGGATAACGGCAATAGTGGAATTCACCCATGACAGGAATAGTGGGGATACCGTTTTGTGACATGTAATAGCTGTTCACTTCGATACGTCCGCCATCGGGCGAAGTTCCACCCAATTTCAAATGGCCAGTATAGATAGTTTTCTCTTGCGCAGGGGCATTTAAATTGTATATATGCTGGGCAGCAGCACCTGTACACAATAGGCACAAGGCTGCTACCATTGAAAGGTGATTCTTCATATGAATGGAGCTTTGTCTTTTATCGTTGGGTTAGTTGATGAATGGATGCTGGTTGCAAAGATACTGAGGGTTGGAAATCCTCGCTCAGCATGTATTGTTTCAGACTGTAGAGCAATTGGCGTGCGGCGGGGCGCTTGTCCATGTTTTGATGGAAATCAATACCCGATACGAGTAGTTTGCCGTTGCCCACTTTTACTTCGAAAAGCAGACCTAGCGAACGGTTGGTCACCCAGTCGTCAATGACACGTACCAGCGGATGGATGTCTTTCGACAGTTTGCTTAGGTAGATGGCGCCCGAATGGCTCATAGCATCCCACCATTGGTAATTGCTATAATATTCGGTAGGAAAATATTTGAGAGCAGGATGTGACGGGTTGCATAAGATACCTAACGTATGGGGAGCTTGTCCGTTGGTCCATGCCGTATTCCAAAAGATGCTGGAGAATCCGACAGCTACATCACCCCCCATTTCTTTGCTAAGGCTTCCTTTCTTCAGTGAAAGCAATACTTTTCCGCCGTTTTGGAGACATTCCAGTGTCTTTTGATCCAAAGTATCGGTTAGGAGCAGGGAATCATCCCATACTTGTTTTTGGGATGGGTAGACCCAAAAATCCCAGTCATTACTGCGTCCGTCAACAGTGACCTCCAATTTCAGTTGGCAGGCTTTGTGAATGGAAGCCAAGTCAAAGGTGATATGGCCTAAAGGTTGGCAATTACCCAAATCCAACTGTTCAATATTGAAAGAACCTTGAGCAAGTGTCTTGCCAGAAACATTGCGAATGGTCCATATTGCTTGCGGGTGTTGTAGTGGGCGGTAGAAATTGGCTACTTCAATAGTTGCATCGAAGTTTTCATCATTTTCGAGTACTAACTTGGGTATGCGTGCTAGTGGCACAAGGCTGTTGCAGAAACGGCTGTATTCCTTAGCGGTGACATAACCTTTTTCTTCCCAAAAGACATCAAGGCTACCAACGAGTGCTGTACCTTGTCCAGGGAAGTCGTTCAATCCAAGTAACTGAAAACCTCCAAAGCCTGGAGTTCGCAATGCGGCTTCGATGTCTGCTTTATAACAGAGTGTCTGTAGCTTGCCTGATGCCAGGAGGAAGCTGTCGGCCAGTTGGATGAGGCCGTTTTCTTTGAGCCTTTCTTGGAATATTTCGAAGTTACGCGCCTTGTAGACACCTGTGTATTTTTGCATTTCGTGGAAGTTGGGATATGCACACCATTGACCTATTTCGTGGCTGACGAATGGTTGATGGAATTTGTTTGTATAGCCGCTCCAGTCATAAGTAGTGGAAGGTGGCTGGGCATTGATGATGCTGGTGACTCCGGCTCCCCATTGCTGTATACGTGGATTGGAATCACTTAGGAAATCATTGACAGGCAGGTTGGGCCAGCCTGCGGCTGAAGTATAAAGGCGACGTGAATCGTTTTCTTTCCAGTAGCTGACAAATTGGGCCAGGTAATCATTGGAATGCTTGCCGGTAGGTTCGTTACCGTAGGCCATCATGCAGAAAGAAGGATGATTGCCATAGGCATTGACGATGCGTTCAGCCTCCTGACGGATGAAATCATCGATAGGTTTCCCGTCACCGATAGCTGATGACTGGTTGGCCCATGAAGAACATTCAATCATGTAATATATTCCTAGTTCGTCAGCAGCTTGGAAGGCAGCTTCGGGTGGGCACCATGAATGGAAGCGGATGTGGTTGATACCATATTGTTTGCAAATGCGGAGTTCGCGCAACCATTCTTCCTTGTCGGTAGCAGGGTAGCCAGTCAGAGGAAAAGAAGCACAATGCAGCGTACCACGAAGGAAAACAGGGTGTCCGTTGAGGGTTAATTGACCGTTTTGAATGCTCCATGTACGACAGCCAAAAGTGATTTCACGGTGGTCCAGTTGTTCTTTCCCTTTTTGGAGTGTACAGGTTAGTGTGTACAGATTTGGATTAAATTCATCCCAAACTTTGATATCTTTTGGCATGGGAAGATTGATTTCCAGCTTATTGTCACCAGGTTGAATGGTGTAACTTCTGGTGGTTTCCGTATCTTTCAGACGGAAAATCAAATCGATCTTTTGTCGTTTGGAAGTCGTATTACAGATATTGGCCTTTATCGTTAGATCGCCTTTTTCAGCTTGTGGGAAAACGTGAAGTTGCTTGTAATAAGAATTACCTTTGGCTTCCAGATACATGGAACCTGCTATGCCGTTCCAGTTCCCTTGTGTATGGTCGGAAATGGAGTGAGAGTTTTCACCTGGATCGATGTCACGTACGGCGTTGTCAACACGTACGGAGAGGGTATGTTTACCAGGAGTGAGGTAGTTGGTCAGGTCGTATTGTTGAGGAGCGCTTAACGCATTCTGCATCCCTACTTCCTTACCATCGATCCATATACGACTTTCCCAATGGCAGCGTTCGAAGAATAGATGGATACTCTTCTTTTTCCACGACTTGGGGATTTCAATGTCACGCTGATACCAAGCTACTCCAGCATAATAGTTGTCGGGTTGTAGCCAATAGGGTATCTTGAAGTTGTCAGGTGTGCGATAACGAGCATAACGGTCCTGTTTGAAAAAAGTTTGGTCATTGAAACTACCTACCCAGGGGGTAGCCAGGTTGACAGGATCACCTTTACCATTGGTGATCATTGAACCTGGAAGTTGAACCTGGTCGTTTAGTGTCTGAAGATACCATTGGGCAGAGATGCCTTCATTGTTACGATCGACAGCAAAACGCCAGGTTCCAGAGAGATCCATTACTTGAGCATGCGCTGACAAGTAGAATGACAAACATAGTAATTGTAATAAAAAAAAGTGTGTTTTCATGGTGGTTTGAGTGTGTTATAGTTTGTATTGTTATAGGGTCTAGTAAAGACCGTTATGTTGTTTTTAGTATATTAGCCGACCATTTCTTTTTCCAGTTGCTCCAGCGATTTACCTTTTGTTTCAGGCAAGCGGAAAGAGAAAAATATAAATCCTGCAGCGCAGATGGCTGTATATATCCAGAAAGTGCCGGCTGTTCCCAATGCTTTGTTCAAGAAAGGGAATGTGTAGGTCAGTATAAAGCTGGCAATCCACAAGGCGAACGTTCCTGTAGCTACAGCTATTCCTCTTACTTTATTGGGGAAAATCTCCGATAATAATACCCAAGTGACAGGTCCTAAGGACATGGCATAGCAGGCAATGGCAGCTACAACCAGGATGACCATGAAAATGCCGCTTACTTCGAAATAGTAGCAAGTGCCGAGTATGAGGTAAATTCCTGCCAAACCACCTGCGCCAAGCAACATCAATGCACGGCGTCCCAGACGGTCAACGGTATAGATGGCTACAAAGGTAAATATCAGGTTGGCAATACCCGTAACAACGATGTTGATAAATGTATTGTCTACGTCGTAGCCAGCCGACTGGAAAACTTCTTGTGCGTAGTTGAATATGACATTGGTTCCACACCATTGCTGGAACATGGCTACGATAATGCCTAACAAAAGAACCCGGCGATATGGTTTGCTGAAAAGCAGAGACAGGCCGCCTTGATTTTGCTTATGTTGCATATCTGTTTGTAAGGCTGTTAGTTCGCTTTGCGCATAGTTCGCACCTCCAATACGGGTCAGTGTGGCTACGGCTCGTTCCCGTTGCCCTGTTATGGCTAGCCAGCGTGGACTTTCAGGTATGAATGCGGCAAGTACTAAAAAGGCTAGTGCAGGGAATGCTGCTGACCAAAACATCCAGCGCCAAGCCATTTCAATATTCCAAGCTATGTCGTCACTGACCAGTAGCCAGTTGACAATTTGTGCTGCCAGGATGCCGATGACAATGGTGAGTTGGTTGAGTGAAACCAGTTTGCCACGGATGTGGGTAGGCGCTACCTCGGCGATATACATAGGGGAGAGCCCTGAAGCAATACCGATAGCGATACCTCCACAGAAACGTGCCAACAGAAAATAGTGGAAATTGCTGAATGCTCCTGTTCCATATGCTGTTAATACAAAAATAAGAGCAGAAAGCAGTAACAGAGGCTTTCGGCCAAGTTTGTCAGCCAACATTCCTGAAGTTAATGCGCCAATGAGGCATCCTGCCAAGGCTATACTCATCGCAAGTCCCTGCATTGATGGATTGTCGACTATGTTGAAGAATTGTTCGTAAAAAATCTTAGCGCCTCCGATTACAACCCAGTCGTAACCAAATAGCAATCCGCCCATAGCTGATACAAGGCAGATAAAGTAGATGAATCCTTTGTTGTACGTTTTCATGTGATCAGATGGAAAATATGTTTTTCGTTTGCAAAATTAGTAACTATCAGCAGACTGAAAAATAGAAAGTTTTATACTTTATATGGACAATCTTACTTTTTTGCTTGAATTTCCCATTTTCATTGTGTATGTTTGTTGCTGGGATTTTGAACAGATGGTATATGATAGAGCTGAAAGATGGATTTCAGGGGGAGCAGATATTGGTACTTCCCAAATTGATAGTAGATGCGATGGAGGCAGACCCTTTGTTGTCTAGGTTGCATATAACGGATATCGGCTATTTTCCGAAGGCTTTGCATCATCGCAGGGAGCGAAAGGTTCCTATTAATCAATTTGTATTTATATATTGTATAGATGGTGATGGTTGGTACCGTGTGGGAGAACATACTTATACAGTTACGGCTAATCAATATTTCATTCTTCCTGCTGGAGTTCCACATGCATACGGAACCAGTGAAACAACTCCATGGACAATTTATTGGATACATTTTAAAGGTGAGATGGCTCCTTATTATGCCAAGGATATTGTCTATCCTATGGATCTTTGTCCGAGTGACAGCTCGCGTATCAGTGATCGTATCGGATTGTTTGAGGAAATGTTTATGATATTAAAATCGGGATATAGCAGTGAAAACCTGTTATATGTTTCTTCTCTTTTCCATTATTTCCTGGGTTCGTTGCGTTGTGTTCAGCAATATCGGAATGCCAGTAATCGAACAACTGAATCGGATACGGTAGAGCGTGCTATTCATTATATGAAAGAGAATATGGAAAAGCATGTGTCTTTACAAGATCTTGCTGCGCTTACAGGTTATTCACCTTCGTATTTTTCAGCTATGTTCAGGCAGAAGACAGGACATAGTCCGTCGGCCTATTCCAATCTGTTGAAAATACAGTATGCTTGTTCTTTGTTGGATACGACAGATATGAAGATTAATCAGATTTGCTATAAGGTTGGCATTGGGGATATGTTTTATTTTTCGCGTCTTTTCAGTAAAATTATGGGTATGTCTCCCAAAGAATACAGGAGGTCAAAAAAGGGATAATAAGTATAGAAATATTGGTTGACAATAGCAAACAGGAGAATGAAAGCAAGAGTATAAATCTCTTTTCTCATTCTCCTGTTTTTATTTTTATTCTACTTGTTTTTATAGTGGAATGTATTCTACGAAAGCTTCCATAGCTTCATAGCTGGCAAGTCCCAGACTGTTATACAAATTAGCGGTACCGCGATTGCGATCCTCGCTTCGTTGCCAGAAGAGGCGTTCGTCATTGCCGAGGAATGGAGCGCTTTCCATCTGGCTTTGGTGTTTCAGGATAGAATTGCGTTTGGCACGTAGTTCTTCTGGACTGATAGGAACAGCCATTTCGATGTTTTCAATTTCCCATTCTGCCCAAGCACCACGATACATCCATATGCGGCAATCTTTTAACCATTCAGCACCTTCTTCCTTTTCCAAGTCGATAGCAGCGAATACAGCGTCTGTGCAAACACGATGTGTGCCATGGGGGTCTGCTAAATCGCCAGCCACAAAGACCTGGTGAGGTTTTACTTCGCGCAACAGATTGCGGACTATTTCAATATCAGCTTCGCTAATTGGATTTTTTTGAATCTTGCCTGTTTCATAGAAAGGCAGGTCAAGGAAATGACAGTGATCCAACGGAATATTGTTGTACGTACAAGCTGTACGTGCTTCGCCGCGGCGGATAAGTCCTTTAATGGTGAGAATATCGCGTGTATCCATGTCACCATCTTTCTTTTCGCGAAGGAATTTGCGAATTTCTGCATATTTTTCATTGATGACCTGATCTGCACTGTCATTAAATAGTTGATTGAAACCATTGATAAAATGCAAGAAACGGATCACTTCTTCGTCACCAACAGCAATATTACCGCTTGTTTCGTAGGCTACATGAACGTCGTGTCCTTGTTCTACCAGACGGCGCAACGTGCCACCCATAGAGATAACATCGTCGTCAGGATGGGGTGAGAAGATAATGACACGCTTGGGGTAGGGAAGGGCACGTTCGGGGCGATAGGTATCGTCTGCGTTCGGCTTTCCGCCTGGCCATCCTGTGATGGTATGTTGCAGGTCATTGAATATTTTTATATTCACATTATAGGCTGAACCATAAAGGGCCAACAATTCGCTTAAGCCATTTTCATTGTAGTCCTTGTTTGTCAGTTTCAGGATAGGTTTACCTGTCAGCTGGCACAACCATACGATGGCACTGCGGATGAGCTTGTCGTTCCATTCGCAGGAGGTTACCAGCCAAGGACGTTGGATACGTGTCAGGTTCGAAGCAGCTGATAAGTCTGTTACAATATGGGCATTGTTGTGAGTTTGCAGGTAAGAGGCCGGAATTGTATCCGTAATAGGGCCTTCTACGCATTCTTTCACCATCTTGGCCTTTTCTTCACCCCAGGCAATGAGGTAGACTTTCTTGGCTGCTAATATAGTAGATACCCCCATTGTAATAGAACTTACAGGAGTACTGTCTATATTGCCAAACATCTTGGCTGCATCGTTACGTGATGCATTGTCAAGCAGAATTAATCGTGTGGTAGAGTTCAGGCGGGAGCCTGGTTCGTTGAATCCAATGTTACCTACACGTCCAATACCCAGTAAGGCAATATCCAAGCCTCCGAAACTTTCGATACGTTGCTCGTAAAGGCGGCAGTATTCGAAAATAGTATCTTTGGCTATTGAACCATCAGGGCTGAAAATGTTCTGTTTGTCAATATCTACATGATCGAGCAGCATTTCTTTTAATGCATTGAGATTGCTGTTGATTGCATCGGGTGCAAGTGGATAGTATTCGTAGAGGTTGAATACAATAACGTTGCGGAAACTCAGCCCTTCTTCTTTGTGCATACGCACTAAAGCTGCGTATACATTGCGTGGAGAGTTACCTCCAGCTAAAGCCAGTACACAGAAACGTCCAGCTTTTTGCTTATCACGTATCACTTGGGCGATGTCGCGGGCTATTTGGTCGACGCCTTCATCCACTGTTTCGTAGATGTCAGTAGGAATCTTTTCCAACCGAGTCAGAACAGAGCGTTCAAAGGCATTTTCCGGACGGTAGTACCTCGTCGATACTCTGTTCAAGGTGATTTGCGAGCTAAGATTTGTCTTCATAAATTGATTGTATTAAAGTAATTGGATTGCAGTGGGGATATTATATGGTATATGTATCCGGTACAAGTTTTCCCATTGCCCATACGGCGCGTACGTTCAGGTTGTCATCCATGACGATAATGTCTGCGTCTTTTCCTCGTTGCAATGATCCCTTGCGATCGTATACACCCATGATTTTTGCAGGAGTTTCAGATACCATACGGACAGCATCGGCCAATGGAATATCGGCTTTCTGTACGACGGTTCTGATCAGTCGGTCCATTGTGGCTATACTTCCTGCCAAAGCTGAACGGTCGGCTAACTTGCAGACACCGTCTTCGATGATGACGCGTGGATCGAAAGCTTCTTTGCTGTCACTGGCGGCACAAGCCAAGGCGTCTGTGATCAGGCAAGTACGTTCTACACCTTTTATTCTATATACCAATCGCAAGATTGTTGGCGGTACATGAATACCATCGGCAACGACTTCTACTGTCATGTCGTCCAGCAGATAGATGCTTTCTACAGTACCTTCATATTTATATTCGCGGCGTTTATGGAAGCCAGGCATGGCATTATAGAAGTGTGTTGCATGGGTATATCCTGCCTCATGTGCAGCTTGAATATCTTCGAATTCAGCTTGTGTATGGCCTACGGCTGCCAAAATACCTTTGCCGGAGATGTATTTGCCGAATTGGATAGCACCTGGAAGTTCAGGAGCTGCATCCCAACGTTTGATACATGACCAGCGTTCTACCAGAGGAATATATTCGTTGGGATCTGGGTTTTTGATATTCTCGGGTATTTGTCCGCCAGCCATTGCCATATTGAAGTAATGTCCTTCAAGATGGAGACCTAAAATAGGGCTGTCGGGTTCTGCCATCAGTTTCGTACAGGTTTCGGCTGCCTGTTCTATCATGGGAACTGTAGACGATGACATTGTCGGGAATATGCTGGTTGTACCATATTTCATATGCGTCTGTACTGCTTGGCGGAAAGCGTCTTCGGTACATTCCATAAAATCACGTCCACCACCACCGTGGGCATGAATTTCGATACCACCGGGCAGTACATACATGCCTTTGACATCGATGAGTGTAGCACCGATAACGGCCAAGTCACAGTTGGTTACTTCCAATATTTTTCCGTCTCTTATCAGAACGGAACCATCTTTCAACCACCCTTGTGGAGTAAGGATGCGGGCATTGATGAGTTGAGTCAGCATAGGATTTAGGGGTTAGATTATTGTTTCTTAATTGTTTTCATTGGATTTTATTTTCCAGTTACAAAAGTAGCGACTTTCTGTTAAATATGCACTACTCATTGGAGGTATTTGTCTTAAATACTCTAAAAAACAGTACTTGTATATAAAAAAGCAGGAAGAATATACTGGCTGATTTGGTTTATTTACTGTTGGTAGTGTTAAGTAAAGTTTAATGGCATGCAAACGTTTGCTGTCCCTTTATTCTTCTTTGTGTCAGAATTGGATAACCGCTTATTGTACTTTTGCTTATCTTTGTCTGCAAAGAATAATATTACACATGAGAAACATGAAAACATTCACTTCTAGAATCTTATTTTTGTTATCATTCCTTTGCATAGCTGGTATGGCTGTTGCCGAGGAACTTACTTCTCCTAATGGGTTACTTAGACTGGTATTTACAGTAAACGGGCAGGGAGAGCCTGTCTATGAATTGTATTATAAAGAAAAGGTGGTTATTAAACCTTCCAAGTTAGGATTGGAACTGAAGGATGATCCAGGCCTGATGGCTGGATTTACTTTAGGTGAGGTGAAAAATTCTACGTTTGATGAAACCTGGCAGCCTGTGTGGGGTGAGGAAAAAGAAATACGTAACCATTATAATGAAATGGCGGTAACGTTGAACCAGAAAGCGCAAGAGCGTAACATAGTTATCCGTTTCCGCCTCTTCGATGACGGTTTGGGCTTCCGTTATGAATTCCCTTTGCAGAAGAATCTCAATTATTTCGTTATCAAAGAGGAGCATACTCAGTTTGCTATGGCTGGTGACCATACGGCTTTCTGGATTCCTGGCGACTATGATACGCAAGAATATGATTATACTGAATCAAAACTGACAGAGATACGTGGCCTGATGGAAGGCGCCATTACGCCCAATTCTTCGCAGACTCCATTTTCACCCACAGGTGTGCAGACGGCTTTGCAGATGAAAACGGCAGACGGCCTTTACATCAATCTGCATGAAGCTGCTCTTGTGGATTATTCGTGCATGCATCTCAATCTGGATGATAAGAATCTTGTGTTCGAATCTTGGCTGACTCCTGATGCGCAAGGCAATAAAGGATACTTACAGGCTCCTTGTACTTCACCTTGGCGTACGGTTATCGTGAGTGACGATGCACGTGATATTTTAGCCTCACGTATCACGCTGAACCTGAACGAGCCTTGTGCTTATGAAGATGTATCGTGGATTAAACCTGTTAAATATGTGGGCGTTTGGTGGGAGATGATTGCAGGTAAGAGTACCTGGGCTTATACAGACGATCTGCCTTCTGTGAAGCTGGGTCAGACAGACTATTCGACGCTGAAGCCTAACGGACGTCATGGTGCTACCAATGAGAATGTGAAGAAATACATTGATTTCGCAGCTGAGCATGGACTTGATCAGGTACTTGTCGAAGGTTGGAATGAAGGTTGGGAAGACTGGTTCGGCAAATCTAAGGATTATGTCTTTGATTTTGTGACTCCATATCCTGATTTTGATGTGAAGATGCTGAACGACTATGCTCATAGCAAGGGAGTGAAATTGATGATGCATCACGAAACTTCTGCTTCGGTACGTAACTACGAACGCCATTTGGATAAGGCCTATCTGTTTATGGTAGACCATGGATATAACGCAGTGAAAAGTGGATATGTAGGCAATATTATTCCTCGAGGCGAGCATCATTATGGTCAATGGATGAATAATCACTATTTGTATGCAGTAAAGAAAGCTGCTGAATACAAAATTATGGTCAATGGCCATGAGGCTGTTCGCCCTACAGGTCTGTGTCGTACGTATCCCAATCTGATTGGCAATGAATCAGCTCGTGGTACAGAGTACGAAGCCTTTGGCGGAAGCAAGCCTTTCCATACGACGCTTTTACCGTTCAATCGTCTTATTGGAGGCCCAATGGATTATACGCCGGGTATTTTTGATACTAAACTTGATTTTATGGGTGACCTGCCGCACGGACAAGTACAGACGACCCTTTGCAAACAGCTTGCTCTCTACGTTACTCTTTATAGCCCCTTGCAGATGGCTGCTGATTTGGTGGACAACTACGAGAAACATATGGATGCTTTCCAGTTTATCAAGGACGTAGCTGTCGATTGGGATGAAAGCAAGTATATCGAAGCCGAGCCAGGTGATTACATCACTATAGCCCGTAAGGCAAAAAACAGTGGTAATTGGTTTGTTGGTGGTATCACCGATGAAAATGCACGTACGGCTGAATTCAAACTTGATTTTCTTGATGCAGACAAGAAATATGTCGCTACTCTCTATGCTGATGGAAAAGACGCCGACTACAAGGACAATCCTACTGCTTATCAGATAAAGAAAGGTATTGTGACTTCTAAAACTAAGATTTCTGTCAAAGAAGCTCGCAGTGGTGGTTTCGCTCTCAGCCTGATGGAGGCAACGGGCGATGACCTGAAGTCTGTAAAAAAGTGGAGAAACTGAGAAGGGGTAAAAAGATAGGTCAATAGGTATTGGTTGGATGAAGGTGTGTCAAAAAGCACACCTTCTTTGTTTAGCACAAAGCCCCGACTTTCACAAGCTGGGGCTTTGTTATTACCTAAAGATTTTGTATCTTTAAGCCTAAAGAT
>NZ_JAAZTS010000014.1 GCF_019239235.1 Caecibacteroides pullorum | reverse complement strand
CCTGTTCGACAAGACTAATTTCAATGATGTCAAAGATCTATATAATCCCATTATTCCGGGGCTATTTGATTAATTGTTTAACTCGTCCCATTTTAACGGGACACTAGTGAAACATATAAACAAATTACAACTACCCGTCAATTCTACTAACTATAAATCTATCTCTCACATTTTACTTTACCCACAGATTATCAGGAATAATCTGGTATCAGGGTAGACTGCCTCAACCATAACAATGGTTCAGTGGGCAGTCTTTGTTTTTAATAGACGATATTAATTTATACCCTCTTCACCCAATACCCATTGCCATACCTTGTGTGTATTCTCTGCCCCAGCTGGGCCAACAGACGACTGAACGAAGTACAGGAGCAATCTTTCAAGGCAGCGGGATTCTTCTGTTTTAATACGGCATAAATATCTGCCGCAGACATCAGGCGGGCACCTTGCTCGCCTGCCTCGGCAAACACAAAGCAGTTGCTTATAAGTTCTTCGGCGGGCGTTATGCGGTAAAACGGACGGTTGGCCGCCTGAATTTCTGCCTCTTCGGCCTTGCAGAACCAGCAGCGCTCGCCGTTATTCAACTCATGCAGGAGTTGGGCATAAAGCTGGGCGTGGTCGATGGGCGTCGTACAGTCGATGGCATGCTCCACTTCCACACAAATGAAACGGCGGCTGCCCGAAAGGTCGGTCAGCAGATCGCGGCGGTTGCTCGTGCCGATGAACGAGGCAATTCTTGGCAAGGCTTCGGCTGAACGGCGGTAGGCACGACGCACACGCAGGTCTTCCATTTGCATCAGGTTCTTCAGCAGGGGCATCCGGCTAGCGGGAAGACGATCAAACTCGTCCAGGTTAATCAGACCGTAAGAAGCCAGTTTGTTCTCCGCCGACGAGGCGTTGGCCAGGTCGAAGCTTTCCGTGAAGTAGTCACGCAATTCTTGGGGGAGCAACATACGGCAGAAAGTGGATTTACCCAGGCCCTGTGTGGGGCTGACCAGAAGCGGAGCTACACTATTAGCCCTGCGGCCACGGTTGCCCGAGCCTGTCCATTGGGCTGTGACGGCCAGCATCCAGCGGTGGAAGGAACGTATCCAAACGTCCTTATCGGATACTCGTCTTGCCAGTTCCGTCACACGGTCTTTGCCGTCCCATTCAGGCAGGTTCGTGAAATAGAGTTCGAAGGGGTGGTAAGCTTGTACGTGGTCGGATTCCACATATCGCTTGATGTCACGATCCCAACAGTTTACCCCATTTCCGATGGCGCTGAGCGCAATACCGTTCAGAATCCGATTGTCTACGGGCTTATAAACAAGATGATGAACACTGTTCGTGGCTTCTGTATTCAGACGGGCATATTCCGTTCGTTCTGTCAGCAGATTGTAGCGGAAGGCATAGTGCAACTTCAAGTAGCGTGAGAGGCGTTGCATCATCCGCTTTTGCTTCGGTTCCTTTTTCCCTTTTTCTATATCTACAGGGTTGGGCTCTTTCGTAGCAGTTGGAACGGCTTCTATCCATTCCGTCACTTCATCCTGTCCGTTCAGACTGAACATGCGTTTTTCAGGGCTCGCCTGTTGCGGTTTCCAAGTCAGGCGGACGGTGAACTCGCCGTCGCCTGTCACGAGAAAGGCCTGTCCTTCGGGCAAGCGGGAACAGGCACGGTTCAGATCGGCAAGCAGCCGGTCGTACGACGAAGCGGATGGTTCTTCACGGAAAAAGAAATTTCTCAGTTGACAAATCAGATTCATAGGTGTATTCTTTTTCTCGTAAAGATACGACATCAAAAAGGCGAAGTCAAGTTTTTCAACGTAAATAACGGACGATAATCAACCATAATCAACGGAAATCAACATTGCATTGCTTTCACAAGTTGATTTCAAAGATTCCCCTAATGTGATTTCACCACAGACAACTGATAATAAGATACTTATATTGAAACAACCATATTGATCAAGATGCCACATTACCGTACAAGCCGAAGACAATGAACACCGCCGTGAAACTCTATCTTTCAACCTACGTCCCTTTCTTGCAACAGATTACACTACAAATGAAGGATTGAAACCTGATTAGGGCAATCCATTACTCACTACCGATATTGCGTTCCTAAACACCTACTTTAGCTCGCTAAACATGAACTTGGCGGACGCAACTATGGACTTTAGCCTGCAAAATATTTTTCCAACCGTCCTTGCACCACTTCCCTTTTGTGATTTCACAAAAAAAGTGTAGTTTTGCTCTTGAAACAAGTTTTGCAAGATTATGACTAAATTTGAAATAGAAGAAAAGATAGTGGCGATGCTCAAGACCGTGTACGACCCCGAAATACCCGTAAACGTATACGACCTGGGCCTGATTTACAAAATTGACGTGACGGACGACTTCAACGTCAGCATCGACATGACGCTAACGGCGCCCAACTGCCCGGCGGCCGACTTCATTATGGAGGATATCCGCCAAAAGATAGAGAGCATCGAAGGTGTGGCCTCGGCCACCATCAACCTGGTCTTCGAACCCGAATGGGACAAGGACATGATGAGCGAGGAGGCTAAACTAGAACTGGGATTCTTATAACAAAAACAACAGCATATCATGAAACAGAAAACACTTGGCCTGCTGGCCTGTACGGCACTGCTCTGCGCCTGCCAGCCTGATCAGAAACAAACGACCATCACCGGCACACTGGCCGGCGTAGAGAGCGATACCCTGATTGTGAACTATTTTGCCGTATCGGACTTAAGCCGCAGCACGATACACCGCGACACCATCGCCTTGCAGAACGGAAGCTTCACCTGCCAGCTGGAGAACGACAGCGTGCCGATGGAGGCCTTCTTCTACGCCCAACCCCGTAACGGAGCCGCCGCCGCATCACTTCGCAAAACCATCACAGTTGTAACCTTCCCCGGCGAAACGGTGGAAGTAAGCGGTTCGATGGACGACTACCACATGAAAGGCAATGCTTTCCACCAGGCCTACGAAGAAGTGCGGGCCCTGTACAAGCCCTATGAGGACGAGATGCACAAGGTGACACAAGTCATCATGGGCATGCAAAGTGATGGCACACTGACACCCCAACGCCTCGACTCCCTGCGCCAAATCTATGAGCCGATCAATGCCGACATGAAAAAAGTAAAGGAAGACTACATCCGCCAGCACCCTGACGAAGACATCTCCGTCTATCTGATATCCGACTTTGGCAAAACCGCGAGTGACCTGCTCGACCTCATCGGCGAAAAGGCACAGAACGGCCCGATGGCTCCCCTCTACAAGGCCATGAAAGAAGCCATCGAGCGGCAGAAAGCCCGCGAAGAAGCGCGCAAAAATATGGTCGAAGGCGTCACAGCCCCTGACTTTACGCTGAAAGATCTCCAAGGCAAAGACCTCACCCTGTCGTCCCTGCGCGGCAAGTATGTAGTACTGGACTTCTGGGGAAGTTGGTGCGGTTGGTGTATCAAAGGTATCCCCGACATGAAGAAATACTACGAAAAATATAAGGACCGCATGGAGATATTGGGTGTGGACTGCAACGATACGGAAGAGAAATGGAAAGCAGCCGTAGAGAAGCATGAACTGCCCTGGCTGCACGTGCGCAATACGGACGAGGCAGACATCACGGTGAAATATGGCATACAAGGCTATCCTACCAAGATTGTCATCGACCCCGAAGGCAAAGTAGCCAAGATTGTGGTAGGCGAAGATCCCGCCTTCTACAAATACCTGGACGAACTGTTCAAATAAAAACCTAACGAATACGCCTTATGAAGAATGTATATTTCCTCTCCGACGCCCATCTGGGTTCGCGTGCCATAGAGCACGGCCGTACGCAAGAACGCCGGCTGGTGAACTTTCTGGACAGCATCAAGCACAAGGCTTCGGCCGTCTATCTGCTGGGCGACATGTTCGACTTCTGGTACGAATTCAAGCTGGTGGTGCCCAAAGGCTACACGCGCTTTCTGGGCAAGCTGTCCGAACTGACGGACCTCGGAGTGGAAGTACACTTCTTTACGGGCAACCATGACATCTGGTGCGGCGACTACCTGACGAAGGAGTGCGGCGTCATCCTGCACCGTAAGCCGCTGACCACAGAAATCCATGGCAAGGAATTCTATCTGGCCCATGGTGACGGACTGGGCGACCCCGACCGTAAATTCAAGTTTCTGCGTGCCGTTTTCCACAGCCATACGTTGCAAACCCTGTTTTCCGCACTTCATCCCCGCTGGAGTGTGGAACTGGGACTGACATGGGCCAAGCACAGCCGCCTGAAACGGGTGGACGGCAAGGAACCTGACTATATGGGCGAAAACAACGAACCACTGGTGCTCTATACCAAAAAATATCTCAAGAGCCACCCCAACATTAATTTTTTCATCTACGGGCATCGCCACATCGAGTTGGACCTGATGCTGAACGCCTCATCGCGTATCGTCATTCTGGGCGACTGGATCAACTACTTCTCGTACGCCGTATTCGATGGTGAACACCTGTTTTTGGAAAACTACATCGAAGGCGAAACAAAACCCTGACAAAATAGAAACGTTGTCTGACAAAACTGACATCCTTTATGGAAAAGAAGAAAGACGGATTTCCCAATGAAAAGGCCATTGTGATTCCTCAAGAGATTCTCCTCAAGGTGCAAAAGAATCCCATGACCAGCCTGCTCTATCCGACCGATATCGGCTACTATCCCCATGCGGAGAACCATTATCGGCAACGGGAAGAAGGCAGTGAACAACACATTCTGATCTATTGTCACGAAGGAGAAGGCTGGTATGACATCGGAAAAGGTCGATGTTTCATAAAAAAGAACCAGTTCTTCATCATCGAAGCCGGTACGCCTCACACCTATGTCGCATCGGCCCAACACCCATGGAGTATCTATTGGGTACATTTTGCCGGCGAAAAAAGCTGCCTCTTTGCCGAACTGTTCAATCGGACCAGTCATATCGATGACTCACCTTCCGCCCGATTCGACGACCGCATTCGCCTGTTCAATGAAATCCTGGTAAATCTGGAGATGGGATACAGTGTGGAAAATCTGGAATATATCACCCTCTGCCTATGGTACCTGCTGGGAAGCTTCAGATACATCCCTCAATTCAGAGAAATAAACAAGCCACAAACACAAGACACCATGCAGAAGGTTATCAACTTCATGAAAGCCAACCTGAACAAGCAGCTCACACTGGAGGACATCGCACAGAGCGTAAACTATTCGCCCGCATACCTGAGTACCGTATTTACCCAAAAAGCCGGCATGTCTCCCATCAGCTATTTCAATCAGCTGAAAATACAGAAGGCATGCCAGCTCTTGGACTTTACGGACAAGAAGGCTAAGGAAATAGCCTTCGAACTGTCCTTCAGCGATCCCTACTACTTCTCAAAGGTATTCAGTAAATACATGCACATGTCTCCTAAAGAATACCGCATGAAGAAGAAGGGATGACACACATATAAATTATTCACACATTTTCAGTAACTGTTGTCCTACCTGATGATTGATATCAAGGCCTATCACTTCAGACAGAAACCGACGTGCCTGTTCCTTATCGCCCAATCCCAGGTATCCAAGTCCCATTACCAGATTGCAATGGATAAGGTTACGGACATTCAAGTCATCATCCCAAATCAGCAGATCAGGAAGCGAAACGGCAAAATAATCAATCTTGACCCTGTCGAACAGATGCTTTTCGCCGTGCTTGATAAGACGGTTAAAACGGCTGCGCGCCTTGTCTTCCTCACCCAATTTGCGCCAAGCCAGTCCCTGATAGAAAATCTTGTCCGGCTGCTGGTCGTTATAGAAGAACGCGATAGCCGGTTCTGCCGAACCCTTAGTTGCCCGTTCAAAGTAGGCTTTCGCCTGATCCATGTCTTCCAGTCCTTCGTAAGCACATCCCAACCAATAATGAATATCATTCTCCTCGGCCATCGAAAGTTTTCCTTCACCCAAGTTATCGGGATATTTTTCTGTTTCCTTCAAAAGCCGTACGGCATCAGTATAGCGTTTCTCCGCCAATGCCTGCTTGGCCAGCTCCACACGGCAGAATACATATTGACTTGTAACCTTGCCTTCACCACCTTCCCACGGATGGAACTTGCGTGCATTAATCAAGTCGTAAGCCTTCTGGTATTCGCCCAGCTGATTATATAGCGTGATACGTTCAATACACAAATCATCGCGTTGTTCTACTTCGTTCGCATGAGCTTCCAGGAAATCCAGACGCTGACGATGCGGATAGCGAAGTTTCTTATACAACTGGTCAAGTTCCATCAGGATACGTGCATCAGTCGTATCAAGGCTATAGGCTTTCTCCAAAGCTTCACGTGCCTTTTGAGGATTGCGCTGTTTGTTGTAATAAGCTAAAGACAAATTGCGCAATACCGTCGGAAATCGGTCGTCGAGAGCAACCGACGTTTCCCAACATGTCACAGCATCATCGTAACAACGAACGGCGTAATGGAAATTACCCAAATAGTAGGGAGCCTTGGCTCCTGTCGGGTTCAAAGTCATGGCATCCTGCAACATCAAGACTTCTTCCAGTTTATTGGGGAAACAATAATCCGGACACATCTGTTCTGCTTTCTGATAGTAAGCCAATGCTTCATCCTTCTTTCCTGCTTTCGAAGAGAAGTAACCCAATGCATAATATACCATCGGATACGTATTCTCTGTATCTTCTGTCACAAAAGAAAGCAATTGCAAAGCCTCATCATACATGCCGGCCGAAGCATAATCAATGGCATATTCGATATAACTATGAACAGCACCGCGCATCAACGTCTTCAAATCTTGCTTCACGGCCGCTGCCTCTTCCATCTTACCCAATATTTTTTTAATCAAATAGGCTTCAAAACGGCATCCCATATTGAAGCGGTCCATCGACAAGGACTCATCAACCAATGCCATTGCACGGGTATAATCACCTGTCTTCCGCAAGAAGGAAGTCTTCAACTGACGTCCCTTATGATTCAACCAGTTGCGATAAAGCGAACGGTTTATATGATCCAATCCGCTTTCATAATCCTTTCGAATCATGTCGATCTGAGCCAGTCCCATATAACCGGCATCCTGCCAAGCTGCATTCCAGGTAGCTTTGAAGAAAGCGTCATAAGCGCCGTCTATATCACCCTGCATCTTCTTGCTCCAACCCAAGTTATAATATGGTTCACCGTCATAAGGATTTGGATTACGTTCCGTCTGTGTCTTAATGGCACGATCAAAATATTTTTGGGCCTCGGCAAAACGTCCACGACGCATCAGCAGCAAACCGACCGCATTATTGCAGCGAATGTCGCTCTCGTCACGACTCAAGGCTTCCATATAATAGTCCAACGGCTGGTACGTGGCATGACGATATTGCTCCAGATGATGTCCGGTCAGGAAGAGCTGCTCCATACTGGCTATCTGCTTGGGGTCGAGCGCAGCCTTAGCCGGCTCAGGTATCGGTCTGATCTCAGGTTTATCCGCCTGATAACTTACCATCACGTTGCCTTTTTCATCCAACACAACCAATTTTAAGTCTTCAGCCTTCTGCGTGTCGCATTCCACCACTTGCATATAAGTATGCTCGGGAGAAACCGCTGTAAGCGTATCCAAATAAATACGGTGATTTTCCACATTAGTCAGCATGACACGCACTTCGCGATGGGCAGCCGTCGTATAGAGGATGACCTTCATCCGTCCGTCTCCCTCGGGAAGCAGATTGATCAAGGCATCCCGAGTGGCGTTCTTCACCAGGCCAACTTTCTGATAAGGCATGAAATACTGTACCCAAGACTTCTCCTCGTAAGGTTGAAGCCACGTGAAGTCCGGCTGATTGTCGCAATACATACCGGTCATCAGTTCAATATAAGGTCCGTCTTCATCCGTCAAGTTGCGGTCCCACGCCTGTCCAAAATCACCGTTACCCCACGTCCATTGCTTCTTGCCGGCATTCACGTGATGGTCTGCCACATGGAGGAGTCCGGCTTCGATATGTTCCTCGTAACCGCCAACAAAGTCGTACTTCGAATTGATGGCCATGTAAGAAGTCGGAACAGGAATATTCTTGTAGCGGGAAATATCCACACCTGCCGAATAATCTACCTTGTAATATTCGCCGGTAGCAATCGGGAAACTTGACACAGCCCGCTTTCCATGATCGAAGACGGCATTCACATCAGGTGGGAACACCGAATAGTAATCCTTATTCACCACAACGGCCGGATTGGCCCACCACAGGAATGTCTGTGGGAATGGAGTACGGTTGTACACCTTTGCTTTGATTTCAATATAAGCCTTGCCCGGATAAAGAGTAAAACCTGCCATACCTTTTGTCCGGAACATACGCTCCACCTCACTGCACCACACCGTCTTACTACCATCCGGAAACTCCTCAATCATGCAATCGGTCGGCAAATAGGTACTGGGGCGATGGTGCTGTGGCCAGTTGAATTCGATACCTCCTGAAATCCAAGGACCGGTCAGACCAACCAACGCAGGTTTAATCACCTGATTATAATAAACAAAGTGACGTTTCTTCACTTTATCGTATGCCATCTGGATACGTCCGCCCAGTTCAGGCAAAATCATTACCTTGATATACTCATTCTCAATGAAGAATACACGCCAGGGACGGTCGTGTTTCTCATCCTCTATTTTTTCTACTACCGGATAAGGATAGACCGCACCCGAACTACCTTGATAGACACGCTTTTCGAGAAAAATCGGATTCTTTTCTTCCTTACCAATTCCATAAGTAGGCAACATCACGACTTCTTCCCAAGCCTTTACTTCCGAAGTATTTACGGTACTTCGTGTCAGATATTCTGTTATTGCTTCCATAATTTATATGTTAATTGTAACCTAATAAATTCCTTTTGCCGATTGTTTTTGATTGTCTGCCGTCCCAAACACATCTTTCATCTTGTCCAATCCCTCCATTCGGGACGGTGCGAAGGCTGCACTATTCATATACTTCAGAATAGAGGCCAACATCTGACGAGCCACCGGACGTTTGTCGAGAGCAGTCTGTAGATCAAACGTAGCCAGCATCAGTTTTCCTTTACCGACACCACCTTCGTACAAAGAAGCCAGACGACGGTTATTGACAAAATTATCCACCATTTCTACAATAGGAGATCCGCCATTCAAACTATCCACAATCATTGTTGTAGAATTTATATTCAAATCCCACCATTGCCAGTCGGTATGCATATCCGTAGGGAAGTCTGACAAAGCCGGATGAGACGGATTACAGAGTACCCCCATCGTACCTGCCTGATTGGGGAAATGAACCGGGCTCCAGAAAACAGGTACAAATTTGCCCTCAATACCTCTCAACGTATGCCAATCAGGATTGAATAAGACCTTCTTTCCTTCTACCAGCCATTGCATGGCGGTATTGTAGTCTCGGGTATATTTCACATCTCCCCAGTTGAGTTCTATCTCCAAAGGATAAACCCAGATATTCCAGCAATTACGATACTCCGAGTTCTCCAACGACAAGCAGACCTCCAACTTTGAGGCTTTGGTTATACTATTCAGAGGTAATACGATTTCACCCAAATTCTCGTTATGTCCCATCCTGAGGTCTGCAACATCAATACGACCTTTTCCAACCGACTTTCCTGCGTCTTTCACTTCCCAAACCAATGTTCTGTCTTTCAGTTCCTCCACACCATAATTACTCAATTCGGCTTTTGCCACAAAAAACTCATTATTCGTATAGACAGCTTTGGGAAAACGAAGCAATGGAACCACTGGTGCACAAAATTCTCGGAATTCACGTCCTTGAATAATGCCTTTACTCTCCCAAAAAGCATTCAACAGCCCGACCAATGCCGTACCCTGCCCAGGAAAATCATGCAAATCAAGCAACTGAAATCCGCTGACACCTGATGTCTTCAAAGCACGTTCAATCTCTTCCTTATAGAGTATAGCAGCCAACTTTCCAGATGCCTGTAAATATTGAGGTGCCTTCTCTATCAATCCTTTCCGCTCCAAATCTTGCTTCACGGCCATAAAATTCAGCGGAATCAACGTACCGGTGTATTTAGGAATCTCTGTCAGATCGGGATATACGGAATATTGCCCGACCTCGTGTGTGACCAATGGTACTTGCATACCTTCCACCGAACTGCGATAATCTTTCTCAAATGAAGGGGATTCCTCGTTGAACACACCCTGCCCCCGTACCCAGCCTTTGCGGGTCCATTGTGTTACAAAAAAGTCGTCGTCCGGTTCTGGCCATTCTCCATGTCCTTTTTCAAACGTAAACGAAGTAGTTGTGTACAGATGACGACCATCTGCCTTCTTCATTTCCTGTAACAAAGATGCCATAATCTGGAAATCATATTGCAATTCGTTGCCCAAACTCCAAAAACAGAACGACGGATGATTCCCATATTCTTTCCGAATACGACTCGCCTCTGCACGAAGGAAATCAATCGTAGCAGAATCACTTCCTAAAGTTACACTCCACACCGGCAATTCAACCTGAAGATAGAAGCCCATTTCATCAGCAACATTAAAAGCTGCTTCAGGAGGACACCAAGAATGAAAACGAAGATGGTTCAATCCATATTCACGAGCCGAAGAATAGAGTTCCCGCCAAGCTTCCTCGTCTGTAGGCGGAGTACCGGTCAAAGGGAAAATGCAACATTCCAATGTTCCACGCAAGAAAATCGGCCTGTCATTTAACATCAGACAACTTCCAGCCTGTGCAATTTGGCGTAAACCGAATCTTTCCGAAACACACGACGTCCCTTTTTCTGATTTCAGTTCCACATTCGCACAATAAAGATTAGGAGTAAATTCACTCCACAACGGAGCATCCTTATCCAAAGTACACTCCAACTCTACCAATGTTTTTCCCGGTCCAACAGAAATTTTCTTGTTGGCTATTCCATATTCTTTCCCATCTTTTTCTCCTAAAACCAACAGTTCCAGCATAGCCTCCTGTTGCACATCTTCGGAGTTACAGACCGTTACCGCAACTTTGGCTGATCTGGAAGCGACATCCGGATAAATCTGTACATCATCCACACGAACTTTATCAACGGCCTCTATATACATATCGCCTAAGATACCGTTCCACATCACTTGTGTAGCATTCGTATAAGCATGAGCCAAGTCGTTAACCGAAATATCATAACGTTTGCGATTGTCAACCCGTACGGTCAGTAAATGTTTTTCTCCACTCTGCAAATAAGAAGTGAGATTATAACAATGTGGTGAAACCAGACTTTCCTCGTGTCCATCCACCTTAATACCGTCCACCCATACCTGCGTATCCCAAAGTACTCGTTCCAAATGGAGAAAACAATCTTTCTCTTTCCATTCTGCCGGAATCTCCACTTCACGAGCATACCAGGCAGGGCCAACATAGCTATAGGCACGAGTCAAATGCAATAACTGTGGTTTCTCCAAAGCAGGTTTCAGCATAGTCTTTGTCCCCAACTTTGCCATATCGGTAGTACCAGGGAGCATGATGGCCGTTTCATAACAGCGTCCAGGCCAATTTTCCTGTATCCCGACATCAGCACTATCCAGACGCACAGTCCATTTCCCGGCCAAATCAATCCTGCCAACATTCTCGCCGCACGAAGATACCAGCAGCACAACAAACATAAAAATAAATATATTTTTCATGATAAAAATAGATATTGTTTCTGACTGCAAAGTAAAGAGAAACAAAGCGGAAAGGAAATGGAATATTTATTTGAATTGATGTAATATTCCACGGACTTTCAAAAAGAGGACAAATAAATCAGGCCACGCACAAACTTTCCAACAAAAAAGGAGACCTCAGCAGCCTCCTTCATTAAATCCAAA
Source organism: Caecibacteroides pullorum (assembly GCF_019239235.1). Lineage (GTDB taxonomy): Bacteria > Bacteroidota > Bacteroidia > Bacteroidales > Bacteroidaceae > Bacteroides > Bacteroides pullorum. Next base: position 65,208 of record NZ_JAAZTS010000014.1, on the reverse strand, counting down.
TAATAAAATATGGGTGTCATCTCTTACTGAAGCGCCTTCAATGCAACCTCATAGTCGGGCTCGTCAGATATAGTCTTAACCAGCTGAGTGTAAATCACCCTACCATCCTCATCAATCACTACCACTGCCCGTGCCATCAGCCCCTCCAGCGGACCGTCGGCGAGGCGAAGCCCGTAACCTTCCACAAAGTCGCGACTACGGAACAGCGAGAGCGGCACAACATTGTCCAACCCCTCGGTAGTGCAGAAGCGAGACTGCGCAAAAGGCAAATCCATCGACAAGCAGAGCACGACAGTATTTTCCAGTTTCGAAGCACGAGCATTAAACTGACGGACAGACAGGGCACATGTCGGTGTGTCGAGACTAGGGAAGATATTCAGTATCAAACGCTTGCCCCGATAGGAAGACAAGCTGACTTCCTCCAGCGCGGCATTCACCGCCCGGAAGTCGGGGGCCTCCTGCCCCACCTTCACCATCGGGCCGCAGGTATGAGCTTCCACTCCGCGACAGATGACCACTTCTCCTCTCTCCCGTGCAGGACTTCCACTCTGCGCAACCGCTTGCAGCGGCATCAGGCCCAGCGTCAGGACGGCGCACAGGCCCAGCATCGTTTTTACAGTATTCATATCACAAAACAGTTTTTTCCTATACAACAAACTCATACAACATTTGGTTGCATATCCTGTAAGAATTGCCTATCTTTGTTTCATACCAAAACCCGACAAGATGATGGAAACAAGAATCACATCCCCCCGCATCACCGAGCTGAAGCCCGGCGAGATATTCGTTTTCGGCAGTAACCTGGAAGGAGCCCACGGCGGAGGTGCCGCCCTACTGGCTTGGAAAAAGTGGGGAGCTGTATGGGGACAAGGAGCAGGCCTACAAGGACAGACTTACGGCATCCCGACCATGCACGGAGGACCTGCCGAAATTAAGCCTTACGTCGACGACTTTATCCGTTGCGCCCAAGAACATCCCGAACTGACGTTCCTTGTCACGGAAATAGGTTGTGGTATCGCCGGATTTACGCCAAACGAAATAGCCCCGCTCTTTAAAGAGGCTGTCGGCATAACGAATATCCACCTGCCTCAACGTTTCTGGGAGGTACTGAAGGCGAAGTAAAGGCGCGTACGCCGACGCCCCAAAGCCACCAGAATGCACACCAGCGAACAAAAAGCACAGACCACGAAAACGATGCCTGTGGACGAAAGGATATTGCCCATGCCAACCAAAGGCGAAACAATACCGCCCGCAGCAAAACATACGGCACCGAGCAGTGCCGAAGCCGTACCTGAATTCTCGCGCTGACTCTCCATGGCCAAAGCTGTGCTCGAGGTGAACGTCATACCCATACTGAACAGTAAGCCCAACATCAGCATCTCGTAAACCCAAAAACTGCAACCCGACATAAGAGCTGCGCACTGGAGTACCGATATGACGGCCATACCACAACAACCCACCAACGTGCAGCTTTCAGGTCGGTGGAACTTGACCGACAAAGCGGCTGCGATTCCAATAGCCAACGCATTGACACCAAAACAAAGGCTGAAAGCAAAAGCCGAAAACCCATAATGCTGCTGTACAATGAAAGGCGAGGAAGCGATGTTGGCAAACAGTACGCCCTGAGCGAAGGCCATCTGAAGGACGTAACAGACGTAGCGCCGGTCGCGCAGGACAATACCGAAACTACGGAACGTATCAGTCCACTGCTCCGCCGAACGTTGGTCGTGGGACAACGATTCCCGAAAATGGCAACAACCAGCCAGTAGCAGAATGCCCAATCCGAACAAAATCCAAAAGATACCCTGCCAACCTATTAGGTCAGTCAATAGCCCGCCCACGATAGGAGCTGCCACAGGAGCTACCCCATTGATCGCCCCGATAACCGCCAACATCTTGGCCAGTTCGCGACCGGAGAACTTGTCCGTCGCTACAGAACGCGAAATAACAATGCCACCCGCACCCGCAATACCCTGTAGCAGGCGAAAAGCAACAAACTGTTCGATACTCTGCGAAAACAGACACAATAAAGTAGAAATGATAAACAACCACATGGCTACCAGCAACGGCAAACGACGTCCATAACGGTCGCTCAAAGGACCGAAAAACACTTGCCCCACAGCCAAGCCAATCATACTGGTCGTCAGACCCAATTGTACCATCGAGGACGTGGTACTGAAATAATCACCCATCGAGGGCAGGCTGGGCAGGTACATATCGGTGACAAACGGACCGAAAGCGGTCAGCATACCCAGCAATATCAACAAGAATACTTTGGAATTTTCTTTTACCATATATCTATAATCTCTTAGAAAAGCGTGGCAAAGTTACCATGAATTCCTGCAACCTGTAACACCACGTACCACTGCCTATCACCCTTTTTGGAAAACATTTTCAGAAGTTAACAAGCCAAGGGCATTTCCGTCCGAGTGAGCACCAGGAATCATGCAGATTGAGACAGATTTATTTGTCTCAACTTTCTACTTTTCTTATTTTTGCATCCATCAAACCAAAGCAAGAACCACAACATGCAATACCTACTCAACGCCCCCGCCTCGCTGTACGCCACCGTGCAGCTGCCCGCCTCGAAGAGCATCAGCAACCGCGCACTGATCCTGCATGCTCTATCGGGAGGTAGCACACGTCCTGAGAATCTGAGCGACTGCAACGATACACAAGTAATGATACGTGCCCTGGACCACATGCCCGACGTGATAGACATCCACGCCGCCGGCACAGCCATGCGCTTCCTCACCGCCTACCTCTGCGTGACACCGGGCACGCACACCATCACCGGCACTGAACGCATGCAGCAGCGCCCCATCCGCATCTTGGTAGACGCCCTGCGTACACTGGGAGCTCGCATCGACTATGCTGGCAATGAAGGCTTTCCGCCCCTGTGCATCAACGGCACCCAGCTGACGGGCAGCGAAATCGAACTGGCGGGCAACGTGAGTTCGCAATACATCTCGGCACTGCTGATGATAGGCGCCGTGCTACCCGTGGGACTGAAACTGCGGCTAACGGGCAATATCATCTCACGTCCCTACATCAACCTGACGCTGCAACTGATGCACGACTTCGGCGCACAAGCCGGATGGACATCGGAAAGCAGCATCGACGTGACACCCGGCGGCTACCGCGACACGCCTTTCCGTGTGGAAAGCGATTGGAGCGCAGCCTCCTACTGGTACCAAATGACAGCCTTGGCGACCGGTTCTCCTGAGGTAGAATTGTTGGGACTCTTTGCCAACAGCGCGCAAGGCGACAGCCGTGGTGCCGAACTCTTTGCCCGACTGGGTGTACAGACGGAATATATTCCACAAGGCGTGAAGCTCCGCAAGCAAGGACATCCCGTCGTACGTCTGGATGAAGACCTGGTGGATATCCCCGACTTGGCCCAAACATTCGTCGTAACCTGCTGTCTGCTGGACGTTCCTTTCCGCTTTACAGGTCTACAAAGCCTTAAAATCAAGGAAACTGACCGTATCTGTGCCCTTATCACCGAACTGAGGAAACTGGGCTACGTGATACACGCCGAACAAGACAGTATCCTGTGGTGGGACGGCGAACGGTGCCCTGCCGACGAACAACCCGGCATAGATACCTACGAAGACCATCGCATGGCCATGGCTTTCGCTCCTGCCTGTCTCGTCTGCCCCAGCATCCGCATCAACGAGCCGCAGGTGGTGAGCAAGTCCTATCCCCGCTACTGGGACGACTTGCAGGCAGCAGGATTCGGCATTACGGCATATCCCGAAAGCAGATAAACAACAGGTTTCCGCTATTTTAGAACATCCGGCCTCGTCGTGCCCCAAATCTGTGTATCTTTACTTCACTTCGGAATCAAAAGCTTGAAAACTTCGTTTTCGCTTTGTGCTTCTCTAAGTTTGCACTACCTTTGCAAAGCTATATATAAATAAGGTATGTGGATACTGATCGTTAGTCTGATAGTCCTGGCTGTGGTAGCAGCTGTAGCCGGAGTAATACGCAACCGCCGCTTACGCAAACAAGTGGAAAGCGGCGAACTGGAAGCTATGCCCGAAACCGTGCAAGTGGACTCGGAATGTTGCGGACAGCACGAAGTGTGCGAAAAGGAAAGCCTCCTGGCTGCCGTCAGCAAGAAAATAGAATACTACGACGACGAAGAACTGGACCAATACATCGGCACGCCCGGCGACTCCTATACAGCTGAACAGGAGGAGGAGTTCCGCGACGTATTCTACACCATGCAGGCCGAAGACGTAGCCGGATGGGTACGCAGCCTGCAGCTCCGCGGGATTGCTCTGCCGGACAACCTGAAGGACGAAGTCTTTCTCGTTGTCGGAGAACTGAGAGCCAATCCGCATAAGAAGTAGTAAAGGAGGTAGAGAAGATAAAGGCCGATAGTTATTATTAACCACTAAAAAAAGCTGCTAAAAACATGGACCTGTTACAATATACATTTTTCCAACACGCCCTGCTGGGCAGCCTGCTGGCAAGTATTGCCTGCGGACTGGTGGGTACGTACATCGTGACGAGGCGGCTGGTATTTATTAGTGGTGGACTGACACATGCCTCGTTCGGCGGTATCGGACTGGGGCTGTACACGGGGATCTCGCCCATTCTATCCGCTGCCCTGTTTGCCGTTTTGTCGGCCTTCGGCGTGGAATGGCTCAGCAAGCGCAAAGACATGCGCGAAGATTCGGCCATTGCGGTATTTTGGACACTGGGAATGGCGCTGGGTATCATGTTCACTTTCCTGTCGCCCGGCTTTGCACCCGACCTTTCGGCCTACCTCTTCGGTAACATCCTGACCATTACAGCCAGTGATATCGCATTATTAGGTGTCCTATCGGTTGTTTTAGCTGTATTCTTTGGCCTCTACCTGCGCCCTATTGTCAGCATCGCGTTCGACCGCGAGTTCGCCCGTTCACAAGGACTGCCCGTAGAGTTCTTCGAATATGCCCTGATGCTGTTCATCGCCCTGACCATCGTGGCCTGCCTGCGCATGGTAGGTATCGTGTTGGTCATCTCACTGCTCACTATCCCGCAGATGACGGCCAATCTCTTTTCACACCGTTTCCACCGCATCATCTGGCTATCCATCGGCATCGGCTACCTCAGCTGCCTGGGAGGACTGCTGCTGTCGTTCTACCTGAACGTGCCTTCGGGAGCGTCCATCATCTTCTTCTCCATCCTTATCTATGCCGTATGCAAGACGGGGAAAAGCCTCTACATCGCCAACCTGAAGAAGCAAAACAGATTATAACCATACATTAAAATAAGAATCATACAATGGAAATCAACATCCAATCATTAGACCAGATTCACGAAGCCGCCCGCCAATTTGTCGAGGCCATGGGCGACAATACCGTCTTTGCTTTCTATGGCAAGATGGGTGCCGGAAAGACCACCTTCATCAAAGCCGTCTGCGAGGAGCTGGGCGTGAGCGATGTCATCACATCACCCACTTTCGCCATCGTCAACGAATATCGTTCCGACCTTGCCGGAGAGCTTATCTACCACTTCGATTTCTACCGCATCAAAAAGCTCGAAGAAGTGTACGATATGGGATACGAGGACTACTTCTACAGCGGTGCCGTGTGCTTCATCGAATGGCCTGAACTGATTGAAGAGCTGCTGCCGGGCAATACGGTGAAAGTAACCATCGAAGAGGTAGAGAACGGCGCACGCCGCCTGACACTGGAAGAATTAGCCTGACCGTCGCCATGGCCAGCCAATATCTGATACAAGGCATCTTTGCCACGGCAGGCATCGTCAGTCTGCTGGCAGCCCTGCTGGACTGGGACTGGTTCTTCACGGCGCGCAACACACAGTTCGTCGTGCGTAACGTGGGACGTCGCCAGGCCCGCCTGTTCTACGGCATACTGGGACTGATTCTGATAGCTACGGCTGTGTTCTTCGTACTGAACACACCACCAGCATAAGACAGGCCTGCTGAGACAGTGCTTCGTCACCCTCTGACGAAGTGCTTTCTCACCCTCTCAGGAAGTGCTTTATGACTACCTAAGGAAGTGCTTCATGAAAACGTCATGCCGTGCTTCGTCAGAAAGCGACGAAGCACGGCATGAACGGAAAAGGGAAAATGTCGGCTTATTCGTTGCCGCCCAATGAGTCGGTATATTCCATCTCACCCTGAACGACAAAAAGCAGTTCTTCGGGGTCATACTCACCCATTTCGTCCTTACGGGCTTCCTTGATGATGTAGTCCACAATCTTCTCCAGATCGATATCGATATAGCCATCTTTATCGGGCTGTGCATCGAGGATTCCACTCTCTACATAATACTCGTCTATCACGTCGAGGAAGTAATACAGTTCGTCGTCGGAAAACTTCTCCTTCAGATCCTGCGGCAAATAGTTTTTGATGAACTCGATGGTCTTCTCGTCATCCAGATCATCCTGCAAGAATTCGTCTACTGTTCCCATATTATTGAATGATTTTAAAGTGACAAAGGCCACAAATGCAACCGCCCCCTGTACGGGATGCGTCCACATTTGCAGCCTTCTGACTATGATTTACAACAAAGCGTCAATCTTGGCAGCGTATGCCGATTTGGGAGCGGAGCCCACCTGTTTGTCCACCAGCTTGCCGTCCTTGAAGAACAGCACGGTAGGGATGTTGCGGATACCGAATTCGGCAGCTACATCACCGTTCTCGTCTACATCGCACTTACCAATGAGTACCTTACCTTCGTATTCGGCTGCCAGCTCCTCGATGATGGGAGCTACCATCTTACAAGGTCCGCACCACGGTGCCCAAAAATCTATCACTACAGGCTTTCCCTCTGCGAGCGTTGCCTGATAATTGCTGTCAGTAATCTCCAATGCCATTGTCTTAAGCTTTTAATTTATTGATTATTATTAATTTATTATCCAATCATTTCTTAACCGATTGCATGGGCAAAGATAGTGAAAGGTGAGAGCATAAACAAATGAAAATGTAATTTTCAATTTGGTTATGCCGAACCGTATCCTATCTTATCTAAAGATAGTGAAAGTCGAAAGCAAAAAAAATAAGCTTGCTTAATTTTTTTTGCTGAGACGCATCCTATCTTATGTAAAGAGAACTAATTTATTCGGAAATCCAGTTCCGGACGTTCTTTTAAATAAGAAATCAACTCACGCCCCACAGAGAGCTTCACCGGACGTGATACCATATCGAGCGTCATCTTCGTCTCAGGATCGGAAACCTTGACATAGAGTTCCGTAGAACCAGGATGCTCTTTCGTGAGATCCACCAGTTCGTTCACCAATTCCGTGTTGAGCACCGTAAGAGGAATGAGGATAGTGATCTTGCTAATCAGCTTCTCCTTGACATCGGGCAACAGCTCAATGGACGTAATCTTCAGCTCAAGCTCATTCTGCCTCCACTGCTTGGGCTGGCAACGTGCCTTTATATAGAGGAAGGTACGTTCACCTAAGTAACCCTGATAAGTAACCCAGTCATTACCGAAAAAGGGTATCTCGGCCGCACCTGAATAATCTTCTATCTTAGCAATGCCATAAGGGTTACCATTCTTGCTGGTACCACGGCGCAGGGCAGTGACGATACCACCCATGGTAATTTCGCGTCCCACAAGTGACTCCTTATTTTCGAGTTCGGCCATATGAGTATTGCACACATGCTCCAGCACGACGGCATACTCGTCCAGCGGATGGGCAGAGAGGTAAATACCCACCAAATCGCGTTCTTTGTTCAGACGATCGAGGTCGCTCCACCGTTCGGCATCGGGCACTTCAGGCGTAGCAATATCCACCACGTTCTCGCCACCGAAAAGCGAATTGGCAGCTGCCGCCTTGTCAGCCTGATAACGGTTACCATAGCGTACGAGTGATTCCAAGAAGACTTCTCCCTTGGAGTTGAGAGCAAAATACTGTTCGCGGCGCAGTTCAGGGAAACTGTCGAAACCTCCGGCCAAAGCCAGACACTCGAGGTTCTTCTTATTGCAGGCATTGAGGTTGACACGCTGCACGAAGTCAAATATACCGGTATAAGGGCCGTTTTTCTCACGTTCTTCCATGATGCTCTGCACGGCGCCCTCGCCCACTCCCTTCACGGCACCCAGCCCGAAACGGATGTTGCCTTCGGGGTTGACGGTGAACTTCAGGTTACTCTCGTTTACATCGGGTCCCAGCACCTTGATGCCCATCGACTTGCATTCGTCCATCAGCTTGGTGATGGTAGTGATGTCCGAGAGGCTTCGGCTCATGACGGCTGCCATGTACTCGGCAGGATAGTTAGCTTTCAGATAGGCTGTCTGATAGGCTACCCACGAATAGCATGTGGCATGCGATTTGTTGAAGGCGTAGGAGGCAAACTTCTCCCAGTCGGCCCAGATTTTCTCCAATACCTTGGGATCGTGGCCATTCTTCTGCCCGCCGGAGATGAACTTCGGCTTCATGTGATCCAACTTATCGCGCAACTTCTTACCCATCGCCTTACGAAGAGCATCGGACTCACCACGGGTAAAGTCGGCCAGCAGACGGGAAAGCAACATCACCTGCTCCTGATAGACGGTAATGCCATACGTATCCTTCAGGTACTTCTCCATGATGGGAATATCGTATTCAATTGGCTTGCGTCCCCATTTACGGTCGATGAAGTCGGGGATATAGTCCATAGGACCCGGACGGTAGAGGGCGTTCATGGCGATGAGGTCCTCGAACGTGCTGGGCTGAAGCTCGCGCAGGTACTTCTGCATGCCGGCCGACTCGAACTGGAAGGTTCCGATGGTGCGGCCATCGCAATAGAGTTTGTAAGTGGCAGGGTCGTTGATAGATATCTTGTCGATATCAATATTGATACCGCGGTGCAGACGAACGTTCTCCACCGCTTCCTTTATAATAGACAGGGTTTTCAGTCCCAGGAAGTCCATTTTGATCAGGCCGGTATCTTCGATGACCGAACCTTCGTACTGGGTGACGAGCATCTTCTCGCCCGTTTCTTTGTCGTCGGCGGTACTGACGGGCACCCAGTCGGTAATGTCGTCGCGGCAGATGATGGTACCACAGGCATGCACACCCGTACCACGCACGTTGCCTTCGAGCATCTTGGCATATTTGATGGTATCGCGCACCAACGGGTCGGGCGAAGCTTCGGCCGCCTGAAGTTCGGGTACATATTCGATGGCATTGGGCAGGTTCAGCTTCTTGTCGGGAATCTTGTCGGGAATCAGCTTGCACAAGCGGTCGGACTCAGACAAAGGCAACTTCTGCACACGTGCTACATCCTTGATGGCCAACTTGGTAGCCATGGTACCGTAAGTAATGATATGCGCCACCTTCTCCTGTCCGTATTTCTCGGTCACCCAGCGGAGCACCTCGCCGCGGCCGTCGTCATCGAAGTCCACATCGATATCGGGAAGGGAGATACGGTCAGGATTCAGGAAACGCTCGAACAGCAAGTCGTACTGGATGGGGTCTATCTTCGTGATGCCCAAGCAGTAGGCCACCGCCGAACCGGCCGCCGAACCACGTCCCGGCCCCACGGATACGCCGAGCTGGGTGCGGGCGGCATTGATAAAGTCCTGCACGATAAGGAAGTAACCCGGGAAACCCATCGTCTTCATAATATAGAGCTCAAACACTAGACGCTCCTTCACTTCTTCACTCAACGGATCGCCATAAAGACGTTTGGCACCATCGAATGCCAGCTTGGCCAGGTAGTCGGCCTCCAACTTGATACGATACAGCTTCTCATAGCCTCCCAAACGCTTGATCTTGGCGTTAGCAGCCTCCTCGTCAAGCACCACTTCGCCGTTCTCATTGCGGGTGAACTCGTTGAACAAGTCCTGTTCGGTATATTTCTTGCGGTATTCCTCCTCCGTACCGAAGTCTTCGGGGATGGCAAAGGTAGGCATGATGGGCGCATGGTCAATGGAATAGAACTCCACTTTATCGAGAATCTCAAGCGTATTTGCCAGGGCTTCAGGCACATCGGCAAAAAGTTCGTTCATCTCAGCCTTGGTCTTCATCCATTCTTGCTTAGTGTAAAGCATGCGGGTAGGGTCATCAAGGTCCTTGCCCGTACTGAGGCAGATGAGACGGTCATGTGCCTCAGCGTTCTCTTCGTCTACGAAATGGACGTCGTTCGTACAAATCAGCTTGACACCAAACTTCTTGCTGTACTCCAGCAGCTTGGCATTCACTTTCTGCTGCATGGGATAGGCCTCGTGATTGGCCCGCGGCACGGTAGCCTTGTGGCGTTGCAACTCCAGATAAAAGTCGTCGCCAAAGAGGTTCTTATACCAGCGGATGGCTTCTTCGGCCTCCTCATACAGGTCGTTGGTAATCTTCTTGGGAATTTCACCACCCAGGCAGGCGGAGCAGACAATCAGCCCTTCGTGATACTTCTCCAGTTCGTTTCGGTCGGTACGCGGACGCATATAATAACCCTGCGTCCAAGCATGCGACACCAACTTGATAAGGTTGTGGTAGCCTTTCTCATTTTTAGCCAACACCACCAGGTGATAGCCGCTTTGGTCGGGTTTACCTTCTTTCTTGTCCATCGTACGACGTGCTACGTACATCTCACAACCGATAATAGGTTTAAAGATACGAGCTTCCGCCGCTGCGATTTTCTCCCGGCAATCTGCCAGTGCGGCTTCCTTGTCCTCGCATTCCTCCTTACCACTCTCGATGTCGGCCATCTTCTTCTTCAGGTCCTTGATTTCTCCCTTCGGACCACCGTTCTTCTTATTAACGTAGTTGGTGAATTCTTTGATGCCGAACATGTTGCCATGGTCGGTCACCGCGATGCCTCGCATACCGTCCTTCATAGCCTTGTCCACCAGGCGGCTGACACTGGCCTGGCCATCCAGCAACGAATACTGAGTATGTACATGTAGATGAACAAAATCTTGCATAAAATCTCCTTTCAAATTGGAGCATAAAGGTACAATCTATCCATTTTTCAGCCAAAATAATCCTCAAAAAATTACTTGTAGACGCATTTCTTTCCCAAATTCTTGTTAGATTTTTAAAATAGCCCTATTTTTGCAAGTAATTACTAATTCCAAAACAACTCTATAAACGCGGGTTTACATGGGCAGACTAAAAAGACTAAAAAAAATACGTATACACCGTGAGGGGACTCACACACTGATCGGAAGCCTGTTGCTGCTATTGGTAGTCAACTCCGCCTTATATTTCGGACTAAATAACAAAGTTCCATTTTATATTGTCGGAGCCATCAGTCTTATCGTATACGGCATATTGGTAAATTTCTTCCGCTGCCCAATTCGCCTTTTCGGTCAAGACACTGAAAAGGTCGTAGTAGCCCCTGCCGACGGGAAAATTGTAGTTATTGAAGAAGTCGAGGAAAACGAATATTTTCACGACCGTCGTCTGATGATTTCTATCTTCATGAGTCTGGTCAACGTACACGCTAACTGGTATCCCGTAGACGGCACCATCAAGAAAGTGGGACACCAAAACGGCAAATTCATGAAAGCGTGGCTGCCCAAAGCCAGTACGGACAACGAGCGCTCGATGGTAGTCATCGAAACTCCCGAAGGCATAGAAGTAATGGCACGCCAGATAGCTGGAGCCATGGCACGCCGTATCGTCACCTATGCCGAGACGGGCGAAGAATGCTACATCGATGAACATATGGGCTTCATCAAGTTTGGTTCTCGTGTAGATGTTTACCTGCCTTTAGGAACAGAAGTACTTGTCAAACTGGGGCAATTGACAACGGGTAACCAAACTGTCATTGCCAAACTAAAATAATATCCAAGTTATGGCTAACTGCATCACCCGACATATTCCTAACGCACTGACCTGCCTGAACTTGTTTTCGGGCTGCATCGCCGGCGTGATGGCCTTCGAAAGCCGCTACGAACTGGCGCTGCTGTTTATCATCATCAGTGCCGTGTTCGACTTTTTCGACGGATTGGCCGCACGTGCGCTGGATGCACATTCCCCTATCGGCAAAGATTTGGATTCGTTGGCCGACGACATCAGCTTCGGCGTGGCACCGTCGCTCATCGTCTTCTCCCTGTTTAAGGAGATGCCTTACCCCGCTTATATGGAAGGCACGGCGACCTGGCTTCCCTACTCGGCTTTCCTCATCTCCGTATTCTCGGCCCTGCGCCTGGCGAAGTTTAACAACGATACGCGCCAGACGACTTCTTTCATCGGTCTGCCTGTGCCTGCCAACGCGTTGTTCTGGGCCTCGCTCGTAGCGGGCTACCATCCGATACTGACCGGCGGCAGTGTTCATCCGCTCGGACTGCTGGCACTGGTCTGCCTCTTCTCTTGGCTGCTGGTATCGGAGATTCCGATGTTCTCACTGAAGTTCAAGAACCTGTCGTGGAAGGACAACAAAGTGAGCTTCATCTTCCTGCTGCTCTGCATCTACTTCCTAGCGACCTTGCAAGTGCGCGGTTTTGCCACCTGCATTGTCTGGTACATCCTGCTGTCATGGTTTACCGGCCGGAAGAAATAAACTTTCCGTCTGGCACGATTGTTGTAGTAGTGTTATCAGAACCAACTTAAACACTCAATACACATGTTACATTTCTTAGGATTTCTGTTTATACTCATTATAGCAATACTGATTATCGGTCTCAGTATTATCGGTAGTATTGTACGCGGCATCTTCGGACTCGGACGGAAAAAAACGTCTTCGCAGGACTTCCGAAGCTATACATTTTACGGAGACAACCGGCAATCATCACGTACCTCGACCGACACGACCGACGGCATCCGCCCCGAAGAAGGTGAAATACACATCAAACATAAGGAACGTATCTTCTCCAAGGATGACGGAGAGTATGTAGACTTTGAAGAGATAAAGGAATAATACTGAAAAGACGGGAATGACTAAACATTCGATAATTTTAACTGCTCTACTATTATTGTGCTGCGGAACTGCCGTACATGCCCAAGACGATAAACCGACCTTCACAGCAGACCTATACGGAGGACTCTATCTCAATAACGAACCAGCATGGCAACTTGAGCCATCCGTAAGCTGGCTTTTCCATAAGTATCTCGGGGTGGCATTTGGATTGGAATTAACCAGCCAATACAACCAACCGAGTCGTCAGACCACCATTGACGGACAGAAGGCTGAACTCACAGACAATGAAAGGAACATCCGATGGATCATATTCAAGCCGTCTGTAGTTTTGAAATCTCCCACCGTCTGGGAAAGTACGGACAACGATTATCGCCTTTGCTTCCAGATAGAGCCTGGCCTCAGTCTGGCATGCCCATTTCGAAACTCTTTAACGTATGAAATCAAGGAATTTGCTGGGTCAGTCAGTCAAACCGTAGATTACCGACGATTTCCCAATAAAGGGCTCCAGTGGTTCTACTGGAACGCAAGAGCTTCCGTCAACTTTGCCATTGGCCGTTTCATACTCAGAGGAGGATATTACCTCTCCAATCTTGACTACTATTCCGGGCGCAGAAATATTACGTTGGCCAATGGACAGAAATTCTATGTGCCAAAGAGAGAGTTAAGTCAGAGCGTATTCCTGTCAATCGGCTATTCGTTTCCCCACTTTTAATTGATGCTTTTCCATTTAACAGACCGGAAAATTAGAAGCTAACACTAACCGTTAACGCCAACTATCCCCCCACTTCACCGTTTCCGTTGGAAGAATTCTTTCATCAGGGCGGCACACTCGTCGGCCATCACGCCTTTCACTACCACCGTTTTAGGATGGAGGGCTTGCGGCGCATAGCGCTGATAGCCCCGCTTTTCGTCCGCAGTGCCAAAGACGAGACGGCCTGTCTGCGCCCAAGCGATGGCACCGGCACACATCACACACGGTTCCACCGTTACATAGAGCGTACATTCGTTCAGATACTTGCCGCCGAGAGCCGACGCCGCGGCTGTAATAGCCTGCATCTCCGCATGGGCTGTCACGTCTGTCAGGGTTTCGGTCAGATTGTGGGCACGAGCAATGATGCGGTCCTTGCATACCACGACTGCACCGACGGGCACTTCGTCGCGCTCAGCCGCCTTCCGTGCTTCGGCCAAAGCCTGCTTCATGTAGAATTGGTCGTCCATATTGGTCAGGAGTTAAAGAAGTTAGGGAAGTTAAAGAAGTTAAAGCCGATACATTTGCTTGCTGACAAATTACCGTCTCATGTCGTGCTCGCCGAAGAGGGTCGGATAGTCTTCCTCCATATTCTTGTGGATGAACATGAGAATAGTTTCCCTGAACCAGCGCGATTTGTTGGTTATCTTGTACTTCTCCAGATAACGGTCTACAATCCGCAGTTCCTCTTCGCTCATCAGGCACACGATGCGCTGTTCGCGTTTGGGCTCGTCGGGCGTTGCTTTCGCACACGTTTTGTCTCTCTTTCTCATATTTCCTGCAAAATTAGTGTTCCTGCTGTAATTTCAAAGCAGAAAAAGCGTAAATTTGTCTCCCAAGAAGAAAAAAGAAGGCAATATGGCAGCACACAACAGACTGGGTAAGGAAGGCGAAGACGCTGTAGCAGCCTATCTGGAGCGCCAGGGCTACACGATACTCCACCGCAACTGGCGCAAGAACCGCCTGGAGCTGGACATCGTGGCCATGCACGAAGGCGAGCTGGTGGTGGTCGAGGTGAAGACCCGCACCAACACCGAGTACAAGGAGCCGCAGGAGGCCGTGGATTGGCGAAAGGTGCGCCACATTGTCGTGGCAGCCGATGCCTATATCAAGCATTTTGGTATCGATCTGCCCGTCCGCTTCGACATCGTCACGGCCGTCGGCGACCGGCCTCCGTTCCAGATCGAGCATCTGGAGAATGCTTTCTATCCGCCACAATTCTGAAATTAATGAATTTTACGTACAAGACCAAAATGACAGCAACTTCCGAACAACCCTCCTTCCCAATCATCGGGCTGGAAGAAACCGACTCGACCAACCGTTACTTGAGCGACCTGTGCGACAACGCCCCATCCGCCCCTGCCGAATATACTACCGTCACCGCCCGCTTCCAGACGTCGGGCAAGGGCCAACGCGGCAACTCGTGGGAGTCCGAAGCCGGGCAGAACCTCCTGTTCAGCACCATGCTCTATCCCCGTTTCGTCGAGGCACGCCGCCAGTTCGTCCTGTCGCAGATTGTCTCGCTGGCCGTCAAGGAAGAGCTGGACACCTACACGGAAGGCATCTCCATCAAATGGCCCAACGACATCTACTGGCACGAGAAAAAGATTTGCGGCATGCTCATCGAGAATGTACTGGAGGGCAACCGCATCGGCCGCTGCATCCCCGGCATCGGCATCAACCTGAACCAGACCGTCTTCCGCAGCCCCGCGCCCAACCCCGTTTCGCTGAAGCAGATTACGGGCCGTGATTACGACGCGCCGACCGTCCTCGACGGCTTCCTGCGCCGCCTGCACACCTATTACGAAGCCCTGCGCCGCGACACCGACGGACGCTTTGCCGCCTCCATTGCCCGCCGATACGCCGACGCCCTCTTCCGCCGCGAGGGTCTGCACCCCTACGAAGATGCCGACGGACGCTTCCTAGCCCGCCTGGCCGACGTGGAGCCGGACGGACGCTTCGTCCTGCAAGACGAGGCGGGACGCTTGCGCCGCTACCTCTTCAAGGAGGTGCAATACATCCTCTGATACCGGAAATGTCAAGAAAACTGTTCTCCGGGGTCTCCGAGCGTTCGGACAGTCCGGCGGAATGTCCGACGGCTTCTCCGAGCGTTGGGACAGCCAGGTGGAATGTCCGACGGCTTCTCCGAGCGTTGGGACAGCCAGGCGGAAAGTCCGACGGCTTCTCCGAGCGTTAGGACAGTCCGGCGGAATGTCCGACGGCTTCTCCGAGCGTTGGGACAGCCCGGCGGAATGTCCGACGGCCCGAAATTCTTCCATACAATCCCTTCGGCCCGAGGCCGGAGACTTTATTCTTCGGAGGTCAATCCTTCATATTGTTCAATGACCACCTGCACATGATAGGCATGCTCCAACGCCGGATAACGTTCCCGATAGAGAGAAGTACGGTCCGAAACCACACAACGGAAGTGGGGAGCCGAATTGAAATGACGCGTATCAGGCGAAACGCCGCCATTGGACTCGCTCAAAAACAGTTCGTCCGAATGGTTGCCCGACGACAGACGGACGGGCGTGAAGCGTTCGAAGAAAAACTTGCGTGCAAAACCGTCAGTCGTCCGCACATTGAGCTCCAGAGGGTCTTCGAGTCCGATGGGCTCGGCCGAAGCATCGAAGACATAGCGCGAAGAACCGATAACCAGCTGTCCCGCATTCATCGCTTCGTTCTGATAGACCAACGTATAACCCTTGACGACGGCAGGCCCCGAAGAAGCCCCCAGCATCTCCTGCTCCAGCGCGCTCTTCTCTTCATCGGTCAGCCCTGCGCCCTGCAACATCACGCGGTTGTCTATCACGCCATAGAGATAATAGGGAAAACCCACTGTGACCGACAAAAGATAATCCCATCCGTAACCGTCACGGATAAGGACTTCCGCCTTTCCGGCCTTCAGCGGACGGATAAAGAGCTTGCTTCCTTCGCAACGGGCCTGCACTACCTCGTCGTTGCTAATCTCCAAACGGAAATTCCCGTCACCACCCTGTATGAGATACACACGGTCGGTCGTCTCAAAAGCCCACAGAGAGATACAAGGGTTTTCGTTATCGAAAACTTCATTCGGGTTTTCATACGCCAGTTGGATACGTGGAACACTGTCATCTTTATCGGAACAGGCACCCAGCCCGAGCGACAGCAACGCCAAGCAGAGCAAGACAAAAGGAAACAGTTTTTTCATGTCGGGATGTTTTTCCTACAAAGGAAAGGATTTGTGGTGAAAGGATGAAACGTTTCCCGAAGTTTCTCGGACATTTAACTTTCATTTTCATTGCCAACTCAGCCGTCTATTGCATTCACCTTTTGCAAAGGCAGGAGGCGGTTCGGCAAAAACAAATGAAAACCACGTTTTCAATTTGTTTCTGCGCTCACCTTTCACTACCTTTGCAACAACAAAGTATTGCATCCCGATGACAGACGAAAGCCATACGCTACACATCAAGAACATGGTATGCCACCGCTGCATCCTGGCCGTGGACAACGCCCTGCGCACGCTGGGCCTGCATCCGCTGTCTGTGGAGCTGGGTATCGCCGTCACCGCCGAAGAGCTGACACCCGACCTCCGTCTGCGGGTAAAGGAAACGTTGGAAACCTTAGAATTCGAACTGATAGACGATCGCCGGATGCAGACGGTGCAACAGATGAAGGACCTCATCGTCGGCCTCATTCACCAGCCCACGGATGCGCCCCTTCAGACCAACCTGTCCGACTACTTGGCCCACGCCCTCGGCAAAGACTACGGCACACTGAGCAAGCTGTTCTCCGAAGCCACAGGCACCACCGTCGAGAAGTATGTCATCGCCCAGAAAATAGAGCGAGCCAAAGAGCTGCTGACCTATGGCGAACTGACGTTGAACGAGATAGCCGACCGCTTGGGCTACTCGAGCACCGCTTACCTGAGCGCGCAGTTCAAGAGCGTGACAGGCCTCACCCCCACGCAATTCAGGCAACAGAAAGAGAAACGTCGCAGGCCGCTGGACGAAATCTGAGATAAAGACACAATCTTATAACTTATTCCCCGAATTCCATAACAACCGACTGGGAAGTCCGCCATACCTTTGCAGACGTAAACACCAAAACCAACCGTCAGCAATGGAAAACGAACATACCATCCAACAGAACTTCGATGTACAGGGCATGAGCTGCGCCGCCTGCTCCGCCCGCGTGGAAAAGACCTTGAGCCGGCAGCCGGGCGTGGTCCAGGCCGCTGTCAACCTGGCCACAGCAACAGCCACGGTGACCTACGACCCGTCGGCCTGCAATGCCGCAGCCCTGCAACAGGCCGTAGAGGCCGTGGGATTCGGCCTGACTCCCCAACAGGAAACACCCGCACCCTCGGAGGCGGAAGACAAGGAAGCGGAACAACTGCGCCAATACCGCGCGCTGAAACGGCGCACCGTGTGGGCCATCGCCCTCGCCCTGCCCGTGGCCGTCATCGGCATGGCTTTCATGGACCTGCCCTATGCCAACTACGCCATGTGGCTGCTCGCCACACCCGTAGTCTTCGGCCTGGGCCGCGGCTTCTACGCCAACGCCTGGCGCCTGCTGAAGCACCGCTCGGCCAACATGGACACGCTGGTGGCCGTCAGCACCGGCATCGCCTACTTGTTCAGCGTATTCAACCTCTTCTTCCCCGACTTCTGGCGGTCGCGGGGCATCGAACCGCACGTCTATTTCGAAGCTTCGGCCGTCATCATCGCCTTCATCCTACTGGGCCGCTTGCTCGAGGCTCGCGCCAAGAGCCGGACAGCCGATGCCATCAAGAAGCTGATGGGGCTACAACCACAGACGGTAACGCTGGTAAATGAAGAATTAAGAATGAAGAATGAAGAATCAGGCTGCGCTGCACCTGACAGTCCGCAAGGAAATTCTTCATTCTTCATTCCTCATTCTTCATTAAAAGAATCTTATCCATTGGAGAAGGTCACCGTCGGCAATCTGCTTCTGGTGAAGCCCGGCGAACGCGTGCCCGTAGACGGCACGGTGGTAAGCGGCGAGTCGTACGTAGACGAAAGCATGCTGAGCGGCGAACCGCTGGCCGTGGGCAAGCGCGCAGGCGACCGCGTACTGGCGGGCACCATCAACCAGAAGGGCAGCTTCGTCTTCCGCGCCGAGCAGGTGGGACACGATACATTGTTGGCCCACATCATCTGTGCCGTACAGGATGCACAGGGCAGCAAAGCCCCTGTGCAGAAGCTGGCGGACCGTATTGCAGGTATCTTCGTCCCCACCATCATGGCCATTGCCCTGCTGAGCTTCCTCGGTTGGGTGCTGCTGGCTCCAACCGACGGCTTCACCCACGGCCTGCTGGCACTGGTGACGGTACTCATCATCGCCTGCCCCTGCGCCCTGGGGCTGGCCACACCGACGGCCATCATGGTGGGCATCGGCAAGGGGGCCGAGCAGGGCATCCTCATCAAGGACGCCGAGAGCCTGGAGCGCGCCCGCCGGGTGGACACCGTCGTGCTGGACAAGACGGGCACCGTGACCGAAGGCTGTCCGCAGGTGACCATCCTCCGCTGGCGACACGAAGACGAGCGCCACGCCGCCGCCTTCCATGCACTGGAGAAGCGTTCCGAACATCCGCTGGCCGAGGCTATTGTCCGCTACTGGGAAAATATTTTTCCCCAGTTAGAAAAAAATATTTCTCCAACTGAAGAATTTGAAAGCCTCACGGGACGAGGCATCCGCGGTCGCGTCGGCGGTACACGCTACTACATCGGAAACCGTCGCCTGCTGGAAGAACAGAGAATTACCATTGACCCGCAACTAGCGCAGGAGGCCAACCGCCTGGAAGCCGAAGCGCAAACCGTCATCTGGCTGGCCGATGAACACGAAGCCCTGGCCGTAGCTGCCATCGCTGATCGCGTGAAGCCCACCTCAGCCCAAGCTATCCACCGCCTGCAACGCCAAGGCATCGACGTCCATCTGCTGACGGGCGACAACGAAGCCACTGCCCGCGCCATCGCCGCGCAAACGGGCATCCGCCACTACCGCGCAAACGTGCTGCCACAAGAAAAAGCAGCCTACATCAGCCGCCTTCAACAAGAGGGGAAAACCGTCGCAATGGTGGGCGACGGCATCAACGACAGCGCTGCCCTGGCACAGGCTGACCTGAGCATCGCCATGGGTACGGGCAGCGACATCGCCATGGACGTAGCTGGCATCACCTTGCTGAAGGGCGACCTCGGCAAGCTCTCTGAAGCCCTGCGCCTCTCCCACCTCACCGTGCGCACCATCCGGCAGAATCTGTTCTGGGCCTTCATCTATAATATAATAGGTGTGCCCGTCGCCGCCGGTGTGCTCTACCCCGTCTGCGGCTTCCTGCTCAACCCCATGATAGCCGGGGCGGCCATGGCGTTCAGCAGCGTCAGCGTGGTGACAAACAGCCTGCGGTTGAAACGATGCCGGCTGTAAAAAGAAATCAACTGTTGAGCCACACCTTCAGCGCCGCCACCCGTTCGCGGCTCACCTGAACGCTGCCGTCGAAGGGAGGCGTGACGTGCACGACCATCTTGCCGTTGAAGTAAGGCTCGATGTCGCGGATACAATCGGCCGAAAGGATGAACTGGCGGCTGACACGAAAGAAGCGACGCGGGTCGAGCTGTTCTTCCAGCTTCGTGAGCGGCAGGTCGATGATGTGTGTGCGGCGGTCGGCCGTCACGGCAAAGGTCACTTTCTCTTCCGAATAGAAGTAGCACACGTCATCCACAGCCAAGGTATAGAGACTCCGTGCACCGTTGACGAGGAAACGCTTTCGATAAGGACAGGCGTTGCGGTCGGCCAGCATCCGAAGCAGCTCCTACATATCCATCCGCTCATTCTGTTCACGAATGCGGGGAGCGGTCAGGCGTTCGAACTTCTCAAGCGAATCGGCCAGGCGCTCACGACGGACAGGCTTCAGCAGATAATCGATGCTGTTGACGGTAAAGGCACGGACGGCATATTCGTCGTAGGCAGTAGTAAAAACAATCATGCTCTCGGGGCGGGCCTGCTCGATGAAGTAGAACGAGAGGCCGTCGGCCAGCTGAATGTCGAGAAAAAGGATGTCGGGATGCGGATGGGTGGCAAACCATTGTACGGCCTCCTCTACCGTACCCGGCAGGAGCAGGATATCCCACTGGGGGGCGCAACTCGGCCAGCATCCCCTGCAACAGGCGGGCGGCAGGCAACTCGTCTTCGATGATGGCGGCCCGTATCTTCTTTCCGCTCCAGGCGTCTGTCTGAACATCATTCATACAACAACGGAACTTTTACAGTAAAACAATCTTCTCCCTTCTGCACACGAATCTCCTTGCCGCAAAGCAGGCGATAGCGTTGCGTCAGGTTGTCCAGCCCATGCCCGCCCGAAACGGCTCCCAGCTTGGGACGCAAAGGATTGGACACACGCAGCCAAGGGAATCCTTCCTCGTCCGACACGACCTCCACTTCCACCGCCATCGGTCGTGAAGGGCTGATGACGTTGTGCTTCACGATGTTCTCCACCAGCACCTGCAGGGTGAGCGGAGGCAGCTGCGCATCCTCGCGCACAGCCTCATCCACTTGCCAAGCTACCGTCAGACAATCGCCCAGACGCACCCGATGAAGCTCCACGTAGGTATCGACAAATTCCGTCTCCTCGCGCAAGCCCACCAGCCGCTTGTCCTGACAGGCCAGGATGTAACGGTAGACATCGGAAAGGTTGCGCGTAAAGCTGACGGCTCCCTGCGGATTGTATTCAATCTCAGCCACCAGCGTATTGAGGCTGTTGAACAGAAAGTGCGGATTGAGCTGGGTCTGCAAGGCCATGTAGCGGGCCCGCAAGGCTGTTTCTTCCAGCTGGCGCGTACGGCGGTAGGCGGCAAGCAGGTCTTTGTAGAAGCGGTTGCTGACCGACTGGCTGACAATGACTAGCTCCGTCAACCACGTGATGAGCAGCAGACGCGTCCCCTTATAAACCAGCTGGAAAGGATGCGGCATGTCAAGCAAGAGCTTTACAGATACCAGCAACAGGTAATTGAGCAGGAAAAGAAAGGCGCCCGACAAGACAAAGAATAGTACCATCTGCCGACGGCTGCCGAGGAACGTCGGATAGCTGCGCCGAAGCCTCAACTGAATGTAGCGCATGCCCAGCCCCACGCCGTTGAACAGGAGCATCACGGCCACGAAGGCTTCGGGCGTGAGCAGGCGGTCCTGATAGCGCAAGGGAATATCGGCAAAGCGTACCAGGAAGAAATAGGAGAAACATCCCAGCCCCGAGTAGAGCAGGATGTCCCCAAGGTATTGTCGGCTGTTCGGTTGCATAACATTAAAAATCAGCTATATTCCTAAATCCTTTCCCTTTATCGGATACAAGGCGATGGCTTGTCATCGACAAAGCAGTGCTTTCGCCTCCGTAAAACGATGTTTTAAAGACGACAAAGCAATGCTTTACGCTGTACTTCCACAAAGATACAGAATTTATCATTCGCCGCAAGCCCTCTGCAAGGCACTTTTTGCCACGCAGGCATTCAGCTTCGAACGGATATGGTTCTGGCGGGCTTCCAGATGGAAAAGCTGCGCATTGATGACCTCGACAATCGAAATGCTTCCCTCACGGTATTTGTCCATGGCCAGCTCCTCGCTCTCGGCCGCCTTGCGCAACGAACTTTCGGTAAGCCGCACCTGCTCCACGGCCTGTGCATAGTTGCACTGAGCCGTCTCCACTTCCAGCCGCAGGCCATCGCCCACCTGTGTACACCGTTCGCGGGCAATATCTACCTGATAGCGCCCCATGTTCTTCGTGCGACGGCGTTTGCCCCACTCGAAGATGGGTACGCTGAGCTTGGCATAGATGGCATAATTGGGATCGAGGTCGGCACGGAAGTCATAGCCGGGCGACGAGTAGCTGCCGTCCACGCCGATGGAAAGCGTAGGCAGATAGCGGGCGTTGGCCTGGCGGGCAGCCGACTGCTGTACGCGTACATTGCTTTCGGCCATTCCCATCTCGGGGCGGCGCATCAGCAGGTCGTCCACCTCATCAGTCAAGGGCTGGACGACGGTGAGGGGCACTACCAGCGTATCGGTGGCAATGTGCTGATCGGAAGGGATGCCGGCCAACGCATTGAGCGACAGGCGGGCCACTTCGGCATCATTGCGAGCGCGTTGCACCTGATAATCGGCATCGTTCAGTCGCACTTCGGCCATGAGCAGGTCGTTGCGGTCGGTATATTCCGCCTCCACCCGCTGGCGGACGACTTCCACCAGCCGGCCCACCGACTGGCGGTAACCGTCGGCCACGCTGACCAATTCGCACTGAGCCACGTGGTTCCAATAACGGACATCGGCTTCGTGGCGAAGGTCATTCGTCACACGTCTGATTTCCTGACGGGCCATCTCGTCCTCGGCCTGCGCCTTGTCATAGCCCGCCCGAAGCGCACCGCCCGCATAAAGCGGTTGCGCCAGGCTGACCGAAGCGCCGTATTTCGTATTGCGTCCCTCGAAGGTGTAAACGTCATCCGTGCCAGGCAAAGCAATGTCCTTACGCAACGGATGGCCCGTATAGTTGAAGTTGGCTCCGCCCGAAAGCTTGGGGAGGAAGTCGGCCCGTGCCGATTGTCTTGCTTCCCCGCTCGCGCCTGCCGCATATTCGGCAGCACGCAGGTCGGGGCTATAGGCCTCTACCTGTGCGCGATAGGCGTCGAGCAGCGGGTTGTCCTGTGCCCGTCCCGATGCGGCCGTCAGGAGTGCAGAGGCCGTCATAATGAGATATAGTTGTTTCATGTCTTTTCGTTTTTATTTCATTGAATGGACAGTGTTCACGCTCTCTTTGCCGCTTCGGGATAGAACACGGCGTAGAGGGCAGGAGTTACGAAGAGCGTCAGCAGCGTAGCAAACGACAGGCCGAAGACAATCGTAGCCGCCATGCCGCCGAACACGACGTCGAACAGCAGGGGAATGCTGCCGAAGATGGTCGTAATGGCTGCCATCAGTACAGGCCTCGTACGCGAAACGGTAGCCTCAACGATGGCCTCACCGGGCGCGACACCTGCCCGCCGCTGAATGTTCACCTCGTCGAGCAGCACGATGACGTTCTTGATGATCATGCCCAGCAGGCCCAGCCATCCGGCTATGCAGAAGAAGCCGAACTGGAAACCTGTGACCAGCATCCCCACGACCACGCCGATGACCGACAGAGGCAGGATGAGGAAGATAATGGAAGGCTGGCGGAAATTGCCGAACAAGGCTACCAGTATGAGCACCAAGAAGACGATGGCCAGCGGGAAATACTTGATAAGCGCCTCCATAGCCTCTTTCTGGTCCTTATACTGCGAATCCCAGAAGAAACTGTATCCGGCGGGAAGCCCGATGCGCTCTATCTCGTCACGGATTTCACTATGTACTTCCTTCATGGTATGGCCGGGCTGTACGTCGCATTGTGCTGCCATAGACAGACGCCGGTTATAGGTCTTTACCAACGGCCATTCCCAACCGATCCCGATGCTGTCGGTCACCTGAGCCAAGGGGACAGAGTTGCGTCCATTCCACACAGGCAGGTCTTCGAGTGCAGCCTGCGACAGCTGCCCGCCGCCTACCGTACGCAACAGGACAGGCACCTGCTTGTCACCGTCGCGATAGATGCCTACCGGCGTGCCGTCGTTGGTACTCTTCACGGCCGTCATCAGGTCGGCTTTGCCCAGGTTCAGGCGGCCGGCTTTCACGGGGTCGTAGGCGGCACGCACCAGCATGGCCTTGTTACCCCACTCGTTGCGGGCGTTCATCACCTTCGGATTGCGGCGCATGATGTCGATGGCCATACTCGTCAGCGAATCGAGCACCCGGGGATCGTCACCGCAAAAGCGGGCTTCGATGAGCGCCTGCGGAATGCTGTTCAGCTCGAAGCGGTTGACGCGGATCAGGGCATCGGAGAAAGTCTGCGACAGCTCCTCTTGCAGTCCCACCTGCATGCTGCGCGCCACAGACGGGCTTACGGCCTCGACCAGACACTGTGCGTAGTTGCTCTGAGGTCCGTAGGCAGCATTGGCCAGGTAGTAGCGCGGGGGTGTCTGGCCGACAAAGGTCGACACGTGGCGGACGCCCTCATGCTGCATCAGCTTCTCGGCCAGGGCTTCGGCCTGACGTGAGGTCTCCTCCACGCGGGTGCCCTCGGGCAGCCAAACGTCGACGGAGAAGTATTGCTTGTCGAGCAACGGCATGAACTGCTGCGGAATGCAGCGGAAGCCCAACGCGCTGGCGGCCAGCAGCACCACCATCGAGGCCAGTACGAACCAGCGGCGGCGGATGGTCCAGCGCAGGGCACGGCGGAAGCGGTCGTACATGCGGCCCTGGAAGAGCTCGCCCTTCAACTCGTCGGGACGCGGACGACGGACGAATTCCTGCACGAAGAAGACGTTTTGCGAAACGGCCAGCACCCAGCTCAGAAGGAGTGACACGGCAATGACGATGAAGAGCGACGACAACAGCTCACCCGTAATGTGGGGCGACAGATAGACAGGCAGAAAGGTGAGCACGGCAATGAGCGTAGCGCCCAGCAGCGGCATAGCCGTCGTGCCTACGGCGGCAAGGATGGCCGTACGCTTGCGCATGCCGCGCTGCATGTTGACCAGCGTAGCGTCGTAGACCACGATGGCGTTGTCCACCAGCATGCCCATGGCAATGATGATGGCCGCCAGCGACATGCGTTGCAGGGCGATGCCCGTGCCATACATATAGATAAGGGTACCGAAAATGGAAAAGACCAGTCCGCTGCCAATCAGTATTCCGTTCTTCATGCCGATAAAGAACAGCAGCACGGCGATAACGGTCACAACAGAGATGATGAGGTTGAGCACAAAACCGTCGTTGGTAACAGACGACTCATGCCCCTGGTCGTAGACGGTACGGAGACGGTATCCCTCGGGCATCGTCTGCTCCAGCTGCGAGAGGCGGGCGGCTACGCGTTCGGCCATGTCGACTACGTTGCCGTCGGCCACCGTCGATATGGCGATGCCGATGGTAGGGAGACCGTCCATCTCCATGCGGCTGCGGGCCGGACGGACATAGCTCTCGCTGACAGCAGCCAGCTCACCCAGGCGGAAATAAGAGCCGTCGCGCGAGGTGACGGTCAGGTTCTCGAGTTCTTCGGGCGTCGTGAAGCTTCCTGCCGCATCAATGCGCAGGCGGTTATGGGCCGTCTCGACGGCGCCGGCATCAACGATGCGGTTCTGGCGGTCGAAGGCGGCGGCGATGTCGGCCATCGTCAGCCCGCTGGCAGCTAGCAGTGAAGGGTCAGCCTCTACCTCGATGGTGCGGTTTTGCACGCCATAGAGCTCGACGCGGGCCACATCGGGCACGGCCAGCAACTCGTTTTTGAGGCGTTCGGCCTGCTCCTCAAGTTCGCGATAGGTGTGCACGGCGCTACTCAAGCCATAAAACACGCCGAGTACATCGCCAAAATCATCGTTAACCACCGACGTACTTGCACCAGCTGGAAGCTTACCCTGCGCATCGCTCACCTTGCGCCGGAGCTTGTCCCACAGCTGCTGCATGGCATCGGCGCGAATTTCCTTCTTGACGTAGACGGTTATCTTGGAGAGGCCGGCACGGTTCTCGGTCTTGAGGTAATAGAGTTCGCCCAGCGATTGGATAGCCTCCTCGAGTACGTCCGTCACCTGCTGCTGCACTTCGAGAGGCGATGCGCCCGGATAAGTAGTGGTCACCACGGCCTGTTTGATGGTGAACGGGGCATCTTCGAGCTTACCCATGCCGACGTAGGCCACGACGCCGCCCAGCAGAATTAGCGCCAACAGGAGCCAACTCAGGGCGCAATTCTTCAGAAAGAATTTGGCAAGCGTCTTCATGGGCGGCCTCCTTTTTCAATCGTCAATCCTTCTACTTGGACAGTCTGACCTTCGGACAGGAAAGCAAGACGTGTCAAAGCCACTGTCTGACCTTCGACAAGACCTGAAATAACTTCTATCTTACTACCTTTGAGCAAACGCCCTAAGGTCACGAGCGACTTGGATACATGTCCGTCCGCATCTACAGTCCAAACGTAAGCATCCGAACGATCGTCTTGACAAACAGCCGCTTGAGGAATAGCTAAGGAAGAGACATAAGTAGAAGTTGAAGGTAAGGACACCGAGAGGTTTCCTGCCATTCCTCCAAGCAAGCTGTTATCTGAATTGTCAAGAAGCGCCGTTAGGCAATAAGAGAGATTATTGTCGGCTGCTGTCTGCGTTAAATACGTGGCCGAGGGCGTGAAGACACGGCCTGGCAAACGATCGAAATGTACATGAACGAGTGAATCGGGCACACCACCCCGCAAAGCCACAGCCATGTCTTCGGGCACATAGACTTCGACCTTCACTTGTGAAAGATCAATAAAAGTCACAACCGCCTGCGAAGGCTTCACTTCCTGATGGCGTTCGATGTGCGTCTGCTGTACAAAACCATCAAAAGGAGCCAAGAGACGCATGTCATCCAATTCGTTCACGGCCATATCGAAATCTGCACGAGCACGAGCGTAGTCAGCACGAGCCTTCTCATAGGCAGTAGCCGATACGCTGTTTTTTTCATAAAGATTGGCTGTACGACGATAGTCAGCCTCAGCCTGACGACAAAGAGCTTCGGCACGATCGCGACGTATGAGGAAATCACGACGATCGATAGCGGCTATCGGCTGTCCTTGACGAAAAAACTGACCTGCCTGCACTGTAAAGTTGTCCACCGGCCCGCCTACACGAAAAGCGAGCTGAGTGACACGCACAGGCTCAGAAATAAATGTATAACTGCGGGCAGCTTCACTCGTAATAGTTTCAGCACGGGCCACCCGCACGACCGGCTGAGGCCTGACTGGCTGCTCCTGCTTGCCACATGCGGCCAGCAAGGCAGACAGACACACCATGAAAAATGCGTTTCCAAATAAATTCTGCTTCATATCTCTTTTTACACTTCGGTTTACAAATATCGTCCGCAAAATTAGCGGAGGCTGCTACTCCTCGTGAGTAAAACTTACCCAACCGCAAAATAAGGCCACTGAAACACGAAAAAAGAAAGATGAAACTCACAAAGCCATATACAACGACTCAGAAAGAAACGGACAGAAAAACTCGCCTATCGTTTGTCGCTCCAATACCTTTTTATATCTTTGCCGAAAACCTCAAAACAAACCATTTATGGCAACATACAAGAGAATCTTACTGAAGCTCAGCGGCGAGAGCCTCATGGGCGAAAAGCAGTATGGCATCGACGAAAAACGTCTGGCCGAATATGCAGCACAGATCAAGGAAATACACGCCACAGGCGTACAGATAGGCATCGTCATCGGCGGCGGAAACATCTTCCGCGGCTTAAGTGGAGCCTCAAAAGGCTTCGACCGCGTGAAAGGCGACCAGATGGGCATGCTGGCCACGGTCATCAATAGCCTTGCGCTCAGCTCGGCACTGACGGCCGCAGGCGTCAAGGCGCGTGTGCTGACAGCCGTACGCATGGAGCCCATCGGCGAATTCTACAACAAATGGCGCGCCATCGAATGCATGGAAGCAGGCGAAGTGGTCATCATGTCGGCCGGCACGGGCAATCCGTTCTTCACCACCGACACAGGTTCCAGCCTACGTGGCATTGAAATCGAAGCTGACGTCATGCTGAAAGGTACCCGCGTGGACGGCATCTATACGGCCGATCCTGAAAAAGACCCGACAGCCACGAAATTCCACGATATCACTTACGACGAAGTGCTGCGCCGCGGCCTGAAGGTGATGGACCTCACCGCCACGTGCATGTGTAAGGAAAACAACCTGCCCATCATCGTCTTTGATATGGATACCGTGGGCAACCTCAAGAAGGTTATCGACGGCGAAGACATCGGCACATTGGTACACAACTAAAAAAGCATTGCTTTCCATCGAAGAAAACAGTGCTTTACACCCAAGAAAACACTGTTTTCCTCTAATCGAGCCAATATCTTCCGAAGCAAAAAAAACTTGCAATGTTGCAAAAGAAGAAATAATACGCTACATTTGCTCTACTAAATAAAAAAACAACCATTCTATATAATAAAGAACGAAGCGATATGAAAGACGTAAAAGACATCCTGAACGAAGCGCAGGAGAAAATGGACATGGCCATCATGTATCTGGACGAAGCATTGGCACACATCCGCGCCGGCAAGGCCGACGTACGCCTGCTGGACGGCATCCGCGTAGACTCCTACGGCAGCATGGTGCCCATCAATAACGTAGCCGCCGTGACGACTCCCGACGCACGCAGCATCGCCATCAAGCCGTGGGACAAATCCATGTTCCGCGTGATCGAAAAGGCCATCATCGACTCCTCACTGGGCATCATGCCCGAAAACAACGGCGAAATCATCCGTATTGGCATTCCGCCTCTGACAGAAGAGCGTCGTAAGCAACTGGCCAAGCAATGCAAGGGCGAAGGTGAAACAGCCAAGGTAAGCGTGCGCAACGCCCGTCGCGACGCTATCGACCAGCTGAAGAAAGCCGTCAAGGAAGGCCTTGCCGAAGATGCCCAGAAAGGTGGAGAAGAAAAGCTGCAGAAAGTACACGACAAGTACATCAAGCAGATCGACGACATGCTGACCGCCAAGGATAAGGAAATCATGACCGTATAACAATTGATAATTGATAATGGAGAATGGATAAAGAGATTCACTGGCAACATTCTATTCTTAATTATCAATTCTCCATTATCTATTTTCAATTCTCAATTCAATGAAAGGGCTTGTCATCAAGAATACAGGCAGCTGGTATCTCGTCAAGACGGAAGACGGGCGCTGCATCGAGTGCAAGATCAAAGGCAACTTCCGCCTGAAGGGTATCCGCAGCACTAACCCTGTAGCTGTGGGCGACTACGTACAGATCATCCTCAACCAAGAAGGCACTGCCTTCATCAGCGAAATTGAAGACCGACGGAACTACATCATCCGCCGCGCCTCTAATCTGTCAAAGCAATCGCACATCATCGCCTCCAACCTCGACCAGTGCATGCTCATCGTCACCGTCAACTACCCAGAAACCTCGACTACCTTCATTGACCGTTTTCTGGCTACAGCCGAGGCCTATCGCATTCCTGTAAAGCTCATCTTCAACAAGATAGATGCTTACGACGAAGATGACCTCCACTACTTGGACAGCCTCATCCACCTTTATACCACCATCGGTTACCCCTGCTTCAAGGTATCGGCCACACAGGGCACAGGCATCGACCTCCTCAAGTCCGAACTTTGCGACCGCATCACCCTGCTTTCAGGTCATTCAGGCGTTGGCAAATCCACTCTGATCAATGCCATCCTACCTGATGCCTCAGCACGAACGGGCGAAATATCTGCTGCCCACAACAAAGGTATGCACACCACCACTTTCTCCGAGATGTTCGCTCTCGAAGGAGGCGGCTACCTCATCGACACTCCAGGCATCAAAGGTTTCGGTACCTTCGACATGGAAGAAGAGGAAATCGGCCACTACTTCCCTGAAATTTTCAAGATCTCGGCCGAATGCCGCTATGGCAATTGTACCCATCGCCACGAACCTGGCTGTGCTGTGCGCCAAGCTGTCGAAGAGCACTACATTAGCGAATCGCGCTACCAATCTTATCTCAGCATGCTCGAAGACAAGGAGGAAGGGAAGTATCGGACAGGATATTGATTCCATATCCCCTGCATCTCCAACTAAGATTCTTCTGTTAATAAAGCATAATCTTTCCGTTCGACATTAAACTATTCCCTATCTTAGCTCTCCAAATCAAAAGGTTGATTTTATATACTAATACCACGAACAACTGAAAGAATGAAGAAGAGAGTAAAATGGGGGCTCGTCGCCATCGTTGGTGCTGGGCTTATAGGTTGGGGTGTCTATTCACAAATGCCCAAACCAAATGAAGAATTGGCCGAAGCCGACAAAGTAATGGCCAATCAAAAACAAGGGAAAAAAGCGCTAAATATCAATGCTATCATTGTAAAGCCACAAGTGTTGACCGACGAAATTCCGATCATCGGCAGCCTGATACCCGACGAAGAAGTGAACCTTTCGTTCGAGACATCAGGCAAAATCGTTGAAATCAATTTCGAAGAAGGAACTACTGTAAAAAAAGGCCAGCTGCTAGCCAAAGTAAACGACCGCCCGCTGCAGGCACAGCTGCAACGACTGGTTTCGCAACTGAAACTGGCCGAAGACCGCGTATTCCGTCAGGACGCCCTGCTGAAACGTGATGCTGTCAGCCAGGAAGCCTACGAGCAGGTCAAGACCGAACTCGCCACGCTGAATGCCGACATCGAAAGCGTCGAGGCGCAGATAGCACAAACCGAGCTGCGCGCCCCCTTCGACGGCATCATCGGTTTGCGCCAGGTGAGTGTGGGTACCTACGCTTCGCCTACTACCATCGTAGCCAAGCTCACCAAGATTTCTCCCTTGAAGCTGGAGTTTGCCGTGTCCGAGCGCTATGCCCGCGATATCAAGGTGGGCACCAACCTGAGCTTCACGCTGGAAGGCTCGCTGGACACCTACCACGCACAAGTCTATGCTCGAGAGTCGAGTCTTGATATCAACACACACACACTGACCGTACGTGCCCTCTATCCCAACCCCAGCGGCATCATGCCAGGCCGTTACGCCTCCATCACGTTGAAGAAGCAGGAATACAAGGATGCATTGGCCATTCCTTCTCAAGCCATTGTACCCGAAATGGGTAAAGACAAAGTATTTGTCTATCGCTCGGGAAAGGCTGAACCAACAGAGATAATCACTGGTATCCGCACCGATGCACAAGTACAGGTAGTCAAAGGTTTGGCTACTGGAGACACGGTTATCATATCAGGTACTCAACAACTCCGCACAGGAATGGACGTTACCATCGATCATATCGAATAAATTAAAAATGAGAAACAAAGGGTGAAGAGTCTTTACGTGTAGATTTTATAAATCAACCGTCCTCTCTTCCCCTCGCTTGAGTTCATTTGTAATTCGTAATTTGTAATTCCTAATATCTAATTCTTCATTTAAATGAATATATCCGAACTAAGCATACGCCGCCCCGTATTGTCAACGGTATTGACCATCATCATCCTACTCTTTGGACTCATTGGCTATACCTACCTTGGCGTGCGCGAATATCCGTCGGTGGACAACCCCATTATCTCCGTGTCCTGTTCGTACACGGGTGCCAACGCCGACGTTATCGAAAACCAGATAACCGAACCGCTGGAACAGAACATCAACGGCATCCCCGGTATCCGCTCACTGACCAGTGTCAGCCAGCAGGGGCAAAGCCGAATTACTGTCGAATTCGAGCTGTCTGTCGACCTGGAAACAGCCGCCAACGACGTGCGCGACAAGGTATCGCGTGCCCAGCGTTACCTGCCCCGCGACTGCGACCCGCCTACCGTATCGAAAGCCGATGCCGACGCCGTGCCTATCCTGATGGTAGCCCTGCAGAGCAACAAGCGCTCGCTGCTGGAGCTGAGCGAGATAGCTGACCTCACCGTAAAGGAACAGCTTCAGACTATCTCCGACGTAAGTAGCGTGAGCATCTGGGGTGAAAAGAAGTACTCCATGCGTCTTTGGCTCGACCCCACCAAGATGTCGGGCTACGGCATCACCCCAGTCGACGTAAAGAATGCCATCGATCAGGAAAACATCGAGCTCCCGTCGGGCAGTATCGAAGGGAATATGACCGAGCTTACCATCCGCACCCTAGGTCTGATGCATACACCCGAAGAGTTCAACAACCTCATCATCAAGGAAGATGCCAACCGCATCATCCGCTTCAGCGATATCGGCCGTGCCGAACTGGGAGCCGCCGACATCAAGAGCTACATGAAGATGAACGGCGTGCCGATGGTAGGTGTAGTCGTCGTTCCCCAGCCGGGTGCCAACCACATCCAGATTGCCGACGCCGTGTACGAACGCATGGAACGCATGAAGAAAGACCTGCCCGAAGACGTAACCTACAGCTACGGATTCGACAACACAAAGTTCATCCGCGCCTCCATCAGCGAAGTGGAAAGCACCGTGTATGAAGCCTTCGTGCTGGTTATCATCATTATCTTCCTCTTCTTGCGCGACTGGCGCGTCACATTGGTACCCTGTATCGTAATTCCCGTGTCGCTCATCGGTGCCTTCTTCGTGATGTACGTGGCAGGTTTCTCCATCAACGTACTGACGATGCTGGCCGTCGTTCTCTCCGTAGGTCTGGTGGTGGACGACGCCATCGTGATGACCGAGAACATCTACGTCCGCATCGAAAAAGGCATGCCGCCCAAGGAAGCAGGCATCGAGGGAGCTAAGGAAATCTTCTTTGCCGTCATCTCCACCACCATCACGCTGGTAGCCGTGTTCTTCCCCATCGTCTTCATGGAAGGTACCACAGGCCGACTCTTCCGCGAGTTCAGCTTCGTCATCTCGGGCTCCATCATCATATCCTCATTTGCAGCCCTTACCTTCACGCCGATGCTGGCCACCAAGCTGCTGAAACGACAGGAACAGAAGAACTGGTTCTATCGCAAGACGGAACCCTTCTTCGAGGGGATGAACCGCCTGTACAGCCGTTCACTAGCCGCTTTCCTACACAAGCGGTGGATAGCCCTGGTGTTCACCTTGATTACGTTCTGCATCATCTTCGTTCTGTGGAACAGCATACCCGCCGAGATGGCTCCACTGGAAGACCGCTCGCAGATCACCATCAGCACCATCGGTGCCGAAGGTGTGAGCTACGAATACATCCGCGACTATACCGAACGCATCAACGACGTGGTCGACTCCATCATCCCCGATGCCGAAGCCGTCACGGCACGTGTATCGAGCGGAAGCGGTAACGTGCAAATCACGCTGAAAGATATCCGCGAACGCGACTACAGCCAGATGGATGTGGCCGCCAAACTGACCCGCGCCCTGAAGTCTGAAACAGAAGCCCGCGCCTTCCTGCGCCAGCAGTCCTCGTTCGGCGGACGCCGTGCCAGCATGCCCGTGCAATATGTATTGCAGGCCACCAACCTTGAAAAGCTGCAGGAAGTGCTGCCGAAATTTATGGAACGCGTCTACGAAAACGATGTTTTCCAGATGGCCGACGTCGACCTGAAGTTCAGCAAGCCTGAAGCCCGCATCAGCATCAACCGCGACAAGGCCGGCGCCATGGGCGTCAGCACCAAGAACATCGCCCAGACCCTGCAATACGGCTTGAGCGGCCAGCGTATGGGCTACTTCTACATGAACGGCAAGCAATACGAGATATTGGGAGAAATCAACCGCCAGCAACGCAACAAGCCGGCCTACCTCGTCGGTCTGTACATCCGTAACGATGCAGGCGACATGATCCAGCTCGACAACCTCGTGGAACTGGTCTACGGCACGGCTCCTCCGAAGCTGTACCGCTACAACCGTTTCGTATCGGCCACCGTTTCGGCAGGTCTGGCCGAGGGCAAGACCATCGGACAGGGACTGGAAGAAATGGACAAGATAGCCGACGAAGTGCTGGACGAAACCTTCCGTACGGCTCTGGCAGGCGACTCGAAGGACTATAGTGAGAGTGCATCCAGCCTGATGTTTGCCTTCATCCTGGCCATCTTCCTCATCTATCTGATTCTGGCCGCCCAGTTCGAGAGCTTCAAGGACCCGCTCATCATCATGCTCACCGTGCCGCTGGCCATTGCCGGAGCCCTGATATTCATGTATTTCGGTGACATCACGATGAACATCTTCAGCCAGATCGGCATTATTATGCTCATCGGTCTGGTAGCCAAGAACGGTATCCTCATTGTGGAGTTTGCCAACCAGAAGCAGGAAGCGGGCGAAGACAAGTTGCAGGCCATCAAGGACGCCGCCCTCCAGCGTCTGCGCCCCATCCTGATGACCAGCGCCTCGACCGTTATCGGCCTCATCCCGCTGGCTTTCGCCACGGGCGAAGGTGCCAACCAGCGCATCGCCATGGGTACGGCTGTGGTAGGCGGCATGCTGGTATCCACACTGCTCACCATGTACATCGTGCCCGCCATCTACAGCTATGTGTCAACCAACCGAAGTAAAGTAAGAAAGATATGAAACGAATCGCCTTGTCTATGATAGCCGCATTCTGTACCCTTTGTTCCTTGCAGGCACAACAAGCGGCCACCTATACCCTGAAGTCGTGCCTCGAACAGGGGCTGCTCAACAACTACTCCCTGCGCATCACGCACAACGAGGAGCAGATCAGTAAAAACAATGCCACCCTGGCCAACGCAGGCGCCCTGCCCACTATCGACTTGACAGGCGGCTACCGGGCCACGTTAGACAACACCAACAGCACCGTGCGGAGCACAGGCGTTACGGAGAAGCAGCATAACGTGTTCGACCAGACCGTCGATGCCGGCATCGACCTAAACTGGACCATCTTCGACGGCTTCAACATCTCTACCACCTACCAGCAGCTGAAGCTGCTCCGCGAACAGGGAGAGACCAATACACGCATCGCACTGGAAGACTTCATCGCCTCGCTGGCCGCCGAATACTACAACTTCATCCAGCAGAAAATCCGCATGAAGAACCTGCTCTATGCCGTACAGCTCTCCAAGGAGCGACTGCGTATCGTGGAGGCACGCTACCATGTGGGAGACTTCTCGCGCCTTGACTACCAGCAGGCCAAGGTGGACTTCAACGCCGACAGCGCCCAGTACATGAAGCAGCAGGAGCTGCTGCACACCTCGCGCATCAACCTGAACGAGCTGATGGGCAACGAAGACGTGGACCAGCTCATCCAGACGCCTGACAGCATCATCGACGTGAACCAGTCGCTCGACTTCGAAGAGCTGTGGAAAGCCACCCTGAGCGTGAACTCCTCCCTGCTGAAGGCCGACCAGAACACCCAGCTGGCACAGATGGACTACAAGAAAGTGAATTCACGCAACTATCCCTACGTGCGCCTGAACGCCGGATACGGCTATACGTTCAACAAGTATGACATCAACAGCTACAGCCGCCGCAACAACTTCGGATTCAACGGAGGCATCACCGTAGGGTTCAACCTCTTCGACGGCAACCGCAAGCGCGAGCGGCGCAATGCCAGCATCGCCGTGAAGAACGCACGCCTGCAACGCGACGAGCTGGAACTGGCACTGCGGGCCGACCTGAGTAACTTGTGGCAAGCCTACCGCAACAACCTGGAGATGCTGAACCTGGAACGGCAGAACCTCATCGCCGCCAAGGACAACCACGACATCGCCATGGAACGTTACATGTTGGGCAACCTTTCGGGTATCGAAATGCGCGAAGCACAAAAGAGCCTCCTTGACGCAGAGGAACGCATCCTGACAGCTGAATATAACACTAAACTTTGCGAAATATCGCTCCTACAAATCAGTGGAAAAGTGACAAAGTACCTGGAATAAAACAGTTTTTCGCCATCCGAATCCAAATATTACGCTACTTTTGTGACAATCAAACAGAAACGAAAACAGGAATTCTATCATGAGAAAAATTGTCTTGGCCTGCATCGCTGCATTACTTAGTTCTACCCTGACACATGCACAAAAGTCAGAAGTAACGTATAAAAGTAAACAACCCTATAAGAGTTGGGTAAAAATGGCTCCAAAACTGAACGATGACTTTTTTAAAACTAAAGAAGCCATTCGTATCGGTGACAATGTCCTACTCTACCAACAGACAACAGGAGGATGGCCGAAGAATATTTACATACCTGCCGAACTGGATGAAAAAGAGCGGGAAGAAGTACTGTCTGAAAAAGACGATGTCAATCAAAGCACGATTGACAATACAGCTACTACAACTGAAATTACCTATTTGTCTCGCCTCTATAACGCCACAGGCATCGAGAAGTACAAGAAAGCCGCCATTAAAGGTATCCGATACCTATTCGAAGCACAATACGATAACGGTGGATGGCCCCAATTTTATCCACGTCCTACAGGCTACTACACCCACATCACCTACAACGACGATGCCATGATCAATGTCATGGAATTACTACAGGACATAGCCAACGACAAGGCACCCTACACATATTTGCCCGAAGATATCCGCAAACAGGCACAGGCCGCAGTAGACAAAGGTATAGAGTGTATCCTCCATACGCAAGTAAAACAGAACGGGAAACTAACTGTGTGGTGTGCCCAACACGACGAGCACACTTTAGCCCCTGCCAAGGCCCGCGCCTACGAACTGCCCTCACTCAGCGGAGCTGAGTCGGACAACATCGTGCTTTTCTTGATGAATCTTCCTCACCCTTCGCCCGAGATTATCGCCAGCATAGAAGGAGCTGTCAACTGGTTCAAACAAGTACAAATCAACGGCCTGAAGCGTGAATATTTCACCAATGACGAAGGCCAGAAAGACTATCGCATGATACCCTGTCAAGAAGGCGAAGCGTGTGACCCGCTATGGGCCCGCTTCTACACACTCGAAGACAACCGCCCCTTCTTCTGCGACCGCGATGGTATCAAGCGCTATGACCTGTCAGAAATTGGTCATGAACGGCGCAACGGGTACAGCTGGTATAACAATGGCGGTCTGAAAGTATTCAAGAAATACGAGCAGTGGAAGAAAAAGTTGAAAAACTAACCCAATACCCAACGCGTCTTTCGGCCGAACACCCGATAGGCTAATGCTACCAACAACCACGACACTCCAAATGCCACAACCGAAGCGCAAGGTATTTGAATGCAGATAGGTACATCCAACATACGCATCAATACGACAGAAGGCCCTGTAAAGAAATAGTGGATCATGTAAACTCCAAAACCACAAAGTGTCAAGTTGGCCAGCATCCGACGAAGCCGTTCTGAGTGTACCTCTATCTTCTTACAGCACATGAATACGGGAACGGTCATCAAGACTACATTCAGTGAACAATAAGTGAAGAACAGTTCCAACATTTCGTCTGTACAATCTGGCAGAGCTGTCATATGACGAAAACCCAAATAAGTCACTGCATACCCAACGATAAACATCGGCACACCTACCAGTAACAGCATCCGTCTACTCCACTCCCGCTGACGCAAGACATGACCTAATAGCAGATAACCATTAAATCCTGCAAAATAGTAAAGCATACCGAACGAGTTCCACGAACAAGATCCCCACAAGTATTCGGACACAAACTCATTATAATAAGGAAGCAACAAGGTCACTCCCCACAAAGCCAGGAACCACAGCTTGGCTCGATCCGAAGCCTGAGCTACCCATGCTGAAAAGACTGGTAAATAGAGATAAAGTCCTATCAACAGATAGATATACCACATATGCACAGCTAAAATAGAGAAATTAAACGGTATACCGGCAATATAGCCCAAGCTTACCTCCAGCGACTGACGCATCACGTCTTCACCTGAATAGGGAAAGAAATCGAGAATAACCCGCGGCTCTACCCCCAACAATCCTGTTACCCATGGAAACAGGTTATAAAGTACCGACCAAATAAGGAAAGGAAAGAATACACGTGTGATACGTTTCTTGTAAAAAAACCTGCTACTCTCACGAACCGGCAATAACAAGGCTCCTGTAATCATAACAAATAGCGGAACACAAGGACGCAATAAAGCTCCGTAGGCTGCTCCCCAGAACTTGATCTCACCGATTTCGGGCGATGTACCCGGATAAAAATTAAAAGGATCCGTACAATGACAGCACACCACCATAAACATAGCTGCCAAACGGACAATGTCCAGCCACACGATGTGTCCGGACTTCTGCTTCGAAACCGTTTTTTCCATAAAGTCTATTCTTCAAGATTTGAGGGCATAAAGATAGAAAAGGATGGTGGTATTTCCTAAAAAAAGAAGATATAAAAGTTTCTTTCATAACACAACAAATTTATTGGTCATATCATCGTCCTTTTCAACATTCCTTTTTAACTTTGCCTATACAACATACTACTCCACACTAAGACATATACTTCCAATAAAGAAACAACAAATAAAGACAGGTAAAACGATGCTTAACTCATTAAAAAGTACCCTTTTCCTCTTTTGCATAGGAGGACTGTTCAGCCTGCCCGCCTATCCGCAGGGCACAGTAGAAGACTATAACCGGGCTTATAGCCTTCGCGAAAAATACAACCCGAGACACGTGCTATACAGCAACGTCGTCCCCCATTGGGTGGAAAACACCGATGTTTTCTGGTACATCCGTAACACAACCCGAGGCAAGGAATACGTCAAGATTGACGCCAAACAATCCAAACGCTCCGCCTTGTTCAGCCAGGAGAAACTGGCCACGCTGCTTTCCGAACAAACAGGAAAACATACTGATGCCTACAACCTGCCCCTGAACCAATGCCACTTGAACAGACAGGCTGACACCCTGCGCTTCGAGTCAGCAGGCCAGTATTGGGCATACGCCATCAAAAAGAACACGCTCGTGACGGAAGGCGAAGTACAGCCCCGCGGACCGCAGCCCCACTGGATGGAGGTGGACGACGAGAAAGGCCGTGGGCCTGTCACCTCGCCCGACGGAAAATATACCGCTTTCATCAAGAATGACAATATTTACGTGCGCGACGTCGCCAGCGGAAAAGAAAAACAACTGAGTATCGACGGTACAAAAGGCAACTACTATTCATCCTACATCCAATGGTCGCCCGACTCGAAAGCACTGGCTGCCTGCCGCATCCGTCCCGCCGAGAAACGCTATGTCTATTACGTAGAATCGTCACCCGCCGACCAACTCCAACCCAAGCTCCACAAGCAGGAGTATGCCAAACCTGGCGACGAACTGCGCTTCAAGGTACCCTGCATCTTCGAAGTGGAGAGCGGACGTCGACTGATTCCCTCCACCGAACTCTTCAGCCACCAGTACGACCTGTACGGCCCCACTTGGAACGCCGACAGCAAGGCCATCACGTTTGAGTACAACGAACGGGGCCACAAAGTCTATCGGGTGTTGGAAATGTCGGCAACCGACGGCCAAGTACGCACGCTCATTGAGGAACGCGAGGAGAAGTACGTCAACTACCCCCGCATCTACCGCCACTACCTCGCAGACGGAAAACACATCCTCTGGTCGAGCGAACGCGACAACTACAACCACCTCTACCTGTACGACCGCACGACAGGAAAGCCGACTCACCAAATCACCCGTGGCGAATGGTACGTACGCGAAGTACAGTACGTGGACGAGCAGAACGAGATCATCTACTTCTCGGCCAACGGCATGAAC
This sequence comes from Caecibacteroides pullorum, assembly GCF_019239235.1. GTDB lineage: Bacteria > Bacteroidota > Bacteroidia > Bacteroidales > Bacteroidaceae > Bacteroides > Bacteroides pullorum. The sequence continues at coordinate 25,523 of NZ_JAAZTS010000014.1, read as the reverse complement.
AAGGACGAAGATCCGTACCTTATCCATTACTACCGCATCGGCTTCGACGGCTCCGGTCTGACCTGCCTGACCCCTGAAGAGGGAATGCACAAGGCCTGGTATTCGTCCGACCATCAATATCTGGTCGATGTATATAGCAAGGTGGACCAGGCACCCGTGGCCGTTCTGCGCAACGCGACCGACGGCAGCATACGCATGACGCTGGAGCAGGCCGACATATCGGCACTGGTACAGAACGGCTGGAAAGCCCCCGAGGTGTTCACGGCCAAAGGGCGCGACGGAAAGACCGACATGTGGGGACTCATTTACCGCCCCACCACCCTCGACCCGAACAAGAAATACCCCGTCATCGAGTACATCTACTCCGGCCCGGGCGACCAATACGTACCCAAAACCTTCACTCCCTACAACTGGTGGATGACCTCACTGGCCGAACTGGGCTTCATCGTGGTACAAGTGGACGGCATGACTACCTCCTTCCGCTCCAAAGAGTTCGAAGAAGTATGCTACAAGAATCTGAAAGACGCCGGCCTGCCCGACCACATCGCCTGGATCAAGGCCGCCGCCGAGAAGTATCCCTACATGGACATCGACCGCGTAGGCATCTTCGGCTGCTCGGCCGGCGGACAGGAGTCTACAGGCGCCGTACTCTTCCATCCCGAATTCTACAAAGCCGCTTACTCGGCCTGCGGATGCCACGACAATCGGATGGACAAAATCTGGTGGAACGAACTGTGGATGGGCTACCCCGTGGACGAGTCCTACAGCGCCTGCTCCAACGTTGACAACGCCCATCGGTTGACGCGTCCCCTGATGCTGGTCGTAGGCGAGATGGACGACAATGTCGATCCGGCTTCGACCATGCAAGTAGTCAATGCCCTCATCAAGGCCGGCAAGGACTTCGACCTGGTGGTCATCCCCGGTGCCCGCCATACGATGGGCGAGGACTTCGGCGAACACAAGCGGTATGACTTCTTCGTTCGCCATCTGCTGGGTGTGACACCACCGTCGTGGGATCAGGTACGCACCAAGTAAACCGCCCCATCTCACCTGCCTACCCAACGACAGAATCCGCCTTAACAGCAATCGTTCTGCGACCTTGCATCCGTTCCCTCCGCAGGAAACGCTTGTTTCCAAAGCTCGGATACGCCTGTTCCCTCCACAGGAAACGGACGTTTCCTGCGTATGGGAACGACAGTTTCCTTATAAGGGAACGAGCGTTTCCCTATATGGGAACTGCTGTTTCCCTCAAGGGAACGCACGACATTCCCAACTTCAGGCTTCCGAGACAAACGGATACAGACAAAAAAAGGATGCGCATCCCCGCAATGAGGAGCGCATCCTTTTCTATGTTTATGCCGCGCAGAGGTTACTTGCAGCAACGAGGCTTCAGTTGCTTGAAGAAATCATTGCCCTTGTCGTCCACGAGGATGAAGGCGGGGAAGTCTTCCACCTCAATCTTCCAGATGGCTTCCATACCCAATTCGGGATATTCCACGCACTCGATGCTCTTGATGTTGTTCTGTGCCAGGATGGCTGCAGGACCACCGATGGAGCCGAGGTAGAAACCGCCGTGCTTCTTGCAGGCGTCTGTCACGGCCTGGCTACGGTTCCCCTTGGCCAGCATAATCATGCTGCCGCCGTGGCTTTGGAACAGGTCGACGTACGGGTCCATACGGCCGGCTGTCGTGGGGCCCATAGAGCCGCAGGCCATACCCTTCGGCGTCTTGGCCGGTCCGGCGTAGTAGATGGGATGATCCTTAATATACTGGGGCAGGTCTTCGCCACGGTCCAGACGCTCTTTCAGCTTGGCGTGTGCGATGTCGCGGCCTACGATGATAGTACCGTTCAGGCTCAGACGAGTAGCCACGGGATACTTGGTCAACTCCTTCAGGATGTCGGCCATCGGCTGGTTCAGGTCGATGCGTACGGCGTCGCCTTCGCCTGCCTGACGCAAAGCTTCGGGAATCAGTTCGCCCGGATGGCTATCCAGCTTCTCAATCCAGATACCGTCCTTGTTGATCTTGCAACGGATGTTGCGGTCGGCCGAGCACGATACGCCCAGACCTACGGGACACGATGCGCCGTGGCGCGGCAGACGGATGATGCGCACGTCGTGTGCATAGTACTTGCCGCCGAACTGTGCGCCGAGGCCGATGTTGTGAGCCTCTTCGAGCACCTTCTTCTCCAGCTCGATGTCGCGGAAGGCACGGCCGTATTCGTTACCCGTCGTGGGCAGGTTGTCATAGAAGCGGGTAGAAGCGAGCTTCACGGTCAGCAGGTTCTTCTCGGCCGACGTACCGCCGATGACGAAGGCAATGTGGTAGGGAGGACAAGCCGCCGTACCCAGCGTCTTCATCTTCTCTACGAGGAACGGAACCAGCGTCTCGGGGTTCAGGATGGCTTTCGTCTCCTGATAGAGGTAAGTCTTGTTGGCCGAACCGCCGCCCTTGGTCACGCAGAGGAACTCGTATTCCATGCCTTCGGTAGCCTCGATATCAATCTGTGCGGGCAGGTTGCACTTGGTGTTCACCTCCTCGTACATAGTGAGCGGAGCGTTCTGCGAGTAGCGCAGGTTCTCCTCGGTATAAGTCTTGTACACACCCAGCGACAGGGCCTCTTCGTCGCAATAGCCCGTCCATACCTGCTGGCCTTTCTCGCCGTGAATGATGGCCGTACCGGTATCTTGGCAGAAGGGAAGCAGTCCCTTGGCGGCCACTTCGGCATTGCGCAGGAAGGTCAGTGCCACGTACTTGTCGTTGTCGCTGGCTTCGGGGTCGCTCAGAATCTTGGCCACCTGCTCGTTGTGCGAGCGGCGCAGCATGAACGACACGTCGCGGAAGGCCGCGTTGGCCATGGCGGTCAATCCTTCCTTCTCAATCTTCAGGATGGGTTTTCCTTCAAACTCGCTTACAGACACGTAGTCCTTGGTAAGCAGATAATACTCAGTCGTATCCTTGCCCTTCTCGAACATGGGCTGATACTTGAACGGAGGTGTTGTTGCCATAATTACAATTTGTTTAAAAGGTTGTTCTATCTTGATTGATGCAAAGGTAAGAAGTATTATCGAAATATTTCTTTAATTGAAAGCCTTTTCTTCCATGGGGAGGGAGGTTTTTAGGAATAATTTTAGTTGCCCACCCTCTTCATCCGTTCTATCAGTTCCTCACCCAGCGCGCTCTTCACCTCGATGTGCTTCAACACGGCGGTGACAAACGGATTGCTCTCGAAGTCGCCGCGCACCTGCTCGAAATCCATTTCCTTCTCCAGTCGTGAGCCGTCGGCACCGAAACCCGTCATGGAAGCCAGAGAGAATTCCTTCTTGGCGTCTTCATAGACCATATGGTCAAGGCCGATAACTGCATCTTTCCACTTCTCCACAATACGGATGATATCGGCAGCAGTCACCTCTTCGGGCTTCACGCCATAATATTCTTCCAATTTCTCGTAAGCCCAAGTCCATTCATAAGTATAGTAATTGCGATGCATTCGTTCGAACTCCGCATTGATTTCTTTCAGTCTATTCACCGTTCCGTTTTCAATATTGGCTATCAACATATCCACCTCGCTCTTCGGTGCTATCAGACCCGAGATGTCCACCCATTCGCCACTGCCAATGGACGTATCGGGACGAAGACGGGCACGGATTTCGTCGTCGTTGCGGAAATCGATACCCTCGAGGCGCTTGATGACGGAGTTGCCCAAGAACTTGTGAATCGCGATTTCGTAGAACCTGATACCATTCACCAACGACGAATTGCGTATCTTGGCGCTGTGGAAAGAGTAGATGTCGGACAGCTCGCCGCTGGCCTGACGCAAGTTGAGCAGTGTCTCACGTCCCTTGAACATCTTCTGCACGGTATAAGGACTGAGCAGGTTGTAGTTGATGAAATCCAGCTTGTTGGGGTCCTTGCGCCCGTCGCGTTTGGGCCACTTCTGTGCATCGCGTATGGTTCCCACACTGCGCAGGTTGACACCCGGTACCAGATAGGTGGTGTTGTTCTGCTCTATCAGATAAGAGAACGGCAGGTTTGATGTATCGGAATGATTGACGTGACGCCCCATGACGAGCGAAAAGGCTCCCACACGGGCCGGCCAAAGGATGTAGGAATCGGATGTTGTTTTGGCACCACGTTCCAGTGTACCCTGATGGATAGGACCAAGCTTATACATGTGGTTGCTTTGGTTGGAACCCGAACCGGCGTTCATGAACGAGAACATCCCCGCAATGAGCAGCGTACTCTTGTGGTGCGTCACGGTGAAGGGACCGGCAAAGATGGCACAAGCCTCGCCATTCTCACCCTGGCAATTACTGAAGAACAGGGAATCCGAAGCCGAATAATTATGCCCCAGCTTGCAGGCCTGCCCCACGAAGCAGCGCGTCAGCATGGCACCATCGTCCACATGTGAACCGCTGGAAAGAATAAAATCATCGCAGATGACCCCGTCGCCCACTCGTACAGGTGCCGCCTCATTGCTGTTGATGCTACCGTTGGACAGACGGCAGGCACCCGAAATATAGGCATAGTCTCCAATACGGACGTTCTTCACCGATCCTGTATTCAGGATGGTTACATGACAACCGATGGTTCCTACTGACGAAGCATGTTTGCCGGCATAATAATCGGCAATCTCTTTCAGACGGGCAGTCAGTTCGGGCCGGTGGCGGTAGAGTGCCATGATGTAAGCCAAGTGAGCCGACAGCTTGTCATTGATAACCACCTCACGACCACCCGTCTCATTCAATACAGACACCTCCACTCCATTACCGAACTTCGATACCCCGTCCACCAACAGGATATCCACATTTTCGATAAACGTATCGTGCCCGATTTCGTAATTGGCAATATAATTTTGGATATTCTCGATACAGCAGTTATCTCCTACCGTCACGTTATGCAACGTCACGTGCCGCAGACCGGAATGCTTGCGTATACCTCCCGGCAGCGTAAACTCCGTCTGAAAAACGCCCAATTTAACTTCCCCTGAAAAACGTGCGTGGTGTACAAACTCCGTTGAAAAGTTTTCTGATACACGAATGTTCTCCCAGTCATCTGCCTGACAAGACTGGCTCTTTAACCGAAGAATCTCATCCCCGGTCAGGTTTCTGTAATCTTCCATACAAATTGTAGTTCCTTGTATAAACGCATGAAACGCAGGTGAACGAGCCGACAAACAGCCACATTCACCCACGTTTCATAGAGATTCTTATCTGCAAATCCTCCGAAGAGGTCTTATTATATACTATTTTTATAATTCCCCGTTCTCGTCGTAAGTTTGATAGAGAAAGTCATTATACGGGTATTTCTGCACATGCAACTCCTTCACACGCTGATAAACCATTGTTTTCATTTCCTCGATGTTAGTCTTCTCACGAGCAGAAATGAACATGCAGTTATCCTCCAGCTTTGCCATCCACGTCTTCATCAGTTCCTCCAACGACAAGTTTTCCTTGGTGCGCGGAGTCAGATCGTCTTCATCCTTCTTCACATACGTATAGGCATCTATTTTATTAAATACCAAAATCATAGGTTTACCTGCTGCTCCAATGTCGGCCAAAGTCTTGTTCACCACCTCAATCTGTTCCTCGAAGTCGGGATGCGAGATATCCACAATGTGCAACAACAGGTCGGCTTCACGCACCTCGTCCAGCGTCGACTTGAAGGAGTCCACCAGGTCGGTAGGCAATTTGCGGATGAACCCTACCGTATCGCTGAGCAGGAAGGGCAGGTTGTCGATAATCACCTTACGCACCGTTGTGTCGAGCGTGGCAAACAACTTGTTCTCAGCAAACACCTCGCTCTTGGCCAGCAGATTCATCAGCGTAGACTTACCCACGTTAGTATACCCTACCAAAGCCACACGGATCAGACGTCCGCGATTCTTACGTTGTGTAGCCTTCTGCTTGTCAATCTCGGCCAGACGTTCCTTCAGCAGCGACATACGGTTCAAGATGATACGGCGGTCCATTTCGAGCTGGGTTTCACCCGGACCACGAAGACCTACCGAACCCTTACCACCGCCAGCACCGGAACCACCACCCTGGCGTTCCAAGTGCGTCCAGAGTCGTTGCAGACGCGGTAACATATACTTGTATTGCGCCAGCTCTACCTGCGTCTTAGCATTAGCCGTCTGTGCACGCATGGCGAAGATGTCGAGAATGAGCGACGTACGATCCAGTATCTTCACTTTCAGTTCCGCTTCTATATTACGGATTTGCTTAGCCGAAAGCTCATCATCGAAGATAACCATACCGATTTCCCGTTCAGCCTCTTCTTCACCCTTGATATATTGCTTGATTTCATCCAGCTTACCCTTTCCGACATACGTCACCGAGTTAGCTTGATCCAATTTCTGTGTAAACCGTTTCACCACTTCCGCCCCGGCTGTCTCAGCCAGGAAAGCCAGTTCGTCCAGATACTCATTCGTCTTCCGCTCGTCCTGCGTCTTCGTAATGAGTCCCACCAGCACCGCAGTCTCTACCTGCGCTTCGGAAATTACAAATTCTTTCATTGCCATCTTTCTCTACCTATTATATATATTGAATAGCGGCGGCAAATATAAGAATTTATCGGGAGAAATCATCTGTTCGAAGTTGTTTCCCACACTTTGCATGCCTTGGCTGCCGCTAAGTACACCACGTGGGAGCGCATCCGATAATTAGGGAAAGACGCGTTAATATCACGTGCGTAGGCCTCTACCCGTTCCACGTCTTCGGCTTGGGGAGCATCAAGGCTTTCTACCATGCCGACATCTTTTGCTTTATAATATTTGAATTCCACCACTCGGCAGTCGTTATGAAAGTCCAATCCGGGTATACCCGTCATCACAAAGTCCGCCCGTCCCGAAGGCAGGTTCATTTCCAAAGCAAACGTGAAACACTGACTCAAGTAACGGCTCATCAGTTCGTAGAATGAACAGCGGATGAAGTTCTCATTTATCTTGTCGAACACTTGGGCGGGGAACAGGTTCAGATATTCCTTGAAATAGTTCTTCACCAAAGGCTCGAATTTCCGGTCCTGCGTGAAACGCTGGTAGGCGCGGGCGTAACGGCGAGCGTCGTCCATAACCTGATGCAGGTTGTTGTAATAATCCATATAAATGCTGCGCATGGTCAGGTTGAGCAATCGCATGGTATAGGCATCCGCAAGTGTCGTCATGCCCAGATAGTAGAGGCTGACGGGATAGAACCGCTTTTCAAAGAACTTGCAAGTCTTTTAGATTATCCGCAAGCACCAGTTTGGAGAAATCCAGCCGCAACACCTAGTAATAACCCCGTTCGCGCAGGATGGCGAAGTCGCTATCGCATACGGAATAGTGATGGCTGCTTGTTGCATAACTAACAGGTTTTACTTTTGTCTCTTCCCTTGGAAAGACAAAAATAGCGTTTTTTCTTTCATGGCAAAGAAAGAGCCTGCGTTTCCAACATCCATTTCCAAACAGGCCGCACGGATATCGTGTGTGTTTCTTGTAGTATTTCTTCCTCTTCGGCATAGGTCAGTATGAGCAGCTGCCGGCATCCGGTGTATTGGGCCGCTTCCATCAGCCCATCTATTTCCCGGCTTCGTGTCTGTCTGTCCTCCAAGCTGTAACACACTTGTATCAACTGAACGGTTTCATCTCCCCGCACTAAGACAAAGTCACATTCTTGCCGTTGTTTGAAGTAGTAAAGTTTATCCAAGAGGGAGAGCGAACGGCGCAGGTGCAGGAACACACAGTTCTCCAGCAATTTTCCCTTATCTTCACTAATGGGATTCAGCAGGACACGCCGCAATCCGTTGTCTATGCAATAATATTTCTTATCACCAGTATTTTCCTTGACCAAAGATTTCTCATACCTGCAAAGCGGGAAGAATAAATAAATTGATTCCGTTTGGGTTATGACTTCATAGAGTGTGTTTTTCCCGATACTGACACCTTGCGATTTCAGTTCATTGTAGATTCGGTTGACGGACGTGGGTTTTGTCAAGTTGGCCATCACCCGTTTGATGAAATAGCGGATTGGTTCTGGATTCCGTATCTCGTAGCGTTCTATCAAATCCTTGTAGAGCATGACAAAGAAGTATTCTTGCAGGATGCGCTCTTTATACAAAGAAGACGAAAGCGTGACTTCCGGGAAACCGCCGTTCACCAAATAGGATTGAAACGCATTGATGAGTGCCGCCTGGCCGGTGGAAGAATGCGGGTTGACATCGGTGCCGGTGAAACGACAATACTCCGTAAACGAGAGCGGAAACTCTTCGTACTGCAAAGTTCGTCCGCGGAGTGAAGTCGATAACTCGGATGAGAGCATCCGTGAGTTGCTGCCGGTCAAGAAAATATGTTTGCATTCCCGCTCGTAGACACGCCGGACAAATTGTTCCCAATCTTGCGCCATTTGTATTTCATCGAAAAACAGATAAGCGTCTCTGAGGGGTATATGCGGATAGAGTTCCCGATAGGCCTGGAGTATTTCATCCAAATTGTCAGCATTAAATTGCAGGCGTTCATCATCAAAATTCAAGAATAAGATGTGTTCACGGGAAATTCCTTCGGTCAACAAACGGTTAATGGACAGCAAGAGCAAGGTTGACTTGCCGCACCGTCTTACTCCGGGCACCGTGATAATTTTGTCACTGTCCGTAGGCAGACAAAGCTCACGCGAAAAGACCTTCGCAGGAAGCTCTTGTTGAAAGTCTACTATAAGCTGTTTTATCAATTCCTTCTTTACCATAAAGGGCATTTTAAAATAAGGTTTCTTTCTTGGAAAGACAAAAATAGCGTTTTTTTTCTTTATGGCAAAGAAAAAAACGCCGCAAGGAGGTGAATCCTTTGGAGGCGGGCTTTCTGTTGGTTTAGGTATGAGTATGACATGAATTCCATGAAGAACTTTTGTTTTATAATAAGATTATAATTTTTTTGTATAAAACTTCTAGTTGGACTTTACCTATTCCTCTTTGTTATTCCAATTACCGGCCAAGCAGAAAGAAGTACTTATGGCCATTTGCAAAGAAGGAAAGATTAAGGAATTATGAAGCGATTACAGACGGGATATTAACAAGCTGATGGAGAATGTCGTCTGCATGGATTTGATGCGTGCCGGTTATCAAGGCTCAGAAGGTTGCAGAAGTAGTTATATAAAAAGGGTACGCCGGATTTGACGCACCCTTCTGCGGTTACAATTATGTGTTTATTGGGCTGCGGGAACAGAAAAACTTGTTAGGGCAGTCGTAATGGTACCGGCAGCGCAAGTGTAATCTAAAACTACAGCTATCAAACCATTTTCCGGATTATATGTATTTCCATATATACCATTACCCAAGTTTGCTCCAGTATAGCTTGCATTCAAGCTAACATAGCACGGTGTCGGCGGATAACTATATCCCAATAAATTGCTAATGTCCGCCATGTAAATCAGTTGCTGACGTACACGTACGGTGCCATCTTCATTCACTTTCAGTACGATGTCACAACCCTCTTCTATCGGACTTGCCAATTTATACCATGTGGTGGCACTACTCGTTCCCAAGACTTCACACTCTGTTCTAACATTGCGCCCCCAAAGGTCGCTTTGGGTTCCAAAATACATAAAATTAGGTTGGGCTATTCCTAATGTTTTATCCCAATTAGCCTGCTTCAATACAGTACCCGTAGTCGTAGAAACCGTGTTCTCTGAATAAGGGTCATAAGCAGCTTCTTCCAATTCGATGCTGTACGTGTATTCCTCTTCCAGTTCCATACCTTCTGTAGTAAAAGTAACATCAACCAAAGTTTCATTTGCACCGGCGGCGAAAGTCACACTTTCAGGTATTTGGAAGATACTGCTGTTCAAGTGAGTCGGATTAAGCAATACTACACTCTCACCATTCGTTACCTCACGGGTCAGTGGTATGCTGAATTTATTCTCATCCGTTGAAGCAAAAATCAAGGCATTGCCATCTGTTCCAAAAGATGCCTTGATGCAGTCGGAGGCTACCAAATCAGCGGGCATATAATCAGCCTCCTCAGTACAAGCGGTGAGTCCCACCGCAAGTACTGTTGATAAAGCTATAAAGCTGTTTTTCATTATTCTTTTCATAAATCTTTTCTGTGTTAATTTGTTAAACCTGAACACTGATTAATACAAGCCGCTCGGATCGGGATTTTCCCAACCAAGCAAAGCTCGGTTACTTTCCTTTTCCAACTGTACAATACAGATGTTCATCCATGCCGGACGTCCGGTGGTTCTGAATTGTGCCTGCGAATAGAAATTGCTGCCTTGGTAAGTACGGTCAACAGACATGTTCAGACGCTTGTAGTCAAAGAAGCTTTGTCCTTCGCCCCACAGCTCTACACGCTTTTGGAACACGATTTCCTGAATGACATCCGTAGCCGTGCAGGTATATCGGTAGCCATCGGGAGCGTCGGAAGCGATGCGGTAGTTGTTCATAAAGTCCTCCAGCAGTCTCTTGCCCTCACCCGGTGTAACATGCTCGGCGGCTTCAGCCTCAATGAAGTACATTTCTTCTACACGCATGATGGGGTAAGCGATGGCAGCAGCCAGATTCACATCGTCAGGATTGCCTTCACCTGGACGGAATTTCAAAGACGCCAAAGGCAGCGAAGCGAATTTTGCCCTCATATCAACATAAGCGGAAGTGGTAAAATCAATCTTATCCCACAGCGGGCTACTTGCCGAAGCGGGTACCCACATACGTTTACGGAAATCATTGTCATTAATTTGGCCATACATGCGGGCGTCAATCATTAACGTCGGGCCACCGTTTTGTGCTGTATAACCAAAAGTGTTTTCATTACACATCCAAGATACCCAATTGACAATACCAGTCTGCACTGCTTCATTTTCTTTCACCAGTTCCGAGCCCCACATCCAGCAGTTGATGTCGTTGAAACCCTTGGTGGTGCTGAGGCACTCTTCTTCGGTCATGGGAGCCAGTCTGGAAGCATCGATAGCCATACGCGCATATCTCTGTGCATTACGGTAAGCTTCGACATCGGTGGTCTTGCCATCTTCCGCCATCCACATGTAGAGGCGGGCTTTCAAACCATAGACGGCATCAATGTGAGGCATAGTACGGTCACTGATAGTAAGATAAGAAATCAGCTCTTCCGCTTTGTCAAGGTCGGAAAGAATGAATGCGGCCATTTCGTCACGAGTTACGCGTGGATTGTTATAAGACTGTTCCTGCGTAGTTTCCTCGGTGACAATAGGCACCGTATAATTGGTCACGTCATTACCTTCTCTGGTAACAGGGTCAGTAACATCCGTAGGCAGATACTCGAACATACGTGCCATGTCCAAATAAATCAAGGCACGATAGGCGTGCGCTGCGCCAATATAGCCTTTCACTACATCGCTGGCAGTTTCTTCCGGATAGGCAGCCAGCAGCTTGTTGGCAGAAAGGATGGCTTTCCAATGTACGTACCAAAGGAATTGCGTACTCAAGTAGCCTTCGCCGATAGCCACGTTCTGCTCCCATGCGGAATAGTGGTCGTAACCCGAACTTACGATAGGCATATCGCCTGTCATCACGTCACGGACATGCATTACGGAGCCATAACCCCAGTCATAGTGAGCTCTTGCGCCAACGACCTGCTCGTTCAGAATACTGTGCATAGACCAAAGCATGGCGGTAGCTGCTTCCTCAGACGAAGTCACCTGCTCTTCGGTGGCACCGTTAGTAGGAAATGTTTCTTCAATACATCCAGTGGCGAAAACCATGGATGACGCAAGACAGATTCCTGCAAATAATTTTGATATTGTTATTTTCATAATGTATTCTTTCTTACTTAATTGTTTCTTTAACGAGTTTTAGAAAGTCAAAGTTACGCCACCTGAAAGTGTACGCATCGGTGCATAGTAAGAAGAAGTTACGCTACCGGTAATACTTTGACGGGGATCCAATCCTTGGCGTTTGGACCATACAAAGAGGTTCTCTCCGCTGAAATACAGACGGATTTTCTCTATACCTGCCTTACGCGACAAACTGGCGGGAAGCGTGTAACCAAAATTCACGTTCTGCAAGCTCAAGTAAGAGGCACTAGTCAAGAAACGGTCAGAAGTACTTGCCGTGTATTGGTCGTCAAACTGCAAGCGCGGAATGTTGGTATTCGTATTATTAGGAGTCCATGCATTCAGCAAATCCGCGTGGAAACCTGTACCTGTCCCTGTTCCGGTAGGTGCGCTCATCAGAGTTGCATAGTCGCTATCATATACCTGACCGCCAATCTGATAGTTAAAGTCTACACTCAGGTCGAAACCTTTGTAGGTCAAGCTGGTTCCGAAACCACCATAAACATCAGGCAGTGCCGTTCCACAGTCATAATAGGTGGCGCGCTCATAGTCCGTTGTAGCTACACGACCGGTTATATTTCCTTCGCTGTCCATCACATCCTGATAGTACATAGGTTGACCGTCTTCCGCCACACCAGCATACTGTTTCATACGGAATGTGTAGAGAGGCAACCCTTCACCATAAAAGTATTCACCACTGCTGTAACCGCGGTGTCCACCTAAGACTGAAGTCTTATTCTCTTCAGGCAGGAACGTAATTTTATTCTTGTAATGCGTCAAGTTCACACGGATATCCCAAGTCAAATCACTTGTTTTGATTGGTGTAGCGTTCAATTCTACTTCTACGCCTTGATTGCGCATGTCGCCGATGTTGTCATAGTAAGATGTATAACCGAAAGAAGTCGGCAACGGGAAGCTGAACAACATGTCCGTAGTTTTGCGGAAGAAATATTCCACGCTACCGTTCAAGCGAGCGTCAAAAAGTTCGAACTCCACACCGGCGTTAAAGTTACCGTTCGTCTCCCACGTAATGTCCTTGTTACCCATGGCAGCAGGTACAGCAGCAGGATGTCCGGCAGAATTAATGATATTATATGTATTCACATACAGGTAGTTCCCGATCTTGTCGTTACCCTGCGAACCATAAGAAGCTTTCAACTTCAACAGGTCAATCCATGCCACATCGAAGAAATCTTCCTTGGAGATAATCCAAGCGGCACCTGCCGACCAGAAGTTACCCCAACGGTTGTCCGGATGGAAGCGGCTGGAAGCGTCACGACGGTAAGAACCGGAAACAAAATATTTCTCCGCAAAGTCATACTGTGCACGACCGAAGTAACCTTCCGTATTGTAATCCGTAGTGTATGAATCACTGCCATTCTCCGTGATGGCACCCGCCAGTTCGTGGTTAGCCGGGTCGAACATATTGGTCTTGCCGGCATACAGATAATAGTCTTTATAGCGATAAGACTCGTGACCCAACATCACATCCACGTTGTGCGGACCGAAACTGCGTTTCCAGTTCAGCAATTGCTGGTGATTGTACGACAAATTGCGGGTATGATATTTGTACAGCATACCGTTTTGACTGGCGTATTGTCCGTAATAGGGATTGGTAAATGCAGTCTGACGCGATTCAGTCATGTTTACGCTGCTTGTCCAAGTAAACTTGAAATCTTTCAAGAAACGGATTTCCGCAAAACCATTAGCATTAATGGCATTGCCTTCCGCATTGTTTTCATCCAACATATTGGCGGAGTAGGCATTAGAACCCGGCAAGAAAGGACGTACCATGCCGGCGTTAGTACCGTCACCATAGTCATATCTGTTATAACCGTTCTGATCCACCATGATACTGCCCGAACCGTCACGCATGTACATCGGATAGATGGGGGCAATCTGGCTGGCGATGGCAAACACGTTACCGGAAGAAACGGAAGAACCGTCCTCGCCCAATGAGTTGGCATTGAAATAGGTATAAGCCATGTTGGCGCCCACCTTCAACCAGTCTTTCACCTGATAATCGGCTTTCAGACGACCGGTCAGACGCTCGTAGTCCGAATTCACCGTGATACCTTCGTTGTTCAGGTAGCTGACGGAAGCATAAAATGACGACTTGTCTGTACCTGCGGTGACATTGAGATTGTATTCTTGGCGCAAACCATGGTTATATACCTCGTCCATCCAGTTATCCGGCAGGATCATGTATTCTTGACCTCCATAGGTTACCACATTACCCAATGTAGCATAGGGGTTCAGCTTGCCGTTGGCGCCAATCAGCATTTGGCCTTCAGGAACATTGTAAGCGTTATATCCCAAAGAGAAAGCATTCTGACTGTTTGGGTCTGCCATGTTCTGGTTGGCGAGGATGTGAGCTTGATAAGGAGTATATCCTTCAGCATTCACAAAGTAGTTCTTCAGTGCACCATAATACATTTCATAATACTGTGCAGGGCTCTTCACTACATTGTAGTCTCTCGAACCGCGTGAGTTGCTACCCCATTTAGCATCCAAGGTTACGCGCGCCTGGCCGGAAGTACCCTTCTTCGTAGTGATGATAATCACACCGTTGGCACCGCGAGCACCATACAAGGCATTGGAAGCAGCGTCCTTCAAGACGGTCATTGATTCAATATCCTGTGAGGAAATATTGTTCATATCACCGTCGTAGGGCACACCATCCAAAATAATCAACGGTTCGTTACCCGCATTAATAGAACTAATACCACGTACGCGGATAGAGGGTTTTGTTGTACCCGGCTGACCAGAAGATGTGTTCAGCTGCACACCTGCAACTTTACCAGTCAATGCATTGGCAACATTAGAGCTTTGAATCTTACCAATCTCCTCCGAACCTACTACCGTAGCAGAACCTGTAAAAGCAGATTTTTTAGCTGTACCATAAGCCACGACCATCACTTCATCCAACAGCTCAGTATTTGATTTCAAAAAGACTTTCACACTGGGTTTTACAGGCACTTTAACTGTCTCCATACCAATGTAGGAAATTACCAAAGTCTTCGCGGAACTTGGTACGTTCGCTATTTGGAACTTACCGTCCACATCAGTAATTGCACCGAGCTGAGTATTTTCAACTCGTACTGACGCTCCAATAACTGGCTGCCCGTCTTCTTCAGAAATCACAACACCCGTGACGGTCTGAGTTTGGGCAGTTACCAAGCCTATCCCCACAAAAAGGCAGGCCAATAACAGCATTAATTTTCTTTTCATAAATTCTCTCTTAAAGTTTAACTTTACATTAATTGTTTCTTTACTCTAACGAAGTGCAAATTTATTAAGAATTATGAAATGTGCAACTGTTTTAATAAGAAAAGCTTCAAAATCTGTCAAAATGCTATTTATTACTGTGAATATATGTTTAGTAGCATAATTTTCAGGCATCGGACGTTCTATTTTTAGTCGATTTCCTTTCAATATGAAGTTCGATTTAAAAGCAAATATCTAAATAAACAGCGCTGTTTTATGTAAAATAGTTAAAAACGAGGGGCGATTTTATTGCAAAAAACAATATTGAAGAACATATTTCCTATAAATAGAAAGCAAAAATGGCAGGTTAGGCGACAAGTTAATTTCTGTCTGAAGGAATAAAACAGGCTCAAATTATACTTATTTCCTACCTTTATTACCGGCCACAATGACAATCAACTGATAAAAGATAGAAAATGGATAAAATAGTTTACAACTTAGTCTACAACAGAAAAGGAAGCCTCAATAAGAAAGGAACTGCATTAGTTCAAATAGAGGCTTATCAAGGCAAAAGAAAGAAATATTTCTCTACCAAAGTCTACTTAAAACCCGAACAATGGGACAATAAAAAACTGATCGTGAAAAATCATCCTAACAGTGAAGCGCTCAACTGGTGGTTGCATGAGTGTGTTGCCCATATCGAAAAGGTGGAGTTGGAACTTTGGCAACAAGGAAGACAGATTTCGTTGGAACTAATTAAAGGGGTACTGCGGAAAAAGGAAGACCTCCAGTCATTCATCGCTTTTTATCGGGACGAGGTTCAAAGATCCGCTCTGAAAGAAAGCTCTAGGAAGAATCATCTTACAACACTAAAACTGTTGGCTGCTTTCAGACCTGATATCCACTTCTCGGAACTGACCTTTGAATTCTTATGCTCATTTGAGCATTTCTTACGCCAGAAAGGTTATCATGTCAACACGATAGCAAAACACATGAAACACTTGAAACGCTACATCAATACCGCCATCAACAAAGATTATATAGACGAACGGCTCTACGCGTTTAGAAAGTACAAGATAAAAACAGTAGAGCATAAACATACCCACCTGACACCCGAAGAGCTGGATCGGTTGGAACAACTAAGAAAGGTGAAAGGCTTGCAACGCTATCGAAAGACATTGGACGCATTTCTGTTTTGCTGCTATGCCGGACTGCGCTATTCCGACTTCATCCGCCTGAGGCCCGACAATTTGGTTCGTGTACGTGACGAAATCTGGTTGGCATACAAATCCGAGAAAACGGGTGTAGAGGTGCATTTGCCTCTGTATTTGCTGTTCGAGGGCAAGGCACTGACCATTCTAAAGGAGCATCAGGATGATTTGGCCAACTTCTTCCAGCTAAAAGACAATTCGAACGTCAACAAGATCCTAAGGAATATAGCCAGACAGGCAGGCCTTACAAAGAATATTTCATTCCACACAGCCCGACACACCAACGCTACCTTATTAATATATAGTGGTGTCAACATCACAACCGTACAAAAGCTACTGGGGCACAAGAGTGTAAAAACAACGCAAATCTATGCCAGCATCATGGATCAAACCATCATTCATGATTTAGAACAACATCGAGAACAACCCGTTTCGGCAAGCGGAAAACGAAAGAGGCACTTTAGAGAGCCAAAGTAGATGTTTAGAAAGCTAAAGTCGGTGTTTACGATAGCCAAACAGAGCTTTGAAACGGATAATGTAAAGCTATGTTTTCCTTCAAAGAAAGCATTGTTTTCCTTTTAAGAAAACAATGTTTCACGCCTTCACATTCATCCGTATACGTATTGATTTTCAGTTGTATAGATTGAAATCAACGAGAAAGACGATCTTTCACCTAAAAAAGAAGTTTCAACGTAATCCGCTTATAGACAATTGGATACGTTGAAACTTCACATAAATACATTCTATAAACCCTATTTTATCGGATAACTACCGGCACAAAAGGCTGTTGTTTCACGTCGTCGAGTGGAACAGCCCGATAGTTCACACGTGTGAAATCAATTTCAGAAAGATCAATCCGACGAATGGCACTGTTGTACATCGTGCGATAATAGATAACTCGGTTTGTGATGTCTGTAACCGTAGTCCATTGTGTGGCACTGGGAATGTCGACAGGTATTTTGCCATCGGCAAACTCCACGCCAATGGGGATATCGAAATTATTCAGTATCTGGAACCCCTGACGTACAGCGTCTTCCGCTTTGGCCTGCAATGGCGCTGTTGTCTGATAGAAAGCGGCACGAACGAAACGAGACGGGGGTGTGACATCGCCTGGAATCCCTAAGGAGCCACTTCCGGCACCGAAAGAAGCAATCTGCACATCACCCATTTTTCGGGCTTCAGCCGTACCTGCGTAAAGGTTGACATAGTTGTTCAGGTTCGTCATCTGCCATTCAAAGCCGGGTGAATTGGTCAGTACTCCCAGTCGGTTCTCGTAGAAACAAGGTTTTCCACCTACGATTTCCAGCACAATCTGCTGACCCGATTTATCAGCAAACCTCCAATGTACGGTAGAAGCCCGCGGATCTATTGCAATAATATGCACTTTGCTTACAGCTTCCTTCACCTGCTCTATCGTAGCACAACTACCCAGAATCCACGAGATGAGCTGCAAATCGGTAACACTCTGTTCCTTCACTTCTTCATTATAAGCTTCATACTGCCCGTAACCAGGGAAATAGAAGAGTCCAGCAGACAATCCGACCTCATTCAGCCCTTCGACTACAAATTCTTTTTGCTCTACGGAAAGGCCTACATAACCATATTGGGCCACCATTTTCATTCCATTCAGTGTGTATCCAGGCACGTATGAATGTTGTACGTATCCCCGCGGAACCACCACATATTGGCTGTTCAGTTCACTTCCACCCCATTCGATGGTGCGAGCTACTATGCGCGCACTGTCCTTAGCGGTTAGCGTGATGCCTGTGCAAGCATCGGCCTTTTGCTGTGTCAGTAGTACCATGGCTACAGCCATGCATGTAATAAAAATCTTTTTCATTGTCATCAGGTTTTGTACAAGTAACAAATTTAAAACGAATATGTTTACGTTGTATCACTATAAGCAAGAAATCTGCCTAAAAACAGGTTCCATCTGTTAAAGATCTCCCGCCATACTATAAAATACGGTAGCAAACAAGTACCTCATTTTTCCTTTAATCATCTTCAGATACCCGTCTGAAGTAGGAACACATCTGCTACGCCATCCAAGTAGTGCATAGCTACCACATTCAGAAGTCAGGAGAGGCTAGTTGGAGTTCCGCGAAGACTTTGGTAATTTCCTACATTGGTATGGAAGAACAAAAAGTTACAATCCGGCCCAATCTGAAGGTTATGATGAAGCCGAATACAGAACTTTTGGATGAAGTTGTAATCACCGGTTATGGTTCTGGCAAAAAACTCGGAAGCGTCGTTGGTTCTGTAACGGCAGTAGGAAATGAAAAACTGGCCAATGCTCCTGTAGCCAACGTAGGTGATGCTCTTCAAGGTCAGGTAGCAGGTTTGCAGGTCTTCACGCCTTCCGGTGAGCCCAGCCAAACCGTCAGCATGCGTCTGCGTGGTGTCAGCTCCATCGAAGGTAGCTCCGCACCTTTGTTTATATTGGACGGTTCTCCTATCTCAGCCAGTACATTCACCTCATTGAACCCGAACGACATCGAGAATATGACCGTACTGAAAGATGCTTCATCTACAGCAATCTATGGTTCGCGTGCTGCCAACGGTGTTGTTATCTTGACCTCCAAGAAAGGTAAAAGAGGGGAAAAAGCCAAAATCAATATCAGTGCCCAGTACGGTCTGTCCAAAATGACAGGTGATAACGTAACAATGATGAATGCCGAACAGTGGCTGAATTTCCAGGAAATTCTGGATCCGTCACTGGCAAACAATGCCCAGTTCCAGGCAGAAAAGAACTTCTATATTAATAATGGTATTTCTACCGACTGGTCTGATGTATTCT
This sequence comes from Caecibacteroides pullorum, assembly GCF_019239235.1. Classification (GTDB taxonomy): domain Bacteria; phylum Bacteroidota; class Bacteroidia; order Bacteroidales; family Bacteroidaceae; genus Bacteroides; species Bacteroides pullorum. The sequence continues at coordinate 6,535 of NZ_JAAZTS010000014.1, read as the reverse complement.
TTGGAGGAACTGCTCCGATGCAAGAATACAACTTGAGTGTAACAGGCGGTACGGAAACTATTAACTACTTCTTCTCTTTCGGACATTACGACATGGAAGGTATTATGGACGATTCAGACTTGCGTCGTGAAACACTCCGTTCAAACATCGAAGCTAACATCAACAAGTGGATGAAAGCAGGTGTCAACCTCAACTTGTCTTTCCAGAAATACAATACTGCCGCATTTGGAAATACTGCCAATAGTTTTTACAACAAAGCTTTTGCAGCCCGTGTATATCGTCCTGACCAGAGCTATTATGAGATTCTGACCGACGAGGAAGGAAACTTCACAGGATTCGGTGAACGCCTGGATTTCTTCGACAGAGTACAAGGCGGTGTATACAATCCTTATTACTTGTCTGAATTACAACCTTCAAACCGTGATTTGATTCGTATCAACGGTAATACTTACCTTAACATCAACCCAATTAAAGGTTTGAATATCCGTGCAGCCCAAGCTGTGGAAGCTTTTGATTACCGAAATTCTCAGGTCGCTTATCCGGAAGGACCTTTCATTGGAGCAGGAACTGCATCAGAAAGTTTCCAACGTTACTACTCGTTCACCTACACGAATACTGCTGAGTACAAATTCAACATTGACAGTCACAACGTAACCTTACTGGGTGGTCAGGAATCCATCATCTCAAAAGACCAGTCATTTGGTGTTAGAGTCAATGGCTTGACAGACACTCGTCTTATGTTGCTGAGTGCAGGTGCTACTACAGAAAAGCCCTCACACTCCAAATCAGAAACTGTATTCAACTCCTATTTTGCAACATTGAGCTACAATTACGACGAAAAATACTTCTTCGATGCATCTTATCGTCGTGACGGATCTTCACTCTTCGGTCTTAATAACCAATGGGGTAACTTCTGGTCTGTAGGCGCTATGTGGGACTTGAAGAAAGAAAACTTCCTGAGCGATGTAGAATGGATTAACGACTTACAACTCAAAGCCAGCTACGGTACAGTAGGTAACTCTTCAGCTCTTTCTGCATACATGGCTTATGGTCTTATCAGCTCCGGTTCCATGTACGGTGGAGAAACTGGTACAGCAATTGGTAATCCTGCCAATCCAGACCTGACATGGGAAGTTGTAAAAACTGCCAACGTAGCTTTGAATACCCGTTTGTTCGACCGAGTTAATTTGGATGTAGAATTCTACAACCGTCTGACAGAAGACATGTTGATGCAGATTCCTTTCTCCTACACAACTGGTTTCTCTGCAGGTTGGGGTAATGTAGCCAGCATGCGCAACCGTGGTGTGGATATTACAGCAAATGTAGACATTCTTAAAGACGTAGCAGGTGTTAACTGGAGTATTTCAGCAAACGTAAACTACAACAAAAATGAAATAACCAAACTGTTCAATGGTCTGGACGAATATGTATTGGCAAATACAGGTCTGAAACTTCAGGTTGGCAAGCCTTATGGTGAATACTTCTATAACCGTTGGGCAGGTGTCGATCCTCGTGATGGTTATAACATGTGGTATGACAAGAATGGCAACTTGACCAAGACTTTCTCTGAAGACGATGCTGTATTTACAGGCAAACAACGTTATGCTCCTTGGTCTGGTGGTTTCGGAACAAACCTCAAATGGAAGGGAATTACGGTTTCTGCAGATTTTGCATACATGCTGGGACAATATATGGTGAACAATGAGCGCTGGTTTACTGAGAATCCTCAATTTGCCAACTCTATGAATCAGACTGCTGACATGTTCACTATGTGGCAGAAACCGGGTGATATTACCAACATCTCAACTCCCGACTCTCCGATGCAATTTGACACCCACTTGTTGGAAAATGCATCGTTCATGCGTCTGAAAAACCTGACAGTCAGCTATGATCTGCCGAAGAACTGGATGCGTCGTACAGGTTTCATGGAAAGCGCTCGTGTATTCTTCGTAGGCCGTAATCTGTGGACTGTTACCAAGTATAGAGGTTATGACCCGGAAATTGACAGTAACATGCAGCTGGGTAACTATCCGAATACCAAGCAGTTTACGTTTGGACTTGAACTCACTTTCTAAACATGAACCACTAACGAATTTATGAAAATGAAAAAAAGAAATATTATTTTATCCGTCTTGTTTGCAGCAGTAGGATTGACTTCCTGTGACATGGAGAAATATCCCTACAATGCTGTAGAAGAAAGTCAGTACATGACTACAACCAATGACTTCAAAAGTGCCCGTATCGGCTTATATTCTCCATATAGGACTCTGACTTCGGGTGGACACGTTCTGACACCGGAATTCCAATGCGCAGACTTTCATGCTACCGCCAGCTACAGTAACACGTATGGAAATCAATACAGATGGGATTTCCAGTCTTCTGATGGTAACATCGAAGCCATTTGGGGTAACTTCTACACTTTGATTGCACGTAGCAATTATTATATTGATTCTTATCAGAAATTGGTAAACGGTGAAATACCCGGTATTAGTGAAGCAGACCGTGCTTTAATTGACTGTTGGGCAGGAGAAGCTTATTTCTCACGTGCATTTGCCTATTACAATCTGGCAACGTTCTTCTGCGAGGCATACGATCCCAGCACTGCCGCTGAGGTTTATGGACTTCCCTTACAGCTGACATACGTTTCCAATGCTACCGACAACAGTAAATATCCGGGCCGTTCATCTTTGCAAGCTACATTTGAGCAGATCAACAAAGATTTGACAGAGGCTGAAAGATTGGTAAATGAAAACAAAACTGTTAATTCCGATACTCAGGCCAAATACAACTACATCAGCCAGGATTTGGTAACAGCTCTGCGCGCACGCGTTGCATTATGGACAAAAGACTATGATACAGCAATAAGCGCATCTACAGGACTGATAAGTAGCAACAAGTACCCTCTTATCAATGACGGTGAAGCATTCCGTGCTATGTGGGTAACAGACTATGGTACAGAAGTTATCTGGCAGATATATACTGCCGCTCCAGATGAACTCTGCTCTACAAACGGTACAATGTTCTGGGGACAATACAAAAATGGAGATCCACAAGTAATGGACTTTATTCCTTCTCAAAGCTTGATTGACCTCTATACGGACGGAGACAAAGATATTCGTTTCACATCTTTCTTTGCTCCCTATCATTTAGCTCTGTCAAACGGCTCGGAAGCAGACGTATATGTTTTCGACAAATACCCCGGCAACCCCGATATATATTCACAAACAATTGTGGATAATCACTATATCAACAAGCCGAAACCATTCCGTATTGCCGAGCAATATCTGATTGCAGCGGAAGCATACGCCGCAAAGAATGATGTAACGAATGCCAGCAAATACTTGAACGATTTGTGTCGTACACGTATTGCAGAATATACTGACAAGAGCTATACAAATGCCACGATATTGACAGCCATTCAGAACGAACGCCACAAAGAATTGGTGGGTGAAGGTTTCCAGTTAATCGACCTGAAGCGTTGGAATCTTGGCATCGATCGTGCTAATGCATACCAAGAATCAACCATGGTTCTTCAGCCGGGTGGAGTGAACACCACTGCATTGTCCAAACAAGCTGGTGATAATCGTTTCGTATGGCCTATCCCCAAAGCAGAGTATGATGCAAATCCTCAGCTGAAAGGCCAACAGAATCCTGGTTATTAATTGATATACTTAATTAAAAAGAACAGAACATATGAAATATCTCAAATTATTAGCTTTATGCTTACTTCCGATATCATTTGCCGCTTGTAGCGATGATGAGGAAATGAATAGCGGAAACGCTACCGTAGGCTTTGCATCTCCTGAAATGTCTGTTGCAGAAAACACCTCGATGATTAATGTTCCTATTGTTGTTGAGGGAGAACATACAGGACTGATAAAAGTAAATGTAGAACTGATTGATGCCAAAGGAACGTCAGTAACTAAAGACGAAAGTGTTATTCTCACAGGAAGTAACATTGTGATGCCAATCGATGTACAAACTGTTTATGCTGAAGTTAGAACGTTAGTGAACACAACCACGGACGACTTTGATCGTTCATTTACATTACAAATTACTTCTGCTGAAGGAGCATCAATTTCGACGGCTAGCTGTAAAGTGAACATTGAAGAATTAATAGATCCATATGAAAAATTATTAGGGAACTATACATTCAATGCTATTGACTTGACAGACGGTAGTTCTGTAACATTTAACGTTGAATTAACTCAAGGAGCACCGCAAAGAAGTTATACTGTAGAAGGATTTGATGGTTACTTACTTGGAGTTGGCGTAACAGAAAGAGAATTTTGGACATTGGAATACAATGCAGAAACAGAATCACTTACTGCTGTAAAAGGGGACTATTATGCAAAGAATGTCAATTTTGGATTCCTTGCAAATTGTTGTGTTACACCCATGAAATTTAATGAAGCAGGCGATAATGTTGAACCTACGACAGCATGGGATGCAACATGGGATGAAGGTTACACAACTATAACATTCGATGAGGATGCCATTTTAGGAATTGGTTTGTATAGTAGTACTGGACAATATGCTGGCTGGGCAGGAGCTTACGGCAATATTACATTAACCAAGAAATAGACAAATCATCTATAAAATAAGAAAGGCTGCATCTTTGTCGTAAATGTCAGATTACATTTATAGACAAATGATGCAGCCTTATTTATTAATTAAATTACTTATGAAATCCATGAAAAATAAGATACTATTTTTCCTATTATTATTGGGGAGCGTTTTCCTGACGGCATGCTCAGATGAAGACAATCCTACACAATCTGAGATTAAAATAATCACTACAGAAGAACAATTAATATTAGACTCCAAGACCAATGCAAGAATTACCATTGACTTTACCAGTACACATGATTGGAAAGCGTCTACAGATGCTTCTTGGGCTGTAATAACTCCCACATCTGGCAAAGCAGGTACAGCCAGTATTGGAATTTTAGCTAAGGAAGAAAACAGAACGGGAGAAGTACGCACAGGACTTTTGACTTTATCGTGCGGAGAAGCAACTGCTCAAGTTACTTTTACACAAGCGGCAATGGATGTTCTAAATATAGAACAGACCGTCTATGATCTTTCTGCTGACGAACAGGAAATCAGCATAAAATTCGCTACCAATATACAGAATGGAAAAATCACTTTAAAGGCTGAAGACAATTACTCGTGGATTACTCCCAAAGAAAACACCCTGACCCGCGCAATACAGGAAGGAGAAATCACCCTAAAAATACAAGCCAACGAAAGGCGTGTGGCCAGAAATGCCAAACTCAAGATACAGGTCGTAAACATAAACGATGAGAATCAGATATTAATGGAATCAGCCACCATCAATATCAACCAAAAAGAAGCGCCTGTCGGTACTTCATCCGACTTGACCACACAAGATAAAAAAGTAATTTTAATACAAGAACATACCGAAGGAAACGGAATTCCTCTCATATTTTTAGGAGATGGTTTTCTTGATACAGATATCAGCAATGGTTACTATCGGCAAGCCATGGAAAAAGGTATAGAGAATTTCTTTACTGAAGAGCCTATTAAATCTCTTCGCAGTTATTTTGATATATGGATGGTGACAGCCGTTTCTTTAAACAATGCTTTTGGAAATCAATTCAATACAAAGTTCAGTTGCCGGTTGGAAGGGGGCGGAAGTACACTGATAGAAGGGAACCATTCCAAAGTACAAGAATATGCCATGGAAGTACCTACTCTCAAAGAAAATCCCGAACTGTTCAATGAAGCGACCTGTATCGTCATCCTAAATACAGAAGAGTATGCCGGAACTTGCTATTTTGGCTTTAACGATGGAGTAAAAACCATCAATCTGGCCATTGGTTATTGCCCTATGATTTACGGAATGGAAGATGATATGTTCCGCCGAGTGCTTTGCCATGAATGTATCGGACACGGTTTCAGCAAACTGATGGATGAATATTCGTATCAAGAAATGGGAAGAATACCAACCTCTGAAATAACAGATACACAAAAGATGCAGGAAATGGGATGGGCAGCCAATGTAGATTTCACCAATGATAGAAATGCTGTACTCTGGAGTAAATTTCTGAAAGATTCACGTTACCAAGGAAAGGATAACTACGGTGAAACTTTAGGTATCTACGAAGGGGCTTGTACATACTGGAGCGGTGCTTACCGACCGACAACCGAAAGCATGATGCGAAGCAATATGCATGGCTTCAATGCTCCTTCACGTGAGGCAATCTACAAGCGTGTGATGAGCACAGCATATGGAAAAGAATGGGAATACAATTATGAAGAATTTGTAGCATTCGACCAGGCCCATCTCCCAATGCCAACAGAAGCAACCACGCGTGCTACTTACAAAGAAGCAACTCGTCCATTCAGTTTACCAGTATTTACCAATATGACTATACGTTTCGCCTACTGATAATTATAAAACATAAAAGAGACAAACTTAAAACAAAGAATATCAACATCTAATTAATCAAAAAAAAAAAATAAAAAGAATATAATAAAAAAATATATATATATTAATAAAATTAATTTA
>NZ_JAAZTS010000013.1 GCF_019239235.1 Caecibacteroides pullorum | reverse complement strand
GCAGTACGGCATAAGTCATTTGCCGGAAGATGTCTGCCGAGGGCTTTTCCGAGAAGAGGCGGAGATAGAACCGGTCTTGTGTCCCGATGGGAATCGGAGGGGTGGACAGACTGTGGGAGGAGGCGAGTAGGGTGGTGTCGCCGAAGCGGTTGACGGTATTTCCTGAGCCGTCTTGCAGGAGAATACATCTGTTCAGTCCTGCATGTTCCGGATGTCTTTCCTGTAGCAGACTGTCTATTGCGGGCAGGACTGGAAGCATACCCCGTTTCAGTAAAGCGTCCTGTTGCAGTTGTCCTATCAGTTCCGCCATGCTTCCGGCTACGTTCTTTGCTTTCAGTCGTTTGTAGTCCAGTGTATCTCCTTTGTGTGCCGCTGCTTCTTCCGGAGTCATGTCGGCTTTGCTTTTTACGTAGAAACGGGGACGTTCGGGGTAGGCGAAAGAAGCGTTGCGGATACCGGCTTCATCCATAATGGCTTCTTCAAAGCCTTGTTGCAGCGTGATTTGCCACTTCTCCAAATGTACCTTATACATTTCCCAAGTCCAAAAAAGCTGGGCTGTCAGGATGATCAATATGGCGATTGTAGTAAAGATTGCGCTTTTTTTCATGCATTCATGGATTTTTTCATTAGATGTCTTGTTGAATAATGCGAATGTAGCAGAAATGTGCTTATAGAATACGATAACGGGTAGGAATATATCGTTTTTTAACATATATACTTTATTAATAGTTTCTGCTTGTCTCTTGTGATGAATCAGGTGAAAGATGCTTGTGAATCTTGCTTATCGGCAGTTAAGGGGGGGAGTTCTCTTTCCGTTTAGCTCCTTTAACTCGGAATCGTATGAATCAACATGAAGGATGGTGAAGTTTCACGGGAACGGATTGAATGTGAGTGCGTTGCGTTGAAAGCAAGATATGGGCTGGTCGGGTGTCGGCGTAGAGACGCTTACGGTGTATCTCCGTGTGGAGTTTCACGCCTTCACCCCATCTTTCACCAAAACCATTTCATTGACAGCTGTTTAGGGGCTGTGAAACCGTGAAGGAGAAGGAGTACATCAAACAGACTTTTACCACAGATTATCCGAATCTGACAATCAGAGTTTCAGAAACAATCTGTGTGAATCCGAGTAATCTGTGGTGAGTTCTGATGCGTCCCCGTTTCCCCAGCCCAAGCCACCCGTTCAAGCTGGGAAAAGCAATGCTTTAAGCCGGACAAAGCATCGGTTTAAGCCGGACAAACGGTTGCTTTGCCCAGCCTGAACAACTACCTACATGACGACGCCAACTACCTACATTAGCCCGATAATATCCATAGTTAGTGAAATAACATTCCTAGTTAGCCTACACAAGATGGTATCTTGTGCACCCAAAGCGTGCTTGTTATCAGAGGGAACAAGCATGCTTCTCTTCATTATCTGACGCCGTGCTTCGTCAGGTTCTCATGTTGTATCTTGTTTGGGTGTAAGGACGTACCCTCTTGGGAGGTCACGTTGTATCTCGTCGGGCGCGGTGGCGACCTAATCAAAACCTAATCAAAAAAGTGATTTTTGATTAGGTGAAAATTAGGTTTTAGTTAGGGATTGTATCATTGATAGTCTTTACATTTGTGATAGTATTAACATTTAAAGATAATATCATTATGAGAAAGAAATTTTTAGCCCTGCGGGCAATCGGTAACATGGTCATGTATAGCTTGGCCTTGATTTGGGTTCTTATAGATGGTGAGTGGTATTGGATAGAAGGGGTGATGTAGGGATAATATTTTGTGTCATTAAAGTTTTATGTTGGATTAATAAATGAATTAAAATGAAAATATTAAATTTATTAATTGTAGTTTCTCTGTCTTTAATACAATTTTCTTGCCAGAATAATTCTTATAATGAATTGGCTGAGGACATTGAAAAAGCTCCATTGGTTGAAGTGGAAGAGGTGTGTTTGCAAGATTCAACCTCTTTTTTTCGGTTACAAAAATTTCTGGCAGATAATGATTTGAAGACAAAATCCTTATCGGAACTCTCCTTTGATATGGAATCAACAAAGGAGTTTCACATTAAAGGGACTGATATAAATTTCTACCTTGTTCCAGAAAATAGTTATGATATTTCGAAGTCAATGAATTATTCTTCCTGCTATATTGTTCAAGAAAAGCAGATTGTAGGCTTTTTAATTAAAGAGAATTTTGCGGAAAATGGAATAAAGGAAATAACGTATTATGATTTAAATCATAACCCTATAATACAGATAATAATGAACAATGAGAAAAAGAAGATTCAAACGAAGAGTTTTAGTATGCAGAAAAGAATTGTTACAAGATCTGAGTCATTTTCTGATAAAGGAGATTGTGTTGCAAAATGTATAGATTCTGTGTATACAGATAATGGATGGATGAGTGTGATTCTTTTTTGTGCAACAGCTTATTGTCCTAGTATTGTTGCTGGTGTTGCATTATGGTGCCTTGAGACATGTAATGAAATAATGGGGTAATATGAAAAACTTGCTATTACATTATGTAATCCTGTTGTTACCGTTTGGAATTTTACTATTATTGTTTGATTTCATTTCTTCTTATGTTTTTATTTTGTGTCTCTTTTTGTGGGCATTTGTTTATGTTCCTTTATTAAATGGTCGAAGATTATACAAAAAGGGAGTGATAAATAAAATGAAATGGATTCCATTTTTATACCTACGTCCAAAATGGTTTATAGAAGTTTATTTTAGACGTTAGATAATGTTTTCCCAATTTAAATACAGGTTTTATTAATAGCTTTAATTTGATTTGGAAATATACCCCTTTTACAAATCGGTTTTGTTTAGACTATGTAGAACCTGTTTTGTACTATTGTAATAATGGGTCGTATGAAAGGTATAAAGATTGTAATAATTATATTTTTGTTTCCTGGTTTATCCGGATGTCAGCATCGATTGGTACCTGTCTTGAAAGAATATATGGGGAAAGAGGTGCCGATACTGCAATGTCTTGATACATCAATATATGATAAATATAAGGTTGATTCTTTAGATTTTTATTTAATGGTTCATTGGGTTGATTCTACAAACTGTACTAAATGTCAATTACGTTTGGATTCTTGGATGTACCTATTAACGGATATGAATAAGTTATCAAGAAAAAAGGTAAAACTTCTATTCTTGACTTCTTTATATAATTTAGATAAGGTTAAAAAAGAAATAGTGCATACACCATTTTTCGTGGAAAAAATTGATTCTTCTCTTTTTACGAAGATTGGAGGAATGCTGGAGTATAGGGAACTGAATACTTTTCTCATAGATGAAAGACAAATTATAAGAATGATTGGAAATCCGATTAGAAGTCAAGCGATGAGAGATAATTATTTCCGTGTTATATTGGATCAATAAATATTGTATAAATGAGATATGTTTATATATGACTCTTCTGTCTTTTTCCAAGGTGGGAAAACTTTCGTTATGTGTTTTCTTGTGTATCCTTGCCGAAAATTTTTGGCAACAGCATGGACTATAGCAGTGGGAGAACCCACCCCTACGGGGGAAATCGTGGCATCTGTTTTAACAGTACTTTATGCTGGGGTTTGGTTGTATGAGGTTATTGTTTGTAGAGATACAGATGAGGAAGATTATTGTTATGAACGTTTTGAGGATTGTGTTTCGCCAATTCCAGATGGTTGTTCTCAATGTCTGCAATATTGTTTAGTAAATGGATATTGGCCCAGTTATTCAACCCATCAATGTTCTTAATCTTTAATCAATAGTTTGTCAAGGTCTCCTATTGTCTAAAAAGGAAACCTTAGTATTTAATATTATCAATTATGGAAGGTGTCAGAATAAGCAAAGATACGCATAGCTTGTATATTCCTACGGAAAATGAGTATTTCTTCCTTCATGTCTTTTGGTCAAAAGAAAGGCAAGGGCTTACTGCATATACTTGTGATAGGACCCAAGGCAAGAAGCGGATTTGGTTGAAAGGTCAAGACTTTCCTTTGGACGGAAAGTTGGAAATAAATGTTTGTGAAGTGACGAAGGAGTCGGTTCCCTTGGAGGTGATGGAGCATAAACTCCCCGTCAGACGTACGAAGTTGGAGATGTTTCACGAATTGGAAAAAGATTTGAAGGAGAAAGGGTTGTTATGAAAGGATTGAAAATCATGTTGAACGATACGATAACCTATGCGGGGATAGCGGATGGACTGGTGTCTGTCATTTTGACGAACAAGGAAGGGCCTTTGACTTTGTCGATAGGCGGTATGGAAGCTGATAGTCGGACTCATCATGTTTGGATGAACAAGGAGATTTGTCAAGGAGACCGGATAAGCATTAGTGGTATAGAGATGGATGAATGTCTGCTTTCTCCCTCGGAACTGAAGGTGTATCCTTTGTCTGATGAGGAGTTGCTGAAATGTTATGATCGGTTGAAGCAGGAGTTGGAAGACGAAGGCGTTTTGTAATTACTATTTATTATAAGGCAACAATGTTACGAGGAAAATATAAGTTAATCTGTTTTTTTGTTGCCGCCGTTTTGTTGGATATGGCGGTGGCTGTCTTTCGTATGTTCTCCATTTCATTGTGGTTATGGATCGTACCTGCCCTTTATTTTGTTCTGACAGCTTGGGCATTGGCTCGTGTGAAGACAATCAAGCCGTTGCATCTGTTTCTCACCATTCTTCTCGGATTGAATCTGATGAACTTGTGTATCCGGATTGTAGACTTTGAAGAAACATTGATTACCATCTGGTGTCCGGTTATGGGGAGCCTGGGAGCCTTGACTGCTTATCTTTATGTAAAGTTTGGGTTGAAAGTATGGCCGGTTTTGGGTATGAGCGCTTTTGTCTGGATATATGCTGCGTCGGCAGGGCAAGACCGTTGGGCGGAATATTTGTCTTTTGGCAGGTATCCGGTTAAGGCGGGCATTTCGGATGATGCCATTTATTCTACGGCTCAGGACAGTATATTTATAAAGGATTTGGAATACCGATACGTGGTGTTGGAGTTTTGGAGTTCTTCTTGCGGGGTATGTTTTAAGAAATTCCCCATGCTGCAACAGCTGCATGACCATTACCGGAGCCGGAATGATGTGTTGGTGGCAAGTGTCTTTGTGCGCTACCGGAGTAACGAAGCATTGGAAACGGGGAAAGATATCATACGGAAGGAAGGGTATACTTTCCCTGTCTATGCCGTCCACCGGAATTCTTCTCTGATGTCGCATGCCGACATCAGGGGATTTCCTACTGTTCTGATATTGGACCGAAACAAAACGGTGATTTTCAAAGGCAGCCCTGACAGGGCTGTGGAAAAGATGAAGGCATTGGAATAAATGTTGATTTTAGGCTTATGATGCGCTGGCTCCTCTTTTTCCTCACGGCGGCGGGAACGCTGTTCTTCAATTCCTCCCGGTTCGTAGACCCTTGGCTGGTTCCCAAATGGGGGATACTGGTGACGGGTATGGTCGTTTGGGGACTGGTGACGGCTGTCCACTGGGTGTATCCTTTCGACCGGTGTCCCGTCCGGTTCCGCTCGTGGGTGGAAGGCGGGCTGGTGGCGTTGGTCGGAGTGGAGGCGTGCTACGGCCTCTTCCGGGCGTTTGCGCCGGGAGGCGGCGGGGTAGCCTCCCTGACAGGCACGCTGGACAATGCCACCGGCTTTGCGGCCTGCCTCTGTGTGGGGTTCCCATTCTGCCTTCGCCTGATGGGCGGGACGGGTTGGCGGCGCTATGCGGGAGTGGCGGCGGCCACGGTGGTGCTTGTGGCTGTGGCGCTTTCGGCTTCCCGGGCGGGTATCCTTAGCCTGCTGGCCGTGTCGGCGGTATGGGCGTGGAAGCGGTTGCGCTTTTCTCCGCGGGTCAAGGGGACGACCCTGGCGGTACTCCTCCTCTTGCTGGCCGGGTTGCTCTATGGGGTGAAGAAAGATTCGGCGGACGGGCGGCTGCTCATCTGGCGTTGCTCGCTGGAGATGATGAAGGACCGCCTGTTGCAGGGCTGGGGCCTCGGCGGTTTCGAGGCGCATTACATGGACTATCAGGCCGCCTACTTCGAGCGGCATCCCGGCAGCCGCTATGCGCCTTTGGCGGATACGGTGCAATATCCTTTCAGTGAATACTTGAATATCGGTGTCGCGTTCGGAGTGGTGGGCTGGCTGGCCGTCGTTGCCTGGCTTGTCTGCCTGGGGCGCGCTTATGTGCGGTGGCCCACAGTGGAGAAGGAGTCCGGTTTGCTGGTCTGGCTGGCGGTGGTTGTCTTTGCCGCCTTCTCCTATCCGCTGATGTAACCGTTTGTCTGGCTGATGCTGGCCTATGCCTCCGTCCGGTTGCTGGAAGATGTCGGGACGGCCCGTCCCCTCCTCCTCCAGGCTGGGGCGGTGTGCTTGCTGGCCACCTGTGGCTGGGTGGGAAGCCGGACCTACCGCCGCATGAAGGCCGAGCTGGTGTGGGCGGAGGCGGTCGCCGCCTCGTCATTGGGGCAGGCAGACCGGGCGATGGAAAAGTACCGGCGTGCGTATTCCGTACTTTGGGCAGACCGCTACTTCCTGTACAACTATGCGGCGGAACTGCACCGCCACGGGCAGCAGGACGAAGCGCTCCGGGTGGCCGGTGCATGCCGCCGCCGTTGGGCGGACTATGACCTGGAACTGCTGTTGGCCGAGCTGTACGAGCAGCGGGGCGAGGATGTCCGGGCGGAGGCGCACTACCGGCGAGCCTCCCTCATGTGTCCCAACCGTTTTGTCCCTCTGCACCGCCTGGTGCTCTTGCTGGACAGAACCGGGCGGGCGGATGAGGCTGTGCGGCTGGCCCGGCAACTTGTGGAAAAACCGGTGAAAGTCCCTTCGTTCCAAGTGGATTGGATTAAGAAGGAGATGAATAATTATATAGTCAAGCAATGTGAGTGATTATTGATTGTCGAACTTAAAGTTGAGTGTAATGGAACCACCAGAAAATAATTTATGAATTCTATTTTGAATCAATAGGATTTATTGATTTAAACCAAATGTTGATTATTGACATTGTGCTTGATATGAATTGTTTAATTAAAATGTGTTTGTTATGAGATTGAATTTTGTAGTATTATTATTTACCTTGTTTACATGTTTACTTTATAGTTGCAATAATGATGAATTAGAGATTGAAAAAGAGTATACTTTTTCTAATCGTTTTTCTGAAATTAATGATTTTAAAGAAAGTAATTTGTTTACAGAAGAATACAGAAAAACTTTTGGAGCATTGATTTCTAGAATTGATGAAATTAATTTAAAGAAAAATGAGGCTGACATACTTTCTCTTGTAACCAATTATCAGAGAGTATTAACTTCTACTCCTACTGATTCGGCTGACGCTAATAAAGAATTGATTCGGATTTTTAATTCAATTTATTCTGTTGGTGAACAGAAAGAGTTGAATACATTATTTGATCAAATGAAAAGATTGGAAAGAGGGTTGATTGATGATGGAAAAGTTTTGTCATTTGATGCTCATGAACAAAATCTTTTTATGGGTAGTTTGGCTTTGGAATTTCCAAGAGTGAAAAAAGGATTGAAAATGGCCGGAAATAAAATGGTACGAACGCGGTCAGAAATTGATGTCTCTGATTGTATTAATGCCTGTGAGGATTCTTATTATTGGGAATTAATGAGTATAGCAGTAGATATTTTTTGCTATGGTATAGGTGCCATATATACTGCATGTCAAAGTTTGGGAAGTTTGACAATTCCTGCTTTGATAGCACTAATTGTTGGAGTGTCACAATCATCGATAGATATTGATATTGCTACTGCTCAGTATAATCTGTGCGTAAAAGAATGTAATGGACGATGATGTATGTAGAGTCGTTTTTCCATGAATATGGAATTTGTATCTTCTTGATATTATTAGCCCTATATAACATAAAGAATATTATAAAGGGAAAAAATCGAAAAGAGAAAGCCATACATGTAATTATATCATTTACATTGGTTTTGGTGGCTATTGGATTTGTATATATCCATTTACTGATTGACAGATATAAAAAAGGTCTATAATTCGTTTTTGGAATAATGAAGAAGTGGATTCTTATCTTCTCGGTTATCCTGCTGGCGTGCGGAGCGGCGGTGTATGTCAGCCTGCCGCCTCTTCCGCCCGAAGCGGAGGGCAACCGCCGGAACCTGTGGGCGGTGCTGTTGCACTACCGTTGGGTGGACCGCGACCGCCAGAAGCTGGAAGCGGCCCGCTTTCTGATAGACAACATGCCCTATCATCGGGGAAAGGGGCGGCTGGTGCACGTGCCGGAAGAGATGAAGCGGTGGAGGAGGGAGGCGGACAGCCTGTATGCCTCCGTGCGGCTTGCGGGGATGGAGGAGAAGGACTGGCAGGACAGCCTGAAAAGAATGCGGACGAAACGGCTGGCTTTGTTGAAGGATTCGGTGATGCAGGAAGCGGCGATAGACGACGGATGGTTTGACGACATCCAATGCTTGTCGTACCGCTTTCTGGTGGATCATATCGACAACGCGTTCCGGATGTGGCGGCGGTCGGTGTTTGCCCGGAACCTGACCTTCGAGGAGTTCAAGGAATATCTGCTGCCCTATCGTTCGGTGGCGGAATACGGATTCCACGTTTCGGGCAGGGAATGGCAGGAATGGTTCGGCAAATATGTACCCGTGGACGGAACGGCTGCCTTGCGGGAGGCGGTACGGGGATACAACCAGGCCGCAAACAACGTGCAGGGGCTGAACGGGAGCAACAGGCGGGAAGTACCGGCGGGGCAATATGATTTCTATGCCGGCGGCAAACTGGATTGCGTGGATATTGCCCATTATGGCTGCAACATCCTGCGGGCATGCGGTCTGCCGGTGGTTGTGGAGTTCAACATGAGTTACCTTTCCCTGCCGGGGCGGCACTACCATTGCGACGTGTGGTACGACGCGAAAGAGGAATGGCGTACGTTCAATGCGCAAAGTGCCTTGCCCGGCGACCGCGATTGGGCGTTCAGCCAGGTGACCAATGTGTACCGCATGACTTATGGGGCACGGAAGGATACACCCTACTTCCTGAAGAATCCGGGAGAGCGGGTACCCGAGCTGCTGGATGACCCTTGCATTGAGGACGTGACATCGAACTTGCGGGAGACCGTGACGCTCACCGTGCCTTGCCGGGTTCCGGCGGCCAACCGGCTGGCCTATCTGGCCACGTTCCACAAGGAGAGCGGTGGCCTGATAGCCGTGACGTGGGGTACGGAGGAGGCGGGCCGCGACTCGGTGACGTTCAGGCATGTGCTGCCGGATGTCCTTTACTTTCCGGTGTACTATGCGGCGGACGGGGTGAAGGCGGCAGGTGAACCTTTCTATGTGAAGATAAAAGACAAGCGGGCGGAAGTCCACACCCTGCCGGGAATACAGACGGGCGTACAGGAGCGGGAGACTCTCGTCCTGCGGCGCAAGTATCCCCGCAAGCCCAATATGGTGAAGGTGGCGAACGAGCTGGTAGGCGGTCGTTTCCTGGGAGCGAACCGGAAGGACTTCAGCGACGCGGTGACACTGTATGAAATCAAGGAACCGCCCTCACCCTATTTTCAGGACTATCCGTTGAAGCGGACGGGACGGTTCCGCTACTATCGTTTCCAGGCTCCGAAAGAGCGTCCGAGGGCCAATATCTCCATGCTGGAGTGGATTGCGTCTTCCGGGCGTGGGTATGCGAATGTGCTACCGGCCACACGGCCGGATATGCTGCGGCCTGCGGACACGGTTCGCCTGGCGGAGGAACAGCGTTGGGTGAAGTTGCTGGATGCACCCTGGAAGGATATGGTTTGGAAAGCGGAATATGACGGCAACAGACAGACGGCACCCGGGGCTTATCCGAACATTACACTTTGGCTGAAAGAGCCGCAAGTGGTTTCACGAGTCCGGTTCGCTCCTCTGAATGCCGATAACGGCATCCACGGAGGCGATTGGTATCGGTTGCACTACTGGGAGGAAGATGGCTGGCAATCCGTCGGGACCGTTCAGGCCGATTATGAGTATGTGGTGTTCGACAACGTACCGGCCCATAAACTGTATTGGCTGGAAAACCTGACCACGGGGCAGGAGGAGATGCCGTTTGTCATGGAGAACGGCGAACAACGGTTTCTGTATGGCGACATTATCTGAATTTTAAAATAAAGAACGATGAAGAATCTGTTTCAAAATCCGTTTAAGAACAAATGGAATATCATAGACGGGATGATGGTATTGGTTTTGTCTACATCCATGGCTGTGATCAGTTACTGGGGTGATCCGTACCATTGCTCATTCTTGCTTCTTATCATGATATACGGCTGTTACATCAGCCTGTTTGTCGCAAACAGGTTTATCCGGACAGGATGCATGGTGCTGCTTCTGCTGCTTACATTTTATTGGTATTTCAGCGGTTTTCTCCGTTCGGCATGAGATGATATAAACCGATTATGAACGATTGTTTAAACTTTTAATCTGTCGATATTATGAGTGATTATGTGGTTGTAGTACTGGTGGTACTGATTGTTTGCACCGACATATTGGCCCTTAGGCATATCATGCGGTCGGATGCGGACAGTGGCATGAAAGTGGTTTATGCGCTGATTGTCCTCTTGTTGCCTGTCATAGGATTGTCTATTTATTATGGTACACAGAATAGAGGGAATAGATAAATGGAATCTGATATGGAATACGCTGTTATCGGATTGATTATAGGGATACCTTTGATAGCATGGCTGTTGTATACGGGAGTACAAGACGTGCGGAGGTTGTATAGGGAACGGTCTTATGGGAAGACATTTCTTTATGTGTTTTTCCGTGTGGGATTGATTGCCTGTTTACTTTTGTCCATCCTGTCTTTGTTTGGAGTCAAGTTGTTGGCGGATGTCCTGAAGTAGGTCGTTAGTTGTTTTGACTTTATTGTCTGGCTGATGCCCGCTTGTCTGTGGATGGAGTTGGACGATTTTATCTCATGTTGTATATGGATAATTCTCATTTAATCCTTATTTTTGCAACTACACTGAAAAATATGACTAAAGAGAAATAGACAACATGAAGAAACAGGAGAAAATGGGATGGGCCGGCGTTTGTTTGCTGTGCCTGCTTACGTGGCTGGGTTGTAGCCCGGCCGGAGAATCGGGAAAGATGGTACGTTCGGGACAGGTGGATGTTGTGTCGCTGAACGAAGGATGGACGTTTGCCCGCTATGGGCTGCAGGCCGACGGGACGTTGCGCGAAGAGCCGGAAGGCATGTATGCGACCGGTTGGGACGATTCGTCCTGGCGGAAGTTGGATGTGCCCCATGATTTTGCCATCGAAGGGCCGTTCCGTATGGACCTGTCCGGAAACACGGGCCGCTTGCCCTATCAGGGAATCGGCTGGTACAGGAAAAGTTTTGTGCTGGATTCGACGGATGCGGACAAACGTATCTATGTGGACTTTGACGGCGTAATGGCCTACGCACAGGTGTGGCTGAACGGGCAGTACGTGGGCGGTTGGCCCTATGGATACAATTCGTTCCGGCTGGACCTGACGCCTTATGTACGTACGGGTGGCGAGAACCTGCTGGCCGTGCGTACCGATACGGAGAAATGGGAGTCGCGCTGGTATCCGGGAGCGGGTATCTACCGCAATGTCTGGCTGGTGAAGACGGGGCAGGTACAGGTGAAGCATTGGAGCGCACGCATGCGTACAGCCTGCCTGACGGAAAGCACAGCCCGGCTGGACCTGTCGCTTGAGGTGGAGAACCACCTGGACAAGGATGTGGAGGCCGTGGTGAAGGGCGAGGTATACGAACTGGACAGCACGGACTGCTTCGGCCGCAGGGTGTTGCGCCTTCCTGCACAGGAAGTCCGTCTGTCGGCCCGTTCGGCACAGGCCGTGAAGCTGGAAGATGAGCTGGATGACTACAAACGGTGGGACATCGGTTCGCCCAACCGGTATGTGGCCCGTCTGACGGTTTCGGTCGGAGGGCAGGTAACGGACCGTTACGATGTGCCTTTCGGTATCCGCGAAACGGAATTCTCCCGTCAGGGATTCTTCCTGAACGGCCGTAAGGTGGCTTTGCAGGGAGTTTGCCTGCATCACGACCTGGGTGCTTTGGGTGCCGCCTTCAACTTGAGTGCCCAGGAGCGCCAGTTGCGCATCATGCAGGAGATGGGCTGTAATGCCATCCGCACTTCGCACAATCCGCCTGCACCCGAACTGCTCGACCTGGCAGACAAGATGGGCCTGCTGGTGATGGACGAGGCTTTCGATGCTTGGGCACGCGGTAAGCGAACCTGGGACTACAACAAACTGTACAACGAGTGGCATGAAAAGGACCTGCAGGCCATGGTACGCCGTGACTGGAACCATCCGTCGGTCATTATCTGGTCCATCGGCAACGAGGTGATGGAGCAAAGGGATGTGGAAATGACCCGTCACCTGGCCGGTATCGTCAGGGAGTTGGACGACACGCGTCCCGTGACGGCAGGCTATAACAATCCGAACGGCGGGCGCGACTCGAACGCCGCCCGTGAACTGGATCTTATGGGAGTCAACTATTTCTTCGGCCAACAGGCCCGTTGGGACGAGGATGAACGCTACAAGGATATGCCTACGGTCGGTACGGAAACGTCATCCTGTGTCAGTACCCGTGGCGTCTACTTCATGGGCGACACCTTGCGGAAAAATTTCCAGATATCGTCCTACGACCTGGATTCTCCCGGATGGGGTTGTTCTCCCGACAGGCAGTTTGCCACGAATGCCCGCTTCCCGCATCTGCTGGGCGAATTCGTCTGGACCGGATTCGACTATCTGGGCGAGCCTACACCCTATAATTCGGACAACACCAACCTGCTGAACTTCCGGACGGATCCGTCGAAGCAGGAGGAGCTGAAGAAGAAACTGGAGGAACTGGCTCGTATACAGCCGCCTTCGCGCAGCAGCTATTTCGGCATTGTCGACCTGGCCGGCTTCCCCAAAGACCGCTATTACCTGTACCAGTCTCACTGGAGACCAGAGTTACCGATGGCCCATATCCTTCCCCATTGGAACTGGCCGGACCGCATCGGACAGGTTGTTCCGGTACATGTTTACACCTCGGGTACCGAGGCCGAACTCTTTGTGAACGGCAAGAGCTGGGGTCGCCGGTCGAAGAGGGAAGGACAGGACTTCCGGCTTGTGTGGGACAGCGTTGTCTACCAGCCGGGAAGCGTCCGGGTAGTGGCTTACAAAAATGGCCAGAAGTGGGCTGAGGACGAGGTGCAGACAACGGGAGAGGCACGGAAGATCCGTCTGGAGGCCGACCGCAACAGCCTGGATGCGGGCAGTCGTGAACTGGCTTTCGTGACGGTCCGCCTGACAGACGAAGAGGGCCGGACGGTACCTACCGCCTGTTGCCCGCTGAAGTTTGAGGTGGAAGGAGCCGGTGAACTGGTGGCTACCGACAACGGCGATCCCATTTCGTTCACTCCCTTCCAGAGTGCGGAGCGGGAAGCGTTCAACGGATTGGCACTGGCTATAGTCCGTGCCCGGAAGGGAGCTGCGGGTGAAATCCGTGTCCGCGTTTCGGGCGAAGGTCTGGAGCCTGCTGTGTTGCAGCTGGAGGCGCGATGACGATTTGCCGGGGGAATAGGGAAACCTTTGCCAAATAATCCGTACCTTTGCATCCGAAAGGAACGAATGATTATGAAACAAGATCCCAGACATATCCGCATCAGCGAATTCAATTATCCGCTGCCCGACGAACGTATCGCCAAGTTTCCCCTGCCTGTGCGCGACCAGTCCAAACTGCTGGTTTACCGTCACGGCGAAGTGACCGAAGACCGTTTCACTTCCCTGCCCGATTATCTGCCGGCGGGCAGCCTGATGGTGTTCAACAACACCAAGGTTATTCAGGCCCGCCTGCACTTCCGCAAGGAGACGGGAGCACTTATCGAGGTGTTCTGCCTGGAACCCATCGAGCCGAACGACTATGCGCTGAATTTCCAGCAGACGGAACATGCCGCCTGGCTTTGCATGATAGGTAACCTGAAGAAATGGAAAGAAGGCCCCCTGCGTCGCGCGATGACAGTGAAGGGACGTCCGCTGACACTGACCGCCGAACGGGGAGAATGTCGCGGTACCAGTCACTGGGTGGATTTTCGCTGGGATAACCCCGAAGTGACCTTTGCCGACATCCTTGAGGTGTTCGGTGAGTTACCTATTCCTCCTTACCTGAACCGCGAGACGCAGGAGAGCGACAAGACGACCTATCAGACGGTCTATTCCAAGATAAAGGGCTCCGTGGCTGCGCCCACTGCCGGACTGCACTTTACGCCCCGCGTGCTCGATGCCCTGCGTACGAAGGGAGTCGATTTGGAGGAACTGACACTGCACGTGGGAGCCGGTACTTTCAAGCCCGTGAAGAGCGAGGAAATCGAGGGGCACGAGATGCATACGGAATACATCTCCGTGTCGCGCGGCACGATAGACAAGCTGATAGCCCACGGCGGACAGGCCGTGGCCGTAGGCACCACGTCGGTGCGCACGCTCGAGAGTCTTTACCACATCGGTGTCACCCTGCTGAAGAATCCCGATGCGACGGAGGACGAACTACACGTCCGCCAATGGCAGCCCTACGACATGGAGGGCGAGGCCCCGACATCGGTTGCTGCTTTGACCGCAGTTCGCAACTATCTGGACCGCCACGGCATGGAGGCGTTGCACACCAGTACGCAAATCATCATTGCTCCGGGTTACGACTACCGCATTGTCAAGGCGATAGTAACCAATTTCCACCAGCCGCAAAGTACACTGCTGCTGCTCGTATCGGCCTTTGTACACGGCGACTGGCACACCATTTATGACTACGCTTTGGCCCATGACTTCCGCTTCCTGAGCTATGGCGACTCGTCGCTGCTGATACCGTAATATTCACTACTGAGGATACAAATTATGAACCAAGACAATAACCAAGAAATGTTTCCCCTCGTCGATGAAGAGGGTAATATCACCGGTGCCGCCACACGTGGCGAGTGCCATAACGGCAGCAAGCTGCTGCATCCCGTTGTCCACCTGCACGTGTTCAACTCGCGTGGTGAACTCTATCTGCAAAAGCGTCCCGAATGGAAAGACATACAGCCCGGCAAGTGGGATACGGCCGTAGGCGGCCATGTCGATTTGGGCGAGAGTGTGGAGCAAGCCCTCCGCCGCGAGGTGCGCGAGGAGCTGGGCATTACCGACTTCACGCCCCAACAGGTGACACACTACGTCTTCGAGTCGGCCCGCGAGCGTGAACTGGTCTTCACCTACAAGACGGTGTACGACGGCCCTGTCACTCCCAGTGACGAGCTGGACGACGGTCGCTTCTGGCCCCTAGAGGAAATTCGTGCCAATCTGGGCAAGGGCATCTTTACACCCAACTTCGAGGGAGAAGTGGAGAAAGTGATTTAAATGAAGAATGAAGAATGAAGAATAAGGCATAAAAAAGAATGAAGAATCACCCGAAAGGTAATTCTTCATTCTTCATTATCAGTTCTTCATTTATTTCGCCAGTTCGGCAATTACTTTCATAATCTGCTGGCCGATTTCTTCGGCTTCTTCTTGCGTGTGAGCTTCGCTATATACGCGGATAATCGGTTCCGTGTTGCTCTTGCGCAGGTGTACCCACTTTTCGGGGAAGTCAATCTTCACACCGTCGATGTCGTTGATTTCCTCGTTCTTGTAGATTTCCTTCACCTTGGCCAGAATGGCATCCACGTCAGTATCGGGCGTCAGGTCCACACGGTTTTTGGCCATGAAGTAAGCGGGATAGGTGGCACGCAGTTCGCTCACCTTCTTGCCTTCGTGTGCCAGGTGGCTCAGGAAGAGGGCGATACCTACCAATGCATCGCGTCCGTAGTGGCTGGCGGGATAGATGACGCCGCCGTTGCCTTCGCCACCGATAACGGCACCCACTTCCTTCATCTTTGTGGTGACGTTCACTTCGCCCACAGCCGATGCAAAGTATTCCTGTCCGTACTTACGGGTTACGTCGCGCAGGGCGCGGGTAGAGCTCAGGTTAGACACGGTGCTGCCCGGGGTATGCTTCAGAATATAATCTGCTACACTGACCAGTGTATATTCTTCGCCGTACATGCGTCCGTCTTCGCAGATAATGGCCAGACGGTCAACGTCGGGGTCAACTACAAAAGCTACATCGTTCTTGCCGGCCTTCATCAGGTTCATGATGTCGCCCAGGTTCTTTTCCAGCGGTTCGGGGTTGTGCTGGAAGTTGCCGGTCGGTTCACAGTAGAGCTTCTCTACATGCTTTACACCCAGTGCTTCGAACAGCTGGGGCAGGATGATGCCGCCCACGGAGTTCACGCAGTCGATGGCTACGTGGAAGTCGGCCTTGCGGATGGCCTCTACGTCAACGAGGTCGAGTGCCAATACGCTGTCAATATGCTTTTGATTGTAGGTCAAGTCCTTGCGGTAAGTGCCCAGTTTATCTACTTCGGCGTATTCGAAGGCTTCGGCTTCGGCGATGCGGAGCACTTCGTTGCCTTCTTCCTTGTTCAGGAACTCGCCTTTTTCGTTCAGCAGCTTCAGGGCGTTCCACTGTTTGGGGTTGTGCGAAGCGGTGAGGATGATACCACCACTGGCACCTTCCATCGTAACGGCCAGTTCAGTGGTCGGTGTGGAAGCCAGGTCGATGTCGACAACGTCCCATCCCATACCCATCAGGGTACCTACCACTACGTTCTTTACCATTTCGCCGGAGAGACGGGCGTCACGGCCTACTACGATCTTGTTACTTTTTACGGTACACGTTTTGCGGATGAGTGTAGCATAAGCAGATGTGAATTTCACGATGTCAAGCGGGTTGAGTCCCTCGCCTGCACTGCCGCCAATCGTTCCGCGGATTCCAGAGATAGATTTGATTAGAGTCATAGGTTGTATGTTTTAAATGTTAGTTGATTATGCAGGAATGTTATTTGTATATCTGATATTTGGTAATATCATAATAATAAGGATATACGTATTGCATGGCACTTTGATGTCCCATCTTGGAAGGTACAATCAATCGTACATGAGCTTTGTCGCGTACGTAAGGCAGGGGAACTAACCAACCTGCGGGTACAGCTGTATAGCCATATGCCATATACATCAACCCTTGTATGAAAATACCGGCAATGGAAGATGAAGAAGCTGTATACTTGAACTCATCTACCAAATAAGGAAGTGTCAGATTACTCAGAGTCGTATCTTTGTCCAATAGGCTGTATTCCATAAAACGTACCAATACCAAATCGTTGTTCTTTACAGTGTCAGCCGGATTGTCTGATCCTTTGTCTACGATTTGCATATAGACACCGCTGGACAGTTGTACAAATTCGTTTTTTTCGACGTCGGTAACCGAATCGTTGTCGAAGAATTCAGTCTGACTGATGACTTTTATTCCTTCCTTGTTAATGAAATCAGCGATGGCGTCATCTTCTTCTTCCAACATCTCCGCGTATGTCTTCGTATCATCACATGCCTGGAAACTGAAACCTACAGCCAGCAATATAAAAAAGAGTAATAAGAGTTTTTTCATTTAATATAAGTTTGTATTTTCGTACAAAAGTATCTGATTTCCTTGAATATTGAAAAATGCGGGAATAAAGTTCGTATCTTTTAACCTTTGCACTCCGTTTTTATCCTTTGGCTGTGAGCAGAGGCTTATACTTCTCCAGCGCCTGCTCGAAGACTTTTTGTGCTTCTTCCATCGTGCCGTAAAACTCACCTCCCGAGGCATTCAGATGTCCGCCTCCGCCAAAGAACTCAGCAGCCAGTTGGTTACAAGGGAATTTCCCTACCGATCGGAGGGAAATTTTGATCATAGGCTTTTCGGTATCTTCGCGCAGGAAGCATGAAAAGATAACGTTTTTAATGCTGAGCGGGATGTTGACGAACCCTTCGCTGTCACCTCGGATATAGTTGAATTGCTTCTGCTCTTTTTCGGTGAGCGATATCATGGCGGCATGGTATTCGGGATATACTTTCATTTGTGTCAGTACATGTCCCATGAGGCGTAGGCGACTTTCGGAATAGGTGTTGAATACTTTGCGGTATATGGCATCCTTGTCTATCCCCTTAGAAAGCAGTTCGCTGATAATAAAGTAGATTTCACGATTGTTGGAATTGTAGGTAAATCCACCCGTATCGGTCATCATTCCTGTATAAATACACTCTGCCCCCTGTTTGGTGATGTCACTGAAGTATCCCATGCGACAGATCAGACGAAAAACAAGTTCGGATGTAGAGGATATTTCCGGATGAGAAATGACGATTTTACAGAAGTCCTCGGGATGCAGGTGATGGTCTATCAGAATTTTGCGTGCAGGGGAATTCTTGACAGCTTCGGCCATCGCATCGATACGGCTCAAGGCGTTGAAGTCTAGACAGCAGATGACGTCTGCTTCTGCAATTAGCTTGTCGGCAAATTCTTTATAACGGTCGTATTGCAGAATATCTTTACTGCCAGGCATCCATCGCAGAAAATCGGGGAAAGCGTTAGGTACAATCACATTCGCAGTTTTATCCTGCGAGTTCAGGAAGTGCCACAATCCCAGCGAAGAGCCGATGGCATCGCCGTCGGGACCCACGTGCGACACAATCACCATCTTGTCCGCACGGTCCAGCCATTTGGCAAAATGATCGATATTCGCTTGTTCAATAACTTTCGTCAACATGTTCTTTCCGTTTTACTTCGAAGTGGCAAAAGTACAAATAAAGTTTGGAAGGACAGGCACGCCGAACGAAATATTTCCCAACTCGCCTGCGAACAACACTTGCACGGTTCAATGGCCCCGGCAGAAAGGCCTGAACCTAAGAGAAACGAAAGTAAAGAATTTGTGTATAAAAGTTAAATGCTATAGTTCCCCAAAACATTTTTCTTCCATTTCCGTTTAATGACAGTGAAAATCCGCCGGAAAGCTTCGGTCAGACACATAGAAAACGTCGAAGTCGCAAATGTACAATGAACAATTCGACTCAAACGACGTTATAGCATACAAAAGCGCAATATGCCTTCACCCCAACCGGCGAGACACATCGCGCTTTTTTCATGGCTGAAGCCGAAAAAGAACAACTGGTAAATAAATCAGGATAACAAACGTATAACAGGTATTAGAGAGAACTACAACTTACAGAGACAGGATGAAAAAGATTGTTTGGATAACATTTTTATGCAGTCTGGCCTTTATCTCCTGCCAACAGGATGAATGGGCAGATTCCTTACAGACGGAGGCGGCTACACCTACCGTCCGACTGCGGAGCGACCGCTACGAGAACGACGGTGCCCACACCCGCCAAACTACCGAAACCGATGCCCCTTACGACCGGGTAGAATTCTACGTAGTCGGTGAAGACGGCGCTATAGCCAGCGGCCTGAAGGGCATCTACAACCACCAAAACCAGGAAATAAAAATCGAAGGCCTGAAGGAAGGCGAATACGAACTGCTGATTCTTGCCATCAAAGGCAATCTGCTCGACGACGGGGCCACCATTCACCCCTTGAAGCAGAAAACCGACCAATGGATCAGCTTCCCGTCCGACCTGCAGAAACCTCTCGAAGCCGAATATTTCTATTCGAAGACCCCTTTCAGCGTCAGCCGCGAGGCCGTTGCCGGAGGTCACGAATACATCGTGCATCTGCCCGCCGAAATCGTGCAGAAGCGCATCATGGGGCGTCTCGACCTCGCCCTGCTCTACAACAACGACGATGTGCGTACTGCCGCAACGCAGAAGACACTGTCGTTTCACACCGGTACCTTTTATACTGCCTTCACCGGCGACGGAGGATATGCTGGACAAAGCAACGGGCAAACCGATCCCATCGAGTTGAACGACCAGAACACCTATTGGTTTATGCCTACCACCGCAGATGCACAGATCAATGCCGAAATCAGCCTCACTACCACCCACTATCGGGGCGGTGAGCGCCAATGCAGCTACCTGTTCGGTGTAGACGCCATAAGCCCTAACCGTATCGAACAGGTATACGCACGAATGGAGCATCCCGACGACTATCAGGGCACCATGTACATCACCCGACAGGCTTACAACGAAGGCAATCATGCTAAGATACTGCAAGACGGAGAGTCCAAAACCATCTATGCCGACCCGGCACAACGGAGATTCAACACGGCACACCCGCTGCAAATCAAGGTGAACGATGCCGGCCAGCTTCATGCTCGCTTCTATTCGCCTCGCGACCTGAAACGGGTGCTCATCAAGGCACAAGTTCCGTCCGTCAGCAACGAGTATTTCGATTTGGCCTACTTCGACTCCATACCGGCTTTTGCCGACTTCTTTCACGAAGTCGCCATCAGCAGCCGTAACGGTATGTACCGCACCGAGTCGGGCAAACTGATCGAAATCGGCAATCTGACACCTGCACAGCTCGCTGAAGCCCAATACAAGATAGAGTCCGACGACCCATATTGGGCCAAGATAAAATCCATCGTACACGGTTGGGACATCTACTTCAGCCTTTACGGAGGCGACCCCGACCTGCCAAACGGAGGCCCGGTAGGTAACTGGATGGGTATACGTCCCGTACATTGCCGTGAGGTAGTGGCCATGTTTATCAACTTCACTTACATGATCGACATGGACGAACACGAAGAAATCCTCAGAGCCAACGAAGACATTCTATATGGCAACGGTGGTGTAGACGACAAGGTGACAGCTGATCAAGTACTCTCTCAGATGCGTAGAGAACGCACCCTGCAAGTAGGATTGGTATACTCGGGCAACGGTGTTATCGGGCTAGGTGGAGGTATTATATTCGGAGCCTATCAAAACGCTTGGCTTGCACACTACAATAACACCTACGCCTGCGAAATTATGTTCCACGAGTTGGGACACGTGATGGGATACAACCACAGCAGTGCGTTCACCTACGGTCCTTGGGCACAGCAGCTGATGAACAACTTCTACGTCAACAATCTGCACAAGTTCCCTATCGACTCACCGTCGTACCTCAACAGCCGGAACAACCCGACCCTGTATCCCTGATGGCAAAGGTCTACACTGCACCATAGCCGTGTACACGTACTTATTAAAACTTAAAACAACGAACAATGAAATACAATTTTATTGCTTGCTGCCTCTTTGCGTCCCTACTGGGAGCCGGATGCACTGCCGAAACCGAATTTTCCGATACACCCGCCGCAGGACAGTTATCTGTGATTCTGCAACCTGCCGGACTACAAGGTACTGTCGCTACCACCGACGACAAACGGATGAACGACGTAAAAGCTTTCCGTTTCGATGGTGGGCAGTTGCAGGAAATTTACGGTCCGCTGGTGCCCGGCGATGACGGCCGCTGCTATCTGAATCTGGCCGACAATCGCGGAACCCTCTACTTCCTGGCCAATGCTTCGCAAGTAACAGCCTTGGAAGCACTGGTGCCCGACGCTACTACCCTCGATGACTTTCTTGCCTTCTCAGCTTCGACCAGCGATATGACGGAACACGGACTGTTGATGAGCGGTCGGGAGGAACTGGGCAGTCAGTCAGCGTCGGAACTGACCGTTGCCATGACACGCAGTGTTGCCCGCATCGACCTCGAATCGACCGACCAAGGTGTAGAAGTGCTGCAAATCAGTATCGACGGTCTGGTCGACGAAGGCTACCTCAACCCGCAGGCAACCGCCACACCTCCTCAGAATGCCGCGACCACCCGTTTCGACAAGCAGTATTGTACTCCCCTGTCCAATGCGCGCGAAACTATCTTTTACCTCTGCGAGCAGCAGGGCACTGACATACAGGTCGAAGTATTGGTGCGTTTCCGAAATGCGTTGCACAAGATGAAGGCTTCCCTACCCACCACCATCCGACGCAACACGGTCTACACCATCCATGTGTACGGACGCGGAGGTGACGTAACGATGAACATTAGCAATGGCGACTGGGAACAAGGTGATACCTCCGGTTCTGAAACCCAAATCAAAGCAAGGGTTAACATCGAAGACTCTGCCTTGCCGGCCAACGTTAAAGTAAACAGTACCTGCGACAGTGTCTTCATTCCCTATACCGAGAACAATTTCAACCTTGTTCTCGATGCCGAACTGGGAGCAACAGTCACAGTTGACGGACGCATCACCGGAGTCAGTGTACAGGCTACAGCCAGCCGTAACCTTGAACCGGTAGCTCGCCTTGCAGTAAGCAATGTTCACCGTTTGCCCGGTACCATACGCGAGTACATCTATGCCGATGTATACAAAGAGCAGATCCATAAAGGGCGCATCGTGCTTGTTTTCTTACCTAGTCCTATCCAGCTCGAAGGCAGCATTATTTTCGATGAAGACGGTATATGTAACTTTGACCGATACGTAGACGGAGAACTGGGACGTCTCACTCTGCCCGATGGTAAAATAGCTACAGTAGAAACGGACAACGGACAGACACCGTGGATAAAACTGGCCGAGAATGCCGGCAGTTATCGCATACTGGGCGGATGGAAACCCAATGATCCCGAAGCCGACGGACGCATGCAGGAAGCTCGCCTGGTCATTACCGACAGCGACGGAAGTAACCGCGAGGTTTATCCCATACGGCGCAGAAACTGGGGACTCCCCGTTGTCAACATCGGCGGAACCTGGTGGTGTAAATACAATTTGCGGGGCAACGTCAAGAGTTTCGACGATCAGATCAGCATAGCCGACGACCAGGCAGCAGGAACCGGCGTATTGGACCGCTTGACCACCTGCAGTGATGATGAACTGCTATCCCTAATGGGTGGACAATATCAGGGAGGCAATCCTGATGAACTGTCACTGAGCCACAACGGAACAGCATTCTATCATGAAGGGATGAAAGGCTCCGCACAAAATTGGGGGCAAATACCTGCCACGCAAATGGCACCCGATGGCTATCAGTTGCCGACATTCGACGATTATGCTTTCTTCGTGTGGGGCACCAACTGCAATATCGGAGGTGTAGGTACACGAACCCACCAGAACACTCAGGGACAAACCATTACCGTGAACATTGTAGAACGTGAGGCCCGATTTTTGGAAGTGTCTTATGGCACCATAGCTTTTTACGACTTCGAGTATGAAGGTAATCACTGGACATTGTACGGACTTGGACATCAATGGAATACCACTGACGGAAACATCGCACAGATGTCCATCATTATGGCCATTACCGGAAACACGTCGAACAGTTGGTATATGGAAGGCTATGCCCAAGCCAGCCGTCCGGGACAGAACTGGTTCAAATTTACAGCACAAAACTCTATCAAAACCCGTACAGTACGCTGTATTAAGAGTCCGGTAGAATACATATACAACTAATATAATGATAGGTTCAGCTTACAACTGACATCATGTAGTTTATACTTTTATATTAACTTAAACTAAACAGACGATTATGGATTTGAAGTTTATGAAGGCTATGACCTTTGCAGTATGCACCACATTTGTGATAACGTCTTGTACGAACGATGCAGAAGAGAATCTGCCGTCCGGCAACCCGGGTACTACAATCATCAATGCCCGACTGGCCGCCTACGAAAGCCTGATTCAGGCTGCTGATGGCGAAAATGACATAACCGATGTAAAAGCTTTCCTGTTCAGAAACGGAAAAATGGCAAAAATCTACGAACTGGGAGCTCCTGAATCTGAAAGTTACAACCTGCAGATAGACAACCGTTCGGGCAACCTTTACCTGCTGGCCTACACGGGCGGAACCATCCCCACCGAAGGTCTGGAAGAAACTGAACTGGATGAAACTAACTGGAAGCAAAGCATCATCAACATGCCTGCCCAAACAGAACACTTCTTCACCGGAATGCTGGCTTTGGAAAGTACCGAAAACCAGACAAATACAGCTTTGGTATCGCTGAAGCGCGGAATGGCACGTTTCGACCTGGCTGTAGAATCGATCGAGGAAGTATCGGTAAAGAATGTCACTGTACGCAATCTGGCCAATTCGGCTTACCTGTTCCCGCAAGAAAGCATCCAGTCGCCGTCCAACGCCAATCGCAAGGATACAACCGTGGTATTTCAGCAACCCATTACTGACGGCAAATTAGGAATGCTCTATGTATACGAGCAGGAGAACCAAAGTATAGAAATCAGTGCGACAGTCGTTATCGGCGGTAAAGAGGAAATACTTACTAAAGCCGTCGATGGGCCGCTGAAGAGAAATACCGTCTACACTATTACCGTACGTCAGGATCGCCTCGACATCAAGCTGAACGTATCGTACGACGAATGGGAAGAAGGTACGAACACCGACTTGACGCCTTACAGACGGTGACGCTAAATGCCAGTTGTAAGTTTTTGAGTTTAAACGCAAAACTAAAGAAACCAGAAACTTAGAGACTTAAAAACTCAAGAACGTAAAAGCTTAAAATTTATGAACATCCAAAGATATATTGCACGGATTACTGTCCTGCTGGCAACCCTGCTGATGCTGAATGCCTGTTCGGACGAACATACCAACGAATACTTTGCCGACAATAGCCATACCTTGCTTCGGGTTAGTCTCAGCCATTTCAGCGCCGAAGGACAAGCACAGCCCGTATCCGGTGAGAATCGCATCGAACGTATGGATGCCTACCTCTTCGAAGATGGTATACTAACCGAATATCATCCCCAACTGATAGCCGAAAGCGAGAACAGTTACAAACTTGATCTGCAACGTCGGGCTGGTGCGTTGTACGTGCTGGCCAATGCAGAAACCGGTCTGGTGCCTGAAATCGGTTTGTTGACCGAAGTGGACTTCTGTCAACAAACCCTTACGGTCGCGGACGGACATGTACAACCATTTCTGACCGGACAGATCAAGCTGACCGGACAGGCTGTCAGTTCCATTCCCTTGACACTGAAGCACGGAGCGGCCCGACTCGACTTCCGCATTCGCGTAGCAGGCAGTTTCAGCGTACACCAGTTTGGGGTAAGAAGTGCGGCGAAACAGACGTTTGTCCTTCCGCAAACCGACATACAAACACCGCAGGGAGCCGAAAAAGAAGACATCCTGCTGACCTTCGACCCAGGACTGAAACAGGACTCGGCAGCCATCATGTATCTGTACGAGCAGGCCAATCCCGACCTTAAAGTCTACGTTAAAGCCGAGATGGACGGAACTACCTACGAAATGGAACAGCCATTACCCGAAGTACTGAAACGCAACACAATCTATACCATAACCCTACGCAAGGACCTGAGTGGGGCACACCTCGTGGTTGAGGAATGGGCCAAGGGCGAAGATACCGAGCTCATCCCCAGTCTGGACAGCCGGCTCACCGTGGACCGGTCTGCCTCACAATTGCCCGACGACGTACAGGTGGCCGACGGAGGAAGTACACTCATTTTCCCGCACAACGCCACCGAAGTGCTGCTGGCCGTAGACTGTGATGACGAACTAGAGATGCTTCCCCTCGAAGGCTATCCGCTGACCGTAGAGCCCGTGACACAGGCACGCGGAATCGAAGGTAAGAATCTGTTTCGGATACGCAAATTACTCTATCCGCCGGGTCATGCCAGCGATGAAGCCAGTCTGCAGTTCCACCGCAAAGGACTGGACAACTCCTATCCCGAAGACCACATTCGCTTGGTGTTACAAGCCAACCCGACGCAAATGGAAGGATTGCTGGATTTTGATTTGCAAAATTATGCCCACCGTTTCGACCATTACATCGATAACGAACTGGCAACAATCACCCTGCCCGAAGGAAAAGAAATCTTTGCCGAATTTACCGAAGGTGAAGACCCGTGGATGAAAATCGCTCCACAAGAGGAAGGCAGCAACGTCTATCGTGTACTGGCCGGCTGGAAGCCCAACGATCCTACTGCCAACGGACGGGTGCAGGAAGCGCGAATCGTCATCCGCAACAAAGCCGACGGCTCGGCACGCGAGGCATATACCGTGTCGCGCCGCAATTACGGACTGCCTGTCACCTGGTTGCACGGTGTATGGTGGTGTAAGTACAATGCCCGTGGTAACTCAAAATCGTTCGACGATCAGATCCTTTCGTCCGACGACCCTGCCGTCAAAGCCGGAACCACGGTATTCAACTACCTGCGCGACTGTACCATCGACGAGTTCTACGACCTTTGGGGCTGGGCTTATCAGGGAGGACGCACACAGGGCATGCAAGTAGTAGTGCAAGACAGCGTCGCCGTACTTGACGGATTCACCACATCGAGCAATACACACATGAACAAGCTGGAGCCCACCACCCTTGCCCCCGACGGCTACGAGGTGCCCAGCATGGAAGAGTTTAACCGTATGTTCGATGCCACCGACTATGTATGGGTTATGTGGAACGGAACCCATACCCTGAAGAATCCCTGGGAAGGGCACAGCAAGATACAGCGCGAACAGCGCCGGCGGAACGATCTCGTAATCGACGAACTGGCTCTGAGCGACCTCATCTACATAGCCATGAAGAGTCCCGACTTCACGCAATACGAGCCTGTTGTGTGGTATGGACCGTCTGCCCAATGGAATACATCGGGCATCTATCACGGCCACTACAACAACATACTGTTTACCGTATATTCGCCCACAGGCAGCGGTTGGTATTTCAACGGCAGCATGGCCGGCCTGTATCTGACGCAAAACGGCGCTGGAGTGCACGATACCCGCATCCTGCGCTTCAAAAAGTCGCCCGTGGAGTACATCTACGGTGAAGAGTAAGGAGTTATCCTGATTCCCTTCATTTTTTCCCAGTTAGGAAAAAATAATTTTCTAACTGGAGACTAATTTTTTTCTAACTGGGAAAAACGGCTGTTCTGCAAGTTTCGCACTCGGCCTCTTTCAACGCTTCTTCATCACGCTGTTCACCACACGGACGGTAGAGACAAGCTTGTTGGTTGAAGTAAAGACATCCACGTTCCAGACGTGCGAAGAGCGTCCTTTGTGAACGATGGTGCCCACGGCCCGCACCGTATCGCCTTCGAGTGCCGACGAAATGTGATTGCCGCTCACCTGCATCCCTACGACTATCTCGTCGGGTTGACATAGAATCATGGAACCAAGTCCGGCTACAGTTTCGGCAAGCGCTAATGTGGCTCCGCCGTGAAGGATGCCAAAGGGTTGACGGGTACGGTGGTCTACTGGCATGGTAGCTTCAACGCGGTCTTCGGCTATATAGGTGTATTGGATACCCAGATTTCCCATCAGCGCATGGCTTCCTTGGGCATTCAGTTGGTCGAGAGGTATCTTGGTAGCGCGAATGTCGGCTAAAATCAGTTTTTCTACAGCTTGGGCCACTCCGTCGTTTTCGTTGGTATCTGTCGTATAGTCGGCGCAGATTTTCACAGAATCCACGGAATTCCCCATTGCAACGCCCATGCCAGCCAATTGGATCATGGCAACGTCGCATACACCGTCCCCAATGGCCATCACTTCATCGCGTGTCACTCCCAGCTGCTCCATCAAGACGGCCAGCGTATTGGCTTTGTCTACAGAACAGGGGACTACTTCCAGGAAATAGTCTTCCGAACGGAAAACATCCAATACTCCATCGAGACGTTTTTTCCAGTGGCTTTCAAGGCCGATCAACGCATCTGCGTCATCGCTCACTAACATACACTTGCACGGGGCAAAGTCTATAGCAGTAGAGAATTCGCTTTCTTCAATGATTTCCAGGCCGTTCAGCTTTGCCTCTTCTTTGACATGCGTGTTATCCGGCGTATTGGTCAAAAGGGTATTGTCGTGGTATGTAAACAGAGCAAAATTGTTCTTGACAGCCTTCTTTTCAATATAAGGCAGCATCTCCGGATTAATTCTGCGCTCAAACAAGACTTGCCCGTTGCGTGCATCGATAATCTGACAACCATTGTAAGACAATATGAAACCATCGTAGAGGCCTAATTCCAGTGTTTTGGCTATCGACATCAGTCCGTAGGTCGGCCTGCCTGATGCTAATACAATACGTACTCCCATTTGCTGTACTTTCAGCAATGCGGACAGTGTACGTTTACTAATGGCTTTCTCTTCGTTGAGAAGTGTTCCGTCCACATCCAGAACCAAAAGTTTATATTTCATAGCTGCAAAATTTGATGTCCTTCAAAGATAACCCGATTGTTTGAGCTTTCCGATTATTGGGGCATTAAAAAATGCAAAATGCGCTATCGCATACAGCTTTCGGTTTGTTCGGATAGTTTATCCTTCCATATTCCGTATTTCTACTTCTTTTACTTTGCGGAACAGATCGGAGGCAAAAATGAAGTTGTTCAGACGTTCGTTACTTGATGTAAAGATGTCGTCCTTGCTGCCTTCCCATTCTTTGTGTCCTTCGTATATGAAGATGATATTTTCGCCAATACCCATGACGGAATTCATATCGTGCGTATTGATGAGCGTTGTCATGTTGTACTCGCGGGTGATGTCCTGTATCAGTCCGTCGATGACGAGCGAAGTCTTGGGGTCAAGACCGGAGTTAGGTTCATCGCAGAATAGATATTGTGGGTTGAGAGCGATGGCGCGGGCAATAGCTACACGTTTCTGCATGCCGCCGCTGATCTCGCCGGGATATTTGTCTTTGGCTTCAACCAGATTTACACGATCCAGGCAGAACATGGCGCGGCGTGTACGGTCGCGCAAGGTATCGTTACTGAACATGTTCAGTGGAAACATGACATTCTCCAATACCGTCATGGAGTCGAACAGGGCAGCACTTTGGAAAATCATGCCCATTTCGCGACGCAGGGCCTTCTTTTCCTTCTTGTCCATGATCAGAAAATTACGGTTGTCATACAACAGTTCCCCTTTTTCAGGTGTCAGCAGGCCGACTATACATTTCATCAATACCGTTTTTCCCGATCCACTCTGTCCGATAATCAGATTGGTCTTTCCGTTTTCAAAAGTTGCGCTGATATCAGTCAGCACATCTTTTCCTTCAAATGACTTGCAGAGACTTTTCAGTTCTATCATGGTCTGAAATGTTTATTTGGTCAGTAATTGGGTAAGTATAAGGTCGGCAAAAAGGATTAGTACGCTGCTTGTTACCACAGCGTCGGTCGATGCCTTGCCTACTTCGATCGATCCACCGTCTACCGTATAGCCGAAGAAGGCCGATACACTGGCGATGATGAAAGCAAAAAACAGTGATTTGATGATACTGCACCATACGTACCATTCGACGAACATGTATTGAAGTCCGTACTCCAAGTCTGTAGCGGTCATGATTCCTCCAAACCAGCAGGTGCCGAAAGCACCGATAATACCTGCGAACGTGCTGAAGATTACGAGTAATGGAATGATGGTGACCATGGCGATTATCTTTGGCAGGATAAGATAGCAGGCGGAATTTACTCCCATAATCTCCAGGGCATCAATCTGCTGGGTAACACGCATCGTTCCTAATTCTGATGCAATGTTCGATCCGACCTTTCCGGCCAATATCAGACACATGATACTGGATGAAAATTCGAGTAACAGGATTTCTCGTGTTACGTAACCTACGGTCCATCGGGGCATCCATGGACTTTCGATGTTGTATTTGATTTGTATCGTGATGACAGCGCCGATAAAGAACGATATCAGCAGTACGATGCCGATGGAGTTCACTCCAAGTTGCTCCATCTCGTTACGGTATTGGCGGAAGAACATGCGCATACGTTCGGGACGGGAAAAAGTTCGACCCATCAGCATGATATATCTTCCTACGGTTCTAAGTGCCTTAAACATAATTGGTCAAGTATTTGCCTGCAAATGTACGGCTTTATCTTTTATTTTTGCTACATTTGCGGCAAATTAACGCAAGTATGGAAGATAGTAAAATGGTTCTTCGCACGGAAGATTTGGTGAAAAAGTACGGAAAGCGTACAGTGGTAAGCCACGTTTCGTTTAATGTCAAACAAGGAGAGATCGTTGGTCTGTTGGGCCCTAATGGAGCGGGAAAAACGACCTCGTTCTATATGACTGTAGGTCTGATCACTCCGAATGAGGGACGTATTTTTTTGGACGATCTGGATATTACAGATTATCCTGTGTATAAGCGTGCTCAGACTGGTATCGGCTATTTGGCACAGGAAGCATCTGTTTTTCGTCAGATGAGCGTGGAAGACAATATTGCTTCTGTACTTGAAATGACCAATAAACCGCTGGATTACCAGAAAGACAAGCTGGAAAGTCTGATTGCAGAGTTTCGACTTCAGAAGGTGCGTAAAAATAAAGGTAATCAGCTTTCGGGTGGTGAACGTCGACGTACGGAGATTGCCCGTTGTCTGGCCATTGATCCTAAGTTTATCATGCTCGACGAACCGTTTGCCGGTGTAGACCCTATTGCCGTAGAAGATATCCAGCAGATTGTATGGAGGTTGAAAGACAAGAATATCGGTATCTTGATTACCGACCACAACGTGCAGGAGACACTCAGTATCACCAGCCGTGCCTATTTGCTTTTCGAGGGTAAGATCTTGTTTCAGGGAACTCCGGAAGAATTGGCTGAAAACCAGATCGTACGTGAAAAATATTTGAGTAACAGTTTCGTGTTGCGTCGTAAAGACTTTATGGTATAAGTAATATACTTGTCAATTGATGGCAGGTTTAGTTGGGCTCTGTAGAGCTGTTATGTAATGCTATGAAGAAACTTTGGTTGTTTATCTTATTTTTGATTATATCCCGGATGCTATGTGGAAATGTCTATTTCAAGCATTTGGGTAAGGCTGACGGACTTTCTCAGATTTCTGTCGTTTCCATTTGTCAAGACGAACTGGGGCGTATGTGGTTTGGTACGCTTGAGGGATTGAGTTGTTATGATGGAAATGAGATGGTTGTATATAAACCTTCTGTAGCAAAGGAATACAGTTTTCTGGGAAACGAAGTCCATAAAATGGTAAGTGGTCAGGGAAATATTTTCTTTACCTCTGATAGCGAACTGATTCGTTATGATTTGCGTAAAGAGGCATTTTATGATTTGCATCTTAAAGCTTCGTGCCTTTATTCGGATGGAAGTGATGTCTGGGCTGCTGCTCATGATAGCATGTATCGTTGGAATCCGGTAGAAGAGAATTTTTCATTTGTATATCACATGGAATTGGGACAATCGGTTACCAGCTTTTATGTGGGGAAAGACCGTAGTCTTTGGGTAGGAACATTGACCGGATTATATTACATTGCAGAATCAGGAACACAACAACCAGTTTGTGTGATTCCGAATGTAAATATCTATTCTTTGTATTGTGATACTCAGGGAGCCATGTGGGTTGCAGCCTTCCGTAAAGGAATGTATAAGGTAGAATCGATCTCTGACAATCAATGGACCGTAAAAAAAGATTTTGTGTTTTCCAGTAATGATATTCGTTGCTTTGTAGAAGATGATGAAGGGAGTGTATGGATTGGAACCTTCAATGGTTTGAATAAAATAGATCGGAATGGAGAGGTTACATGCTATCGTAAAGATATGACTCCCGGGGCATTGAAGCATTCTTCTATTTTTTCATTGTATAAAGATCGGCAGGGTACCATTTGGGTGGGAACATATTATGGAGGAGTTCATTATTTTCATCCGGAAGTAGATCTGTTCAGGCATTATTCTGAAAATGACGGTAGACAAGATGGGGTGAGTTTTCCTTATGTGGGCAATATGGTGGAAGATAAGCGGGGAGACGTGTGGATTTGTACAGAAGGTGGAGGATTGAATCGCTGGGACAGGAAAACAGATACATTTACTCATTATCTGTCAGGGAAAAAACAATCCCCGTATTTCCCTAATTTGAAGTGTATAGAATATGACGAACAGAATGATTGTCTTTATATCGGCACGCATAAGCAGGGTTTTTTACGCTTTGATATAGCTTCGGCTACGGTTAAACATTATGCAGACTATGGTCGTACCAGTGATTCTTTTAACGAAGTAATCATGCAAGGGGACAGTTTGTATTTACTGTCAATGAAGGGTATATTTGTGAAAAAAGGCTATGATGGTACTCTTGAACGTCCTTTCCCAAAGATCCCTGAAACTTTGCAAGGAGGAGTCGCTATGTTTATAGACTCTGAACGTTTTATATGGCTTTCTCGTCGGAATGAACTTGTTCGCATCAATATGTCGTCTCCGGGCGAAAAATATATTTATCCGTTGGGGCAGAAGGGACTTGGAAAGTTTATGGTAACAAAGATGACAGAGTCGTCTGATGGTACTTTGTTTTTTGGAACGATAGGTTCTGGATTGTATCGATATAATAAAGAATCGGACAGTTTTGAACATTGTCCGATGGCGGGTGCAGATTATATCTATAACATGCGGTTCCACATGTCAGGCTATCTGATTTTATTGACGGATCGTGGTATTCTTTGTTATCATCCTCAGACAAAGGATATGAAAATATTAGATGCGGAGAATCAGTTGCATCTGTCTGCAGTAAACGATGGTTGTGGACTGCTTGTTTGCCATGACGGGGAAGTGCTGGTTGGTGGTTCGGAAGGTATGACCCGATTTTCTTTTTCTTCTTTATTCGATACCTTGCCGGAACATAACTTGTTTTTTTCGTCGTTATCAGTCAATGGAAAAATAGTGTCAGCTCGGAAAGAGGAAAAAATATTGCCGGTAGCATTGCCTTTCGTTTCTCAATTGAATTTATCGTACGATGAGAATAATATTACCATTTCGTTTGCTTCGAATAGTTATATAGATAATTCAGACCGGAAAATTTATGAATATATATTAGAAGGGTTTGATAAGAAATGGAATACGACTTATGGGAATACATTGGTCTATACAAATTTGGATCCGGGCAAATATAGACTGAAGGTTCGTGAGAAACAACTGAGTGAACGTGATAAAATTCATTCCATTGAGTTACCTGTGATAGTCCATTCACCTTGGTGGGCTACGTGGTGGGCTTATTCTCTATATGCTCTTTTATTTTTAAGCATAGTCAGTACGCTTGTTCGTAATTGGATGGCACGTGTACATTTACGAGCTTCTCTGGCTCAGGAAAAATTGGAAAAGGAGAAAAATGAAGAGTTGATTCAGGCTAAACTCCAGTTCTTTGCCAATATCTCTCATGAATTCCGTACTCCGTTGACACTGATTATTTCACAGCTGGAAGCTTTGTTGCAGACTTCAGGGCTTTCTCCGTTTATACGCACTCGCTTACAGAAGATCTATAAAAATACGTTTCAGTTCCGTGAATTGATTTCCGAGTTGTTGGATTTTAGAAAAATGGAGCGTGGCAAGTTGACTTTGCATGTGGCCCAATCTAATATAGTAGCTTTTATAAGTCGCCTCTGTGATGACTTTCAGCAGCAGGCTCAGCTGCAACATATCCATTTGGATTTTCATTCGGAAACGGATACGGTAATGGGTTGGTTTGACAGCCGTCAGTTAAGAAAAGTTTTTTCTAATTTATTGTCTAATGCCTTGAAATATACGCCCGCCAATGGAAAAGTGGAAGTCCAAATCATAGAAGCGACTGAACAAATTGAAATTAAAGTTCTGGATAGTGGAGAAGGAATACCCAAAGAAGCTTTACCTTTTATTTTCGATCGTTTCTATCAGGTGGATGCTGAGGCCTCTTCTCCTGGTAGCGGTATTGGCCTTGCATTGGCTAAGGGAATCGTGGAACTTCATCATGGATCTATTGGTGTACAGAGTGCTTTGGGGTATGGCAGTGTCTTTACAGTGACTTTGCCAAAAGAAAATCCGTTCCTTCAAGATGACAATGTGGTTTGGGATGCGGCTGAAGGAGAAATGTCGGATGTCCTGCCCGCTTTCTCTGAAGTGTCCGGTGCTGATACGGAAACAGTACCTGTAAGTGACATTCCTAAATCGGACAATGATGCAAAAGATTGTGTATTGTTGGTAGAGGATAATGAAGACTTGTTACAGATACTGATGGATTTGCTTTCACCGCTTTATCGGGTTATTATTGCATTGGATGGCAAAGCCGGGTTTGATAAAGTAATAGAGGAGCATCCGGATTTGGTTGTAAGTGATGTAATGATGCCTGTCATGTCAGGAACGGAAATGTGCATGAAGATAAAGAGTAACTTTGATTTGTGTCATATACCGGTTATTTTGCTGACAGCGATGACATCCGACAATAATAAGATGGAGGGATTGCAATGTGGAGCGGATGATTACATAGAAAAGCCTTTCAACAACAAACTGCTTTTGGGTCGGATTGCCAACTTGTTGCGTAATCGGAAATTGCTGAAAAAGAAATTTTCCACTGTGACACCGTCCTCTGCCGATACAAATGATGCCGGTATGCCGACTTTGGCATTGACTCCGATTGATGCCGACTTTTTGACACGCTTGGATGATGTGGTGAAGACGCATCTGGCTGAACCCGATTTTGATGTCAATCAATTGGCCCGTGAGTTAGGAGTCAGCCGCAGTTCGCTTTACAATAAGTTGAAGGCTCTTAGCTTCGTAACTCCGAATGAGTATATTCTGAATGTACGTCTGAAGGCTGCTGCCGATTTGCTAAAGAAAAATCCAGAAATGCAGATTACAGAGATTGCCTATCAGGTCGGTTTTAATTCTTTGCGTTATTTCCGCCATTGTTTCAAAGCATCTTTCAATCAGACGCCGCAGGAATACAGACAAAGCGAATGAGAGGGACTGATATTTCAAGTCCCTCTTTACAATCGCCAAGTTCATAGTTATGGATGTCAAGTCCATGTTTACGTTCGTCAAGTGAATGTTTACGTGGCATCATCCATATATTCTTTCTTTCAAAGAATGTTTTGTTAATGCTTTCATCCTTTCACGACTCTGTAAGTTTTTATAAATCAGGTTTATATTGTGAAAGAACGATCTTTCACGCTTAATTTGCAAGTTTCACAAGCTGATAAACGATGAAATATACTCCTTCTCTTTTGTTCTTAAAATTAAAACGGAAGCTTTCAACAGGAGTTACATTTCCGTTCCCTTTGACATCTATATTTTTTATAGTTTTCTTTTCTACGGTTTTGCCTTGTTCATTTTTTAGTTCAATAATCAAGTTTGCTTTGCAAGGAGCATCCAGGTTAAAGATAACAGGTTGTATCTGATCTTGTGGACCGTATACGACATCGACATTATTACTTGCGGCCCACATTCGTCCGAATGCCTGTTTGTTGGCATAATAAGCCAGCTTGGGTACACCGAATGCGTCTAACAGAGGCTTCTGGTAAGTAAACATATTAGCACCTGATTCCAAGCTACACCATGAGAATCCATCATAGCCTAAAAGAATTTGCTTTTTCATAGACTCCCATGCCGAGAAAGCTTGGAAAGCCTGGCTGATTTTCCATTCTTCAGCATCCAGTTTCCTGCCGATACTATTTTCTTCGTACTCCCATTCGTAGGATTGCACTTTGTACCAAGGTTCCTTTTGTGCCAGTTCCCAGTTGGGCTGTGCGGCCGATTCTTCATGTTCAAAATTGAAAAATGCTTTATCATTGGCATTGATGCAGGAGGCCGCCCATCGGTAAGGAGCTTTGCGCAATTCGCTCCATGTCGCTCCGTATCCGGTATAAGCATCCTGGTTACCTCTGGTCATTAGTTTTTCCATGATTACAGGATTGGGAGAGATGGGGTTGCCTTTGTAGTCCATGCTGCCGTCATAGTTACCATAATGTGTATGTCCCCAGAAGGAAGTCGGAGAAATAAGCCTGCTCGTATCGGCCTGGCTGATCGTTTTATAAATCAGGTTCATGTAGTCGTGTGAATCTGAGATATCATGCTTTTTGAAACGGTTAGGATGGTTTCCGGCTTCCCACATGACAATGGATGGATGATTATAAACTTGTCTGATGTATTTGGGATATCCTTTGAAGTCTACGTTCCAGGCTTCTCCTTCTCTGACCCATCCGGCTGTTTGCCATAACAGGTAGACACCCAATTGGTCGGCATATTCTGCATACCGAGGGTCATTAATACCATCGATCGTATCTTTTTCTGCATGTACATGGATACGCAGCATGTTTCCATTCATTTTCTTTATCTGCAACAGGTCTTGGATAATGGTTTCGTCAGATACACAACGGTTGGTTTTGGCTATTGTTTCGATGGGATATCTGTAACCCAGGATCTGGGCTCCATTCAACATTTCTACCTGATTGTTTATATAGAGTTTTCCTCTCTCCTGTGTTATAGTACGGATACCTGTTGTTGTGACATAATCGTCGATAACTTTGCCTGTTTTATCTTTTAGAATGACTTCCACTTTATACAAGTTGGGATGGTTGGGATGCCATAACAATGCATCAGGGATACTCAAAGGGATCGAAACTTTATTATTGATAGATGGTCTGATTTGGATTTCCTTTTGAATACTGGCTACCACTCCTCTTTCTTCCGGATACCAGGGGTAATAGTTTATTTCTATGTTTCCTTTATAATATTCTACTCCGTTATATTGAATCGTAATCAGATTGGACTGTACGGCTTCTTTTTCGTGAATGGTCGAAGTATGAACAAGTGCGTCTTTAATCATGCATCTGCTTGTCAGAATCAATTCTGTCCTTCCCAGTAACCAGCCTGTATAGGGGTCGGAAGGTGAGTGAAGCATCTGGTGGCGTGCTTTGTATGGCTTGACACGTACAGCGATCAGATTTTCCTGGTGGGGAATCATGTATTCGGTGACATCTAATTGGTAGGGGTGTCTGTCGTTGATGACAATGACGGGTTGTCC
The DNA here is from genome assembly GCF_019239235.1 of Caecibacteroides pullorum. Classification (GTDB taxonomy): domain Bacteria; phylum Bacteroidota; class Bacteroidia; order Bacteroidales; family Bacteroidaceae; genus Bacteroides; species Bacteroides pullorum. The sequence goes on along the minus strand of NZ_JAAZTS010000013.1, from coordinate 42,065 downwards.
GTTTATCCACACTTCACCTCCTGGATCCAGAGTCTCCAAGTTCAGAATGGCGCGTTCGCAATTGTCAATATGTACTTTCTTTCTGAGGTAGTAACTCTCTTCTTTTTCTGCCAGTCCGCCATGTACAGAGGGTAATTTTACTTCTGTCCATTGGGTATCGTTGTACTCTGGACTATACCATTCCTTTATGGGAACGATGGGGTCGAAGTCTTCGTCCCATACCAGCGAGGTGTAGAAGGGCGTGTGTGCATTGGCTGCATCCTGTACGAACGAATACAGTTGTAGGTTGTCCATATAGGTTGTTCCACCGGTAGAGGTGAATGACGTTTGGTTGATTATGGGAGTGAGGTTGGCATCAAGAGGACATTCCAAAGTGAGTGTCGAATCGAGTGTGACAAAGAATCGTTTGTTGTCAAAATCTCCATATATTTCCAGCATGTACTGGGATTTGCCTTTATAGTTCTTTTCCTGATGGTATTGGCCTGATTGCACATGAATCTTTTGGTCCTGCAACTTTACGGATATGACATCTTGTTCTTGATTACCAAGGCTTAAAGTGTAACAGGAAGCTTCGTTCTGCAAATATGCTTTTAGACGGAAACGCCATTTGATGTCTTCCGTTTCTCTTTTAATGGTACAATCTGACAGGGACAGTTTCCCGTTAGCGATTTTACTGCCTGTCTGTTGTTCCCACAACTTCCATTCTTCTTGTTGTTCCAGTTCTTTTCCCGGACGATAGCCGTATGCTTTCCATTGGTTCAGTGATAAGGTCTTTCTTGTTTGTGAAGTAGGTTGAGGCTTAATGTTCTTTAAGATTGATGGCACTTCCTGAGAAGAAAGAACTGGACGATCTAGTTGTGGATTATTCCAGAATTTGGCAGCATAATTCCCATATTTGTTCAGGAAATCGATACGTTGTTCCAGATTCATCCATTCAGTCTCTCCGTGGAAGTCCGTTTCTCCATTGGCTTTCACGTCAGAGGTAAAATAGCGCGTTTCAAGGGTTGATACTTGCCCGCTTGTGGATAAAGCCCATAAGCTGCTTAAAAGAAAAAGTATTTTTTTCATGGCTTATTATTTTATGTATATACGAAATTGAAAATGTTTTGGAAACAAAATTATCAGTCTGTAGAAGATATAATGGGAGAATTTATGCTTTTTAATGGGGGATAATTGTCTTAAATAGTAGTTTTAACGAATTCTGAGGGTTATACTCGTGCTTAGTATAACAGTTTATAAATGAGGTGCTATGGGAAAATATACAATTAGGGGACATATAAAACAACTGCAAATTGCTTTCCTATAGTTGTGACTACACTGGAAGGCAATTTGCAGTATGGCTTCGTAGATATGTTTAAATAGCTTGGGCTAATTTATTTCCGGCTTATGCTTATTTCAGCGTTTTGTTTAGTAGTGCTTCACCGTTTTTCCCGATAACCTTGATATGGATTTTGCCGTCGTTAAGGTCAAGTCGAGTGGCACACATGGCTCCTTGTTCCAGTACGGGACATTGGTTTCCTGACTCTCCCGGCTCATGATAGAAGAAGCGGTGGGTGTGTCCTGCTACAATCAGATCGATTCCGGCACGGTTCAGTATGGGTAGGAATTTTTGGCTTGCGTCTTGGCAACCTTTCCAGGTAGTTCCCTTTTCCCATTCTTTGTCGGCTACCAGCGGGAAGTGCGAAATGACAATCCGGTATTTTGCTTTCTTGAATTCCTTGCTTTTTACGATTTTTTCCAGCCAGCGGGCTTGTTCGCTGCGATAGTTGTCAAAGTCCGTCAGTCCGGCATAGACTGGATGGGTGTCAGATTTGTCTTCACCCGTGTCGAGCATGATGACCATGACGTCCCCCATCAGGTAGCTGCCGTATATCTTGCCGTTCTGTTTGGGGAAGAAGGACGGGAAGATACGGGCCATGTTTCCACGTGTTTCATGGTTGCCCCGCACGAACTCAAACGGAATGGAGGTGGCAAACAGTTCTACGCTGGTGTCGATGAACGACGTGAACGGATGTTCACCGTTTTCGGTCATGTAGTTCATCATGTCGCCGGCATAGAAGAACGAAGTGCAGGTTTGGTAGTCACATCGTTCCAACAAGTTTTTCAGCAGCTTCGGGTTGCTGTGCATGTCACTGGTAATGAAGATGGATCCACCTTTCTGTTCCGGGTCAATGGTACGGAATGTGTACCAGGGTGAAGCGATGCTGTCTCCGAATACCACCTTGTACGGTTGGAATGATTTGATTTCTTTGGCATGTATGCGGTATTGGTAAGTCGTGTTGGGTTGTAATTCTTCTGCCCTGATGGCAAAGAATGTTGCATCTGCCTGTTTCAATCCGTGTTGTGAGCCGGAATAGTTGTTTGACTGTATCTCTCCTTTTTTCTTGAGCTCGATGAACGAGAAAGAAGGATTGGATGTTTGGAAGGCAAATGTCGCTCCGTTGGTTGTCACTTCCTGCAGGTATGGGCCATGGGCTATTTCAAGGAAAGGGCGACTACTCATGCGTACTTTAATGGTGGCATCTGGTTGGCCGAAGGTACAGTTGGCTTCTATTATGGTTGTATTTCGTATCGGATATTCCTTTGGCGAGGTGTTTTGTGCCAGTCGTGATGTGAAGGTTGCATTTGTCGGTGAAATGATTTGCATATAGAAGTGTTTGCCGTTCAAGGTCAGATGGGCTGTCTTACCATCGGTCTCTACATCAGCCTTTGTGATGACCGACCACGATACGGTTGACTGGGCGTTGGTAAGTTTTATCTCATCTGTCACTTCGACAGTCTGGTCATCGATCAGAGTAAATGTACGGAACACTGATTCGGCTTGATCCTTATATAAGGAGGTCATATCCAGTTTGGCGTATGGCTGAGCAATGTCAGCTTTTTCTTCGCAGACAAAGGCTTCGCCTGCAGCGTATTGTATCTGGTGATCGATACTAATCGTATTGTGCGAAAGGTTGTTGTTGCGGAAGTATTTCCAACGTTGTCCATTTGGCTTGTAGTCCCAGAAGCCGGGCAGGTTGTAATCGTCAGATCCCAAATCGTCCGTCCAACGTATACCTTCACTTTCCAGTACAAAAGTTCCACAGTCCATCTGTTGGTGTGCCTGCATGGGCTCTCCACCTTTAGCTGTGAGGAATATGGAGCCTTGTACATCACGTTTGCCATTGAGTACAATGATGTCATTGATCGTGTTGTGGTATACTTCCAGTTTGGGTAGGGAAGATTGTGGATTGGGCTGTGCATTGTCGTACCAGGGAAGTGAAAGGAAGAATAATTGGTGCAGCGGTTGTTGTCCCTGAATGACCTTCCCGATCTCTTTCCGATACCATTCTGCTACTTCCGCCTGGGAATACAGTCTACTGAAGAGGAAAAATGCAGGTGTGTTGAGCGCTTCGTCATGGGCGTTGGCAAAATTGAAGACTCGTCCTGATGGTGAAAGGGTGCGCTTATAATAGAGGGCTGTATTTTCTATGCCAGGCAGTTGGCCTATTTTCCCCTTATCGCCTCCATTATCGGTAACGGCTTTCAAGTACAATGACAGGTAACTGGCTGTATATCCCCAGTAGGAAGGCCCTTCATAGCATACTCCGTCCGGAGCGAAATGCCTCAGACAATTAGGCATATACCGAGCTGCATTTTCCAGAATGGTACGTGCTTCTTGAGGATAATCTTCGGCTACAGCTAGTGCTCCCAGTACCATACCGGTGTTGCACACTACATTCCAGTTCGTTTCACGTTTGGCCCAGCTGCCCGGTCCTCCCTTTTCATATTCCTTCAGGACGCGGGTTATGGCGTTGCGGTAGATGCTGTTTTTAATCAGTTTCCGGGTAGATGCAGGTAGGGATTTGTACAACCAGTCGTAGGCTATCGCTACGGCAGTTGTCATTTCAGCTGTATCCAGATAATGGTTCGGGTCCCAGTCTGGGAAGTTACAAACCCATTGTAATGCCTGGTCGGCTGCATCCAGGTATTTTTTTTCTCCATAGAGGCGGTAGGCCAATGCCAATGTCCCTAGGCGGTCTACATAGGCTCTGGAGGTATATAACATATTACCGTACCTGTCCATTTCGTAAGGGATTTGTGCCAATGTAGCAAGTGAGTCTGCCCGGTTCTTTAAATAGTAGGCTAATTTTCGGACATCTTGATTTTGCTTAATGAGTTCTTTAACTTGAATTTCTTCGTTAGGTGTAAATAGCAGACGTGGGTGTGACTGCCAATCTGTTTGTGCCAGAATGGTACAGGTAGGCATCAATAAAGTAAATAATAGAAGCAATAAAATGCAATTTTTAATATTCGTCTTTAAAAAACGACAGAGGATTGCATTGTTCTCAAGGTGTTTTTGTGTAAAGTTCATAGGACTTATTAATTTAAGTTGATGATTGTTGCAGCTTTTTTTGTAGGGGCTATATGTCGTAGCCTTTTTTAACTTCATGCAAAAATAGTCTTTTTCTAGATTAGGTTGGGATGATTTTGTCTAAATTGGGGGATGTATGTGTGTTGGACATGTTTTTTAAAGATTTACTTTGTGAGGTTTCGAAGAAGCGGACTATAATTAGCCCTTTGAATTCTGATCTATGATATAATATGTTGTAGTACAAATGTTTAACGTTTGTGTATTGGATAATATTTCCCCTTTTGGACGATTATGCATCCCTTTCTTTAAATGTTAAAAATGTAAGGATGAAATAGAGTGTACTCTAAAAAAGACAGTGTGTCCCATTTATAAAAGAACAGTTTTCCATCTTTGCGATAGAAATCATAAAACATTCGAAATAGTGTTTTAAAACTTACTGATAACTTAAAATTTAATGCTTATGTATCAACGAAGAGAAAAACGTATGTTGGAAGGTAATCTTTCCAAGTTCTTGTTGGGCGGTGTATTTTTTCTTTCAATGACTCCGGCTTATGCTGTATCGGGAAAAGCTATTGAAGTCGAAAAGGTACACTCTGTTCTTTCTATTAATCAAGATGGCCGTACGGTTTCGGGTAACGTTGTCGATGAGACGGGCCTTCCGGTAATCGGTGTGAATGTCAAAGTGAAAGGTACTACTATCGGTGCTATTACCGATTTGGATGGTAATTTTACACTTAAAGGTGTTCCTCAAAATGCAGTTTTGGTTGTAAGCTATGTGGGATATAAAGAACAAGAAATCAAAGTCGGTACTCAGAGCCAGCTATCTATCAAACTTCAGGAGGATACAGAATTGATTGATGAAGTGGTGGTTGTAGGTTATGCAGCTCAGAAAAAGGTAAATTTGACGGGATCTGTTTCTTCTGTTAATATGGCTGATATTGCGGAAAAAAGACCTATTACAAACTTATCTTCAGGTTTGGCTGGTATGGCCTCTGGTATTTCTGTTACTTCTAGCAGTAATGTTCCCGGTAATGATAATGCTTCTATTTTAGTACGCGGTCAAGGTACATTGAACAATTCTGCTCCTTTGATTATCATTGATGGAGTGGAGAGTAACATTAATACGGTGGCTCCTCAGGATGTGGAAAGTATGACCGTACTGAAAGATGCTGCTTCAGCTTCTATTTACGGATCGCGTGCTGCAAATGGCGTTATCCTGATTACTACTAAGAAAGGTAAGCAGGGAAAGATTAATATCGATTATACGGGATATGCTTCTCTTCAGTCTGTAGGAAAAACTGTAGATGCAGTAAGCGATTATGCAACTTACATGGAATTGAGAAATGAAGCATATAATAATACTACTCCAGGAACTTATCAGTTTGAACAGGATGTTATTGATGCTTGGCGCAATGATGGAGGGCGTAACCCCCTGCTTTATCCTATATACAGACTGGGTTGAAGAAATTTTCCAGACAGCAGTCTCTACTAATCATAACCTGTCTTTAAGTGGAGGTACCGATAAGCTGTCATTTTATTCTTCGTTCGGGTATAATAATAATCCGGGTATTATTGATAACGCTGGATACGAACGTTATAGCTTCCGCTCAAATATAGAAGCTAAGCCGACTAAATGGTTGACTTTAGGTATGAAGTTGAATGGCTATTTATCAAATAATGAGATAGGTTCTGATCGTATTGACGATGTATTTACTTATGGATATGCTAGTACTCCAGGTATAGTCTTGCGTCATCCGGATGGACGTTTTGGTGGTGCACAAGCTAAAGGTGAGGATATTCAGACCAATAACCCGTTGGCTTATTTGTATAAGAATGAGGGTAATAAGAAAGAACGTAATTTCCGTGCAGCGTTTAATGGAGTTATTACTCCGTTTAAAGGTTTGAGTATTTCTGGTTCTTATTCTTATGAATTGACTGATAAAGATAATTGGTCCAAGCCAAATTTGAACGATTTGTGGGATTTTCAGACAGAAAGTGTGGTGAGAGCAGCTACTGACCGTACATATATTTACAATTATAATCGAAAGATTGAACGTATGTTTATGGATGGAGTTGTTCGCTATGAGAACAGCTTTGTTGACAATCAATTAGATTTGAATGTAATGGTTGGAGCCAGTCAAGAGATGCGTCGTGATCGTAGTTTCAGTGGACAAAAGTATGATTGGATTGATTCATCTGTAGACGTAATTAATGGAGCTACAGGGGATGCGTTGGCAAGTGGTAGTCATACAGAATGGGCGATGCGTTCTTATTTTGGTCGTATTAATTTAGGTTGGGCTGATCGATATTTATTGGAAGCAAATTTACGTGCAGATGCTTCTTCACGCTTCTTAAAAGGTAATCGTTGGGGATATTTCCCTTCATTCTCCGCTGGTTGGCGTATAGATCAGGAAGCATTTATGGAAGGTACGCGTAATTGGTTGGATGCATTGAAACTTCGTGTATCTTATGGTGAATTAGGAAACAATTATTTGGATAGTGATTATATGGCTATCGCTTCCTATTCACAGTCCAATTACAGCTTAGGCAATGTACTTCAGGTTGGTATGACGCAAACAGCACTTGCTAATGGCAATTTGACATGGGAAAGTACAGCTGTAAGTAATGTGGGTGTAGATTTTACAGTATTAAATGGGCGATTGTCTGGTACTACAGAATACTTTTATAAGAAAACATCTGATATCTTAATAGATTTACCAGCTCCGTTGGTACATGGAAACTCAAGTATCCCAACTCAGAATAGTGCAGAAGTCCAGAATCAAGGTTTTGAACTTACATTGAACTGGTCGGATAAAATTAATGATTTTCATTATAATATTGGTACAAACGTAACTTTTGTCGATAATAAGGTGACGAAGTTTAAAGGGGATGAGGCTAGTATAAGTGGTAGTACAATGATCAAAGAAGGCTATCCTATAAATGTACAGTATGTGCTGGTCGCAGATCGTATCATACAGAGTCAAGCAGACTTGGACTATGTGCAGTCTTTGATTGATAATGCTCCTATAGGTGAAGATGGAAAAAAAGTGGATCCGTTCCAAAGCTATAAACGTCCGGAAATGGGTGATGTGCTTTACAAAGATATGGATGGTAATGGAATCTTTAATGATGATGATCGTGTTGCAATGGGGCACGGAGATACTCCTCGCTTCTTTTATGATATTAATCTGGGATGTGAATGGAAAGGTTTTGATTTCTCCATGCTGATGTCTGGAACAGGTAGTCAGAAAGTTCAATACCAAACTATGCATACAACGAATATTCCAGCTAGTGGTTATCAGATAGGTCAGGAAATAGCAGATGGACGTTGGTATGAAGGACGTACTACTCCAGCTAAATATCCGCGATTGTTGTTAAATGATAGCCGTAATACCCGTAATAGTACCTTGTGGGAAACCGATAAAGCTTTCTTTAAAATCCGTAATATCCAATTGGGATATACGTTACCGGAAAAATGGGTTAAGGCTGCAACTTTGAGTCGTGTACGTGTATTCTGTAGCTTGGAAAACTTCTTTACGTTTACAAGCTTTGCGGGTATGGATCCGGAAACCACAAAGTTGACTTATCCGACTATTCGCCAAGCTTCCTTTGGACTTAATGTTTCATTCTAAAAAACGATTTTTGAATTATGAAAAAATATATATTGTTTTTGCTTGCTGCCGGAATGATGAGCAGTTGCTATGATCTTGATCAATATCCTCATGATAAGTTAAGTTCTGTAACCTTTTGGAAGACAGAAGATCATGCTCATCAAGGCATGGTTGCAATGTATGCTACTTTGCGAAATGAGAACGGTTTTGGTGCCTATTATGATAATGATGCTTTAGGTGAAATCGGATGTGATTATAACAATTGGTTAATGCCTAGTATTATAAAAGGAACTTATACAGACCGTACAGGAACAGTGCAGAGCCGTTGGCAGACGTGTTATGATGGGGTCTTTCGGGCAAATCTTTTGCTGCAGAATATAGATAATGTTGATATGTCTGATGAAAAGAAAAATGTGTATAAGGGTGAAGCTAAGTTTATTCGTGCTTTATACTATTTCTATTTATTAGATTATTTTGGCGGAGTGCCTTTGTATGATGAGACAACTGTAGTGTCTAGCGAGTTTATGGAAATGAAGAAATCTCGTAGTACAGTGGAAGAAACCCGACAGTTTATTTTAGATGATTTGGATGCCGCTGTAGAAGCACTGCCTGTAAAATGGGAGAGTAGTGAATACGGTCGAGCTACTCGTGGTGCAGCTGTGGCACTTCGTGGAAAGGTTAAGCTGTTTGCAGAAGATTATGCAGGTGCTAAAACAGACTTTGAGGAAATTGTAAAAGACCCGGAGAATCGTGGGTATGGATATCAATTGCATGAAAGCTATCCGGAATTGTTCACCTTGGCTGCAGATCAATGCTCTGAGATGATATTTACAATTCAGGCTATTAATGGTACCAATCAAGATTATGGAATGCCGTATGCTTTACGTATGGGTACTCGTGCCTCATTTGCGGGTGGTTGGAATAATTTTATGCCAACAGATATATTGGCGGATATGTATGAAAATCGTGATGGCTCTAAGTTTAATTGGAATGATTATTTTCCTGGATTTAATGAAAGCCGTGAGGTACAGAATAAGACCTTTCAAGCAGTTTTAACCGATGACAATACCGCAGTTGCTACTTACCCTGCTGACAAAGATAAAATTCGAAAGGCTTATGAAGATCGTGATCCGCGTTTGGAACAAACACTGATAACTCCTTATTCTTTTTATTATGGATGTAACGGGCGAACACCTAAAATGATGGAATATGTGTTAGCTTCAGGAGTTAATGAAGCTAATGGTTTTATTCGTGATAATTTGGGACATTTCAATTATTATTGGCGTAAGTTTGTGCCGGAAGGGGATATGGAAGGAACTTTGTTAGATCGTTCTCACTCTCCAGTTGATTTTCCTCTTATTCGCTATGCCGATGTATTATTGATGTTAGCAGAATGTTATAATGAATTAGATCGTCAGGATGATGCTGTAGCCTTGATTAATCAGGTACGTCAACGCCCGTCTACAGATATGCCTGCTTTGAATAGCGGTCCTGCATGGTTAGAGGCTCATTCTAAAGAAGAAGTGTTTGAGCGTATCGTACAGGAACGTGCTGTTGAATTGGCTTGTGAAGGTCATCGTTTTAGTGACCTACGCCGTTGGGGACTTGCTATGGAAAAATTGAATTTTGAGTATGATGATATCCGTGGCAATTTACGTTATGTACGTGTGTTTAAGGAGCGTGACTATTTGTGGCCTATTCCGGCTGTTGAGTTTGAACGCAATACGAATTTGGGATACCAAAATCCAGGTTGGTAAGGGACACTTATACTGAGTATTTCTAGCTAATAATGGATCAAGTAGGATAATTTATTTTAATCTATATAGGGTGCATCGACTTGTGTTGAATTTAATAGGAGTTCATCTTGTCGATGTACTCTTTGAAAAAAGCGTATAACAAATTAAAGAATTTATATTTATATGAATAAGAATAATAAGGTAAAAACGATTGCAGCTCTCTGTTTGTCCTGCATGTTGGGCATAGCCCATGCGCAGGACTCGGAGAAGGCATTTATTAAGGAGAACATGAACTTTGCGGCTGAGCAATACCGGCTGATGCTGAAGACGCCTGCGCAGGGTAAGGATGGGAAAGGAGTGATGCCCCATAGTATGAGAAAGGACGGAACTGTGTCTAAGGGTAGCATCTATCTTTGGACGTCAGGTTTCTTCCCTGGTTCGCTGTGGTACATTTCTGAGTATCTTGGTGACAAGGCTTTGCAAGATTCCGCTTTGGTTTATACTCGGAAGATGGAGCCGGTTAAGACTTTCACGGACAACCATGACATCGGCTTCATGATGTATTGCAGCTATGGCAATGCCAATCGCTTCGAACCGAAGCCGGAATACAAAGACATTCTGGTAGAGTCTGCCCGTTCACTCTGTACTCGTTTCCGTCCGAAGGCCGGTGTAATCCAGTCATGGAACGGTTTTCGTTCCTGGCATGGTGACAAGGTGTACGATTTCCCTGTCATTATTGATAATATGATGAACCTCGAACTGCTCTTTTATGCTTCTCGTGTGACGGGTGACGATTCGTTCCGTAAAGTAGCCATTAGCCATGCCGAGAATACGATGAAGAACGCAGTTCGACCTGACTACAGTTGCTATCACATTGTTTACTATGACAAAGAAACGGGTAAGCCCATCAAGGGTGAAACTTCACAGGGATGGTCGGACAACTCGGCTTGGAGTCGTGGACAGTCTTGGGGCATTTATGGTTTCACGATGTGCTATCGCGAGACGAAAGATCCTCGTTTCCTGGAGACGGCTATAGGTATGGCGGACTTTTATCTTGATCATCCGAATCTGCCGGCTGACAAGATTGCATGGTGGGACTTCAATGCTCATCAGGAAGGCTACGTACCGGGTATTCGCTCTAATGCGAACAATGTGGTGCTGAACTATCGCGATGCTTCGGCTGCCGCTTGCACGGCTTCCGCTCTGCTGGAGTTGAGTACCTACGTTAAGGGTAGCAAGAGTGCCAAGTATCTGGAAGGAGCCAAAGCCATCCTGCATTCTTTGGGTAGCAAGACGTACCGCGCCGAGTTGGGCAAGAACGCCGACTTCATCCTGATGCATAGTACGGGAGCTATTCCGCAGAACTCCGAAATCGATGTGCCACTGACTTATGCTGACTATTATTTCGTAGAGGCATTGCATCGATACGACAAGCTGCTGGACGGCAAACCACTGTTCTGATCTATCTGAATCTATATCTTTATGAACGGAGCGCATCGGAGGTCGGAATCCGGCATAATGCCCGGTCTTAGGATGCGCTCCTCTTTTGTTAAATGCTTAAATTAATGGTTATGAAATGTAGTACTGCTTTTGTCTTATTGAGTGTAAGTTTATTATCTTTCTCTTGTCAGAACGAAGATTTGGATTTACAGAATGGAATAGTAAATTCCAAAGTGTTTGTGGATGAAAATCTAACGAGTAACTCTTTTAACTTGAATGTTTCGGAAGAGGAGGCTGTTAGGACGGCTTCTTCGTTCCTTTCCGATAACTCTCAATTAACCCGTTCTTCTGTGCAGAATATTTCTAATGTAGAGGCCTTGACCAATCAACAAGGCGATACCTTAATCTATGCTGTGAATTTTGCAGATAACCAAGGATATGTATTGGTTGCTGCAACGAAAAAGTACACACCGATATTGGGCTATGCGGAAAAGGGACATTTTGATGCGACCGTCAAAGGTTTGGACATTTGGCTGGAAGATGAAATGAATATACTGACGGCTTGTTTGAGTGATACGACGGAGATGTTCAATCGGCAATGGGGAGAATATATGATTGAAAGGAGTCCAACAAAGGTTTCGACAAGAGTGGAATCTGCGTTTCCTCAAAATTTAGACTGGTGGTGGATGGAATTTGCCAATGAATTGACTTATCCGGATTATTCTTCAAATTATGAAGATCAAACAGCTGCTCCTGGAGAGTTGATTAATAGTTATTGCTATCATATAGATGAAGCGCGGAGTTTCTTTCCGGATTTTTCTTATATATTTGATGAAATGGCTGCCAAATGTGCATCTTTGGGGTATGACGAGCGAGATGTAATTTATCATTTTAGAGATTTTAAAGATTACCAGGTTCATGGGCCTATTCTAAAGACAAATTGGCACCAGGGTTGGCCTTATAATTGGAAAGTGGATAAGCCTTTAGGATGTGTGACTGTTGCAGTCGGACAAATTATGTATCATCACAAAATACCGGCTTATTATGATTGGGAAAGTATTAATGTTTCAAATCGAGAAACAGATGCTCAAGGTAGTTTCTTTAAGAATTTAGGAGAAAGTCTTGGCATTGATTATAGCGGAGATGACAGCGGCGCTTCTATTGAGGATGCTGAACGGGTATTAAAGAGTTTTGGATATAAGGTAAAACAAACAGATGAGTATACGGTAGCGCAAATCAATATGGCTTTCCGATTTAATAATCCCATACTTATGGGTGGGCATACTCATCAGATTTTAGGCTTTGATGCAGGAAATGGTCATGCTTGGGTTTGCGATGGTTATAAGTATGAAAATTATACGACTATAATGACTGTATATTTTCCTGAAGTCAATAGACCTACAGATGGATTGTATACTGAAAATCCTTACAGAGAGCAATGGAGCTTGAGAGGGGAAGCGAAAAGTGGTTCAAGCTATCTTCATATGAATTGGGGGTGGAAGAAAGATGCTGATGAGGACGAAGATGAGAATGGAACTTGGAACTTGTATGGTGATTATACAGCTCCCAATGAAAAGGTATATCATCGTAATACGGAGTTTTTATTTGTAGAACCTTAAAAAAATTATATAATATGAGAATTTTATTTGCTTTGTTGGCTATCCTGATAGGATTGGCCGGGTGTGATAAGAAATATGGTCCAAGTAATGATACTTTTCCGCCGGAACTTTATTTTGTACTGGAAAATGCAGTAGGAGAAAGCATTTTGCCTGAAATTCCTGAAGGAAAAGAATGCATTGGTTTGAAAGACTTTCAACTGACTTATGAATTGAATGGCAAACGGTATCCGGTTTACGAAACTGATCTTGAGTTGAATCGGCATCTTTCAGTTTGTCGTGAAACGCAATTGGGCGAGGACGTTCGTTCGATAGACCTGTTAACAACTGGTTTTACCGGAATCTTGTGTGACTATGCCCGCAAACATAAAAAAGAGGTGCTTCAGGTGAAAATAGAACTTGCGTGTGAGGCAGCTTTTGGAGATAAGGAAACGCATCTGTTTGAAGTACAGATGAAATATGTCGGTGATACTGAAGAGGATGTGCTACATTGCATAGAAGAAGGCGCACGTGTAGATGGCATTGAGGCGGAGTATGTAGGAGGGCGCGAGAATCCGTATTTGTATCGGGCGACAATTTAAAGCCCCGTTTGAGATGATGGACATTTATCCGTATTTTTATGGGTTGTCAATTGGGATCTACTTAGTAATGTAATTAAAGGAAATGACAATGAAAAAACTGAATTATTGGATTTTGCTGCTGGTAGCGGCAATGTTGATGCCAGCACTCACCGTGCAGGCCAAAGGGAAAAAAGATAAGAATGTGGTGGCTGAACAGACTACCGGTGCCCAAGACCGTGAGCAATGGGTGAAGTGGCTGTGGAAGATTTCTTATCCCGTCATCCATAATCTGGCAGAAGGTACTTTGCATCAGAATATGCCGATAGAGACGGTAGGTGGAGACCCGGCCGGGTATGATGAAATTACGCATCTGGAAGCTGTGGGGCGTACGTTGGCCGGTGTGGCTCCCTGGTTGGCTTTGCCCGACGACGATACAGAGGAAGGAAAACTGCGTAAGCAAATGCAAGAGGAAGTGCTGAAAGGATTGAAGAATGCGGTGGATCCCAATTCGCCCGACAAACTGAACTTTACGAAGCAGGCTCAGCCTATCGTGGATGCAGCTTATCTGGTACATGCTTTCCTGCGTGCTCCTAAGGCCTTGTGGGAACCATTGGACGAGGTGACCAAACAGCGTTATATTGAGTCGTTCAAGGCATTGCGTGACCGTACAGGTGCCTATAACAACTGGTTGCTTTTTACCGGTCTGACCGAGGCTTTTCTGATGCAACAGGGCGAGAAGGCCGACCAGTTCCGCCTGCGTGTGTCGAAGAACAAAATACAGGAATGGTACGTGGGTGACGGCTGGTACAGCGACGGAAGCAAGTTCAGCATGGACAATTACAATTCCTATGTGCTGAATCCCATGATGGTGGCTATGATGGAGACGCTGGTTCCTTTCCGTTGGGCCAGCCAGAAGGAATATGAACAGGCTTTGCGTCGCATGGTTCGTCATGCTGAGTTCTGCGAACGTCTGATCGGACCGGATGGTACTTATCCTGCTTTTGGACGTTCAGTTACTTATCGTACCGCTGCTTTTCAGTCGTTGGCCGATGCTGTTTTGAGAGAAAAACTGCCTGAATTTATCAAGCCAGCTCAGGTTCGTTGTGCACTGACTGCCGTACACCGCAATATGTACGAAGGTAATCAGAATTTCGATAAGGACGGTTGGCTTGTGCTGGGCTTTAACGGTCATCAGCCCGAAGTGGCCGATGGATATACGTCCACTGGTAGCCTTTATATGGCTACGTTGAGTTTCTTGCCTTTAGGACTTCCTGCTGATAATCCATTTTGGACTGACGAACCAGCCGACTGGACTACCAAGAAGGCTTGGAAAGGAGAGAAAATACGCAAGGACTATAAAGTGGAATATTGATAAATGGTTTGTTCGAAATGAAAAAATTGTTTATCGGAGTATTGATGGCCTATCTGTTACCATTCGTGGTATTGGGACAGAAAACTTATGAACCTCGTTCATCGGAAAAGCCTTCCAAATATCAGAAACAGCAGATCAAACGGAAGTATGGCATGTTCATACATTTCGGTATCAATACTTTCCATGATATGGAGTGGTCGGACGGCAGTTTGCCGTCCGCTTCATATCGTCCGGATACGATTGATGCAGCTCAATGGGTGAAAACCGCCAAAGATGCCGGGATGAAATATGTTATTCTGGTGACTAAACATCATGATGGATTCTGTTTATGGGATAGCCAGTATACAGAGTATGATGTCGCACGCTCGGGCAATACGACAAATGTGATAGAGGCTGTGGCTCGTGAGTGCAAGAAACAAGGGATACGTTTAGGATTATATTACTCGTTGTGGGATAGAAAAGAGAATCCGGAAGTGGATCGTGTGGAGGATGACGAGGCTTACAATCGCTATATGTTGGCCCAATTGGACGAGCTGATGGATATTACGGAAAAACATACTCGAATCGTAGAGTTCTGGTTTGATGGTACTTGGGCGAAGCCAAGTTATCGTTGGCCGGTCAAGGAGATTTATGCAGCCATCAAAAAACGTGAGCCGCAATGTCAGATTGGTATTAACTGGAGTATTGGGCGGGATGTTAATCCCAATGATCCTACAGCTCCTAAGCAATCTATTAATATTAAACCTGATAAACAGAAGGAGGGTGATCCGATTCGCTATTTCCCGAGTGATTTTCGTTTGGGTGATCCGATGCTACCTTCTGATCCTGATCCGAAATTGTTTACGCATGCGGGGAAGACATATTACATGCCTTTTGAATCGACCGTATGTGTCTCAAAACGTTGGTTTTATAATTCTCAAGACACAGTTTACAAGTCTGTTGCAGAACTGAAGGAGGTCTATGAACGTGCTACGGCACAGGATAATATTTTGATATTGAATATACCTCCTGCGACCAATGGAAAAATGAGGCAAGGAGATATTGAGTTGCTGCAGAAATTGAAGAAAGTGATAAAATAATATCCTGAGTTTGCTGGTATTCAGAAATCGTGTATTTTTGCAGCAATTAATATCAAGCTACTATGAAAAGAAAACTTTTATGTTCCGTTTGGGCTGGGTGTTTGTCATTGGGAATGCTTTCCGCTCAAGAATTCCATCTGCAGCCCACTCCTCAAGTTTATGAAACCCTTCAAGACAGCATTGTCCTGCCTGATGCCTATCGATTTTCGGCAGACGTCGAAGGGGCGGCTTCTGATGCTGTTCGTCTGCTCGGTACGTTGTTGCCTGACCATCAGGAGAAGGCTGATTTTCGAATAACCGTGGGCGTAAAAGGAGATAAGGCTGTACGTAAGTATACCCGCTTGATACCGTCCAAAGCCGAAGGTTATTACCTGAAAGTTGGTAAGAACGAGATTGTAATAGCTGGTGCTGATGCTCGTGGTGCCTATTACGGTGTACAGACTTTAGCACAATTGCTGACTTTGCCTAAACTGCCTCTGGTTGAAGTGACGGATTATCCTGATATCCCTTATCGTGGGGTGGTCGAAGGTTTTTACGGCACACCTTGGAGTCATGAAGCCCGTCTGTGTCAATTGGAGTTCTACGGCCGCAACAAAATGAATGTGTATCTTTATGGTCCGAAAGATGATCCTTATCACAGTACCCCAAACTGGCGGAAACCTTACCCTGAACGTGAAGCTGCTCAGCTGAAGGAATTGGTGGACAAGGCAAAAGAGAACAATGTCATTTTCTATTGGGCTATTCATCCGGGGCAGGACATCAAATGGAACGACGAAGATCGTCAGAATCTGCTCAATAAGTTCGAAAAAATGTATCAGTTAGGTGTACGAGGTTTTGCCGTATTTTTCGATGATATTTCGGGAGAAGGTACGAAAGCTGACAAACAGGCAGACTTGTTGAACTACCTGGACGACCATTTTGTAAAGGTGAAAGGTGATGTGGAGCCGCTTATTATGTGTCCTACGGAATATAATAAGGCATGGTCCAACGTGAAGGGAGGCTATTTGACTACTTTGGGAGAGAAGCTGAACAAAGGTATTCAGATAATGTGGACAGGAAACAGTGTGATCGCTACCATTGACCGTGAAACGATGGATTTCATCAATCCGCTTCTGAAACGTAAGGCTTATATTTGGTGGAATTTTCCGGTATCTGATTATGTACGCGATCATCTGCTTATGGGGCCCGTCTATGGCAATGCACTTGATATCAAGGACGAAATGGAAGGTTTTGTTTCTAACCCCATGGAGCATGCCGAAGCGTCCAAGATAGCTTTGTACAGTGTGGCCGATTATGCATGGAATCTGTCCGATTACGATAGTGACTTATCGTGGAAGCGAGCCATTAAAGACTTGATGCCCCAACATGCCGCTTATCTGGAAACTTTTGCTGCTCATAATTCCGATTTGGGTGCTAATGGGCATCGTTTCCGTCGCGAAGAGTCCGTTGCTTTGCAACCTGCTTTGGAAGCTTTGCTTTCTACGTATGAAAAACAGCATATCATTGACGAGGATGCTTGGCGTCAGGTTAATGAAGAGTGTTGTAAAATTGTCACTGCATCCGATATTTTGTCTGTATCTCAGGAGAACCAACCATTCATTGCCGAAATAACGCCTTGGCTCATGCAGTTTAAACTGGTGGGACAATATGGTGAGGCTGTCCTGCAGATGATGCGTTGGGCCGTGACAGACAAAACAGGCTTTGAAACGGCTTATGAACATGCAAAATCCTTACAGTTGCTGATGTATAAAGTCGATACTTCTTACAATCAGAATCCCTACCAGCCTGGAATCAAGAGTGGAAGCAAGGTGCTTCTTCCTACGTTCTATGCTTTGTTTGAGGCGAGTGTCGGACTTTATAATCAAGCTTATCAGGCTGCATTGGATACACGTGCGGTGTATATGCCATATACTTGGAACAGTGATGTGCCTCAGTTGGCGGCCCTGCCAGTATTGCGTAAAGGAAAGATGGGAAATGTGTCTCCTTCTAATGAAGTGATCCGCTGGCAGGCAGGAGGTGAGGCTTTGTTGATGATGGATCAGATGCGTACATTGAAAAGTCTTACTGTCGATTTGGGTATAGCTGATGCTCCGAAGTTTATTCGTTTGGAAATAACAGCTGATGGGCAAAGATGGGAAGCCATTCCTCTCCAACCTGTTAATGGAAAGACTCGTTTTAAGGCAGAAGTAGAAGGACGGAATGTACAAAAAATCCGTCTGACCAATATCACAGGACAGGAACAGAAAGTTTACTTTAAACAGTTTGGATTTGAAGAAAAGTAAACTCTTCTTTTTTCGAGATAACAGGTAGAGTTTTAATTGTTTTTAGGCACAGACTTATATGAATGTCAAATGGGATCGTTCGTATAATCTGTGCCTAAATTTTTGTTAGTGGAAGATTTTTCTGTAGATAGTTTGTGCCATGCTAGTGGCGTCTCCTTCTGTCTCCTGTAGATAAGGATTCTGTTTCTGCGTCCAAGCTTCTTCCTGTGCATAGAAATCTATATTTTCAGGTTCTTGTCCGTTCAACTTGGCTTCCAGATAATCAAAATAGGCCTTCCAGCGCAGGTAATAGAAATCTTTTAGTAGCCCGTTCCATTCCTTATGAGCATAGTCCCTCAGGCCTCCTGCATCGGCAGCTTGCCGATTGCCCCATGTGGTAATCTGCACACGGGCATTCCATTCCAGCCAGTCTTTTTCGGCGTCTGTCTTGCCCATGTTTCGGGCCATTCCTATCCATTTCCCTAAGCGAAATTCATCACGCGTGCCCAGCAGACTGTCCTGTAGCTCTATCAGGTGCAGGAAGTGGGAGGAAGCTGCTTTGAACAGTTCCTTTTCTCCAGCGAGATAGGCACTTGTCACGACGGAATAGACCAAACGACCTTTTTCGGCTACGGCTTGACGTACGATATCTACCAGATCGTATTCAAAATTGTTATTACCTTTGAAGCGGGGAGCAGCTTCCACCATCAGTCCGGCTGCTTTGATAACGTCCTCCGGCTTATAATAGTCTTGCATTTCCGACCAGCTGGAAGCTTGATAAGCCTTGAGCGAAGGACGTGCGCAAAAAATGGATTCGTGTGTGCCTTGCTGGGTAGAAGATGGAGGGCAGTTGTAGATGCTGGTTCGTAACAGTTCCCATGCTTCCTCGATTTGTGGGTCACTTTTTCCGTAGCGTGCCCGGATGTAGTTTTTTAACCATTCGTCACTGGTGAAGAGGGATTTGCGCCAAGGCAGTTCACATAGCAGTTCGTACATCACGGGGTTGTTCTCTATTCCTTCCATCGTTAGGCCTACCCCCTTTAATGTTTGTCCAAAACGGCTGTCTCGAGCTTTGTAGAATTCATTGATGACATGTGTCATTTTTCCGTGCAATCCTACATTGCCACCGTAATTGAGCAACATGCAGTAGAGCCAGTCATGAGCGCCAAATCCGTTTTCACGATACCATGTTGAGGATGGATCGCCCCATTGTGGACGGCTTTCCGAGTACAAGTCAAGCACAATCAGGTCGCCTGCGGGCAAGTTGGCTATCATCTCTTCATAAGGACACCGTTGCCAGGCCTGTGCCACCCATACGGCGTTCGGGTTGGCCCGCTTCATGGCGGCGTGAATGGCTTTTCCAGCGGCATCGAGGTCTACACCCGCTACGCTGCCCCCCTCGTGGAAGGGATCCATACTGTAGTAGTTGGCTTTTCCGTAGAGTTTGGTCAACTCTTCGTAATAGAGGTCGGCTATATGTTGAAACTGCTGATCGGTAGGCTGTAGGATGGCAGGACGACGGTAGCCGCACCACAGACCGGGCTCGGACACATCCAGTCCTAGCTTCTCTTTGGCGTTGTTGGGCACCATACCTGAGTAGCCGGGTAAAACCGGTTCTATGCCGAATTCCCGCATGCGTTTGAGTATTTTCTTTTGTAATTTCTCCTGTTGCTCATACCAGTTGGCTGTATTGGGACCTCCCCAGGCTTCCAGGTTGTTCATTAGCCACCAGGCCTGGAAAGCGGGTCCTGCCACGAAGTTGTTCACCTCATCCGTACTGTAGCCCAGTCGTATAAGTACGTTTCGCCACACGCTGGCTGTACCAGTGATGGCCAAAGGCAGGTTGATGCCATGTAGGGCCATCCAGTCTATTTCTTGTTGCCATCGCTCCCAGTCCCAGAAAGCCATGGAGTAGGAGTGGGTACAGTAGTTCAGGTAGTAGCGATGCTTCAGCATTGTTTCGTGTCGTTCCTTTTTCGTGACGGCAGGAAGTACGTCCGGCAGCTTGGCTTGCATGTTGTTCCATGTCAGGTGGATACCGGCGTAATACTTCAGATACCAGTGGATACCTGTCGCAATACTTACATGATTATTTCCTCGTATAACAACCTTTTTCCCTTTCTGGTCGAGTTCAAAGAAATCTATATCCGACTTTACATATTCGATGGCAAACTTGCGGGAGGCGTTTGTGTCGATACGTTCCAATAATCCGTTGATGGGCGTTCCTGCCTGGCTTGTCAGTGTCAGAAAGAGTAGGCCGATCAGTGTAAACGTTAGTTTTGGCATAAGCAATCCAGCTTTTTAAAGTTTGAATATGGGTGGATTATAAAGTTTATCGGGTCAGGTTGAATACTTCACCAGCTTTCATCTGTTTTTCAATCACTTTACGGGTGAAGGGATCAAATACTTTCAACAGAACACCTTTTTCCGAAGTGATATGGATACTTTCTGTTTCGCCGTTATGATAGGTGGCACTGACTAAGAAAGCTCCCATAGCTCTAAGATTTTTGAAAGAAGCATTTTGCCAACTCATCGGCAAGGCGGGGAACACCCGTATGATGCCAGTGTGACTTTGCAGGAGCATTTCCTGTATGGCTGATGCGCAGGCGAAGTTGCCTTCTAGGGTAAAAGGACGATACGTGAAGCCAGAAAACCCTTGTTTCAGTTGGTCACCGTTCAGATGGAAACTATTGGGCGAACAAAAGGCTTTGGCAAAGATATGGAGTGAGCGTGCAGCGGCATCACCATCGAATACACGGGCCTGGAGGTTGGCAAGCCAAGTGTAGGTATAACCGACCCATCCCTGAGTTCCCAGCTCTTGGAAATGGTGGATGGAGCGTTCGATGAGGCGGCGGGCTTCTTTTCCCTGTGATACGTCTAAAAGTCCTAGCGGATGGATGGCCAGCAGGTGCGATAAATGGCGATGAGTGTATTCAAGTGGATAGTTGGGAGCGATGGTCAGGCCGGTACTGTCTGTTGCTAGGTTGGGCCATTCGCTTAGCTGCTTTTGCCAGTGTGCAACTTCCTTGTCCAATTGTAAGTGTTTGGCCATTTCGATAGCGGCTTGATATGTGAAGCGGATGCATGCCAGATCGAAATTGGTGGTCTGTTTGAACCAGGCTTCCAGACTATTGTCATTGATTTCGGGCGAACTGGACAAGGGAAGTTTGCGTTTCCCGTTCTCGTCTTTTACGGAAATGTTCTCAAAATAGCGTGCCGCTTCCTTCACCCAAGGATATGCCCTCGTGCGTAGGAAGATGTCGTCGGCTGAGTATTTCCATTGCAGGTAAAAGTGTTGTGCGAGCCATCCCGAAGCAGTGGGTTGGTGGGAGTATTGATTCCATCCACCCAAATTCTTGCCGTCTAGCGTTGAGATACAGGGCACGTTCAAGCCTTCTACGCCAAAGAACTGGCGAGTATAGGCTTCGCTGTTTTCTTTGATCTGCCAGAGCCAGTCAGTGAAAACGGCGGATTCTTCCAGGTGGTTGGCCGCATAGCCCGGCCAGTAGCTCAGTTGTGTATTAAGGTCGTTATGGAAGTCGCCTCTCCAGGGTGGAGTTTGGCCGTTGTCGGCTGTCCAGACGGCTTGCAGGCAGATGGGAGGCGCATCCTTGCGCGAGGCGGCACCGAATTTGTACATTTCCAAGTACCATTGCCTTTCCAGCGTTGGGTCATCGGGCAGGCTGAGACTGCATTGTTCCCAGTAGTTTTTCCACCAGTCTGTATGTTCGTGCAAGGCGGCTGTGAAGTCCTTTGCGTAGTTATCCATTTGTTGGGAAGCTTGTGTGGCTTCGCTGTAGGGAGTGCCTTGTGTGGTCAGACAGAAAGTTCCTTCCAGAGTCTGAGGGTCGGGCTGTTTCCATCGTACGTCTATCTCGTAACTTACGTTTCCGTAGGCTTTTTGTCGATAGGTGATATGGTCTTTTTTGACGATCACCTTTCCTTTTTTATAGCCCAGGCGTGCCAGTGAATTACGTTCGATTTTTGTTCCTTGAGGAACTTCGTAAGAAGGAGCTTCCAGCAAAATTTCAGGCTTTTGTGGAAGATGGGTGAATCGGAAATGTCCAACTTTGTCTGTGGCGTTGGTGAAGATTTGGGCAGTCGTGCCATTTTCCCATGTGATGGTACATACAGCTGTGTGAACGTCCAATTCTGTACTTTTTACTTTCCCTAAACCTGCGATAGGTATTTCGATGGCACCTGCAGGAATTTTGGAAGGAGCGATGTCTATACTCGTACGGTCGTCGATTAACCTGTAGACGGGACTCATGTCCTTCTTTTCTACGGCTTCACAGATGAAACGGAATGTATAGTCGGAGCCTGAAAACTCTTTGACGGGACGCAGGTCCCACAAATCGGCACGGTCAAGAGCCAGGCGTAGCCTGTCATCTTTTTGCCAGATGAGCGCTCCCATGATGCCGTTGCCCAAGGGGATGCCTTCGTCCCAAACTTGGGGCAGTTGTCTGAACTGGAGGCCGTGGACTGAAGCCGGTGTGTCTGTGGGGTGGAATACTGTGGCGGTGGTTTCGAAAGGTAGTCCGCCGGTAGTCTGAGTTGCATTAAGCTGACCCAGGCTCGTGGCCATAAGCACGAGCAAGCCAATGTTTCTTGTTTTTTTCATGGAGAATATTGTTTTTCTTTGCAAATATAATTCTTTTATATACAAATCTGTTAGAGGATCGGAGCTATTTACTGTTTTTACTTCGTCTTTTTTCTCGCTTGATATGGAATTTAAGGGGGGGGTCTTGCTGTTTTTCAATTTAATAAAAAGAGGCTTAAATCTCATGATTATATTAATTTTGTGGTGGCTTGGCAAATTTTTTGTGGATGCCATTCTTCAAATAAAAAAACTTCGTATTTTTAGCCATTGATATATGAATGGCTTAAAATGAACATAGATGATGAATAATAGAATTACAGAGCTTTTTGAGATACAATATCCCATTATTTCGGGTGGAATGGTGTGGTGCAGTGGTTGGCGGCTTGCATCAGCGGTCAGTAATGCTGGCGGATTGGGACTCATTGGTGCCGGTTCGATGAATGCTGATTTACTGAGGGAGCATATCCGAAAATGTAGGATTGCGACTGACAAACCTTTCGGTGTGAATGTCCCCTTGTTGTATAAACATGCAGAAGCTATGATGGATGTTATTATGGAAGAAAAAGTTCCTGTGGTGTTTACGTCTGCCGGAAGTCCAAGGATATGGACGGATAAGTTGCACGGAGCGGGGATAAAAGTAGCCCATGTGGTATCCAGCACTAAATTTGCTCAGAAGTGTCAAGAAGCAGGAGTGGATGCTGTTGTGGCAGAAGGTTTTGAGGCTGGTGGGCATAACGGAAAGGAAGAAACAACAACGATGGTGCTTGTGCCTCATGTAAGGAAAAGCATTGATATACCTTTAATTGCCGCAGGCGGAATAGGTACGGGAACCGGTATGCTGGCTGCTTTTGCGCTGGGAGCAGAGGGCGTACAGATTGGTACCCGCTTTGCCCTTACCCAAGAGAGCTCGGCTTGCGAAGAATTTAAGAATTTGTGTATCGGTTTGCAGGAAGGTGATACGATGTTGTCTTTGAAGAAGGTGGTACCAACCCGACTTGTTAAGAACGAATTTTTCCGTAGAGTGGAAGAGGCTGAAAATAGAGGCGCTTCTGTGGAAGAACTGAAGGAAATAGTAGGCTTCGGTAAAGCGAAGAAGGGAATTTTTGAGGGATATCTTGACGAAGGGGAACTTGAAATCGGGCAAGTAGCATATCTGATACGGAGTATTCCTACAGTGCAGGAAGTTTTTGATAGTTTGATCACGGAATATAGAGGGCAGTTGGGACATTTGGTTGAAATGTAGCTGGTTGGAGTAAGTTTGGGGAAGATGTGAAAAGTCTCTCTTAAAAATAATTTGCTTCCCGTTTTTTTGATAATTGAAAGAATAACACTAATTTTGCGCACTCATTTTGAGATTTTGGAATATAGTATAAATCAAATAAATAATTTGTTACGATGAACGTTTCATTGCAAAACATTGACAAGGTGAGCGCACTGCTTACCGTAAAGCTTGAGAAAGCTGACTACCAGGAGAAGGTAGACAAGGCTCTGAAGTCTTTCCGTCAGAAAGCTCAGATGCCCGGTTTCCGTAAAGGTATGGTTCCGATGAGCCTCGTGAAGAAGATGTATGGCAAGTCGGCATTGGCTGAGGAAGTGAACAAGTTGCTTTCTGAAACTGTATACAAGTATATACAAGACAATAAGGTGAACATCCTGGGTGAGCCGCTGCCCAACGAGGACAAGCAGCCCGCCATTGACTTCGATACGCAGGAAGAGTTCGAATTCCTGTTCGATATCGCACTGGCTCCCGAATTCAAGGCTGAAGTAAGCGCTGCCGACAAGGTAGACTACTATGACATCGAGGTTACCGACGAAATGGTGGACAATCAGGTGAAGTCTTACACACAGCGTAACGGCAAGTATGACAAGGTAGATGTATATGCAGACAACGATATGCTGAAGGGTCTGTTGGCAGAACTTGACGAGCAGGGTAACACGAAGGAAGGCGGCATTCAGGTAGAAGGTGCCGTGATGATGCCTTCTTATATGAAGAACGACGAGCAGAAGGCTATCTTTGCCAATGCGAAGGTGAATGACGTGCTCGTATTCAACCCGCACACAGCCTGGGATGGTAATCCTGCCGAATTGGCTTCGTTGCTGAAGATCGACAAAGAAGCCGCTGCCGAGGTGAAATCCAACTTCAGCTATCAGGTAGAAGAAATCACTCGTTTTGTCCCTGGCGACTTGAACCAGGAAATCTTTGATCAGGTATTTGGCGAAGGCGTAGTGAAGACGGAAGAAGAATTCCGTGCTAAAGTAAAAGAAGCAATTGCCAAGCAGTTTGTAGCCGATAGCGATTATAAGTTCCTCATCGACCTGCGTAAGGTAATGATGGAGAAAGTTGGCAAGCTGGAATTCCCTGATGCATTGCTGAAGCGCGTGATGCTGGCTAACAACGCTGATAAGGGCGAGAAGTTCGTGGAGGAAAACTACGACAAGAGTATCGAAGAGCTGACTTGGCATCTGATTAAGGAACAGCTGGTAAAGGCTAACGATATTAAGGTTGAGCAGGATGATATTACCAACATGGCCAAGGAATCAACTCGTGCACAGTTTGCTATGTATGGCATGTTGAATGTTCCTGAAGACCTGTTGAATAACTATGCCAAGGAAATGCTGAAAAAGAAAGAAAGCATTGAAGGTCTTGTAAACCGCGTGGTAGAGACGAAGCTGGTAGCTGCTGTGAAGCCTCAGGTTACGTTGGAGCATAAGAGTATCTCGGCTGCCGATTTCAATAAAATGTTCGAATAAGATTTGACTTATCATTGTTATAATCGGGGATGTTTGAAAAACTTTTCAAACATCCCCGATTTTTTTGTGTCTCTCTATTCTTTTTTGTTTCTTTGCACCCGCATTTAATTAAGTAAGAAAGATTATGGATGATTTTAGAAAGTATGCCACCAAGCATTTGGGAATGAACAGCCTTGTATTGGACGATGTGATCAAGTCGCAGGCCGGTTATTTGAATCCCTATATCTTGGAGGAACGTCAGCTGAATGTTACCCAGCTCGATGTGTTCTCCCGTCTGATGATGGATCGCATTATCTTTTTGGGTACTCAGATCGACGATTATACGGCTAATACCCTCCAGGCGCAGTTGCTTTACCTGGATTCGGTAGACCCGGGTAAGGATATCTCTATCTATATTAATTCACCGGGCGGTTCAGTATATGCCGGTCTGGGTATCTACGATACGATGCAGTTTATCAGCAGTGATGTTGCTACTATTTGTACGGGTATGGCAGCCAGTATGGCGGCTGTATTGTTGGTGGCTGGGGCTGAAGGTAAACGCTCTGCTCTGACTCATTCGCGTGTCATGATTCATCAGCCGATGGGAGGAGCACAGGGACAGGCTTCGGATATCGAAATTACAGCTCGTGAAATTCAGAAATTGAAGAAAGAACTCTATACGATCATAGCCGACCATTCACATACACCCTTTGATAAGGTATGGGCTGATTCCGATCGTGATTATTGGATGACTGCGCAGGAAGCTAAAGAGTATGGTATGGTAGATGAAGTGTTGATTAAGAAATAAATATGGCTGATTCAAAAAGAACAAAGAACAGATGCAGCTTTTGTGGTCGCACGGAAGATGAAGTCGGACTTCTGATAACAGGAATGAACGGCTTCATCTGTGATAGTTGTGCCATGCAGGCTTACGAAATCACGCAAGAAGCCATGGAAAGTAAGCGGAAGGACGGTACTAAGAAATTAAATCTGAAGGAACTGCCCAAACCTGTGGAAATTAAGGCTTTCTTGGATCAATATGTCATCGGACAAGACGATGCCAAGCGCTTTCTTTCCGTTTCTGTATACAATCATTATAAGCGCTTGTTGCAGAAAGATAGCGGTGATGATGTGGAGATTGAAAAATCAAACATCATCATGGTGGGCAGTACGGGTACAGGTAAAACACTGTTGGCACGTACCATTGCCAAGCTGTTGCATGTGCCTTTCACGATTGTAGATGCTACGGTACTGACCGAAGCTGGCTATGTAGGTGAGGATATTGAAAGCATTCTGACCCGTTTGCTTCAGGTGGCTGATTACAATGTAGCTGAAGCTGAGCGTGGTATTGTGTTTATAGATGAAATTGATAAGATTGCCCGTAAGGGAGACAATCCGTCTATTACTCGTGATGTCAGTGGTGAAGGTGTACAGCAGGGGCTGCTGAAGTTGCTCGAAGGTTCGGTAGTCAATGTACCTCCCCAGGGTGGACGAAAACATCCTGAACAGAAGATGATACCGGTTAATACCAAGAATATTCTCTTCATTTGTGGCGGAGCGTTTGACGGTATCGAGAAGAAAATTGCCCAACGTCTGAATACCCATGTTGTAGGCTATAGTGCTGTACGCAATACGGCTACCATTGATAAGAATAATCTGATGCAATATATTGCTCCTCAGGATTTGAAGTCCTTTGGCTTGATTCCGGAAATTATCGGTCGTCTGCCGGTGCTCACTTATCTGAATCCGTTGGACCGTGCTGCCTTGCGTTCCATCTTGACGGAACCCAAAAACTCCATCATCAAACAGTATGTCAAACTCTTTGAGATGGACGGTGTGAAGTTGGAATTCGAAGATGCCGTGTTCGAATATATTGTGGACAAGGCTGTGGAGTACAAACTTGGTGCTCGCGGTTTGCGTTCCATTGTCGAGACCATCATGATGGATGCCATGTTTGAGATTCCTTCTGAGCGGAAAGAAACCTTTACCGTGACGTTGGATTATGCCAAACATCAGTTGGAAAAGGCCAATATTGCCAGATTGCAGAATGCTTAATAGCATGAAATGAAGCATAAGAAGCGTTTTTAGTGTTTTTTCCTAAAAATATTCGATGTGTTTTGCTTGAAAATTGAGAAGTTGTTTATAACTTTGTTAGGACTCTTGAAAGAAACATTTCAGGGGAGAGAGAAAAAGAACGTGTAATAAACAACATTCTAATTTAGAAACATGGCAGAGAAGAAGATTAATTTGACAGACCAACTGAAGAAATACTTCGGGTTCGATACATTCAAGGGAAATCAAGAGGCGATCATCCGAAATCTGCTGGATGGTAACGATACTTTTGTACTGATGCCCACCGGTGGTGGAAAATCGTTGTGCTACCAGTTGCCTTCATTGCTGATGGATGGAACTGCTATTGTCATATCTCCTTTGATTGCGTTGATGAAAAATCAGGTGGATGCCATGCGCAATTTCAGTGAAGAAGACGGAGTAGCGCACTTCATTAATTCTTCTCTCAATAAGACTGCCATCGATCAAGTAAAATCGGATATTCTGAGCGGAAAGACCAAATTGCTCTATGTCGCTCCAGAGTCGTTGACGAAAGATGAATATGTAGAGTTTCTGAGAACGGTGAAAATATCGTTCTATGCAGTAGACGAAGCACATTGCATCTCGGAATGGGGGCACGACTTCCGTCCTGAATATCGTCGTATTCGTCCCATTATTAATGAGATTGGAAAAGCTCCTTTGATAGCTCTGACTGCCACGGCTACTCCCAAAGTGCAGCATGACATTCAGAAAAATCTGGGTATGACCAATGCGAAGGTGTTCAAGTCGTCCTTTAATCGTCCCAATCTTTACTACGAGGTACGTCCAAAAACGAATAATATAGATAAGGACATTATAAAGTTCATCAAGAACAATCCGGAAAAGTCTGGTATCATTTATTGCCTGAGCCGTAAGAAGGTGGAAGAATTGGCTGAAGTGCTGCAGGCAAATGGTATCAATGCTCGTCCGTATCATGCTGGTATGGATTCTGCTACCCGTTCGCAAAATCAGGATGACTTTTTGATGGAAAAGATAGATGTCATTGTAGCTACTATCGCTTTTGGTATGGGTATCGATAAGCCTGACGTACGCTTCGTAATTCATTATGACATTCCTAAGAGCCTGGAAGGCTATTATCAGGAAACGGGACGTGCGGGAAGAGACGGTGGTGAAGGTCAGTGCATCACATTTTATACAAACAAGGACTTGCAGAAGCTGGAGAAGTTTATGCAGGGCAAACCTGTGGCAGAACAGGAAATAGGCAAGCAGCTTCTGCTGGAAACCGCTGCGTATGCTGAGTCATCCGTATGTCGTCGCAAGACCTTATTGCATTATTTTGGCGAAGAATATACGGAGGAAAATTGTGGTAATTGTGACAATTGTTTAAATCCTAAAAAACAAGTGGAAGCTCAAGACTTATTGTGTACTGTGATTGAAACTATTCTCGCTGTAAAGGAGAATTTCAAGTCAGATTATATTATAGATGTCATTCAAGGACGTGAAACGTCGGAAGTTCAGGCACATTTGCATGAAGATCTCGAAGTATTCGGTTCGGGAATGGGTGAAGAAGATAAGACGTGGAATGCCGTAATCCGTCAGGCTTTGATAGCAGGTTACCTGAGTAAGGATGTAGAAAACTATGGCTTGCTTAAAGTGACGGATGAAGGAAAGAAATTTCTTAAGCATCCTAAATCTTTCAAGATAACAGAAGACAATGATTTTGAAGAAATGGAAGAAGAAGCACCTGCTCGAGGAGGCGGTGCCTGTGCGGTCGATCCTGCTTTGTATTCCATGTTGAAAGATCTGCGTAAAAAAATGTCTAAGCATTTGGAAGTGCCGCCCTATGTAATATTCCAGGACCCTTCGTTGGAGGCTATGGCAACGATATATCCTATTACGCTGGAAGAACTGCAGAATATTCCGGGTGTAGGTGCTGGAAAGGCAAAGAGATATGGCGAGGAGTTTTGTAAATTGATCAAGCGTCATTGCGAAGAAAATGAGATAGAACGTCCTGAGGATTTGCGTGTTCGTACCGTCGCTAATAAATCTAAGATGAAGGTTGCTATCATTCAGGCCATCGATCGTAAGGTTGCGCTTGACGATATTGCTGTGTCGAAGGGTATTGAATTTGATGAACTGCTGGATGAAATAGAAGCGATTGTCTATTCAGGTACCAAACTGAACATAGATTACTTCTTGGAAGAAATTATGGATGAGGATCACATGCTGGACATTTACGACTATTTCAAAGAATCGACAACAGATAATATTGACGATGCCTTGGAAGAGTTGGGTGACGATTTTACAGAGGAGGAAGTGAGATTGGTTCGTATCAAATTCATATCTGAAATGGCAAATTGATTTTTTGTCTTTGGCTTTAAAAAAAGAAAATTTATTGCGTGCTGATATATGTAAAATGGAATAAAAAACGTATATTTGCACGCAATAAATTTTATACGTCTTATGTCATTTATTGCAGATAAAATTGTCATGGATGGATTAACGTACGATGACGTACTGCTAATCCCCGCTTATTCTGAAGTGCTCCCCAAAACTGTCGAACTCTCGACAAAGTTTTCAAGAAACATTGAGTTGAAAATCCCTTTTGTAACGGCCGCGATGGATACAGTTACGGAGGCGAAAATGGCGATTGCTATTGCTCGTGAAGGTGGTATTGGTGTAATTCATAAGAATATGTCCATTGAAGAGCAGGCTCGTCAGGTAGCTATCGTAAAGCGTGCGGAAAATGGAATGATTTATGATCCTGTTACAATTAAGAGGGGATCTACAGTGGCTGATGCACTTTCTTTGATGGCTGAGTACAAGATTGGTGGTATTCCTGTGGTCGATGATGAAGGTCATTTGGTGGGTATTGTTACCAATCGCGATTTGCGTTTTGAAAGAGATCAGAACAAGCGCATCGATGAAGTAATGACAAAAGAAAATATTGTTACGACCAATCAAACAACTGATTTGGAGGCCGCTGCACAAATCCTGCAGGAACACAAAATAGAGAAACTTCCGGTTGTTGACAAAGACAATAAGCTTGTTGGTTTGATTACATACAAGGATATCACGAAGGCAAAAGACAAACCGATGGCTTGTAAAGATGCTAAGGGCCGTTTGCGTGTGGCTGCAGGTGTCGGTGTTACAGTTGATACATTGGATCGTATGAAAGCATTGGTAGAAGCTGGTGCGGATGCTATTGTGATTGATACGGCTCATGGTCATTCCAAATATGTGATTGAAAAGCTGAAGGAGGCTAAAAAAGCATTTCCGGATATTGATATTGTCGTGGGTAATGTTGCTACAGGTGAAGCTGCTAAAATGCTGGTTGAGGCTGGAGCTGATGCTGTGAAGGTTGGTATTGGTCCGGGTTCTATCTGTACTACTCGTGTAGTAGCAGGTGTGGGAGTTCCTCAGTTGTCTGCTGTTTACGATGTTGCTAAGGCTTTGGAAGGAACGGGTGTTCCTTTGATTGCCGATGGTGGTTTGCGCTATTCTGGCGATGTTGTGAAGGCATTGGCTGCCGGCGGTTACAGTGTGATGATTGGCTCTTTGGTAGCTGGAACAGAGGAATCACCGGGCGATACCATTATCTTTAATGGACGTAAGTTCAAGTCTTATCGTGGTATGGGATCTTTGGAAGCGATGGAAAACGGTTCGAAAGACCGTTATTTCCAGAGTGGAACAAGCGATGTGAAAAAACTGGTGCCGGAAGGAATTGCAGCCCGTGTTCCTTATAAAGGTACGCTGTATGAAGTAATTTATCAGTTGGTTGGTGGCTTGCGTGCAGGTATGGGATATTGTGGTGCTGCTAACATTGAACAGCTGCACAATGCTAAATTTACACGTATTACTAATGCAGGTGTACTTGAAAGTCATCCGCATGATGTAGCTATTACCAGTGAGGCACCTAATTATAGCCGACCTGAATAACCGTTTATTATACTTTGAAGCACGGACAACACGTATTTTGCAGGTCTTTTAGAAAAGGGACTGTAGTATGGTGTTGTCCGTGCCTGTTTTTATGAATATATGAATACGATTTAGGAACTATGGTGTTGAAATATTGGTGGTTGTGTGTGTGCGCCTTGGTCGTGTCGGGGTGGTGTCGGGCACAGTCGAATACAGTGTTGATGCACGTGGGCGGAAAACCTGTCGATGTAGCTGAATATAGGTATTTTTGTTCCAAGCATGTGGAAGAGTCTGCTAGTTTGGAGCAGTTTATAAATTTCAAGCTTAAGGCCTTGGCTGCTGAAAAGAATCAACTGGATACGGTGCCTGATATTCGCTTGCTTTTAAGTTCCTATTGTCATGGATTGCTACAACAATGTTTGTGGAATAACGGGCATGCAGATTCTTTAATTAATGAATATTCTCGTCTTTTACAGAAACGGAAGTATGCAGGTCGTGCTCTTGTAAGTCATATATTTAAGTATATTCCTCAGAATGTTTCAGCATGGAGGCTTCATGAGATTGAAACTCAGATGGACTCTTTGTATCAATTATTGAAAGATGGAAAGGTACAGTTTGATGAGTGTGTAAATCGTTTTTCTGAAGATAAAGGGACGTTTTGGGTAACTCTTTTGCAGATGCCTGTCGAATTTGAAGAAGTCGTGTTTAACTTACCGGTCGGTAAAGTGTCTAATCCTTTTTTTACACCCCAGGGAATTCATATAGTGAAGGTGCTGGAATATCAGAAACAACTTGATTCAGAGAAAGTCCGTCAGGGTTTGGAGGAACGGTTGCTGAACCAGCCAAACAGTCGTTTGCTCCTTTCGTCAATTGATTCCTTGAAACAGTGTTATGGATATATGCCAGATAAGTCTGGGGTAGAGGAACTATTGCGAGAGGGGAAGAGTACTAATACTTTATTCACCTTGAACGGGAAAGCATATACTGGGGTTGATTTTGCTTTGTTTGCAAGGACCTATCCGGCTTCTGTTCGTAAACAGTTGGATGCATTTGTTGCAAAATCGGTATTAGATTGTGCCTATACTCATTTGGGGGCTGATGGTTCTGATTTAAGATGGGAGTTGTGTTTCTTTCGGGATAGCTTGTTGGGTAGTGCAATCGTGCATCGGGAAATCCGTAATTTAGTTAAAACGGATTCAGCTGGTATAGCAAAATACTTTAAGAAGCATGCAAAACGTTATAATTGGCCGGAAGAACGTTACGATGGAATCGTTTTACATTGTAAGACGAAGCGTATGGCAAAACAAGTACGGAAGTTTCTTAAAAAAATCCCTCAGGAAGACTGGACGGAAGCTATTCGTTTGGGCGTGAATACTGGAGGGCAGGCAAATGTCGTAGCAGAGAGAGGTTTGTTTGCTCCTGGTGATAATGCCTTTGTAGACAGTCGCATCTTTAAAAAAGACAAACCTCAATCTTTGGCAGATTACCCTTATTGGATCGTTTTAGGAGAAAAACGTAAGGGACCTGTACGTTGGGAAGATGTGGGGCAACAGATTTGGACAGATTATTATCGTAATTTAGAAGATGGTTGGCTGCATCAACTTCGTCGTGATTCTAAGGTTGAAATAAACGAAGAGGTTTTAAAAACCGTTAATTCTCACTGAAGCAATTGATTAAACCGCTATCTTCGTATTCCAAATATGAGAAAAAAAGTGGCAATTCGAAAATTTTGTCTGTTTTGTCTCTGTTTGTTCCTTCTGGGGGCATGTAAAGAGTCACAGTACGACCATAAAGGGCGAACGCCTTTGGTGGAACTGGACGGTAATTTTTTGTACAAGGAGGATTTGATGGCAGTACAGCCTGCTGGACAAAATCGAGATGACAGTTTGTTGTTTGCAGAACATTATATACGTAATTGGGCGGAAGATATTTTATTATATGAAAAGGCACAAAATAATGTGCCCAATAATGATGAAATAGAAAAATTGGTGCGCAATTATCGGAAAGCGTTGATTATGCATACTTATCAGCAGGCATTGATCCATCAGAAATTGTCGGAAGAAATTACAGAAGAGGAGCTACAGGAATATTATGAGCAAAACAAAGCTGTGTTCAAAGCTGATGCTCCATTGATGCGTGGTTTGTTCATCAAGGTCCCTTTGACAGCTCCGCAGTTGAGTCGAGTACGCCAGTGGTATAAAGATGAAAGGCAGTCTGCGGTTGAGCACTTGGAAAAATATAGTTTGCAGAATGCTGTGAAATATGAGTATTTTTATGACAAATGGGTACCAGCTTCGGAGATTTTGTCATGGATACCTTTGAATACGTCGGATATAGATACTTATTTTTCCCGTAATCATCGGGTGGAAGTCAAGGATACGGCTTTTTGGTATTTTTTGAATGTTGCAGAATATATTCCCACAGGAGCCCAAGAACCTTATGAAGCGGCTAGGCCGTTGGTAAATGATCTGGTGTTGAATCGGAAGCAAGTTGAGTTCCTGAATAAAGTGAAAGATGACTTGTATAAGCAAGCTATCGAAGATGGAAAGATTAAATATTGTGAGAACTAAGATATTAGGAATGAAAAAGTGTATGAACGTTAAGTTTGTAGTTTTATTGGCTTTTATGCTACTGCCTTTTGTATCTTCATGGGGGCAGGACAATGTGATTGATGAAGTGGTTTGGGTAGTTGGTGACGAAGCCATATTGAAATCTGATGTGGAAGAAGTGCGTTTGGATGCGTTGTACAACGGACGTAGGTTCGATGGCGATCCATATTGTGTCATTCCGGAAGAAATAGCTGTGCAGAAGTTGTTTTTGCATCAGGCTGCCTTGGATAGTATAGAGGTGTCTGAGAGTGAAGTCGTAAGCCAGGTAGATTTCATGATCAACCAATATGTCAGCCGCATCGGCTCTATGGAGAAGATGGAAGAATATTGGAACAAGAGTGCTACGCAAATTCGTGAAACCTTACGTGAGAATGCCCGTGAAGGATTGACGGTGCAGCGCATGCAGCAGAAGTTGGTAGGTGAGGTGAAAATTACGCCTGCTGAGGTGCGTCGCTATTACCAAAGTTTGCCTCAGGATAGTATCCCTTATATTCCTACACAGGTAGAAGTACAGATTATCACACAGAAACCTAGAATTCCGGTAGAAGAAGTAGAAGAGGTGAAAAAACGCTTGCGTGAGTTTACCGATCGCATTAACAAGGGTGAAACCAGTTTCTCTACTTTGGCTCGTATGTATTCCGAGGATCGTGCGTCGGCTATTAATGGTGGTGAAATGCCTTTCTATGGTCGTGGACAGCTTGATCCGTCTTTTGCGAATGTCGCTTTTAACTTACAGGACCCTACCAAAGTTTCTAAAGTGGTGGAATCGGAATACGGTTTCCATATTATCCAGTTGATAGAAAAACGTGGTGACCGTATTAAAGTTCGGCACATATTGCTGCGCCCCCATACGCCTGAAAGTGCATTGGAAGCCGGTATGGCTCGTCTTGATTCTATTGCTGACGATATTCGGAATAATAAGTTTACATTTGAAGAGGCTGCAGCGGTTATTTCGCAAGACAAGGATACTCGTAATAATCACGGTTTGTTGCCCAATCCCAACAACAATACATCGAAGTTCGAGATGCAGGAACTTCCTCCCGAGATTGCCAAGGTGGTCGATAAAATGAATGTAGGTGAAATTTCTGAAGCCTTTACCATGATCCCTGAAAAAACAGGTAAGGAGGAATGTGTAATCGTCAAGCTGAAAAGTCGTATCAACGGTCATAAAGCTACTATTACGGACGATTATCAGAATTTGAAAGATCTGGTACTCGAGAAGCGTCGTGCTGAAGTACTGGATAAATGGATACGTGAGAAGCAGCGTCATACTTATGTTCGTATTAAGGAAGGCTGGAATCAGTGTGAATTCAAGTATCCGGGCTGGATTAAGGATTAAGTTTGGCTGTTTAGATACAGTCTGTGAATGTTAGACTAGCTATATGCACAATAGAATTGTTTTTAAATTCCTAAGCAGGCATAGATATCTTCTGACAGGTATTCTATGCCTGTTTGGCATCTGTCTGCTCAGTGCGCAGGATAAGAAGGGAGAGCCAGAGAAAAAAAAGACCCGTGTTGATTTGTTGTATGCAGATGAGGCACAGGCCGATGATCAGGTTCGGCCGGATGTTCAGGTGTTGATTGGGTCAGTGAAGCTACGCCATGACAGTATGTATATGTACTGTGACAGTGCTTTGATTTTCAAACGCATCAATTCCGTAGAGGCTTTTGGAAATGTGCGGATGGAACAAGGCGATACATTGTTCATTTACGGTGATTATCTCTATTATGATGGGATGGCCCAATTGGCTATGCTTCGTGAGAACGTACGGATGATTAATCGTAATACAGAGCTGACTACAGACAGTTTGAATTACGATCGTATTTACAATCTGGGATATTATTTTGATGGCGGTACTCTGACAGACGAAGAGAATGTGTTGACTTCCGTATGGGGAGAATACAGTCCTGCTACTAAAATAGCCGTGTTCAACCATGAAGTGAAGCTGACCAATCCTCGTTTTGTTTTGACTTCTGATACGTTGAAGTATCATACGGAAACCAAAGTGGCTACTATCTTAGGACCTTCGGATATTGTAAGTGACAATAATCATATTTATTCCGAACGTGGTATATATAATACTGTGACAGAGCAGGCTGAACTGCTGGACCGTTCTATTTTAACCAATCAGGGAAAGAAACTGACGGGTGACAGCTTGTTCTACGATCGCAAGCTGGGATATGGTGAGGCTTTCGATCATGTGCAGATGAATGATACGGTAAATCGTAATATGCTGACCGGCGATTATTGTTTTTATAATGAATTGACCGGTAATGCTTTGGCTACAGATAGAGCTGTTGCGGTGGATTATTCACAAGGTGACAGCCTGTTTATGCATGGTGATACGCTACGTTTGGTAACTTATCATTTGAACACCGACTCCATGTATCGTGAAATGCGTGTCTATCACAAGGTGCGTGCTTTCCGTACAGATATACAGGCTGTTTGCGACTCGTTGGTCTATAATTCCAAAGATTCCTGTATGACCATGTATACTGATCCGGTACTTTGGTATGGGTCTGAACAGTTGTTGGGTGAACAAATCAAGGTTTACATGAATGATAGCACTATCGACTGGGCGCATATCATTAATCAGGCACTGACTGTAGAACAGAAAGACACCTTGCACTACAATCAAGTATCCGGGAAAGAAATGAAGGCCTATTTTGTTGGTGGTGAAATGCGTCAAGTGGATGTGAATGGAAATGTATTGGTTATTTTCTATCCAGTAGAGGAACGTGACAGCTCGTTGATTTTGATGAATTATTCTGAAGGCGGTTTCCTGAGAATGATGTTGAAGGATAGAAAAATGGAACGGGGAGCCTTTATCGGGAAAGCTAACGGTACTGCTTACCCGATGGAGCAGATTCCTGCTGATAAGTACCGCTTGCCTTCTTTCGTATGGCTGGATTATATTCGTCCTTTGGACAAAGAGGATATTTTCAATTGGCGGGGTAAGAAGTCGGATGCAGTGTTGAAGCAAAGCTCGCGTCGACCGACTGTTTCTCCGCGTGATATGCATATCGAACGAATTAAAAAATAGGAGAGTGCTTTATGGGTATGTTTACGATGAGAAAACCACGAGGCTTTCATCATTCCTATATTTACGTGGACGAGCGTAAGGAAAAGTTGGACAAGATGAAAGAGAATGCCAAGCGTGAGTTAGGCATGCTGACTGAGAAAAAAGAATTCAATCCCGAAGATATTCGTGGAAAATTCATAGAAGGAACTACTCACCTGAAACGTCGTAAGGAGAGCGGAAAACGTCCTTTGCATTTTATTGTCATACTGTTTTTCATTATGTTGCTGGCTTATCTGTGGTATGCCATCAGTAACGGAATAATCTAAAATTGCATAGGCATGAGTGATATTATTCATTTGCTGCCTGATTCGGTGGCCAATCAGATTGCAGCTGGCGAAGTGATACAGCGGCCTGCCTCTGTTATCAAGGAATTGGTCGAGAATGCCATCGATGCAGAAGCCACGGAAGTTCATGTATTGGTAACAGATGCCGGAAAAACAGGCATACAGGTGATCGATAACGGTAAAGGTATGTCCGAAACAGACGCCCGACTGGCTTTTGAACGACATGCTACATCCAAGATCCGTGAAGCTGCTGATTTGTTTGCCTTGCGTACGATGGGCTTTCGTGGGGAGGCCTTGGCTTCCATTGCAGCTGTTGCCGAAGTCGAACTGAAAACAAGACTGGCCGATGAGGAACTGGGTACACGCTTGTTGCTGGCTGGTTCCAAAGTTGAAAGTCAGGAGCCTGTGTCTTGTCCTAAAGGGAGTAATTTCTCTGTAAAAAATCTGTTTTTTAATGTTCCTGCCCGACGTAAATTCTTGAAAGCCAATTCTACGGAATTGAGTAATATTTTGGCTGAGTTCGAACGTATTGTTCTGGTTCATCCGGATGTCGCTTTTTACCTTTACAGCAATGACAGTGAATTGTTCAATCTGCCTGTCATGCCTTTACGTCAGCGTATTATGGCTGTTTTTGGCAAGAAGTTAAATCAGCAGCTGCTTTCGGTAGAGGTAGACACGACGTTGGTCAAGATATCTGGTTATGTAGCCAAGCCTGAGACCGCACGTAAGAAAGGAGCGCACCAATACTTTTTTGTAAATGGGCGCTACATGAGGCATCCTTATTTCCATAAAGCTGTAATGGATGCTTTCGAACATTTGATTCCGGCGGGTGAACAGATCTCTTACTTTATATATTTTGAAGTGGATCCGGCCAATATCGATGTGAATATTCATCCGACTAAGACCGAGATTAAGTTTGAGAATGAACAGGCCATTTGGCAAATCCTTTCTGCGGCAGTCAAGGAGTCTTTGGGCAAGTTCAATGCTGTGCCATCTATTGATTTCGATACCGAAGGTCTGCCGGATATTCCTGCTTTTGAGCAACCTCGGCCCATAGAGCCTCCTCAGGTACACTATAATGCTGATTTTAATCCTTTTAAAACCTCTTCTTCTTATGGAGGCGATCGTTCTTATTCACGTCCTCAGACAGAGTGGGAAAGCCTTTATGCCGGTTTGGAGAAAGCTAGTCGGATGAATGATCCGGTTGTCCCTGATGAGCCGGTCGAAGAGGAATTGTCTCCTGCTTCAGTACCATCGGAAGAGTCTTCTTCACCGCTTCCTTCGATGATGTCCGAGGGAGGAAATGTAACTTCCGGCCAGCATTGGCAGTTCAAGGGGCGTTATATTTTGACGTCCGTTAAGTCTGGTTTGATGCTGATAGATCAGCATCGTGCTCATGTACGTGTTTTGTTTGACCGATATATGGAGCAAATTCGTCAAAAGCATGGTGTGGCGCAAGGCGTATTGTTCCCTGAGATTGTTCAGTTTCCGGCGTCTGAGGTGGCTGTACTCGAAGATATTCAGGAGGATTTGTCTGCTGTGGGTTTTGAGTTGACTTCTTTGGGTGGAGGCAGCTATGCCATCAACGGGGTTCCTTCGGGTATCGAGGGACTGAAGCCTGTGGAACTGGTGCGTAATATGGTGCATACGACTTTGGAGAAAGGCTGTGATGTGAAAGAGGAAGTACAGTCTATGCTGGCATTGACCTTGGCTCGTGCGGCAGCTATTGTTTATGGACAAGTACTGAGTGTAGACGAAATGTCTGCTTTGGTAGATAGTCTGTTTGCATGCGAGTCTCCCAATTATACTCCTGATGGGCGTGTTGTACTGACTACAATCCGCGAAGAAGAAATTGAGCGGCTTTTTGCCAAATGATATTGATGCTTTTTTGAAAGGAAAAGATCTTTTTCGGAACTTTTTCCAGGTTCTGGTGTTTATATGAGTGTCCACTGTGTGAGTGGACAGAATATAAACCTAAACTATTTTAAAGAAAAAGTATGAAAAAGAATCTAATGTTGCTGGCTTTGTCCGGATTGTCGGTTGCCGCTGTAGCACAAAACACGACAGAAGTTACAGAAGAAGTGTTGGAAGTCGTAGAAGTGCGTCAGGACAAGTACGCGGTTGTTACCAATCCCTTTTGGGATAATTGGTTTGTCTCGTTTGGTTATGGTGCTACTGTACTGTTTGGTGATTATGATGCTGCCGGCAGTTTCGGCAAGCGTATCAGTCCTACATTGAACGTAGCTGTAGGCAAGTGGTTTACTCCGGGTATGGGTGCCCGTTTGCAGTATAGCGGTCTGCAGGCACGCGGTTATGTTCCTTCTGCGGGATCTGATTATGCGGTTGGTGCCATGCAGGACGGTGGCTACTATAAGCAACGCTTCAATTACATGAATCTCCACGCTGACGTGATGTTCAACATGAATGCCTTGTTTGGAGGCTACAATCCTTCGCGGGTCTACGAGGTCATTCCTTATGTAGGTGTCGGCTTTACGCACAATTATTCTACTCCCCATCGTGAAGCTTTGTCAGTCAATGCCGGTATCATCAACCGTTTTCGGGTATGCGATGCGTTAGATGTTAATGTGGAGCTGAGTGCTGTAGCCACTGAGGATAAGTTTGACGGTGGTATCGGTGGTAAGGGCTATGATGGTCTCGTCAGTGCCACGGTTGGGCTCACGTATCGTTTCCCCCGTCGTGGGTTCAATCGCCCTCAAGCACCTGCCATATCCGAAGCTCGTTTGGCTGTGTTGCGCGACAAGATGAATCGTATGGCCGCGGAGAATGCCCGATTGGCAGAAGCTTTAGAGGCTGCCGAAAGCAAAGAACCTGTGGTGGAAGAAGTAGCAGTTGTGGTGAACAAACCGGTCATTGTACCGCGTACAGTGTTCTTCACCATCGGTTCGGCTGAGGTTTCTTCTCGTGAAGCGATGAATCTGTCCTATTTGGCAGAAACCATGAAGCAATATCCTGAAGCTACTTACGTAGTCAATGGTTATGCGGATGCTGCTACGGGAACTACTGCGTACAATGAGAAACTGGCTCGCCAACGTGCCGAGGCTGTAATCAATGTATTGGTTGAAAAGTATGGTGTAGATCGTGAAAAATTGTTGGTAGGTACTGCAGAAGCAGTCGACTCTTTCGGCGAACCGATTTTGAATCGTGTCGTGGTTGTAGAGTCTGCCCGATAAGCTGGGACTTATAGGTGAATAAAAATGAGGCTGAATTCCTTTGTGGGGAGTTCAGCCTCTGTTTTTTGTTTCTTGTTATTATTCTCCGCGGAAACGTTTGGCCTGTTCGGCTATCAGGTCCGCATCGTCGAAGTAGTTGATCTTCATGGCACGGCGAACGTCGTCCAGTGTGGCGGCTGCCGTTTCACGAGCCTTCTCACAACCTTTTTTCAGCATGTCGTAGATAGCCGGTATGTCCTGTTCGAATTCCTTGCGGCGGGTACGGATGGGCTCCAGAGTTTCCTGCATGATGGCATTCAGGAAGTTCTTCACTTTTACATCACCCAAACCGCCACGCTGGTAGTGAGCCTTCAGCTCGTCGAGATTGGGGTAATCCGGCAGATAGCGTTCAAAGTGTTCGGGGCGGCAGAATGCGTCGAGGTAAGTAAATACGGTATTGCCTTCCACCTTACCAGGATCTTGTACACGCAAGTGATCCGGGTCCGTATACATGCTGCGTATTTTTTTCTGTACTTCGTCGGCGGGGTCACTCAGGTAGATACAGTTCCCCAGACTTTTGCTCATTTTCGCTTTACCGTCCGTTCCTGGCAGACGCAGGCAGGCGGCATTGTCCGGTAGCAGGATCTCCGGTTCTACCAGTGTTTCGCCGTAAATGTAGTTGAAACGGCGCACAATTTCACGGGCCTGTTCCAGCATAGGCTCCTGGTCTTCACCTACAGGTACGGTCGTAGCCTTGAAAGCCGTAATGTCAGCAGCCTGGCTGATGGGATAGGTGAAAAAACCTACGGGGATACTTGCCTCAAAGTTACGCATCTGAATCTCGGTCTTTACAGTCGGATTGCGTTGCAGGCGTGATACGGTTACCAGGTCCATGTAGTAGAACGAAAGTTCACACAGTTCCGGTATCTGCGATTGGATGAAGAGCGTGCTCTTTGTCGGATCCAGTCCGCAAGCCAAGTAATCCAATGCCACTTCGATGACATTTTGACGCACCTTTTCCGGATTCTCCATATTGTCTGTCAAGGCCTGTGCGTCGGCTATGAAGACAAACATATCTTTGTAATCTCCGGCATTTTGCAGTTCCACGCGTCGGCGTAGTGAGCCCACGTAGTGGCCTATGTGCAGGCGTCCAGTTGGGCGGTCGCCTGTGAGGATGATTTTCTCTTTTGCCATATATATCTTCTTTTTATTTATTGCTGACTAGTTTGTTGCGGGCGTAAAGTTAGCTCTTTTTTCAGATATATTAGTGGAAGCGGGCGAGAAAAAGCGACCTGCTATCTTGGACGATATCCGTTTTATAAGTTCCGTAATGAATTCTCTTTGTTTAGTTGTTGGTATTTTTTGTAGTGCAATGATGGATCCTAATAGCACTTTTAGATCCTTATTCTTTTCTTTTTCTCTGGATTTTTATCATTGTCTTGTTTCTATGTTGTTTATTATCAGGGTATTATGTGCTTGTGAAATTATCTGCGAAATAACGGAAGAATTAATTAGCTTAATAAGTGTAAAACAAATTACAAACGGAGAGGGAAATTCGGCAAGAACTAAACGATTAAATATGAGAAACTCAAT
>NZ_JAAZTS010000012.1 GCF_019239235.1 Caecibacteroides pullorum | reverse complement strand
CTGTTCGACAAGACTAATTTCAATGATGTCAAAGATCTAAATGATCCCCTGATTCCGGGGCTTTTTGATTAATTGTTTAACTCGTCCCATTTTAACGGGACACTAATGTTGGTGAATATGTAAATACAACATGCCCCAACACGACCAAAAGTATCCCATAAAATTTTAAAATTCTAATTTCTTTCATGCGTAAAGAACTTAGGCTTTAAAATAAACCGATATAATTTGCAACTTTTCATCACATCTCTCACTATTACGTCTAATGATTTTAACAGGATTTCTTGCGACAACGCAATTGTTAGGAATAGATTTACAAGCAACAGAACTAGCACCTATTTTTTTATATATAGCCTACGGGGGATGATACTCCTGATGACTATAATAGCACATGGATTGACACACTTTACCATGGCGTAGTTGGAGGAGCTGCGATCACCACAAAGTCGGCATCACTGTAGGCTTTTTCGCCATCTAGTGTGGCTGTCTGGTTCAGCTCTTTTTCAGCCAAATATTTCTTGATGTATTCGTCCTGGATGGGGGATTTGCGCTGATTGATCAAATCTACTTTCTCAGGTATGACATCTACTGCCGTCACCTGATGGCGCTGGCTCAACAGGGTGGCAATAGAAAGTCCTACATAACCGGTACCGGCTACGGCAATCTTATAGGTTCTCATAAGTTCGTTGATTATTTATTTTCGTATCAATATTTCTATGCCTTTTTTATTAAGGCACTTTCATGTTCGTGTTTTCATACATACGCTTTGGCGTTTCCGCTCAATATCACATTGCAGGATAAGTCTCGGATATTGAAGTCTGTTTCAATGCAACCGTATTTATGGGAGCCTTCAGAGGTTGAATATACATTTCCACAGAGCGATTGATATATACGGATAATTTCCTCTTCCGGTAAATTACACTTGGAAAAAGTGGTTGTCGTAGCTATTGAGTCAGCGACTTTTTGCATTTTCATCAATTGGGGCAACTGGCGGGTATGCGAAGAACCGTGATGAGGAATTTTGACGAATGAAACGTTTTTAAGAAAATCCTTGTCTAGGAACTGTACATCGTCTCCCATCAGATCACCACAGAACAGATAATCGAAATAGTTGATTCTTAGAGCAAACATGATAGACAACCGGTTGAGACCAAAACACTGGTTGGCGCAGGTATTTCGTAAAAGCCTTGCACCACAAGGAGCCAGGAAATAGAATTCTGCGGTAATCTTCCGCCCGCTTCGGCGTTCTTCAAAGGTCAGTTTATGGTCGCAATGAGTCACCGACGGGTTTTTTACGACCATGCTCATGTTATATTTTTTGCCCTTGTTATAATGTTCAAACAGATAGTCCATACCTGCCCGTGCTTCGTCAGTCATATCCAGTTCCTTGCTGAGCATAGCGGGGAGAAAAATCTTCGCGCGGGCCTCGCTGTCGGCTTCGGACAATAATTTCTGTATTCCTACGGAATGGTCGGTGTCCGGGTGTGTCCAGATGAAAGCGTCAATCGATGAAATCCCCAATTCCCTGATCTTCTCAAGCGTTCCGTTGAACGCGCTATCGTTCTCGTCGCCAATCTGGTACGAGTCAATCACGAATGAATAAAGATGCCGGTCACCGTCGTCAATCACACCCAGCACCGATTCGCCTTCCGAAACATAGCCGATGGTGAAAATCCTGAATCTTAACTTACGGAAATCTTCAATGGGAAACCTTTGGTGACAGCTGTTCATGACTGGAAAAACTTGGCTTATTTGCGGAAACCCCGCGTTCCGTTTGCCGATTTATGCGCAGAAACAGTAACACGGACACTGCGTGTAACCCCCGTAACGGAAGGATTCATCGTGCGCACATATTTTACGTTTACAGTAGAAGCACGTTTGGCTGATAGAGGTTTTGTGGATATTTTCATTATTTGTATAGTTGTTCTGAAAAACATAAGGTCGTTTCTTCTTCGGCGGCACGTATTGCACGCTCCAGACATTTAGGAGTGTGTTTCCCGTCCTGAGGAACTGGAAGATATACCATGGTCATAATGTGTGAAACATATTCTTCTTTGTCCGTTTCATCCGTAACTTTTCGTAAATCCCGGTTTAAATCAATGTCAAAGCCGCCGTCTTGGTATGTCTCCGACGATTGTCTGTTGATGGCATTGGTTCCCGTATTGGGGAAAGCTTCTGCATCCAACACAGACCACAGGTCTTCCTCAGAAACAGCTACAGCATGAAGCATCCGGCAGGTGTAAGAGGTGATATTCAGCAGCGGAGTGAAAGCAGACATATCAAGTAATGATGCCATTCCTTCGATATGTTTATCTTGGAATCTCTGCCCTTTAAGGCGGAAAATGAGAGCAGTGAAATAAGCACCGATATACAACGTCGCCTCATAGTCGGTAAAGTCGGCAAAGTCATTTATCACATAAACTTTTTTGCTGATAATGTCTTCGATGGTGATATCCAATTCTACGGAGATGTCGTCTACGTTTATGATTTGAGCTTCCTCTTGCGTGATAATACGTTCACGGAAAGAACACCCTTTGTTGTTTTCTCGGATTTGGGTCATATACTGATCCTTAAAATCAGGCAAACTTGAATATACAATTCGGATATTCAAATCTTCTGCAAACTGGCTGATTGTATCTGTATATACTTTCTTTTTGCACATGGATGTTCTTTTTATTTTAGACTGGAAATAACAGGTTTACAAAAATAGATGATTTTGTCGGTTTTGCCTAATTTTTCCTCTGTTTTTTGTGAGAAATTTCCGTAAACAGAGGGAGCAAAGCGTGTGATAATATATGCTAACGGCTAATACAGGGAGGCTTTACGCCTTCTTCTCCACCATAAACTTATTGATATGGCAACGCAAGTTGTCCGTCG
Organism: Caecibacteroides pullorum; assembly: GCF_019239235.1. Lineage (GTDB taxonomy): Bacteria > Bacteroidota > Bacteroidia > Bacteroidales > Bacteroidaceae > Bacteroides > Bacteroides pullorum. The sequence continues at coordinate 110,116 of NZ_JAAZTS010000012.1, read as the reverse complement.
ACGTGCCCGTCTTAATCTGCCTGATGAAGGGATGCAGGCTCTCGATGAACTCGGCCGTCACGATGTTCTCCCGGGTAATGAAGACGTTGTCCAGCCGACGCCAGGCCAGCAGGGCGACGTCGTGGGCCGAGTCGCACAGCTCGATCTGAGCGATGAACTCGTGCAGGGAGGCGACGTTGGGGATGTAACGGAAGAGCTTCAACTCTTCTTTCGTCAGCCTGGACACTTCTTCGGCTTCCTCCGGAGTGACGGTGGGGAGGGTGCTGATGTGGTTGCCGTAGATGTGCTGGGTGACGTGCGGAGCGGTGGCGGCAAAGATGACGCTGCCGCCGTAGACGTTGAAGGTGTTGTGGACGGTCTTGCCGTCTTCACTCTCGTTCTGGAAGGTTTCTATTGTATGCATAGGGCGCTGTGTCTGGTTGTTTTTCAATCGTTATTCCACCGGCATTCAACCGTTTTTCAATGCCCGTCGGAATGCTTGGATGGAAAGATATTTTACTGTAACTTTACGTCAAATTAATCATCAACCGTTAACCTTTAATCGTTTGTTCGTATGATTGACACTGTCTTTTCTTTTTTCAAGGCTCCCATCCACAACAAGGTGCCTGCGGGAGTCTGTAGCGTGCGTAGCCTGCATGCTTATATCACGGGCGATGCCCACTTGCGAAAACTGACGGCCGAGGTTCGCTCCGTGGCCGGCGACCGGACGGAATACCGGCGACGGAAGGTGGCGTTGCTGCCTTACGTGACCCCGGCGGGCGTCTTCTCGTATTGTAAAGAATCGTGTGTGCTCGTTCCTTCGGGGCTGTTTGTGGTGGACATCGACCACCTGGCTTCGCCTGCCGAGGCTGCCGCGTGGCGCGACCGGCTGGCGGATGACCCGCTGCTGCGGCCCGATCTGGCGTTCGTCAGTCCCAGTGGTACCGGGGTAAAGCTCTTTCTGTCGTATCGGCTGGCTTCGGACGATGTCCTCGCCGAAGCGTTCGGACGGGCCATGCGTGCTGCCTGGGACTACCTGGAGCTGACGTATGGGCTCCAGCCGGACCAGGCGAACAAGGACCTGTGTCGGGCATGCCTGCTGGCCCATGACGCGGATGCCCGGATCCGCCAGCCGGAAGGGCAGCAAGGATAGCCCCTAATTATTAATTCTCAATTCTCAATTTTCAATTTTCAATTCTCAATTAACCATGGATTCCATCGAATCATTGCAGCGGCTGGTAGACGCTGTGGAAAAAGCGGGAGCGAACATCGCACCCACCTACCAGGAGTATATGCCGCTGGCTTTTGCCGTGGCCAACAGTTGCGGCGAGGAGGGCCGGAGCTATTTTCACCGGCTGTGCCGGCTGTCCGACAAGTACCGGCCGACGGAGGCGGACCGCCTCTATGACCGGGCGCTGAAAGACGGGCGACGGCAGAATTCGCTGGGAACGGTCTGGCACCTGGCCGAGCTGGCCGGCGTGAAGCCGGACCCGAAACTTGCAAACTTGCAAGCTTCCGAGGCGCCTCGCACACACCCACGCGCGTGCGCAGAAGGCAGCGGGGCGGAGACGGCGACAACGGGGGAGGCGGACAGCCTGCCCTGCTTCCCCGACTATGAGTGGCCGGGATTCCTCCGGCAGATGGTGGACTGTGGCGACACGGCTGCCCAGCGCGACGTCCTGCTGCTGGGAGGACTCACCGTGATCGGGGCGACCGTCAACAAGCTGCTCTGTATTCCCTACGGACGGAAACTGAAATATCCGTGCCTGCAGACCTTTGTCATTGCGCCGCCGGCCTCGGGAAAAGGCGTGGTGGCCTGGACCAGAAGGCTGGCCGAACCCGTGCACGACACCTGCCTGACCGCCTACCGACAGGCGATGGAGGCCTACCGGCGCGAACATGCGCAGTGGGAATGCCTGGGCAAGGAGAAGGGTAAGACGGACGAACCGCAGAAACCGGCTCTGAAGCTGTTCATCATTCCGGGCAACAACTCGGGAACGGGCGTCGTCGAAAACCTGATTGATGCCGACGGGGTGGGGCTGATCTGCGAGGCGGAGGCCGACACGGTCAGCTCGTCTATCGGTGCCGACTACGGGCACTGGAGCGACACGCTGCGCAACTGTTTCGACCACGAAAGGCTGGCCTTCAACCGGCGTACCAATCACGAGTACCGCGAGTGCCGGATGTCGCTGCTCAGCGTGCTGCTCAGCGGGACACCCGCCCAGGTGCAGCCGCTCATTCCCTCGGCTGAGAACGGACTGTTCTCCCGACAGGTGTTCTACAACATGCCGCCCATCTGCGAATGGGTGGATCAGTTCGACACCGACGGCGCCGACTACGACCGGCGTTTTGCCGACTGGGGCCGGCAGTGGGAACGGGTGCTCCGGGCGGTGCGCGGCGCGGTGGGCAGCATCTGTTTCGAGCTGGACGAGGCGCAGCGCCGGCGCTTCAACGAGCGGCTGGCACGGCTCTTCAGCCAGGCGGGTATGGCCCACGGCGACACGATGAAAAGCTCCGTGGCGCGTATTGCCATCAACCTTTGTCGCCTGATGAGCCTCGTGGCGCTGTTGCGGGCCCTGGATCCGCTGCTCTCCGCGGGCGAGGAGGCGGAAGATCTGTCCGCCCTGGGGGCCGGCGACCTGACGCGACGCCTGCTGGGCTGTCCGGGCCTGAGGCCCTGCGACGACGTACCCCGCGAGAACGTGGCCGACGGGGTGGTGTCCCGGCTGCTGCTGACTGTCGGCGCGGCCGACTTCGAGGCCGTGCTGGCGCTGGCCGATCCGTTGTATCGTCATGCGTGTCATGTCTTGTCGTTTTTGCCTGCGGCCGATGTGCGTCCGGCTCCGGCGGCAGGGCCCGAAATCCTGTTCGACTACCTGCCCCGGCAGTTCACCCGTCAGGAAGCGCTCGAGGAAGCCGTGCGGCGGGAGATTTCTCCCAATACACTGGACTCGCTGCTGAAGCGGTTTACCGACCGCGGACTGTTGCAGAAGACGGGGCGTGGGGCGTATGCTTTCTGCTCGCACGTGCGTACCCGTGGGCGTGGGTGAAGAGGCCCGCAAGTTTGCAAGTTGGCAAGTTTATTTTCTCCAGTCAGGAAAAAGTTTTTTTCCAGTCAGGGAAAAAACAGGGAGTAAACCTGCTACCCTCATTCTCAATTTTCAATTCTCAATTCTCAATTATCAATTATCATCGTGTTTCGAATCATTTCCCTCTCCAAAAGCCGCCTGGCGGGACTGTATTTCCCCGAATCGTCGCAGGCGGTAGCCACCAACCGGCTGATGCGCTGGGTGCATGGCTGCAGGCCCTTGATGGCCGAGCTGGAAGCGGCCGGTTACAGCCGGTCGCAGAAGTGGCTGACCGTGCGCCAGGTGGCGCTCATCGTGGCCCATCTGGGCGAACCGTAAACCGGCGGAACCCATCGGAACCCATAAGGACCGTTCCGGCGGAACGTATCTTTGCAGGGTAAATCAACCAATCAACGTTAACCCTTAATCATTCATTTAGTATGGCAATCAAAGTCAAAGCCCGCCAGACCAAACTGGCGGTGGGCCCCTCGAAGGGGCAGTATCGGTTCGTCATGTCGGCCGAAATCTACAGTACGCTCAAGGAAGACAAGGTGGTGAGCGAAGCAGCTATCCGCTCGGGTATCTCACGGGGCAGTATCAACGCGGCCTGGGAAGCCATCGGCGACGTGATCCGCGCCTGGGCTACGGAAGGTCATTCGGTCGCGGTGCCGGGGCTGGGTACCATGCGTTTCGGGGTGCAGGCCACGGCGGTGGAAAACGTCGAAGACGTCAGCACCAGCCTGATCAAGACCCGAAAGGTGATCTTCACGCCCAACACCGACATCAAGGACGAGCTGAAGAACACGTCCATCAACATCACCTGCTACGACAAAGACGGAAACGTCATCAAGCAAGTCACTTCTACCGATCCCGGCGAAGTGGAAGAAGGTGAAGAGACCACCGATCCTGACGGAACCGGCGGAGGTGAAGAGGAAGGCGGCAGCCCGCTGTAAGAATTGATAATTTGTAAAAACTAAAATTAAAATCTTTTGCTTATGGAAACAACCAACAAGAAAATCACCTGGCAATCCATCGTACATGCCATCATCCAGGCAGCCATTGCGGCCCTGACAGCCCTGGGCATCAGCAGCTGCAGCAACCTTTAAAACGCGGAGGACGATGATCGTAGAACATTATCCGATGACAGTAGGCGGGGAGGACGTGCGCAATGAGTACGGCCTCCTGGCTCGTATCGAGGACGGACCACTGATGGCTTCGGCCGAGTCGGTCCGCTACTTGATTCTGCACTGTTCGGCTACCCGGGCCGACCGGGACTACACCGCCGAACAGCTGGTGAAAGACCATCGCCGGCGTGGCTTCCGCACCGGGGGCTATCACTTCTACGTGCGGCGCGACGGGACGCTGACCCAGTTTCGCGGCCTGCTCGAGGTGGGGGCTCACTGCCGTCCCTACAACCGCTGCTCCATCGGCATCTGCTACGAAGGTGGGCTGGACGGGGAAGGCCGGCCGGCGGACACGCGTACGCCGCAGCAGACGGAGCAGCTGAGGGCGCTCTTCGGCAAGCTGAAGCACCTCTTTCCGCAGGCCCGTATCTGCGGGCACCGCGACCTGCCGGGGACGCTGCCCAAGGCTTGTCCGTGCCTGGACGCGGCGACTGTATTTGGCGAGTGAACGAACTTTTCTTGTTTTCTTTAACTTCTCCAATGGACCGGGGCCTGCAGGGCCTGGCGGAAAGCGCTGAGGCGGTGGGTGTCGTTGCCAGTCAGGTCGGCCAGACCTGACTTCAACAGCGCCTCCGCTTTTTTTTGTGCCTCGGGGCCGTAAGCGCCTGTCAGCGAAGGCAGGTTGACCTGCAGGGCGGTGCCGCTGTCTTTCAGGGCCCGGCAGTCGGCCAGGCTCAGGTAGCGGTAGCGTTCGGGATGGGCCAACAGGGGGACGTAGCCGCGCGAGCGGATGCGCTCGAGCAGGGCGTGGAACCCCATGGGCGGATTGAAGCAGGACGTCTCGACCAGCAGGTAGGTGCGCTCCTCGATCAGGGGGAGCACGTCGTCAGCCTCCAGCCGGGCGGCGAACAGGTTGTCCAGCATGTATTCGGCTGCCAGGGCCAGCCGGACCGGACCCGTATAGGCGTCCTGCAGCCGGGCGAACCGTTCCCGCAGCCGTTCGGTGGTGTTGGGCATGTCCTCCATGACGTGGGGCGTGAGCCACACCTTCCGGATGCCGGCCGACTCCATGTCGGCCAGGATCTGCAGCGACTCGTCCAGGCTGCGCACGCCGTCGTCGACGCCGGGCAGCAGGTGGGAGTGGCAGTCGGTGAGATCCCGGAGCAGGCCGCTCGTGGCCAGGGTGCGTTTAGACCGTTTCCAGAATGTCCAGTTCATTCCTTATGCTTTGTATCTCAATCTTCCTTTTCGCTGTAGTTTCCGTAGCCGTAGTGGTAGCCGTAGCGATAGCCGTAGCGGCCTCCGTGGGCAGCTTCGGTGCCGTTGAGCAGCAGGGCCATGTTCTGGAACTTGCGTTCATCGTAGTAGCCGTCGATGACGGGCAGCATGTCGCGCTCCAGCAGGCCGGCACGCACGATGAACAGGGTGAGATCGGCCCAGCGGGCAATGATGCTGGCATCGGCCACCACCTCGACGGGCGGACAGTCGATGAAGATATAGTCGTAGTGGCTGCGCAGGGTGGCGATGAGCTGTTCCATGCGCGGGCTGAAGAGGAGTTCAGACGGGTTGGGGGGCAGGGTGCCTACGGGGATGACGTCCGGAGTGCCTTCGGACGTGCCGGGCACGAGGACCGAACGCCAATCGGACACCTGGCCGTTCAGGTAGTTGGAGATACCGGTGTGGGGCGACTGCACGTAGCGGCTGAGCGAGGCGCGGCGCAGGTCGAGGTCGAGCACCACGACGCGCTGCTGCTTCAGGGCAAAGCTGGCGGCCAGGTTCATGCTGATGAAGGTCTTGCCGCTGCCGCTGTTGATGGAGGTGACCATCACGACACGGCTGTCCGTATGGGCACCCATCATGAACTCGAGGTTGGTGCGCACCACGCGGAAGGCTTCGTTGATGGTGTTGCGGCTGCGGCTGCGGACCACGAGGGTGGCGGGAGCGTCGGCGGCTTTCTTCCGGGAGGCCTTCTTGCCCGACTGGGGTATCTCGCCGATAAAGGGCAGGTGGAGGTGTTCTACATCCTTGCGGCCGCGCACACGGGTGTTCATCATTTCGCGCAGGAAGATGCCGGCAGCCGGCAGCAGCAGGCCGACGGCGAAGGCTACGAACAGAATCTGGCCCTTGCGGGGCGCCGTGGGGAAGGCGGAGCCGCGGGGAGCGGTGATGACGCGGGTGTTGTAGGCGGTGAAGGCCTGCGACAGCTCGTTCTCCTCACGCTTCTGGAGCAGGTAGAGGTAGAGTTCCTCCTTGACCTTCTGCTGACGTTCGACGGACAGCAGATACTTGGCCTGCGTGGGGTTGCTGGCCAGCTGGCTGACGGTGGCAGCTTCCTGCGTGCGCAGGTTGGCGATCTGGGTGTTGAGGGCCTTGATCTGGTTGTCTACCGACTGGAGGATGGCGGTCTGCATGTTGCGGAGCGAGGCGGTGAGGTCCTGCACCAGCGGGTTCTTTTCGCTACTGTTGGCCAGCAGGCGGTTGCGGTTCATCACGACGGCGTTGTATTCGCTGATTTGACCGCGGATGTTGTCGTTCTCGAGGCCGGAGCTGGCGGGCAGGGGCTGGGTGAGCGACTTCTTGACCAGCTCGCGGCGGATGTACTGGACAGTGCTGAGCTGGCTGTTCAGGGCCAGCAGTTCACGCTTGTTCTCGGCGCTCTGCGACAGATACTGCGAGGCAGCTGCCTGGACGTCGGGCAGGAGGTGTTCGCTCTTGAAGGAGGAAATGTTTTCGTCGACGTGGCCCAGCTCGCTCTCGATGACGCCGAGGCGGTCGGTGATGAACTGCGAGGTGCTGACGGCGATCTGGTTCTTGTCCTGGATCCAGTTTTCGTTGTAGACCTCGATGAGGGTGTTCAGCAGGTCTTCGGCCTTGCGGATGGAGGGATCGCTGATGCTGAGGTCGATGATGGTGGACTTCTCGTCGCCCAGGCTGGCCTGAAGGGCGGCGGTGTAGGCATCGGTGGCGCCCTTCAGGCTGCCCTGGCTGTAGGTGATGTCGCGGCCGATCCACTCGGCGGGGAAGGGGGTGGCGGTGACGGTCAGGGTGCCGACGGGGGTCGGCAGGGAGTCGCCGGGCTGGACGCTGAACGCCTCGTCCCATTCACGGCCGCCCTTGCGGAAGCCGGAGACACGGACAGTGTTGGCATCGGTAGGGCGGAGAGTCAGCGAGACGCCGACACCCTCTTCGGGGCGCAGGAAGCTGACGTAGAGGGGCGACTCCCGGTAGAGCTCACGGCGGCGCAGCCCCTCGCGCACGGTATAGGTTTCGTTCAGGCGAAGGCGGCGCACTACTTCGGTCATCAGCGTGGGCGACTTCAGGGTGAGCAGCTCGTTGTTGATGTTGGTGTTGCTCTGGAAAAGGCCCAGGTCCTGGAATTCGCTGCTGAGGTTGCTGCTGCCGCTGTTCTTGCCGTCGTCCTTGATGAGGATGGAGGCGGTGCGGGTATAGAGCGGGGGAGTGGACACCAGGTAGAAGACGGCGACGCCCAGGGCGACGCAGACGGAGAGAACGAACCAGTACCACTTGGGCAGGAACAGGGCCCAGAGGTCCTGCAGGCGCAGAAAGTCGTCGGCAGGACGGGCTTTCTGGGAAGGAGAAATGTTTTCGGCCATATCGGTTGGGGATGATAATACGGGGTTAAAAGGTAAAATTTTACTTGAACAGCAGGACGCCCAGCGAGGAGAGGAACGAGGCAATGCTGATCCAGAGGCTGACGGACTTCACGCTGTTTTCGTTGATGGTAGACTGTCCGGCACGCACCTTGTTGGGCTGCACGTAGATGACGTCGTTCTGCTTGAGGTAGTAGACAGGCGAGTGGAAAAGATCCTGTGTGCGCAGGTCCACCCAGTGGGTGACGCGCTGGCCGTCTTCCTCGCGGACCACGAAGACAGCGTCCCGCTTGCCGTAGATGGTGAGGTCGCCCGCCATGCTGATGGCTTCGAGCAGGGTGATCTGGTCTTTGGTGATCATGTACTTGCCGGGGTTGTTTACTTCACCCAGGATGGAGTAGTAGAGGTTCATAAACTCGACGGTGACCACGGGGTCGTTGATGAGGTTCTCGTCCATCAGCCGCTTCTTGATGAAGGAGGCAATCTCGCTCTTGGTCATGCCGGCCACGTAGAGACGGCCCAGGACGGGAAAGTCGATGTAGCCTTCGGTATCGAGGGTATAGCCGGACACATCGCCGCTGGTGTTCTGCATGTTGTTGTCGCCCACCCGGTACTGAACGCGGGGCAGGTTGAAGAGGGCGGCCAGCTGCGGGTCCTTGCTGCTGACCAGGATGGAAATCTGGTCTTTGGGCTGCACGGTGATGTCGCGGGCCTCGGTGATGGCTTCGGGACGGTTGACCTGGATGTCCTGGAAGTAGACGATCTTTTTCGATGTGTTGCACGAGGCCAGCGCCAGGGCCAGCATCGCCATAAGAAGGATTTTCTTCATGGTTTATTTTTTCAATGTTGAATTATGTTGTATGATTTTTTTTCTCCAATAGAGGTTGAGGGCGGTCCAGACAACGACGTCGGCCAGGAACAGGGCCGTGATGGGCACGAAGTGGATGGCGACGACGTTGACCACGACAAAGGCCAGCGAGAGGCCGACGATGCTCATCATGGCCTGGCGGTGGCTGAAGCCCATGTCGAGGAACTTGTGGTGGATGTGGTTGCGGTCCGGCAGGAAAGGGCTGCGGCCGCAGCGTATGCGGTGGATGAAGACCCGGATGACATCGAGCATGGGAACCAGCAGGAACGAGAAGGCCAGGACGATGGAACCGGGCAGCCGGGCGTCCTTGACGGGTTCGGCCATGCTGAGACGGACGCTGAGGACGCTGAGCAGGAGGCCGATGGTCAGCGCGCCGGTGTCGCCCATGAAGAGCTTGCGGCCGCGGCTGGCCTGGCCGAAGACGTTGCTATGGAAGAACGGGATGAGGACACCCAGCGCGGCGAAGCTGAGGAGCGCATGCAGCCGGTCGCCCAGGTAGGTGAAGAGGAGGCCGAACGCCAGAAAGGCGATGCCGCTCAGGCCGGAGGCCAGGCCGTCGATGCCATCGATGAGGTTGACGGCATTGAGGATGAAGACGACGGTCAGAACCGTGAACGGAAGGCCGACCCACAGGGGGAGGGCATGGATGCCGAACAGGCCGTAGAAGTCGTTGAAATACAGGCCGGAAAGGGTGACGAGGATGCCGCAGATCAGTTGTATGAGGAATTTGGACCGGTAGCTGACGCCGATGAGGTCGTCCATCAGGCCACAGAGGAACAGGATGAACAGCGCACTACTGATGGTGAACACTTCGAGCGTCAGAATCCTGCCCAGCATGGGAGCGCCGGTCAGCTTGTTGTAAAGCAGGATGGCCATGAACAAAGCGATGGCGATGCAGGGGAAAAAGGCCAGGCCGCCCAGGCGGGGCACATTGCCCTTGTGGAGCTTGCGTCCGTCGTGCGAATCGAACAGGCGACGGCGGGCGGCCACCAGGGCGATGCGGGGCAGGACGAAGCGGCTGCCCATCAGACCCACAATGAACGCAAAGGCTGCGCACAGGTAGAATGTCGTGGTTGTATCCATAGGTATTTATTAAGGGGTTGCATCTATTGAACGATCCGGACGTATTCGGGGCTGACCTTGATGGCAGCAGCCAGCAGGTTGGGGATTTCGACCAGCAGCTGGGGCGACCGGGCGCCGCGTATCTTCAGCAACCGGCCTGTATAGCCGTCCATGGGACCTCCGATGATGGTGACCTCGGCGCCGATGGAAGCCGGCGTCAGCTCAGACGGGAGGAGGTAACGGGGGGTAGGGGTGCCGGTCACGGCATGGATAAAACGGTTCATCTCGTCGTCGGGCACAACCATTCCTTCGCGGTAGGCGCCCCCACGCCGGTAGCGGTACTGGAGGGTGGGGATGGCTTCGACCAGAGGGTCGAGCATCGCACGCGAAGCATGGGCAAACAGGAGGTCGGGGATGAAAGGGCGTTGCTGGCGCATGCGTTTCCCCTGACAGAGGGTGACGTGCCATTGCATCGGTGTAAAAATTTCAATTCCCTTTTCGCCAAGCTCCTTGTAGGCAGGCAGCAGGCTGTTCGGCCTCTTCAGGTCGCGCATGACATACCATTGGATTTTTTCTTCTTTGGAGGAAATCATAAGATAAGGGTATACCTTCTAGTCCTGCTGTCTGGTATAAGTTATTGAGACAGAAGTGATTAATTGTCTTTTTTGTAGAAATTTGCATGACATACGTTTCTGCTGTCTTTTGCAAATCTGCCTTATTTTGCCTGTTTGTAATTCGTCTTTCTCTTTGTAAGAGAAGGATTAAGACGGCGCAAAGATACAAAAAGTATTGATTATAGTCATGTTTAGGGCTAAATTATTTAATATAATATAATTTGTGTTTCATCTCCTCTATTATAAAATTTACGCCTCTAAAGCCACTCACGTGAATGTCAAATCACAGTTATAATAGCTTACCGTTGTTCTTGATGCGGCCGGTTCGGTCGTGGCTTTTTTGTAGTTTTAATAAAATAGGATGCGGTTCAGTAATAAAAATAAGCGAGCTTATTTTGTATTACTTTCACCTTTCACTACTTTTGCATTCGAAATACTAACCGAATACAAAGACAATGAAAAAAGAAAAAGACAAATCGGACAAAAAAGATACAGCGGCTTCGCCTTCCTTCTTCCGCAAGGTGGCGGCGACCTGGCACAACGAAACCTTGCGCTTCATCGTGGGGTTGATGCTCGTCATCTTCTCCGTCTACCTGCTGCTGGCGTTCTCGTCGTTCTTCTTTACGGGGGCGGCGGACCAGAGCATCCTCGACTCGGGTAACGGAAAGGACCTGATGGCCGTGGACAACGGCGTGAAGAACTATGCCGGATCGCGCGGCGCGCAGCTGTCCAGCTACCTGATCAATGACTGCTTCGGCATTTCGTCGTTCTTCATCCTGGTGTTTCTCGCCGCTGCAGGCCTGAAGCTGATGAAGGTGCGCCATATCCGCTTGTGGCGATGGTTCATCTGCTGCTCGCTGCTGCTGGTGTGGTTCTCGGTGTTCTTCGGCTTTGCCTTCGCCAGCTTGTATGAAGATTCGTTCATCTACCTGGGCGGTATGCATGGCTACAACGTCAGCCGCTGGCTGGCTTCGCAGGTGGGAGCGCCGGGCGTGTGGCTGTTGCTGCTGGTGACGGCCATCTGCTTCCTGATCTACTTCAGCGCACGGACGGTGGTGTGGCTGCGGGGTGTCTTTGCCCTGAACTTCCTGAAAAAGAAGAAAGACGGACAGGAGAAGGCGGAAGGCGAAGTGCCTGAAGAGTTTACGACCTCGTGGACGGCAGAAGGCAAGAAACGTCCGACTCCGACGCCGACACCTGCCGTGGCCGAAGAGCCGAAGCCTGTCGTAGAAGAGAAGGCCGAAGAGGAACCCGAGCCCGAAGAAGAGCCTGAGGCAGAGCCTTCGCAGGAGATTTCGCTCGACCTGGGCGGCCCCTCGCGTCCGGCTGCGACCGGCAACCGTGGGGGCGAAGTGGAGATGACGGTAGAGGCTGCCGAGCCGGAACCTGCCGTGCCGCTGGAGCCCGCAGCGGCCCCACATGCGGACGATCCCGAATTTCAGGTGGAGACGCACGAAGAAGAGGAGTATCAGGGCCCTGAGCTGGAGCCTTACAATCCGCGCCTCGACCTGGAGAACTACCATTTCCCCACGCTGGACCTGATGAAGCACTACGACAACGCTGAGCCTACCATCGACATGGACGAGCAGAATGCCAACAAGGACAAGATTGTGAGCACACTGCGCAGCTTCGGCATCGAAATCAGCTCCATCAAGGCGACCGTAGGACCTACGGTGACGCTCTACGAAATCACTCCCGAACAGGGTGTGCGCATCTCGAAGATACGCGGACTGGAGGACGACATCGCCCTGAGCCTCTCGGCGCTGGGCATCCGCATCATCGCGCCCATACCGGGCAAGGGTACCATCGGTATCGAGGTGCCCAACTCGAACCCCAAAATCGTGTCGGGGCAGAGCATCATCGGCAGCAAGAAGTTCCAGGAATCGACCTACGAACTGCCTATCGCCTTGGGTAAGACCATCACGAACGAGGTGTTCATGGTGGACCTGGCCAAGATGCCCCACGTGCTGGTGGCGGGTGCCACCGGTCAGGGTAAGTCCGTGGGTCTGAACGCCATCATCACCTCGCTGCTCTACAAGAAGCACCCCGCCGAGCTGAAGTTTGTGCTCGTCGACCCCAAGAAGGTGGAATTCAGCATCTACTCCGTCATCGAGCACCACTTCCTGGCCAAGCTGCCCGACGAGGCCGAACCCATCATCACCGACGTCACCAAGGTGGTGCAGACGCTGAACTCCATCTGTGTGGAGATGGACACACGCTACGACCTGCTGAAGGCGGCCCACGTGCGCAACATCAAGGAGTACAACGAGAAGTTCATCAACCGCCGCCTCAACCCCGAGAAGGGCCACAAGTACATGCCCTACATCGTGGTGGTGATCGACGAGTTCGGCGACCTCATCATGACCGCGGGCAAGGACGTGGAGCTGCCCATAGCGCGCATCGCCCAGCTGGCACGTGCGGTGGGCATCCACATGATCATCGCCACGCAGCGACCCACGACGAACATCATCACGGGTACCATCAAGGCCAACTTCCCCGCGCGCATCGCCTTCCGCGTGTCGGCGATGGTCGACTCGCGCACCATCCTCGACCGGCCGGGCGCCAACCAGCTGATAGGCCGCGGCGACATGCTCTTCCTGCAGGGGGCCGACCCCGTGCGCGTGCAGTGTGCCTTCATCGACACGCCCGAGGTGGCCGAGATTACGAAATTCATCGCCCGCCAGCAGGGCTACCCGACGGCCTTCTACCTGCCCGAATACGTGGACGAGAACGCCGGTGGCGGCGACCTGGGCGACGTGGACCTGGGACGCAAGGACCCGCTCTTCGACGACGCCGCGCGCCTCATTGTGACACATCAGCAGGGCTCCACCTCGCTCATCCAGCGCAAGTTCTCCATCGGCTACAACCGTGCCGGCCGCCTGATGGACCAGCTGGAAAAGGCGGGCATCGTAGGGCCTGCGCAGGGCAGCAAGCCGCGCGACGTCTACTTCACGGACATCGTGTCGCTGGAGGATTTTTTGAGTAAAATGTAAATATCAATGGAGAATTGAAAGTTGAAAATTGAAAATGAAAGCCGCTTGACGGACAATTTCAATGAATTAAAATTTTCAATTTTCAATTCTCAATTCTCAATTTTCAATTAAATAAATGCTGAACAAAATACTTTGCCTGCTTGTTGCTCTTTGCATGGGGCTGACGGCGGCTGCACAAGAGAATAACGAGGCCCGCCAGTTGCTCGACCGCGTGGCCGACGCGTTCCGCCAGGCGGAAGGCGTGGAAATCGCTTTCGAGGTGCGCGCACCCGAAGGGACGTCCGAGGGACGCATCCGCCTCAAGGGCGAGAAGTTCCGCCTCGATACCGAAGGCATCACGACGTGGTTCGACGGGCGGACGCAATGGACCTACCTGGAGAACAGCGACGAGGTGAACGTCTCCGAACCCACGGCCGAAGAGCTGCAGAGCATCAATCCCTATGCCTGGCTGTCGCTCTACAAGAACGGCTACATGCTGAAGATGGGCGAGCAGGCCGATCCGCGCCTCCACAAGGTGATGATGACCGCCAGTCGCCAGGGCAGCGAGCTGCAGTGCCTGATCCTCTACGTCGACAAGCAGACCTTGCGTCCGGCAAAGCTGAGCCTTGTCCGCAAGGGCGACCGCGAGGCAGTTGTCGTGCTGGTGCGCTCCTATCAGACAGGGCAGAAATACGACGATGCGCTTTTCACCTTCGACAAGCGGGCCTATCCGACGGCGGAGGTGATTGATCTGAGATGAACGAAACTTGAATGAACCTAAAAATATAATTTAGTAAATACAGTATGGAAACAGAAAAAGTGAAATGCCTGATCATCGGTTCGGGTCCTGCCGGCTATACAGCCGCCATCTATGCAGGACGCGCCAACCTGGCTCCTGTGGTATATGCCGGCCTGCAACTGGGCGGACAGCTGACAACGACCACCGAAGTGGAAAACTTCCCCGGCTATCCTGCTGGCATCGGCGGCCCTGAGCTGATGGAAGACTTGCGCAAGCAGGCCGAACGCTTCGGAGCCGACATCCGCTACGGTGTGGCTACGGCAGCCGACCTCAGCGCGAAGCCCTACAAGATAACGATCGACGACGAGAAGGTGATCGAAGCCGAAACCATCATCATCGCCACAGGTGCCACAGCCAAGTACCTGGGCCTGGAGGACGAGAAGAAATATGCCGGCATGGGGGTGAGTGCCTGTGCCACGTGCGACGGCTTCTTCTACCGCAAGAAGGTGGTGGCCGTTGTGGGCGGTGGCGACACGGCTTGCGAAGAGGCTTCCTACCTGGCCAGCCTGGCCAGCAAGGTGTACCTCATCGTGCGCAAGCCCTATCTGCGTGCGTCGAAGGTGATGCAGGAGCGTGTGATGAACAACGAGAAGATCGAGGTGCTGTTCGAGCATAATGCCGTGGGCCTCTTTGGCGAGAACGGCGTGGAAGGCGTGCATCTGGTGAAGCGCATGGGCGAGGCCGACGAAGAGCGCTACGACGTGGCTATCGACGGTTTCTTCTTGGCCATCGGACACAAGCCCAACTCGGACATCTTCAAGCCTTACCTGGATACTGACGAAGTGGGCTATATCCTGACCGAGCCGGGTACGCCGCGCACCAAGGTGCCGGGCGTGTTTGCCGCAGGCGACGTGGCCGACCCGCACTACCGTCAGGCCATCACGGCAGCAGCCAGCGGTTGTATGGCGGCTATCGAGGCGGAGCGCTACTTGCAACAATAAAAAAAGAATCGGTTAGTGGTTTCCTCCACTAACCGATTTTTTTCTTTATCCAATCTTGCTGATTTTCTTCAGCTTTTCTTCGTCAATGATTTTGATTTTTCGTCCGTCGATGGTGATGAGCCGTTCGGTGGCAAACTGGGAGAGTGTTCGGATGGCGTTCGAAGTCGTCATGTTCGAAAGGTTGGCCAGATCCTCGCGCGAGAGGTAAATACTCAGTGTAGAGCCGTCTTCCTCCAGTCCGTAGCTTTCCTTGAGGAACAGGAGCGATTCGGCCAGACGGCCGCGGATATGCTTCTGAGTGAGGTTTACCGTACGTTCGTCGGCGATACCCAGGTCTTTGGACAGCTGTTTGATGAAGAACATGGCCAAGCCGTTGTTTTGCGTCACGAGGGTGGTGATGACATTCATGGGAATCTGGCAGATGACCGAAGGCTCGAATGCGGCAGCGGCCGTGATATAGTCTTCGCCGGAAAAATAAGCGCGGTAGCCGAAGTATTCGACGGGTTTGATCATGCGGATGATCTGGCTGCGGCCGCCCACACCGTCTTTATAAATTTTGACTTTCCCACTTAGCAGGCACATCAGGTGCGTGGGAGTCTCGCCTTCACAATGGATGACTTCATTTTTTTTGTAGTTTTGAAGTGTGAAATGATCAGCGAGAAACTCCCGCTGCTCTTCGTTCAGGGGAGACCACATGTCGGCGATAAGCTCCTGAACCTTTATTTCTGACAAATTTGTTTTTACCATGAGTGCTGCAAAACTGTGTTCTATAGCACAAAAGTAGGAAGAATAATTTAAAAAAAAACACATTCGCCTCAAAAATGTGCATTTGGAGTGGAAAAGAGGCTTAAAATGAAAAAAAATAAGCGGTGAACGGAGATTGTATCCGTTCACCGCCAAGTGTTTGGTTCTTATTTCGTGAACAGCAGTTCGCGATACTTGGGCAACGGCCAGATTTCGTCGTCCACTTCCATTTCGAGGTGGTCGATGTGGTCGCGGATGCTTTCGAGGTAGGGACGTACCGTTTCCTCGTAGGCGAAGGCCTTGTCCTTGTAGTTGTCCATGTGGTTGGCCACCTTGCGGGCTTCGGTCATCTGGCGTACCTGCATCTTGATGGCCGTCACGCGGCGGGAGATTTCGCGGATGAGCTCCTTGCGGTCGGCACTGAGGGTTTCGTACTCTTCGGGCGAGAAGGTCTCGCGCAAGCCGCGGAGGTTCTCCAGCAGGCGGTTCTGGTAGCTGACAGCCGTGGGGACGATGTGGTTGATAGCCAGGTCGCCGAGGACGCGGCTTTCGATCTGCACCTTCATGGTGAATTTTTCCAGCTCTACTTCGAGGCGGCTGGCCAGCTCGGTCTCGTTGAAGATACGTTCGCCGATGAAGACGGAACGAGCCTGGTCGTCGACGTAGTGCATCAGCGCTTCGGGTACGTGGCAGATGTTGGTCAGGCCGCGGCGGGCAGCTTCCTGTTTCCATTCTTCGGAGTAGCCGTCGCCTTCGAAGCGGATGGGCTCGGAAGCGATGATCATTTCCTTGAGGGTGCGGAAGATGGCTTCATCCTTGGTGGCGCCTTCTTCCATGGCTTTGTCGACCGAGGCCTTGAATTCGTTCAGCTGGTTGGCCATGGCGGCGTTGATGGCAATCATGGCAGCGGCGCAGTTGGCTGAGGAGCCTGCGGCGCGGAACTCGAAGCGGTTGCCGGTGAAGGCGAAGGGCGACGTGCGGTTGCGGTCGGTCGTGTCGAGCAGGATTTCGGGGATACGTCCGATGCCCAGCTTCAGGGTGGTCTTCTCATCGGCGGTCATCTTGCTGCTGCTGGCCTGCTTGGCGATCTCGTCGAGAATGGACGAGAGCTGGCGACCCAGGAAGATGGACAGGATGGCGGGTGGCGCTTCGTTGGCTCCCAGACGGTAGCTGTTGCCGGCACTGGCAATGGAGGCACGCAGCAGGTTCTGGTTCTTGTAGACCATCATCAGTACGTTGACGAGGAACGTGAGGAAGAGCATGTTGCTCTTCGGATTGCTGCCGGGGCCAAAGAGGTTGATGCCTGTATCGGTGCAGAGCGACCAGTTATTGTGTTTGCCGCTGCCGTTGACGCCGCTATAGGGCTTTTCGTGGAGCAGGACGGCAAAGTTATGCTTGCGGGCAATGCGTTTCATCAGGTCCATGACCAGCTGGTTGTGGTCGTTGGCCAGGTTGACGTTCTCGAAGATAGGTGCCAGCTCGAACTGGTTGGGCGCCACTTCGTTGTGACGGGTCTTGACGGGGATGCCCAATTTGTGGCATTCGATCTCCAGCTCCTTCATGAAGGCTGTGACACGCGGCGGAATGGAGCCGAAATAGTGGTCTTCGAGCTGTTGGTCCTTGGCCGAGGAGTGTCCCATCAGCGTACGGCCCGTCAGACAGAGGTCGGGGCGGGCATTGTAAAGGGCCAGGTCAACGAGGAAGTATTCCTGTTCCCAGCCGAGGTTGGCGTATACGCGGTTGATGTTCTTGTCGAACAACTTGCAGACGTCGGTTGCTGCCTTGTCCACGGCGTTCAGGGCTTTCAGCAGCGGGGTCTTGTAGTCCAGGGCCTCGCCGGTATAGGCGATGAAGATGGTGGGGATACAAAGGGTGGTATCTACCACGAAGGCAGGTGAGGAAACGTCCCATGCCGTATAGCCGCGAGCTTCGAACGTGTTGCGGATACCGCCGTTGGGGAAGCTGGATGCGTCGGGTTCCTGTTGGATGAGCAGCTTGCCCGAGAAGCGTTCGATGACGTCGCCGTCTTCGCTGAACTCGATGAAACCGTCGTGCTTCTCGGCGGTACCGTCGGTCAGTGGCTGAAACCAGTGGGTGTAGTGGGTGACGCCCATTGATTTGGCCCAGCTCTTCATGCCGTTGGCGATGAGGTCGGCCATTTCGCGATTGATGGGGGTTCCTTTTTCGATGGCGTCGGTTACGGCCTTGTAGGCTTCTTTGGGCAGGTATTCCTGCATTTTCTTGCGGTCGAATACGTGGCTGCCATAGTAGTCGGACAGCTTTCCAGAGGGGGGAGTTACTTCCAACGGCTTACGGTTGGCAAGTTCCTGCAGAGCGAAAAAACGCATTTTTGACATATCAGACTCTTCTTTTATTGATTTGCCTGCAAAAGTACATGTTTTTTTCTATATTTGCCCCCAAACATACGAAGATATTGCAAAGTTGGTACGCTGGTTGTGGATAGGATTGGGTATTTTACTGCTACTTTTTCCATTGGGAAAGGTACGGGCAGGTTATGCTCCATATCCCTATCAGGGCAAGCTGATCTCGGCGGACTCCATCATGGAAAAGGTCATTTTCTTTGCGCCGCTCTACGAACGCATCGTGGACAGCTACAATGCCGAGCTGTATATCAAAGGAAAGATCAACATCAAGAAGCAGAACAAGCTGCTCCGCTATATTCCGACTTTGTTCCGTATCCGGAAGGGCGTGAAGGAGTATATGATGGAGACTTACAACGAACTGAGCTTTACGGCGCCCGATATCTATGACCAGAAGGTGACGGCTACCATGGGAACGGCCAATGAGTTCTGGGACCTGAACGGGCAGCTGCCCCAATATTTCAGGCTCAATATCTATTCGCCGACCATCCTGACCGACAAGTTGCTTTCGCCTTTGGCGCCTAATGCAAAGAAATACTACAGGTATCGGATTGATACGATCCGTGGACGGGCACACGACCTGCAATATGTTATCCGTTTTATTCCCAAAAGTAAGAGTTTCCAGCTGATAGGCGGCTATATGGTGGTGAGCGACAATGTGTGGAGCATACGCGAGATCCGTTTCTCGGGCCGTTCGGAGATTCTGGCCTTCAGCAATCACGTGCGGATGGGCGAGGTGGGCTGTGCGGATGAGTTCCTGCCGATTTATTCGGACTTTGAGGTGAGATTCAAGATGGCGGGAAACGTGATTGACGGCAGCTATATGGCGGTGCTTCAATATAAGAAGATAAAGCAGCGCGATCCGGCTACTAAATTGCGCCGGTCAGACAAGAGCCGGTATGATTTGTCGGCTTCCTATACCTTGCGTTGCGATACGAATGCCTGTGTGCGCGACACGGCCCACTTCAAGAGTCTTCGTCCCTTCCCGCTGGATGGACATGAGGATTCGCTGTATCGGGCCTACTTCCTGTATCGGGATACAGTGGCGCGGAAAGAGCGGGAAAAGAAACAGAAGATCAATAAGAATCTGGAATTTTGGGGAACGGTTGGCGATGCGCTGGTGAGCCGTTACACGCTGGATCTGGCCAGTGTGGGCAGTGTGCGCTGTTCGCCCTTGCTCAATCCGCTGCTGTTGAGCTATAGCCATTCCAACGGCATTTCCTATCGGCAGGAGTTCCGATACAACCGGCTGTTTCCTGGCGACCGTCTGCTGCGCATTTCGCCCCGCATCGGTTATAACTTTACGCGAAACGAGTTCTACTGGTCGGTGAGGGGACAGTTGGACTACTGGCCGCGGAAGCGTGCTTCCCTCCATTTTGATGTGGGTAACGGTAACCGGATCTACAGCAGTGACGTGTTGGATGAACTGAAGGCTATGCCGGACAGCTTGTTCGATTTCAGTCAGATACACCTGGATTATTTCAAGGACTTGTATTGCCGCGTCACTCACAGTTGGGAAATCGTGAACGGGCTGACGCTGGATGTGGGTCTGTCCATTCACCGTCGTACGGAGGTGGAGCGCTCGAACTTCAAATTGTTGCTGCCTGATAGCGGTGACCTGATCGCATCGACCCGTGCAGGAGAGGAAGAAGAAGGACAGAAAGACCGTTCGGAAGTGTGGGATCTCAGTGTTCTCAGCAAGCTCCGTCATACGTATAGCAGTTTCGCTCCTCGTGTGACCCTCCGCTGGACACCGGGGCAGTATTACTACATGAACGGCGACCGAAAGGTGAACCTGTATTCCCGCTATCCGACCCTGACAGTGGACTGGGAGCGAGGTATCAAGGGGGTTCTGCCTGGATCGGGTGCTTACGAACGTGTAGAAGTAGACCTTCAACATAATATCCCGTTGGGACTGATGCGCGACATTTATTATCGCATCGGCTGGGGTAAGTTCACCAATCAGGAAGAATTGTATTTTGTGGATTTTGCCAACTTCACCCGCTCCAATTTGCCTGTGGGATGGAACGATGAAATCGGCGGCGTCTTCCAGCTGCTCGACCGACGGTGGTACAACTCCTCGCGTGAGTATCTGCGGGCCCATCTGACCTATGAAGCCCCTTTCCTGCTGATGAAGCACCTGATGAAATATACCCAGTATGTGCTGAACGAACGTCTGTACCTGAACACCTTGCTGGTGCCCCACCTGATGCCTTACGTGGAGGTGGGTTATGGCATCGGTACGCATATTTTCGACTTCGGTGTCTTTGCCAGCTTTGCCAACTGGAAGTATCAGGAAATCGGCTGCAAATTTACGTTCGAGTTGTTTAATCGTTAAAAGGTTTCAGGTTAACATCTTTTATCCGAAACTCTTTGTAGTTGACAGCTTTATTCCATTCATTTGCAGATAAACTCTTTTAAAACAATTGTGCATGAAAAATTGGAGACTGGAAGCCGCTATCATGGCAGTGGGACTGCTGTTGCTCGGCTGGATGCTGAGGGGCGGTATCAATGATTTTAGAGACAGAGAGCGCGTAGTGACGGTGAAGGGACTGGCCGAAATGGAAGTACCGGCCGACAAGGTGATCTGGCCGTTGATGTACAAGGACATCGGCAATGATCCGGTTCTTCTCTACACGAACATGGAAAAGAAGAATGCGGCTATCGTCAGTTTCCTGAAGAACAACGGCATTTCGGACGAAGAGATCAGCATCGTCCCGCCGGAGATCATCGACATGCAGGCCGAACGCTATGTCAACCAGAACGTGACATACCGCTATAATGCGACTTCTGTCATCACCGTGACTTCGAAAAACGTGGAGAAGGTGCGCAAGCTGATGGCCGAACAGGCCGAACTGCTGAAGCAGGGCATCGCCATTGCCGGTGGCGACTATCGCTACAACGTGTCCTACGAGTTTACGGGGCTGAACGACATCAAGCCTCAGATGATCGAAGACGCTACGAAGAACGCCCGTGCCGCTGCCGAGAAGTTTGCCAAGGACTCGGACAGCAAGCTGGGAAAAATCAAGAGCGCTTCGCAGGGGCAGTTTACCATTGCCAACCGCGACGAGAATACACCTTATATAAAGAGCGTACGCGTGGTGACGACAGTGACCTATTATCTGAAAAACTAAAACACTGTTTTCCATAACGTAAAAGTGCCGTTTCGGACAGGTAAAGCATTGCTTTACGGTGCCGGAATGGCACTTTGTATGAAAAGACAGGGGGAAGAGGAGGTCAGGTGCCACTTTTTTGGACCGAACGTTTTGTTGTTCAAGAAAATAGTCCTATCTTTGCGCCCGATTTATTGAGTCAACATAAAGTCTCACTTAATTAATTATTAAAAACAACTTATTTATTAATGGAAAAATTTGAAAAAGTAGCTCCGGTTGAAGACTTCAACTGGGATGCGTATGAGAATGGCGAAACACTCTCCACTGTTAGCCACGAAGACATGGAAAAGGCGTATGACAATACGCTGAACAAGGTAAACGACCGTGAGGTTGTAGACGGTACCGTAATCGCAATGAACAAGCGTGAAGTAGTTGTGAACATCGGTTACAAATCAGACGGTATCATTCCGATGAGTGAATTCCGTTACAATCCTGATCTGAAAGTAGGTGATACGGTAGAAGTATACATCGAAAATCAGGAAGACAAGAAAGGACAGCTGGTTCTGTCACACCGCAAAGCACGTGCTACCCGTTCTTGGGACCGCGTAAACGCAGCTTTGGAAAACGAAGAAATTATCAAGGGTTACATCAAGTGCCGCACGAAGGGTGGTATGATCGTAGACGTATTCGGCATCGAAGCATTCTTGCCGGGTTCTCAGATCGACGTGAAGCCTATCCGCGACTACGATGTATTCGTTGGCAAGACGATGGAATTCAAGATCGTTAAGATCAACCAGGAATTCAAGAACGTCGTTGTTTCTCACAAGGCTCTCATCGAGGCTGAGTTGGAACAGCAGAAGAAGGAAATCATCAGCAAACTCGAGAAGGGACAAGTACTCGAGGGTGTTGTCAAGAATATCACATCTTACGGTGTATTCATCGATTTGGGTGGCGTAGACGGTCTGATCCACATCACCGACCTGTCTTGGGGCCGCGTAAGCGATCCGCACGAAGTTGTAGAACTCGATCAGAAGCTGAACGTAGTTATCCTCGACTTCGACGACGAAAAGAAACGTATCGCATTGGGTCTGAAGCAGCTGACTCCGCATCCTTGGGATGCACTGGATCCTAACCTGAAGGTTGGCGACCACGTGAAGGGTAAAGTTGTTGTGATGGCTGACTACGGTGCATTCATCGAAATCGCTCCGGGCGTAGAAGGTCTGATCCACGTATCTGAAATGTCTTGGAGCCAGCACCTGCGTTCTGCTCAGGACTTCATGAAGGTAGGCGACGAAGTAGAGGCTGTAGTGCTGACACTGGATCGCGAAGAGCGTAAGATGTCTCTGGGTATCAAGCAGCTGAAGGCTGATCCTTGGGAAACTATCGAAGAGAAGTATCCTGTAGGCAGCAAGCACGTTGCCAAGGTTCGCAACTTCACTAACTTCGGTGTATTCGTAGAAGTAGAAGAAGGCGTTGACGGTCTGATCCACATCTCTGACCTGTCTTGGACGAAGAAGGTTAAACATCCTTCTGAATTCACTCAGATCGGTGCAGACATCGATGTAGTGGTTCTGGAAATCGACAAGGAAAACCGTCGTCTGAGCCTCGGTCACAAGCAGCTCGAAGAGAATCCTTGGGATATATTTGAAACTGTATTCACTGTAGGTTCTGTACACGAAGGTACTATCATCGAAATGCTGGATAAGGGCGCTGTAGTAGCTCTGCCTTACGGTGTAGAAGGTTTCGCAACTCCGAAGCACCTCGTTAAGGAAGATGGTTCTCAGGCTCAGCTCGACGAGAAACTGCCGTTCAAGGTGATCGAATTCAACAAGGACGCTAAGCGTATCATCCTGTCTCACAGCCGTATCTTCGAAGATGCTGCCAAGGCAGAAGAAAGAGCAGAAAAGAAGGCTGCCAAGAAGTCTAACAGCAAGAAGGAAGAAGCTCCGATGATCCAGAATCAGGCTGCTTCTACTACGCTGGGCGACATCGACGCACTGGCTGCTTTGAAAGAGCAACTGGAAGGTAAGAAGAAATAATCTTTTATATCAATCTATAGGAAAGAGAGGGATCCCGTCGGGGATACCCTCTCTTTTTTTGAAGTAAATCCTGACAGGTATCGTGATTTATGCCTAAATTTGCGTCGTTATGGAGAAGTTTGAGTTACATATCCTGGGTTGTGGTTCGGCTTTGCCTACTACCCGCCATTTCCCGACGTCGCAGATCCTGAATGTGCGCGACAAGTTGTTCATGATCGATTGTGGTGAAGGAGCGCAGCTGCAGTTCCGCAAGTCGCGCCTGAAGTTTTCGCGCCTGAACCATATCTTCATTTCCCACCTGCATGGAGACCATTGTTTCGGGTTGCTGGGACTGATCTCGACCTTGAATTTGCTGGGACGTACGGCAGAACTCCATATCCATTCGCCACAGGGACTGGAGGAACTGCTGAAGCCGATGCTCGATTTCTTCAACCATCAGATGACCTATCCGGTCGTGTTCCATGCGTTCGAAACCAAAGAACCGACGCTGGTTTACGAGGACCGTTCGCTGACGGTGACCACTATTCCCTTGCGTCATCGGATGCCTACCTGCGGTTTTCTGTTTGCCGAGAAGCCGCGTCCCAACCACATCATTCGAGAGATGATTGACTTCTATCAGATACCCGTCTACGAGCTGAACCGCATCAAGAACGGAGCCGACTATGTGACCCCCGACGGTAAGACGATCCCCAACAGCCGCCTGACCCGTCCATCTGATCCTCCGCGGAGCTATGCCTATTGTTCGGATACACTGCCACTGGCTTCGGTTGTCGAACAGGTGAGGGGAGTCGACCTGCTGTTTCACGAAGCCACTTTTGTTGAGGAAGATGCGGCCCGCGCGAAGGAAACCTATCACACGACTGCCTCGCAGGCAGCTTCCATTGCACGTGAGGCAGGTGTGAAGCGTTTGCTGGTAGGCCATTTCTCAGCGCGCTACGACAACGAAGAACTTCTGCTGGAGCAGGCCCGTGCTGTGTTTCCTGAAACCTTGCTGGCGAAAGAAACACTTTGTGTTCCTATTTGATTAAACTTTTTGTATCTTTGTCCGTCTAACTTCTATAAATGCGAATAAAAGTATATGAATACTCCCTATGATGAGCGCGAGGTGTTGGCCTTGTTACAGGACGAGAAGACACAACGGCGCGGATTTGAAATGATTGTGGCGCAGTATAGCGAACAGCTGTACTGGCAGATACGTCGTATGGTTTATTCGCATGAAGACGCTAATGATTTGCTTCAGAATACCTTTATCAAAGCATGGACCAATATAGATTACTTCAGGGGCGATGCCAAGTTGTCTACCTGGCTCTATCGCATTGCCCTGAACGAATGCCTGACGTTCCTGAACAAACAGCGTGCACAAGCTACTGTCTCGCTGGACGATCCGGAAGCAGACGTGTTGCAGAAACTGGAAAGTGACCCTTACTTCTCGGGTGACAAGATACAGACAACCTTGCAGAAAGCTCTGCTGACCTTGCCCGAAAAACAACGGATGGTGTTCAACCTGAAATATTATCAGGATATGAAGTATGAGGAGATGTCCGAGATATTCGGTACGTCGGTCGGAGCACTGAAAGCTTCGTATTATCATGCAGTGAAAAAAATCGAGAAATTTTTTGATGATGAAGTTTAAACCTTTGTCGCAAACCATAGTCTAATTCTAATGAAAGGAGAAAAGCTTATGAAAGAAGAGGATAAATTACTGAAGAAGATTGGTACGGAAAATCCGTTCCGTGTGCCGGAAGGATATTTCGAAGGTTTCACTTCAGACTTGATGAGCCGTCTTCCGGAGAAAGAAAAGACAGATATCCATCGTGAGCCTACTACGTGGGAGAGGGTAAGGCCCTGGCTGTATATGGCGGCCATGTTTATAGGAGCTGCTCTGATTATCCGAGTTGCTTCGCCGGGCGAGACCGTATCGAACGGGCAGCAGCAACAGCAGATCGCTGCCGACGAGTCGGATATCGAAATGGAGTATATCAGAACGGCAATAGAGAACACCATGATGGACGACTATTCGCTGTATGTCTATTTGAGCGATGAAAATGCAGAATAATCAATATTGTAAATGATAACAATGAAAAAGTTGAGTGTTTTAATGGTTGCCTTGTTCGGGCTGATGCTTTCGGTATGGGCTGGTGACGGGACATGTCAGCAGTTGTCGCGCGAAGAATTCCGCGCCAAACAACAGGCTTTTCTGACTGAGAAAGCTGGACTGACTCGTGAAGAGGCTGCCAAGTTTTTTCCCTTATATTTCGAAATGCAGGACCGCAAGCAAAAGTTGAACGACAATGCGTGGAAGCTGTTACGCCAGGGTAAGAATGAGAATACAACCGAAAGTCAGTATGGTGAAATCTTGGAGGGCGTGTATGACGCACGTGTGGCTTCCAGCGAATTGGAACAGACCTATCTGAAGAAATTCCAGAAGATACTTTCTAACAAGAAAATTTATTTGATACAGCGTGCCGAAATGCGTTTCCATCGCGAACTGCTGAAAGGCATGCACGGCAAAAACGGTGGGAAACGGCCGGCTCCGAAAAAATGATGTGTCGTTTCCTGTAAAGTAAACAGGCTGGTTTCAGTTTTCAAGAGGTAAGGGCCTTCCGATGCGAGTCGGAAGGCCTGCTTTTTTTATTCTTTTCTTTCCAGTTTCTTGGCTTCTTCCCAGATGGCGTCCATCTCGGCCAGTGTCATGTCGTGCAGGTTGCGGCCTTCCTTGATGGTGTGTGCCTCGAGGTAGTTGAAGCGGCGGATGAATTTCTGGTTGGTGTGTTCCAAGGCGTTGTCGGGGTTGATCTTATAGAGGCGGGCGGCATTGATGAGACTGAACAGCACGTCGCCGAATTCTTCTTCGGCCTTCTGCTTGTCCATGTTGGCCACTTCGGCCTGAAACTCCTGGATTTCTTCCTTCACCTTGTCCCACACCTGTTCGCGCTCTTCCCAGTCGAAGCCTACGTTGCGGGCCTTGTCCTGTATGCGGTAGGCCTTGATGAGCGAGGGCAGGGCAGCGGGTACACCGGCCAGTACACTTTTGTTTCCACCTTTTTCCTTTAGTTTCAGCTGTTCCCAGTTCTCTACAACCTGGGCTGCCGTTTCGGCCTTTTCATTGCCGAAGACGTGCGGATGACGGAAGATGAGCTTCTCGCACAGGCGGTCGCACACGTCCTTGATGTCGAAGTCGCCCGTCTCGCTGCCTATCTTGGCATAGAAGGCCACGTGCAGCAGGACGTCGCCCAGTTCCTTGCAGATGTCCTGCTTGTCGTCGCGCATCAGGGCGTCGCACAATTCGTAGGTTTCTTCGATGGTGTTGGGGCGCAGGCTTTCGTTGGTCTGCTTGCGGTCCCAGGGACATTTCTCGCGCAGTTCGTCGAGGATGTCGAGGAAGCGTCCGAAGGCTTCCATCTGTTCTTTACGGGTATGTTGCATATTCGTTCCTGTTAGATATAAAGTGTTGCAAAGTTACAAAGATTTATATCTCATTGATGTTTTGCACCCAAAACTTTATTAACTTATCCGGACGCACCGTGGTGCGTCCCTACAACGTATGGGGTGCATGGTACGTCCGGTTGTTATTATACGTATGTAATTTGTCTTTCCCTTGTTCGAGATGTTTGCATGAAAAGGTTACATTTGCACAAAAGAATATTATTATGGAAAACATACATGTAGGGACGCACCATGGTGCGTCCGAATACGATTCATCCAACGTATGCAATGCATCTCACCCATCCCGCAAAAGTCCTCGGGTCGATTTTCACGATTACAGCGGAGGTGAATATTTTATCACTATCTGTACGCAGGGAAAAGAACACTATTTAGGTGAAATTGCAAATGGGCAGATGGAGTATTCGTTGATTGGGCGATTTGCGGTTGATGCCTTGACTGAAATGGGAATGCATTACCCTTATGTAGAGATGGTGAGTTTCGTAGTGATGCCCAACCACGTGCATGCTATTATTCGCATACATCCGTCGGAAGATATACCCACGAAACGAACGGCTCTGAGCGTGGTGATAGGAGGGTTCAAACAGGCTGTGACGTGTTTTGCACGTAAGAATAATATCAGGTTTGGATGGCAGGGACGTTATCATGACCATATTATTCGAGGTGTGGAGGACAGGAACCGGATAGCAGAATATATCGAGCATAACGTGGCCCGGTGGGATTGCGATTGTTTTTTTCAAAAATAATCGTTTTCGATTGCATTGTTTTGCGCGGACGCACCATGGTGCGTCCCTACAACGTATCATGGTATGTTTGATACATCTCGTACGAGATGAGCAGCCCCACTACCTCGGAGTAGTTCTGGCGGCCGCTGTCTATCTTGTTGCCTTTCAGGTAGAGATCGTAGATCCAATCCTGCACGGCACCTACCAGCGGGCTGTACTTGGCTGACCAATAGGCTTGATGGTCCTTGGCCAGTTGGATGATTTCGGGGCGGATGCTCTCTACGAGTGCTTGGTAGGCAGCTTCGTCCATCAGGCGGCGGGCATTGCTCAGCACATGGAAGAGGATGGAGTAGTAGCCGCTGAAGCGCAGGGTGGGTACGCTGGAGCGGGTGCATACCTGATAGGCGTAGAAGTTGGCCTCGGCCTCGCTGGTGATGCCCAGCCGATGGGCCAGCTCGTGGGCATAGGTGGCGGGATAGTCGGCAGGCAGCAGGTCGCCGTTCAGGGTGAACTCGCAGAAGAAAGGCCCCATGCTGCCCGTGACGCCCACCATCGAGATGAGCGGGGTGAAGAGCATCGTCTTGGCCCGCGGACGGTCGGTCGTGGGCGGGAGTACACCCAGCGTGGGGCTGATGGCACGATAGCCGCGTACCACCTCGTTGCGTACCATGTCGGTGTCGATGCTGTCGATAGGGGTGTACGAAGCGTTCAGCCGCTCGATGTAGTCGTCCGTAAAGCGGGCGAAGTTCTCGGGCGTATAGGCCGTGTAGGCGATGCCCGTCCGTTGGTAGAAGTTGGGTTGCGAGTAGTTCAGTCCCCAGGCCAGGTAGAACCAGACGTATATCCAGAGCAGGAACTCCACCTCGCGACCAACAATGCGTCGCCAGGGCTTCTTGCGGCGGAGGCGGGCGTAAAAAGGCCAGACAACAAGCCAGGCGATGCTGAGGGCGATGAAGAGGTCGCCCACGGCGAAGGGGATGAGGTCGGACACGGCGGTCAGCACACGGGCTATGCTGGGGTAAATGTATCGGGCGTAACAGGCTCCCGCAGCGGGCAGGAGTTGTACGAGCCATACCGTCAGTATCAGTGCCATCAGTACAAAGTGGCGCTTTTGGAGGTTTCGGCGTCGCCTGTACAAAGGTCGGTCGGGCCTCTTTTGTTTATTTCTTAAAGTGTTGTATGTCAGCATACTATCAGTTTATTTTAGTTTATCAAAAATAAACTGCCAGTTTAATAGCGATAAACTGTCAGTTTAATGCGTTTAAACTGTCAGTTTACTCTGTTTAAACTGAGAGTTTAAAGCCTTTGAACTGGCGGTACACTCCGCTTGAACCGGAGCAAAACCGTCGTCTCTGCGCAAAGATAGACAAATCTTTTCGTTGCTTTTGCCGATGGAAAGCAATAAATTACTAATTTTGTGCCCATAATCGCAAACAATTTTAATTTTATAGACTTAAAGAGAAATGGAATTAGCAAGTAAGTACAATCCCGCCGACGTAGAGGGAAAGTGGTACCAGTATTGGCTGGATCATAAACTGTTCAGTTCGAAACCCGATGGCCGTCAACCGTACACCGTCGTCATCCCGCCCCCCAACGTCACCGGCGTGCTCCACATGGGACACATGCTTAATAATACCATTCAAGATATTTTGGTGCGCCGCGCCCGCATGGAAGGCAAGAACGCCTGCTGGGTGCCGGGTACCGACCATGCTTCTATTGCCACCGAAGCCAAGGTGGTGAACAAACTGGCCGCTCAGGGCATCAAGAAGACCGACCTGACGCGCGAGGAGTTCCTGAAGCATGCCTGGGAATGGACCGACGAACACGGCGGCATCATCCTGAAGCAGCTCCGCAAGCTGGGCGCTTCATGCGACTGGGACCGCACGGCCTTCACCATGGACGAGAAGCGCAGCGAGAGCGTCATCAAGGTGTTTGTCGACCTTTATAACAAGGGACTCATCTACCGCGGCGTGCGCATGGTGAACTGGGACCCCAAGGCGCTGACCGCCTTGAGCGACGAGGAAGTGATTTATAAGGAAGAGCATAGCAAGCTCTACTACCTGAAATACTACGTGGCCGACGACGACATGTCGGGCGAAACCGGCGCCGAGGGTGAAGTGGTTCACCGCGATGCCGAAGGCCGCCGCTATGCCGTAGTTGCCACGACCCGCCCTGAGACTATCATGGGCGATACGGCCATGTGTATCAATCCCGCCGACCCCAAGAACCAGTGGCTGAAGGGTAAGAAAGTCATCGTGCCCCTCGTAGGTCGTGTCATCCCCGTCATTCAGGATGATTACGTGGACGTAGAGTTCGGTACGGGCTGTTTGAAGGTGACGCCTGCCCACGACGTGAACGACTACATGCTGGGCGAGAAGTATAACCTGCCAAGCATCGATATCTTCAACGATAACGGCACCCTGAGCGAAGCAGCCGGCCTCTATGTAGGCATGGACCGCTTCGACGTGCGCGAACAGATTGAGAAAGACCTCGCCGCCGCCGGCCTGTTGGAGAAGGTGGAGGCCTACACCAACAAGGTGGGCTTCTCCGAGCGTACCAATGTGGCCATCGAGCCGAAGCTCTCCATGCAGTGGTTCCTCAAGATGCAGCACTTTGCCGACATGGCTCTGCCGCCTGTCATGAACGACGAACTGAAGTTCTATCCCGCCAAGTACAAGAACACGTACAAGAACTGGCTGGAGAACATCAAGGACTGGTGTATCAGCCGCCAGCTGTGGTGGGGACACCGCATCCCTGCCTACTTCTTGCCCGAAGGCGGATACGTGGTGGCCGAGACGCCTGAGAAAGCGCTCGAACTGGCCAAGGAGAAGACCGGCAAGGCCGACCTGAAGCTGGAAGACCTGCGTCAGGACGAAGATTGCCTCGACACGTGGTTCTCTTCCTGGTTGTGGCCCATCTCCCTGTTCGACGGCATCAACAACCCCGGCAACGAGGAAATCAAATACTACTATCCGACGAGCGACCTGGTGACAGGCCCGGACATCATCTTCTTCTGGGTGGCCCGCATGATCATGGCCGGATACGAATACATGGGCGACATGCCTTTCCGCAACGTATACTTCACAGGTATCGTGCGCGACAAGCTGGGACGCAAGATGTCCAAGTCGCTGGGCAACTCGCCCGATCCGCTGGACCTCATCGAACGCTATGGTGCCGACGGTGTGCGCATGGGTATGATGCTTTCGGCTCCTGCCGGCAACGACATTCTGTTCGACGATGCCCTCTGTGAGCAAGGCCGTAACTTCAACAACAAGATATGGAACGCCTTCCGCCTCGTCAAGGGCTGGGAAGTGAGCGCCGAGGTCGAAGTGCCTGAGGCAGCCGCCCTGGCCATGAAGTGGTTCGAGTCGAAGCAGAATGCCGTAGCCCTCGAAGTGGCCGACCTCTTCAGCAAGTACCGCTTGAGCGAAGCCCTGATGGCTGTCTACAAGCTCTTCTGGGACGAGTTCTCCAGCTGGTATCTGGAGATGATCAAGCCTGCTTACGGCCAGCCCATCAGCAAGGTCGTTTACGATACGACCATCGGTTTCTTCGACAACCTGCTCCACCTGCTCCATCCGTTCATGCCCTTCATCACCGAAGAGTTGTGGCAGCACATCGTGGACCGCAAGGACGGCGAGAGCCTGATGGTGAGCCCCATGCTAGCTCCGGGCAAGGTGGACGAAGCTATTGTACAGCAGTTCGAGGTAGTGAAGGAAATCATCAGCAACGTCCGCTCCATCCGCTTGCAGAAGAACATTGCTCAGAAAGAAGCGCTGGAGTTGCAGGCCGTGGGCGAGAACCCTGTAGCTGCCTTCAACGCCGTTATCACGAAGATGTGTAACCTCTCGTCCATCGCCGTGGTCGAGGCCAAGGCCGATGGTGCCGCCGCCTTCATGGTAGGTACGACGGAGTATGCTGTACCTCTGGGCAACATGATTGATGTAGAGGCTGAAATTGCCCGCATGGAAGCCGAGCTGAAGCACAAGGAAGGTTTCCTGCAAGGCGTACTGAAGAAGCTCAGCAACGAGAAGTTTGTGAACAACGCTCCTGCCGCCGTCATCGAGCTGGAGCGCAAGAAGCAGGCCGATGCCGAAAGCATCATCAAGTCGCTGAAGGAAAGCATCGCTGCGCTGAAGAAGGCGTAAAATCGTGGTAAACTACAGGTTTGCAAGCGGAGCTTGTGCCTTGTAGCTTGTCACAGAATCATATAGAAACGTCGGGTGCGGCTTTCTGTAGAAGGAAAGCAGAGCTCGACGTTTGTTTTTTTAATCTTAAAACGATTGTATCATGAAAAAAGTCACTTCTTTTTTGTTATTGGCCGCTTTGTGTTGCCCCGCATGGCAAGCAGTTGCCTCCGTTACCGACACTGTATTCATCCGCGAAACCAATATTCCTGTGCTGATAGACCGTCAGGACAATGAGCTGTTTCATCTGCGCATCGACAATGGCGAAGGCAAGAAGCTGGACCGCGTGTCTCTGGATTTGGGTACGGAAGTCGATTTGGCTCAAGTAGAAGCCGTCAAGCTGTACTATGGTGGTACGGAGTGCATGGAGCGTACTGGTAAGGGATATTATGCTCCTGTAGCTTACGTGTCGGCTTATACCGTAGGACAGACCCGTGCAGCCAATCCTTCGTATTCCATCCTGAAGAGTGAAGTCCGTTCGCCGGGCCGTCAGGTGGTGTTCGATGTCAATCAGTCGCTCTATCCGGGTATCAATTATTTCTGGGTCAGCCTGCAGATGAAGCCTCAGGCATCGTTGCTTGCCAAGTTTTTGGCTTCCGTTTCGTCTGTCGAAATCGACGGACAGGCGGCTCCACTGAAGTTGGCTAACGGTCCGCGTGTCCATAGGATGGGCTTTGGTGTTCGTCAGGCAGGTGATGACGGAGTGGCTGCCTATCGTATTCCTGGCCTGGTGACCAGTAACAAGGGTACGTTGCTGGCTGTTTATGACGTTCGTCACAATAGTAGTGTCGACCTGCAGGAATATATCGAAATCGGCCTTAGTCGCAGTATCGACGGCGGACAGACGTGGGAGAAGATGCAGATACCCATGAGCTTCGGCGAATATGGTGGACTGCCCAAGGCACAGAATGGTGTGGGCGATCCGGCCATCCTGGTAGACAAACAGACAGGTACTATCTGGATCATGGCAGCTTGGACACACGGTATGGGTAACGCTCGTGCCTGGAACAATTCGGGTCAGGGAATGACGCTGGAAGAGACGGCACAACTGATGCTGGTGAAGAGCGACGACGACGGAAAGACGTGGTCCGAGCCTATCAACATCACCAGCCAGGTGAAGTCGCCCGAATGGTATTTCCTGCTTCAGGGTCCTGGACGTGGTATCTCGATGGTGGACGGTACCTTGGTATTTGCCGGCCAGTTTATCGGTGCGGACCGTATCCCTTGCGCCTGTATTATTTATAGTAAGGACCACGGAAAGACATGGCATATCAGCCAGCCGGCTCGTAGCAATACAACCGAGTCGCAGGTAGCTGAAGTAGAGCCGGGCGTACTGATGCTGAACATGCGTGACAATCGGGGAGGCAGCCGTGCCGTGGCTGTGACCCGTGACTTTGGGGCTACTTGGGAAGAGCATCCCTCTTCACGGAAGGCATTGGTAGAACCCGTTTGTATGGCCAGCCTTCTGCATGTGGCTGCCGAGGACAATGTAACTGGCAAACCTATTCTGCTGTTCTCCAATCCAGACAGTCCGAAGAACCGCCATCGCATGACTATCAAAGCCAGTCTGGACAATGGTCTGACATGGCTTCCCGAGAACCGTCTGATGCTGGACGAAGGAGGTAGCTGGGGGTATTCCTGTCTGACGATGATCGATCGCGAGACGGTCGGCATTCTCTACGAGAGCAGTACAGCCCATATCCTGTTCCAGGCCGTTAAGTTGGAAGATATTCTGAACTTAAATAAATAAACCTCATGAAAAAGAAAGAATTGTTATTTGTCTGGGCGCTCTTTGCGAGTTTGTGGTGTGGTGCCCAGCAGCCCACGGAAAGGTATCCGTTGGGCGCTTATGAAGAATTGACGGATACGAAGCCTCACGATGGTGAGGAAGTGTGGAACAAGATGCAGGCACCTGTGTCTTTGGCTTGGGGAAGCATTGATGTACGCTATCCCAAGTTGAGTATTCCTTTAGAAACAAAGAAGGGCACTACCCGGATGAGTGCCTGGAAAGGTGAGAGAGTGCATGCGCAGGCCGTATTGTGGACCCGTCAGGCCTTGAAGAACGTTCAGGTGAAAGTAGGTGAATTGAAGAACGGCAGCTCCGTCATTCCCGCTTCGGCTGTGAAGACTCATTTTGTGCGTTACGTTATGACCGACGAACTGAACAAGGACGGTAAGGGAGGTTGTGGCCATCGTCCCGACAAGACCCAGTGGGATTCTTCGTTGGTAGCCGATGTGCTCGACATTGCGCAGGAACTGGATGTCAGGGAGCGCTGTTCGCAGCCGATCTGGCTGACAGTGTGGGTTCCCTCTGATGTCAAGGCCGGTACCTACAAATCTCTCCTGACGGTTAGTGCCGAAGGTTTGGAACCGCTTTCCCTGCCTTTTGAAGTGAAGGTGGTGAACCGTACGCTTCCGTCTCCGCAGGACTGGAAGTTTGACCTGGATTTGTGGCAGAACCCGTATGCCGTGGCCCGCTATTATCAGGTGCCTCTTTGGAGCAAGGAGCATTTTGACGCCATGCGCCCCATTATGAAGATGTTGGCCAATGCCGGTCAGAAGGCCATCACGGCCAGCATTATGCATAAACCTTGGAACGGCCAGACGGAGGATCATTTTGACAGTATGGTGACCCGTATCAAGAAGCTGGACGGTTCCTGGGAATTTGGTTATGCTGCTTTCGACAAGTGGGTGGAATTCATGACCGAAGATATCGGTTTGAAAGGGCTGATCAGTTGCTATACCATGATTCCCTGGGCTTTGAACTTTGATTACTATGATGAAGCTACCAATCGTGTCGTTTTTCTGGAAACCAAACCGGGTGATGCCGCTTATGCGGAGTATTGGGGTACTTTCCTGAAAGACTTTGCCCGCCATCTTCGCGAGAAGGGTTGGTTCGAGCGTACAGCGATCTCAATGGACGAACGTCCGATGGAGGCTATGCGTGAAGCCATAAAGGTTGTTCGTGCGGCAGATCCAGAATTTAAGATAACTTTGGCAGGGAACTATCATCCGGAAATAGAACCGGATCTTTACTATTATTGCATTGCGCTCGGACAGAAATTTCCTGCGGACGTGAAGAAAGCTCGTGAGGCGAAAGGGCAAATCAGTACTTACTATACTTGTTGTTCAGAGGCTTTCCCAAATACATTTACTTTCTCACGTCCGGCCGAGGCAGTGTGGACTATGGTACATGCCGTGGCTGAAGGGTATGATGGATATTTGCGTTGGTCTTTCAACAGCTGGACGGCCGATCCTTTACGTGATTCCCGTTTCCGTACATGGGCAGCCGGAGATACATACAGTGTCTATCCCGGCCCTCGCAGCAGCATACGTTTTGAACGGATGACGGAAGGTGTGCAAGTGTGTGAGAAGATTCGTATCCTTCGTGAAGAATTTACCCGTAAGGGAGACAAAGGCAAGTTGTCTCGTTTGAATAAGATGCTTACCAAGTTTACGCTTGAGGCTCTTCCCGATGGACGCAATCATCCGGAGAAGGATGTGAACGAATTGCATGAACTGCTGAATCGTCTGTAGCAGTTCTTTTCGGATTGTTCCAAGAAACAAAAAACTCCCCTTCTTATTTTGCCATGCAGGCAGGAATTAGAAGGGGAGTTTTGTTGTATTTGATATCGGAAATATTATTCCAATAACTTCTTAAGGAATTCGTCCAGTTCCTCGTCCAGTCCTTTGAGCAATTCTTCGTTGACCAGCAGGGTGTCGTCATCTATCAGCAACAATTCGGCAAGTGTTTCCTTATCTTCATCTACCAAAACGAAAGAGAATGGTTTCAGAATAGTCATCTTATCGAAATCACCTGCGTTTTTCATGTCGTTCAGCAGGCCGGATAAGATACGCTCTATGTCTTTGTTGAAGTCATTACCGTCATAAGTTCCCCATTCTTCAATGGTTGTATTGGCCAAAACCTCGTCATCGTCGTTATAGATGGACAATTCGCCGATATTGGGAGTCACTTGTAGATGAATATCTGTCACGATGGCTTGATCGCAGGCACAATTGTATCTGCTTACAGCTTTTTTTATGGTATTCTCCAGTAGGGAGAGTGAGGTTTGACTGAGTTTCATAATCGCTTATATTCTATTATTCTTTTCAAAGGTAGGAAAAAAAAGATAACCTTTGCCGATTTTTACTAAAAATCATCATTAATTCTTTGCATTTGGACATTCAGGCGTACCAATCCGTTTTTACGTTCCTGTAATTCACTGACATAAGAACTTGTCATGAGGTAGTAGGAAATATCGCTTGAATAGCTGCCTCTTTCCACATCTTCTATATCTTTCACTGTGTTTTTAGCCATGCTTTTAGCTACTTCCTGTGCCTTGACGGCCCAATCATAGGCGGTATTTATGCTATCCTGCATTTCATATCCCAAAGCAATATTATAGGCTGCATACATTTTCTTTTTGCCTTTTTTACTGTTGTATTCGGTTTCCCACAGGCGTATGGCTTCCGGCCAGTTGTTTTCTTTGACGTAAATGGCTGCATCGCGCATGTTGACGGTACCTCCGGTGAAAAGATAACGTTTGGCTGTTTTCCAATAGGGAAGCAAATATTTTACAGGAACAGTACCAGCAAAGCTGGAAGCTTGTTCTATCATATCTTTTTCAGAAATCAGTTGGTTGAAGATTTGTGTTTCACTGCTGCTGGATGCATCCCAGAAAATACTATCGGTACAGTTTACGGTTACCATGGGTATTTTCCGATTAGGCAGATAGACTTTTACAGTCGGATAGACTTTAACATCTACGGTACCGTAGAATACTCTCCAGTCCGGCAGGTAACTTACTTTGCGTAAAGAGCGGAATTGAACATTTTCCAGCGCAATGAGGAAATCTACTCCCAAATCATGGGTCAACTGAACAACTTCTTCACTGGATAGGGTAGCTTCTCTGGGCGCTCTATCTTGGCTTCTTAGTGCTGAATCACAAATAACGACCAGATCGAAATAATTTTCATTGGCTATGGATTCTGCTAAGGTTTCGGTAGTGATTCGGGGATCGCCGTTATAGTAGTCTGTACGGCGGGCTATTTCTGTTTTATCTTTGTTCTTATCTTCTGAACTTGTAATAAGTTTGTTGTCTGGATTATCAGGCATATTGTTTACGATACCGACACGCCTCAAGTTGGCCGGAAAACTGACCTCTGCCGGTAGCATATAGTCTATGGATAGCTGTTCGACAGTTTGACAGGCGTTTAGGCACAGCAAACCGATTGTAGCTAAGCAATAAAGTAGTTTTTTCTTCATCGGGATATTACTTTTCTATTTATCTGGTAGCAAAAATAATCTTTTAAGTGGTAAAAGAAAAGCCTTGAACTGTTTTTTAACCGTTCAAGGCTTTTGTTAAATGGGTATAACAAGATTTTTTATTTGTTCTTGTTATCTTTTAGTTACTTTCAGAGATTTCTTCCGTGACAATTCTTGTATTTCTTGCCACTTCCGCATGGGCAGGGATCATTACGGCCAACCGTCTTTTCGGCACGGATGGGTTCGCGTTTAGGCTGTTCGCGTGTATCTCTTGCAGCGGCAGCTTGCTGATTCGGATCATTCAAGTCGACCTTCTGCTCACGGTATTTACTCATGTCCTGACGCTGTTCGGGAGCAGCTTGGCGTACCTCTACGTTGCGTTGAGGCTCTTGTTGGCTTTCGGCCGGAGCTTCTTGTACAGGTATCTGGCCGCGCATCAAGATAGAAATGGTTTGGTTATTAATCTTGTCAACCATGGCATCGAACAGGTTAACAGATTCCAGCTTGTAAATCAACAGCGGATCTTTCTGTTCGTAGCTTGCGTTCTGTACAGAGTGTTTCAGTTCGTCCAGTTCGCGCAGGTTTTCTTTCCAAGCTTCGTCGATAACATGGAGCAGGATGCTCTTTTCGAACGACTTCACCACTTCCTTACATTCGCTTTCGTAAGCAGCTTTCAGGTTACAGGAGATATTGTACATACGTTTGCCATCGGTGATGGGTATGAGAATATTCTCATACATGTGACCTTGGTTCTCGTATACTTGCTTGATGACCGGATAGGCTATCTGTGCCATGCGTTCAGTCTTGCGTTTGAAGAGTTCCATAGCAGCTTCGAATGTCTTGTCTGCCAATTTTTCCTTCTTCTCGTTCTTGAATTCCTCTTCGCTGAAAGGAGCTTCCATGGCCAACGTCTGCAGGATATCCATCTTGCAGTTTTCATAATCTGGTGCTTCAATAGCGTTGGCACAACGGTCCCAAATCATGTTGACGATATCCATACCGATACGTTCTCCCATCAAGGCATGGCGGCGTTTGGTATAAACTACGGTACGTTGCTTGTTCATTACGTCGTCGTATTCCAACAGACGTTTACGGATACCGAAGTTGTTTTCTTCTACTTTCTTCTGTGCGCGTTCGATGGACTTGGAAATCATGCTGTGTTCGATCATTTCGCCTTCCTTGAAGCCCAATTTGTCCATCACACCAGCGATACGGTCGGATGAGAACAAACGCATCAGGTCGTCTTCCAGTGAAACGAAAAATACGGATGAACCCGGGTCGCCTTGACGTCCGGCACGACCACGCAACTGACGGTCTACACGGCGGGATTCGTGACGCTCCGTACCGATGATGGCCAGACCGCCTGCGGCTTTTACTTCCGGGCTCAGCTTGATATCGGTACCACGACCGGCCATATTGGTGGCAATGGTCACCGTACTGCTCTGACCGGCTTGCGCCACGATGTCGGCTTCTTTTTGGTGCAGTTTGGCGTTCAATACGTTGTGGGGAATCTTGCGCATGGTCAGCATCTTGCTCAGCATTTCCGAGATTTCTACCGATGTCGTACCTACCAGCACGGGACGTCCGGCATGTACCATGGCTTCGATTTCTTCGATGACAGCTTTGTATTTCTCGCGTTTTGTCTTGTAGACACGGTCGTTCATATCCTTGCGGGCAATGGGGCGATTGGTCGGGATGACAACAACATCCAGTTTGTAGATATCCCAGAATTCGCCGGCTTCCGTTTCGGCTGTACCGGTCATACCTGACAACTTATGGTACATACGGAAATAGTTCTGCAAGGTAATGGTTGCGAATGTTTGCGTGGCAGCTTCTACCTTTACACCTTCTTTGGCTTCGATGGCCTGATGCAAACCGTCAGAGTAGCGACGACCTTCCATAATACGGCCTGTCTGCTCGTCCACAATCTTCACCTGTCCGTCTATTACAACGTATTCGTCGTCTTTTTCGAACATGGTGTAAGCCTTCAGCAGCTGATTGATGGTATGTACGCGTTCCGACTTGATTGCATAATTGGTGAGCAGGGCGTCCTTCTTCGCCAGACGTTCTTCTTCTGTCAGATCCTTTTCATTTTCCAGTTCAGAGAGCTGGGCTGTGATATCGGGCAGTACGAAGAGAGTGGGGTCGGCTGAGTTACCGCTGATGAGGTCCACACCCTTGTCGGTCAGATCTACACTGTTCAGTTTCTCGTCG
Source organism: Caecibacteroides pullorum (assembly GCF_019239235.1). Taxonomy (GTDB): domain Bacteria; phylum Bacteroidota; class Bacteroidia; order Bacteroidales; family Bacteroidaceae; genus Bacteroides; species Bacteroides pullorum. The sequence goes on along the minus strand of NZ_JAAZTS010000012.1, from coordinate 70,965 downwards.
ATGACGAAGTAGAGCGGATCGGTCACTTCGTGCATACGTTTGTTGTTCTGCTCCATGTAGATTTCCTCGGTCTTCAGCATACCAGCTTTTACGCCCTGTTCGCTCAGGAACTTGATGAGCGGTTTGTTCTTAGGCAATGCCTTGTGGCTGCGGTAGAGGGAGAGGAAGCCTTCTTCCTGTTCTTTCTTGTCGCTGGAAGCGATGAGACGTTTGGCGTCAGCCAGATACTGGGTAGCCAATCTTTTTTGTGCCTCTACCAGTCTTTCTACCAGCGGACGGAGCTGTTCGAACAGTTGGTCGTCACCTTTGGGTACAGGACCAGAGATAATCAACGGCGTACGGGCATCGTCAATCAATACAGAGTCCACCTCATCGACGATGGCATAGTTGTGTTGACGTTGTACGAGGTCTTTCGGGCTGATGGCCATGTTGTCACGCAGGTAGTCGAAGCCGAATTCGTTGTTGGTACCGAATGTGATATCGGCCAGGTAGGCCCGACGGCGGGCATCGGAGTTGGGCTGATGCTTGTCGATACAGTCTACGCTCAAGCCGTGGAACATGTAGAGCGGTCCCATCCATTCGGAGTCACGCTTGGACAGATAGTCGTTCACTGTTACGACGTGTACACCGTTACCGGTCAGGGCGTTGAGGAATACGGGGAGGGTTGCCACGAGGGTCTTACCTTCACCGGTTGCCATTTCGGCAATCTTACCTTTATGCAGAACGACACCACCGAACAGCTGTACGTCGTAGTGTACCATATTCCAAGTAATTTCGTTACCACCTGCCATCCAATGGTTCTTGTAGATGGCTTTATCACCTTCGATACGGACGAAATCCTTGGTGGCAGCCAGCTGGCGGTCGAAGTCATTAGCTGTTACGGTAATTTCTTCATTTTCTGTAAATCGTCTGGCTGTCGACTTTACGATGGCAAAGGCCGCGGGCAGTACTTCGTCGAGTGCCTTTTCGTAGATTTCCAGTATTTCTTTCTCAATTTTGTCGATCTGGGCAAAGAGCTCTTCACGCTTTTCCAGTTCCGTAGTTTCTACAGTGGCCTTCAGTTCGTCCACTTTGGCACGTTGAGAGGCGGCAGAGTTGCGGATGTATGCCTTCAATTCTTCTGTTTTGGCACGCAAGGCATCGTTGTCCAGGCTGTCGATTTCCGGGTATGCGGCTTTCACCTTTTCTACCCACGGTTGTATTTCCTTCATGTCGCGGGTGGATTTGTTGCCGAAAATCGAGCTTAAAAATTCATTAAATCCCATTTTATAATTGTTTTTATTTTATTGCAATGTTGGTTGATAATTGTTTTTTGCTGTGCAAAGGTAAGAAATTCACTCCACTGGGCACAAAGTTACAGTGAGTTTTTTCCAATAATCCGTTATCAGACAAGAAAATGGTTACATTCAGGCAACGAAGCGGGGCTCTTGTCTGCTTGTAAGGAAAAAACAGGTCAAAATTCGAGCGGAGTGGCTGTGCATCCATTCGGAGCACGTATGCGCATCACACTGCTCAAAGTAGGGGCGATGCGATCGGCACTGACAGGTGTCCGCACTTTTCCTGCTTTGATTCCTCCACCCATGAGAATCAGTGGTGCGGGAATTTCGGCAGCTCGCACGGCACGGTTGTCATTGCCATTTTCCTGAACAATGGTCCATCCTGGCAGTACTTTGATCAGCAGGTCGCCCGAGCGCTTGCGGTGGTAACTGTTGCGGATGCGGTCTATCTGGGGAGACCAGGAACCCAATAGCAGCCGGTGTGAGGAATAGACTTGGTCTACACCACTGAACTGTACCAGGAATGCAGCTGATTTTTCCAGAATTTCCGTCAGGTCCAGCTGCTTGTCTTCCAGAAGTTTATGATTAAGATAAATTTGTTGGTCGTAATAAGTTTCCACATACTGTCCGGCGCCATAGGTTGCCATAAGATACATGTTGAGCAGAGTGGCACAGCGGTTCAGGTGGAACTCTCCTCCAGGGATGCGGTAGATTCCCGTATCTGCAGGATCGGGATCGGCATAACCGGTGGATGCGATGCACAGAATGAGGTTGTTCAGTCCTATTTTCCGGTCGAGCATGTCGAGCAGGGTAGCAATGCTTCGGTCCAGACGGGCATAGATGTCCTGCATTTCCATGGCGCATTCGCGGGTGCTGCGGTGATTGTAGTTGCCCGCATAGTAGGTGAGCGCCAGAAGGTCGGGGATATCATCTCTGCCTATTCCACTTTTCTCCAACAGCCTTTCTGTCAGCAGGTTGACCTCATCGTTTATGAGGGGGCTTGCTGCCAGTCGGTAGAACTTGTTTTCTCGTTCACTTTCAAAAATGTACTTGAATGGCTCTGTCCGCCAGTCGGACAGGTATTTGTAGCTGGATACCTGATGCAGGGGCATCCAAGTGATATCTTTAATGCGGAAATCCACGGAGCTGGAGTCATTGTATTGGTTCAGCCATTCGGGGAATTCCGGGTAATAGGTACTTCCACACCACTTTCCATTTGTCTTGTTAATCCAGAAAGCACCGTCGCCTGCATGGCCGGCACTCAAGACTGCTGCATCGCGGAAGGGTGCGATGGCATATACTTTTCCTGCATTGCGCGTGGCTACTTTCAGCTCGTCGGCAATGGTCGATGTCAGCAATTGGGCCGGAGAGCTGTTTTGGTTGGTGTAGTTGCCCATGAAGTTGGGATCCTCCACGCAATTGCGCGGTGTCAGGGTAGACACGTCCATCCATTTGGTAGCGATGATTCCATGTGTAGAAGGTGAACAGCCGCTGAATAGTGTCGCTGTAGCCGATGCGCGGTCGGGTTTGTCGAAGGGCATTTCGGCTTGCATGTAGACTTTGCCTTCACGCATCAGCCTTTTGAATCCTTTTTCCCCGTATAAGGCCGAAAATGCCTCCAGATAATCTGTGCGGAGCTGGTCGATGGTCAGAGTTACGACCAGTTTGGGCGTAGACGGTAGTGGCTGAGCCTGCAGTCCGCCGAAAGTCAACACTAATATGGAGGTTATCAGTCCTTTTTTCATCTCTTTATTCTTCTTCTTAAGCCTTGTTTATGGGATAAAATCAAGTTGCTTGCTGAACGTACCAGCAAACAAAGTGCCAAAGGTAGCATTGTCGGATTGATTTTTTGCGGAATTATAGCCCATAACAATATAAATAATGTTAAAACGACAAAATTAGCCTGCATGTAGCGGCTCGTTTGTCTTTTTCGCACCTTTTTTATCATCCAGGGCAGACAGAATAGATGCAGGGGATGGAGTGCGAAAAGTATATAGTTGGAACTTACTGTCGGATGGGATGAGAACAGTGCCAGGAATGCCAGGATGCATCCGCTGAGTCCGGCAACTGTAAAAAGAATAAGGTCGATGCCCCATAGACTTCTTTGCCTGCGAACTCCATACCAAGAGCAGGCACACACAAACAGGAACAAAAGCGTGGCTGTCAGTAAAGGCGTAAAAAGAGTCGTTTCCGTTTGTTTGTCTTCATCGGGAATGACAACGGGCTGTTCAGTCTGACTCACCAAAGGACGTGTACCGATACCTGTACTGTCGGCTAGGGTGGCGGTAGCGAAAAAATCTTTCAGATAAAAGGGGGCAAACATCATCTGATGTCGGCTGATGGGGCGGTCTGCCTCGCTGCCGAGACAGAGGTCGATACCAAACTGTGACCATGGATGTCCCTGACAATATTGATGGACGATGTCTCGGAAGCTTCGTCCTGTATCGGTCGTCGTCATATCGTCGGAATAGCGCAGGCTGTTGTTTACGGCACGTTCCACCTGATCGCGCGGGCGTGTGGCGCAGTTGTCATAGAAGAAATTATAGCGGTAGACACGGTTTTCCGGCCGATAGTTTTCCTCCAATTGATTTATCAATTTTTGTTTTTCTTCCGTAGTCAGGTTCAGGGTCTGTTCCCAGACGTCGCGGTTGTCCAGCAGGTATTCCGAAAGAAAGTATTTGTATTCCGTTGCTCCAAGCCGGTAGTCCGTTTCGCCAAGGGTGAAACGAAGGATGAAGTTGGACGACTGAAAACTGAACAAACCGTAGTTGAATACCACATCGATGCCCTTCCGACGGTTTTCATAACGGATGGCTGTATGTCCGAAGAGGGAATAGATTTCCTTGCCGGGGCCACAGGTCAGCAGGCTGAGACGGATGCCGTCATCTTGGGGTTGCATTTGCTCTTCTGTTGCTTGCAGAGAGTGGCATGCCAGGCAGCATAAAAGTAGGGATATGATAAATGTCTGAAATCTCCGTTGCATCGTCTTTATGGGTTTGCGCCACAAAGGTAATGTTTTATCCAATAAAGACCAATACTTTTCGGTTACGAAAAGGCTGTTTTTCCAAAGTCCTACTTTACGCTTCCAAAGTTCATAGTTATGGCGCTAAAGTTCATAGTTACATCGCTCATGTAGGTAGTTACGTTTCGGATGTCAACGGTTGGTGTGGGTGTCTTTTCCTTCCAGCCAGGCATCGATCAGTCTGCGGGCGATGCTCAGCTTGCGCGGTAGTTCCGGCAAGTTGTTGCGATGGTAGAAGGCACCGGCACTGAGTTCATCTTTCTGCAGTTTGATGTCGCCACTTTCGTAGTCGGCAAAGAAACCTACCATCAGACCGCTGGGATAGGGCCAGGGTTGGCTGTCGAAGTAGGTGATGTTACGGATACAGAGCCCCGTTTCTTCCATAACCTCACGGCGGACACATTGCTCCAACGTTTCGCCAGCCTCGAGGAAGCCGGCTACGAGGCCATAGAACGTGCCGCGGAAATTATGGGCATGTACCAGTAGGATTTCTTCGCCGCGGCGCACCAGTACAATGATGGCAGTAGAGATGGGTGGGTATAATTCATTGCCACAGTGGGGACATTTCTTCATGATATCGGTCTGCTGTTCCGTAGGCGTACCGCATACGGGGCAGTAGCGGCTGTGCAGGTCCCAGTAGAGTATCTGATAGGCCTTGCCGGCGGCTTTGTATGCGTCCAAAGGCAGATGATCGAACGAGGCGCGCAGGCCGGTCATCATCCACTGGTTGGTTTCGGCCACAGGGTAGTCGATGGCAAACGTATAGACCTGCTGTCCTGTAGGCAAGGTGACACGGTGGACGGTCTGATCCTTTGCGGGAGCTACAGGCAGCTGCTGTCCTGCAGGCAGGGTGCAGGTGCCGTCAGCGAGTTTCTGCATCAGCAGGTTGTCCTTGAAGAAGACACACCAGCAAGCGGTACGGTCATATTCCATCTCTTTCATACTTACTTATGTCTTTTTTATAAGTCAGAAATTCACGTTGACGCCTCCCATGAAGGTAGCCTTCGGCATGGGGTAGCCAGCATTGATTTCGTAGCGTTGTGCCAGCAGGTTCTCGCCTTTCACGAAGAGGCTTGCAAAGTTACACAGACGGTAGCTGATATTCAAATTCCAAAGAACGAAAGTTTCCTGCTTTTCCTGTCCTTGCGTGACGGAAGTATAGAGGCCACGGATGTACTGCATGCCGCTGGCGGCTGTCCATCGTCCCTGATGGTAGTTGACACCGACATATAGCTTGTGTTCGGGGGCAGCCAGTACGGGATTTTCCATGTGTAGCCAGCTGTAGTTGGCGTTGGCTTGCCAGCGGGAATTGAAGCGGTAGGCTACGTTGGCTTCTGTACCCCAGTTCTCGATATGCCCCGTGTTTACGTTCTTTCGCTGGGCGGGATCCACCTGAATGATGTTCTTTCCGTCGATGTAGTAGAGGTTGAGTCCGTAAGACAGGGCACCGTCGAAGAGGCGTTGTGTGTAAGCCAGTTCGTAGCTGACGAGGCTTTCGGGCTGCAGGTCGGGATTCTTGGAGAACATGAACAGTTCGCGGATGGTAGGGTTACGGAAGCCTTTGCCTACCATGGCTTTTAGTTCTGCTTGACGGGGCAGGTGGAAGGCCAGGCCACCTTGCGGTATCCATTCTGTGCCTGTGTGCGAGTGGTGGTCTACACGCAGTCCGGCGTCGAGTGACAGCCAGTGGCCGATGTTCTGTCGGAAATCTACGTATCCGGCCAGTTCGTCCAGCTGCTTGTCTACTTGTGGTTGCTTCTCGCCTGTGGCCAGTACCTTGTACCACGACTCTCCACCGAAGTGCTGATAGTCGAAGCCGGCGGTGATGCGGTTGCCTTCGAACAGCGTGAGGCTTTGATACCACGAGAAGCCCATCATTCGGTCCTTGGAGTTGAAATGTGATGCCTGTGGTTCTTCGCCCGGGTGATAGCCGTCGTTTATCTTATGGTGTCCCCAGTTGTAGAAGAAACTCAGCGCACCTGAGGTTCGTTCGTAATGATTCTCGAGAGCTGCCGAAGCCATTCCGCGGGTAATGCGCGAGTCGTTGTCGATATAGGGTGCCGCTATAGTACCCGGGTTGGAGGCGTTGAAGTGAGTCACGTTGATGTCTCCCCATAACTTCCATTGGTCACTGAAATCATAGCCCAGCTTGGCATAGCCGCCATATTGTTCGAAATCCATGTCGGGCCGATGTCCATCGCTTCGATTGTACGAGCCGGTGGTGATGCTGCTGAATCGTCCGCGCTTCAGGCGGTTGGTCACTTCGGTTTGCAGGGTGTTATACGAGCCATATCCTACTTGCAGGTCGGTTTTCGAACCTTCTTCTTCCATCTGCCGTGTGACGATGTTGATGACACCGCCCATGGCATTCGAGCCGTAGAGTACCGAAGCCGGTCCGCGCAGCACTTCCACTCGTTCTGTCATCATTGTCTGATAGGCGTCGGCGATGGGATGTCCCATCAGTCCCATATATTGTGGATGTCCGTCGATGAGCACTAGCAATCCTGCTGTGGGGCTTCCACCGATACCTCGCAGACTCATGCCTCCGGCCGCTCCGGTCGATACACCATAGCCCATAATGCCGCGGCTGGTGGTGAAAAAGCCAGGTACTTGTTCGGTTAGGGCGGGTAGTACGGAAGGCTGGTAATTGCTTTCCAGTTGTTTCCGACCTACGACAGAGATGGTCATAGGCAGGTGGCGGATATCGGTTTCATTACGGGTACCGGTTACGACGACCTCGTCTGTCGTCAAGTTACGGGCAATACGAGTGGTGTCTTCCTGTCCTTGAGCGGCGGAAGTTGTCAGGAGGAGAAAGGCAAACAGGCCTTCCTTCAAGTTCAGTTCTTTCATATGTTTTTTCTCTGACTGGAGATAAATTTTTCTATAACTGGGAAAATTTCTTTGGCTGACTGGAGGTCACGGCTGGCTTGTTCCAGCGGGCACCAGCCTGTGTGGTCGCGGTTGATGATGTGGTCCACGATCTCATCGCAACTTACCGTGACACCGGCTTCCTGCAACAGGCGGAGAGCAGGCTGGCTGATGGTACGAGTATATACCTGCCGTACGTCACCCAGTAACATGAGCGAGGCTGCCGCCTTGCCGATGACCTTGTCGGCTACAAACGCACCATGTAGGAATTCGGGTTCTTGTACCAGCAGGTCGTAAAGGTCGGCCACACCCCGCCGTGTGAACGTGCGGATGCGGTCACCATTGGCTATCACGCAGGAGTATCCTCCTGCGTGAAGCATGTCTATGAGTTCTTTCATTCTTTGTCTTTTCGGGTTACAGCGTTTCTTGTTTCAGTTGCTCCACATAGCGATCGATGCGGTGCAGCTCTTCGGGAATATCAATGCTTTGCGGACAGTGGGACACGCATTGGCCGCAGCCGATGCAGTGGCTGGCCTGGCGCAGGCGAGGTACACTGCGGTCGTACCCGATGAGGAAGGCCCGGCGTGCCTCACGGTAGTTGGCGTGTTCTTGCGAAGTGGGCAGATTACCCTCGTTTACACATTTATTATAATGTATCAGCACGGCGGGGATATCGATACCGTAGGGGCAAGGCATGCAGTACTTGCAGTCGTTACAGGGGATAGTAGGGTACTGCTTCATCAGGTCGGCCGTCTGCTGCAGGAATTCCAGGTCGTCGTCCGTCAGGGGTACCAGCGGCGAATAGGTGCGCAGGTTGTCCTGCAGATGCTCCATGTAGGTCATGCCGCTCAATACTGTCAGTACATTAGGGAACGTGCCTGCAAAGCGGAAAGCCCACGAGGCGACGCTCGCTTCGGGGCCGCGTTGCTTGAGGCGTGCCACGAGGTGTTCGGGCAGCTTGGACAGACGTCCGCCCAGCAGCGGTTCCATGATGATGGCCGGTATGTGGCGTTTCTCCAGTTCGGCGTAGAGGTAGTCGGCGTTAACGTTGCGTCCCGAGGCATATTTCCAGTCTACATAGTTCAGCTGAATCTGTACGAAGTCCCAGTGCACCTGGTCGTGCATGGCCAGAACTTCGTCGAACACATCCTGTGTGCCGTGGAAAGAGAAGCCCAGGTTACGGATGCGACCTGCCTCGCGTTCCTTCATCAGGAAATCGATCATGCCGTTTTCAATGTAGCGGGCGCGGAAAGTCTCGATGCCGCCGTTGCCAATGGAGTGCAGCAGGTAGTAGTCGATGTAGTCCACCTGCAGTTCCTTGAACGAGCGGTTGTACATGGCGATGGAGTTCTCGCGCGTATAGTTGGAGAAGTTGGACAGTTTGGTAGCCACGAAGAACTTCTCGCGTGGATGACGCTTCAAGGCGATGCCAGTCGATTTTTCCGACCAACCTTGTACGTAGACGGGCGACGTGTCGTAGTAGTTCACACCATGAGCCATGGCATAGTCTATCAGTTCGTTTACAGCATCCTGATCGATGACGTTGCCTCCTTTTTCGGGAGCGGGCAGGGTGGGCCAGCGCATACAGCCGTAGCCCAGCAGTGATACTTTCTCTTTGGTTTTCGGATTCTCGCGCAGGGTCATTTTGTCAGTGGGGATTTCTCCTTCGGCCTGCAGGGAGGAGGAAGCGGAGTCTTTCGGCCCGCATCCAGCTAATACCGCGGTTGTGGTGGCCGTACTGATACCCACAATTTTCAGAAACTCGCGGCGAGACATATCGTTGGAATGATTCTGGTCGTTCATTTGTATATCGTGATAAAGAAGTTATAGAAATAAAACGTTTACCGTTCACCGCTTAAATAATCCGGTGTCGTTCGTGTCCTTCCACATAAATGGCACTGAAGGGACGGGCCGGACAGAGGTTTTCGCAAGCACCGCAACCGATACAGCGTTCCGTGTCGATGGCTGGGAACTTGAGCGAGTCGGGGTTCTTGGGGTCCGACGGTACCATGGTGATGGCACCTGTGGGACAATGGCGCGCACAGTTACCGCATTCCACCTTGTCGGTCTTTACTACGCAGTTGCGCTTGATCCATACGGCGTGTCCTATCTGGATGGACGATTTGTCGGCTACGGTGATGGGTTTGATGGCTCCCGCGGGGCAGACTTCCGAACACTTGGTACACTCGGGGCGACAATAGCCGCGTTCGTACGAAGAGAAAGGTTGCATCAACGTCATCAGGCCGGTAGAGGGGCGTAACACTTCGTTGGGACATACCGACACACACAGCTGGCAGGCTGTACAGTGCTGTGTAAAGTGACGGGCGCTTTGGGCTCCCGGCGGCAAAATGGGTGTCTTTCGATTAGGGATTTTCTTGTCTTCGATGGTAGCCAATCCGCCGTCCACCTTCATCTCCTGAGCCTTCAATACGGCAGCCGAGGCTGCCAATGCTGTCGATGTCAGGAAGGCACGGCGTGAACTGCCTTCTTCAGGCTTCTTCTCGGTTGCTTCAACCTTTGTTTTGGAAGGATGTGCGTAGCGTAATGCCTGGTGTTTGCACTTGTCCAGGCAGTCCATGCAGGCCACGCAGCGGCTGTAGTCTATCTGGTGATTCTTGATGTCGATACACGAGGCTTTGCAGTTACGGGCACAGAGGTTACAATTGATGCACTTGTCTGTGTCGATGACCGGCTTCAGGTAGGCATACTTTGACAGGAATCCCAGCACGGTACCTACAGGGCAGATGGTGTTGCAATAAGTACGTCCGCCTCTCCAGGCCAGTACGACGAGCACTACCAGTGTGACGGCGGCGATGACAAACGTGGGCAAGCTTTTCAGCCAGACAGTGGTGTCGTAAAAAGCATAGCTGTCAGCCCGTTCAGCTAGATAAGCCAGCAAGTTGTTTCCCCACTGGTAGACAGGGGCGAACAGGTTGCTTGCGATGCGTCCGTACGAACTGTAGGGTGCCAGCAGTGCGACAAACGAATGTACGCCTGCCACCAGCGTGATGACGAACACGCCCAACACGCCGTAGCGCAACCACGACAGGGCGGGCGAATGGCGGTAGCGGTTCTTCTTGCTCTTCTTTGCGAACCAGGCTACAATGTCCTGGAAGACGCCCAACGGGCAGATGACCGAACAATAGACACGGCCCAGCAGCAGAGTGAGGATCACCAAGGCTAGTACCACTCCCACATTCAGTGCCAGCAGGGCAGGGAGGAATTGAATCTTGGCCATCCAGCCGAACCATGCATGCAGTGTTCCTGTGAAGTCGAGGAACAGCAGGGTAATCAGCGTAAAGAAAACGATAGCCAGGGTCAGTCTGATTTTACGTAACATAATAAAAGGTGTCTGTTTTTAATAAGGTAAAATTGTCGTGTATCGTTCTTTGAGTGATACGCTGCAAAAATAAGGAGAAATTTGGAAAACCGGGATACCCGAATTACGGTTATTTGTGAGCTTTCCCATTTTTTATGTAGGCAGGTAATAGGCCTGATGCCTTTAGAAAGTAAATGATGAGGAGGTGACACAGTGCTTCGTGATAGTCCGACGAAGTGCTTTGTGAGGTGCTCATGCAGTGCTTCGTCAGGGTGTCAGGAAGCACTGCATGAGAGGGCCAGAAAGTGCTGCGTCAGAACGGGTGCCTGTGATGGTATCTGATAGGGCATGCAAAACTCTTTCACTGCATGGCCGAAGCGTCGAACGACAGTGGTAGCAGGTCGCCTACCTTTTTTACTTCGTAGATGCCTTTGCTTCCGTATAGCAGGATGCGCATGGTCTGGTTGTACCTTGTCTCCGTCTCGAGCATTACTTGGCGGCAAGCTCCGCATGGCGGAATCGGGTCTTCCAGAAATTCCCCCTGCTCGTTGCGGGCAGCGATAGCCAGTGTCTTTACGGCCTGATCCGGGTAACGCGAATTGGCATAGAAAAGGGTGGTGCGTTCGGCACAGAGCCCTGACGGATAGGCGGCGTTCTCCTGATTGCTGCCGCATACGATGGTGCCGTCTGCCAGGCGAGCGGCAGCTCCTACCGAAAAGTGGGAATAAGGGGAATAACTGCGGAAAGTAGCCTCACGGGCGGCGTCTATCAGCTCACGGTCGGCTGCATTCAGTTCCTCGTATGGGAAAATACGGATGTCGATGTGGATATTCAGTTCTTTCATAAGACAAGGTTTCTGTAATTAATGTTACAAAGATAAGGAAGTGATTGGAATTTTCAATTCTTTTGCAGACTTTTGTGCCCGAATCAATGACAAAGACATGAAATATACGTTCCGACTGCTGGCCCTTGTGGCTTTTCTTATGATGCTTCTGCCTGCCCATGCACAGCGCAGGAACTCCCGTTACAACGAATATATCAAGCAATATGCTCCCATTGCAGTGGAGCAGATGAGGTTGCACAAAATACCGGCCAGCATTACACTGGCGCAAGGCTTGCTCGAGAGTGGAGCGGGGCAAAGTGTACTGGCTCGGAAAAGTAACAATCACTTTGGCATCAAGTGTCACAATAACTGGCGCGGAGGTCAGGTCTATCACGATGATGATGCCCGTGGCGAATGTTTCCGGGCCTATCGTAATGTGCGCGATTCATACGAGGACCATTCCAAGTTCCTTACCAGTGGCGCGCGTTATGCTTTTCTGTTCAAGTTGAAGATAACCGATTACAAAGGATGGGCCAAAGGACTGAAAAAGGCCGGTTATGCCACCGACCCTTCGTATGCCAACCGTCTGATAACGATTATTGAAGACTACGAACTCTATAAGTACGATAATGAAGGCCTGGGACGTCGTGAAGCCCGCAAATGGGAGAAGGAAATCAAGAAGAAACCTTGGTTGTTGAAACCACACCAGGTATATATAGCCAACGGTTTGGCGTACGTCGTGGCTCGCGACGGTGACAGTTTCGAGTTGTTGGGTGGAGAGTTTGGCATTAGTTGGAAAAAACTGGTTGACTATAACGATCTACACCGTGAATATACCCTCGAAGCAGGTGACATTATCTATCTGAAAAAGAAGAATAAGAAAGCGCAGAAGCCTTATACAGTCCACGTCGTTCGTGACGGCGATTCCATGCACAGCATTTCGCAGAAGTACGGTATCCGCTTGAAGAATCTCTACAAGATGAATCGCAAGGACGGAGAATATGTACCTGAGGTAGGAGACCGTTTGCGGTTGAGATAGGCTCTATCTTGGCCATTTCAAGGTTTGTCGTCCGTTGTATGGGCGACATGCCTGTCTGTTTCTTTAACGTTCACTTTGAGGATGCTTATTCTTCTGGGAATATAAATAATGTGTATCTTTGCGGCCGATTATTCCGGTTTTTATACTGTATGTTATTATGATGAATAAAAGAACACCGCTGGTAGGGGAACAGTATATGGTCCCCTTTATTTTGATTATTTCTTTGTTTTTCCTATGGGGATTTGCCCATGCCATACTTGACGTTCTGAACAAACACTTTCAGGAGCTACTGCACATCAATAAAACTGTGTCGGCTTTTATACAGGCTATGATGTATATGGGCTATTTTGTGATGGCTATTCCTGCCGGATTATTTATTTCCCGTTTTGGCTATAGGAGGGGAGTGGTATTTGGATTGGTACTTTATGGAATAGGTTCGTTACTTTTTATTCCCGGGCAGCAGTGGATGTCTTATCAGGTATTTCTGTTTGCCTTGTTCGTTATCGGGTGTGGATTGACGTTTCTGGAAACAGCGGCCAATCCTTATGCTACAGAATTGGGTGCACGTGAAACGGCAGCCAGTCGTCTGAACTTTGCACAATCTTTCAACGGTTTGGGCTGTATCTGTGCTCCTATCGTGACGGGATTATTGTTGTTCTCTGAAGATGGAAATACCGGTTCGGGTAACGTGGCACTTCCCTATGCTTGTATGGGAGTGGTTGTGTTGCTGGTTGCGGTTCTTTTTTCACGTGTCCGTCTGCCGGAGATTGTACACGAGGACGAGGTAAATGCCGACGGACATAAAGTAGGATTATGGAAACACAAGCTGTTTGTATTTGGATTGATGGCATTGTTTGCTTATGAAGTCGGAGAGATTTCCATTAACAGCTTCTTTATTAACTATGTGTTGGAGCAGGGATGGATGAATGCACGTACAGCTTCATTGGTACTCTCGTTCGGTGGTCTGAGTCTTTTTATGTTGGGGCGTTTCATCGGTAGCTGGATTATGCGGAGGGTTCGTGCCGAAAAGATGCTTTTCGTTTGCGCTTCGGGTGTCGTGGTGACGACGACAGTGGTACTTCTCGATTTAGGATATGTTTCTTTGATAGCTTTGCTGCTGGTCTATGCATTCGAAGCAATCATGTTCCCTACTATTTTCGCTTTGTCTCTTCGCGGATTGGGTAACCATACCAAACGGGCTTCCTCTTTCCTGATGATGTCACCGGTAGGAGGTGTTGTGGGTCCTTTGTTGATGGGACTGGTGGCAGATTATACCACGATGGTGATTGCTTTTGTCGTTCCCTTGCTTGCTTATATTGTGGTTTGGTTGTATGCTTGCAAGTTGTATACTTTGAGTGGAAAAAGTATGGAAAAGGCTGTAGTCTGATGTTTGTGCTTTGACTTTTATGGACGAATCCAGTTTTTTGAGGCATTTATTTTTCCTCTCCAACTATAGTTCCTATCTTTGCGCATAAATAATAATTGATTTTATTTTGGATTGGCTATATAGTTTGTTTGTGGAACATTCCGCTCTACAGGCGGTTGTTATCCTATCGTTGATTTCAGCGGTCGGTTTAGGTTTAGGAAAAGTACGTTTCTGGGGCGTTTCTCTGGGTGTTACGTTCGTATTCTTTGCCGGTATATTGGCCGGACATTTGGGATTTACCATTGATCCCCAGATGTTGAATTATGCAGAGAGTTTCGGACTTGTAGTGTTTGTCTACGCATTGGGCTTACAGGTAGGTCCCGGTTTTTTCAGTTCTTTCCGACAAGGAGGTGTCAGGCTGAATATGCTGGCTACAGGAGTCGTTCTGATCGGTACTTTGATGACCGTGCTGGGCAGTCTTGTAACAGATATTTCGCTTCCGGACATGGTGGGTATTTTATGCGGCGCTACGACCAATACACCTGCTTTGGGAGCTGCCCAACAGACGTTGAAACAGTTGGGAATGGAGGCCAGTACTCCAGCATTGGGATGTGCTGTTACGTATCCGTTAGGTGTCGTGGGAGTTATTTTGGCTATTCTGATTATGCGTAAACTGATGGTGACGGACAAGGACCTGGAGGTGAAAGAGAAAGAAAATGATAATAAAACCTATATTGGTGCTTTTCAAGTTCATAATCCTGGAATCTTTGGTAAAAGTGTGAAGGAAATAGCTGACTTGAGTCATTCTAAATTTGTGATTTCTCGTTTGTGGAGAGAGGGTAAGGTGACGATTCCTACTTCGGACAAGATCGTGGAGGAAGGCGACCGTTTGCTGGTGATTACTTCGGAGAAGGAAGCTGCAGCAATGACGGTGCTTTTCGGTGAACAGGAACATACGAATTGGAATAAGGAAGATATTGATTGGGATGCTATTGACAGTAAACTTATCTCGCAACGTATCGTTGTAACCCGTCCGGAATTGAACGGAAGAAAACTTGGATCACTTCATTTACGTAATCATTATGGTATCAATATAACTCGTGTTTATCGAAGTGGAGTACAGCTGTTGGCTACGGCCGATTTAACATTGCAGTTAGGAGACCGGTTGACCATTGTTGGTGAAGCGGCATCCGTGCATAATGTTGAGAAGGTGTTGGGTAATGCAATTAAGAGTCTGAAAGAACCTAATCTGGTAGCTGTATTTATCGGCATTATTTTGGGACTTATATTGGGAGCTATTCCTATTTCAATACCGGGTATCAGTGCGCCGGTGAAACTTGGTTTGGCAGGTGGTCCTATTATTGTCGGTATTCTGATAGGTACATTTGGTCCGAGGTTACATATGGTAACTTATACGACACGTAGTGCCAATTTGATGTTGCGTGCATTGGGATTGGCATTGTATTTGGCTTGCCTTGGATTGGATGCGGGTGCTCATTTCTTTGAGACCGTGTTCCGCCCTGAAGGACTTCTTTGGATTGGTGTCGGTTTTGTTTTGACGCTGGTACCAGTATTGATAATGGGAGTTGTTGCTTTTAAATGGATGAAAGTTGATTTCGGCTCCGTGACCGGTATGTTATGTGGCAGTATGGCTAATCCAATGGCATTGAACTATGCTAACGATACCATTCCCGGTGATAATCCATCGGTGTCTTATGCCACAGTATATCCGCTTTGCATGTTCCTTCGAGTCATCATAGCTCAGGTGCTACTGATGTTTTTGTTGGGATGATTAATTTGAATAGGAATAAAAATATAAAGATAGAATCATGGGAAATATTACTTCTGAAAGTATCATCAGCGATTTGCGTTATCTGCAATTATTGTCCCATAGCTTTCCGACGATAGCTGATGCCAGTACCGAGATTATCAATCTGGAGGCAATTCTGAATCTGCCTAAAGGAACGGAACATTTTTTGACCGACATACATGGAGAATATGAAGCTTTTCAGCACGTGCTGAAGAATGCATCGGGAGCAGTGAAGCGTAAGGTGAATGAAATATTCGGTCATACCTTGCGTGAGAGTGAGAAGAAGGAACTTTGTACGCTGATTTACTATCCGGAGGAAAAACTGCAACTGATCAAAGCGTCCGAGAAGGACTTGGATGACTGGTATTTGATTACGCTGAACCAGTTGGTTAAGGTTTGCCAGAATGTGTCGTCCAAATATACGCGTTCTAAAGTTCGGAAGGCTTTGCCTGAAGACTTCTCTTATATCATTCAAGAGTTGTTGCACGAGTCTACTATCGATCCCAACAAGCATGCTTATATCAACGTTATCATCAGTACCATTATCTCTACCAAGCGTGCCGATGATTTTATTATAGCTATGTGTAACCTGATACAGCGGCTTACTATCGATTTGCTGCATATCGTGGGTGACATATATGATCGTGGACCGGGAGCGCACATCATAATGGATACGCTTTGCGATTATCATAACTTTGATATTCAATGGGGAAACCATGATCTTCTTTGGATGGGAGCAGCCTCGGGAAATGATGCTTGTATGGCAAATGTAATCCGTATGTCTATGCGTTATGCCAATTTGGCTACATTGGAAGATGGATATGGTATCAATCTACTGCCGTTGGCTACGTTTGCCATGGATGTCTATGGAGATGATCCTTGTGAGATCTTTGCGCCGAAATTGAATTTTTCCGATTCTCGTTACAATGAAAAGACATTGCGTCTCATTACACAGATGCATAAAGCCATTACCATTATTCAGCTGAAACTGGAAGCTGCCATCATTGATCGTCGGCCGGAGTTAGGTATGGGCAACCGGAAGCTGTTGCATCTGATAGATTTCGAACGAGGAGTCTTTATGTACGATGGAAAGGAATATGCTTTACGTGACACAAACTTCCCGACAATCGATCCGGCAGACCCCTATAGGCTTACGGAAGAAGAGCATGATTTGATGGAGAAGATACATGCTTCTTTCATGAATAGTGAGAAATTGAAAAAACACATGCGCTGTCTGTTTACCTACGGTGGCATGTATCTGGTATGCAACAGTAACTTACTTTATCATGCGTCGGTTCCTTTGAATGCTGACGGAAGCTTCAAGCATGTAGTAATCAATGGAAAGGAGTATTGGGGAGAGAAACTGTTGAAAAAGGTGGACCAATTGGTACGTACCGCCTACTTTGGTGAAGATGGTTCGGATGAAAAGGCGTTTGCGCTTGACTATATGTGGTATATGTGGTGTGGTCCGGATGCTCCCTCTTTCGACAAAGACAAAATGGCCACGTTTGAACGCTATTTTGTAGAAGACAAATCGTTGCATAAGGAGACGAAGGGATATTATTATACACTGCGGAATGAAGTGGAAGTATGTAACAGAATTTTGCGGGAGTTTGGCATAGATCCCGAAGCTCATGCCCATATCATCAACGGGCATGTGCCGGTCAAAACTATCAAGGGAGAACAACCCATTAAGGCTGAGGGAAAAATGCTTGTAATTGACGGAGGATTCTCCAAAGCCTATCAGCCGGAAACGGGTATAGCCGGATATACATTGGTCTATCATTCGCATGGTTTGCAGCTGGTACAGCACGAACCTTTCCAAAGTCGGCAGAAAGCTATTGAAGAGGGGCAGGACATCAAGTCGACCACATTCCTGGTGGAATTCAATTCGCAACGTATGATGGTAAAGGATACGGATAAAGGACGTGAACTGCGTACTCAAATTGAAGATTTAAAGAAACTCCTTGTGGCCTATCGTACCGGTCTGATAAAAGAGCATGTATGATTGGGCAATTAGCAGGAGATTGAATTATTGAATCCGGAGGGCGGCATTTAGTATTTGAACAGTACAATGCCGCCCTCTATGATTATTCCTTTGTCATAGGTCGCATTACGGTCGTAGTGGCGGTCCCAGCCATAGCCTCCACTGACAAATAGGCCCACATTTTCGGTCAGTCTGTATTCCATATTGATACGTGTCTGCAGAGAATATAGACGGGCTGGACAGTTTACCTCGTTCTTGCGGAATGTTTCAATATGACTGTATCCCAGGTCTCCGCTGACAAATAGACGTTTGTAGAGAGGCAATTCTGCTCCGGCACGATAGAAAACCGCACCGGAAAACTTATCGTTAAAGTCAAAATAGGGAGCACCAACTCCTAGAATAGTGTAAAGCTTGTTGTTTTTGAAACGAGCGCCCAGATTCAATTTAGTCGTATTGCTTCCTGAAACCAGGAGTTGTATGTGAGTGTGCGGATTGGCATTGACTAAGCCCAGTTGTAAGCCATCGAATTTCTCCTTGTAATAATTGAACAAGCCGATTTGCATTCCCTTGGCACGAGAAGCCATATTGAGCAAGCCGATTTGGACTCCTTTGAGCTTGCGTCCCGCTACGTTCCCTATTCCCGACAGTTGGAGTCCCTGCATATCTTCACCTGTAATGTTAAGTAGCCCGCCTAGTTGTACTCCCGCTGAAGAACCTCCGGCCACGTTCATCAATCCAGATAGTGTCAGTCCGTGATAGTTGTTGCCTGTAATGTTGGCTATACCAGTCAGTAGTAGACCGCTACCATTATCGCCAATGAAGTTCATCAATCCGGCAGCAGTAATTCCCCGGTTGTTCTCACCTGTGATGCTGACTAAGCCTGAAGCCAACATTCCTATTCCTTCATTCCCATTGATACTGACCATTCCGGCAGCGGACAGCCCTCGATAGCCATGTTTGTTGATGTTGGTGATTCCTGACAGTTGGATGCCTTGCATACGATGGCCTACACTGTTTGAAAATCCTGCCAATTGGATGCCTTTTACATTCTGTCGTGTGTTGCTTCCCAATATATTAATTCCCAGTCCGGTCAGATTGTTCTGTGAAGAAAAAAAGCCCAGGTTGAAGATTGTAGTACCTATGCTGTCAGCTGTTTGTGTAGAGATGCCTTTCCATAATGACAGATTGATACCGGCGGGTTTCAGTGAGCTGGAAGCCGACTGTTGGGTAGGGGATTGGGCAAAAAGAGTCCCTGCCATGAGCAGGGACATCAGAAGTATTATAGAGTTTTGTTTTCTCATCCTTTGGCCTCTTGATACAGGAAACGCTTGATGGACTTCTTGGGAGTCTTTTCAAACTCTTCCGGATAGATTTTCATTTTATAAAGCTGGCTGTAGGCTGGAAGTTCGGCATTCAAGGCTACCCGATTTTCTTCCATAACCCGTTCGATGTCTTCGTTGGTCAGGCCATGGGCAAAGGCATCGTCAAAGTCTGGATAGACCAGGCCGACCAATCGTTCGTTCTGCTGTACAATGATGCTTTCGGCCACATACGGCATATTGTTCAGTTTGTCTTCAATTTCCTCCGGATAAATGTTCTGTCCGCTGGGGCCAAGGAGCATATTCTTGCTGCGTCCCTTGATCGTAACATTTCCTTCACGGTCCATTAGAGCTAAGTCACCTGTATGCAGCCAGCCGTCCGGTTCCAGTACTTCTTGGGTAGCTTCTTCATTTTTGTAGTAGCCAAGCATCACGTTGGGGCCGCGGCAGATGATTTCACCTGGGATATTTTCCGGGTCTGGTGAGGCTATTTTGATTTCCATACGTGGGGCAGCTTTTCCGCATGATCCCGGTTTGAAGCGTTTCCAGTCTTCGTAGCAGATAATAGGACCGCATTCGGTCATGCCGTAACCTACGGTATAGGGGAAATCTATCATTTTGAGAAACTGTTCTACATCGTGATTGAAGGCTGCTCCACCGATAATGACCTCTTCGAAGTTTCCGCCGAATGCCTGTACCACTTGTTCGCGTACGGTAGCCTTGATCTTATCGTTGACAAAAGGTACTTTCAGCAATAGTTTCATAGTCGGTGTTTCCAGTTTGGGCAATACATTCTTTTTGATAATCTTTTCGATGATGAGCGGCACGGCGACAACGATGCGTGGCTTCACTTCGGCAAATGCCTGGAAAATAATCTTCGGACTCGGCATGCGGGTCAGGTAATAGATGTGGCAACCCACAGCGATTTCATATAGAAACTCAAAAGCCAGTCCATACATGTGGGCCATAGGAAGCATGGATACAATTTTGTCACCACACTTCAGCGGCAGAACTTGGAAGGCGAAGGCCGTATTTGACCAAAGGCTGCGGTAGGGCAGCATTACTCCCTTGGAGTAGCTGGTGGTTCCTGAAGTGTAGTTGATGACGGCCAGTTCCTCCGGCTGATCTTTGTGATAAAAAACGTGTTCCTTGCGGAAGTTCTTAGGATATTTCTTGCCAAAGAGTTCGTTGAGGTGTTCGCGGGCATAATCCACCTTTTCGCTTCGGGAAACAAGAATCGAAAAGTCTGTCATCATGAAAATGCCTTCCAGCAGTGGCATGGCGTTTTCATTCAGATTTTCCCATACCATATCGCCCACAAAAAGCAGTTTGGCTTCAGAGTGATTTACAATGTTGTGTATGTTGTCAGCTTTGAATTCGTGCAGGATGGGTACAATGACTGCTCCGTAGGTCAGTGTAGCCAGGAAGGTGACTCCCCAGTGCGAGCTGTTACGACCGCAGACGGCAATTTTGTCTCCTTTCTTAATGCCGCTTGCTTCAAAGATAATGTGAAGCTTTTCTATTTTTCGTGCAACGTCTTTGTATTGTAGGGTTGCTCCCTTGTAGTCGGTCAGGGCGTCCAGATCCCAGTTTTCTTTAATACTCTTCTCAATGTATGCGATAAAACTTTGTTCCATAATTATTGCACATTTTTGTTAGATTTGTGCAAATATAGCTTTTTCTCTATATAACACAAACGAATTAGTATAAATTTTGTTGTTTAGGCAACAAGTTCCTGTTTGTTTCTTCTTGCTTGCCGTTTGGTATAAATTTTGTCGATAACCAGTGCGATGGCTCCGTCTCCTGTGACGTTGCAGGCTGTTCCGAAACTGTCCATGGCAATGTACAGAGCTATCATCAACGCCTGTTCCGATTCGCCGAAACCCAAAATGGACTGAAGGATGCCGAGTGATGCCATGATGGCTCCTCCGGGGACTCCCGGTGCCGCAACCATTGTGATTCCCAGCATGAAGATGAAACCGGCAAACAATTGGAAGTCATAGTGTATGCCTTGCATTATCATCAGTGCCAGGGCACAGGCCACAATCTTCAGTGTACTGCCGGACAAATGGATGGTGGCACAGAGCGGAATAACAAATCCTGCTATTCCGGGCGATACGCCATTTTTGACGGTCTGTTCCAGGGTGACGGGGATGGTGGCGGCCGACGACTGCGTGCCCAGTGCCGTGAAGTAGGCAGGCATCATCCGTCCCAGTAGTCTGAATGGATTGCGGCGGACGAACAGTGCAGCGATGCAATACTGGAAGACCAGCAGGAAGATGTGCAGCAGGAAGATGATACCGATAATCTTAATGAACACACTGAGAATGCCGAATACCTGTCCTGAGCGGGTCATGTTCAAGAAGATGCCGAAAATATAGACGGGCAGCAAGGGCAAGATGACAGTACTGATGGTTTTCACGACAATTTCCTGAAAGTCCAGTGCTACGTTCTTCAGCGCATCTGTCTTCAGGTGGGCCAAGCCCAGTCCCAGGGTGAAGGCCAGGACGAGGGCTGTCATGACATTCATTAGCGGAGGAATGGCTACGTTGAAGTAGGGGAGGATGCCTTGGGCCTCGCTCACCTGCTCCAGCGGAACGTCCTGCTGTATGAGCGACGGGAAGAAGGTAGTACCGGTGAAGTAGGACAGGAAGCCTGCGAACAGCGTGGCACCATAGGCTATCAGTACGGTGGCCAGTAACATCTTGCCTGCTCCTTTGCCGATGTTGGCAATAGCGACGGTCACCAGCCCGACGATAATGAGCGGGATGGAGAAGTTCAGGAACTCACTGAAGATGCCGTTGAACGTGACAAAAGCCCTGATCAGCATCATGGGTAGCACATTTCCGAAGGCGATGCCCGCAGCGATGGCTATCACGATGCGGGGCAGGAGGCCGATATGTATTTTTTTCATTTAAATCTCATTTTTCCTATGAACAAATAAAGAACGCTTTTTGTTTTACAAACAGTATCAATTATGAAAACATATACGAAGGAAACAGCTATAGGAACTTATCATGCGTTGATTGAACATCTCATCGGCATGATGAACGCCTCTCCGGAGAAAGTATTCAATTTTGCTTTTTCAGGAGGCGATGTCCTGTGGCCTTTATTTGATGTCTGGGCTTATGATTATGGCGATCTAACTCCCTGGCATCGGATGCGTATCTATTGGACCGATGAGCATCATGTCCCCATGGAACATTCGGACAGTAATTACGGCATTTTTTCCCGACTGTTGATTGATAAGGTTTCTTTTCCGTCTGATTCGGTTTTCCCCATCCTTTGTGGCAGTGCTTCCAATTTGAAGGCGGAGGCGGTTCGTTATGCCGATAAGGTCCGTGCAGCTGTGCCCATGGTTGGTGGTATACCGGTCTTCGATGCGGTGTTGCTGGGTGTAGAGCCGGATGGACATGTTGCGTCGCTCTATCCCGGACAAGAACATTTGCTTGCTTCGTCACAATTATATGTCGCCTGTACCAATCCCTACAGCGGACAGCGATGTGTTACCATGACCGGTACGCTGCTGCTTGCTGCGTCCCGGATTGTCCTGTTGGCAGTAGGCAAGGACAGGGCAGGAATCGTTCACGATGTGTTGAATTCGGGGGATACTTCTCCTTTAAGCTACATTGCCCACCATGCGGCTGACGTTAGGCTGTTTATAGACGTCTGCGCAGATGGCGGGCAATGAGTCTGGTGGAGCGTTCGTGCTCCCCGGTTGTGTGTTTTTCAGCGTTGCCTATTTAATTAATTTTCCATTTACCTTTACGTTTTTCAGTTGGAAGTTCCGGATGAGCGACTTGTCTACATCGCCTTTCTCAGCTTCGATGTCCATGTTCTCGAAAGTGAAGTTGGTGAGTTCATATTGGTCGGAACCTTCGACGTCAAAGAACGTGTTGCACTTCAGGGTAATGTTGCGCATCGTCACCTGATCGGCATACGATTTCGGCATCTCTTTCTGTCCTTTCAAGTCGAAAAACTGTGTCCACGGGCGTACCAGGATACAACTTTTGGCATCGCCTTTCACGTCTTCCACCGTGATGTAGTTGTAATGTTGCGGAGTGTCGGGGCGCATTTTCAACCACAGGATGCGGCTGGCTTGCGTGATGGTGCAGCGGCGCAGGATGATGTTGTGGTTGTGGATGGACTCGCTGCCGCAAGTCAGTCCGCTGTGACAGAATCCGTATGTGCAGTCCTCGATGATGACGTTGCGGTTTCCGCCGTTGTTCGGATCCTTGTCGGCCTGCGGGCCTTTGCCACCTTTCAGGGCTACGGCGTCGTCGTTCACCGACATGTAGCAACCTTTGATCAGTACGTTGGTGCAGGCATCTACGTCCACCGCGTCGCTACTCGGAGCTTTTACGGGAGCAGCCGGGGCGAAGATGTGCAGGCCCAGCAGTTTTACGTTGTTGCAGCGGTAGAGGTGTGTGGTCCAGAAGGGCGAGTTGATGAAGCGCACGCCGGAGAGTTGCACATCGTTGCTGTTCGAGATATATACCAGACGTGGACGCATCTCGTCCATGTTGGTGCATTTGGGGTTCCACTGGCGGCGGAGCCAGAACGATTTCCAGTAGCGCAGACCGTTGCCGTTGATGGTACCGCTGCCCGAGATGGTGAAGCCGTTCACCTTGTCGGCGTTGATCAGGGCAGAGAAGTATTTCACGGTTTGTCCTTCGATGCGGGTATCCACGATGGGGAAGTTGCTGATGTCGTCGCTGCCTTTCAGTGTGGCGCCTTCTTCCAGATGCAGATGGGTGCGGGGTTTGAAAAACAGGGCGCCGGTCAGGTAGGTACCCTTCGGCACGATGACTACACCGCCCTGCTCGGCGGCACGGTCGATGACGGCCTGTATCTTTTCTGTCTGGAGTATGGTACTGTCGTTCACCACGCCGTAATCGGCCAGGTTGTAGGCGGTACCCAGGTCGCGGATGTTTACAATTTCGTTTTGTCTGAACCACTCGGGTATCGGCGTCCCGTCGGGGAAGAGATCCTGTTGTCCGAACATCGGCAGGCTGAGGAGGGCGCTTACGAATAAGGCAATCAGTTTCATGGCTGTAATTTCTTTTAATGTGTGTTGTAATCAAGTATATTCCGACTGCAAACTTAAGAAATATTACCTTTGACGGGAGAAAATGATTGATTTTAATCCTGCGTGGAATGACTTTTTCTATCTTTGCCTTTGAAATGTGTAATGCAAAATCCATTCACACTGATATGTCTCGCATTCTTCTTACCATCTTATGCATGTGGCTGCCTTTGCAGCTGATGGCCCAGGGCTTCACCGTCCGGGGCAGGGTAGTGGACAAACTCTCGCGTCAGCCCGTGGCCTACGCCAACGTGTCGCTTTACGGCAATCCCGGCCAGGGCGCTTCGACCGACAGCCTGGGGCAGTTCTGCATCGAGCACGTGGCGCCGGGCATCTACCTCGACCTGCAGAACGTCACGAAGAGCGTACTCCGCCAGCAGGACGTGCTGATGAGCACTGGCGTCGTCGAGAATCCCGAAGCCCCCGCCTCCGAGCAGCGTTACGTCATGAAACGCCTGAAGCAGGAGAGCGGCACCCTGCTGCCCACCATCGGCCTGACGGTGGAATTCTGAGCCGTGGAGGCAGAGAGGAAAAATTCCGGACAGCAGAAGACCGGCCTTTGCCCGAAAAAGCGTACCTTTGCCGACGGAACAGCCGGCGACGGCGAAAACACGATACAGAAATGATGAACCACTCCCATACACCCTCTCTGTGGCAGGGCCGCCCGGCAGCCTGGCTCATGGCCTTTGTCCTGCTGCTCGCCGCGGGCAGCCTGCGGGCGCAGAAGCAGGACGGCTACTTTGGCGACAGCGCCCTCTATGCCCTGTCCATGCAGATGTTCGACAGCCTCCGGTCGCCCGCCTTCTTCGACATGCAGCGGCGCGGACTGGAGCGTGCCGTGGCCACCGGCAATGCCCACTTCGACTACGTGTTCCGCTCCGCCCCGTTGTCGCGTTGCGAGGCGATGGGCGACAAGCCGGGCTTCCTGCGTGCTGCCGACGGGCTGATAGCCTACTACCAGGCGCAGGCCGACGATTCGCTGCTCTATTCCACCTGGGCGCGCCGCGCCGACCGCCTGCTCGTGTGGGGCGACTACGTGGATGCCGTCCTTTCCCTGCGCGGCATGGCCGACTATGCCCGCCGCCACAACCACCCGTTCGGGCTGGTGAACGCCGACTTCTACTTTGGCCAGTGCTACCTGAGTAACGGCCAGGACTCTGTGGCCGCCCGCCACTACCGTCAGGCCCTCGACGGGGCTATCCGCTACGGTTCGCCCGGACTGGCAGCCCGTAGTGGCTTCAACCTTGTCAACATCCTGCAAGGCTGGGGACGCTTCGACGAGGCCCTGGCCCTGAGCGACTCGCTGCCCGCCTTCATCCGCCAGTGGGAGGTGATGAAAGGCATCGCTGTCAATCCCGTGCTGCGGGTGCAGAATGCCATGTACCGCCTCAAGGTGCTCATCAGCCGTGCCGACCTGCCCGCCGCCACCGCCTGGCGCGACACGATGCTGCTATATAATAAGATGTATGCCGACCCCTCGCAGCAGGAGGAGCTGCAATATACGCTGGCTCGCTACGAGCGCCTGGCCGGTAACAACGCCGAGGCCGGGCGCATCCTGCGCCTGCTGGCCGACTACAGCCGCAGCCGGGGCAACCAGGCCCGCATGGCGCGCTACTACCGTTCGCTGGCCGACGTCCTGCACGCCGAAAGGCGCTATGCCGAGGCTGCCGACTGCTACCGCCTCTATGCCGAGGCGGCTGACAGCGCGCAGGTAGCTACCTCGAACGCCCAGCTCAACCGCCTGTCGCGCCTTTACCGCCTGGACGAGCTGGAGCAGGAGAAGCGCGTGGCCCTGGCCGAGCAAAGCCGTGCCCGCACGCTGGCCGGGTCGGCACTGATAGTGGCCGTGCTGCTGCTGGCCCTGTGCGTGCTGCTGGTGGTCCACCATCGCCGCCTGCGGCAGAAGAACCGCGAGCTGGTGGCCCGCATCCGCAGCCAGGAAGAAGCCGAACAGCGCGCCGAGGAAGCCGCCCGCCGTGCCGAGGCCGAACAGCCCGCCGACGAACTGTCGCGCGAGATGCAGCTCTTCCGCCGCCTGCAAGCGTTGCTGGCCGACGAAGAAGTACTGTGCCGTCCCCGCCTGGGGCGCGATGAGCTGGCCGACCTGCTGGGCACCAACCGTACCTATGTGGCCGATGCCGTGGCCGCCTGCACCGAGCAACACTGGAGTGTGTCGCAGTACGTCGCAGCCGTCCGTGTTCGTCGTGCCCGCTACCTGATAGACAACCACCCCGAACTGTCGCTGGGCGAAATTGGCCATGCCTGCGGCTTCCAGTCGCAGAGCAGTTTCATCCGTTGCTACCGCGACCATTACGGTATAACGCCCGGCGAATACCGCAAATTCTCGTCTTCAAGACAATGAAAAGCAAAAAAAAATGCCTTTGTAGTCTATTGAAGCACAACGTTTTGCGCATACGAAATTAAAAATTGCGCATACGAAATTCCTTTTCTCCCCGTTTTTTTACCTTCGTGCCGTCATTCAAACCGAGTAACGACGCATGAACCTTTTCGACACTGACATCTGCTGGGTGTACATCACCGACGACGGCCACCAACGCCGCATCCTGTTCTGCGCTGACGACGAGCGCGACGCCCAGTTGCGTCCGCGCCTGGAGCGGGGCGAGCGACTGGTGTACCGCCGCCGCTTCGACAACACCTTCGACGCCCTGGCCCACAAGCTGATGCTCCAAAGCCTGTCCGCCTCGACGATAGACTGCCTCATCCGCCGCTACCGGAAACTGACTTCCGACGAGATTACATCCATATTATAAACCGTTAAAATGAACGAAAACATGAAGAAAATGAACGAAGAACAACAGGCGGCGAATGGCCGCGAGGCCTACGAGGCTCCCAAGTGCGAAATCATCGAGATGCAGCAGGAAGGCGTGCTGTGCGGCAGCGATTACAGTGCCACACACGGTGGTTTTGAAGACAGCAACGAAGAGATTTGGTAAATTCTGAACTAATAAATATAACAATGAAAGCAAAAAACATGACCATCGCCGCACTGGCCCTGCTATTAGCAGCCTGCGGCAACGAAGAAATCATTGAGAACAACGAAAGCGGCAGCACGGGGAAGGTGCACATGACCTTTACCGCCGGAACACCGCAGACACGTACCTCGCTGGCCGAGGACGGCCATGCCGTCAACTGGACGCAGGGCGACCTGGTAGCCATCTACGACGGAACGGAAACCATCTGCAAGTTTGAAGCAACCGAAGTCAGCGGCAGCACCGCCACCCTGGAAGGCGAGGCCAAAGTGACCGATACCTACACCGCCTTCTATCCCTACACCGACGACGGGACGCTGACCCTCGACAACACTGCCATCACCTTCACCCTGCCCGCCACGCAGACAGCCACGGCAGGCGGCTTTGCCAATGGGCTGAACCCCTCGTGGGCACAGGCGACGGACGGCAGCAAAAAACTGACGTTCCAGAACCTCTGCGCCCTGGCCAAGTTCACCGTGGACGCAGAGGGTGTGACGGAAGTTACCCTGACCGCCAACCAGGAAAGCGACGCACTGGCAGGCGGGCTGACCTACACCATCGCCGATGGTACGCTGACCGCCACGGGAAGCGCTTCCCGGTCGGTAACGCTGACGGGAACCTTCACGAAAGGCGAGGAGTACTACTTCGTCGTGGCTCCCGGCACGCTGACGGGCGGCATTACCCTGAACTATATGGGTGAAGGCGGCAAGACATACGTCAAGACCACCCAAAAAGAGGTGCCCTTCACCGCCGGAAAGATTACCAACCTGGGCGCACTGGATATCGCCAATTTCACCGAGGCCCTCAATGCGGCGTTTGCCAATGCCGTGAAAGAATCCAAACCAGATATCCAATGGAGGGCGAACCCCGATGGCACCGTATCCCTGGATGAGTATAACCGAATAGAAATAATAAATAATGGGGGAACTTTCTTGGATTTGCCAAATAAAAACATTACCAGCCTTGCCGGCATTGAGTACTTCACCGATCTGGAGACTTTGAATTGCGCCGGTAATCAACTGACTACCCTTGATGTAACCAAGCTGACCAATCTGGAGCTTTTGGATTGCAGGGGTAATCAACTGACTACCCTTGATGTAACCAAGCTGACCAGTCTGATGTTTTTGGTGTGCAACGATAATCAACTGACTACCCTTGATGTAACCGGGCTGACCAGTCTGGTAGATTTGTTCTGCAGCGGTAATCAACTGACTGCCCTTGATGTAACCGGGCTGACCAATCTGACGAGTTTGCACTGCAACGGTAATCAACTTGTCTCGTTGGACATCAGCACTTTGGAAAAACTTGAAATTTTGTGGTGTCATGGCAACAAGATGACGGCTCTCGATATAACCCATAACGCAGATTTGTGGGATTTGACGTGCGGGAACCAGCAAGATAATCAGCAACTGACCCTGACATTGTGGGACACCCAGGAGGAGTTTTGGAACAGGATGTTAGACATGTATTCAGATGAAAACAGCCATGTCACAACCAATGTTATAGAGGCTCCTGTCAATGCCGATCACGACGGCTACGAAGAGGACGGCGGAGAACCCGTATTGCAGTAAACCGGAATCAGCCGACAGCTTTCGGCAAGTCGCCGTAGCCCTACGGAAGTCCGCGGAAAGCTGTCGGCAAGGTTCCGAAGCCCTTCGGAAGTCCGCGGAAAGCTGTCGGCAAGGTTCCGAAGCCCTACGGAGGTCCGCGGAAAGCTGTCGGCAAGGTTCCGAAGCCCTTCGGAAGTCCGCGGAAAGCTGTCGGCAAGGTTCCGAAGCCCTTCGGAGGTCCGCGGAAAGCTGTCGGCAAACTGAAACCAATCAAATACACTATTAATCCTTAAAATTTTAACGTTATGGCAACACAAATCAAATCATTTGGCAAGAGCCGCATGACCATCGGCTCTTGCAGCGAGTTCCACAACAACGCACTCGACCTTATCACCCAAACCACGCCTGCCGAACTCCACATCGAGGCGCTGGAGCCCGCCTACAGCCAGGCCGTCGGCCAGCTCGCCGGCATCGTCAACCGCCAGCGCGCCTACATCTCCACCGCCCAGCTGGCCGACACGGACAAGGTGCGCGACAACGCTGTGGGCACCATCAGCAGTGTCGTCATCGCCTACCAGACCACGCCCGTCGAAGACAAGCGCCAGGCCGCCATGCTGCTCGATCCGCAGCTCGCCGCCTACAAGGGCATCCGCAAGCATGAGTACAGCAAGGAGACGGCGGAGATCAAGGGCATGCTCGGCGTGCTGCAGGCCGAGGAAAACCAGGCTGCCGTCACCCTGCTGGGCCTCGACGCCGAGGTAACGGCCCTGGCCGAGGCGAACGCCGCTTTCGAAGCCGCCTTCCTGGGCAAGGCGCAGGAGAAGAGCACGCGCATGGATGTGGAAGACCTCGACTCGGAGCAGGTGGTGGACCAGGCGAACGCGCTCTACGACCAGATTGTGCAGACGGTGAATGCCTATGCCATCGTGCAGCCCACGGACGAGCTGCTGGCCTTCATCAACGACCTGAACGGCATCGTGGGCATCTATGCCGACATCGTGGACGGCACGACTTCGGGCGGTTCGACCCCGGACGGCAGCGACCCCGAACCCACGCCGGAACCGGAACCCGGCGGAGGCGACGAGGACGAAGGCGGAAGCCCGCTGTAAATGGAGAATTGATAATTGATAATTGAAAATTCATTCTCCATTCTCCATTTTCAATTTTCCATTAAAAAAGGGGCTTCGGCCCCTTTTTTTTTGCGTCCCTACATTCCTAAAATCTGAAATCTCAATATTTCGCCTTGATCTCCGGCAGCGCCTTCCGGATGTCGCTGATGCGGCGGGCGTCGCTGGGGTGCGTGCTGAGCAGTTCGGGGACGGAACCGCTACCCGAGGCCGACATCTTCTGCCAGAAGCCGACGGCCACGTCGGGGTTGTAGCCCGCCATGCGCATCAGCACCAGGCCCATGTAGTCGGCCTCCGTCTCGTGCTTGCGCGAGAAGGGCAGCATGACGCCCACCTGCGCGCCCAGTCCGTAGATGGTGGAGGCGGCCGTCTGGATGGCGGCGCTCTTCTCGGCGAGGGAGTAGTTGAGCAGCTGGGCGCCCGTCTGTGCCAGCATCTGCTGGCTGAGGCGCTCGTTGCTGTGCTTGGCCACGGCGTGCGCCACTTCGTGACCGATGACCACGGCCAGCTCGTCGTCCGACGTGACGAGCTTCATCAGCCCTTCGTAGACCACAATCTTGCCGCCGGGCATGCAGAAGGCGTTCACCTGCTTGTCCGCCACGAGGTTGAACTCCCACTGGAAGTTCTTCACCTCGGCGGCCAGTCCGTTCTGGCGGAGGTAGGCCTCGGTGGCCTGGGCTATCTTCTGGCCGACGCGCTTCACCATGGCCGCCTGCTTGGCCGACGAGGAGCGCGGGGCGGTCTTCATGTAGTCGTTGTACTGCGTCAGGCTGGACGAGAGGACTTCCTGGTCGGAGACGAGGAGCAGCTGGCGGCGTCCCGTCAGGGGGACGGAACCGCATCCCGCCCAGAGGAGGGCGGTGAGGGCGAGGAGGAGGAGAGGATTTTTCATATATTATCGTTTAAAGGATTATGCTTGGACAAAGATACGGAGAATTTCTGAAATTGCCTCCACCGTTTTTCCTGTAACCGGATGGACGAAGCGCAGCGAGCGGGCATGGAGGTAGAGGCGGTCGGCAGGCGTGCCGTAGAGCGGGTCGCCCACGATGGGGCAGCCGAGGCCCTCGGCATGGGCGGCGTGGACGCGGAGCTGGTGCGTGCGCCCCGTCAGCGGACGGAAGCGGACGAGCGTGCGGCCCTCGCGGCGCTCCAGCACTTCGTAGCGGGTCTGCGCCGGCTTGGCGTGAGGGGCGCGCACCTCCTGGCAGGGGCGGTGGTGCGGGCTGGGGCCCAGGGGCAGGTCGATGAGGCCGCTGTCCGCCGCGACGGTGCCCTGGAGCAGGGCGATGTATTCCTTCTCCACGGCGCGCGTCTCGAAGAGGGCCTGCAGGCGGCGGTGCACGTCGGCGGTCTTGGCGATGAGCATCAGGCCGGAGGTATCCATGTCCAGGCGGTGCACCACGAGCGGGCCTTCGGCCTGGGGCAGGCGGCTGCGCATCAGGCTGAGTACCGAGGGGGCGTCGGTCTCCCTGCCCGGCACGGAGAGCAGGCCGGCGGGCTTGTCGACGATGAGCAGCCACTCGTCCTCATAGACCGTGCGCAGGCGGTGGGCGGGGGCGTCGGCCATCTTCTGCTGCAGCGGGTTGTCGTCCACGTCGAGGCCCTGGAGCATGTGCTTCAGGATGGGGCCGCACTTGCCCGTACAGGCGGGGTAGAAGTGCCCATGTTCGCGTATCTCGTTCGCCGGCGAGCGGCCCCACCAGAACTCGGCCATGCAGAGGGGCTTCCACTTGTGGAGGTAGGCCTGCTGGAGCAACTTGGGCGCGGCACATTCGCCGGCACCGGCGGGCGGGGTGCCCTGGCGGGTGGGGGCGAAGATGGTGCAGAGGTCCTTGGCCTCGCCGCGGGCGTTGAGCATCTTGAAGTGCCAGAAGAGGCGCATCTGCAGGGCGGCGGAGCGGCGGTGGCGTTCGGCCTTCAGTTCGCGGATGGGGGCCTGCAGGCGGTCGAAGGCGGCTTGCGCCTCGGCTTCGCGGGCCTGCCAGGCGCGTTCGGCACGCTTGTATTCGGCCTTCTGGTGCTGGCTCTCGCGCGTCAGGGCGGCTTCCTCGTCGGGCGTCAGGGTGGCCGATTGGCGGCGCTCCTGCCGTCGGGCGCGGGCTTCCTTCAGGGCGAGGCGCATGGCGGACAGGGCTTCGTCGGCCTGGCGGCGCACGTCATTGAGCGCAGTCTGTGCATGATGCAGGGTCTCGTCAGCCTCCAGCGCGGCGATGCGGCGGTTCAGGGCGGAAATCTGCTCTTCCTCCTGCCGGAAGAAGCCGTCGGGCCGGAGCAGGTCGTAGACGGGCGGCACGAAGAAGGGCAGGCGGTTCTGCCCCGCCAGGATGCCCGAGAAGGCGGCCAGGTAGCCCAGCTTCCCCTCGCGGGTGCGCACCACCAGCACGCCGAACATCTTGCCGCGCTCCAGCTCGTCGTGCCACTGCGTCTGCGCCGCCAGGTACTGCTGCACCTCGTGCGCGGCCAGCAGGCAGAGCGGGTGGGGCGTGTAGGCAAAGGGATAGGTGAACCGCCGGGGCGGCTCGATGCCCTCGGTAGGCGAGGCGAACGGGTGGAGCATCTCCGCCCCGTCGCCGGTGGTGCGTGCGGCGGCTTTCTTCAGCCCCGCCGCGTGTTTCTTCTTCTTTTCCCATGCCGCCTTGCGGGCCTCGTAGGCGTCGCGTTGGCGTTCCAGATAGTTGTCGGCCATAGAATTAAAATTGAGAATGGATAATGGTTTCAATCGGTCTGCAAAGATACCTATTTTTCATTCTCCATTTTCAATTTTCAATTCTCCATTTTCAATTCCTTTTCCACTTCTTTGCGTACGCTGCGCCAGAAGGGCATCTGCTTCAGCTCGCGGCGTATCGGCGCGTCGTAGAGCAGGAAGAGCAGCAGGAGCCTGTTCAGTTTGCTCATAAGTCTAAAGAATTGCTTGTTAAAATGTAAAATGGAGATGAAAATCGGGCGGAGGAAGCAGGGTAGGGAGCCTCCGCACTCCTATATGGGATCAGATTTGTGCTGCCGCGCCCCAGGCGTGGAAGAAGTGGATTTTGTTCTTGTAGCGGATGACGTTGTTCAGTCGGATGCTCTCCATACGTTCTGGTCGTTTTCTGTTTGATTTTCGGCTGCAAAGGTAGAAAATAGGGCCATAAGTTGTAACCCTATAAAGCCGTTCTTTTAATTTGTTTTAACGGATATATAATGAACGTTGATTGGTAGACACCTGAAAAATACGTTCCTTTGCGGAGATTTACTTTCTATGATAATAAAATAATACTACTATTATGGGATACGGAAAATGGATTGGCGGCGTCGTTGGATTTATGGCCATGGGACCATTGGGGGCGCTGGCCGGTTATGCGATAGGAGCACTGTTCGATAAGGCAACGGACGCGGAAGCACAGGGTGCGACAGGACGTGAATATTATGGGCCGACTTCATCGGGGTGCGAAGACATTGGGCAGCGCAACAGTTTCCTTTTCGCCATGCTTGTCATGGCTTCGTACATCATCCGAGCCGACGGGCGTATCATGCACAGCGAGATGGAGTTTGTGCGTCGTTTTCTGCGGGTAAACTTTGGTGAAGGTGCCGTGGCTGAAGGTGAACAGATTCTGCTGAACCTGTTTGAACGGCGGAAGCAGATGGAGCGGACTGATCCGATGGCATTCAAGAATACGATCCACGACTGTGGTGCGCAGATAGCTGTCAACCTGACCTATGAACAGCGTTTGCAAATGCTGGATTTTCTGGTGAAGATAGCGCAGAGCGATGGAAATGTCTGCCAAGCCGAGATCGAAGCACTGAAGGAGGTAGCTGTAGCCATGGGACTGTCGGTGAAGGAGGTAGAGTCAATGCTCAACCTGCGTGGCAGTTCGCTGGAAGATGCCTACAAGGTGCTTGAAATTTCTCCCGAAGCTACGGATGCCGAAGTTCGTGCGGCTTATCGTCGTCTGGCCTTGAAGCATCATCCGGACAAGGTGGCGGCACTGGGTGAGGATATCCGTAAGGCTGCCGAAGTGAAATTCCAGGAAATCAACGAAGCGAAGGAACGCATCTATAAGGCCCGTGGATTGAAGTAGCCGGAAGATGTAGAGCCGGGTAATGGAGAAATGAGATTTTTCTCAGGGGTTGTTGCGGTTTATCCGTAGGAATTCTGTATTTTTGCTGCATAAAAATAATACTATATGAAGAAAACAATCTATTCATGGATTAACATCTTGTTGGGATGTACCATTCTTGCAGCCGGTTTTGTGTTTTTTATCAACCCCTATAATATCATTCCAGGAGGAGTGTATGGAGCGAGTATTGTGCTTCACAATCTTTTCCCTTCCATTCAGGTGGGTACGTTCGGTTATATGTTCGACATCCCGCTGCTTATCCTTTCAGTCGTTTTGCTCGGAGCCAAGTTGGGGTCGCGTACCATAGCGGCTGCCTTGGTTACACCTTTTATAATGAATATGCTGTCGCGGGTGGCTTATCCTACGCAGGAAGCCCTGGAGGCACTTGACCCTACGCAACTGCTGGGAGGCTGTATGGACTTGTCCGATCATCTGATGCTGACGACAGTTATCGGTGCTACGCTTATCGGTATCGGTGGTGGTATTGTGGTTCGTAACCAGGCTACTACGGGAGGAACAGACATTGTGGGGATGTTGTTGCAGAAGTATTGCCACATCCGTTTTTCGAGAGCCATTCTGTTGGCCGACGGGGTAGTGGTGTGTTTCGGTCTTGTTGTGATCGGTTTTGGCATCGGAAGTGCTGAAGATATGGTGCAACCGGCCTTGTTCCTTTCTTTCTATTCATTGATTTCCATTTTCATTTATTCGCGTGTCATTGCTTATATGATAAACGGGTCGAAGAATGACAAGCTGATATTTGTCATCAGCGATATCAAGATGACTGACTTGCACAAATACATCCTTGAGGATCTGGATCGTACTGCTACGTGTATCAAGAGTAGTGGACTGTATACGGGCACTGATAAAGAAATGCTTTTCCTCGTGGTGAGCTATAAAGAAGTGGCGGGCGTGAAGCTGAAGATAAAGGAAGTGGATCCTCGTGCTTTTGTAGTAGTGACCGATGCTTACGATGCTTTTGGCGAAGGGTGGAAGCAATTGCCTTCGTCTGCCAACGAGTTGCAACCGGAATAAAACATAAAAAAAGGCTGCTCTTCCCTCGCGGGGAAAGCAGCCTTGGACAAATTACTACAAGGTATTGTGCAATTAATGGATTTCAATTACACGGTTGATTTTAGCCTTTTCTTCGGGTGTGCGTTTAGGTAACTCAATGGTCAACACACCGTCTGTGACGGTGGCGCTGATTTTGTCTTTCTCGACATCTTCAGGCAGAACAAAAGCTTGTTGGAATTTTGAGTAAGAGAACTCACGACGCAAGTACTTCTTGTTTTCCTTGTCTTCTTCCTTGGTTTCGTTCTTTTTCTCCATTGTGATGACCAATTCATTGTCTTCGCCCAAATGGATGTTGAAGTCTTCCTTCGTCATGCCCGGAGCAGCAACTTCTACTTTGTAATCTTTTTCGTTTTCTATTACATTGATGGCAGGAGCAGTAGCGTTGGCTTTTACCATCCAATCGTTATCAAAGAAATCGTTAAAGATACTCGGTAACCAGTTCTGATTGTTGTACTTTCTAATCGGCATCATAGTTGTAATCTCCTATTTTTAAGTTGTTTATTATCATTTTTTCTCTGAACTCCTCCACCTTTCGGTTTCGTTGTTCGCATAAGGAGTTGCAAACTTTGTGCCGGTTGCCGAAATGTCAGTTTAGGTTTCGGCACTTTTTAACTTGTGAAAAGAATTTTAATCAACAATCTCTTTCTTTTAAAACTTTGCATACTTTGTTGGCTTTTGGGGCTTCTGACAGAAAGTGTCCTGTCTGTCAGAATGACGTTTTTTCGGCAAAGATGTCACTTGTCCAGGGTCCAACCTTCATCGTTGTGGTAAACCATCAGTTTGCTCATGCCGCCGTCTACGGTTAAGTTGGTACCAGTGATGAAGCTGTTCCGTTCGTCGCACAGGAAGAATGCTGCCTGTACGATGTCTTCCGGCTCGCCTACACGTCTTGACGGATGTTGTAGAAGGTCGCTTTCTGTATAATGAGGTACGTCTGTTCCTTCGTGGAAACGGGCTGTCTCGATCCATCCTGGTGCGATGGAATTGACGCGTGCAATACCCGCCAGACTGATAGCCAGTGCGTGGGTCAGGGCCGTAATGCCACCTTTGGCAGCCGAATAACTTTCTGTATCTGCTTGTGATTGGAAAGCACGGGTAGATGACAGGTTGACGATACTGGCTCCCGATGCAAAATGGGGCTTTAGCCGGCTGGTCAGCCAAAAGGGGGCTGCCACGCCTACACGTTGCACATACAGGAAGTCATCGTATGTACAGCCGGATAGGATACCGCCCTTCATTAGGCATGCGTTGTTTATCAGGATATCTATTTGTTGCTCGTGTGCAAGTATCCAGTCGACGAAAGTATCTATTACAGTCTGTTCGGCAATGTCACCTTGGAAAAAATGGATCAGATCATTTTTTATTGTGACCTGTTCCTTGTCTATGACATATACACGGGCTCCTTCAGCGCTGAAACTTTCGGCCAGACATCTGCCGATACCTGCCGCTCCTCCGGTAATGATGCAAACTTTGTTCTTGAATTTCATGGTTGAGTTGTCTTTTTTGTTTAATGATAGTGCAAAAATAGGTTTTTTCTCGATATGTGAGGGATTGTGCCTGTAAAGATGTGTTCTAAAAGTTTTTATTTTGGATGGGGAATACTATATTTGCACCGTTAGCGAACACGGTATCTCTTTCTGATAGGTGAATGCTGTTTCTTTATTGACGAATGTTTTTTGAATGTAAAATTATAATGGCATGAAAAATTATCTTTTATTGGCAGCTTCCATGTGTTTGATGGTAAGCTGTGGTTCTGGACAGAAGGTTTCCCAACCGGAAAAGTATTCGCAACGGATGGTGGAATCTCACGGCCTGGTAGATTTCTATTGCAACCGTCATCATCAGACGGAATTGGACAGTGCATCTTGGGATTATGTGTCTGGTTTGGTTGCGAATGCTGTGCTGAAAGCATGGACACTTTATCCCGAAAAAACGGAATATTACGATGCAGTAAAAGCTTTTGCTGACAACAGCACGACGCCCGATGGTTCTGTTATCCTGAATGCCAAGGGAGAGTCGGCACTTCGTCCAAGTAATATTGATGATTTGCCTGCGGGTAATGTTTTCTTTACCCTTTATAAAGAGGAATTGAAGAAAGGAAATACGAAAGATGCCAATCGGTATAAGAACGCAGCTTCGCTTATCCGTAACAAATTGAAGTATGATCATTCCCGTATACCAGAAGGACTTCCTGGGGCAGGTGGATTTTTCCACAAGGCTGTATATCCCAATCAGATGTGGCTTGATGGGTTATATATGGGTTCTACGATTTATGCTCAGTGGCAACATGTGTTCGGACAAGATGATGCTGAGGACAATGCACAGAGTTGGGCTGACATTGCTTTACAGTTCAAGACTATCAATAAATATACCTATGACGAAGGCAAGCAGTTGAACTATCACGCATGGTCGGCTACTCCCGAGGATGAAAATTCTTTCTGGGCCAATCAGGAAGAACCTTTCAAAGGATGTAGTAAAGAGTTTTGGGCGCGTGGCATGGGCTGGTATTTTGCGGCTTTGGCCGATGTGCTCGAGTATATGCCAAAAGATCATGCAGACTATCCTGACGTGTTGGCTATCTTCAATCAGGTGGCAGCTGGACTGAAACGTTGGCAAGATCCGGTTTCTGGTGTGTGGTATCAGTTGCTTCAATACGATGCACAAACGGCTGCCGATGGCAAAGGAGATACAATTAATGGGAAAGTATATAATGTAGGAACGGAGGCCAATTATCTGGAGGCATCTGCATCCGGCATTTTTACGTATGCTTATCTGAAGGGAATCCGTTTGGGATTGCTTGATCGCGAGATTTATCTTCCAGTAGCCGAAAAGGCGTATCAAGGTTTGCTTAAGACCTTTATTCGTGAGCGAGAAGACGGTAAGTTGGACGTGGTGCAGACGTGTGCATCGGCTGGTCTGGGGCCGGCCAAAGATCCGTCTCGTACGGGAACTGTCAATTACTACCTGGCAGGTAAGGATGTGACGGTAGTGGAGAACGAAGGGAAAGCGGTCGGTACCTTTATTCTAGCTTCTGTTGAATACGAGCAGTTGGTCAAATAATCTTCTGTGAATATAAATAAGAAGAGGCGCAGATTGCATAGCATCCGCGCCTCTTTTGTATTCGTATGTATCTTTTCTTATTGTTGTGCAGCTTCCTGAATCATCTGTTCGCTGGCATACATGTAGATTTCTACGCGTCGGTTTTCATCTGCAGACTTGCTCTCGTCATATTCATCGTAGGCTACACCTTTGACGACTTTGAATTGTGCAGGAGATACATTACAATCCTGTAAATAGTTCTCTACCGCATAGGCACGATCTTTGGATACCTTGACGTTGGCTTCATACGTGCCTACTTTGTCTGTATGGCCAATGATGGCGATGTCTGTGGTCGGATCGTCTCTCAATATCTGTGCCAGATCGCGCAGAGAGGCCTTGGCTTCGTTGCTCAGTGTGGAAGAGTTGAACCCGAAAAGGATGCCCGATGCGAACGACACTTTGACAGCAGCCAGTCCGTTGGTATCTGTTACTTTTTCGACTTCTGCACCTTCAATTTTTGCAGCTTCTTCTGCCTTCTTGTCCATCTTCTTACCAATGACAACGCCAGTGCCGGTACCTACTACAGCTCCTACAGCTGCGCCGATGGCGGCTCCTTTCCCTTTACCGATCAGACCTCCAATGGCTGCACCTGCTACGGCGCCACCGCCGCCGCCGATGATGCCCCCTTTGGTTGTGTTGTTCATTGTTCCACAACTGCCGGCCAAAATGGCCATGCTGAGCACTACACTCATTAACTTAACATTCTTCATTTTTCTCTGTTTTAAAAGTTAGGATTAGGTTTTTCTTTCTCAGAATAACGTATTGGTCTCTTCAATGAGTTGACCGTTTTGCCATACGGCACGTATGTTCAGGTCCTTGTCCATGACGAGGATGTCGGCATCCTTATCTTTCTGCAGGGAGCCTTTGCGGTCGAATATGTTCATGATACGTGCCGGAGTCTCACTGGCCATGCGTAAGGCATCGCCCAGCGGAATACCTGCCTTCACCATGGTACGTACCAGTACGTCGCCTGTAGCGATACTGCCAGCCAGGGAAGAACGGTCGGCCAGCTTGCATACACCGTCTTCGATGATGTAGCGAGGATCGTTGATTTCCTTGCCGGCAGTTGCCGAACAGGACATGGCATCGGTGACGAGGCAAGTGTGGTCCACTCCTTTCAGCTTATAGGCCAGGCGCAGGATGGTAGAAGGCAGGTGAATGCCGTCAGCTATCAGTTCGATGGTCATGCCGTCGGTCAGGTAGACGCTTTCTACAGTACCTTCATATTTGTATTCGCGGCGTTTGTGGAAGCCGGGCATGGCATTGTAGAAGTGGGCGGCATGTGTGAATCCAGCTTCGTAGGCAGCTTTGATCTCATCGTATTCGGCTTCGGTGTGTGATACGGCTACCAGAATTCCTTTTTCGCGTAGATATTTGGCAAACTCCAGTGCGCCAGGCAGCTCGGGTGAGGCGTCCCAACGGCGGATGCAGTTTGTGCTTTCCAGCAATTCCTTGTATTCTTTTTCGTCAATGGCTTTCACCTGTCCGGCAAATTGTTCGCCTGCCATCTTGGGGTTCAGGTAGGGACCTTCGATGTGGAGGCCTTCTACCGGGCTGCCCGGCTCCTGCATCATCTTTTCGCAGAGGGCGGCTGCCTGATGCAGCTTGTCGAAAGGCGATGCGGACAGGGTGGGGAAGATGGTCGTGGCTCCATGGAGCAGGTGGGCATGGGTAGCTGTGCGGAAAGCTTCCTCTGTACATTCGGTGAAGTCGTGTCCGCCGCCTCCGTGTATGTGCATGCATACAAAGCCGGGGACGATGTACATTCCCTTGGCATCAATCAGCTTGGCACCGATGAGGGCCAGGTCGCAATTTGTCACTTCCAATATCTTTCCGTCACGCATCAGTACGGAACCTTCGTTCAGCCATCCTTGTGGCGTGAATATGCGTCCGTTTATAATCTGTGTAAGCATCGTTTTTTTCTGTTTTTAGAGGTTTAATATAAAATGATTGTCGCTACAAATGTAGCAACTTCTTGCGACAAATGTTTTTATAGTAGTGAAAATATTTATAATGAGAAGTGTGGTGATAACCATGCCTGTCAGGGGGGAGTGTCAGCCGATGCCCAGCAGTTCGATTTCGAATATCAGTGTGGAACCGCCGGGTATGCCTGGTTGCGAGCACTTGCCATATCCCATTTCGGCAGGAAGGTAGATTTCCCATTTGTCACCCACGCACATTTGTTGCATGGCTATTATCCATCCTTCTATCAGGTCGCTCAGGCGGAAAGCGGCGGGTGTACCGCCACGACTGCTGTCGAATTTCTTGCCGTTGATGGTCCACCCTGTGTAGTGGGCCGTGACAATGCTGCGCGGAGTAGGGTGCTTGCCGTCTGAAGCTCCTGTTGTAATCTTTCCTTTAATTCTAATCCTTTTGCCGCCGCATTCTTTTTCAGGTGAATTTTCATGGCGTAAGCCATAAGGAAAATTCTCCTGAAAAAAGGAATAAATGCGGCTGGCAAATCAGGATTGGGATTTATCTTTGATGGAAGGGATAACAGTTTTTTATTGTATTTATTCGTTAGATTATTCCTTTTTCTTTGTCAAAGACAAGAATTTCGTATAAAGGGAAAAAGTAGAATATTGATAGAGTATTTTCCTCTGAAAGGATAAACGTATGTAAACGGAAAAATGAAAGTGCTTTCGCAGGGTAATTTTCCTGTACGTATGAAGGCTACAGGCTTGAAGTCTGTATTGATGAGTTGGGGAAGATTTATACTCATTCTATTCTTATGCACGTAACCTCCATATATGGTGTAGAAGTCAATATAATGAGCTGTAACGTATTATTCAGTATATAAGGAAACAGAACGAGAGAGATTACACCATCCTTATTAGCAGGAGGCTTTCTTTCGTTTACAGTAACGTTCGCACTGCGCACAGATGTCATACCCCAGCATCGCTCCCAGAATGAAGTCTTCTTCGGGCGAAAGCAGATTGAGCGGTCTGTCTGCCAGAAAACGGATAGCCCGAATGCACTCAGGACGGCCGAAGAACAGATTGATGCTCGTGTCCGAAGCTGGCTGTACGAGAAAATCTATGTGCTGGCTCTTTAGACGGGCTGTAGCAAAGGCTTCATACTTGCGG
This sequence comes from Caecibacteroides pullorum, assembly GCF_019239235.1. Classification (GTDB taxonomy): domain Bacteria; phylum Bacteroidota; class Bacteroidia; order Bacteroidales; family Bacteroidaceae; genus Bacteroides; species Bacteroides pullorum. The sequence goes on along the minus strand of NZ_JAAZTS010000012.1, from coordinate 30,029 downwards.
TTGACTGTATAGAGCACCATGCGGCGCACACCTTTCTTATACTCGTACACGTGGTTCAGAAACACCTTCAGGTCTGCCGGGAGGATGTCGGGGGATGATATCATGTCCATAAAGTTTAAAATGAAGAGAGAAAAAGGTCAGAAGCACTTCTTCAGGTCGGCAGCCCAGGCACTGATGCGGCTGGCGGTCTTGCCACTTTCGTTCACATCGTCCAGCGCGAGACCCACGAAGCATCCGTCCACCACGGCGATGGAACTGCCGAATGAATAGCCGTCCGTGCTGACGCGGTTGCCTAGGAAGGTGCATCCCGTGTCCTTCAGATCTTCGTAGAGGATACCCATACCGTCGCAGAAGGTGTCGCAGTAGGACTCCGAATCGCCGCAGCCGAACAGGGCCACGTCCTTGCCATGCAGGTCCATGCCTTTCAGCACCTTGATGGCATCATACCAGTCGTCCTGCAGTTCTCCGTCGCCCCAGGTGGAGGTTCCCAGTACCAGCACGTCGTAGGTATTTGCCAATTCGGCAGTCAGCTTGTCCGCGCTGTGCACGTCGCCGCCTGTCACTCCCAGTTCGCCGGCCAGTTGTTCAGCCAGGCTTTCGCAGGTTCCGGTGGAGGAACCGTAAAATATACCAATCTTTTTCATGAAGTAAATATTTTAATTGTTTACGGTGCAAAAATATACCGTCTTTTTCTTTTTTGAAATACCTAAAAATAGGGCTTTTTGCTATTATCGTATTGGCCCTGATGAGCATAATAGTATTTTTTTATCTAAGATGGCAATACCTAATATAGGTATATGAGTAAAACGATCTTTAACGTTTGTTATTGGATAGGTTGTTTGAAGTTTTTGAAAAACCGTTAAAATTGGCTGATTTTAAAGTTTGCAATCCTCATTTATTAGGATTAACGATGTTAATAAATACCAAAAAATAGGTATTGTATGTTATAAGTAAAGGTTTTACTTTTGCGCCGATTCTAAAAAACTTAATTATATAAATAAAGATGAGAAAGACTTTAATTTTATGCTTAGGACTTGCTACAACTCTGGGATTTGTTTCATGTAGCGAAGAAGAAGGATTTACGTACAGCACTAACCCTATTGAGAACACAGCACTGAAGGACATTCTGGTACAAAAAGGCTACCAGTTTGACGCAAACGGAAAATTGTTGCTTGACGATTTGGCTAATAATACAACTACGCTTGATCTCTCTGGGACACAGATTTCCACAGACGCACTGGCAGAACTTTCCATGTTCCCTAACTTGACTGATGTGGATCTGTCGGACAATGGTTACGGCCCGGCGTTCGACTTTGCCAAATTACCGGAACAAATCACCGGCATAGACCTGACGGGTAATGAAATCTACGACTATGATAATCTTGTGAGTGTCGTAGTGGAAGAAAACGGCGATGAAACTGTGACTAACCTGCACGAAATTACCAAACTTTACCTTCCGGAAACCGCTAAAGAGAATATCGAAGATCTCGTGCGTTTCTACCGCCAAAACAAGGAAGCCATCACCGCCGGCACCATTGATATGAAGATGACTGATGTCGATGGCAATCTGCAAACCTATACCACCCTGCGCGACGTGCCCGACGCAAACCTGCTCGTCCGTTTGAAGACTGACTTCTCCGATTTGTTTAACGGCGACCAAATAGACCTTAACAAACGCTTGGGACTCGACCAAAAAACAAAGGAGTTACTTGTTTCTCCTACTGATAATGTTTCCAACTTTGAAGGTATTCAATATTTGATAGGAAGTCTCTCTTGGGAAGGCTCTAAATTCGGTCTTTACGCCGCTGAAGTAGAAAATGTAGCTTCTATGCCTAACGTAAAAGTAGGGAAATCCATTACTCAAATCATCCTGCAAAATGTAGAAGTGGAAGCTATCGATTTATCCAATGCTACTAATTTAGTAAATGTATGGATTCAGAATATCCCGGGTTTGCAGAAATTAGATTTGAGCTATTCTACTATTTGGGGACAACGAGATAAAGAGACGGAAAGTAATGAAACGTATGGCAGTAATCTGATGGTTCTTGGATGTCCTGCACTGAAAGAAATCAAATTGCCCGAAAAGGATGAATTGAAAGTTAACACCATTGACATCGAAAGCCTGGACGCATTGGAAACATTCGACATGTCGAATGTCAAAATGCTATCTAACATAGCTATTGGTGATTTGAATAATGACTTTAATCTGGTCTATCCGGAACTGACCATTTTCTATAATGAAGATGGACGTGCCGGTACTACTTTTGCCTGTTCAGAAAGCACTTTCTATAGAGAATCGACTCAAGCATTCTTAAAAGCAAACTATACCGATATCGATTCATCCGATAAAGTTAGAAGGTTAGGTTACAGTTCTTCTTTGATGTATGATGAAGGATGCCGTTGGAGGACTTTATTGAAAAATCAATAATAAAGTGTAATTATTTTTTTGTTAGACTTTAATTATAAAAACGATGCGAAAATTTTTCTTAGGAGCTACCCTTGTTGCAGCAAGTTTCGGAATGGCGCAGTCTGCTGACGCTGCCACAGTGATGGATGTGGATGGTGTAAGTACCGTATTGGCAATCAGCGATTACGAAGGTACTTATAACGGTACAATGGATCAAATCAAAATGAGAGGAGAAGATTATGAACCGCGTACAGCCTCTTATACTCTTGAAGGAGGTCTTTTAACTTGCGATTTTCCGCAAATCGGAAGTATGCCGGGAAATATCACTATCGAGTTGGAAGTAGAAGTAGATGAAGAAACCGGTGAAATTACAGCAAATGAAGGCGATCAAGCCGGGACTTTGAAAATCTTAAACATGCTGCCGATAAAATTGTACCTGGATTCTTTGACTGATGCCAAAGTTACAGGCAACACTATCGAGTTTACTCTGGCAGTATCCGGTAAGTTCTTAGGTGCAGATTTCCCTGCATCCGTACACTTTGTTGGAACAAAATAATTCGTCATTATTTTGTCAAGCTACGAAATTAAATTCAGAAAGAGTAAGGAGAAAGTTGTCAAACGGCTTTCTCTTAGCTCTTTTTTGTGTGTTACTAAGAAAAAATTATCACAATATATTCACCTCACCCAATGGGGAAGACACCATTATCCTGTCGGCAAGGCTGCTATGTCGCTAAAAACACTCCCGGTATGCAACCGACGGCGAGGAAACAAAATTATCCAAACCGCCTGAACCGCTTCTGAGGCCTACATGCGGTACACAGCAAAGACAGACTTTGCCATCGGAAAAAGCCTGCCTTTAATCATGGAAAAGCCATGACTTTACATACCCTTTGCGGAATACACGCAGGCAAGGGTAATGAACAGGAAACAATTATGGATTACAAAACAAGTAAATTATATAAGCAAAATGAAAAAGTTATACTTTTTATTCAGCCTTCTTATGGCAACAGTAATCGGATTAAGTTCGTGTGAAAGTGACGATTCACTTACCAATGAGCCACCTGCACAGGAATATATTGATAAGGCAAAGGAAATCCTCAACGGCGACATCGTACTCTCTACCAAAGCCACTATGAACGGCGTGGACAAGACTCTATTGGAGAGCGGTTGCCCAACCAAATTCAACTTCTCATGGCGGGAAGACGGGATGATGGTGCTTGACCTGAGCGACTTCACCGTAGGTGCCATGCCATTTGCCATCACCTTTCGATGCGCAACGCAGTTTATGAACCTTAACAGTTGGGAACAGGACGAATATCCCGACGACGGCTGGGTGAAGTTCGTAGGCACGGACGGGAATGTCACCACCAGTGGCGATGACGCTGCGGACAACCAACAAGGTAGTGGCGCCCGTGTGGACGGTTTCCTGAATGTGAACACTAACCAGATGGAGTTCATCGTGGACTACAACATGATGAACGTACGTACCGAAACTTTCCTGCAAACTATTGACAAGACCCGCATTGACCGCTTTGAAGAAGAATTTTCGCAGTATGAGAAAGACCTGGAAGAAGCAAAGAAAGAACAGGGTAAGAATTGAATATAAACAGTTGGAATTGTAAAAACAAAACGATAGATGAAACAGATTACAACCTTCATCCTGCTGTTGGCGCTATGCGTCTGTACGGATGCGGCAGCCCAGCGGAGCGTCAGGCTGACGGTGCTGGAGAAAGGGACGGAACAGCCGGTCATAGCCGCTAATGTGGCCTATGCCGACAATCCGGAACTGAGGAACGCCATGCACACCATCACGGACGTGGACGGACAGACAGTGCTGAAGCTTGCAGGGAAAGGTAGTTGGTACTATAAGGTGACATACGTCAGCTTTGTACCGGAAACAGGGAAAATAGATAAAACCGAAACGGTGAAGACCGTATATATGAAAGATGATGCACTGGGGCTGAACGAAGTAGTCGTGACGGGTTCGCGTGCGGCACGCCCCATCAAACTGTCCCCCATAACCACGCAGGTATTGGGGGGTAAACAATTAGTGGATGCCGGATACGCCAATCTGCAGCAGGCTCTCCAGCAGGAAACTCCGGGACTGAATATACAGAAAGTGGGCTTCGGAAACGAAATCTCCATGCAGGGACTGGATGCCCGGCACGTGTTGTTCCTGATGGACGGCGAACGTATGACGGGCGACATGGCGGGCAACCTGGACTATGAACGTTTCAACCTTCATGCCATAGACCGCATCGAGATAGTGAAAGGTGCAAGCTCCACCCTCTACGGAAGCCGTGCGGCTGGAGCTGTCATCAACCTGATAACCAAAAAGACCTCCAAACCGTTGTCGATAGACGCCGGAGTGCGTTATGGACAGATGAACGAGCGCAACTACAAGAATCCGCAGCCAAGCGACTTCCTGTATATGTTCGAGCAGAATGCCGACCGCCCCAACCTGCAAGGCTGGGTGTCAGCCGGCTTCAATACGGGCAAAGTGACCTCGCAGACCGATGTGTGGTACAGCTCCACCGACGCATTCTATATGTATCAGGCGGAGAACGACAAGAAAGTCTATACGCAGGAGGCCAACCCTTTCCTTCCCCATGACATCACGGTGGTCAGCACCGCAGCCCGCCCGCCAATGGGTATCGAAGGCAAGGAGCACATCACGATGTCACAGAAAGTCTATTACGATCCGATAAAAGATTTGTCAGTTTTGGTATATGGAGGAGGCTTCTTCATGAACACGTACGACCTGATACAGGACATGACGTTCAGTCAGGCGAACGAATGGAACGCCGGGGCCAAGGTGACTTACCATATGAAAGACTGGTTCAGCGTGACCGGAAGCCTGCACGGGGATTTCTATAACCGATACAAGCGCCATGAGCGCATCGATACCCGTAATAAGGACTATGAGAGCAGCATCTGGCAACCCCGTCTGACCGTGACGAGCGACTACTTCGACGGCCACAGTCTGATATTCGGCATCGAACACACTTCTGACGAATTGACCAGCGACCGTTTTTCGGGCAATGCCAACCATGACCTGAAAACCCGCGCCCTGAAAGAGACGGAATATTTCTTGCAGGACGAATGGACCATCAATCCCCAATGGATGGTGTCTGCCGGAGTGCGCACTAACTTCTCGCGTGCGTTCGGTTTCATGGCTATGCCTAAAGTGGCTGCAAAATATTCACCCAATGAGCAGTGGGCTATCCGCGCCAACTATTCAATGGGTTACCGTTCTCCCAGTATTAAGGAACTTTTCTTCAACTGGGACCATTTGGGAATGTTCATGATTCGCGGTAATGAGAACATGCAGCCGGAGAAGAACAATTACTTTTCGCTCGGTGCAGAATATTCGAACGACCGCCTGTTCGTGTCAGGTACGGCATACGGCAACTATTTCCGCGACAAGATTGAGGGAGTGTGGCGTATTTATGACATGCAGTACAATTTTGAATATACCAATCTGAGCAAGCAGCGTCTGTTGGGTATTGAAGCTTTGTTACGCTGGAGGGTATTGGATTGTATGACCCTTAACGGAACTTACAGTTATGTCAATGTGAGCAAGAACGAGGGCATACAGGTAAATACCACATCTCCACACGCTGCTACTGCAAGTCTGGATTATAAATATGCACGGAAGAATTATCGTCTGAATGCTGTGTTCAGTGCATCGTATATGGGAAGCAAGAAGTTCGATGTGCAGGATCGCGTATTCGTGGAAGAGGACAACAAGAGCTATGATGCCTATTTCCGTTGCGACCTTCCGCAATATGTACTGTGCAACCTCTCCGTATCGCAGACTTTCTGGAACAAGGTGAAGCTGACTCTTGGTGTGGACAATCTGTTCAACTATGTGCCGAAAACACTGGGTTCTGGGATTACGATGTTCAATGTTCCGGCTACAGCCGGAACCCGCGGATGGGTACAGATGGAATTTATGCTTGATGATGTGATTAACTCTTTAAAGAAAAGGAAATGAAAGGTTTGAAATTGAAAATAATGGTTTTTCTGTTGGGGTGTCTGACGATGACCGCTTGTGTGGACTATGACGACATACAGCCTTTCAACGGAAAGACACTGCCTCGCAAGTCGGGTTATTCCACCGGTGTGACGAATGACTGGATTTATTTTAACCTGCGTACCGGCGAAATGTTCAATGCCTATGGGGTGAACAAGGACATCAAGGAAGGCGAACAGTACGGCCGCACGGATTGGGACTTGGCTTTTTGTGGCTACGTGTTGAGAACAAACAGCGGTACCAGTGGCATAGGCCGTGGAGGTGCTGCCGACTTGGGATATGGCGAATACAATAAGTGGACAAGCGTTTCACAGTTACCGTCGGATTTGGAATGGGTGGTCGATAATGGTGAGGTCAGTGTGACCATGTCGCAGAACGACTGGAACCATTACCTAGTGGAGAACGGGCTGGATTTTGATTCTAATCCCTGGTTCGACCCGAACAACGGACCACAAAGGACAAAGACCAATGCCAATCCGTTGCTGGCAGAGGCGATGACGTTTGCCGGACCTCCTCCTGTATATACTCCGTCTTTCCACACATACGTAGTGCGTACGGCAGACGGACAGCGTTACTTCAAAATACAGATTATCAGCTGGTATGATGCCAATGTGGAGATAGGTGACGAAGGAGGAAGAATCAGTTATTACTGCGACGAACTAAAATAAGAAAAGATTATGAAGAAAGAAAAAATCAAAAAATACTGGTGGAAAGCCACCGCATCATTCCTGATGGTATTGTTCACCATGCCGCTTGGGCATGCCGTGATGATTCTGATGGAGCATTTTCTGGATGAGACCACACTGCATTATTCGGCTTTTGCCATGGGATTCGTGGGTATGCTGATGGTTATTGCAGGCGTGTTTGCCAAGGGAGATACGCGCCAGACTCTGTGGGGACTGTTCGGCGGTCTGCTGTTCTGGACGGGATGGGTGGAATTCCTGTTTATGTATTTTGCCAACCGTTTCGGCACACAGCCGGAACTCGACCCTGTGACGGGAGAGATAGTGACCCGTCCTGAATATCTTATACTTCCGGCTTCTTTCGGATTCTGGATGATGGTGATGATTATGTATCTGTTCAGCACACGCAACGGATGCAACTTCATCAACTGGTGGCAGCGTCTGCTGTTCAAGGGAAAGAAGAACGAGATAGCCGCTCGTCCGATGACACGCCACACGAGCATCGTTACCTTCATGGAGCTGATGATGATTCTGTGGGCTTCCTACTTACTGCTGATGTTCTGTTATGATGACGTATTCTTAGGCGAAAATCATCCTGTTACACTTTTGGTAGGCTTGGGCTGTCTGATAGGTTCGTTCTTTATCTTTGCCAAACAGCTGCGCATTGCTTCGTGGGGAGCCAATATCCGTATGGCCATTGCTACGGTGGTGGTTTTCTGGACACCTATCGAGGTGTTGGGACGTATGGACCTGTTCAGCGAGATATGGACAGATCCTTTGAACCATGTAATGGAGATGGTGATAATACTGGTAGTGTTTGTGGCTTTAGTGTTCTATCTCTGGTATAAGGGCGCAAGGAAATCGGCTGCTGTCGGATAAAAAGTCTGTTAACATGACAACAGGATTAAATAGAAAACAAACGAATTGGGGCAAAGCGATAGTGTCCATTGCGGTGACACTGGCAGCGATGCCCCTTACGCATATTCTTGCCCGTATGCTGAAAGACGGTACTACGGGAGTAGAACAGTTTTATGCGGGAATGGGAATGGGAGCCTTCGGACTGGGACTGGTCATTGCGGGTGTCTTTATCAAGGGAGATGCGCGGCAGAGCCTGTTGGGACTGTTCGGAGGGATGTTCTATTGGATGGGAGCGATTGATTTCCTGTTCATGTATTATGCCGAACGGTTCGGCACGCAGGCACAGCTCGACCCGGTGACGGGCGAGATTGTCAGCCGTCCGGAGTATCTGATATTGCCTGCTACCTTCGGATTCTGGGCGATGGTGATGATGCTGTACCTGTTTTGTACGGCCAATGGATGTAACTTCCTGAACTGGTGGCAGCGTCTGTTCTTCGGCAAACACAAGAAGGAGATTGCGGCACGGCCAATGACACGGCATACCAGCATTGTGGCATTTATGGAAGTGATTACGATGTTGTGGACGTGTTACCTCACACTTATGTTCTGCTATGACGAGCGTTTCCTGGGCGACCGTCATCCGGTGACATTGCTTGTGGGGATGCTGGGGCTTATAGGTTCGCTGTTCATGTTTGCCCGTCTGCTGCGTTATTCTTCATGGGGCATGAGTCTGCGTTATGGCTTCGCTACGGTCATCATCTTCTGGATAGCCGTGGAAGTGTTCGACCGTATCAGCCTTCTTCCTGCTTTATGGAATGCTCCCGGGGAGCATATACTCCAAATAATTCTGATAGGCGGTTCGTTTGCCGTGGCGGGACTTTATGTGACATATCGTAAAATGATGCGCAGGGTATGAGACGGAGTACATGGAGAAAGCATCATAAATGGTTCGGACTGATTTTTACCTTTTTCATGCTTATGTTCTGTATAAGCGGTATTGTGCTGAATCACAGGGAGGCCGTATCGGATGTGGACGTGAGCAGGAAGTGGCTTCCTTCAAGCTATCGTTTCGACAGATGGAACAACGGGCTGCTGCGTGGTTCATTACGGTACGCTCATGCAGACTCCATTCTCTTGTATGGAAGTAACGGCATCTGGATGACGGATTCGGTTATGAGTACTGTTCTGGATTTTAATGACGGCCTGCCTTCCGGTACTGACCGACGTAACATCAGAGCCGTTGTGCAGACTGCGGATAAAACCTTGTTTGCTGTCAGTCCGTTCGCACTTTACAGAAGAGACGGGAAAAAGTGGGAGGAAATCTGTTTGCCGGACCGGCAGGAGGAGCGGTTGTCCGACCTGACACTGGCTGGAGATACGCTGGTGGTGACAGGTCGTTCTTATCTTTATATATCTACATTTCCCCATCATGATTTCAGGAAGGTTGAAATAAAAGCTCCTGCTGGTTATGATGGTAAAGTTTCTCTTTTCCGTACCGTATGGCTTTTGCATAGCGGCGAACTGTTCGGTACATTCGGGAAACTCCTGATGGACGGTGTGGCAATAGTCATTATCATACTTTGTATTTCAGGAGTGCTGTATTGGCTGCTTCCCGGGGTTATCCGTCGCTTAAGAGAGAAAGGAAGAAATGTGTCAGCCTGTACATCTTTGTTGAAAGAATCCTTAAATTGGCACGATACGATGGGACGTTATACTTTCCTTCTGCTTATGTGGGTTGCCTTTACCGGATGGTGTCTGCGTCCTCCTGTACTTATCGCATTGGTCTATGGGAAAGTACCCCCGGTGCCCGGGTCCATGCTGGATGAAGACAATGCCTGGAATGACAGATTGCGTATGACGCGTTATGACAGGGAATGTGGTGACTGGCTTCTTTCGACCTCCGAAGGCTTCTATTCGCTGTCTTCGCTGGATGCCGTTCCTGTAAAGGAAGAAAAGACTCCTCCGGTAAGTGTCATGGGGCTGAATGTATGGCAGAAAGACGGTGAGGAAAGATGGCTGGCAGGTTCATTCAGTGGCATGTTTGTATGGGACAGGACCGATGGAAAGGTGCTTGATTTCTTTAGCGGTGATGAGGTGCATGAGGTGTCAGGACCGCCTTTCGGGAAACGGGCAGTATCAGGCTGTATTTCCGGTATTAAATCCGTTCCTTTTATAGTAGAGTATGAGAAAGGCACAGATTCTGTGTCTATGCCTGAAGAGTTTTCCGTTCTTCCGATGTCTTTATGGAATCTTGCTCTGGAAATACATACAGGGCGGATTTATACCTTGCTTGGTAAAGGAACTCTGGTTTATATTTTCTTTGCCGGACTGGCTGCCATGTGGTGTATATATACAGGATTTGTAATAAGAAAGAAAAAGAATTTTGTACGTAAAGAATAATATAGGTAATAAGAACTCATTTAATCTTTTTACTATAAAATAGGTATTGCTTTTTTTAATGAACATATCTACATTTGTCTGAGGAAATAATTCCGTTTATTCATGTTTGTAAACAGGTTGAAAAGAAATAGAATAGCAGGAATCTCTCTTTTGATTCTGTTCGCTCTTTACTGGTGCGGCATAACACTGTTCACCCATTCCCATGTGGTGAATGGGGTTGTTGTGGTGCACTCTCACCCTTATAACACTGAACATACCCATACTCAGGCACAATTTGAGACTATTTTTTACCTTTCTCTGCTACAAACTTCAGGAGACACTCAATCTGGTATTGATTTGCCTTTATGGCTTATTCCTTTATATACCATTATTTTTGCTTGTGCCAGTGTACTTCCTGTATGTCCGGTAGCGGATGTCAGTGGCAGAGCACCTTGGAATATAATCCAATCAGGTGGACTTGTTTTTATGTGGAAATTAAGTCCACCTATTTCACCTCCAGTAAGATGCGGTATTCTGCTTCAATTTGCGGTATGGATAAAAAGAAAAACCGCTGATAATGATTGATTATCAGCGGTTTTCATTGTTTTGCTTTTTGTTTGAGTGATCCGCTTGGGGCTCGAACCCAAGACCCCAACATTAAAAGTGTTGTGCTCTACCTGCTGAGCTAGCGAATCAAACCTTATTGCTGTTAAGCGGGTGCAAAGATAGGGAGTTTTTTTGAAGAAACAAAGTTTTTTTCTCTTTTTTTCTTATCTTTGCACAGGAGTTTTCTTCCGTTGCCTATTATGGAGCGGAGTAGCTTGGAAAGTTATACTTATTTAATATATACATATCATTCTATGGCAACAGTTGACGATAAGAAGATTATTTTTTCAATGGTAGGTCTGAACAAGACTATTCAGCAGAACAACAAGCAGGTGCTGAAGAACATTTATCTTTCGTTTTTTTATGGGGCGAAGATAGGTATTATCGGTCTGAACGGTTCGGGTAAATCTACCTTGCTGAAGATTATCGCCGGGTTGGATAAATCCTATCAGGGCGAAGTGGTGTTCTCACCCGGATATTCCGTCGGGTATCTGGCACAGGAGCCCTATTTGGATCCTGCCAAAACTGTGAAGGAAGTGGTGATGGAAGGTGTTCAGCCCATTGTTGATGCGCTGACAGAGTATGAGGAAATCAACCAGAAGTTCGGCTTGCCCGAGTATTACGAGGATCAGGAGAAGATGGACAAGCTCTTTGCTCGTCAGGCAGAACTGCAGGATATCATCGATGCGACAGATGCGTGGAACTTGGACAGCAAGCTGGAGCGTGCCATGGACGCCTTGCGCTGCCCGCCCGAAGACCAGTCGGTGGAGCATTTGTCAGGAGGCGAACGTCGTCGTGTGGCTCTCTGCCGTCTGCTTCTGCAGAAGCCGGACATCCTGTTGCTGGACGAGCCGACCAACCACCTCGATGCTGAATCTATCGACTGGCTGGAGCAACACTTGCAGCAGTACGAAGGTACGGTGATTGCCGTGACGCACGACCGCTACTTCCTCGACCACGTGGCCGGATGGATTTTGGAGCTCGACCGTGGTGAAGGTATTCCTTGGAAGGGCAACTACTCCAGCTGGTTGGAACAGAAAACCAAACGCATGGAAATGGAGGAGAAGACGGCCAGCAAGCGCCGCAAGACGCTGGAGCGCGAGTTGGAATGGGTGCGTATGGCACCCAAGGCCCGTCAGGCTAAGGGTAAAGCCCGTTTGAATTCTTACGATAAATTGCTGAACGAGGATGTGAAGGAGAAGGAAGAAAAGCTGGAAATCTTCATCCCCAACGGTCCGCGACTGGGCAATAAGGTTATTGAGGCCAAGCACGTGGCCAAGGCCTTTGGCGATAAACTGCTCTTCGACGATCTCAACTTCATGCTTCCACCTAATGGCATTGTGGGTATCATAGGTCCGAACGGTGCAGGTAAGACGACGCTTTTCCGCCTTATTATGGGATTGGAGAAGCCAGACAAGGGCGAATTCGAGGTAGGCGAGACCGTGAAGGTAGCCTACGTGGATCAGCAGCACAAGGATATCGATCCCAACAAGAGTGTTTATCAGGTTATTTCGGGTGGTAACGAGCTGATCCGCATGGGCGGTCGCGATATCAATGCCCGTGCCTACCTCTCTCGTTTCAACTTCTCGGGAGCCGATCAGGAAAAGCTTTGTGGTGTGCTCTCTGGTGGTGAACGTAACCGTCTGCATCTGGCTATGGCACTGAAGGAAGAAGGTAATGTGTTGCTTCTCGACGAGCCCACCAATGATATCGATGTCAACACCCTTCGTGCGCTCGAAGAAGGTTTGGAGGACTTTGCCGGCTGTGCCGTGGTCATCAGTCACGACCGTTGGTTCCTCGACCGTATCTGTACGCATATCCTGGCCTTTGAAGGCGATTCGAATGTGTTCTTCTTCGAAGGTTCCTATTCGGAGTACGAGGAGAATAAGCAGAAGCGCCTGGGTAAGGAAGAACCTAAGCGCGTGCGCTATCGTAAGCTGATGGAAGACTGATTATAATCGTCTGTTTGCAGTATTATATTCGAATTTGAATGGCACGAAGCCCTGATAAATAGATTTTCTATTTGGGGGTTCGTGCCGTTTCGTTTTTAGTTGTAGATGTTTGTAGCCATGTTTCTTTAAAAAAGTCTTTCTCTTCTTGAAAAAATGTAGTGTAGATGTAATATTTATATGGATTATATTCATTATATTTGCAGGACGAAACATAAATTAATGTTTAATTAACATGATCTATTAACTAAAAACGGAATTATGAAAAGAAATCTAATTCATTTCCTGTTGATTGCAGTAATGTCTGTGTGCAGTATGTCTGCTTTTGCTCAGACCACTACAGTGAAAGGTCAGCTTGTAGACTCTGAGACAGGCGAGCCGTTGGTTGGTGCTGCCGTTATGGTAGAAGGTACCACGCAAGGTTCAGTGACCGACATTGACGGTTATTTCAAGCAAGCGGTTGCTCCCAATGCGACTTTGGTTTTCAAGTATGTGGGTTATAAGGACCTGAAACAGAAAATTACTCGTAAGGGTGCTTCTGTAGACTTGGGCGTTATTCAGATGCATGCCGATGCGGTGATGCTGAAAGACGTGGTCATCACTTCATCTATTGCCGTTGCGCGCAAGACACCGGTTGCTGTATCTACAATTGATCCTGTTTTCATAGAAGATAGACTTGGATCGCAAGAGTTGCCTGAAATCCTGAAGTCTACTCCGGGTGTTTATGTGACTAAAGACGGTGGTGGATATGGAGACTCCAAGATAAATATTCGAGGTTTTAAATCGGAAAATGTGGCTATGATGATTAATGGCGTTCCTGTCAATGGAATGGAAAATCAGAAAGTTTACATGAGCAATTGGTCCGGCTTGTCTGATGTTGCCAGCAGTATCCAGGTACAGCGAGGTCTTGGTGCCAGCAAGGTCGCTTCACCTTCTGTAGGTGGTTCTCAGAATATTATCACGAAAACAACCGATGCTAAAAAAGGTGGCTTTGTTTCTTATGCGATGGGTAACGACGGTTATAGCAAAATAATGTTTAGCGTTTCCTCTGGATTGACGAAAGATGGATGGGCTTTTACCTTGTTAGGAGCCAAGGATACGCGTAACGGATATATTCAGGGAACGGAATCTGAAGGATATACTTGGTTTGCCAGTTTGGCAAAGCGCATTAATGATAATCATCAGTTGTCATTAACCGCATTCGGATCACCTCAGTGGCACAATCAGCGTAACAGTGCAAATGGTTTGAATATTAAAGAATGGCAGCGAGTAAAACAATATATGGGTGAGAAGAGCCCTTACCGTTATAATTCGACCTTCGGTTATCGTAACGGGCAGGTTTATAATTCTTCACGCAATGCCTATCATAAGCCTCAGATTTCGTTGAACCATTTATGGCAGATTGATCATAAATCAAGTTTGAGTACTGCATTATATGCATCTATTGGTCGTGGCAACGGTTATAGCGGAACGGGAGTTACCGGTTATAGTAGCAGTTGGTATGGAACAGCAGTGGATGGTACGGTAAATACCCAATTTCGCAGACCGGACGGAACATTCGATTATGATGCTGTTGAAGAACTGAATGCAAGCAGTGAAGATGGTTCAAAAATGATTATGAGCAAGTCAATGAATAATCACTTCTGGGCTGGTGTAATTTCAACTTACACTACTAAAATTGGAGATTACTTTGACTTCTATGGTGGAATTGACTATCGTTATTATAAAGGATTACATCAAAATGTAATTGTTGACCTTTTTGGAGGCAACTATTATGTGGATTCATATAATCGTAAGGCCGTACTTCCCGGGAACAATCCTGTAGGTGGTAATCCTGCTTATATAAACGAAAAGCTAGGAGTAGGGGATGTAATACGTCGCGACTATGATGGTTTTGTGATGTATGAAGGAGCTTTTGCTCAATTGGAGTATAATCGCGAGAAGTTAAGTACCTTTATTTCAGGAGGTATGTCCAATACAAGCTATTGGCGTTACGACCGCATGTATTATAGCAAAGAAAAAGCAGAGTCGACCAAAAAGCATTATTTGGGAGGTAATGTGAAGGGTGGAGCAAACTACAACCTTGATGACAAGAACAATGTTTTCTTTAATTTAGGTTTCATCAGCCGTGCTCCCATTTTCGATAATACATTTATCAATTCACAGAATTCACATGAACGTAATGCGGATGCCAAAAACGAGAAGGTCATTTCGTTTGAGTTGGGTTATGGCTTCCGTAGCCGTATCTTCTCTGCCAATGTGAATGCGTATTATACCCGCTGGACGGACAAGGCCTTGTTCGATAATGGCTCTTTTACAGATGATAATGGCATTACTGAGCATTGGGTAATGAATATGTTGGGAGCAAATGCAAATCATATGGGTGCAGAACTTGATTTCTCATTCCGACCTCTTCGCTGGCTGGATGTAACAGGTATGTTCTCGTGGGGAGACTGGCGTTGGAATGGCGAAGCTACCGGTTTTATGTTGAATAACCAGGGTCAGATTCTGGCAGATTCACGTGGTACGGTTGTAACGGATATGACGAATGTGGAGCAGTATAAATACAGAATCAAGATGGACAATGTACATGTAGGTGGTTCTGCGCAGACTACTGCCGCGTTGGGATTGAATGTCCGTCCGATGAAAGGTTTGCGCCTGAGCATGGACTGGAACTTCTTTGCCCGTAATTTCGCAGACTATGATATCAATGCCAGCCAGGCTACCCAAAAAGAACCCTATGTGGTTAAAGACCCCTGGCAGATTCCTTCATACAGCACATTCGACCTCAGTGCAGGCTATACATTTGATTTTGGTAAACTGCGTGCTACGCTCAGTGGAAACGTATTTAATTTGTTCGACCAGGAATATATTGCAGACGCGCGTGACGGTTCTACTCACGACTGGGATTCGGCTACCCGCGTATTATATGGATTCGGACGTACTTATACTGTAAGATTGAAGTTGAATTTCTAAATCAGACTTGATTATGAAGAAATATATATTATTAGGAAGCATATTCGCTTCGGTATTTATGCTGGGCTCCTGTGATTACAACGAGGATAATTTTCCCGGATATGATGAATATGATACAATAAAGGATATACGTAACGATACTATAACACTTGAGGCCGCTGATTATGCGACTATAGCGAAGCTGCAGGCCAATAAGGATTTAGCTTTGTCTAAAGATCCAGAAGCAGAGT
Organism: Caecibacteroides pullorum; assembly: GCF_019239235.1. Classification (GTDB taxonomy): domain Bacteria; phylum Bacteroidota; class Bacteroidia; order Bacteroidales; family Bacteroidaceae; genus Bacteroides; species Bacteroides pullorum. The sequence goes on along the minus strand of NZ_JAAZTS010000012.1, from coordinate 13,905 downwards.
CTTATCTCAAAGCTTTGGAGGCTGTTGGAAAGAATCAGTTCTTTACGGATATGATTCTGCCTGAGGAATTCTTGCCGGCTTATATAGCCAACCGTTTCCCTTATTTGAGTGACAATTCGAAGGTGTTGGTAAACTATCGTTTTGCGCAAGATTTGCCTGCCTATTTGTCCCAGTTGAGTACAGCACGTACTTATCAGTTTGAAACGGAAGACTATAAGAGTGTGTGGGGAGATAAAGTAGATGCAAAATATTTGTCGCCATCTACGATAAGCAAGATTCCCGCCATTCTGAAAGCTGCTAACCAAACTGCAAAACAGGGAGATGTACTCATGGTTGAGTATGCTTTCTCTGAAACGGAGCCAAGTATTGGCGGAGGTGGTGTTACCCCCGAACCTACCTATACTCCTATATCGGAAATTATCGCTGGCGGTGTCGGTGAATATACAGCCAAAGGTACGGTAGTAGGCACTTATGGAAGAGGTTTTCTGCTGAATGATGGGACAGCTTCAATTCTGGTGTATTTGAACAAGCCTGCCAATTATTCGATAGGTGATGTTTTAACCGTAGCTGGTACAACTTCCATTTATTCAGGTTTGTCTCAATTCCCACAATCATCCGAAGTGAAATTGCTGGAACGTAGTAAGACATTTGCCTATCCTACAGCAGTTTCCATGAGTGGCGCTGAAATGGATAAATGGACAGAGAATGCAGCTATCAAATATGTGTCGATTACCGGTAAACTGGTTATTAGTGGTAAGTACTTGAATCTGGAGGTAGAAGGAGCTACGCGTCAAGGATCTATCTCATATCCGGTTGCAGGGTTGGTTGATGAAACCTTGAATGGACAGAATGTGACCGTTACCGGTTATCTTATCGGTTATAGTAAGAGTTTTGTGAATATCATGGCAACGTCTGTTGTTGCTGAAGGAACAGAAAATGCTTATACTCCCATTGGTGTTGTTGCTCTTTCGAATGCAGGTTCATATACAGTAAAAGGATCTGTGGTTGCCACATATGATAGAGGATTTTTACTGAACGACGGTACAGGTTCCATTTTGGTTTATCTGAACAAGAACTATACAGAAAAACGTAAAATAGGTGATATTGTGACTGTGGCCGGGCAGACATCCGAATATGCAGGGCTCAAACAATTTACAGACCAGTCTATCGTTACTCTGATTAAAGAAAGTACGGACTGGGTATATCCCGATTTGTTACAATTGAAAGGGGAGGACATGGATGCATATTTGGAGTCTCCTTATGTGGCTTATGTAAGTTATGAAGGAGTCCTGAAGATTGATGGATTCTATTACAACATAACAATAGAAGGTGCAGAAAAAGCTATAGGTAGTTTGTCTTATGTACCGGAAGGAGTTGTAGATAATACCTTGAATGGAAAGAAAGTACGTGTGGAAGGTTATTCTATCGGTGTGAGTGGTGGACGTTATGTAAATACAATGGTTGTTTCTGTAGCAGATGCTTCTACCGCTGTTACCAAATCAATGTTGGCTACCCGTGCTGTAATAGAGCCCAATACTTATGCTGTATATCAGTTTAATGGAAGTGCTTGGAATGAGTATGAACCTGAAGATGAAACCGTCAGCCTGGCTGTCATGCAACCTGCTGATTATAAACCATTGGGCTATAATTCTATTAGCAATCCATCGGAAGTGCTTCCAATCTATCTGAAGAATTGCTGTCCGTATGCCCAAAGTGGAGACAAGAAGGCTGTTGTTTACTATTATTATGCTGATAAGGTAACTTCAGTAGCTGCATCAGAGTATACATTTGACGGGGCAGTTTGGGTTGAAACAGTCAATTCAGTTCCTGCTGCAATGATGTTTATGCAGGTAAACAACAGCTGGAAAGAGGCGGTAGAATATTATGCCAATACTTTTGCCGGCGAATTACATGGAGATGCTGTTATTGTAGATGTAGAATTGGGGGGCAAAGATTATGTTTGGAGTACCCTTGCTACCTCGGCTCATATTCAGGCTTCAGGATATTATCAACAAAATAGGGTAACGGAATCTTGGTTGATTACGCCAAAAATTAATTTGACAGAAGCGATAGCTCCTAAGATGGTATTCGAGGCTGCCATTTCTTATTTGTACTCTGGTAAAATAACTGATCATATCCAAGTCTGTGTATCTACTGATTATGTTCCTAATGCTGAAAAAGCAAAAGAGGCTGTACAAGCTGCCAAGTGGGATGTCATTTCGTTTGACAAGTGGGTGAGCGGCAGTACATTCGAAGAAATGCAGGCTGATATGGCCGCTTACAAAGGGCAGCAAATTTATGTGGCATTCAAGTATTCAAGCAATACAGAATGTGCTCCTACACTCAAATTGAAGAATTTTGCAGTCAAGGAATAACGGTAAATAAATGAAAGAATCCATGAAAAAGATTTCTTATTTATTATTTATACTGATAAGTGTTTGTTTCGGAGGGTGTAATCCCTCCGAAACTGACCCTTATGGGTATATTGCAACTACTGTTAACGGTTCGTCTACCTTTGTTCTGAAAGGATATGAAAATGCCAGTGAGGGATATAATGTGTTCAAGACTGGTAATATTGATTATCCATTTTATATCCAGCAGAAGAAGTTTGTCGGAAAAGCATGGACATTTGTGCTTGCGTCTGAAACTGGCTTGGATAAGATGACACAAGTTCCATCGGCTGATCAATGGATACGGGAACTGGATATTGTAAACGGAATGTGTTTTTGGGCTCGTTGCCAAGGGTTGACTCAGTACGATTTTCTGAAAATTCGAGTAGCTTATGTGATGGGCAACAATGTCGGCCTTGAATATGTGTCGGCAGGCAGTGAAGAACATGACCTGAATAAAAATGATAATGCCAATGTGATTGTAGATGGAAAAACATCTTTGACGGCATTACAGACGCCCCATTATTCGGGTGAGGATTATTATGTAGACTATTATGTAAATGAAGCCGACAAGCAAATCTTGAATTTTGCTCTTCAATGGAATGCAGAAAAAAAGCATGCGGCATGGGTAGCTTTCAGTTTTGACGAACTTACTTGTCAGGATTTGGTGAAACGTACAAATGAATGGGAGCAAGTAGATCCTAATCTTCCGATAAATGTGCAGGTGAATGAGTCTATGCATCGGAACGATGGATTTGGTAAAGGACACCTTTGTGCATCAGAGGATAGGGTTTATAGTGAAGCAGCCAATAAGCAGACATTCTACTATAGTAATATAAGCCCTCAATTGAATGAACTGAATACAGGATTTTGGCAATCATTGGAAAATAAGGTACGTAGTTGGGGACGTTCTGTTCCAAATACTTATGATGAACTATTTGTAACGAAAGGTGCTTCTCTGAATGATTTGTTGATAAACTTTATCGGAACGCCTGTGTACGATCCGCCTCAGACACCTAAAACTGATGGAAATGGATTTACTGTCAATGGACTGGCTTGTCCTAAATATTATTTTATGGCTGTCCTTTCAAAGAAAGGGGAAATTTATCAAGCTATTGGTTTCTGGGTAGAACATAAAGAAGGATTACCTAAAAATCCTTCTGTGGAGGAGCTGAAGGCATGTGCCCTTAGCATTGACGATTTGGAAAAGAAAACAGGTATTGACCTTTTCTGTAATCTTCCTGACGTCATAGAGAATGCTGTCGAGAGTTCATGGAAGGAAACAGACTGGACTTGGTAATCGGAGTGTGGTAACACTTACTGAAACAAAGAATCCCTGGTATCTTCGATAAGAAAGATGCCAGGGATTATTCGTTTGATGCAATGGTTTACTTGTTTACTACATGGATGGGCTTTCCTTCCATATATGCTTTCAGATTGTCCAGCGCAATTTGCATGAGGCGTTGGCGGGCTGCCGTGCTGGCCCAGGCAATGTGCGGGGTGATGTAGCAGTTACGGGCGGTGAGCAGCGGATTGTCAGAGCGGGGAGGTTCTTGTGAGAGAACATCGACGCCGGCGGCGTAGATGCGTCCGCTGTTCAGTGCGTCGGCCAGATCTTGCTCGTTGATGAGTGGTCCGCGTCCTGTGTTGATGAGGATGGCGGTGGGTTTCATCAGGCTGAGGCGACGTGCGTTGACCATCTCGCGAGTCTGCTCGGTGAGGGGGCAGTGCAGGCTGACGATGTCGCATTCGGCAAACAGCTCGTCCAGCTCCATCTTCTTGATTTCGGGCGGCAGCTGGAAGTGTGACTTGGAGGTATAGGCATGCACCTCCATACCAAAGCTGATGGCGATACGTGCGGTTCGCATTCCTGTGTTGCCCAAACCTACGATACCTATCTTTTTACCGGCCAGCTCGATGAGCGGAGTGTCCCAGAAACAGAAATCGGGGCTGTTGGTCCAGCGGCCTTTGTGTACCTCCTCGGAGTGATGCTGAACCTGCTGGGCAATGTTCAGTAAGTGGGCAAAGACCATTTGGGCTACAGAATCGGTGCTATAGGCGGGGATATTGGTCACAATGATACCCTGTTCCTTGGCGGCTTCGGTATCGACAATGTTGTATCCGGTTGCCATGACACCGATATATTTCAACTGTGGCAGAGCTTTCATGTGTTCGGCCGAGATTACGACCTTGTTGGTCAGGAGGACATCAGCGCCTTCGGCACGTTCCAATATTTCCGAGGGGGCTGTGCGGTCGTATACGACACATTCGCCCAATGTTTTCATTTCGTTCCAGGAAAGGTCTCCTGGATTGGCGGCATAGCCGTCGAGTGCTACAATTTTCATGTTATTCAAATATATTTAATCAAAAGCGTTCTTTTCCCCAAAGCGCCTGCATCCGTTCCTTATGTTTGGCTTCCGCTGCATTCTCCTGTGGATGCCAGATGCTGTGGTCTTTCAGTTCGTCGGGCAGGAACTGCTGGCGGACGAAGTGGCCCGGATAGTCGTGGGCGTACTTGTAGTCTTCGCCATAGCCCAACTGCTTCATCAGTTTGGTGGGGGCATTGCGCAGATGAAGGGGAACAGGCAGGTTGCCGGTCTGTCGAACCAGCTCCAGGGCGTCGTTGATGGCCATGTAGGCTGAGTTGCTCTTGGGGCTGGTGGCAAGATAAATGGTGGTTTCGGCCAAGGGAATACGGCCTTCGGGCCATCCTACCTTCATCACGGCGTCGAAGCAGGCGTTGGCCAAGAGCAGGGCGTTGGGGTTGGCCAGTCCGATGTCTTCCGAAGCGGAAATGACTAGACGACGGGCGATGAAAGCGGGGTCTTCGCCGCCTTCCACCATGCGGGCCAGCCAGTAGATGGCTCCGTCGGGGTCGCTGCCACGGATGGATTTGATAAAGGCGGAGATGATGTCGTAGTGCATCTCGCCGTCCTTGTCGTAAGCCAGCGGGTTTTGTTGCAGGCGTTCGGTCACCATGTCGTCGGTGATGACGACTGTGTCGTCTGTCTCCGACTCGACAACCAGTTCCAATATGTTGAGCAACTTACGGGCGTCTCCTCCGCTGTAGCGCAACATGGCGGTAGTTTCCTTCAGCTCGATGTGACGTTCACGCAGGATATGGTCGGTTGTCAGTGCCCGCTGAAGCAGTTCCAGCAGGTCTTCCTTTTCGAGAGACTTCAATACATAAATCTGGCAGCGCGACAGCAAAGGGCGGATGACTTCGAACGAGGGATTTTCTGTGGTGGCGCCGATCAGTGTCACGATGCCCTGTTCGACAGCACCCAGCAGCGAGTCCTGCTGCGACTTGCTGAAACGGTGGATTTCGTCAATGAAAAGGATGGGATTGGCTTGGGAAAAGAAACGGTTGTTCTTGGCACGGTCGATCACGTCGCGCACGTCTTTTACACCGCTGGTCACGGCGCTCAGCGTATAGAACGGGGTTTCCAGCTTGTTGGCAATGATTTGTGCCAGTGTCGTCTTACCCACTCCCGGAGGTCCCCACAGGATGAAGGAGGAGATGCGTCCTGCATCGATCATCTTGCGGAGCACTGCTCCCGGTCCGACCAGATGTTTCTGGCCGATGTATTCGTCTAATGTCTTGGGCCGAAGCCTTTCTGCCAGTGGTTGCACGTTTGTTCTATAGATTAAAATATCATCATGATCATGAAGCGGATACCGTCTTTCTTCACGCCGGGAATGTCGGTGTAGGTGAGACGCCGCACGTATTCGATGTGCAGCAACTTGAAGATGTTATAGATACCTACACTGGCCTCCACGTAGGGCGTCTTTCCCATGACGTAGCTGGTAGGCATACCGTTGCGGGTCGGGAAGAGGAAGAGGACGGGATCGTTGCTCTTGTACGGATTGTTCTTATCGGTCAGTGTACCCCACAGGCTACGGATGCGGAACATTTCACGCCATTTCAGTTTCTTCAGTAACGGGATGCGGTTGAAGAGCTTGCCGTTCATGTCGTAACTCAGCGCCAGCGAGCCGTAGCGGTCATTCAGAAACTCCATGTTGTTGATGAGTGAGAACGATTCGTTGTGCTGGGTGATGTATGACAGGTTGGCCATGGGCAGGTTCAGGAACGGGAATGGTACCTTGTTCCACTGGGCACCCGCACGGGCTGTGATGTCGATCTTTCCCCAAGAACCGAACCAGAAACGTTTGCGCAGGCCTATTTCCGTGAGGTTGAAGTTGTATTCACCTCCCAATATGCCTTTGAAACCGACTGTATGCGAGAGGGTGAACTGAGGAGCGTCCAGCGATACGGGTACACGACGCTGCTTGGTATTGACAAATGTTTCGCCCGGGGCATAACGCAGGGTTACACCCAGTTCGGTAGTGGTGATATCATGGACCAGCGTATTGTTTTCGCCCAATACACCGGGAGTCTCACCGTCGTTGCGCCAGTATTGCAGGATGCCGGCCGGCTGGTCGTTGCGGTGGCGCAGCATGGCTTTGACAGAAAAACCGGTATTTGTTTCCAATTCGTAGTTGAGGGTAGCGTCACGGATATAGGACATCTGGTCGACGGTTGTCCATTTCCAGCCTACGAACATGTTATCCTTGTCTGTCTCCAGGTATTTGTCCATAGGCGACATGACATCGTAGGTGTATTTGAAAGACAGATAGTGTTTAGGAAACTCCCACAACACATATTCGCGTTTGTTGAATGAATAGGCCACCTGGCCGGAGTAGAACCACTTCTTGTCACGTGTACCATACGCACCATATCCGCTGAAGTTCCAGTGGGGATGCAGATTGCCGGTTGTCATACCACTGAGACGGAAACGGGCTCCGTTCACGTAGTTGCTGGTGATGATGGTGTTGATGGGGCCGAAGTCGAACTTACTGGGATGGTCTTTACTACCGGTTTCCACGAAGTTCTCGATCAGTGCCTTGGCGCCGAAGATAATGATTTTGAATCCCGGTATCTGTTCGATGCGGTTCATGAAAAGGTCCATGGTACTCTCTTTCTTGGTGAGGGGGACCTGACGTACTTCAGCCCAATATTCGTCGCTCTTGGCCAGCATGTTGGCTTCCTTGATGACTTTTCCTTTCAGGCGGAAGAGGCGGGGTTCTATTTCGTCAAAGTTGTATTTCGAATATTTGGTCGTGCGTTGCACTTCCAGTCCCTGAACACCTTTCATCAAGGCCAGTTCTACGGTCATATCGTCGTCGGTCAGTACCCAATTGCTGTCGGGCAGCTGTTCGAACTGTTGTACGATGTCCAGACTTTCAACGAAGTTTACACCTGTTTTTTTAGGCAGGTTCATAGTACATTTTTTTACGGCATAGGTCGAGTCTTTCACTACATACAAATGGCCTGTAAAGCCGAAGTCCTGCGAATTGTTGGGGACGAACGTCAGGTGTACACATTCATGCTGGTCTACCATGAGTGTATCCATCAGGTAATATCTGTAGAACGAGATGGCTCCTCGCCCGATGGGGCTTACGAAGCGGCGTTGCAGCAGGCGGATGTCGTCGTCGTAGATGTTGACGTCCGAGAAAACATCGTTCAGGATCGTACCCAGCATGTCGCCCGTACTGAAGAATTCTTCAATACCTGTCGAGTTCATACCTTCGATGATGGTTTTCTCGCTGCGTGGATCTTTGCGGTAGATGGTTCGCGAAGCTGTCTCCTTGATAGAAATGGGCAATATTTGCTTGCCGGTTTTAGGCGATGTTTCTACCTGATCCTTGAAGAAGGAGAACTTCTTGTACAGTCCTTTTTCCATCTTTTCGGGGGTGACATCGTTTAGCGACATCTTCATCTTTTCGTACTTCTGGTATTGGTAGAAGTCGTTTTCTTCCAGTTTCAGCTGCTTCTTGTGTTCGATGACTTTACGCATAAAGTCCACAGCCGGATTGTTCTTACGGGAGTATTTTTCTCTTTTGGGTTTGACTACTACTTCAGACAACATGATGTCGTCGGGCGACATTTTGACATTCAGTACTTTCTGTCCGGGTTTGATCTTGACTTTCTTGGTAACGTAACCGATTGTAGAGAAAGTCAGTTCGTCCCATCCCTTGCGGGTCTCTACCTTGTATTCTCCGTCTCCGTTGGTAATGGCTCCCACGCCTTTGCCTTCGTACTGGACAGTGACATACAACAAGGGTTCGTTGGTGATTGAGTCTGTAACGGTACCTCTGATTTGGGCGGATGCTCCGGCTGAATGGGCGAAAAGGAGCACTGTCAGAAGAATGAGAGTTGTATATAATTGCTTCATATCTATCATAATCGAACTGCAAAGTTAGTAATTTGCAAGCAAATAAGAAGCAAATTTTGATTATTTGGGAATTGAGAACTAAAAATATGGAAAAATTGAAAACTATTATAAGTTTTCATCCTCTTCTTAGTCCTCAATTCCGGACAGGTATAGTCTGTTATTTTGTAAGCAGGACTTGTACGATACGTTCTGCCGTACGGCCGTCCCAACGTTCGGGTAGGGTACTGTGCTTCCAGTCACCTTTTAGCATTTTTTCCAGTGAGGCCGAAAGGGCAAACGTGTTTTCGCCTACCAGTTCGTTGGTACCGATACGCCATGTCTCGGGGTGTTCGGCATACGTATTCAGCGTGATGCAGGGTACGTCGAGGAAGGTGGCTTCTTCGGCGATGTTGCCCGAGTCGGTCACAATGCCCTGTGCCTGGTTGATGAGGAATCCGAAGTGCAGATAGCTTTGCGGCGGCAGGATATGCAGGTTGGGGGCACTGATGCCAGTGGCTTGAATGGCTTGCTGTACGTATGGGTGTAGGGGGGCTACGACGGGAACCCCGCCGGCTCTGTCGAGAATTGTTTGTAGCAGGGACTGGAGGACCTGGCGCTGTTGCAGCAGCTCGTGTCGGTTCAGAGTGAGCAGCAGGTAGCAGCCTTTCTTTAGACCGAGCGTAGAGAACCACAAGGGCTGGAGCAGGCGGTGGCGGTTGTAGCGGATAGTGTCCATCAGGATATTGCCGACGTAGTGGATGTACTCCGGTATCATGCCTTCCTGGTTCAGGTTGCGGTTGGCGGCCATGCTGGCTGCAAACAGGTAGTCGGAGATGGCGTCGACGATGGTGCGGTTCACTTCACGCGGCATGTTCATGTCGAACGAACGGGTACCTGCAATGACATGTGCCACCTTCAGTCCGCGCTTCTTGGCTACAATGGCGCAGCTCATGGTGGCGGTCATATCGTCCACTACCAGCACTGTCTGTGCCGGGTGGGCGTTCAACTCTTTTTCAAAGGCCAGCATGATGTCGGCCGTCACTTGCGAATGGTCGTTGCCCGTGACACCCAGATAGGAGTCGGGCTTCTTCATGGCGAGGTCGGAGAAGAGGGAGGCTTCCAGTGCCGGATCGTTCTCCGGGCCGGTATATACTACGCGGTAACTGATGTCCTGACCGGCTTCGCGTGCGGCATCGATGGCACGGCACAGGGGGGCTATTTTCATAAAATTGGGGCGTGCGCCCGCTACAATCGTTATTTTCATGAGTCGAACCTTTTAAATCTTTCACAAAAGTACGTTTTCTAATGGAATTTTATTCGTTACTTTGCAGGAAATTTCATCTATATGCCTACATTTGTTCAGATACTCGATTTTGTGGGGACGTTTGCTTTTGCGATCAGTGGCATTCGTCTGGCATCGGCCAAACGGTTTGATTGGTTTGGCGCATACGTGGTTGGTTTTGCTACGGCCGTGGGTGGCGGTACGTTGCGCGATTTGTTGCTTGACGTGACTCCGGGCTGGATGACCGATCCTATTTATCTTATATGTACAGGACTTGCGTTGGTTTTTGTGACCATGTTTGGCAAGCATCTCATTCACCTGAACAATACGTTTTTCTTTTTCGATACCATCGGTCTGGCTCTGTTCACGGTCGTAGGTGTAGGGAAGAGTTTGTCCTTGGGCTATCCTTTTTGGGTGGCTATTATCATGGGTAGCATGACGGGTGCGGCCGGCGGTGTTATTCGCGATGTGTTTATTAATGAGATTCCGCTGATATTCCGTAAAGAAATCTATGCGATGGCTTGTGTGGTCGGCGGATTGGTCTACTGGGTGTGTGCGTTGGCACAGATGGACGACTACATCTGCCAGATAGCTTGTGGAGTGGTGGTCTTTCTGACACGTATTTTGGCAGTGAAGTATAAGATATGCTTGCCGACCTTGTCGGGACACGCTTAAAAGACGGACTGGTTACAGGTTATAAGTAGAAAAAACAGATACGGACGATTTGATGCTCAGTTTTCACATCGTCCGTATCTGTTTTTCTTTCTGTTCTGATGAAGTGCTTTCTGAGGGTCTGACGAAGTGCTTCGTCACCCTCTCATGCAGTGCTTTGTTACCCCCTGAGGAAGCACTTCGTGACGGTGCCATGCAGTGCTTCCTCAGGGGGGCATAATACGGGTCGTTTTGGTTAGAACAGCGTATCTTTCGTGTTGAACAGTTTGTTGTCGTTCAGTTTGACTACTTTTCCGTATTTCTCCAGCTTCTTCAGGTCTATCATCTTGGGGTTACCCATGATGGCGATTGCATAGGGTTTGCCTTTGATGTTTGTCTCGTAGAACTTTACGATGTCGTCGAAGGTCAGTGCATCGATTTGCGGCAACTGTTCCTTGGCAGGATCTTCAGTATAGCCTTGGTAACCGAGGTTAACCAGATACATCGCCTTGCTGCGGAAGTCGGGATGGTTGGTCAAGGCCGACTGGCGCAGATAACTCTTGATGTTGTCGATGCGGTCGGCATTCTTCGGCATGTCGTTGATGAGGCCCATGAACACGTCGATGGCGTCGTTGGCCTTGTCGTTCTGCGTACCGATGCTGCCGTACAGGTAGCTGGCTTTGCCGGCAATGCCTTGTGTGGCTGCGTAGGCGTAAGCCGTATAGGCCATGGAACGCTTCTCGCGGATTTCGTTCAATACCAGTCCGGTGAAGTCCAGACCGAAGTATTGGTTGAAGGCGTCGCGCAGTACGTCGTCCTTCTTGTCGGCCGTCTGCATCGGCAGGTAGAAGTGGATCTGTGCCTGTTCTGCGTCATTGTTGGGCAGGAAGTAGATGGTATTTTCATTTACAGCCTGCATTGGTTTCACGCGCGGCGATTCAGACGGGCGCTCATTGGCTACGAGCGGGAGGTTCTGGCTCAGGATGCTGTAGACGTTGTCGAAGGGCAGGGTACCGGTATAGAAGATTTTCGATTCGAAATTGGATGCGCGGTTGATGTCACCCGTCAGTTCGGAGATCTGCAGTTCGAGCACTTCTTTGTCCGTCAGTTCGTCGATGTAGTCCGACTTGTCACCGTAGAGCAGATACTGGCGCAAAGCCTCGTTCAGTGTGCTGACGTTTTCCTTGCGTTGCTGACGTGTACTCAGGATGTTACCTTTTAGCTGTGCCAGCTGTTTGTCGTCCAGTTTGGGCATCAGAATCTGGCGGGAGAGGAGCTGGCAGGCCTGGGGCAAGGTTTCTTCAAATCCTTCCATGACGATGGTCAGGTAGTTGGAGCTGGCCGATACGTAGCAGGTAGCATTCAGTTTGCTGAGTTCCTCCTTCAGCTGCTGCGGTTCGTAGAGTCCCATCACGCCGGCGTTGTTCATCAGGCTGGCGGCTACGTCGAGTTTGGGGAATTCTTTGGTTCCGGCTCCGTACTGCAGGACGAGCTGGAAGATGTTGTTTTCCTTGTTTGGCGTGTAGTACATCTTGGAACGGTCGTTCAGTTGTTTTACCTGTACGTCGCTAAAGTCAATCAGGTTTTCAGCTACATGACCGATGGGCAGGCTCTTGAATTGCAGGGCGTAGAGCGACTGCTGGCCTACGGGCGGTTCCACGGGCTTGTAGTTGGGCTTGGCTATTTTCTCACCCTTCTTGGCCTTGCCCTGTTCGATGTAGAGGGCCAGGTAGTTTTTGGACAGATATTGTTTGGCTACGCGCTTTACGTCGTCGTTTGTTACAGCCATGATCTTGTCCTTGTAGTTTAATATTTCGCCCAGATCCTGTTCATTATAGAAAGCATTCATCAGGATCATGGCTTTCTGTTCGTTCTTCTCCATGGCCAGGTCGAACTGGCGGCACATTTCCGCCTTGATGGCATTGATTTTCCAATCTTCGAACTCACCGTTGGCTATCTTCTCGATAGCTTCCAGAGCTTTTTTCTCGGCACTTTTGTTCGATTCGAAGCGGCGTTGGTTTTCATCGTAAAGCGGTATGCTTACTACGACCGAGCGTCCTTGTTCACGGAAAGTCTGTGCGTAAGCTCCGGCACTGGTTAGTTCGCCGTCCAATACCAGTTTATCCAATGCGCCCGTCTGGCTGCCGTTGCTCAGCAGAGAGAGGGCGATATCCAGTGCATCCTCGTCGGGATGTCCGGCCGGTACGCCGTTGAACACCATGGCTACCTGCGGATAGTAGCCCACCTTTTCAGTGTATTGTTTGCGTCCCTGGATGTTCATGTCCGTGTAGGTTTTGCGTACGGGCATCGGCTTTTTGGCCAGACGGCCAAAGGTGCCGGCGATGCGGCCGGCTACCTGCTGGGCGTTGATGTTGCCGACCAGTACGAGCACCATGTTTTCGGGTACGTACCAGGTGTCATAGAATTCGATAAGCTTGCTCAGTTGCGGGTTCTTCAGATGTTCGGGCAGGCCGATGATGTCGCGCGAATAGGGGTGTCCTTCGAATGCCTTGCTCATGAAAAAGCTGCTGACAGCCTGATTGGGATTGTCCTGTGCGCGGTTGTACTCTTCGTACACGTTCTCCAGTTCGGGTTGAAAAGAACGGAACACGGGATGGATGAAGCGTTGTGAAGAGATTTCGAGCCACTTGTTTATCTGATAAGCTGGGAAGGAGCTGTGGTAGAACGTATAGTCGTAGCTTGTTGCTGCATTCACGCCTTTGGCACCGATACTTTCCATCAGACTGGAATATTCGGTTGGCAGGCTGATCTTGCCAGCCTTCAGAGTGAGTTCGTTGATTTCCTGGTTCAGGGCATCTTTCTTTACCGGATCGGTTTCGGCAGCCCGCTGGTCATACTTGGCGATGATTTCTTTGTAGATAGGCTCTTCTTCCGTCCAGTTGAGGGCACCGATATTGTCTGTTCCCTTGAACATGACGTGCTCCAGGTAATGGGCAAGTCCGGTGTATTCTTCCGGCTCGTTGATGGAGCCGGCGCGTACACCAACCAGTCCGAACACGTCCGACTTGGATGCGTCTTCCCATATATATACGGAAAGACCATTTTTCAGTTTGAATGCTTTCAGCCCCTGACTAAAGGCTGGCATGGCTATGACGGCAATGGCCAGACATAGTAGCATTTTCAGTTTCATGACTCTCATAACTTTACATTTTTTCGATTGATGTGTTTTTGTTGGTTAATCAGTCTACAAAACTATAAAAAAATCACATTTATTTGTCTTTTTACTTCCGAAATTATCGTATTTCTAAAGTGGTTTGGAACCGGATAATTGGGGTAAATGTGACAATATGATATATAACATATCTTTTGATATGAATATTTTTAGTATTTATATGCCGATATGTCA
>NZ_JAAZTS010000011.1 GCF_019239235.1 Caecibacteroides pullorum | reverse complement strand
CTGCAAAGTTGCAAAATCAAGTCCGTTTCATCTCAAGAAACCACGTAATTGACTATATTTCAATAATTTCAAAGAACTATTTATCAACTTTTACGGGACAGTAGTGATTCACCAATGTCGATAATCACGCCATGTATGCCTTCTCAAGTGTTGAATTTGGTGAAAGATTTGATTTATTCTTTCCACATGCCATTGTTCTTTTTTGCCAGTGGGTGTATTTTTTCCTTTCAATTGGAAATACGGAAAAAACAAATGACATTCACGCAATTACTAAAGAACAAAACTAAACGGTTGATGATTCCATTTTATGCATTTGCACTTTTAATGGTTTACCCTACAATGACTCTGTTGGGATTTCGTGATCCGGTACATTACTTCATTGATGGTTTTATCTTGGCCATAGATTCAAGGCACTTGTGGTTCGTATTAACATTGTTTCTGTTGTTTCTTTTGTTTTTCGGCTTGCGTAAGATGTGCATTAAATTGCATATACCAATATGGGCGACAAGCATATTAGCCTTGTTAATTTACATCTTTCCTATAAATATAGTGTATTTCCAGATTAGAAATGTAGAGGAGTATCTCATTTGGTTCACTTTGGGATACTTGTTTACTATTTATAAGTCTGCGTTCAAATATGTCGCTATTGCTGCTTTATTCGGATTAGGATTAAATATGGTTATGCCTGAATTCTCCTTTCCTCCCGATATGTCAAAACTGATTAATGCAATAGTGGGGGTTGCAATATTCTATATCCTTTCTGTGCGAACAATAAAAATAGAAAAGGCCAAACTGTATCAGTGGGTAGCATCAAATTCATTTGGAATTTATTTGTTCCATGCCATGATTATTTATTGGTTGGAATTTATTGCTGCTCCTTATCCAATTAACCCATATCTGCTATCTATAGTAATCTTTGTCATCAGCTTAACACTTTCTATTTTATTGACCATAATGGTCAGAAAGTTAGGATTGGGAGTTATCATAGGTGAGACATCAAAATAATTAAGCTAATTCATTTCATGCTAGATTTTACCTCATCAAATAGGCGGATAGCTAAGAATACCTTCATTTTATATTTGAGGATGATTTTTATCCTCTGCGTAGGATTATACACCAGTAGGATTGTATTGAATACGCTTGGGGTAGAGGATTATGGTATCTACAATGTAGTGGGAGGCTTTGTGGCTTTTTTCTCATTCTTGAATGGAGCCATGGCAACTGCCACACAACGTTTTATAACATTCGAGCTTGCCCGTGGAAACATTGCGAGGCAAATAACCACATTTTCAACTGCGGCTATCATTCATATTGCAGTTGCGGCAATAATCGTAATTGTAGCAGAAACAGTTGGGCTTTGGTTCGTTTGTAACAAATTGGTTATTCCAGAAGAAAGGTTTTCAGCTGCTCTTTGGGTCTATCAATTTTCCATATTGACGATGTTCATATCCATCGTTTCGATTCCCTACAATGCGATGATAATCGCCCATGAAAAGATGTCAGCATTTGCATATATATCGATTCTTGATGTCGTACTGAAACTTGTAATAGTATTATTACTTACAATAGTTACATTTGATAAACTGGTATTCTATGCTGCCATGCTTTTGGGTATTTCGCTTCTAGACAGAATGATATATGGTATATACTGTAACCGACATTTTGCTGAAGCGCATATAAAATTGATATTTGACAAGGATTTGTTCCGAGAAATGACCAATATTGCAGGTTGGAGCTTATTGGGGAACATTGCAGGCGTATTTTATACACAAGGTTTGAATGTGCTATTGAATATGTTCTTTGGCCCGGCGGTAAATGCGGCTCGTGCAATAGCAGTTACGATTCAAGGGGTGGTGACTGGCTTCGTTAGCAATTTCCAAATGGCATTGAATCCGCAAATTACGAAGAGTTATGCCATTGGTGATTTGCATCGTATGCATACGCTTATTTTTGCCAGTAGCAAATATTCGTTTTTTTTGTTGTTGCTTATTACTCTACCTATTATGGTAGAAACTCAAGTAATCCTAACCCTATGGTTGAAGGTTGTCCCTGAGCACACGATATGGTTTGCTCGCTTGATACTGTGTATATTGCTCATTGATGCCTTGTCCAATCCTTTAATGATTTCCTCACAAGCGGTTGGCCAAGTAAAGGTTTATCAGAGTGTTGTAGGGGGGCTTTTGTTGCTCATTCTTCCTGTAGCATATCTTGCACTTAAATTGGGTGGAAATCCCGAAACGGTTTTTATTGTTCATCTGATTATCGCTGTCATAGCACTTGTTTGCAGGATTGTGATTATAGGCCGAATGGTATCATTCTCATTTGCTTTATATCTACGTAAGGTGCTTCTACCTATTAGTTCTGTTTTTATTTTATCCGCTTGTACTTCAACAATATTATTTTGCGTCATGCCAAACGGAGGACTGCTGAAAACGGCAATAGTAATTGCCTCAACATTGTTTTTTACAGGTTCATCTATTTTAATCGTTGGTATAAGTGCCAATGAACGCCAATTATTGTGGGGCAAAATTACCGGTTTAAGACATAGAACTCATGAGTAAATTTGCAGTAGTAATTTCAGAACACCTCAAATTGCTGTTTCACCCAATTATCATTAATGCATTTGTGTATTATGATGATAATAAACGGGTGAAACATGAAAACTGGGGAGATGACATCAACTATTATTTCTTACGTGAAATAGTAATGCGTCCGTTAGTCCTTCTTAATCGCACATCACTTGCGTTCAGATTGAAACTTCGGAACTTTTTGGTAATCGGTTCGACTATCGACATGCTTTGTCGTGCTCATACAGAAATATGGGGAGCTGGCATTATAGACGGCAGCAAGCCTTTGAGGGTAAAGCCCAAAAAAGTTTATGCAGTCCGTGGTCCGCTTACGCGTGAGAAGTTGCTTGCAGAGGGAGTTGAATGCCCAAAGATTTACGGAGATCCGGCTTTGCTGACTTCACTTTATTATCGACCTAGCAAGCAAAAACGCTATAAATACGGCATCATATCCCATGTGTCCAACCAATCATCTGTTGCAAATTTACGCATAAATAGGAAACGCATCAGCGAATGTACAGAGGTACGGATAATCAATTTGGGGAAATACACTCATTGGCATGATATTATTGACCAAGTATGTGAGTGTGAGGCAATCTTATCGTCATCGCTTCATGGGCTTATCATAGCAGAAGCATACCATGTACCGAATGTATGGATAGAATTTGGTAAACCGCTAATTGGTGGGCATTTCAAGTTCCATGATTTCTTTATGTCTATACATCGTGACAGAGAAAATCCTATAGCGATTCATGGAGTAGAAATACCTTTGGACACTATCAATAAAGAAATAACAAGATGGGAGCGGGGGGCCATTGATTTGCGGCCGCTGTTGGAAGCTTGCCCGTTCAAACTTAAAAGGCCAATGTATTTATGAACATATTGTTTTACACGCACGGGAAGGTGTATGCTACAAGAGGAGGAACTGAGCGGACTACCGTTTCGGTGGCATCGGCTTTGACTCGTTTGTATGGTTGCCATTGTTACTCGCTTTACGAAGCTGACGAAAAGCATGAGAAAGAAACTTGCTTTGTAGCGGAGTATCGATGGCAAGCAGGGTATGATCGTCTGCAGGATGTGGATACGTTGCGTAAGATAATTGTAAACAACAACATTGATTATATAATCGACCAAGGGATTTTTATTTATGTGAAACTTTTGTGTCAAGCAGCTGAAGGGACTGGGTGTAAAGTTATACTTGCACATCATTACGAACCAGGGGCTGAAGCGTTGTATATGTCACTACAGCGTCATTGGGCTAAAAGACATGATAAAATGCCATTGCGCAGGAGGTGTAAGTGGCTATTCGATTTGGTGTTTTTTCCATATTCCAAACATAAATATGTGGAAACTTTGCGGAGAACTTATCGTGAGGCTTACTTCAATGCGCACTGCGTGGTGTTGCTTAGTAAAGGGTTTATCGATGCGTACCAACAGTTTGGTCAGTTTAATGACGACAAGAAGTTTTTGATTATCCCCAACAGTCTGTCATTTAATGAGTTTTTGCCGATAGATGAGATTGCGGAGAAAAAGCCTATTGTACTCATTGTTTCACGAATAGAGGAAGTTCACAAACGGCTCTCATTAGCTCTGGAAATATGGGCAAATGTAAAAAAGCACACAGATGCAAATGGGTGGCAGTTGAAAATTGTAGGTACAGGCAAGGATATGCCAATGTATCAACGAATGATAGAAAACGAAAAAATCCCGAATGTGTCTTTCGAAGGGCATCAAAATCCTCTACCATATTATAAAGAGGCTTCGCTCTTTATGATGACATCTCGGAGCGAGTCGTGGGGATTGACGCTCACCGAGGCGCAGCAGCTGGGGGTAGTACCAATTGCTTTCGATACATATGCTTCCTTGCGTGAGATTATTACGAATGGTGAGGATGGAGTTGTGGTCGAAGAGAGTAATGTGGATGAATATGTAAATCATATGCTTGACTTGATGCGGAATGATGTTAAAAAGCAACGCATGGCAAGGCGAGCCATCATCTCATCGCAACGGTTCTCGCAAGATCGAATCGCAGAAAGATGGAGAATTCTTTTTGATGAATTGAAGGATAAAAGATAATATTAATGGGGTTGCAGTGAAGATGTTTCTGATAAAAAACATTCTTTTCTTGAGTTTAGAAGGTTTACGTTGGAAAGATATATGGTTTTATTGACAGAGAAGAAATAAAGCACATATAGGACATGAGTAAATTATGAATCATGACTTGATGGTAAAATAAAACTTGTAAGCTAATGAAATCTATCATATACATAATATGGAGTGAACGACTGAATGTTCAGCGGGGCGGAGTGCATCGCATCATTCATATCTTGATGCAATATTTGCCAAAATATGGCTATATGGTTCGTTATCTTTATACAGAGGATACGTATCAGACATTCCATTTGTATGATGCTGACATAGAGAAAGAAATCACGATACCACTCTCTGGTATGAGGCAATATCTTATAGACAATCACTGTGATTTGCTTATAGGACAAGATGGAGGTTTTTTTTCGAAATTATCGGAACTTGTAGCGGAGTGGAAAATTCCGGGCATGAAGTATATCACCGAGTTTCACAACTCGATATTACTGATGGAGAAAGTTTTCTCACGTCATTACTGGCATTGGGTTTCAAATATGCCGACTACTCCGATACATGTAAAATGGCTTGCCCGGTTGCGGTTACTCATGTATCCCTTATGGCTTAAACGATGCCGTCAATCGGTCTTGGATAATTTCCTTGTCAATTATCGTGTTGCTGATATTTTGATATTGCTTTCCAAGTATGAGATTCCAGAAATACAGAAATTGACCGGCACAGACCTATTGCGTTGTAAAGTCATCAACAATCCTTTATCATGGGAAAAGGTTGCAGATGCAAAGATTCTGCAACAGAAAAAGAAGCAAGTACTTATTGTTTCTCGTTTATACAACCCTGAAAAAAGAATAGATAGAGCTTTGAAGATTTGGAAGATTCTTGAGCAACGAGGGTTTGTTGACTGGAAACTTATTATCGTAGGTGCAGGAGTACATGAGGAATATTTGCAAGGACTTTCAGAAGAATTAGCTCTCAAAAATGTGACATTCACTGGTCGGCAGGATCCCATTCCTTATTATAGGGATGCGGCATTGTTTATGATGACGAGCGCAGTGGAAGGTTGGGGGCTGACACTGACCGAGTCTATGCAGACTGGTGTGGTGCCAATAGCCTTTGATAGCTATCCGGCACTACATGATATCATCACAGACGGTTACGATGGGTGCATTATTCCTGATGATGATTTGGAAGCATACGCAGATTGTATGGTAGAGCTGATGTGTAACCGTGAAAACCGTGAGCGGATAGCCAAGAATGGGCTTGAAAGTTGCCGTCGATTTGAGATAAATAGAATTGTAGAACAATGGGTGAAATTAATAGAAAGTCTATGAAAGTCCTTTGGGTATCATTGGTTAAATTCCCTCCGTTGTGCGAGCACTTGGGAGAGGCTGTACCGGTACATTGTGGGTGGATGTATTCTTCGGCAAAAGCCATGATGAAGGAAATGCCTGAAGTTCGGCTTGGAGTGATGGTTTATTCATATGGCAAGAATTATGAGCGGTATGATATTGAGGGAGTTACTTATTATCTCATTCCAACAGCGAAAATAGATAGGACATCGAAGAAACAGATTGAGGCTTGCAGGCAGGCCATACGGAATTTTTCCCCAGACCTGATACACATCCATGGAACGGAACATTCGCTAGCCAAGGCTGTATGCATGGCAAATGAAAGTGGTACGCGAATAGTCGCAAACATCCAAGGGCTTGCCGGACCAATTATGCGGTATGCTGATGGCGGACTTTCTTTGTGGGACAAATTGACTAACATCACTCTGCTCGACTTCTACCGTGGCACATTCCTACTCAATGAAAAACGTAGCTTTAAACTTCGCGCTGAATGTGAACATTATGTCCTTACACATGTTACCGACATCATAGGGCGTACACAATGGGATCAAGCTCATGTAATAACTATAAATCCTAATTTGCGTTATCATTTTATGAATGAAACATTACGTAATTCATTCTATGAGTCTCCTGTATGGGATTATGAACATTGTAAGAAACACTCGATTTTTGTTAGCAATAGTGGTTCGCCACTGAAAGGAGCACACCAAGTTTTGAACGCATTGCCCATTATCCTGCGGCAATATCCCGATACAGTAGTCAACTTTTGCGGTAGTAGCGTGATGAGCAACAAGTTGAAAGATCTGTTACGATTTCAAGGTTATCACCTGTATCTGCGGCGATTAGTGAAGCGGTTGCGTTTGCAGGAACATGTGTGTTTCTTAGGCTCTCTTTCGGAAACACAGATGAAACAACAGTTTCTTGATGCGAATGTATATGTGTTGCCCAGTGCCATAGAAAACTCGCCCAATTCATTGTGTGAAGCGCAAATACTTGGCACACCAGTGGTGGCAAGTTACTGTGGCGGCACACCTACGTTGCTGACTGACGGACAGACAGGTTACTTTTATCGCTATGAGGAATATGAGATGTTGGCGCAGATAGTCATGCGGTTATTTGGGCAAGATAATTTTACCTGCTTGTCATTGGCTGAAATGAAAGTGGCAAGCCATCGGCATAATCGAGAACAGAATGCCCGTAGGCTTGCAGAGATTTATCACAATATAATGCATCACTGAATATGCTTGAAAAAATAAAGCCGTATATGAATATTAGGTACTTCCTGTATTTCTTCAGTTTTATTGCAGGATGGCCTTGTGTGTTTTATCTCATAGGGTGGTTACCGCATTACACGGTAAACTATCTCTTGTTATTTGCATTGGCTATTTTATTTGTAGTAATAAGGAATGAATATAGGTTGCCACGTCCGATTACACTGTTATTGGTGTTGCAAGTTGTCACATGGGGGTTATATGTAGTAATTCATGGGATTGACATGTCTTATTTCACACGGATATTAATGTTGTGTATCACATATATGTTTCTCGAAATGCAATTGTCGGGCGAACGGTTAGATTTTGTAAAAACATATAATTGGTGGCTCGTATTTCAAGTGGTTGCAGGTACTTTAGGCTTCCTGTTAGTGGTTGCAGGTATTTTGCAACCCATTTTTGAATTTCGGGAGATGGATATGAGGACTGGATATTTCTTCGGGTTGTTCACGACAAATACTTATTTTGAAGGGCTTGTGCGTAATGCTGGTTTTTATGACGAACCGGGTGCTTTGGCATTTTGGGGGATGTATGCTTTGTTAATCAATAAACTTTTTGTAAACAACAAGAAAGTAGAAGTTTTACTGATAGCCGGGCTTATTTCCACGCTTTCGTTGGCCTATTTTATTCAAATAGCAATGTATGGCTTCTTTTTTTATAAGGAAAAGGGACGCAAGCTGTTGCCATACATTATGGCGTTCATTCTTGCATTAGTATTGATTTCTTCTTTTAACGAACGGATGAATCGTGCCATATTCGGTCGGATGGAATACAACGAGGAAACAGGAACGATTTCAGGAGACAACCGTTCAATGATGACAAAAGTTTGTTGGGACATTTTTTTGGAGTCTCCTATTATAGGTCAAGGAGCGAGACATTTAATAGAAATATCCCAAGAAAAAAGAGTATTTGTTGGTGCCAACCCTAATTTTACTTTAGCTTGTGATGGCCTTATCGGACAAATAATCGTATGGAGTCCATTCTTCTTTTTATTAACATTAAGACGATATGATAAGAAATATGAATGGGCATTTTGGCTATTAATAACAGGATTTTTGCAGCGGCCATACGATGGTACACAATTATTATATCCATTAATGTCTTTTACTATTGTATTGCATGCCTATCTTCAAGTAAAAAATATGTATGAAAGCAAACCCAAAACGAAATACTTGGCTTGATATAGCTAAAGGCATTGCTATCATTTTGATGGTGGTAGAGCATGCTTCTATCCCTCATATAATGGTTGATTTTATCTATTGTTTCCATATGCCCTTGTTTCCATAGTATTTTGATTTACAAGCAGCTATTTGAAACGCAATCCTCCGGGGTATATCAAGCATAAAGCTCATACAATGATGCTGCCATTCATTACCTATTCAATAATAGTATCATTCGTGTTATATTTTATTGGGAATATGGATTTTCTCATTTAAGATTAAATTGTTGGGAGGGTTATGCGTTGTGGTTTATTCCAGTACTTTACCTCGCATCAGTTTTAGCTATGTTCATAAGTTTTACTGAAAATGTTTATCTCCGATATGGTTTTATGTTCAGTTTGTTCTTATTGGGGAGTTATTTAAGTTGTTACCAAGTTTCACTACCATGGACATTATCCACTGTGCCATACGCAGCATTCTTAGTGCTCATAGGAAATGAATTGAAACATATTCAAAAATGGATTGAAGCGGAAAATCATTATTGGGATATTGTGTTGTTGTTTATGGTGACAGTTGTGGTGTGTCGTTTTTGGCATTTTGATTTGGCTTGGAACCATATATTGTAGTTGCTTTTTCGCTAATTATAATTATGTGCATGAATCATTTTTTTGCAACAAACCCTATACTGAAATACGCTTTCCTCGTGATTGCTCTCGGCTTGTTGAAATATGCCAAAGATGGTATTAACGATTGTTAAAAGTTAAAATTTTATGAAGTATCGGATTTTTTGGACTTGCGTTCTGCCTGAGCATTTGATAGCTCAGTATGGATTGTCATTTGCCGCTTGTAATTTCTCTTTTAATTTGATGAGCGGCAATACTTTTGATAAGGTGTATAGCGGGATGCCGTTATATGTGGGCGGTAAAATGCGACAAGAAGCATTTGAAGACAAACGTTTCGAATTAATCTATGATAAATGGCGTGAGAAAAGTGGTATGTGGCAGAAATTTGCTACGTTCAAAGAACAGGTTGCCATTTTACGAAAGATACCAAAAGATGCTTCGGTATGGTTCTATAATCTCAATACTCTTAACGCGCTATTATTCTTGCTTTTAAAATGGTTCAAACCATCAGTACAACTCAATGTGATTGTTCTCGACTTTACACCTGTAAATAAAGGTTTCGGATTAAATAAACTCTATCTAAGGCTAATTAATTGGGCACATGGCCGTATCTGTCTGGCTGATTCAGAGTTATTCTGCAAAAAGAATTCCTTGATACTTCCCGGTGTTGTTCCATATACCCCTGAGAGATTTCCCGAAATTAAAACAGTGAAAAAGAGTTTTCTGTTGTCTGGTGTGCTTTCCGAAGAAATAGCGATGCTATCTATGGTTTTAGATGTGTTTTCTATACTGCCAGATTGTGACTTACACATTACAGGGAGTAAAGGGAACGAGGAACTATTGCAAAAGTATGCAAACACTTACAGTAACATTCACTGGCATGGGCAACTACCGTTTAAGGATTACTTGGAACTGCTACACAGCGTTACGTTCCAACTTAGCACTCGTAATCCGCAAATGCCCGAAAATCAATGTAACTTTCCCTCTAAAATAATAGAAGCCCTGCACCATAATCGCATCATTATTTCCACCATTGAATATTCGCAATTGGACAGGGTTAAGTATTTCACCGTGAATCCTGAGAAAGAAAAATTTTATGGTGAAATAAAAGACATTTCGAATTTGCCAGAAGAAAAAATATTGCGTTATGCAAACCAGGGGGTAGTGATAGAGAATTTTTTCAGTAAAAAGGTTTGGCTAAATGCAATGGTAAGAATTGAAAAATCATAATATTGTGTATTCTCAAAAGAAATGGAATTGATTATAAATGCCGATGACTGCGGAAAAAGCAAAGAGGTAAATGAAGCCATAGCCCAATTCATTGAGGCTGGAAAGATTACTAGTACGACCGTTATGGCCAATATGGATGATTTGGAGGGCGCAGCAAGATTGTTCGACAAGTATAAAGAGAGTGTGTCGTTTGGTGTACACCTCAATTTGACTGAGGGGCATCCACTTCTTTATAGCAATATGCTAATCGAAAAAGGATTATATGTAGAAACTGAGAATAAGATAGTCTTTAATCTGAACTCATTCAGAAATAAGATAATGAGTGTAGATATAAGAAAGGAATTGAAAAAAGAACTCTGCGCTCAAATAGAAAAGATTATGGATTATGGAATACAGATTTCGCACATAGATAGTCATCACCACATACATACCGGATTGCTCTTGCTCCCTATGATGCCGGATCTGGTCAAACGCTATGGCATCCGTAAAATGAGGCGTATGAGGAATTATGTTCCTGTGGCTTCGTGGGCAAACATAGCCTTGCGTAACCTGTGGGCGCAATTGATTAAACTTCAGAATCGCAAGATAATCATGACTGACTATTTCGGGATTTATGAAGATTGGCATGATGGTGGCAAGCAGGTTCTTCCCGGAAGTATGATACTTGAACTTATGTGTCATCCTGGGGGTGCCTACCAGGAAGAAGAAATCAAGTTGCTTGAAACCGATTTTATAAGTTTAAAAAATGTAAAACTAATCAATTATAAGGAGATTTGAGACAATGGAAGTGACCTATAAGTTTCTTACTGCAGAAGAAATCCACTCACCAAAATACATAGAGTTACAGAACAAGATACATGGCAAGAATGGATATGTTTCCCGATTGAAACGAATGGCGCACTATGCAGCCATGGGCGATTTCCGTGTAATTGTGGCTATAATTAACGGGAAAATGGTGGGACAAGCTTCGGCTTATAAAGTCAAAGCTGTCATCGAAGGAAAGGAACAACCCTTTTATTGGGGTTGTGATACATTTTTGTTGCCTGAATCGAGGGGACATGGAGTGGGAAAACACTTGCAAAACGAACTTCATAAGTCTTGTCTAAATTTCTCTTCAGCTTGGTATTCACCAATTAATGGGATAATTAAAAGAAAATGCGGGGGAACAGACTTGATTGACTTAAAATTCACATATTACCCGGTTTCCAATTTCTGTGGGCTGATGTGGCAGTTGGTAAGTGCCAAAATGTTTAAGAAAAGATTGACTGTAAAAGTTCAGATTCCATTTCTATACTATAAGTTAAACCGATGGTTCCATAGAAGCAAATTGAAAGGATATGAAATGAGGGAAATCCTTTATTCTGAATTGAACGAAGAAATTGCTGAGTTTATGGAAAGTTCCTTAAAAGACTACGACTTCCATATCAAGCGGGATTTGGAGTACTTGCGGTGGGCATATGGATGGAAAGAGGGACAATATCATATGTTAGCATTCATACGCAACGGCAAAATAGAAGCAATCGTGGCTTTTTCCAAGCCACACGACGCGACCCATGTGATTGCGCATTTCCGAGGAATCTCGATATTAGATCTTGTCATTAGTCCAGATTCGGATTTGACGGTAAAAGACATACTTCTGTATGTAATCCAATACCATAGAGAGAGAAATGAAACTATTGAGGGGTTAATTACATTTGAGCAAATGAATTATTTTCCGAAATTCACATATCCAATTCCATCTACACCCTTACTGTCAACTTATGGAAAAAAACTTCAAAAGGGGTATATTTCATTCATAGACCAAGATATGGATCAAATATAAGTGACATAATTTCTATGCTATATTATCTATGAAAATAGTGTTTTATTCTTTAGTTTTGAACTATCACCAGGCAAATGTGGCTGATGAGCTATGGGAGCTGACGGAGCATAGTTATTGCTTTGTAGAACTTACCAACTTACAGGCAGAACATCGAAAAGGAGATACTCACGATTATAGCGACAGACCTTATTTATTGAGAGCTTGGCAATCGGAAGAGAATTACAATAAAGCAATGGAGTTGGCACGAACAGCTGAATGTTGTGTATTTTCAGGAGTACAAGCTTTGCATTTTCAGAAAGAAAGGATGAAGCTATGTTTACTATCGTTCGACATGAGTGAACGATGGTTGAAGAGAGGAATACTAAACTTATTCTCCCCACCTATCTTAAGAATGTTTCTTGCCTATCATTTAGGAAATTGGCGCAAGAAGCCGCTCTATAAATTGTGTTGCAGTGCATTTGCGGCAGGTGACCAATATAAATTATTCACTTACCGCGGACGTTGCTACAAATGGGGGTATTTTACAAAGGCGGGAAAAATGGATGTTGAAGCATCCACGGATGTTTCAACATCAAATATCACACCACTTATGTGGTGTTCTAGATATTTGATGTTGAAACATCCAGAACTGCCTATACTGATG
The DNA here is from genome assembly GCF_019239235.1 of Caecibacteroides pullorum. Classification (GTDB taxonomy): domain Bacteria; phylum Bacteroidota; class Bacteroidia; order Bacteroidales; family Bacteroidaceae; genus Bacteroides; species Bacteroides pullorum. Next base: position 101,856 of record NZ_JAAZTS010000011.1, on the reverse strand, counting down.
GCTCAACGACTTAAAGAAAAGGGATATCGTTTTGTGCTTGACATGTATGGGAATGGAGCGCATGAGGAGCAGGCGAAACAACTTGCAAAAGAACTGGATGTGGAGGACGTAGTCCGTTTTATGGGTGTCAAACCCAATGAGGAGCTATTATCAGATATGAGAGAGCACAGTATATTCCTCTTCACAAGCGATCGGAACGAAGGTTGGGGCGCGGTTGCCAACGAAAGTATGGCCAATGGTTGTGTGTTGGTGGCAAGCGATGGCATAGGCAGTTCTCCCTATTTGATAGGGGATGGGGAAACTGGTTTGTTGTTCAAGAGTCCGCATATTTTAAGTACCTTTGGTAAACCTGATAGGAGAGCATTGAATTCGCTATGTGAGCAAGTGGAGTATCTACTCGATAATCCGCAAGAATGGCAAAAGATGCGGCAAAACTCTGTTGCCCTGATGCAGAAGATGTGGAATCCACGAGTGGCTGCTGAAAGATTGTTAATCCTTATTGGTAAGTTGCAGAAAGGAGAAGGAACTCCATTTGCGGAAGGACCTTGTTCTGAGGCATAAAATTCATTTTTTTAGATTAGATATGAAAATATTACAGACCATAGCGGGTTTTGGTAGATTGTATGGTGGCATAGCCACTTGCACATACGATTTAATTTCAGCAATGCATAATATTGGTTTCCCCTTAGACTTGTTGACTTTGCAAGTCAAGAATCCAGCAGACAAGTTGATGGGAATGGGTGAGACTTGGATTAAAGCTTTGCCAAATGATGCAGTAACTCCTTATGAATATTCAAACGGTCTCACCCAATATCTTAAAAGTTGTGATTACGACTTATACCACACGAATGGATTGTGGATGTATTGTAATCATGTTACTTGTTCAGTTGCGAGACATAAGCATAAACCTTATATAATTACTCCACATGGTATGCTTTATCCGGATGCTCTTCATCGTTCCTATTGGAAGAAGTGGCCTCTAATTCAACTTTGTTTTCGTAAAGATATTAAATTGGCAGATTGTATACACGTCACTTGTAAACCTGAAATGGAGTATGTACGTCAATTTGGATATCATGGCGCTATTGCTATTATTCCCAATCCAGTAAATTTGCCGGATTATTTAAAAGATATTGCAACTCTTAAACAGTCGTTTTTTGAAAGTAATAAACAGATTAAATTTGGTTATTTGGGTAGATTGCACCCTAGAAAAAAAGTAGAAAATCTTTTTTATGGAATGTCTCAGCTTTCTTTTACCAATAAATGCGAATTGATAATTATGGGTAAAGGAGATGAAGTATACGAACAATTCTTGCGCAACGAAACTAAACGACTTGGATTGGAAAATTCCGTGAAATTTTATGGTTTTATCAATGGGCGAGATAAATATGAGCAATTAGCCCAGTTGTCATGTCTTTTTGTGCCGAGTGATTTTGAGAACTTCGGTATGATTGTAACAGAGGCTTTATCGGTGGGAACGCCTGTAATGGCAAGTCTAGGAACACCATGGGAGGAACTTAATACAAAGAAATGTGGTTGGTGGATTGATCGTTCTCCTGAGAATATAGCACAAGTTATGCAGCAGGTTCAGAAAATGTCGATTCCAGAATTACTTTCCATGGGAAACCGGGGAAAACAACTTGTTCAAGAAAAATATACTGCGCCAATGGTAGCTCGGAAAATGCAAGAGCTTTATGAATGGCTATTAGGTAAAAGATCTAAACCTGAATTCGTCTATGAGTAGGATAGATTTGTCTAGATATAATAACTCATGGTATCATACTGGTGGAAGTAGTATAAAACGTTTTCTATGGTATTTTACCAATATTCTGTTTCTAATCAATCCGTTAAATCCCTGTTCGGGTATCAAGGTAAAAATACTTCGTTTATTTGGCGCAAAAATAGGGAAAGGGGTAGTGATAAAGCCTTCGGTAAATATTAAATATCCTTGGAACTTGTCGATAGGTGATTATACCTGGATTGGAGAAAATGTATGGATTGACAATTTAGTTCAAGTAACTATTGGCTCTAATGTCTGCATCAGCCAAGGGGCGATGTTACTATGTGGAAATCACAACTATAAAAAACCGACTTTCGACTTGATGGTTGGAAAGATAACACTGGAAGATGGCTGCTGGATAGGTGCCCAATCTACAGTTTGTCCAGGAGTAACAGTACACAGTCATGCTGTGCTAGGTGTTGCATCGGTCGCTAACCGTGATTTAGAACCTTACACGATATACCAAGGAAATCCAGCACAAATAATTCGTAAAAGAATCATCGTATAATATAATCAATACAAGAAAAATACATGTCTTTTTCATTCATACAACACTGAAAAGACACATACTCTACTCTAATATTTTAAAAATCAAATTTATATCCATCACAGGATAGAATATCCTTATCAACACATGAAAATTTCCATTATTACTGCTACTTATAATAGCAGCAGTACCCTACGTGATACGCTGGAAAGCGTACTGGGACAGACTTACCCCTACATAGAGCATATCATCATCGACGGAGGAAGTACGGACGGAACCCTGGAACTGATACGGGAATACGAACCCCGCTACCAGGGAAGGTTACGCTACATCAGTGAACCGGACAAGGGTATCTATGACGCCATGAACAAGGGAATACGAATGGCCAGCGGAGAGGTGATCGGAATCCTGAACTCGGATGACTTCTATACTTCTCCGGACATCGTGGAGACGTTGGCCGGAGAGCTGAAAAGTCACGGTGTGGACGCAGTGTACGGGGATATCCACTACGTGGACAGCAAGGATCTGAACAAGTGCGTGAGGTACTACTCATCGGCCGACTTCCGACGCTGGAAGATGTTCTTCGGGTTCATGCCGGCCCATCCGTCGTTCTACTGCCGGAAGGCGGTCTATGAACGGCTGGGGGCTTTCTCGACGTCGTACAAGGTAGCGGCCGACTTTGAGAACCTGCTGCGCCTGATCTATGTGGGAAGGATTTCAACGAGATATGTACCCAGAGACTGTGTAACGATGCGCACAGGCGGGGCATCGACCTCGGGACTGGCCAGCCACAGGCAAATACTGGCAGACCACGTGCGAGCCTACCGCGAAAACCATGTGCACTCCAACGCACTGCTGGACTGCCTGCGGTATGTGTTCAAAACAGCGGAAATCGTCAAATACAAATTGAGCCACTAAAAAAACAATACCCACAAATATTCACAACTAATTCATACAAAGTCTATTGACATGAACAACAAAATTGCATTAATTACAGGGATTACAGGCCAGGACGGATCGTTCCTGGCCGAATTTTTATTGGAAAAAGGATATGACGTACACGGAACCATCCGACGCTCGTCGGTAGACTATCGCGAACGCATCGCTCACCTGGAAGGACGACCGAACTTCCACCTGCACTACGCGGACCTGACGGACTCGATGAGCATGCTGCAGGTGATCGGCAAGGTGCGCCCGACGGAAATCTACAACTTGGCGGCGCAAAGCCATGTACAGGTGAGCTTCGACTCGCCGGAGTTTACGGCAAACGTGGACGCAACGGGCGTGCTGCGCGTGCTGGAGGCCGTCAGACTGTGCGGACTGACGGAGACGTGCCGCATCTACCAGGCTTCGACCTCGGAACTGTATGGAAAGGTAGAGGAGGTGCCGCAGAACGAACAGACGCCGTTCCACCCCTACTCGCCCTACGCCGTGGCAAAGCTGTACGGCTACTGGATCGTGAAGGAATATCGCGAGGCGTACGGCATGTACTGCTGCTCGGGCATCCTGTTCAACCACGAGAGCGAACGACGCGGAGAGACGTTCGTGACGCGCAAGATCACACTGGCGGCGGCACGCATCGCACAGGGGAAGCAGGAGAAGCTGTACCTGGGTAACCTGGACTCGCTGCGCGACTGGGGGTATGCGAAGGACTACGTGGAGTGCATGTGGCTGATCCTGCAGCAGGAGAAGCCGGAGGACTTCGTGATCGCAACGGGTGTACAGCACTCGGTAAGGGAGTTCTGCTACCTGGCCTTCAAGCATGCGGGCATCGAACTGGAATTCAAGGGCGAAGGCATCGACGAGAAGGGATACGACAAGGCCACGGGCAAGTGTCTGGTGGAGGTGAGCAAGGACTTCTACCGTCCGACAGACGTGGTGAACCTGTGGGGCGACCCGACGAAGGCGAAAGAAAAACTGGGATGGAATCCGCAGACGACCTCGTTTGAGGAGCTGGTGCGCATCATGGTGGCGCACGACATGCAGAAGGTGGCTGCCGAACACGTGGCGAGCGTGATGCGGACGAACCTGGCGGAATATCTGGAGAAAGGAATCGTCAAATAATGGAGAATGGAAAATTGAAAATTAATTATCCATTATCAACTATCAATTATCAATTCAAGAAGTGGAAAAGACAGCGAAAATATATGTGGCCGGACACCGGGGAATGGTGGGATCGGCCATCGTAAGGGAACTGCAACGGCAGGGATATACGAACATCGTGACACGTACGCACAAGGAACTGGACCTGACACGACAGGATCAGGTGGAGAAGTTCTTCGCAGAGGAACGACCGGAATATGTGTTCCTGGCTGCAGCGAAGGTGGGAGGCATCGTGGCCAACCAGGAGGCGCTGGCGGACTTCATGTACGAGAACATGATACTGGAAATGAACGTGATACACGCGGCATGGAAGAACGGATGCCGGAAGCTGGAGTTCCTGGGATCTTCGTGCATCTATCCGCGCATGGCTCCGCAGCCGATGAAGGAGAGCTGCCTGCTGACGTCGGAACTGGAGAAGACGAACGAGGCGTATGCGCTGGCGAAAATCAGCGGGCTGAAGTACTGTGAGTTCCTGAACCGGCAGTACGGAACGGACTACATCAGCGTGATGCCGACAAACCTGTACGGACCGAACGACAACTATCACCCGGAACACAGCCACGTGCTGCCGGCCCTGATACGGCGCTTTCACGAAGCGAAGGTGCAGGGACTGAAGGAGGTGACGTGCTGGGGCGACGGTAGTCCGCTGCGGGAGTTCCTGTACGTGGACGACCTGGCGAACCTGTGTGTGTTCCTGATGAACCACTACAGCGGCAACGAAACGGTGAACGCCGGTACGGGCAAGGAGCTGACCATCAAAGAGCTGACGGAGAAGGTGGCGAAGATCATCGGCTACGAAGGGCGTATCCTGTGGGACACGAGCCGACCGAACGGCACGCCGCGAAAGCTGCTGGACGTGAGCAAGGCGAAGGCCCTGGGATGGGAAGCACGGACAAGCCTGGACGAAGGCATCCGCCTGGCGTACGAGGACTTCCTGCATAACCCGATGAGGGCGGAAAGATAGGACGCCGGCAGGAATTGAGATACATTGCATCTGGTTTTGGAACAAGCCATATCGTCTGCAAGGACGGTATGGCTTGTTTTGTTTCGGAAGCGGCGACACCCCGGCAATGTCCCCCCCCACTTATCACAGCTCTTGTCGCTGCAAAAAATCGAGCAGATGGAGGTGGTGGATGCCTTCGTAATTACTGCCACTGGTCCACTCATCCAGACTAACCACATACTTGGGATAATTGTCCGGGATGGCAAGCAGGTTGCCGAACTCGCGTGCACGGGTCTTCTCATCGCCCATCTGGAAAGTAGCCTGCACATAGACACGCATATCGCCGTTCAACGCAACAAAATCGACTTCCTTTTCACCCTGCTGACCAATAAACACATTGGAATAAAGGGTATGCAACTGAAGATAAACCGCATTCTCGATAAGCTTATGGATGTCGCGCTGCCAAGAGAAACCCAGGTAACAGTTGCGAAGCCCCAAATCTTCGAAATAGTATTTGTCGCCAAGCTCGAACTTACGAAGTCCGACAATATCGATGCGGGACACACGGTTGACGAGAAACGCATCGCCCAGGGCTTTCAGGTAGTTGATGACTTGCAAGGGAGATATGTTGACACGCTGAGACTTAAGGTAACGGCTGATGTTGTTGGCCGAAAAGAGGTTGCCGACATTGTCGGCTACATAATCGACCAGCGATTCCAGGAAAGAGACATTACGGATGCCTTCGCGTTTCACGATATCTTTCAACAGAATGGTGGAATATACATTGCGGAGATACTCAAAACAGATGTCGGTATCCAAGGGAAGATTCGACAAATATGGCAAACCTCCGAAAGTGAGATAATGGCGCAGGGATGTGTTGTCGGGAGAAAGTTTATGGAACTCCAGAAATTCGGAAAAGGTGAGGCTATGGATATGAAACTCTACATAACGCCCGGACAGGTAGGTAGCCAATTCACCAGAAAGCATGGTGGCATTGCTTCCGGTAATGTAAATGTCGCAGGCTTCCTCGGCCAGCAAAGAACGAAGAGCATGCTCAAAACCCTCGATGTCCTGAACCTCGTCTACAAAAAGGTAACGCCCGTCTTCGCCGGAAGCAAGACTGAAGGCTTTCGCTACTTCGGCCAGCAAATCATCGCTCGTCCTGATATGGGCAAAAGCGGACAATTCTTTATTGACATAAAGTATGTCAGCGGACGGATGTTCCTGACGAATATGCTCACAAAGCTGCCTGAGTAAACAACTTTTCCCGACACGACGTTGGCCGGTGAGCACTTTTATGACGTTTTTCCCTATAAACGGAGCCATACGTTCGGTGTATCTCGGACGGATAATCAGATCTTTCATGCCTGCCTGTTATTAAGTATGATTTACAATATAGGCAAATATATGTAATTTTATTAGTTATAACAAACAAGACAAGAATTAATCACACTGTTATTAGTTATAATTAACAAGAAAAACGGGTTTGCACTATCTTTTCATAATATAGGCGGCACCTCCGAAGTAAAAGCTGAAAACCAGGTTTTCGCTTTGTACTTCCCTCGGTTTGCACTATCTTTGCATAACATAGGCGGCACCTCCGAAGTAAAAGCTGAAAACCAGGTTTTCGCTTTGTACTTCCCTCGGTTTGCACTATCTTTGCATTCATATATTTACAAAACGTATGAAGAAGAAAGATAGCCAAGTGATATTCGACCGCAACGTGATAGAGTTTGTCACCGTGGCGGCAGAGTTCTGCAAGTTCGTCGAACAAGCCGAAGGCAGCAAACGAACCAACTTCGTGGACACCACGCTGAAACTGCTGCCCCTGCTCTACCTGAAAGCGTCTATGCTGCCACCCTGCGAAACCATAGGCGACGAAGCACCCGAAACGTTTGTCACCGAAGAAACGTACGAAATCGTACGCATGAACCTGGCAGGCATCCTCGCCGACCGCGACGACTATCTGGACGTGTTCGTCAGCGACATGAAATACAGCGACCAGCCTATCACCCGATACATCTCGGAGGACCTGGCGGACATCTACCAGGACATCAAGGACTTTATCTTTGTCTTCCAACTGGGACTGAACGAGACGATGAACGACTCGCTGGCCATCTGCCAGGAGAACTTCCGCCTGTACTGGGGACAAAAGCTGGTGAACACACTACGGGCCCTCCACGAAGTGAAGTACAGCAACACGCAGGAAGAAGAAGAGGAAGAGGAGGATATCGAGGATTGATACAAGAGCAACTATGATCATAAGAAGAACCATCGGAAAAGAGGAACTGAGCGAACTGCCAAAAGCGGCCTTCCCCGGCAATATACACATAGTGGACACGCCGGAAGAAGCAGATAAGGCAGCAAGATACCTGAAAAGACAACCGATACTGGGCATCGACACCGAAACGCGGCCTTCGTTCAGCAAGGGACACGTACACAAGGTAGCGCTGCTGCAGGTGTCGACCGACGACCATTGCTTCCTGTTCCGACTGAACCTGATAGGGCTGACCCTGCCCGTCATCAAGCTGCTGGAAAGCCCGCACATCACCAAAGTGGGCCTTTCGCTGCACGACGACTTCATGATGCTGCGCAAACGGGCACCCTTCGAACCCAGAGCCTACGTGGAGCTGCAGGAATACGTGCGCCCCTTCGGCATACAGGACATGAGCCTGCAAAAAATCTACGGCATCCTGTTCAACGAGAAGATATCGAAATCGCAACGCCTGAGCAACTGGGAAGCCGAAAACCTGACGCAGCCGCAACAGCTCTATGCAGCCACCGATGCCTGGGCTTGCCTCAACATCTACCACAAGCTGGAGGAACTGAAGCAGACGGGGGACTTTATAATTGAAAATTGAGAGTTGAAAATTGAAAATTCATAGCTGACGGTTCATATTTGATATTTGATATTTCATATTTGATATTTGAAAACATGTATAAAGTATATCTGAAATCGGGCAAGGAAGAATCGCTCAAGCGTTTTCACCCATGGGTGTTCTCGGGCGCCATTGCCCGCCTGGACGGCGAACCTGAAGAAGGAGAAGTAGTAGAGATCTATACCTCTAAGAAAGAATTTATCGCCAAAGGCCACTTCCAGATAGGAAGCATCGCCGTACGCGTCCTTACCTTCCGACAGGACGAGACCATCGACAAGGACTTCTGGAAGCGACGCCTGACTGTGGCCCGCGACATGCGACGCAGCATCGGCATCGCCGGACGGGCCGACAACAACACCTACCGCCTGGTGCACGGCGAGGGCGACAACCTGCCGGGGCTGGTCATCGACGTATACAATCGTACGGCCGTGATGCAGGCCCACTCGGCCGGCATGCACCTGGACCGCATGACGATCGCCGAGGCCCTGGCCGAGGTGATGGAAGGCGAAGTGGACAACATCTATTATAAATCGGAAACCACCCTGCCCTTCAAGGCCGACCTCTACCCCGAAAACGGCTTCCTGAAAGGCGGAAGCGCCGACAATGTGGCCACGGAGTATGGGCTGAACTTCCACATCGACTGGCTGAAGGGGCAGAAGACGGGCTTCTTCGTGGATCAGCGCGAGAACCGCGCCTTGCTGGAGCGCTATGCCCGCGGACGCAGCGTGCTGAACATGTTCTGCTACACGGGGGGCTTCTCTGTCTATGCCATGCGTGGAGGGGCCAAGCTGGTGCACTCGGTAGACAGCTCGGCCAAAGCCATCGACCTGACGAACAAGAACATCGCCCTGAACTTCCCCGACGACGCACGCCATGCCGCCTATGCCGAAGACGCTTTCAAGTACCTCGACCGCATGGGCGACCAGTATGACCTGATCATCCTGGACCCGCCTGCCTTCGCCAAGCACCGCGACGCCCTGCGCAACGCTCTGCAAGGCTATCGCAAGCTGAACGTCAAGGCATTCGAGAAGATCAAGCCGGGGGGCATCCTGTTCACCTTCTCGTGTTCGCAAGCCGTCAGCAAGGAAAACTTCCGCACGGCGGTCTTCACGGCAGCAGCCATGTCGGGACGCAACGTGCGCATCCTGCACCAGCTGACGCAACCGGCGGACCATCCCGTGAACATCTACCACCCCGAAGGAGAGTACCTGAAAGGGCTCGTACTGTACGTAGAATAAGTTCTATCCCCTCAAAAAGGGGGTAGAATACAGCTGAAACGTTAAATAGTGCAAACAAAACGCAGATTTATGTTCAATTATTATGTTGTATAACATAAAACCCATATCTTTGCACTGTGTTTTTCATGGTATTAGATTTAAGGTTAATAAAGATTGGGTGTCTGGGATAGATACCCTTCTTTTTTTTATATACCCTTTCCTCCTCTTCTGGCAGCGGTTTCTCCGCATCTTTCTCCATAAAAAATCTTCCGCACGCTTGTTTTTCTAACGGCATCATTGTATTTTTGCAAGGTTATGTCGACTATTCGACCTGTTAATTTTAAACGCCAAACAAAAAAACTATGAACATCAAACTTCGCTTGATCATCATGAACTTCCTGCAGTTTGCCGTGTGGGGTTCTTACCTGACTTCTATGGGAAGTTATCTGGTCAATGTCAACCTTGCCGGACACATCGGCATCTTCTATGCCATGCAGGGCATCGTATCACTCTTCATGCCGGCCATCATGGGCATCATAGCCGACCGTTGGGTGCCAGCCCAAAAGCTGTTGAGCTTCAGCCACTTCATGGCAGCCATCTTCATGGGACTCGCCGGCTACTATGGTATGACAAGCGGACAAGACGTGGAATTCGGACCGCTCTTCGGCCTCTATGCCCTGAGCGTAGCCTTCTATATGCCGACCCTGGCTCTTTCGAACTCCGTGGCCTATACGGCGCTGGACAAAGCGGGGCTGGACACCATCAAGCATTTCCCCCCTATCCGTATCTTTGGGACCATCGGATTCATCTGCGCCATGTGGCTGGTAGACATCCTGGGCCTGCAGAACAACTACGGACAGTTCTTCACCTGCGCCATCATCGGCCTGGTGTACGGGTGCTACGCCCTGACCCTACCCTCCTGCCCCACGAGCAAGGGAGGACAAAGCAAATCGCTGGTCGAAGCGCTGGGCCTGCGCGCCTTCACCCTGTTCAAGCAAAAGAAAATGGCTATCTTCTTCATCTTCTCCATGCTGCTGGGCGTGTCACTGCAAATCACCAACGGATTTGCCAACCCCTATATCAGCAGCTTCGGCAGCATACCTGAATATGCCGACACCTTCGGCGTGCAGCATGCCAATATCCTGATCTCGCTGTCGCAGGTATCCGAGACACTCTGTATCCTGCTGATACCGTTCTTCCTGAAGCGTTTCGGCATCAAGCGGGTGATGCTCATCGCCATGTTCGCATGGGTGCTGCGTTTCGGCCTGTTCGGCGCGGGCAATCCAGGCAGCGGCGTCTGGATGTTCCTGCTTTCGATGATTGTCTATGGAGTGGCCTTCGACTTCTTCAACATATCCGGCTCGCTGTTCGTCGACCGTGAGACGGACAAGGAAATCCGCTCGAGCGCACAGGGCCTGTTCATCATCATGACCAACGGACTGGGTGCTACCATCGGAACACTGGGCGCACAAGCGGTGGTGAACCACTTTGTGGACTTCAGCAGCGAACTGCCGCAGACGGGACAGTGGCAAGCAGCGTGGTTCACGTTTGCAGCCTATGCGCTGGTGGTGGCCGTTGTGTTTGCCTTCGTCTTCAAATACAAACACGAGCCGGAAAAGATGTAACGCCTGAAATAACAACCTGCCATGAGCCGAAACAAGATAGAACTGCAAGTACTGAGCCTCACCTACAGCCAGGAACAGGCAGGAGCTTATGCCCTGCTCCTGGGTGAAGTGGACGGTCCGCGCAAACTGCCTGTCATCATCGGCTCGGCAGAGGCGCAAGCCATCCTGCTCGAGATACGCGGCATTACTTCGCCACGCCCGCTGACCTACCAGCTGTTTGCCTCTACCCTCGAGGCGTTGGGCGTACGCCTGCTGCGCGTACTGATATATCGGGCAGAGAACGGGCTGTTCTATTCGTATCTCTACCTGCAGTCGGACCACTCCATCATCCGCATCGACTCACGCACGAGCGACGCCGTCGTCATGGCCATGCACCTGCACTGTCCGATCCTCATCTACGAAGATGTGCTGGATGCCGAGAAAATGGAACTGGACGCCGAGGCACTGGAAACGGAATCAGGGACGACGAACAGCCAAGATGACCGGGCAGAGACAATAAGCCGCATGGAGGAGGCTCTGAAAGAAGCCATCGAAGCAGAAGAATACGAAAAAGCCGCCAACCTGCGCGACATGATAAACCAATTTAAAGAATCAAACCATCAGGACTGATGCACGTATTTTATACTCCCGACATACAGACACGGGCCGAACTGCCCGAAGAAGAAGCTGCACACGCCGTACGTGTGCTCCGCCTCGAAGCAGGCGACGAAGTGACCCTGACCGACGGCAAAGGATGTTTCTACCGCGCTGAAATAAGCGCAGCGTCCAACAAACGCTGCCTGGTGAACGTACTGGAAACCTTGCCTCAGGAACCATTGTGGCAAGGACACCTGCACCTGGCCATGGCGCCAACCAAGAATATGGACCGCACAGAGTGGCTGGCCGAAAAAGCAACGGAGATAGGCTTCGACGAACTGACGTTTCTCAACTGCCGCTTTTCCGAACGAAAGGTCATCAAGACCGAGCGTATCCAGAAGATACTGGTATCGGCCATCAAACAGTCGCTCAAAGCACGCCTGCCAAAGCTGAACGAAATGACGGACTTCAACAGGTTTATCCGACAGCCCTTCAGCGGACAGAAATTCATCGCCCACTGCTACGAAGGAGAAAAACCGCTGCTGAAAGACATCGTGCGCCGCGGCGAGGATGCGCTGGTACTTATCGGCCCTGAAGGGGACTTCAGCGAAGAGGAGGTGAAACTGGCTGTAGAACAAGGGTTCCAACCTATCAGCCTGGGACGTTCGCGCCTGCGCACAGAGACGGCAGCACTCGTGGCCTGCCACATCCTGAACCTCTGCAATCAAATCAATTGAAATAGTTTCAACCCACTAAATTACTTTGCAAATGAAAATTCGCTTGTTCAATCATTTGTGCGCCGGCTTAGTAGCCATTGTACTGGCCGCTTCGTGCTCATCGCCCGTCAAGTACACCAATGCCATCCCGGCAGAGTCTACCGAAATCGTCTCCATCGACCTGCAATCGCTGGCCGTCAAGGCAGGAGTAAATGACCCGCAAAACGCCGAAACCCTACAGAAACTGAGCCAAACCTTGACGAGCGGTGTGAGCGCCGACGCCCAAAAGGCTTTGGAAACCATCCTCAAGAAGCCATCGGAGTCGGGCATCGACTTCGCACAGCCTGTCTACATCTTCCATTCGTCGGAAACGAAACAGCAGGGATTCATCGCAGCCGTGGCCAATGCCGACAAGCTGAAAGACATGCTGCAAGCCACACAGAGCGAAACGCAGATGGCTGACGTGGCCGAAAAAGACGGCTACAGCTTCAGCTACAACGACCAGGCCTTCGTAGCCTTCAACGCCAGCACACTGCTTGTGCTCCCCTCGGCCGACACGCCCGACATCGCACAGATGCATCAAAACGCCTCCAACCTGCTGAGCCAAAGCTCTGAACAGAGCATCAACAGCCAGGAAGCTTTCCGCCAGATGCAGGAAACAAAAGGCGACATCCGCGTGATGATGACCTCGAGCAGCCTCTTCAAGCTCCACCCAGACCCGATGCTGATGGCAATGGCCGACAGCATGAACCTGCAGAACATCAAGTACGTGGGTGGATTGTCGTTCGAACCCGGTCAGGTAGCCGTCAACGTGGGCTACACCTCGGACGATCCCAAGGCGCTGGAACTCCTTGAAAAGCAGCTGAAGGCCACACGACCTATCCAGAATACCTTCGCGCCCTACTTTCCCCAGTCTACCCTGCTTTACTTCAGCCTGGGCCTCGACGGTAAGGAGCTGTACACCCACCTGGAAGAAAATCCGCAAGTCAAGAAATCACTTTCTGCCGAGAACATGGAACTGCTGAAGCAGCTGGTGTCTTCGTTTGAAAACGACTTCACCCTGGGCATCACTGGTGTAGACGCCCAGGGCAACCCCACGATACTGGCCTATGCCGAAACCAACAACGCCGACCTGCTGAACCAGCTGTACGAAGCCGGCAAGAAGCAGGGAGGCAACGACCTCACCAAGCTGGACAATGGCGACTACATGCTCACCGACAAGGGCCTGAAGGTGTACATGGGCATGCGCGGCAAGCAGCTCATCATGACCAACGACCAAACCCTGTACAACAACGCAGGCAAGGAAAGCAAGCCCTCCCTGCTCGAGTCGTCCTTCGCCAAGGAAGTACAGGGACAGCGCTTTGCCACCGTCATCAATACCGAAGCGGTCTTCGCCCTGCCCATCGTCAAGCTGGCCACAGGCTTCCTCAGCCCTAAATACCGCGCCATGGTTACCGCTGCCGAGAACATCTCCTACCTGAGAATGAGCAGCGAAGGCAAGACGGGCCTCTTCGTGCTGCAACTGAAGGACCGCGAGACCAACGCACTGAAACAGATTGTAGACCAGGTGAAGACACTGGCCAACCTATAAATAAGGAGCCTACGCTCATGGAAACCATTCATCTGCAACACACTCTCCCGCAGGTCTTTGCAAACCGCGATGCCATCGTGTCCGACGTGTGGCATCGCGACCTCGTCTTCGAACGGGGCAAGCGCTACCTCATTGAGGCCGCATCGGGCACAGGCAAGTCGTCGCTGTGCAGCTACCTCTATGGCTACCGCAACGACTACGAGGGCATCATCTGCTTCGACGGGCAGAACATCCGCTCGCTCAAGGAAGCCGACTGGACACGCCTGCACCGCCACTCGCTCAGCATCCTCTTTCAGGAGCTGCGCCTCTTCGGCGAACTGACGGCCCTCGAGAACGTGCAGCTCAAGAACCGCCTGACGCGCTTCAAGAGCCGCAAGGAGATAGACGCCCTCTTCGACGCACTGGGCATCGGCGACAAGAAAGACCAGACGGCAGGTCTGCTCTCCTTCGGCCAGCAACAGCGTGTGGCCTTCATCCGCTGCCTGTGCCAACCCATGAACTTCCTGCTGTTGGACGAACCCGTCAGCCACCTCGACGAGGCCAATGCCGCCACGATGTCGGCCCTGCTCCACGAAGAGGCGGGCAGGCAGGGGGCAGGCGTCATCGTGACCTCCATCGGCAAGCACCTCCCTACCGACTATAACTGTGTACTGAAACTATGAACAGACTCGTTTGGAAACTTCTCCGCCGCCACATCAGCGGCGCCCAGCTGGCGGGCTTCTTCCTTGCCAGCCTCTTCGGCATGAGCATCGTGCTGCTTGGTATCCAGTTCTATCGCGACGTGGCGCCCGTCTTTACGCAGGGCAACAGCTTCCTGAAGAAGGACTACCTTATCGCCACCCGCAAGATAAGCACGCTGGGCAACCTGACGGGACGAAGCAACACCTTCAGCCCTGCCGCCATCGACGACCTGCGGAGCCAGCCCTTCACACGCAGCGTGGGAGCCTTCACGCCCTCGCTGTTCGACGTATCGGCCGGCTTGGGCATGCAGGAGGCAGGCATCCGTCTGTCTACGGAGATGTTCTTCGAATCTGTGCCCGACGCCTACATCGACGTCAGCCTCGAGCGCTGGCACTTCGACCCGCAGAGCCACACCATCCCCATCATCATCCCCCGTAACTACCTCAACCTCTACAACTTCGGCTTCGCCCAAAGCCGTAGCCTGCCCAAGCTGTCCGAGGGGCTGATGAACCTCATCCAGATGGACATCCGCCTGAGCGGAAACGGGCTGACCGAACTGTTCAAGGGGCAGATTGTGGGCTTTTCCAACCGGCTGAACACCATCCTCGTGCCCCAAGCCTTCATGGAGTGGGCCAACAACCGCTATGCCCCCGGCCACGAAGCGCAACCCTCGCGCCTCATCGTCGAGGTGGACAACCCCACGGATACCTCCATCAACGAATACTTCAGCCGCAAAGGCTACGAAACAGAGGGCGACTCGCTCGACGCAGGGCGTGCCACCTACTTCCTCCGTCTCGTCACAGGCATTGTATTGGCCATCGGAGGCATCATCAGCCTGCTGGCCTTCTTCATCCTGATGCTCAGCATCTTCCTGCTGCTGCAGAAGAACCGCGACAAGTTGCAGAACCTGTTGCTCATCGGCTATGCTCCCACGCAAGTGGCCCTGCCCTACTGTGTGCTGACGGCCAGCCTCAACCTGGCCGTGCTGTTACTCTCGACGGGGTGTGTGGCGTTGCTGCGCCAGGCCTACCTACCCTTCCTCGAAAAGCTTGTGCCCCAGCTCGAAGGCAGCTCCCTACTACCCACACTGCTGATAGGAGGCGCACTCTTCCTAGTTGTCTCGGCGCTCAACATGGTGGCTATCCGCCGCCAGCTGCCCAAGCTGCTCTCCAGACAAGCACGACGTTAATCCTCTGTTGACGATAAAAAAGCATTGTTTTCTTTCAAGGAAAGCAATGCTTTTCTACTGATAAAACACCGTTTTCCCCTCAAAAAACAATCCCCCACATCCTGTTCTACAACGCTTCTGAAAGGGAAAAACGAATTTATACAGAAAAAATTCTCCCTACGAATAGGGGATTTCTACAAAGGTTGCGTTATACGAGTGAAAGCGGCCCGGCCGGACGCTCTCAGAGAAACAAATCAATAAGAGTATTCACACCTAAACGAATTAGAAATTATGAAAATCAAATTTATCGCATTATCTTTGTGTATGGTTGCAAGTGTAAATATCATCAAGGCGCAAGACACAGACAAGTCGTCCTATCAGCCTAACAATCGTCATGAATTCCGCATCGCCGTCAGCGACGGACTGACATCAAGGACAAACTATCCTACCTGGTGAGTGCACGACGCAGGCTTCTCTAGACAACCTGACGCAGGCAAGACACGAACCTATCAACCAATTCTCCCTCTTCTACGACAACCTGATACGGATTACCCCTCGAATCACAACTCAGGTAGGCGTACACTTTGTAGGTTACATTCCCCAAAGCAGCCGTTCGTACTACAGCATACAACCCCGTTTTTCGCTCAAATACCAACCGGCCGAGCAAGAATTGATCTACCTTCACTTCTCACGAATGGAACAATTCTACCATTACCTGCGCTTCGACTACCTGGCTTTTCCAACAGACTTCCGCATGCCAAGTATCGACGGATTCAAGCCTCGCTCTTCGGAACATTACGAAGCAGGATGGAAACATTTTCTGAAGAACGGACAAATAGAGGTATCGGCCTACTATAAGACACGAAGAAACGTAGTGGCCTTCAGCCCCCAGAATGCATCCGAAGGTAGCTCTGAGCTACTACTCCGTACACTGGTATCGCAACTGCCTGCCCTATGCTTCGGTGAGCTTCAAGTTCTGAAACAAGTTGCGGATTTGTAATTTGTTTAGTACCTTTGCCCTACATTAGAAACAAAAGCCTGCAGAATGCGTATGAAAACAGCGGATTGCCCTTCAGTATTACTGATATATACCGGCGGTACCATCGGCATGATCGAGAACCCTGAAACCGGAGCCTTGGAAAGCTTTAACTTCGACCAACTGCTGAAACACGTACCCGAACTGAAACGATTCAACTGCCATATCTCTACCTACCAGTTCAATCCACCTATCGATTCATCAGACATGGAACCCGAACTCTGGGCCAAGATCGTAAAAATCATCAGCAGCCATTACAATGACTATGACGGCTTCGTCATCCTGCATGGTACGGATACGATGGCCTATACAGCCTGCGCGCTGAGTTTCATGCTTGAAAATCTGTCGAAACCCGTCATTCTGACTGGCTCGCAACTACCTATCGGTATGCTGCGCACCGACGGCAAGGAGAACCTCATTACGGCTATTGAAATAGCAGCCGCACGCCGTCCTGACGGCACACCCATGGTACCCGAGGTCTGCATATTCTTTGAAAACGAACTGATGCGCGGTAACCGTACGACCAAAATCAATGCGGAAAATTTCAATGCCTTCCGTTCTTTCAACTATCCGCCACTAGCCAAAGTGGGCATCCACATCCGCTACGAAGAACACCTGATACGTCGCCCCGACCCTTCACGACCGATGAAGCCACACTACCTGTTTGATACCAATGTCGTAGTGCTGACTCTTTTCCCCGGTATTCGTGAAAGTATCGTCAGCTCCGTCCTCCATGTTCCAGGTATCAAAGCCGTGGTACTCAAGACTTTCGGATCGGGCAATGCACCACAAAAAGAATGGCTGATCCGCCAACTCAAAGAAGCAAACGAACGAGGCATCGTCATCGTCAACATCACTCAATGTCAACGGGGAGTCGTCGAAATGCAACGCTACGGTACCGGTCTTCAACTGCTCCAAACAGGTGTTATCAGCGGTTACGACAGCACACCCGAATGTGCTGTCACCAAACTGATGTTCCTCCTGGGGCACGGCCTGAACCAACAGGAAATACGCCGTCTCATGGACTCAAATCTGGCAGGAGAAATCACAAAAGAATAATAAGCCCAACCTTACTGGAGCTATTGCCATTTACGCGAACGTAAAATAAGGTATGAAACCACTCCAGCAGCAATCATTACTCCCCAGGCCATCAGATATCCGTATTTCCAATCGAGCTCGGGCATAAACTTGAAATTCATGCCCCACACTCCTACCAAAAAAGTGAGCGGAATAAAAATAGTAGATACCACCGTAAGCCGTTTCATGATGTAATTCATGCGCATGTCACTGTTCGAAATATAGAGATCCATCAGTGATGAAAGCGTTTCGCGGCAACCTTCGACAAGCTGTACGGCATTGAGCAAGTGGTCGTTGACATCATTGAAAAAAGGACGGTTGGTCTCATTGATAAGCTCGGAATCCGGATGCAAAATTTTAGAATATTGATCCTTCAACGGTACGACTGTCCGTTTTATTTCCATGTAGCGTTTCCGCAACATTTGCAATTGCATCCGAATGTTATAACTAGTCGTGGCAGCCAACAATTCGGTTTCAAGATCATCAAGTTGATCGCCTGTTTCAATAGCCAATGAAACATAATTTGAAACCAATTCGTTGAATAACACAGAAAAGAGATAATCGGACGAGCGTGTACGTATCTTCAAAACGTTTTCCTGCAAAGCCTTGACCGCATCATCGAAAAAAGAAGCTTCACCTTCAGTAAAGGTCAGCACCACATTCTCACCTTGTATCAGTCTGACAGACGTTTCGGTATCTTCATGAAAAATACGAGTTACTACAAAATTGAAATCACCGTTCTTCTCGATTTTGCTGGGATGGTCTACATTCAAGATGTCCTGCATCATCAAAAAGTTGATTTTGAAATAAGTACATATATTCCGGATATATTCGGTATCTTTCAATCCATGAACCCTTATCCACAATTTGTTTTCGGTAGGCGTATGTGACATGATTTCCTCAAAATCATTGCAAATGGTTTCACTAAAATGGTCGGATGAATAATTAAGCAAATGAACATGAGTATGTGTACAATTGTCACCATTGTAAGTAAGGCGTTCAGACAATAAATTGTTTTTCATCTTTATCTGAATAGTTTTAAGTTCCTCGGACAAAGTTATAAAAACTATCGGTTTCTTTGCATTGGTTTCAGATTCTTTTCCTAACTTTGCAATAGTTTTGTTCTGCCAGTTTCCAATTGCGAAGCTAGCGGATGAAAAGGGAATCGGGTGAAAGTCCCGAACAGTCCCGCTGCTGTGAGTTTCACATCTTGAGAGCATCAACACGCTCTATGCCACTGTTACTTCTGCCAAAGCGGAAAAGACGGGAAGGCGATGTTCTCCGAAACGAGTCAGAAGACCTGCAAAACAAAAATCATGCTTGACGCTTGCGAGGATGAGCGTAAAGATCGTGTAGAAAGTAGTATACAACTACAGATTGACAGAAAGGAAATGAAACAAATTTGTCTTTTCCATCGGCGATGGGGAGGTTGGATTGTAGCGTTGTTGCTGTCTGGCGGAGCCATGGCTCAGGAAGCGAGCGACACGATTACGGACAGGATACACCAGATAGACCGTGTAACCGTCACTGCCCGACGTGTACCCAACAAGCTGACCTCGACAGCACCCGTACAGAGCCTGTCGGGGCAGGACATCGAGCGTCTGGGTATTCAAGACATGGCCGATGCCGTACGCCGCTTTGCCGGAGCACAGGTGCGCGACTACGGCGGTATAGGTGGCCTAAAGACCGTTTCGGTCCGTAACATGGGAGCTGCACATACAGCGGTGAGTTATGATGGCGTGACAGTGAGTAACTGCCAAGCCGGGCAAATAGACATCGGACGGTTTTCACTGGACAACGTGTCGATGGTTACGCTAGCCGTAGGACAGACGGACGATTTATTGCAGACAGCCCGACACTATGCCTCGGCAGGCGTTCTCAGTATCGAAACCGAGAAGCCTCATTTTGATGAAGGCCGCCGCTATGCCTTGCGCGCCCGTGTCAGTGGAGGATCTTTCGGATACATTACACCGTCCCTGCGCTGGTGGCAGCAACTGAGCAGCCGTACACGTCTGGCTGTTGACGGCAGTTTCATGCGGGCCGACGGTAACTATCCTTTTACATTGGTAAACGGGAAATACGTCACACAAGAACGACGTAACAATTCCGACATACTCTCAGGGCAGGGCGAAGCCAACCTATATCATACATTCAAAGACAATAGTGAACTGGATGTAAAGGCTTACTATTACCGTTCCCGCCGTGGACTGCCCGGAGCCGTCACTCTCTACAATCCTTTATCTGACGAACGCTTGTGGGATGAAAACATCTTTGTACAGACCCGTTACAAGAAACAGTTCAATCCACGATGGGCTATGCAGGTACAGGGCAAATACAATCATGGCTGGAACCGCTACGAAGACCAAGGAGCGGAATATACTGACGGCACCTATAGCGAACACCACAAACAGGATGAATACTATCTGTCGGCATCTGTCCTCTACCGTCCGCTGGAAGGATTATCCTTTTCCTTGGCACAGGACGGAGTGGCGAATACGCTGCACAACACCTTGCCCGAATGCCCCTTTCCCACACGCTTAACTTCCATCAGCGCATTCAATGCCCGCTATAGCAACGACTGGTTAACAGCTACGGCTTTATTGGTACATACCGCTACTTTTGAACATGTGGAAAAAGGCGAGGCACCCGACAACTTCCGCCGCTTCGCACCCTCCTTATCTGTCAGCCTGAAGCCCTGGCAAGAAGAGGAGCTTTTCCTGCGGCTGATGTACAAGAGCACCTTCCGCCTGCCCACCTTCAATGATCTTTATTATTACCGCTTGGGAAACCGTAATCTGCGGCCAGAGAAGGCGAACGAATACACTGCCGGCCTAACTTGGAGTCTGCAGAAAGCTGCCTGGCTGGACTATCTGTCCGTCACACTGGACGGTTACTTCAACAACGTGACGGACAAGATCGTGGCCTTCCCCTCTACCTACACATGGAAGATGGCCAACTACGGACGGGTGCATGCAGCGGGCATAGACGCCACTCTGGCTGCTTCGGCAACACTGGCATCGGGTTATGACCTTACGTTCAGCGGTAACTACATGTGGCAGAAAGCCATCGACCTGACCGACCCCGATGCCAAGAACTATCGTGACCAGTTGCCCTATACACCCGTACACAGTGGAAGCGCCTCGCTTATTGTCGGCACCCCCTGGCTCAGCTTGGGATATTCGCTGGTGGGCGTAGGTGAACGATATTATATGTCACAGAACTTACCCGAAAACAGAATAGACGGCTATGTGGAGCAGAGCCTGAGCCTTTCGCGCAATTTCAACCTGAAACAGGGACGCATAGCCGTAAAGGCCGAGGTGCTGAACCTGGCGGACGAGCAGTATGACGTAATCAAGTATTACCCCATGCCGGGCCGTTCGTGGCGACTAACCGGCAGTTTCTATTTCTGATACAACGGAAAAATCTAATACTTAAATAAAAATAAATATGATTGACTTAAATATAAACAAAGTATGAAAATGAAAGCAAGTAATCTATGGTATGGCCTGCTGTGCATGCTGGCCGTGAGTGTAAGTTTATCTTCTTGTAGCGACGACAACGGTAATAACGACGATGACCGCGACGATACGGGGTCGAAGGTCCAGTTACCGCAAGTGCGCGCCTTCTTCCTGAACGAAGGCTCCTATAATGGCAATAATGCGGGAATCTCATTCTATGCGCCTAACGGCGATGCGGATTTCATTAGCGACATTTACAGCTATCAGAATGATGCCAAGCTGGGAGATACAGGTCAGTGTATGATCGAATATGAAGGAGAAATCTATGTGGCTGTCTATGGATCGAATTATCTGGCTAAACTCAACTCTGCCGGCGTGGAGCAACAACGACTTTCGTTTGTCACAGACCCGGAACTGAGCGCAGGCATTCGTTACCTGGCTGCTGAAGACGGTTACATATATGCTTCCTTCTGGGGTGGCGTAGTAGCCAAAATCAACGCACAGACCTTGAAGGTAGAAAGCAAGCTTACGGAGCTGGGCGACAACCTGGAAGGCGTGGCCATCTGCAAGGACATGCTCTACGTGGCCAACAGCTGTACAGCCGAATATGTTTACCACAACGAGGTAAAGGTGATAGACCTGAACACGTTCAGCTTGAAGGAAACGCTGACAGTAGATCTGAATCCGAATACCTTGATTGAAGAGGAGGATAAAATATTTCTTATTTCATGGGGAAACTACGTTGATGTAGGCTATTCGCTCCAAATGATAGACCCTAACAACAATAATCAGGTGACACCCTTGGGCGAAGTTACCAAGATGGGGGCAGGAAACGACATGCTCTACCTCACCTACTCTTCGTACACCAATCCTGAAACAAAATTTTTCTCCTATAACATCCGTACGGGACAGATGGACCAGACTTCCTTCCTGAAAGACATTCCCGAAGAACTGAAAACCAGTACCATCTACATGATAGCCGTAGACGATGAATACAATGGGGACATTTACATAAGCACCACCGATTATAAGACCAACGGCACCATCTATCGTTTCAAGAAAGACGGAACCTTTGTCGAGAAGTTCGATGCGGGAGGTATCAGTCCGAATTCAGCCGTATTCTTCAACTAAATCCCATGAGAAGATTTCCTATATTCATATTCATCTGGGGAGCGGCCTTGTTTCTTTCCGCCTGTAGCGGAAGGGGCAAGGCTCTCCCTGCTTCTACGGAAGGAGATACCCTATCCCTGCGCTACGCCGAGAACCTGACGCTCGTGGATTATCCCGGCTATACGGTAGCCACGCTGCGAAATCCTTGGGACACGCTTAAAACACTGCATACCTATATACTGGTGCCTAAATCGAACGATCTGCCCGATAATCTGCCAGCAGGTACAGTGGTACGCACTCCTTTAACAAAAGCGGTGGTCTATTCTTCTGTCCACTGCGGATTGCTTCATGAATTAGGTGCCGGAAATGCGATCGGTGGCGTATGTGACTTGAAATACATTAAGCTACCCGAACTGCATAAAGCCGTAAACCAGGGGCGTATAGCCGATTGCGGCGACGGCATGAATCCGGACATGGAACGTATCATCGACCTCCATCCCGACGCCATCCTGCTGTCTCCCTTCGAAAACAGTGGTGGATATGGACGGGTGGAGAAACTGGGAACGCCCATCATCGAATGCGCCGACTATATGGAAACTTCGGCCCTGGGACGTGCAGAATGGATGCGCTTCTATGGCCGGCTGTTCGGAACCGTCTCGCAGGCCGACAGCCTGTTCGCCCGCGTGGACAGCAGTTACAACCGGCTCAAACACCGGGCAGCCCTGTCATCCGTCCGCCTGTCGGTGGTCTGTGAGTTGAAAAACGGTTCAGCCTGGTATGTGCCCGGCGGACGCAGCACAACAGGCCGATTACTGGAAGATGCATACAGCGATTACGCTTTTGCCAAAGACGCTCATAGTGGCTCTGTCCCTCTGCCCTTCGAAACGGTATTCGAGAAAGCAGGCGATGCAGACATATGGCTCATCAAGTACAACCGCCAGCACGACATGACTTATGCTGACTTGCAAGCCGACTTCGTGGGTTACACAGGCTTCAAGGCGTTCAAAGAACGCCGCGTCTATGGCTGTAATACCGGAAAGGTCGCTTTTTATGAAGAAACCCCTTTCCATCCAGACAGGTTGCTGGCAGATTTGATACAGATCCTACATCCAGAAACGGACATCTCTGACGGACTGCGTTATTATAAAGAATTAAAAGAAAACTGATATGAATAGAGGCTGCAAATACGGTATAGGCTTGACAGGAGTCATCCTGCTGTTGTTCATAGCCAATCTGCTGATTGGTTCAGTGAACATTCCCCCCGCCGACGTGTGGCATATCCTGACCGGTGGTGAAAGCAGCAAAGCCAGCTGGAGTTTCATCGTATGGGAAGCCCGCCTGCCACAGGCACTAACAGCCTTGCTGTGCGGCGGTGCCCTGGCCGTGTGCGGGCTCATGCTGCAGACGGCTTTCAAGAATCCGCTGGCAGGCCCCTCCATTCTGGGTATTAATTCGGGGGCTAGTTTGGGGGTAGCTTTTGTCATGCTGCTGTTCGGAGGAAGCGTCACGGCAGGTACATTCAGCCTCTCAGGGTTTCTGTCAGTTCTGGCAGGAGCCTTCATCGGAGCGATGGCCATCATGGCCCTCATCCTGTTCTTCTCTACACTGATCAAGAGCAACGTGATGCTGCTCATCACGGGCATCATGATAGGCTACATTGCCTCGTCTGCCATTTCACTGCTCAATTTCTTTGCCACAGCCGAGGGAGTGCAGTCGTACATCATCTGGGGCATGGGAAACTTCGGCGGCGTCTCGCTGCAACAGATGCCCGCCTTTGCATCGGTCACTTTATTGGGACTGGCAGGCGCCCTGATGCTCATCAAGCCACTCAATGCCTTGTTACTGGGGGAAAGGTATGCCGAGAACCTGGGAGTGAACATCCGCCGCGTACGCAACTGGCTGCTGGTAGTAACCGGCCTGCTCACCGCCATCACTACTGCCTTTTGCGGTCCGGTGGCTTTCATCGGCCTGGCCGTCCCCCATGTGGCCCGCATGCTGCTGGGCACGTCCAACCACCACTCGCTGCTGCCCGTCACCATTCTGAGCGGTGGAGCCGTAGCCCTTCTTTGCAACCTGATCTGCATCTTGCCCGGCGATGCCGGCATTATCCCACTGAACGCAGTCACTCCCATCATCGGCGCGCCGGTCATCATCTACGTCATTGTAAGTCAACGTAAGTCACAACATTTTAACTGAGTTTGCGACTTGCACCACGCAAACGGTTGCAGGCCAAAACTGGTAAAATTGACATAAATCAAGCGAATGTACTGTAGAAACCTTTATCTTTGCGCCCGGTATTAGTTTAACATAAAAGATTGTTGCAATGAATTTACCCGAAGAACCGATGATGCTTTATAGCTTCGTCAACATGAAGTTGCGAGATTCCTATCCTACGTTGGATGCTCTTTGCGAGGACATGAACGTAGAGAAGGCTGAGATTCTCAGAAGGTTAAAAATGGTGGGATTCGAATACGACCCCGAACGCAACAGATTTTGGTAAACTATCGAGTTTACAGTTGAATCCTCTAAAAAGAGGGGGCATCAAAAGATGCACCCTCTTTCTTTTTTGTGAAGCAGGCAAAACGCAATTTCCGCATGGAAAAACCCCGTTCCGGTTTCAAAAAATGCAATTTCCACATGGAAATACCATTTTCCGGTTTCAAAAAACGCATTTTCCACCCGGAAATACCATTTTCCCGTTTCAGAAAATGCAATTTCCACATGGAAAATCCATTTTTCCGTTTCAAAAGCCCGATTTCCACACAGAAATCGCATTTTCCCGCTTCAAAAGCTGCATTTTCCATGCGGAAACCGGCTTTTCACCCCGCGAAATCCCCTCACCCTGTTAATAAAGCACAAAATCGGACCGCCAGATTTTACTTTTCCACTCTTCGACGCTCTAACGAAATTGAAGGCCGACGCCGACAAGAATCCCACATTCCGGATACGGGATTCCCGACAGGCAAGGTCGGCGACAAAAACAGTGTTGTATAACCCATCAAAAAAAGAAAGACGTATGAAGACAAGACTTACCTCACTCCTGGTATTGGCGTTATGCGCCGTAGGCAGCCTTTCTGCCCAGCCGCGCCAGAAACAAACAGAAACCAAAGCAGAAAAACCTCGATTGACAGAAGAAGAAAGAATACAGCGACAAGCCAATCGCATGTCGGCCGAGTTGATGCTGGACGACAAGACCTCTGCCAAATTTACCGACGTCTACCAGCAATATCTGAAGGAAATGAACGACTGTCGCAAAGAAAATAGAAAAGCGATGAAGGAAAGTTGTCCCCAAGGGCGTACAAAATGTACCCAAGGTGAAAAGCCAGCCCTGACGGATGCAGAAATAGAAGCACGCATCGAAAAGCGTTTTGCACAGCAACGCCAGATGCTCGACATCCATGAAAAATACTACAAGGAGCTTAAGAAGATTCTGACGCCCAAACAGCTGCAAAGAATCTATGAGAAGCATCCCGCAGGACCACGCCACGACAAGCGCATCGGCCGCAAACACGCCCCAGCTTTCGGACACGGACAACATGCAGCCCCCTGCCGCGAATGCCTGCAGCAACCCAAGTAATCACACGGAAATACTTCTTTGATAAAAAGAAACACGAGAAAATGTGCCTGCCCTGGCACATTCCTCGTGTTTCTTACTTTTAACCAATCTCAAAGATAGACTGGCTGTTATTTATCCAAATTGTTAATCTCATCCAGATTCTTTTGAATATCTTCATCAGTAAGCGAATAGTTCACCAAGTCACCCGCCAGATATTTGTCGTATGAAGCCATATCAATAAGGCCATGACCTGAAAGATTGAACAAGATGACTTTCTCTTCACCGGTCTCTTTACACTTATTGGCTTCGCGAATCGTAGCCGCAATGGCATGACATGACTCAGGAGCCGGAATGATTCCCTCAACACGAGCAAACAGACAACCTGCTTCGAACGACTCCAACTGCTGGATATCCACCGCTTCCATCAAATGATCCTTCAACAGCTGTGACACAATAACACCCGCACCATGATAACGAAGTCCTCCGGCATGAATATTGGCCGGAGCGAAGTTGTGTCCCAACGTAAACATAGGCAGCAACGGAGTATAACCAGCCTCATCACCAAAATCATATTGGAATTTGCCTCGCGTCAACTTAGGACACGAAGCAGGCTCGGCCGCGATGAAACGGGTAGTCTTCCCTTCCAGAATATTGTGACGCATAAAAGGAAAAGCAATACCACCAAAATTGGAACCTCCACCAAAACAGGCAATAATCATGTCAGGATATTCACCAGCCATAGCCATCTGTTTCTCAGCTTCCAAGCCAATGACAGTCTGGTGAAGTGTCACATGACTCAACACAGAGCCCAATGTGTATTTACAATTAGGCGTCGTACGCGCCAGCTCAATAGCTTCGGAAATGGCAGTTCCCAGCGAACCCTGATGATTGGGGTGTGCAGTCAGAATATCCTTACCGGCACGAGTCGACATAGAAGGTGACGGTGTAACCTGTGCACCGTAAGTCTGCATGATACTGCGGCGATAAGGTTTCTGTTCATAGCTGATTTTTACCTGATATACGGCGGCCTCCAATCCGAAAAGACGGGCAGCATATGCCAACGAAGCTCCCCATTGTCCGGCACCAGTCTCAGTTGTCACATTCGTAACCCCTTCTTTCTTGCAATAATATGCCTGCGGAATGGCAGAGTTCAATTTATGTGATCCCATAGGACTGACACTTTCGTTCTTGAAATAGATATGTGCCGGTGTTCCCAAAACTTCTTCCAGTCCGTATGCACGTACCAGTGGCGTGCTACGATAGTATTTGTACATTTCGCGTACCTCTTCAGGAATCTCAATCCAGGGATCCGTCTGATTCAGTTCCTGATGACACAACTCCTTGGCAAAAATAGGATACATGTCTTCCGGCTTCAGCGGCTCATGAGTAGCAGGATTGAGTGGCGGCATGGGTTTATTCACCATATCAGCCTGTATGTTATACCAATACTGTGGTATTTCGTCTTCAGTCAAGATAAATCTTTTCGTACGTTTGCTCATAGTGGTATTTATTAGAAATTGTTCGTCCAAATGTATGGATAATTTTTAAAATACTGTCATATTTCTGTAGATATTTTGTTTTTCATGTCTATTTTACGTCCCAGCACAACACTTTTCTGCCTCAAAGTTCTTCTATTTCTCTCGGTTTTGCTTGGACGACGGCTTATTTTTTCTTTTCTTTGTCTTGCTCTTTCCAGATTTTTTCCAGTATTACACAATAGTTTTGCTGACATGAAAATATTAGTAGTAGAAGACGAACAGGACTTGCGTGAAACGATCCGCACCTCCCTCTTAAAAGAAAAATTTGTTGTCGAAACTGCTGCAGATTACCATTCCGCATTCGACAAGATCAATGACTATGATTACGACTGCATTCTACTGGACATTATGCTGCCAGGTGGAAGCGGTCTGGACCTGTTACGTGAACTGAAACGCCTGCGACGCAGTGACAGTATACTTATCATCTCGGCCAAGGATTCGTTGGACGATAAAGTAGACGGGCTTGAACTGGGAGCTGACGATTACCTGACCAAGCCATTCCATCTTGCTGAACTAAACGCGCGTATCAAATCGCTGATACGCCGTCGGCAAAATAATGGTGATACCAGCGTGAAGATGGGTAACGTCATCCTCTATCCTGACAAACGCCAAGTTGAAATAGACGGAATCCCTTTGCAACTCAACCGCAAGGAATTCGACCTCCTCTATTATTTTGTAGCCAATCCCAACCGAGTCATCAACCGCATGAGCCTAGCCGAATCAGTTTGGGGAGACAATATCGATCAAACCGATTCGCTGGATTTCATTTACTCTCAGGTGAAAAACCTGCGCAAGAAACTGAAACAGGCCGGATCCACAATTGAAGTGAAAGCTGTCTACGGATTCGGCTACAAATTATCTGAAGTATGAAACTGCTCCATTATACCTATCGTAAACTTTCCTTATGGCTATTGGTTCTAATGGCCGTATGGGGGGTATTGTTTTACTACACCATCATGTATGAGCTGATGGACGAAACAGACGATACACTGGAAAACTATGCCCAAATTATCATCAACAATGCCCTCTACGACGAGAGTGTCCTCAATACGGAAGGCAACCTGATGTCCTTCTATTATTTCCATCCTCTTTCAGTGAAAGAGGGTGAAAACTACCGCGACATGTTCTACGATTCATTGGTCTATGTAGAAAGCGAAGACGAACACGAGCCAGTGCGCGTATACCGCACCGCCTTCCGTATGCCCAACGGGCAATTCTATGAGTTGGAACTGATGATTTCGACTCTTGAACGCGATGATATGGTCAATGCCATGTTCTGGTATCTGATAGCATTGTTTGCCCTTTTTCTATGCAGTACAGCCATTGGTACCCGACTTATCTTACAGAAAATATTCCGTCCGATGAACCGCCTCATGGATTGGCTACAACACCTACACCCGGGAGCCGAAGTTCCACCTTTGGACAATGCAACTAATATACGAGAATTCCGTCTGTTGGGCGAAGTGGCCTGCGACATGGCCAATCGAAGCCATAAAGCATACGAGGAACAGAAACAGTTCATAGAAAACGCTTCACACGAACTCCAAACCCCGTTAGCCATAGCTCGTGGTAAACTTGAACTGTTTGCCGAGAGTGAAAATATGACGGAGGAACAACTAAAAGAGCTTGACGCAATTTATACTACATTGGGACGTGCTGTCAAACTAAACAAAGCTCTGTTATTATTGTCACGCATTGAAAACGGACAATACACCGAAACAGAAAACGTATCCATTGACGAACTATTGGAGGAAGTGCTACCAGACCTTATGGAGATATACGAGCATAAGCAAATCAGCTTGGAACAAAGAAAGGGAGATTCTCCTTTCATCATACGTTGCAATGCTTCCTTAGCCCATATTTTAGTGACTAATCTAGTGAAAAATGCTCTGTTACACAGTCCTGAAGGCGGACGGATCGTAATAGCGACAACAGCTTCTTCACTTACGATAAAAAATAGCGGAACAGCAGCATTGGATTCCTCACAACTATTCAAACGATTTGCCCACAGTGTAGACCGCAAAAAAGAATCTACAGGTTTGGGGCTGGCCATAAGTGAAGCCATCGCTTCCAGTTGCTCACTTCATCTGACCTACCATTGGGAAGAAAGTATGCACGTGTTCTCACTAGTTAAATAATGTAAAGCAAAAAGTATTGGACCGTTTTTCCCATTTTTTTCCAAAAAGCCCTACTTACTTTGCAGTACGAGAAAAAACAATAGTATTAATCCATAAAAAGAAGAATAACATATGAAAAAGATGATTACATTCCTGATGATGGTGGTAATGACCGTACAATTCAGCTTGGCCCGCGACGTAATCACCATGAATCCTAAGGAACTGCCAGTAGCAGCGCAGACATTTCTGAAACAATATTTCGAAAACCGTCAAATTTCTTATATTAAAGTGGAAAGTGAATTTCTGTCGAAAAAGTATGAAGTAGTGATGACCGATCGTACAAAAATAGAATTTGACGGAAAAGGGAACTGGGAAGAAGTAGATTGCAAACGAAGCGAGCTGCCTAAAACGCTCGTTCCCGACTACATCCAACGATTTATCAACGAGCAATATCCTGGCGTAACCTACCACAAAATAGAACGCGACCGCGGGGAAATAGAGGTAGAACTGAGCAACCGGCTTTCGCTGAAATTCAATAAAAAGGGACAACTAATAGACATTGACGACTGATGCGTCTGCCGACAATAGGAAACAATGTATAATATAAATAAGGGCTTTGCAGTGTCACCGCAAAGCCCTTATTGCATCAATAAAAAGCCAAATGTATCATTTATCACATAGGTTTATAATCCTTAGCCAATCCGCCTTCACTGGTTTCCTTATAGAGTGAAGGCAGATCGTTGCCTGTCTGCTTCATAACCTCAACCACCTTATCGAACGACACACGATGCATACCATCGGTGAACGAAGAGTAAAGGTTTGCATCCAGTGCACGGGCAGCAGCATAAGCATTGCGTTCGATACAAGGTATCTGTACCAGCCCACATACAGGATCGCACGTCATACCCAGATGATGTTCCAACCCCATTTCGGCAGCATACTCAATCTGTGCCGGACTTCCACCGAACAACTGGTTCGCAGCAGCCGATGCCATAGAACAAGCAGTCCCCACTTCGGCCTGACATCCGGCTTCAGCTCCAGAAATAGAAGCATTCTGTTTCACGATGTTACCAATAAGACCAGCTGTAGCTAGTGCGCGCATGATACGAATGTCGGAAAACTCGCGACTCTGCTGGAGATGGTAAAGCACGGCAGGAACTACACCACACGAACCACAGGTAGGAGCCGTTACAATGGTACCTCCAGCAGCATTTTCCTCACTCACGGCCAAGGCGTAGGCGAAGACCAACCCGCGACTCTGGAGTGAAGCTTTGTAACCTCGCGCACGAATATAGTAAGTCGATGCCTTGCGACGCAAGTTCAGTGGCCCAGGCAGTACTCCCTCATTCTCCAATCCGCGACGGACAGAGGCCTTCATCGTTTCCCACACTTCAGCCAAATAGTCCCAAATATCACTTTCCTCACATTCTTTCACATATTCCCAGTAACTCTTGCCGGTACGTTCACACCAGTGCAGAATTTCAGTCAAATGATTCATCTCATATACATCAGGAGTATTGACCGAAGCTACCCCATCACTTTCTTCCGCTAAAGCTCCTCCACCTACACTGAATACAGTCCACGTATCAGTTTCCTTACCTTCAGCATCCAAAGAAACAAATTTCATACCATTGGGATGGAAAGGAAGAAAAATCTTGGGTTCCCAAATAATCTCCACCGGCGCAGCAGGTTGAAGAGTATCAGTAATAGCCACGTTAGTCATATGCCCCTTACCCGTGGCAGCCAAACTGCCGTAGAGAGTTACTTTGAATGCAGCCGCCTCAGGATGCCGTTGCAGAAAAATTTCGGCAGCTTTACGCGGTCCCATTGTGTGGCTGCTCGAAGGTCCAGTACCAATACGATAAAGTTCTTTAATTGATTTCATCAGAGTAAATGATTTATAGATTAAATGATTATTCTATGATATTTTGATTATGATAAATCTACCACTGTAATGCCTGCCCCGCCAAATTGAACATGTTCGTCCTGAAAATGACGGACCCCGGGTACAGTCTGCAAATACTGGCGAATAAGGGTACGAAGAATACCCGTACCTGTACCATGTAAGATACGCACACGCGACACCCCCACCAAGATAGCATCATCAATAAAATAAGTCACCGCCTGCAAAGCCTCGTCACCACGCATACCACGCACATCAATATCCTGTTTGAAAGCAAGCTTTTTATCATACATACTGTCCTGCGTCTGACTGCTGACAAAAGTTGCCTTGACATTACCCGATGATGTTTGCGGACGTGCTTGTGTCACCTCCAGACGATCCAAACGAACAGTGGTCTTCAGACTACCAAAGGCCACAACTGCACTTTTTCCACCTATTTCCATTACTTCACCCACCGCAGTCTGCCCCTTGATGCGTACATAGCAACCGGGCACAATAGCTTTCAGTCGTTCAGCCTCCAGACGTGCTTGCCGGGCAGCCTGTTCCTCAGGCGAAAGAGAGGGAGTTTCCGTTTGTCGGTTCTTCTTTTCCTTCTTACGGTTCTGTTTCTCCTTCAACTTCTCCATCTTGCGGGCTATCTTCTCCTCCAACTCGCGGTTTGTCTGTTCCTCAAGATTTTCACGGAAGTCTGTCAGTTCCTGACGCGCCAAACGCGTCTTTTCCTTCTCGGCTTGTGACTCCTTGATCGTTCGTATGGTATTCTCAATACGTGCATTGGCCTCCTGCATCAGGTGCTCGGCTTCTTCACGCGCTTTCTTCAATATTTCCTTCCGCTCTTTCTGCAACGTTTCCATTTCCGCCTGATAACGGGCAATGGTTTCTTCCATCTGCTTCTCACGCTGTCGGATGTTCTGACGTTTGGTCTCCCAATAGCGTTTGTCGCGCACGATGTCTTGCAGGTATTTGTCGCTCTGAATGTATTCACTGCCCACTATTTCTGATGCGTCGGCAATGACATCTTCGGGCAAACCTATCTTGCGGGCAATCTCAACGGCAAACGAACTGCCCGGATTGCCTATCTGTAACTGAAAAAGCGCCTGCATCAGATGGCGGTCGTAAAGCATGGCTCCGTTCACGACTCCTTCATGATTCTCGGCAAAGTGTTTCAGATTCTGATAATGAGTCGTGATGACACCGAAGGTTCGCTTCTGATTAAAACGCTTCAACACAGCTTCGGCAATGGCACCACCAATCTGCGGCTCCGTTCCTCCACCGAATTCATCGATAAGAATGAGACTACGGCTGTCACATTGCTTCATCATGATTTTCATGTTCGTCAGATGCGATGAATAGGTACTCAGGTCGTCTTCTATCGACTGTTCATCACCAATATCAATGAAAATGCTACCGAAAATACCCACATGGCTGCGTTCGTGCATCGGTACGGGCAACCCACATTGCAACATATACTGCAACAGCCCCACCGTTTTCAGGCAGACAGACTTTCCTCCAGCATTCGGACCGGAAATAATAAGGATACGCCGCTGTTCGTCCAGTTCGATATCCAACGGCACAACCTTCTTACCATGACGTGCCAGCGACAACTGCAATAATGGATGTACAGCCTGCCTCCAGTCTATTACCTGCCTGTTTTCAATGGCAGGTTTCAAGGCCGAGGTC
This sequence comes from Caecibacteroides pullorum, assembly GCF_019239235.1. Lineage (GTDB taxonomy): Bacteria > Bacteroidota > Bacteroidia > Bacteroidales > Bacteroidaceae > Bacteroides > Bacteroides pullorum. The sequence goes on along the minus strand of NZ_JAAZTS010000011.1, from coordinate 68,615 downwards.
TGTATGGCCAGCAGTGCCTTGGCACGGATAAAGTCTATTTCAGCCAGAAATTCGTATGACAACAATACGCTGGGAACCTGTGGTCGCATCCGATTGGAGAAGTCCGTCAAAATACGGATGATTTCGCGACGTTCGTCGCTTTCCAGTTCGCGGATACGATTATTGGCTTCCACCACTTCGGCCGGTTCGATGAACACCGTCTTTCCACTGGCCGACTCGTCATGGACAATTCCCCTGATCTTCCGCTTCAGGGCAGGCGCCACAGGGATGACCAGACGCCCGTCGCGCATAGTCGGCGTCACGTCTTTGTCTACCACTCCCTCGCTCTGTGCACTGCGCAAGATACTGTTCAGCGACCGCGAAATACTCCCCATCGTAGAAGCCAGTTCGCGCCTGATACGAGCCAATTCAGGCGAAGCATTATCCTTGATCTTACCATAGGGAGAAAGGATCTCATTGATGCGTGCAATGATTTGCGGAAAAACATCAATATCTCCGGCCAACCTGTTCAAGCAGGGATAAGGTATATTTTCTTCTTCCGTTTCCTGCCTGCTGCCGTCTCCAGCCTTCAGGAAGCGTACGATATCACGTATCGTCTCCAACGACCGCCTCAAATCGAACAGCTCCTGTTCGTCCAGATACATGCCTTCCACACGTATGCGGCGAAGAGCCGGACGTACGTCAAAGAAATATTGGGCAGGGAAGTTATCCTCTTCCTGCAAGATACGTATAAATTCATCGGTTTGTTCCAGTCGTTCGTTCACCTCATTGAATTGGTCAGTGAAAGTCATTTCAGTGACTCTTTCTTCCCCTAAAGTACTGAGGCACTTCTCCTTCAACAGTTGTCTGATCTGGTCGAAACCTATCTTTTGTTCAAAGTTCTGTGGATATATCATGGGGGTTAGCCTGTTATTTCGCGTACAAAAGTACGATTTATTCATGAAAAAACAGCCAGAATGTTTGCAGTTTTAAAAATGATTTGTACCTTTGCACCGCCTTAGAAAAACAGAGGCACTCCCCAATGGAGTTTTGGAGAGGTGGCAGAGTGGTCGATTGCGGCGGTCTTGAAAACCGTTGTACCGCGAGGTACCCGGGGTTCGAATCCCTGTCTCTCCGCAAATTATTAAAAATCAAGCATTTAAAGAAACGTCCGACTATATATTATAGTCGGACGTTTTTCATTTTTATTCAGTATCTTACGTCATTCCATCCTTCCATACTTCATTTCTTCTCCATTTTTATCATACTGCTTACGCTTACCAGTAGGAAGGTCAGTCAACGTTATGCGAACCACAGCTGTACGATGAATACTTCTCTTGACTGCATCGTCGAAAGCCTCCATGTGCTTGGGCAGAAAACGCTGACTTATCAGCTTGAGAGCATGTATCTTTTCATCGTCATCTGTCACAAGTTCCGCTTTCCCAAAGGCTATTGCAGAACGATACTGAAGCGTAAAAGTACCATCTTTAGGCCCAACCGTAGGTTGGCATTTCGTGACAGCCGAAAGGCATACCTCTGGATGTACAGCCAGTGCATCGAGCTTGTCACCTTCAGGCGCACAATGAAAATACCACACATTGTCGCTAGCACAAGCCAGCGAGAGCGGCACACCATAGGCCGTACCATCCGCCCTTGTAAAACTTACAGTAATGTACGGAGCCTTGCGCATTATTTCCAACGCCCAATCGCTACTCATTTCTCTGCTTACTTTTCTCATATTCTTTTTAGTATTTAGAAAATCATCCTTTCATTCCACTTTTACGGCTTACAAAAATACAATTGACACGCCAATAAACGTATAAGAACAGCTGTCAATTTGCACAAATAACACGGATAATCTCAAAAAGCAATGCTTCCCTGTCCCTAAAACAGTGTTTCGCCCATCGATAACAATGCTTTTCTCACAAAGAGGCACTTGGCACATAATTAAATTTATTATCTTCATGCAAAAAATCTGCATAGTTAATATTTAACTTTGCATCAAAAACAAATCTAGTCTAGAATTCTAAATTGATTAAGTATATGAAAGAGTTAAAATGCCCCAATTGCGGAAGTGTATTTTCAGTAGATGAAGCAGACTATGCCTCCATTGTTAACCAAGTGAAAACACTGGAATTTGATGCTGAAGTTGAATCTCGCCTCAAAGAGATAATGAAACAAAACAAAATCCAGCAAGAAGCGGATTCGATGAAAATCAGTCAGAAATATCAGGAACAATTAAATTCAAAAGAAATCGAATTATCGAAAAAAGAGAACGAGATCGTTAAACTTCAAGCTCGCTTAGACAGCTTCAACCAAGCTAAGCAACTGGAATTGGAAACAGAGCGTGCAAAAACCAATGAGGAAATTGTACGATTGAAATCGATTATTAAACAAAATGAAAGCAACATACAGGTTGCTATTCTTGAAGAGCGCAATAAAGTAAAAGACCTCATTCAAACAAAAGAAAATTCTTTAATTGAGTTGAGGAGTCAAATTGATTTAAAACAAAAGGAAGCTACCATCCGGGAAGCCAGCATTAAAGAAGATTACGAGCGGCAACTCAAGCAAAAACAGGAACTCGTAGATTACTATAAAGACCTGAAAGCGAAACTATCGACAAAGATGATAGGCGAATCACTTGAAGTTCATTGCAGTAATGAATTCAATCGTGTGCGTACAAGTATGTACCCCAATGCATACTTTGATAAGGACAACGATGCCAGCCATGGAAGCAAAGGAGATTTCATTTTCCGCGATTATATAGATAATATTGAATATATCTCAATGATGTTTGAAATGAAGAATGAAATGGACGAAACAGCTACCAAGCACAAGAACGAGGATTTTTTTGCCAAACTGGATAAAGACCGGAGAGATAAAGGCTGCGAATACGCCATTCTCGTTTCGCTGTTGGAGCCCGACAACGACCTGTACAATGAGGGTATCGTGGATGTGTCCTACCGCTATCCCAAAATGTTTGTCATTCGTCCACAATTCTTTATGCCACTGATATCCCTACTGACCCAAGCCTCAAAAAAGAGCATCGAATATCAAAAAGAGCTGATTGTAGCCCGCCAGCAATCGGTGGATGTAACTAATTTTGAAAATAAGTTGAATGACTTCCGGGACAAATTCGGCTACCACTACCAACATGCAAGCGCAAAGTTCAATAAAGCGATTGAAGATATTGACAAAGCGATCATATCTCTTCAAAAAATGAAAGAAGATCTTATGAGCTCTGCAAATTATCTCAGACTTGCCAACAACGACACTGAAGCCCTTTCAATCAAAAGACTTACGCGTGGTAATCCGACCATGAAAAAGATGTTCGATGACGCAAGAGCGGCCGGAAATGACACCCCCTCCGATGCTGACTGATTTTTAAGGCATACGATAAAGGAATCAGGCCAAAGCATATACATCTCTGACAGGAATGTTTCTTAAAGGACACGATTGAAACAAATTCAAATGTGTTCTTTAAGTACATTTCTTGATTTGCTGATAAAATTATCTGCTACAATTTGCAAATACTGAAAAAAATTACGATTATTGTATGGATGTTGTGTATGTGATATCCATTTATTAGTCCAACACAAACTAATACATTAAATATCAGAGACATACAACTACCCCATGTATTAATCTCGTTTCTTAGAATATTCCAATAAGATAATTTGTAAATTAAGAATTATGCCTGTCAACAAACATTTATATAAAAGATATAAAATTATAGATTACTGTCTTCGCGATGTAAACAGAGAATATACGTACGAGACTTTACTTGAAACAGTAAATGCCCGTTTGAGAGATATTGACTGTGACACCATACAGCTTAGACAATTAAAAGCTGATTTGGCTGAATTTAACAGCAAAGAAGATTTTGTTAATATCAAACTGGGAAGAAGAAAGATTTTGAGATATGAAAATGTCCTTTGTCCCTTTCCGTTCGATTATTTTAATGATTGGATAATGACTTCTATTGACAATATATTGAAATTACTTTCTGAACCGGAATTTTCAGAAAAACCTATTTTTAAGTCTATGCGTATGCTCATATCGCATATTCCTGTATTTCTATCATCTAAAATAGATTCCAATTTCTTGGAGTTTGAAGATAATCCATTTTTAAAAGGGGTAGAACACTTTGATCAAATTCTGTATTCTATTTTAAATAAAGTTGTTTTAAATATAGAATATGAACCCTACGGTAAATCTTCCATTCAGTTTGTCGCTCATCCTTATTCTATCAAGCAATTTAACAACAGATGGTTTTTGATATGCAGCACGGATTCTTTTCCCAACAACCTTACTAATTTGGCAATTGATAGAATAAAGTCTCTACAAATAAACGAGAGCATCCAGTTTCGCGATAGTCCTGTTAATATAGATGAATACTTTGAAGACATTGTCGGCGTAACAGTGAGTCATAATGAGATTGTAAAGATCAAGCTTAAAGTATCCGAGAAAAGATACCCATATATCGAATCCAAACCTATCCATTCTTCACAAACTGAGCTGAAGTCTGAAAGAACAGATGGATATAGGATCATTACCATTAAAGTCAAACCCAATAAAGAGCTAACGAGCTTACTGCTTTCATACGCTGATGACATTGAAATCCTCGAACCTGAATACCTCAGAGAAGAAATGAGGAAGAAGGTCGAAAATATGTATATGAAGTACGCACAGAAATAGTACCGTTAATCCTTTATACACATTTCACATTGTATTATGAATGACACTATTACCATAAGAGCAACCAAAAAATCTCTTAGCACCGCAGTAAAGGCATTATTTGCAGGATATAAGAAACATGCAAAGTACTCGGACGCTTACAAACTATCTTTAAGCGTCGCAACTCCGGGTCTTGTCACAGCGAGAGTCCTTGGAGGAGAATACTCGTTTGAAGCCGAAACAGAGGGTACTGGCAGTTTCTCCGTTTCCTACAGGTGGTTCAGATTGTTTGTAAAGGACTGCAAAATGAAGCAAATCTGTATGGCGGTCAATGGCGGATCCTTATGTTTGAACAATACCGCTACCATTAAAGTAGAATATACAACCGCCGACATAAATGTCCCCTTGTCACTGTTCTACACACCAGGCGAAATAACGAGGGTTGACTGGCCTAACATCAACGAACAGATTATAGATTATTGGGGGCTTAAACCTCAAATTGAAGAAGCGGAAAATCGCATTAAGGATGTGATCAATACCGTATATATCAAGTTGGCCGACTACTTACCGCCAAATTCAACAGAAAGCAAAATAAAAGAGAAGATTCGGGAAATTATAGCAGGAAAATCGATGTGTTAACCAAATAGCGAATGATGATAACGAAAGAAGATTTATACAGTATAGCCGGCGTTTCAAGTACAATGCTTGACAATGGTATGGAGTGTATTACCCTGAATGGTGATGTTACAGACAGTTTGCCATCTCAACTCAAACTATATGGACTGACTTTAAAAGATTGCTTTTCACTTAAATCATTACCAGAGGATCTGGACATCAAATTTCTTTCCATACAGCAATGCCCCAACATAGTCCGTTTGCCGGAATCGCTTCAACTGGAGCAATTATATCTATTCCAGTCGGAAATAGACACTTTACCCGTTCATTCATCTTGCTGGAAAGAATTAGTATTGATAGATTGTCCCAATATAAAGAAAATTCCAGATGCCTGTACGGTCTTTGCAGGAGATTTATTCCTGGAGGGCTGTAAGAATCTTGAATCACTTCCCGACATTAAGTCCGTTTATGGCAATCTGAATATAGCAAAGACAGCCATACGTCAATTGCCGGAAAACATCATCATAGGAAATGATTTGGAAGCATATTGCAGCGACATAGAAACGTTGCCGAAAAATATCCGCATTGGCGGAAATATATATTTATCCAATTGTAAGAATCTGAAATCTTTGCCTGAGGGTCTGGTCGTCAATGGAGATCTGGACTTGAGTGAGTCGGGCCTGACAGAACTTCCTGACAAATTGATCGTTGGCGGAAATATAGATATCAGGTCCACCCCTATTCAAGAACTTCCCGACAACCTGATTGTAGGAGGAAAGATTATGATGGATGAAAATCAGGCAAACGCTTCGAATGTAAAAACAGAGCTTCCGGCCGACCTACCCCATCTAATTTGGAAGGACAGCGGATACATGTATGTCAAGGACAATTTGTATAAAGTGATTGAGTTGCACGACGATTATTGGATTGTTATTTCACCAATCCTCGACGTGTATCGGGAGATAACTGACTCTGATAGCATAGATAGTGAATACCAGTTTTATGTAGTGAAAAACGGTACGCATTATGGCATTGGAAATAGTTTGAAAGAGGTACAGGAGGATTTGAGTTCCACTATGCGGAAACGGAAGCAATAAAACAAAGAACTCTCATTGAAGATTATATCAAGAAATAATATTGGTCGAATTATATCATTCAAATTTATTAGTAGAAAACAGACAGACCTTATAATTATTTTATAATTTTGTTTCATTAAAAACAACAGCTATGATTACTGGAGAAATTAAGACTCAGATAGACAATATTTGGGATACTTTCTGGACTGGAGGTATCACAAATTCTATAACAATCCTTGAACAGATGACTTATCTGTTCTTTATGAAAATGCTAGACGATGCACAGTTGGTAAAAGAGGCGAATGCTGCCCTTCTAGGTGTAAGGGTCAAAGACCCTGTTTTTGGTGAAGGCTCATGGCATAATCCTGAAACAGATAAGGATGTACCCTTCGAATCTTTACGATGGTCAGTATTCAAGAACTATGATGCTACCAGAATGTATAATACAATCAGGAATGATGTATTTCCATTTATAAAGAACCTCAATAGCGGTAAGTCTTCTGCCTATAGCCGCTTTATGGAGAATGCTGTATTCCTGATTCAGAATGAGAGAACTCTCACCAAGGTAGTGGATGGTGTAGAAGGACTTGATATGAATAACCGTGACACCATGGGAGATACTTATGAATATATCCTTGGTAAAATGGCTGCTTCAGGTACAAATGGTCAGTTCAGAACTCCGAGACATATTATCAGAATGATGGTTGAACTTATGGAACCAACTCTGAAAGATACGATATGTGACCCTGCCATGGGTAGTGCTGGCTTTATTGTCGAGAGTGCGAAGTATATTACAGAAAACTATAAGGATGAACTTGTAAAGAAGGAGAATCAGGAACATTACAAAACTACAATGTTCAATGGTTTTGATACTGATGCTACCATGTTAAGAATCGGTGCTATGAACTTAATGCTTCATGGTGTTGATGCCCCTAATGTGAAATATCAGGACAGTCTTTCTTCAAGTAATACGGATGAAAATAAATATACCCTTTGTCTTGCAAATCCTCCTTTTGCTGGTAGTATAGATTATGATGATACAAGCAAATCTCTTCTTGCTATTACTAAGACTAAGAAGACAGAGCTTTTGTTTGTTTCCCTGTTTACAAGAATACTGCAACTTGGGGGAAGATGTGCAAGTATTGTACCAGATGGTGTATTGTTCGGAAATTCAACGGCTCATAAGGCTATCAGAAAAGAACTGGTTGAAAAACATAGACTTCAAGCTGTTATATCTATGCCTTCAGGTGTATTCCAACCATATTCAGGAGTTTCTACTGCTATCCTTATCTTCACAAAGACAGGAGCAGGGGGAACAGATAAGGTTTGGTTCTATGATATGACTGCTGACGGATATTCTCTTGACCAGAAGAGAAATGTAGTTGAAGAAAATGATATCCCTGACATTATAGCAAGATTCAAGAACTTAGAGGCAGAAGAAAGCAGAACAAGAAAGGATAAATCATTCTTGGTTCCTGTTGAGGAAATTAGGGATAATGACTATGACCTTTCTATCAACAAGTACAAGGAGATAGAACGTGTTAAGGTGGAGTATGATGCCCCAGAAGTTATCTTTGAGAGAATAGAAAAGCTACAGTCTGAAATTAATGAAGCCATGACAGAGTTTCGTTCTAAATTTATGTAGTATGAGGAAGGATTGGGAAGTTAAGAAGTTGGGTGATGTTGCGACATATATTAATGGCTATGCTTTTAAGCCTAATCAATGGAGCGATACAGGAATACCAATTATTCGCATTCAGAATTTGAATGATGATGATGCTCAATATAATTATTGTAATAATGATAATATACCGAGTAAATATTTGGTAAATAATGGGGATATTCTTATATCCTGGTCTGCCAGCTTGGGTGTTTATGAATGGTTGAAAAATACAGCTTATCTTAATCAGCATATATTTAAAGTTGTTTTTGATAAATTGGAGATAAGCAAATACTATTTCAAGTATGCAGTGAGTAGTAAAATTGACCATATGGTTAGAAATGCTCATGGTGCAACTATGAAACATATAGTAAAAAAGGATTTTGATAATACTAAAATATATTATCCCCCTCTCCAAACCCAAGGACAAATCGTGGAAGAGCTTAACTGTCTTACCTCTATCATTGAGAAACAGAAAAAACAGCTTAATGAACTGGATAATCTGGCACAGTCCATTTTCTATGATATGTTTGGAGATCCGATAGAGAATGAAAAGGGGTGGAATGTGAAGAAACTTGGTGATATATGTAAGACAAGCTCTGGCGGAACACCACCTAAGAGTGTTAAGGAATATTTTAGTGGTAATATATTATGGTTAAGAAGTGGAGAAATTAAAGATATGTATTTATACGATACCGAAATTAAAATATCCGATTCTGCTTTAAATAATTCAAATGCTAAGATTTTTCCTGTTAATACAGTAGTGATAGCTATGTATGGTGCTACTGTTGGACAAGTTGGTATTATAAAGAATGAAATGGCTACAAATCAAGCTGTATGCGGTATTTTTATAAACGACAAAGTCTTGTCAGAAATATATTTATATTATAACCTGAAGGAACATAGGAATGTTTTTTTATCTGCTGCTATAGGAGGTGGACAACCTAACATATCACAAAGTATTATACGTAATACATTTATAACTCTTCCACCTCTCTCTCTCCAACAAGAGTTTGCATCAAAGATAGAAGCAATAGAAAAGCAGAAGGAGCTTATAAAAAAATCCATAAAAGAAACGGAAGACCTGTTCAATAGTAGAATGGATTATTACTTTAACTAAGAAAAACAAGATATGAGCAATTTTGATTACCTTAAAGATATAGAAGCCTTGAGTAACTTATACAGGTTTTGTAAGGTTGCTGAAGATACCCAGAAAACAGACCGCAATAATTCTGCAATAAATTGTAGAAGAGGTCTGGAATGGATTGTAAAAGCTATATACAAGCTTAAAGGTATAGAACTTAAGAAAACCGACACTCTTTATGAACTAATGACCGGACAACCTTTTACGGATTTCATAGAGAATGACAGGATTATGATGGCTGCTCACTATATCCGAAAGGTTGGTAATAAAAGTGCTCATACAGGAAATGTGAAGGGTGGAGAATCATTCTTTGCTCTTCTTAATCTTTACAATGTTGTAGGTTTCATCCTTCTTAGGTTGGGGATACTGAAAGAACTAGCACCATTCAATAGAGACCTCATACCGGACAAACATGAACTCTTTGTTTCCACTCCGACCGAAACAGAGATCCCAGATAAGATAATAGAGGATATTGCTCCAGAGAAAGTAAGTAATCCTGTTGATGTAAACATGGAATCTTCTTTGTCTGAGGCTGAAACAAGAAAATACTTCATAGATATAATGCTTGAAGAAGCTGGCTGGGAAGTATTGGATAAGAAAGGTGCTATAGTTTCAAGTAAAGCATGTATAGAAACAGAGGTTCAGGGAATGCCAAACTCTCAGAACAAAGGATATGTGGATTATGTACTTTTCGGTAATAATGGTAAACCGCTTGCTGTGATTGAAGCCAAGAGGACTACAAAAGATCCGAAAGTAGGAAGACAACAGGCGATTCTTTATGCCGGATGTCTTGAAAAACAATATGGTGTAAAACCAGTCATCTACTATTCCAACGGTTATAAGACTTTCATTATTGACGGTCTTGGTTATCCTGACAGGGAACTTCTTGGATTTCATACAGAGAGTGAACTGGAACTTCTTATTCAGAGAAGAGGAAGAGGTAAAATAACAGACCTCTCGGTAAATGAGAATATAACCGACCGTGAATATCAGAAACGAGGGATAAAGGCTATATGCGAACACTTCAATACCTTCCATCGAAAAGGTTTGCTTGTCATGGCCACCGGAACAGGAAAGACAAGAGTTTCCATATCACTTTCTGATGTCCTGATGAAGAATGGATGGGTAAAGAATATCCTTTTCTTGGCAGACAGAACAGCTTTGGTTAATCAGGCTGCTAAGAACTATACCAAACTCCTTCCTTCAGCTACAGTCACAGTACTTAGTGAGAATAAGGAGCCAGACATGAATGCTCGTATCATGTTCAGTACTTACCAAACTATGATAAACTACATCGATACGGAATCAAAACTGTTTTCTATAGGACGTTTTGACCTTATCATCATAGACGAAGCACACCGTTCTATTTTTGGTAAATATACGGCTATCTTTGACTACTTTGATTCTCTTCTTGTTGGTCTGACTGCAACACCGAGAGATCAGGTTGATAAAAGTACATACGATGTCTTTGACCTTGAAACCGGAGAACCCAATTTCTCGTATGAACTTAAGGAAGCAGTAAATGATGGTTTCCTTGTGGATTATACTACTATTTCCAGAACCACACAAAGACTTAGGGAAGGCATCAAATATAACAGTCTGTCTAATGAGGAAAAAAAGCAGCTGGAAGAAGTCTGGGAATATGAGAAAGCAAAAAATGACCTTAATCCAGACTCAGATTATCATCGGGATATAAACAGCAATGAGATTTTCAAATATATCTTTAACATAGATACCATTGATAAGGTGCTTCAAGATCTTATGAATAATGGTCTGAAGGTACAAAGTGGAGATGTTATAGGTAAAACCATAATCTTTGCCTATAACCATAAACATGCCATTCAGATAGTGAAAAGATTTAATGTTTTATATCCTGAACTTGGTCCGGACTTCTGTGTACTCATAGATAATACAGTAAACTACTCACAGACCCTGATAAACTGCTTTGAGGAAAGGAACAAAATGCCTCAGATTGCGGTCAGTGTAGATATGCTTGACACTGGCATCGATGTTCCTGATATACTCAACCTTGTGTTTTTCAAGAAAGTTTATTCTTATATCAAGTTCTGGCAGATGATAGGTAGAGGAACAAGACTGAGTAAGGATATTTTCGACATCGGTGAGGATAAGAAAACCTTCTATATTTTCGACTGGTGCGGAAACTTTGAATACTTTGACGAGAATCCAAGAGGAAACGAAGCCCTACCACAGGTTACGTTATCTGAAAAACTCTTTGGACTGAGGGTTGATATAGCTTTCGCTCTCCAACATGTCAACTATCAAAGTGACGAGGGGGCAAAGAAACTTCATGATGAAATAAAGGATATTCTCATTTCTCAAGTTGGCAAATTGAATACGAAGCATATATCTGTCAGACAAAATATTGATGTGGTGGATAAATTCATGAAAAAAGAGAATTGGATAGTTCTTTCTGCTACTGATGTATTGGACTTGAAGGATAAAGTAGCTCCTCTTGTTATACCTGAAAAAGACAATGAAACTGCCAAAAAGTTTGATGCCATCATGCTCTATATTCAGTTATCTATGCTTGATTCTACAATAAATGCAGGTAATTATATAAGAAAGGTTCAAAATATATGTATCAGTCTTCAGGAGAAAGCTGCCATACCACAAGTTCAGGTTAAGATGGATCTGATTAAAGAAATTTCTGTACCTGCTTTCTGGAATGATATTACCTTAAACAGACTTGAATACGTCCGAAAGGAAATAAGAGACCTGGTACAATTTATCATCGATAGTGAAAGCCGTGATTTTATATTGAATATAAAGGATATAATAGAAGAAAAATCTTCTGTTAATATCCAACCATACAGAGCCTCTTATAAACAAAGAGTAGAGGAGTTTTTAAACCAGAATGCTGAATTACCCGTACTCGTTAAAATAAGGAATATTGAACAGCTCAACCAAAAAGACATTAGTGAATTGGAGAGAATATTGTGGACTGATCTTGGCACTGAAGATGAATACATAAACTATCTACAGAACTGCAAAATGTCATTCAATAGAAATGTAGCAGCCTTTATACGCTCCCAAATTGGTATAGACAGGAAAGCTGCAATGGCGAAACTGTCACAGTTCTTTTCAGATAACAACTTTACTTCACTACAGGAGGAATACCTGAAAACTATTATTACCTATGTTTCTGACCATGGCGATATCAGCTTTGAAACTCTTGTTAATGAACCTCCATTCGATGAATTTGAATGGTCCGACGTTTTTGGACAGGATTTCATAGGTGTTAAGAAATATGTGGAGGATCTACATGATGCTATTATTGTAGCTTAAGGTATATGTCTTTAATATCCTGATAAAACAACAACAAAATTCAGGTCTGTTATTTTTTGGTTACCACCAATAACAGACCTGAACTTTATCATGCTATCATCGCTTTATGCAATTTGGTCAGAGCTTTAGGAGCCTTTTTATCTACAGCCATAAATAACAGCAACTGGTCCTTATAGCTAAGTGTAACTCTATCTGAATTCTTCTTCCACCACTTATAAAACTTGACAGGGTCATCATTGTAAGGAACGGAGGCTTGCACTCGTCCATCATATCCCGGATAGTCAATAAGTAACTTCAGTCCCATAAAATCTCTGTAATATGCAAAATGACAGTTTTGCAATCTCGACATAAGAACCTTATAATATGATTTGTCTATCATCAACTCATATTCCACCACAGTCCTATGCAATGACACAGGATTCTCTGTTATCCACTTCTTAATCTTCATTGTCTTGTTACCGATTGTAAGAAGACTGTCTGGCATATAATATCCTCCTTTTCTCGGTAAAAAACCGTCTATTATCGAATTATTATTCGGCGATACGACATTCTCTCCATCTGCTACTATTGCGTTTTCTTCCAAATACGAGAGGATATCTATGTGATTCTGCGTACCTCCAGGATAACGTTCTATAAGTTCCTCGTATGATGCACCCAAGAAGAAATCCTCTATAAAATCCCATCTTCGTTCATTACTCAGATAGTTAAGGAAAAAATGCTCATATATATCACAACTTGTTTTATGTCTGTTCTTAACACCCTCAAGAATGAAATTAGTGTAAATCTTACTTTCAGAATCTTTTTTTATCCTCCGTGGATCGTTTATACGAACGAAGATTTTAGGTTCATCACCGCCTTGTGTTTCAAAACTGCCTATTCCGAGTATCTCAATCAATGAACCGAGTCTGATATGGTTTTTAAGCATAACTTCACCAGCAGAAACATATCTGATTGCCCTTTTCGATGCATTCTCATCAAACATAGAGGTTAGAATCTTGATTAATGTGGCAAATTGAGATTCATAGTTTGTCGAAAACACCTGATATTCTTCGTTGAACCCGACAACCCTTCTCTGCAGGAAAGAGTCGGCTTCCAATGTATTGCAACCGATAAGTCTTCCCGAATATGTTGATAGAATAAATGATATTATTTTGTCTATGTCATATTTTGAGAGCAAAAGAGACTTTACTATACTTCTGAATTCCTGCTCTGTAAAGAATCCACCTCTTTGTCTTAACTGGACAAAAGCTGCTTTAATAGCAGAAATAACTTCATTTATCGTATTGAGCACAACAGTAAACTCTGTGTTGATCCTGTGCGTTACTTTTATAAGAGGAGATAGGCTTATTCCTTCCGATTCAAGAAACCTCTTATTATAAAAATCTCTTTTTATCTGAGGGAAACTGTATTCGTTAAAATGTGACGACCAGATTTTATCGAGGTTCAGCTCAATATTGTATGAATCTGTCTTTTCAGATCTACTTATCACACTGAAACAATCTCCATATCTCTCTTTAAGTCTCTGTATTCCGACCTCGTTTGTACGTGCATAGACGCAGGTAAACACCCTTTTGGGCCTTGCTATCAAAACATTAAAACGTGTTTTAAGCAGATAGTCCTTCTCTATCATCATCAATGCGGTAGAAACCTTTTGATCAAGTCCGTCGCCTGTTTCAAAAATATATCCAAAGTCATTTGAAGACAAAAGCATATTTCTTTTTCTACCGTTTGTCATAAAATGACGCATTATTTTTTTGAGAACCTCCTGCAACTGAAAAGTCTTTATGGAAGACATGCCAAATAACTGCTTGCTATACCTCAGATCAGAAGGTGAAAATGTTAGTGCTGCGTATCCCTTCATCCCTTTTTTACGAGCGACACGCCCTATCTCCTGTACATAGTCCGGTAACAAACCGGAAGGGGCATGATGATATACAACCTGAATATCCGGAATATCCACCCCCATCCCAAAAGCTTTGGTTGCAACCATTACTTTAGCCTGATTATTCTTAAATCTCTCATAGGCAGCTCTCTGGTTGTCATTTATCATTGAGCCATGAAACGAAACTACCCCATCAATCCCCATCTCAGCTACCTTATCTTCTATCTTAGCTATATGACGTGTATAGGGAGCATAGACAATTGTCTTCAAATCAAGCTTACGAACTCCTTTTATGAAATTACCAGTTTCTTCAATCTTGTTATTCTCGAATGAACCATCTCTATAATTGTCATGAGTGTCAATCACAAATTCTATATCTGTCCTACGAACCTCACCTATGAATTTATGCGGGTCATGCATGTTTAACGAGTTTATACTGTCAAACACCATATCATTAACACCGCCATATACTGCAGTAGCCGTTAATGCGACCAAAGGGAATGAGGAAGCTGAATACTTGCGAATCTTATTCAGATAATTTCCAAGAAACCAATAATCTACTCTAAAGTCCCTGCCCCATGTAGTGATAAGATGAGCTTCGTCTATGATAAGAAGGCCTAATCTTCTATCTCCAATAAAATAACTCAATGCGTATGAGAGTAATAATTCCGGTGATAAATATAAGATATCTATTTCCCTCCTTTTGCACCTGTCTATAATCCTGTCACGATCCATCAGATTAAGATCGCTGTTGATAAACTCTACCCTTGAATACTCTCTTTCATTCTTCAGATTCATAACCTGATCATTCATAAGAGCCTTGAGTGGGGATACAACGATAGTTACATCTCCCTGTTCTGCTGCATAGAATGCAGGTATCTGAAAAATAAGTGACTTACCAGCCCCGGTTGGTGCGGTGATGAATATGTCACGAGGTATATTACCACTTTTTGCTGTCTTGTACTCATTAATGATGGTATCTATTATAAGCCCCTGTGATATAGGCATTGTAGCTTTTCCCATCTCTGGATTTTCATACACATTTATATTGCGGAACGATGCAGACTCTCCCCAATATTTTTTCAATAAAGTAATCGCTTCATTAGACGGAGCATAGTCCTTAGTAACATTCTCCAATGATGCTCTATATATACCTCCACCATAAACTGATAATAGAGCATTCAGATACTCCATATTTCTTTCTATAGCGGTGCCCAACACATTCTTGGCTGAAAGTTTTACCACCATTCTTTTTTTGAAATTGGATGTCCTGATACATTCATTGACAAAGAAATCCAATGAATAAGGATTGGATGCAATATCTATCACTTCTTCACTTGAATACGAATAGGGTGAAGGATCAAGCTTTTTCACTTCTGTAAAAAAGGGAACGGTCATATTTTCTTCATCAAATCCTTTCAAAGAATAGAAATAATTCTCTCCAATCTTAAACTGTTCCGCATGATATACTGGCATTTCGTCTGAACGGACCTCCAATCCATCGCCAGAATTCTCTTCCATATATAACTCTTTTGAGATGGGCAATAATGAACGCAGATTGTCATAAACCACAACCAATCTATCCTTATACAAGTCTGGGTTTAGGTATTCTATCAGATATGAATATTGCTGATGTGATAAAATACAAAAATCCGTTGATTGCGATAATTTTATAAATACTTTTGTAAACCATTTCTCGTTGAATAACGATGTATTCCCTTCCTTATCAAAGGTTTCAACATGCACAATGTTGTCTTTATAGGGAGTGAAATCCACATAAGGTGTTAAACCTACGAATACAAAAATAGGACGTTCAATCACATTCCGTTTTTCATTGATAATAGATTCCAGTCTATTCGCAAAAGGAGTTAGCATAAGCAAATAAAATTAGTTACTAGATAAAATTATTATTTATGCTACAAAAATACATAGCAAGTATGCAAACTTTCTGCACATTTGAAAAAAATTAAGTGTTCATATCTATTACAATCTGATTATCTAAAACGCCACACACATACCTAAAGATGTGAAAGCAAACAAAACACATATTTCACCATAACAAGCTATATTCCAACGTTTTGAAATGAAGTGAAGGCGTGAAGGATAAAACAAAAACATAATTTTCACAAGAAGACGATGCTTTCTTCCCTTTAAAACATTGCTTTCACACCCGAAAAGCACTGCTTTCTACCATGAGGCACTTGGCTTCCGTAAAGTCCCTCTTTAGCACGCTAAAGTGGCACTTTACGACGCTAATGTAGGCAGTTGGAAACACCAAGCAGCCACTGTTTTTTCTCCAGTTGGGAAAAAAGTTTTTCTCAACTGGAGAAAAATAGAACCAGTCTTTCATTAGTATATTCCACAGAAAATCCGTAAGTTTGCCCGAACGTAAATTGCAAGTGTATGCCAAACTATGATTTAATCGCCATACTGGGTCCTACAGCTTCGGGAAAGACACCTTTTGCAGCAGCTCTGGCAGCTGAATTGAAAACGGAAATCATCAGTGCCGACTCCCGACAGGTGTACCGCGGCATGGATCTGGGTACAGGGAAGGACCTGGCCGACTACAACGTAAACGGACAAGCCATCCCCTACCACCTTATAGACATCGCCGAGCCGGGCTACAAGTACAACGTCTTCGAGTACCAGCGCGACTTCCTGACGGCTTACGAAGATATCCGCCACAGGGGTATGATACCCATCGCCTGCGGAGGGACGGGGCTCTATCTGGAAGCTGTGCTGAAAGGCTACCGCCTGCTGCCCGTACCCGAGAACCCTGAGCTGCGCGCCCGCCTGGCAGACAAATCGCTGGAAGAACTGACTGAACTGCTGAAAACCTACAAGACCTTGCACAACACAACGGACGTGGACACAGCCAAACGAGCCATCCGAGCCATCGAAATAGAAGAATACTACCTGCACACCCCCGTGGACGAGCGTTCGTTTCCACAGCTGAAAAGCCTTATCATCGGCGTGGACATCGACCGCGACCTGCGCCGCGAAAAGATAACCCGCCGCCTGAAGCAGCGACTGGACGAAGGTATGGTGGACGAAGTACGCCGCTTGCTGGAACGAGGTATCGCAGCAGAAGACCTCATCTATTACGGACTGGAATACAAATACCTGACCCTCTACGTCACCGGCCGGCTGACTTACGACGAGATGTTCCACGGACTGGAAACCGCCATCCATCAGTTTGCCAAGCGGCAAATGACATGGTTCAGAGGCATGGAACGGCGCGGCTTTACCATCCACTGGATGGACGCACGCCTGCCCATGGAAGAAAAGATTGCGTTTGTCAAAGGAAAACTCACAGAGAATTTGTAAATTTGCAAGTGACAACGGCAGAAAAGAGGCTTCCTTCCTCTCCCACTGCCAAACAATAAGGACAAAGAAGCTATGACGAAATCACCCGAAAAATGGGGGGTGATATACAACCCCAAAGCCGGCACACGCAAAGTGCAGAAACGGTGGAAAGAAATCAAGGAATACATGGACAGCCGAAACGTGGCTTATGACTACGTACAATCCGAAGGGTTCGGCTCGGTGGAACGTTTGGCCGGCATTCTGGCCAACAACGGTTACCATACCATCGTCATCGTGGGTGGCGACGGCGCCCTGAACGATGCCATCAACGGTATCATGAACTCCGATGCTCCCGACAAGGAAAACATCAGCCTGGGCATCATCCCCAACGGCATCGGCAATGACTTTGCCAACTACTGGGACATGAGCGATGACTATAAAGAGGCTGTAGACTGCATCATTCACGGGCGGCGCAGACGGATCGACGTAGGTACATGCTACTATTACGACGGACAGAAACACCTGACACGCTATTTCCTGAACGCCATCAACATTGGCCTGGGAGCACGCATCGTAAAGGTTACCGACCAGTGCAAACGATTCTGGGGCGTAAAGCCATTGTCATATTTCATGGCCTTGCTGTCGCTCATTTTCGAACGCAAGCTTCATCGCATGCATCTGAAGATAAACGGCGAACACATCCGCGGACGTATCATGACGGTTTGTATCGGCAGTGCACGTGGTTATGGACAAGTGCCGAGTGCCGTCCCCTACAACGGTTGGCTGGACGTTTCTGTCATCTACCGTCCCGAACTTCGCCAGCTGCTCAGTGGCCTGTGGATGCTGATACAAGGACGTATCCTGAACCACAAGGTAGTTCACCCCTATCGTACTCAACACGTCAAAGTGCTTCGTGCGCAGAATGCGGAAGTCGACCTGGACGGACGTATTCTTGACCGCCACTTCCCGCTGGAAATCGGTATCCTGCACGAAGCCATTACGCTGATTATACCCGAATAAGAGACGAATTACAAGCCGATAATCACTAAAAAAATCTCTCTGGCGTGTGACTTTCGGCCACCGCCTTCGACTGATACATACAGAAAAACTTAAAAATTGAGTTATGAGACATTTATTCAAGAAAACCATCCTGGCCGCAGTCATCGTCTGCGGTAACATGGGAATCCTTTTCGCCCAGCAGATGCCACCCGTCCCCATGGACGCACAGGTACGCGTGGGCAAGTTGGACAACGGACTGACCTATTACATCCGTCACAACGAAAAACCCGAAAACCGTGTTGAATTTCATATCGCACAGAAAGTAGGTTCTATCCTCGAAGAGCCACAACAACGCGGACTGGCACACTTCCTGGAGCACATGGCCTTCAACGGTACGAAAAACTTCCCCGGCGACGAACGTGGCCTGGGTATCGTACAATGGTGCGAAACGAAAGGTATCAAATTCGGTGTGAACCTCAACGCCTATACCTCGGTGGATGAAACTGTTTACCGCATCAGCAATGTCCCCAGTACAGATGCATCCGTAGTAGACTCCTGCCTGCTCATCCTGCACGACTGGAGCAACGCCATCCTGCTGGCCGACAAGGAGATAGACAAGGAACGCGGCGTCATCCGCGAAGAGTGGCGCAGCCGCAACAGCGGCATGCTCCGCCTCTACACCGAAGCGCAACCCGTCATCTACCCCGACTCCAAGTACAGCGACTGTATGCCCATCGGCAGCATCGACGTCATCAACAACTTCCCCTATCAGGACATCCGCGACTACTACGCCAAATGGTATCGTCCCGATCTGCAGGGTATCATCATCGTGGGTGACATTGACGTAGACCAGATGGAAGCCAAAATCAAGTCGGTATTTGCTGACGTGAAGAAGCCCGTCAACCCAGCCGAACGTGTCTACTATCCCGTACCCGATAATGCCGAACCCCTTATATATATAGGTAAGGACAAGGAGATAGACAGTCCGAGCATCGACATTTACTTCAAGCACGATGCCACGCCCGACTCCATCAAGGGTACTATGGCCTACCTGGTGCAGGACTACCTGATGAGCACCATCACCATGATGCTGAATGAGCGTCTGAGCGAACTGGCACAGAGCGCCAACCCGCCCTACGTAAATGCCGGCAGTTATTATGGCAACTTCTTCCTATCCAAGACCAAAGAAGCCTTCAACATCTCTGGTACGGCCAAAGACAACGGTCTGAAGGAAACTTTGACCGCTCTGCTGACGGAAGTAGAACGCATGCGCCGCTATGGATTCACGGAATCGGAATATGCACGTGCCCGTGCAAACATCCTGCAACGTATTGAGTCTTCCTATAACGAACGTGCCAACACGAAGAATGATTCGTACGTGAACGAGTGCATCCAGCACTTCCTCGACGCTGAGCCTATGCCAGGCATCGAATACGAATATACAGTCTTCAACCAGATAGCCCCCAACATCCCCGTGGCTCTGGTAAACCAGATTGTACAAAGCGAACTGATTCCTGACAACAACGAGGTGGTCATCATCTCCGCCCCCGACAAAGAAGGCGAAGTAATCCCCACTAAGGAAGAAGTGCTGGCACAGCTGAACGGCATGAAACAGCTCGACGTAAAACCCTACGAAGACAAGGTAAGCAACGAACCGCTGATGAAAGAAGCTCCCAAAGGCGGCAAGATCGTATCGGAAAAGGCTGACGCCATCTATGGCACAACGGAACTGACCCTGTCGAACGGTGTGAAGGTTTACGTGAAGAAGACAGACTTCAAGGCTGACGAAATCCGCATGAGCGCTTTCAGTCTGGGTGGAACAAGTCTGCTGCCCGACAGTGACAAGCTGAACTTCAACCAAGGCATTCTGAACGGCGTAATCTCTGCCGGCGGACTGGGTGACTTCAGCAACGTGGAACTGACGAAGATGCTGGCCGGCAAGAAAGTATCGGTAGACGCAGGTGTAGGCGGTACACAAGAATACGTACACGGCAACTGCTCACCCAAAGATTTTGAAACGATGATGCAGCTCACTTACCTGAGCTTCACAGCTCCACGCAAGGATATGGAAGCTTTTGCCTCTTTCAAGACACGTCTGAAAGCACAGCTGGAAAATGCAGCAGCCAACCCGCTGTCGAGCATCAACGACACCATCACCTCGATGATGTACGGCAACCATCCGCGCTATCTCTCGCTGAAGCCCGAACTGATCGACCAGATCGACTACGACCGCGTTCTGCAAATCTACAAGGAACGTTTCGCCAATGCAGGCGACTTCACCTTCTTCCTCGTTGGTAACATCGATCTGGAACAAATGAAGCCGCTCATCGAGCAATACCTCGGCGCTCTGCCCTCTACAGGTGCTAAAGAAACCGTACGCGACAACCACATGGACATCGCCAAGGGCATTCTGAACAAGACATATGCCAAAGAACAGCAAACACCGATGGCCACTGTCTTCATGCTCTACAGCGGTGACTGCAAATATGACCTGAAGAACAATCTGCTGATGAGCTTCCTGACACAGGCACTCGACATGGTTTACACGGAGGAAATCCGCGAAAAAGAAGGCGGTACATACGGCGTCAGCTGCTACGGAGGGCTGAACAAATACCCGACGGAAGACATGATGATGCAGATTGTATATCAGACAGACCCTGACAAATTCGAAAAGCTGAATTCCATCATCGATCGCGAAATGAAAGAAATGGCTACCGAAGGTCCGAGCGACGAACACATGCAGAAAATCAAGGAGTATATGCTGAAAAAGTATAACGACAACCAGAAAGAAAACAGCTACTGGGTAAACAATCTGAAAGAATATTTCTGCAACGGTGTGGACAATACCAAAGACTACGTAGAAACGATCAATGCCATCAGCAAAGCAGACGTACAAAAGTTTGCTGCCGACCTGCAAAAACAGGGCAACAAGATTACAGTGGTGATGACCGTACCCGACAAGAAGTAATATTAAAAGGAAAGCCCTACATAAAATAACAGGCACGGATGACACGGAAAGACAACGGAATGGCATAGCAAATCCGTAAAATCCGAGTTATCCGTGCCTTTTTTCATACCAAACATTTACATGCAATCATGAACTTGTTTCTCGAACTACGCCGACATGGCAAGCTGGCCGACAAACGCCATCCCATGTACGACAAAAACAAATTCGGCCGTTTTTGGATGTACCTCATGGCCGCCTTCTGGGCCGGGTATCTGATATTCTTCGGCACAACTTTTGCTTTTGCCCTGAGTGAAGAGTCGCGCGAGCCCTACCAGATCATCAACGGGGGACTCATCATCATCCTGGCGCTCGACTTCCTCATCCGTTTTCCTTTCCAAAAAACACCTACGCAGGAAATGAAACCCTACCTGTTGCTTCCCATTAAACGCAACAGGCTGATAGATTGTCTTCTACTTCGTTCTGGGCTGAGTACGTTCAACCTCTTCTGGCTGTTCTTCTTTGTACCGTTGGCTATCATCACCGTAACGCGTTTCTATGGCGTGACAGGCGTTGTTACCTACAGTATCGGCATCTGGCTGATGATGGTAATGAACAACTACTGGTTCTTGCTGTGTCGCACGTTGATGAACGAACGCATCTGGTGGACTTTCCTTCCGCTTGCCGTTTATGGCGCTATCGGTTGTGCCCTGTTCATTCCTGACGACAGCCCTTTGTTCGACTGGGCCGTAACATTAGGCGAAGGCTTCATTACAGGCAATGCATTCAGCTTTCTCAGCGTGATAGTCGTCATCATTGCTCTATGGTTCGTTAACCGCAAAGTGATGCAGGGGCTGGTGTACAGCGAACTAAACAAAGTAGAAGACACGACAGTGAAGGTGCGCAGCGTGTCGGAATACCGCTTCCTGGACCGCTACGGCGAAATAGGAGAATACATGCGCCTGGAGCTGAAGCTGCTGCTACGCAACAAAGTATGCAAAGCCTCACTACGTTCCATTGTTATCATCGTACTGATGTTCAGCGGTATCCTCAGCTTTTCGGATATCTACGACTCTGACGGCATGAAAAACTTCATCATGGTGTACAACTACGTCATCTTCGGCATCATGTTCCTGCTCAGTATCATGAGTTACGAAGGTAACTACATTGATGGACTGATGAGCCGCAAGGAATCTATCTACTCGCTGCTGCGTGCCAAGTACATCCTTTATAGCGTAGCTATTCTGATTCCCTTCCTGCTGATGACACCTGCTATGGTGACAGGCAAGCTGACCGTTGTCAGTTGCCTGGCTTGGGCACTGTTTACCGCCGGAGCCATCTATTTCTGCCTGTTCCAGTTGGCCGTATACAACAACCGCACGCTGGACTTGAACACCAAACTGACCAATCGCCAGAATATGGGAACAGGACTGCAGAACCTCATTTCGTTTGCAGCCTTCGGCTTACCTTTATTGCTAAATTTCGTTCTCAAAATATGGCTGGGCGAAAATACCACTAATATCATCCTGATTGTCGTAGGACTGGGCTTCATCCTCACCTCGCGCTTCTGGTTGAAAAATATCTATCATCGCTTCATGAAACGACGTTATAAAAACCTGGAAGGATTTCGTGATAGCCGACAGCGATAAAAGACAAATATCAGAAATATAAAATATTAATTACTAAATATTGAGCTTTACATTGTTCTTTACACTATGATACAGATTAACTCATTACAGAAATTATTCGGTGAAAAAAAAGCCGTCGACATAGAAAACTATACAATCAACCAGGGCGAAATGCTCGGGCTTGTGGGCAACAACGGCGCAGGAAAGACGACTCTCTTCCGCCTTATTCTGGACTTGCTGCAAGCCGACCGCGGCAACGTCTGCATTGACGGAACCGACGTCAGCAAGAGTGAAGACTGGAAAACCTTTACAGGTGCCTTCATCGACGACGGCTTCCTCATTGACTACCTGACACCCGAAGAATACTTCTACTTCATCGGCCGTATGTACGGGCTGAAAAAGGAAGAGGTAGACGAACGCCTCCTGCCCTTCGAACGTTTCATGAACGGCGAAGTAATGGGACAGAAGAAATTTATCCGCAACTACTCCATGGGCAACAAGCAGAAAATAGGCATCATCTCGGCTATGCTTCCCCATCCACGCCTACTCATTTTGGACGAACCGTTCAATTTCCTGGATCCCTCATCACAAGCCATCATCAAGCACTTGCTGAAACGCTACAATGAAGAGCATAACGCTACTGTTCTTATCTCAAGCCACAACCTGAACCACACGGTAGACATCTGCCCCCGCATCGCCCTGCTGGAACACGGCATCATCATCCGTGACATTGACAATGCCAACGGTTCAGCAGAAAAAGAACTGGAAGATTACTTCAACGTAGGTGTCAAAGAAGAAGAACTGGCCGAAGAAGAGGAGGTACAACCATTATCAACAACTGACGAACCGGAAGTACAAGAAGTACAAAAAGACGAGGAGGCGAAAGCATAATGAAATGCCTGCACAGACTATTACTCCCTGCAATACTGCTGCTCTGTCTAAGTGCCTGCCATACATCGACTCCTCGACTAGACTATCGGGCCTTAGCTCGTGCCTCAGTAAAGCTGGGTATAGACATCGGCCCCAAGGATAACCATCACCTGTATCTCACCGCCGCCGAATGGATAGGGACCCCCTACCGTAGCGGCGGGCACACTCAAAAAGGAACAGATTGCTCGGGTATGACTGGAGAAATCTATCGGAAAGTATACCATATGCGTCTTCCACGCAGCACCAGTGAGCAAATGAAAGCCTGCCGAAAAGTCTCGCGTCGGGAATTGAAAGAAGGTGATCTCGTATTCTTCCACAATGGAAAATCACGAAAAAAAGTTACCCACGTAGGCATCTATCTGAAAGACGGATACTTTGTACATGCTAGTACCAGCCGGGGAGTCATTGTCAGCCACCTTGACGAGGCCTATTACCGCCGCTGCTGGCTACGCGGCGGACGCCCCTGAATCATTTGCATTTCTTAAAATCAGCAATCAATCCCTCACGCATCCAATTGGCCAGTGCCTG
This sequence comes from Caecibacteroides pullorum, assembly GCF_019239235.1. Taxonomy (GTDB): domain Bacteria; phylum Bacteroidota; class Bacteroidia; order Bacteroidales; family Bacteroidaceae; genus Bacteroides; species Bacteroides pullorum. The sequence continues at coordinate 43,941 of NZ_JAAZTS010000011.1, read as the reverse complement.
ACGGTTGTCACTGATGACAAAACGGCGCTGGTCAAAGCTATTCTGAATATTTCCCAACTCTACAAATAATGCAGGAGGAGTAGAATTAAGCAATACATAGAGATTACGACTGCTCACCGTCCCTTCGAAACCACGATTGGGTTGATGGCGGTCATACTTACGCTCGAACGTATTCTTCATGCCGCGAGCCAATTGCTCGCCATATTTGCTACCTGGAGCATGATAAAAAAATACATCGGTCTGAGCCCGCTTACTACGGCTATCCACATGGAGAAATACCGAACGACAATACTTGTATTTCTGTCGGTCTTTGCGATAGAGTTCATTGATTTTCACACAACGCTGTTTCAGACGTTCGACTTGATTGAGTGGAATAGGATCGCCCATACATGTCTCCCGTTTGCTATTCTTCAGATAATTATCATTACGGATACCGTCTTTCTTATCTTGGATGATAATATGTACTTCGGCACCTTCCTGCATCAGATTACGCGCCAAGCGCAGGGCTACATCATAGGCATACTCATCTTCATGCAACTCATGGCCATTCAGACGCCCTATAGCCCCTGGATCGGGACCACCATGTCCACTGACAATGTAAAAGCAAGCACCGTCCAAGCTACTGCCCGTCACATCGACATGCGAAAGTTTCTTGCCGAACAAGGGTTCCTTAATTTGCCGCTTTTTAGCAGTAACAGACTGTTTTCCTCCCTCTTTCAACGGAGGAAGCACATAACGTACTCCCAATATCAGTTCTTTCTTGCCTTTCAGTTTCTTTTCATTCAGCCGCAGGAATTCACGGTAATAAGCCTGTCCGGAACGATGATTACGCTGCAAAAATGAAGAGATTCCCTCGCCTCTGCGAGGAGTATCGGTGGTCTGCTGGGCCACTGCAGAAAGGGTGAATAGGGCCAATATCAAAGGAAGTAAAATATGTCTCATTCTATTAAATCCACTAAAAATCCGGTTTCAGCCGACAAATTTACAGTATTTTCCGTACTTTTGCGAGAAATAAGTGCATATAAATAACCCAAAACTATACAATTATTCGATTATGACCAAGCGATTCAAACCCGAAACCCTGTGCGTACAGGCCGGCTGGTCTCCCAAAAAAGGAGAACCCCGCGTACTCCCCATCTATCAGAGTACAACTTTCAAATACGATACCAGCGAACAGATGGCTCGCCTCTTCGACCTGGAAGACAGCGGATACTTTTATACCCGCCTTCAGAACCCTACAAATGATGCAGTAGCTGCTAAAATCGCAGCATTGGAAGGTGGCGTAGCTGCCATGCTGACTTCAAGTGGACAAGCTGCCAACTTCTATGCCGTCTTCAACATTTGCCAGGCAGGCGACCACTTTGTATGCTCATCATGTATTTATGGTGGGACATTCAATCTTTTCGGTGTAACAATGAAAAAGCTGGGCATTGACGTGACTTTCATCAATCCCGATGCATCGGAAGAAGAGATCTCTGCCGCTTTCCGCCCCAACACCAAGGCACTGTTTGGCGAAACCATTTCGAATCCCACACTCGAGGTTCTTGACATCGAAAAGTTTGCCCGCATTGCTCATAAACATGGAGTTCCTCTGATTGTAGACAACACCTTCCCTACCCCTATTAATTGCCGTCCGTTTGAATGGGGAGCCGACATCGTAGTACACTCCACAACGAAGTACATGGACGGACATGCCACAAGCGTAGGCGGATGTATCGTAGACAGCGGTAACTTCGACTGGGATGCCCATGCCGACAAATTCCCCGGTCTCTGCACTCCTGATGAATCATACCATGGACTGACCTATACAAAAGCTTTCGGTAAAATGGCCTACATAACCAAAGCTACAGCCCAATTAATGCGTGATTTAGGCAGCATCCAATCACCGCAGAACGCCTTTCTGCTAAACCTCGGACTGGAAACACTGCACCTGCGCATGCCACAACATTGCAAAAATGCGCAAGCCGTAGCCGAATACCTGTCTAAGAATAACAAAGTAGCGTGGGTAAACTACAGCGGCCTACCAGGTGATAAATATTATTCACTGGCACAAAAATACATGCCAAACGGATCATGTGGTGTGGTAACTTTTGGATTAAAAGGCGGACGCGACGTTGCTATCAAATTTATGGACTCACTAAAATTGGCAGCCATCGTTACCCATGTAGCCGACGCCCGCACCTGCGTACTCCATCCAGCCAGTCATACACACCGTCAATTAACAGACGAGCAACTGATGGAAGCCGGTGTACGTCCAGACCTTATCCGATTTTCTGTCGGTATCGAAAATGCCGAAGATATTATTGCTGACATCGAGCAAGCATTAAACGCATAGAATCATAGAACAAATACTAAAAACGAATATGGGAAAGATTACGAAAGAAGCCGCTTTGCTCTATCATTCAATGGGCAAACCGGGAAAAATTGAAGTGGTGCCCACCAAGCCTTATACCACACAAACCGACCTCTCGCTGGCTTATTCACCCGGCGTAGCCGAACCCTGTCTGGAAATAGAGAAAAATCCGCAGGATGCCTACAAATACACAGCCAAAGGAAATCTGGTAGCCGTTATTTCTAACGGTACTGCCGTACTCGGGCTGGGAGACATCGGCGCCCTGAGCGGTAAACCCGTAATGGAAGGCAAAGGATTGCTCTTCAAAATCTATGCAGGTATTGATGTATTCGACATCGAAGTAAATGAAAAGGACCCCGAGAAATTCATCCAAGCCGTAAAGGCTATTGCCCCTACTTTTGGAGGAATCAATCTGGAAGATATCAAGGCACCTGAATGCTTCGAAATAGAACGCCGACTGAAAGAAGAATTGGATATTCCCGTAATGCATGATGACCAGCACGGAACAGCCATCATCTCAAGTGCAGGACTGTTGAATGCACTCGAAGTAGCTGGCAAACGGATTGAAGACGTACGCATCGTAGTAAACGGTGCCGGAGCATCAGCCATTTCGTGCACCAAACTGTATGTTTCGTTAGGCGCCCGCCGCGAAAACATCCTGATGCTGGACAGCAAAGGAGTCATTACAAGCGATCGTGAAAATCTGACTGAACAAAAACGCTTCTTTGCTACGGACCGCCGCGATGTACACACACTGGAAGAAGCCATTAAAGGAGCCGACGTTTTCCTCGGTTTGTCCAAAGGCAATGTGCTAACACAGGACATGGTACGCTCGATGGCAGACCATCCTATCGTCTTCGCCCTGGCCAACCCCACACCGGAAATCTCTTACGAAGACGCTATGGCTGCCCGGCCTGATGTGCTGATGTCGACTGGCCGCTCAGACTATCCCAACCAGATCAACAACGTCATCGGCTTCCCCTACATTTTCCGTGGTGCATTGGACACACACGCCAGTGCTATCAACGAAGAAATGAAAATTGCTGCCGTACACGCTATTGCCGACCTGGCCAAGCAACCCGTACCCGACGTAGTAAACGAAGCCTACCATGTGAATAATTTCACTTTTGGTCCCGAATACTTCATCCCGAAACCCGTCGACCCACGTCTCATTACAGAAGTGTCGTGCGCCGTGGCCCGTGCCGCCATGGAGAGTGGAGTAGCCCGCAAGAATATCGAAGACTGGGATGCCTACTGCCTACAGTTGCGTGAACTGATGGGTTACGAAAGCAAACTCACCCGCCAGCTCTACGACACGGCACGCCGCAATCCACAACGCGTAGTTTTTGCAGAAGGTATCCACCCCAATATGTTGAAAGCTGCTGTTGAAGCTAAAGCCGAAGGTATCTGTCATCCTATTCTGCTGGGCAATGACGAAGCCATCATGAAACTGGCCAAGGAACTGGATCTCAGCCTAGAAGGTATTGAAATTGTCAACCTGCGTCACCCCGATGAAGCTCCGCGCCGTGAACGTTATGCCCGCATCCTGTCTGAAAAGCGTGCCCGCGAAGGTGCGACCTACGAGGAAGCTAACGATAAAATGTTCGAACGCAACTACTTCGGCATGATGATGGTCGAGACAGGTGAGGCAGATGCTTTCATCACCGGACTCTACACCAAATACAGCAACACCATCAAGGTAGCTAAGGAAGTAATCGGCATCCGTCCCGAATACAAACATTTCGGTACCATGCACATCCTCAATTCCAAGAAGGGTACCTACTTCCTGGCCGACACGCTCATCAACCGTCATCCCGACACGGATACGCTGATTGACATCGCCAAGTTGTCGGAACACACTGTACGTTTCTTCAACCATACTCCGGTGATGGCCATGCTGAGCTACTCCAACTTCGGTGCCGACACGGAAGGAAGTCCTGTCAAGGTACACGAGGCCGTAGACTACATGCAACAGCACTATCCCGAACTGGCTATCGATGGCGAAATGCAGGTGAACTTTGCCATGAATCGCGAAATGCGTGACAAAAAGTATCCTTTTACCCGTCTTTTTGGCAAGGATGTCAATACGTTGGTATTCCCCAACTTGAGTTCAGCCAATTCAGCATACAAACTACTGCAGGCAATGGATACAGACGCCGAACTCATCGGTCCGATACAAATGGGTCTGAACAAGCCTATCCACTTTACAGACTTCGAAAGTTCGGTACGTGACATTGTGAACATTACTGCCGTGGCTGTCATCGACGCCATTGTCGACAAAAAGAAAGCGAAACAATGAGAAAACCGCTTTCTAAATCACAAATAGTTTGCATCACGCTTCTTTGGGCGTTACTTTGCTACTATGTATTAGTATACAGCGAACGAATTGACGGTCCTGTCATCCTAATGATACTCATTTCGGCAGCATTGGTGTTCATTCCTGTCATCCAGTCACTGAAGAAGCGGTAAAAACATATCGTTTTTCTACTAAAAGCGAGATAAAACAAAAAAAATGACGTTTTATCTCGCTTTTTATTTATAAATTGTTTGCACTTATCATTTTTATATATACATTTGCAACCGCAAGTAATAAAACAACTAATAAAACAAAGATTATGAATGCAGCTAAGGTATTAGAAGATTTAAAAAGACGGTTTCCCAATGAACCTGAGTATCATCAAGCCGTAGAAGAGGTATTAGGTACAATCGAAGAAGAGTACAACAAACACCCCGAATTCGAGAAAGCTAACCTGATTGAACGTCTGTGTATTCCTGATCGTGTATACCAGTTCCGCGTCACTTGGGTTGATGATAAAGGCAACGTACAAACCAATATGGGCTACCGTGTACAACATAACAATGCCATCGGCCCGTACAAAGGTGGTATCCGTTTCCACTCATCTGTAAACCTGGGCATTCTGAAGTTCCTGGCTTTCGAGCAGACTTTCAAAAACTCACTGACTACCCTTCCGATGGGTGGTGGAAAAGGTGGTTCAGATTTCTCTCCGCGTGGCAAGAGCAATGCTGAAGTGATGCGTTTCTGCCAGGCTTTCATGCTGGAACTGTGGCGCCACATTGGTCCGGATGTAGATGTACCTGCTGGTGATATAGGTGTAGGTGGCCGTGAGGTTGGTTTTATGTTCGGCATGTATAAGAAGCTGACCCGCGAATTCAGTGGCGTGTTGACCGGTAAAGGCCGTGAATTTGGTGGTTCACTAATCCGTCCCGAAGCTACGGGTTATGGTAATGTATACTTCCTGATGGAAATGCTGAAGACCAAAGGAATGGATCTGAAAGGTAAGACAGTACTTATCTCAGGATCAGGTAACGTAGCCCAATATACAGCTGAAAAGGTATTGCAACTGGGCGGTAAGGTATTGACCATGTCCGACTCCGACGGTTACGTTTACGACCCCGAAGGTATCGACCGCGAAAAACTGGACTACATCATGGAACTGAAAAATCTGTACCGTGGTCGTATCCGTGAATATGCAGAACAATATCCTGGCGTGAAATACGTAGAAGGAGCTCGTCCTTGGGGTGAGAAAGCTGATATTGCACTTCCATCTGCCACGCAGAATGAAATCAACGGAGACGATGCCAAGAAGTTGATCGCCAATGGTGTGATTGCAGTATCCGAAGGAGCCAACATGCCTTCTACACCGGAAGCAATCCGCGTTTTCCAAGAAGCCAAGATCCTCTACGCTCCGGGTAAGGCTGCCAATGCAGGTGGTGTATCGGTATCGGGTCTCGAAATGACTCAGAACTCTGAACGCCTGTCATGGAGTGCTGAAGAGGTAGATGCAAAACTGCATTACATCATGGAAAACATCCACGAAAACTGCGTGAAGTATGGCACGGAACCCGACGGATACGTAAATTATGTAAAGGGTGCCAACATTGCCGGTTTCATGAAAGTGGCAAATGCCATGATGGCTCAAGGAATTGTATGATGCGAAATAAACAAGCCATAGTTACAACATACAACTTAAACAAGGAGAAAAGCGGGAGGCAGCGATGCCTTCCGCTTTTTCTTTATACAATATTCCATCCTATTGTACTTATTTCCATTTGCTCAAACCTCGGAAGGACGTAACTTAGCCGCATAAATAATCAAGATTAGACCTACAATGAAAAACAAACTGTTACTGCTGCTACTATTTTTATGGACAGCAACCATCCAAGCTCAAACCCTCCCCCCTCTGCAACTTCCAGAAGGAGCAGGAACCTTACGGTTGGGAGTGGTCTGCGGTGAGGAAAGCCGATGGCTAGACCAATGCAAAGTGAAAAACAAAGGAAAACATTACACGGTAAAAGACAAACTGTGGAAAGGAGGTAAAGTAGAACTAACCATCTGTTCACTGACCGACACACAAGGAATCATTCTGAAGGCCACAGCCGAAAATCTACCATCTGACGCTCGCCTGTGCTGGGCTTTCGGTGCTTGTGATGACAAAGTTGTAAAGACGGAACAAAACGATGCAATCCCCACAGACGCCTGTCACGACAATGTGTTCTGTACCGAAGGAAATGCATTTACCGTCTACTACGGTGAGGTGATGAGACTGAGAACTGTACACGGTGTGATGCCCGACGGTCCCGAACCCATCCTCTGCGATGCCCATCAGCAGAACAATCCCCTGACACTCTACCGTTCAGGCAAAAAGACAGATGCTCCCGTAATCGCTGCCCTACGCACCTGGCAAGAAGGAGAGACTCTCTACTTTTGCCTGTACAAACAAAACGCCAAAGCCGACTATAACCGCTTTATGCTACCAGCCCTTTTTGACAAAGAAATCAAAAACAACCCATGATGAAACATTTGTATCTTTCCCTGTTCCTGCTGCTGACGTATCTGCCAGCCAACGCGCAGGATTACAAAGTCTACCAGTTTGCAGCCGATGAAGTCCCCGTCCTGGACGGTGATACCCGCGACTGGTCCTGTGTACCCGACAGCTATACCATAACTGAAGCCGCAATGAAAGAAGACGAAGGTAAGCATGCCGCTCCAAACACCGAAACCTTGCAGATCAGCGTAAAGGTAGGTTGGTGTGCCGAAACCCAGAAATTGTATTTTCTCTACGAAGCCTGGGACAACTACTGGCGCTTCAATGAAAACTCGCTGAATACGGACATTTTCGAAGTAGTAGTGGACGGTGACTGCTCAGGAGGCCCGTTCATCGACCGCTTCCACCCAACTGCTCCTAAAGATGTCTGGCAGGCCTGGTTCAAGTTTCATGGCTGCCACGCACAGAACTACCACATCTTCACACCACCCCACGGACGCGACTGGTGCATGCTTTGGGGACCACAAGTGTGGCTGAAGCAGAAACCCTACGCCGACTACGCCTACCACTATGACTTTCGTGAAGGCGAAGCCGGCAAACTGACGCTGGAGTTCTACATCACTCCCTTCGACCATGCCGATGCCGACGGGCCGGAATTCTCCCGTCCAACCGTCCTCAAAGAAGGCAATGAAATAGGTCTCTGCTGGGCTGTAATCGACTGGGATGCCAACCCCACTTCGAAAGACGGTTTCTGGAATCTGTCCGACGAGCACACCATGTACGGAAATGCCTCTTACTTGAAACGATTTACCTTAATGCCCCTACAATAATGAAAAAGATATTGTTCCTGCTGCTCTGCCTCTGCACGGCAGCAATCCAAGCCGACGTATATAATGTAAAAGACTACGGTGCCAAAGCCGACGGAAAGACTATAGACAGCCCCGCTATCAACCGTGCCATCCAGGAAGCAGCCGCCAATGGCGGAGGTACCGTCTACTTGCCCGCTGGCAACTATGCCTGCTACTCCATCCGACTGGCCAGCCACGTCCATCTGCTGATGGAACAAGGCACCGTGATTACAGCCGCCTTCCCTTCCGCTACCGATGGCTATGACGAAGCGGAAGCCAACGAACACAACCGCTACCAGGATTTCGGCCACAGCCACTGGAAGAACTCGCTCATCTGGGGCATCGGACTGGAAGACATCACCATCAGCGGCCCGGGACTGATTGACGGTCACGGGCTGACACGAGAAGAAAGCCGACTGCCAGGCGTAGGCAACAAGGCCATCAGCCTGAAGCTCTGCAAGAACGTCACGCTGAAAGATTTCTCCATGCTGCGCTGCGGCCACTTCGGTCTGCTGGCCACGGGTGTGGACAACCTGACCATCCTGAACCTGAAGGTGGACACCAACCGCGACGGATTCGACATAGACTGTTGTAAGAACGTACGCATCAGCCAGTGCACAGTCAACAGCCCGTGGGATGATGCCATCGTCCTGAAATCGTCTTACGCTTTAGGCTACTTCAAAGACACGGAAGACGTCACCATCTCCGACTGTTTGGTCAGCGGATACGACCGCGGCAGTGTGCTGGACTGCACATGGCAACGCGACGAGCCGCAAGCCCCCGACCATGGTTTTGTGACAGGACGCATCAAACTGGGCACCGAGTCGAGCGGCGGATTCAAGAACATCGCCATCACCAACTGCATCTTTGAGCGTTGCCGCGGTCTGGCACTCGAAACAGTGGATGGCGGACGCCTGGAAGACATTGTTATCAGCAACATCACCATGCGCGACATCGTCAACTCCCCCATCTTCCTTCGCCTAGGCGCACGTATGCGCAGTCCTGAGGGGACACCCGTGGGCAGCATGAAGCGCATCCTCATCAGCAACGTCAACGTGTTCAACGCCGACTCGCGCTATTCGTCCATCATCAGCGGCATACCCGGAGCCATCATTGAAGATGTCAGCCTGAGCAACATCCATATTTATCACCAAGGCGGCTACACCGAAGCCGACGGACAGCGTACGCCGCCCGAACAAGAGAAAGTATATCCCGAACCATGGATATTCGGCACCGTTCCTGCCAAAGGCTTCTACATCCGCCATGCCCGCAACATCCGGCTGGACAATGTACACTTCCACTACGAGCAGCCCGACGGCCGGCCACTGATGGTCACGGACGACGCTACCGGCATCACCTACCGCAACATCACGTCGGACGGAAAAGTCTACAAGCCCTGAGCCAACCGGCCTCCACACGGAAAACGTCAAGCTGAGGGTTAGCGAACCCAAGCTGACGTTTAAGTCGCTGAAGCTGACGTCTATCCATTTTGTTACATTCCTTATCAAAAATGTTTCATGTAACCCTGATGACAGGGAATGAAACATTTTTTTTATCCTTCCTGCGAACGACTGCATACATTTGCACAGGCCTTCAGGCAAAACGCCCGATGACCGAAAAGCGAAACTTCAATTATTAACTTATTAAATAACGTACCATGAAAACAGGTATGAAAAGACATGCAGTATGCTATCGCGCCGCAGCAGCTTTTTTGTTGCTCGGATTGACTTGTGGAAACATTTTCGCACAAGAAGAAAAGAAATCATCGGAACAGCCACAAACGGAAAGCTCCAGTAAAGAGGAGGAAAACCGTAACGTGATGCTGAACGCCGCCAGTGCCAACGGTCCACGTGAAATCCAGATCGGACTACCCTCGGCCGACGTCAATGTATTGGAAAACGGCATCCCCGTCACTTACGCTACCAATCCTCATTCAGTCAACTCCCTTTGGCGTGCCGACGCCAGCCTGAACCACGTGGGACTGCTGAAAATTTCGGAGACAGCCATCACTACCGGAAACATCGGATACGCCGTCAACTCCTTCACCCAGCTGGGGCAGAAAGGCTTTCACGGCACCCTGAACTACAAGAGCAACCACTTCGGCATGCAGGAGTTCTCGCTCAACGTGAACGGCGACATCGCCCGTGACTGGTATTACAGCGGAAGCATCTACCAGGACTTCGACCCGGGAACGTTCAAAATCAAATCGACTCCCTTCCAGGACCGCACGCAGATCTATAAATTCGCCCTGACGAAGAAATACAACGATAACCGTGGCGAACTGACCGCCATCTATCACTACAGCAACAGCCATCCAGTCTACATGTATGCCACACAATCAGCCCCGTTCGTCTACGTGGGCGACGGAAGCGTGAAAGAGTTCGGCCAGTTCGCCCTCGGAACTACTTCCTACCTGCCAATGGACAACGAAATGATGTATCGCGACATGCGCACGGGCGAAGTAAAGAAGACTAACCTCTACGACGCCGTGCAGAACAAGGGCAGCGAGTTCACCCTGATGAACAACTACACTTGGGACAACGGACTGAACTGGCGCACCATCATGAAATATGACCACTCCACCGGCTCGTGCGTTTACCAGACCCCGATGTCGCTCGACCAGAATGAAGCCGGCATCAACTATCTCTACGAAGCCGCTGACGGCAGCATGAAGCCCTACACGGGCGAATACGTGCAGAGCCGCATGTCGTGCCTCAACCGCGGATTTATCGATTCGTTCATGTTCACCACCGAACTGTCACGCCACACAGGCAACAGCACCTGGCGCCTTGGCCTGAACGAATGGTACTATGATATCGACTACGCATCGGCCACCACCATGTACGACCAGTCCGTTCCCACCGACGGCAGTTACCCCGTGCGCCTCTACAACGCAGACTACGCCACCTATGCCGGACGCACCTACGCCGGGAACGGATACTACTATGACTTCAACAAGAACGCTTCGGAATACTACAAGGGACACGAGAACAAGCTGGCCCTCTACTTCACCCACGACTGGGACGTAACCGACAAGCTGAACCTCTACTACGGTGCCCGCCTGGAATACCAAGCCCTGCGCGGCGACAACGCAGCCGTAAAGAACGCCAACGGCGAATACGTAGGCCGCTTTGCCAACTACTACTTGGGTGCTACGGCTCCCGACGGTACTCAGATTGCCCCCACTGCAATGAGCTACGACTGGCTGAACTACGCTCTGACCGCTGCCGCCACCTACAAGCTGACCAAGTCATTCGGCTTCACCGGCGACTTCACCTACATCACCCAGCATCCGAAAATCGAAAACTTCGCTCCTGCCACCCTGCCCAACACGGACAAGATCTCCGTACCCCTGGGACGTGCCGGAATCTACTACAACAACGAATGGTTGAGTCTGACCTCGCTCTTCTCCTATATCTCGAAGACGAACAACAACTCTACCCTGAACCTGCAGCACAAGACCGCTGCCGGACAGACGGAAATCATGGCCGCCCCGCTGACCTACGACATCCAGACGCTGGGTTGGACCACCGACGTCGTTACCCGCCCCTTCAAGGGATTCGACCTGCACTTCCTCTTCACCTACCAGAAGCCGACTTACAAGAAGTATGAGACCTCTGTCACCTTCTCCGACGGATACGTGGGCGAAATCAACGCCACGGGCAACATCGTAGCCGAAATCCCGCAGGTCATCGTCGAAATAGACCCCAGCTACATGATCACCAAGGACCTGAAGATCTGGACCAGCTTCCGCTACTTCAGCAAGACCTACGCCAACATCAACGACGCCTACTACTTCAACGGCCGCTGGGAGACCTTCGGCGGACTGAACTGGCAGGTGAACAAGAAACTTGCCCTGGGCTGCACCGTCGTGAACTTCCTGAACCAGACAGGCGCCAAAGGCAGCATCGCCGGTGCCGAACTGATCGAAAAGGAAGACGCCGGACAGTATGCCGGACACGTCATGGCGGGTAGCTACATCCGTCCGTTCACCGTCGAATTCAGCGCCAGCCTGAAATTCTGATCCTCCCGGCCGGCCACACCGGTGAGGCACGACGCCGAAGCCCTGCGGAAACCTGCCACACCGGTGAGGCTCAACGGCGAAGCCCGTCGGAGACCCGCCGCACCGGTGAGGCTCGTCGCCGAAGCCCGTCGGAGACCCGCCACACCGGTGAGGCACACTGCCGAAGCCCGTCGGAGACCCGCCGCACCGGTGAGGCTCGTCGCCGAAGCCCTGCGGAAACCCGCCACACCGGTGAGGCTAATTCAAAAATAATCTGTACATTTAAACGCTCAAAAACAATAGAACCATGAAAAGGATTTTCAATCACCTGACAATGACTTTGGCAACAGCTGCCGCACTGACAGCCTGCCAGCCGCAGAGCAACGGCATCCGCCTGGAACACCAAGGCGACACGCTCACCATCGTTCACATCACAAACCCAACCCGATACCTCATCCTCCCCATCCAGGAGTCTTGCAACGAAGGCAAGGTGAAACTCATCACGGGCAGCCCCGCCGACATGGCCATGGACGTACGTCTGGCAGTCGATAGCGTAGAATATTACGTGCCCTTCGCCCTGCCGCAGGGAGCGAAGGAAGCCACGGTGACCATCGGTCGTGTGGCTGCTAACGCCATCTGCTGGGACAGCATCCGCCTGGCCGACACCTTCGACACCACCAATACCGACTATTACCGTCCCGTCTATCACCACACGCCGCTCTATGGCTGGATGAACGACGCCAACGGTCTGGTCTACAAAGACGGCGAATATCACCTGTATTTCCAGTACAACCCCTACGGATCGAAGTGGGGCAACATGCACTGGGGACACTCCGTCAGCCGCGACCTCATCCACTGGGAACACCTTGATCCGGCTATTGCCCGCGACACGCTGGGACACATCTTCTCGGGTAGTTCCGTTATCGACAAGAACAACAGCGCCGGCTACGGCAAGGACGCCATGATTGCTTTCTACACCTCGGCCAGCGACGAGCACGGACAGATACAGTGCATGGCCTACAGCAACGACAACGGCCGCACCTATACCAAATACGAAAAGAACCCCATCCTGACGCCGTTCGACGGACTGAAGGACTTCCGCGACCCGAAAGTCTTCTGGTACGAACCCGCACAGAAGTGGTACATGATTGTTTCCGCCGACAAAAACATGCGTTTCTACTCGTCCACCGACATGAAGAACTGGGAATACCTCAGCCAGTTTGGCGAAGGTTACGGCGTACAACCCAACCAGTTTGAGTGTCCCGACTTCGTACAGCTGCCTGTCGACGGCAACAAGGACAACATGAAGTGGGTGATGATTGTCAACATCAACCCCGGCTGCCCCTTCGGCGGTAGTGCTACGGAATATTTCGTAGGTGAATTCGACGGCAAGGAATTCAAGTGCGACACGGACAAGAGCGTTACCAAGTGGCTCGACTTCGGTAAGGACCACTACGCTACTGTCTGCTTCTCGAACACCGGCGACCGCACCATCGCAGTTCCCTGGATGAGCAACTGGCAGTATGCCAACGTAACCCCCATCCGCCAGTACCGCGGTGCCAACGCCCTGCCTCGCGAGCTTTCACTCTATACCAAGAACGGTGAAATCTACATGGCCGCCAATGCCGTGAAGGAGACCGAAGGCCTGCGCAAAGGCACTACCCCCGTCAACGACTTCACCCTGGCCGACGAACATCTGGTCAGCCCGCTGGCTACCGGTGCCGAAGGCGCTTGCGAACTGGAAATGGACATCACCCCGGGCAAAGCACAAGCCACAGGCTTCCAACTGCTGAACGACAAGGGCGAAAAGGTAGACATCTACCTCGACATGAAGGCCGGTCGTCTCGTCATGGATCGTACCCAAAGCGGACTGACCGCTTTCGGCGAGAAAGCAGAACCTCACGCCAAAGAAACCGACGACCACCGCAAGACCGAATCAGTGAACTACATCAACGATTTCGCTCTGGGCACCTGGGCACCGCTCTCTCTGTGCGAAGGCAAGACATATCACCTTGATGTGTTTGTAGACAAGTGCTCTGTCGAAATCTTCGTAGACGGTGGCCGCATCGCCATGACCAACCTCGTGTTCCCCACCCAGCCCTACAACACTCTGCGTTTCTATACCCAGGGAGGTGAGGCCGAAGTGAAGAACCTGAAAGTACATCAGTTAGGATTGTAACACTAAAAGCCCTTATATCCCATGAAACACCTCATCGCAACGGCGGCACTTGCACTGCTCGCCACCACTACACTGAATGCCAGTGACATGAAACAGATACGCATTTCCACTGACCGCACCGACCTGGTGCTGCAGGTGGGCGACAACGGCCGCCTCTACCAGAGCTACTTTGGTGAACGGCTGCTGAACGAGTCCGACCTGAAAGAGCTGGGGTGGAGCGTACACCCCGCCTCGGACGGCAGTGTCAGCCGCCGCGGGTGGGAGGTGTACAGCGGTTCGGGCAACGAAGACTTCTTCGAACCCGCCCTGGCCGTCACCCACAACGACGGAAATCCTTCCACATGGCTCTACTACGTTTCTTCCTCCTCGCACCCCGTGGAGGGAGGCGTGCAGACCGACATCCAGCTGCGCGACGACAAGTATCCCGTCGACGTGACGCTGCACTACGTGGCCTATCCGAAGGAGAACGTCATCAAGACGTGGAGCGAAATCCGCCATCAGGAGAAGAAGCCCGTTACTTTGTCGGCCTATGCCTCGACCATGCTTTACTTCAGCCGTCCGGCTTACTACCTGACGGAGTTCAGCAGCGACTGGGCCAAGGAAGCGCAGATGAGCACGCAGCCCCTGCTTTTCGGCAAGAAGGTGATCGACACCAAGCTGGGCAGCCGCGCCGCCATGCACACGCATCCCTTCTTCATCGTGGGACTGGACCAGCCCGCCCAGGAACGGCAGGGCGAAGTGCTGATGGGCACACTGGCGTGGACAGGCAATTTCCGCTTCACCTTCGAGGTGGACAATGTGGGCAACCTGCGCATCATTCCCGGCATCAATCCGTATGCGTCGGCCTATCGGTTGAATCGCGATGAGGTCTTCACTACCCCCGAATTCATCTTTACACTGAGCACTGAAGGTACCGGCCAGGGCAGCCGCAACCTGCAGGCCTGGGCACGCAACTATCAGCTGAAGGACGGCAAAGGTACACGCCTGACCCTGCTCAACAACTGGGAAAACACAGCCTTCGACTTCGATCAGGACATCCTGGCCGAACTGATGAAGGAAGCCAAAGACCTGGGTGTAGACATGTTTCTGCTGGACGACGGATGGTTTGGCAACAAATATCCGCGCAAAGACGACCGTGCAGGACTGGGCGACTGGGAAGTGACGCACGACAAGCTGCCCGGCGGCATCCGTGCCCTGACCGACGCTGCCAAAGAGGCGGGCGTGAAGTTCGGACTATGGATAGAGCCGGAAATGGTGAATCCCAAAAGCGAACTCTTCGAGCAGCACCCCGACTGGGCCATCCATTATCCCAATCGCGAGACGTATTACTACCGCAACCAGCTGGTGCTCGACCTGAGCAACCCGGCCGTGCAGGACTATGTCTACAGCATTGTGGACAAGCTGCTGAAGGAGAATCCTGACATCGCTTACTTCAAGTGGGACTGCAACAGCCCTATCACCAACATCTATTCGCCCTACCTCAAAGCTGAACAGGGACAACTGTACATCGACCATGTCCGCGGCGTCTATAACGTGATGAAACGGGTGAAGGACAACTATCCCGACGTGCCCATGATGCTCTGCTCGGGCGGCGGTGCACGTTGCGACTACGAGGCGCTGAAGTATTTCACCGAATTCTGGTGTAGCGACAATACCGATCCTGTGGAGCGCATCTACATCCAATGGGGCTTCTCGCAGTTCTTCCCGGCCAAGGCCATGTGCGCCCATGTGACGAGCTGGAACAAGGCAGCTTCCCTCAAGTTCCGCACCGATGTGGCTTCGATGTGTAAGCTGGGTTTCGACCTGGGACTGAAAGAACTGAGTGCCGAGGAACTGCTCTACTGCCAGACGGCCGTAGCCAACTGGAAGCGTCTGCAATCCATCATCCTGGACGGTAACCAATACCGTCTGGTATCGCCTTACGAAAGTAACCACATGGCGGTGAACTACGTGAGCACAGACAGCCGCAAGGCCGTACTCTTTGCTTACGATGTCTATCCGCGTTATCAGGAGAAACTGCTGCCCGTCCGCTTGCAGGGACTTGACCCGACGAAGCACTACAAGGTAGCGGAAATCAACCTGATGCCCGAGGCCCAATCTTCACTTCCATCTAACGGCCGCATTCTTTCAGGTGACTATCTGATGAAAATCGGTCTCGATATCTTTGGTTTCCGCCCGATGCAAAGTCATGTGGTGGAACTGACGGAGGTAGAATGAATATCACTTCTCAAACTTCTTTAAATTCTTAAAAACAATGACCGCAAAACAACAAATGAAATACGGAAGGCTGATACCCGTCATGCTCTGCTTCTTCGCCATGGGCTTTGTCGACCTGGTAGGTATCGCTTCCAATTACGTAAAGGCTGACCTTGGACTGACGGACTCGCAGGCCAACATTTTTCCGTCGCTTGTCTTCTTCTGGTTTCTCATTTTCTCTGTACCCACAGGAATGCTGATGAATCGTATCGGACGAAAAAACACGGTACTGCTGAGCCTCTTCGTAACAGCTCTGTCACTCCTATTGCCTTTCTTTGGGGATGGTTACGGACTGATGCTCTGCTCCTTCTCGCTGCTGGGTATCGGCAATGCCCTGATGCAAACTTCGCTCAATCCACTATTGAGCAACATTATTTCGGGCGACCGTCTGGCCAGTTCGCTTACTTTCGGGCAGTTTGTCAAAGCCATCGCTTCGTTCCTGGCTCCCTACATCGCCATGTGGGGTGCTACGCAGGCCATGCCTACTTTCGGATTGGGCTGGCGTGTGCTGTTCCCCGTCTACATGATAGTGGCTGTCATCGCCATCCTGTGGCTCTCATCTACCCCTATTGAAGAAGAAAAGCCCGATCAGGCATCAGGCTTTGCAGACTGCCTGCGTCTGTTAGG
This sequence comes from Caecibacteroides pullorum, assembly GCF_019239235.1. GTDB lineage: Bacteria > Bacteroidota > Bacteroidia > Bacteroidales > Bacteroidaceae > Bacteroides > Bacteroides pullorum. Next base: position 26,888 of record NZ_JAAZTS010000011.1, on the reverse strand, counting down.
ACAACCGTTTATCCTGCTTTGTTTTTTGGGTATTGTCTGCCACGTAGGTATCGATGTAGGAACCAACACAACTGCACCCAAGCTACTGATGGAGCGTGTAGGCTTGACACTCGACGAAGCTGGTTTTGCCACGAGCCTCTACTTCATCTTCCGTACGGCGGGCTGCCTGTTGGGCACGTTCATCCTGCAGCATTTGTCTGCACGCCGCTTTCTGGGCATCAGCGTAGCGTGTATGCTGGTAGCCATGGCTGGCCTGCTGGTGTCCGACGCACATCATGTCATCTACGTCTGCATCGCCCTCATCGGATTCGGCAACTCCAATGTCTTTCCTATCATCTTTGCACAAGCCCTCACTGCTGTACCCGACAAAAAGAACGAGGTTTCGGGACTGATGATTATGGGTCTTTTCGGAGGTACAATCTTCCCGCTGCTGATGGGTATGGCCAGTGACGCTGTTGGACAAAGCGGCGCTGTCGCTGTAATGACGATCGGCGTACTCTATCTGATTGCCTACACTTTGAAAATGAAATCACAAAAAAACAATAGCCATGAATAATCAATCAATCGTAGTCGGAATGGGCGAAGCACTTTGGGACGTGCTGCCCGAAGGGAAAAAACTGGGTGGAGCACCAGCCAATTTTGCCTATCACGTATCGCAGTTCGGATTGGAAAGCCGCATAGTAAGTGCCGTAGGACAGGACAAACTGGGTTCAGAAATTTTGGATAACTTCCGCGAAAAACAATTATACGGACTGATAGAAACAGTACCTTATCCCACAGGAACGGTTCAAGTAGAATTGGATGCTGAAGGGGTTCCTTGCTATGACATAAAAGAAGGTGTAGCTTGGGACAACATTCCCTACACACAAGCTCTTGAGGGACTGGCCCATCAGACATGCGCAGTCTGTTTCGGTTCATTGGCACAACGCAGCATCGTATCACGCGAAACCATTCACCATTTTCTCGACGCAATGCCGGAAAACGAAGATACACTCCGCATTTTTGACATCAACCTGCGTCAAGGATTTTATACGAAAGAAATTCTGTGTGATTCGTTTCGTCGTTGCAACGTACTGAAGATTAACGATGAAGAGCTGGTTACCGTAAGCCGAATGTTCGGTTATCCGGGTATCGACCTTCAGGACAAATGCTGGATTCTGCTGGCCAAATATAATCTGAAAATGCTGATTCTGACTTGTGGTGTAAACGGCAGTTATGTCTTTACTCCCGGCCACGTATCATTTGTAGAAACTCCTAAGGTGCAGGTTGCTGACACTGTAGGTGCAGGCGACTCTTTCACAGCAGCCTTTACGGCCGCTATCCTTAAGGGACATCCAGTAGCAGAAGCCCATCAACTGGCCGTAGAAACTTCGGCTTATGTTTGTACGCAACAAGGAGCTATGCCCGTATTACCTCAATCGCTGACGGAAAGACTGGCATAGAGATGATAGTTTCATGGATTTTTGTCTATCTTTGTATCCATAACCAAAGAACAAAAATCCATGAAACGCCATTTTGTCTTTCTTGTAACCATCCTTTGTACACTCTATCTACTGCTATTTAGTTCATGCAGCCAAGAGAAAAACCGTTACGTTATCGGCGTGTCACAATGCAGTGATGACGAATGGCGCACACAAATGAACAAGGAAATCCGCCGCGAAGCACTCTTCTATCCTGGCGTGGAAGTAGATATCCGTTCGGCAAACGACGATAATCGGAAACAAACAGAAGATATCGAACGATTTATCCGCCGAAAAGTAGATCTGATTGTTGTAGCTCCCAACGAAGCAGAAGCCATCACTCCTGTGATAGAAAAAGCATATGCCAAGGGAATCCCGGTCGTACTGGTTGACAGACGGATTAACTCCGACCAGTATACTGCTTATGTAGGAGCAGACAACTACGAAATGGGCCGACAGATAGGCCACTACATTACTACACGTTTGGAAGGCAAAGGCAACGTTGTAGAACTGACAGGCTTAAAAGGTTCCACACCTGCAGCCGATCGCCATCGAGGATTGATGGACGTACTATCTCGTACACCTGGCATACAGATAGTGGCCAGTGCCGATGCCGGGTGGTTCCAAAAATCAGCAGAACAAGCATTTGACTCCATCCTGACCTGTCAGCCGAAAATCGATCTGGTATTTGCTCATAACGATCGCATGGCAGCAGGAGCACACACAGCAGCCCTTCGGCATGGACGCGCAAACAAAATGCTCTTCGTCGGTGTAGATGCCTTGCCTGGCAAAGGCTTGGGAGTAGAATTGGTAGCCAATGGCATATTGGACGGAACTTTCATTTATCCCACGGGAGGCGACCGCGTAATACAAGTAGCCATGAGCATTCTGGAAGGGAAGAAATATCAACGCGAGAATCTGCTTTCCACCGCTCCTGTCAACCGACAAAACGCCCACGTAATGCAGATGCAAACGGATCACATCGCCACACTGGACGGAAAAATCGAGAAGCTCAACAGCCAGTTGGATGCCTTCCTGCTCCGCTATTCCGCCCAACGCATGTTCCTCTACGCCTGCATCATCATTATCCTGCTGGTAGGGGCATTACTGGTCTTCGTAGTACGTGCTTTTTGGACCAAAAACCGCTTGAATGCCGAACTGTCCCAACAGAAAAAGCAGCTGGAGGAACAACGTGACCAACTCATCATACTATCGAGGCAACTAGAAGAGGCTACGCATGCCAAACTGGCTTTCTTCACCAACGTATCCCACGACTTCCGTACTCCCCTCACCCTCATCGCCGACCCCGTCGACCAACTTCAGCAAAGTCACAACCTGAACGAGCAGGAACGCTTTCTGCTGAATATTATCCATAAGAACGTAGCTGTACTGCTACGCCTCGTCAACCAGATACTCGACTTCCGCAAATTCGAAGAAGGGAAACTGGATATGCATCTCTCTCGATTTGATCTGGCTGCCTCGCTACACGAATGGACAGACGCCTTCCGTACTTTGGCCTATCGAAAGCATATCCGCTTCAGCATCGATACCCCTGAGCCTGAAGGTAAAGACAACGAAGAAAGCGTCATCACCGCCGATGCCGAAAAAATAGAACGTATCTTGTACAATCTCCTGTCCAACGCCTTCAAGTTTACTCCCGAAAACGGAAGCGTCCACGTCAGTCTCGAATTTTTCAATAAGGAAAATATCCGTTGGATGCGCCTGCAAGTAACAGATACTGGAGTAGGCATGTCTGCCGACCACATACAGCACATATTCGAAAGCTTCTACCAGATAGATGTCCACCATGCAGGATCGGGCATTGGCCTCGCCTTGGTGAAAGCATTTGTAGAGATGCACGGAGGCACCATCCACGTGGACAGCGCTGAAGGACAAGGTACCCGCTTCTGCATTGAGATGCCAGCTCATCAAACAGGTGCATTAGACAGTAACACTACTCGTAGCGCCATGTTAGCCAACCTGAAAGAAGGCGCCGTACTGGCCGCCGACCAGGAAACAATACAAGTGGCCGATCACGACACAAAACCCGAAGACAAAGAAACCATTCTCGTAATAGACGACAATCAGGACATACGCGACTATGTCCGCTCCGTCCTTCAGGAAAAATACAACGTCATTGAGGCTGCCAATGGACAAGAGGGCGTTCAACAAGCCATGAAGTACGTGCCCGACGCCATCATCTGCGACGTGATGATGCCCGTCATGGACGGCATGGAGTGCTGCCGCCGCCTGAAGTCGGAATTGCAGACATCGCATATCCCTGTGATGATGCTTACGGCCTATGCCGTAGACGAACAGAAGATAAAGGGATACGAGTGTGGAGCAGATTCCTACATATCCAAACCTTTCAGTGCCCAGCTACTTACCGTCCGCCTGCGCAACCTCATCGAAAACCGCCAACGTTTACAAAATTTCTTCTCGGACGGCGTGAAAGCACCCACGCAAAAGGCCCCCGTGGCCGAGCTGGATAAAGGTTTCATGGAAAAGCTCCATCGCCTCATCAACGACCGCCTGTCCGATCCTAACCTAAGCATAGAGGATTTGGGGGAAGAAATAGGTTTGAGCCGCGTACAGCTTTATCGCAAAACGAAGGCACTCTGTGGCCATGCCCCCAACGAACTGCTGCGCATCGCACGCCTGAAACGTGCATCTTCGCTATTGGCTTCCACCGAAAAGACGGTAGCTGAAATCACTTACGAGGTAGGTTTCAGTTCGCCCTCCTACTTCACCAAATGCTACAAAGAATATTTCGGCGAAAACCCCACCGATTTCTTGAAACGAAAGAATGGAGAATAAATGCAAAAAGAAAGCATTGCTTTCCACCTCGAAAAACAATGCTTTGTGAGGCAGAAAACAATGCTTTATTCTTTATTAAGAAGAGGCTTCTCTGACTACTTCTCTTGTCCGTATCCCTCTTCTGCCGTATCGTGATGCTTCAATACCTTGGCGTCGATGAAGAAGACAATCTCTTCTGCTATGTTCGTGATGTGGTCGCCGGCACGCTCCAACTTGCGGAAAACGCTTGCCAAATTGATGCAGGACAAAGCGCTTTCAGGATGTTGCTGGATATATTCTGCCAACAAGGTAGAAGCGTTGGCATTGATTTCATCCAGCACATTGTCTTTCGCGAAAACTGATGTAGCCAACTCCTGGCTTTCTTCCTGCAAAGCACGCTTTGCCAGTTCGAGCATGGAGAGAACCTGATCGATCATCTCCTGCAGACGAAGACGCTTCACGAGGTCGGCATCGAGTGTCAGCTCTTTCTCTTCGAGAGCAAAGCGGGCAACGCTCTCGGCAAAATCGCCCAGACGCTCCAGATTGGTATTGATTTTCAGCATGGCCAATACAAATCGTAAATCGATGGCTACCGGCGTATAAAGCGCAATGATGTCCTCCACATCGCTGTCTATCTTCAGCTCAAAGGCATTGACCCGACGTTCATGCACAAGCACCTGCTGAGCCAACTCCTTGTCCAGCGTAAGTACCGATTCGCCGGCACGATCCAGTTGGTTGTAAACCAACGTCCACATTTCGTCTATCTCTTTCTTCAACAAAACCAGTTCACTTTCGATGAATTTTACCATAATACTATTCTGTTTTAGTTACTAATTCGTTTTTAAAATTGCCTCAAAGTTAAGCAAAATCCCCATTAACCGAAACGTCCTGTGATATAATTCTGCGTCTGCTCTTTTTTCGGGCTGATAAAGATGGTCTTCGTGTCGCCATACTCCACCATCTGCCCCATGTAGAAGAAAGCCGTCTTATCGCTTACACGGGCGGCCTGCTGCATGTTATGAGTCACGATAACAATGGTGTAGTCGTGCTTCAGCTCGTGTATCAACTCCTCTACCTTGGTTGTCGAGATGGGGTCGAGCGCCGAAGCCGGTTCGTCCATAAGAAGCACCGAGGGGGATACTGCCATGGCCCGAGCTATGCACAAACGCTGCTGCTGACCACCCGAAAGAGCATACGCCGACTCTTTCAACTTGTCTTTCACCTCATCCCACAAGGCGGCACCACGCAAGCTTTCCTCCACACGCTGACGAATGAATTGGGTATCGGTCACCCCATTCACGCGCAGGCCATAGGCTACATTCTCGAATATACTCTTGGGAAACGGGTTGGGACGCTGAAAAACCATGCCAACGTCCTTACGCAACTCATCCACATTCACCCCTTTGCCGTAGATGTCTTGCCCGTTGATTTGAACGCTTCCGGTCAGACGCGTATCGGGTATCAGGTCATTCATCCGGTTCAACAGACGAAGGAAGGTAGACTTGCCACATCCCGACGGGCCGATGAAAGCCACCACGGATTTTTCCTCTATATCCATGCTGATATTTTTCAACGCATGAAAATCGCCATACCAGAAGTTCACGTCACGGGTTTCAATGATATTCTTCATATATTTGGATATTTGATTATCGATAAATTTCCATTTTCTAATTTGATTTTACTTTCTTCTCAAAATACTTGCGCAGAGCATTGGCCAACAGGTTAACAAACAAGATGATGACAATGAGCACCAAGGCCGTGCCATAGGCAATGGGCAGCTGGGCATCGATGTCCGTACCACTGGTCGAAATCACATACAGGTGATAGGGCAATGCCATACACTGGTCAAAAATGCTTTGTGGCAACCGAGGCAGGAAGTAAGCGGCACAAGTAAACAGAATAGGCGCCGTCTCGCCCGACACACGCCCCAAAGCCAGAATAAGGCCGGTAATGATGTTAGGCATACCCATCGGCAAGATGACATGCCAGATGGTCTGCAACTTCGTGGCGCCCAAGGCCCGGCTTCCCTCACGCATGCTGTCGGGTATCGCCTTCAAAGCTTCCTCAGTAGTACGGATAACCAACGGTAAGCTGAGCAGGCCCAACGTGAGCGAACCGGCCAGGATGCTGTCACCAAAATCGAGCCAGTTGACAAACAAGGCCATACCGAACAAGCCAAACACAATGGACGGGATGCCGCTCAGGTTATTGGTCATCATCCGGATGAAGCGAACCACCCACCCCCGTTTGGGAGCATACTCATTCATATAAATGCCGCTCATCACTCCTACAGGGAAAGCGAACAGCGCACTACCCACCATGAGATAAAACGTACCTACAATGGCCGGCCAGATACCGCCTGCCGTCATACCGTCGGCCGGAGCCGTCGTCAAGAAGTCCCAACTAATGACCCCTATACCTTTATATATAATAAAGAACAGAATAGCAAAGAGCACCAACACGACACTCAGACTCAGCAAACGGAACAAACCGAAAGCTATACCTTGCGAAACACGTTTTCGATTGACTGACATAATCTTATTTCTATATTTAAATCCTTACTTTCTCTTCGACACCGCCTCCACCGTAAAGTTAATCAGCAGACTAATGAAAAACAGCACCACGCCCAAGAGGAACAACGACGCGTAATGTGCCCCCCCCGCGGGAGCCTCACCCAGTTCGGCAGCAATCGTAGCGGGAATGGTGCGAAGCGGTTCAAGGATGGAAGACGGTATCACGGCCGCATTGCCTGTCACCATCAACACGGCCATCGTCTCGCCCACAGCGCGTCCGATGCCCAACACGACACCCGACGTAATACCCGATATGGAGTAAGGTATCACCACTCTATAAATAGTCTGCCATTGCGATGCGCCCAGCGCCAGACTGGCCTCGCGCATAGCCCGGGGACAGTTACGCATGGCATCTTCCGTCACGGTGATTATCGTAGGCAAGGCCATGATGGCCAGCACGATACTTCCCGCCAAGCCACTTTCACCCACAGGTAGGTTGAACACTTGTTGAAGCAAAGGCACGATGACTATCAGGCCGAAGAAGCCATAAACTACAGATGGAATACCGCTCAACAGCTCGATGACCGGCTTCAAGACGTTACGGATTTTAGGATGGGCCACTTCAGACATATAGATGGCCACGGACAGTCCGAAGGGTAAAGCTATCAGAATGGCAAATAGGCTGACCCAAAGCGTACCCGTTATCAAGGGCAAGAAACCGAACAAGGGTGCGGGCGTAGCAGTCGGAAACCATTCCGCACCGGCAAACACGTCCTTCGCCGAGATGGTGTTATCTTTCATCAAATACACTGAGTCATTGTGCTCCACAAACTGTTCGGGAACAAAAGCCACCATACCAGGCGTACGGGCTACCAACCCTGTGATACATGCGCCCGCATTCTCGTAAGACGCTCCCAACTGCTCTTCCGTGAAATACCGCTCAGCGTCCTCCAGACGAAACAGGCGGATGGGGACATCCTCTCCCCCTACATCCTTCCAATTGGTAATCTCGCCGTCAAACACATCCTTAATCTCCTCGGGAGTCAGCTCGTCCACTCCGGTACCTTGATGAACCGCCAGCACGTAACCTTCTTCTATGACCTTGTCACCAAACAGCCCCGCCGCTTCCGAAAAGAGGAAGAGCACAATCAAAACAATTGTGATGCTTGTCACAAAACCGCTACAGGCCAGCAGTCCTTCTACAATTTTTTCAAATATCCGCTTCATTGCATAATAAATTTCTGTACCTATAATTTTCCGCCGCAAAGAAACAGCGGAAATGCTAAGAAAACGTGTCTTTCTCTTGAAAAAACGGTTTCATATGTATTACATTTTCGTTACAAATCCCGAGGACACCCGTTTTGTAACATCCATGAAACATCTGTTTCCGTTATTTGTGCCCATAAAAACAATAATTAAAATGAAGACTATACAGATTTTTCTTGTTCTGGCCGCATGGTTTCTTTCCTTCGGCAACCTCTACGCCCAACGCATCAAGGGCAGCGACACAGTATTGCCCATCGCCCAACAGACAGCCGAAGAATTCATGAAAATCCACCCCGAAGCCCGCGTCACCGTCACCGGCGGAGGTAGCGGCGTAGGAATTTCCGCATTGCTGGACGGCACGGCCGATTTGGCCATGGCTTCGCGCTCCATCAAGTTCAGCGAAAAGATGAGAGCTAAGGCGGCAGGCAAAGACATCCGCGAAACCATCATCGCTGGAGACGCCCTTGCCGTGGTGGTCCATCCTGACAATCCGGTCGACCGGCTGACCCGCCAGCAACTGGAAGATATTTTCCGCGGAAAGATTACCAACTGGAAAGAAGTGGGAGGAGAAGACCGCAAGATTGTCGTTTATTCGCGCGAGACGTCCTCCGGCACGTATGAATTCTTCAAAGAGAGCGTGCTGAAAAATAAGAACTACATGGCTGGCAGCCTTTCCATGCCCGCCACGGGCGCCGTCATCCAGTCGGTCAGCCAGACCCGTGGTGCCATCGGCTACGTGGGACTGGCCTACGTCTCCCACCGAGTGAAGCCGCTTGCCGTGGCCTACGAAGGAGGCGAGTATGCACAACCCACCCCGCAAAACGCCACCAACGGCACTTACCCCATCGTCCGCCCACTCTACTACTATTACGAACAGAAGAATGCCGACCGCGTTGCCCCGCTACTGGATTATATTCTTTCGTCCAACGGGCAGGCCATCATCAAAGGCGGCGAATATATTCCCGTCAAGCCATAAACGCTATCCGGTTTCTGTCATCCCGCACTCGATGCGGGATCCATATCATCATCGCCTGTGTGTTCCTGGATCCCGGCTCAAGGCCGGGATGACGGTTAAAATGATACATGAACATAAAGAGCATTTTGAAACTTGCAGGAGTAAACAGTACATTTTCAATAAATTGGGTAAATGCAGCAAGAGGCTGTATAAACATTCTAAGATAGGCAACCTTTAAGGCAGGGCATTTATTTATTTTTTCACGCATAATGTTTACCAAACGCTTGTCACACATCTACCTTCATGGGCCATTATCAGGCATTTAAGTAGATGAGTAGGTTTCCGGGCCACCGGAAAGAGGCTCAGACAACGTCTATAAGACCCGAATACTTCAAACATAAGAGCTTCAATGTTCCGGCTATTTTAGCAAGACAAACGTGCGGACGGACTTCTCCTAAAAAATAAAAGAATATGTTTCCCCACGTCATGTAAAAGTCGTACTTTTGCCACATGTTTTATCATATCCCTACGGGAAATTACACCATATTATATATTATAACACTATGGCAGAACTGAAAAACGAAGAAACAAGCGAAAAGAAAAGCTTGAACTTCATTGAGCAAATTGTAGAAAACGACTTGAGCAACGGTAAAAATGGAGGCAGAGTGCAGACACGCTTCCCGCCGGAGCCTAACGGATACCTGCACATCGGACATGCCAAGGCCATCTGCCTTGATTTCGGCATCGCAGCCGCTCACGGAGGCGTATGCAACCTGCGCTTCGACGACACCAACCCCACCAAGGAGGACGTGGAATACGTCGAGGCCATCAAGGAAGACATACGCTGGCTGGGCTACCAGTGGGGACACGAATACTATGCCTCCGACTACTTCCAGCAGCTGTGGGACTTCGCCATCCGCCTCATCAAGGAAGGCAAGGCTTACATCGACGAACAGTCGTCTGAAGAAATAGCGGCACAGAAAGGTACACCGACCCAGCCGGGTACGGAAAGTCCTTACCGCAACCGCCCTATTGAAGAAAATCTGGAGCTGTTCCAAAAGATGAACAGTGGCGAGGTAGAAGAAGGTGCCATGGTGCTGCGCGCCAAGATAGACATGGCCAACCCCAACATGCACTTCCGCGACCCCATCATCTATCGTGTAGTGAAACATCCGCACCACCGCACGGGTACGAAATGGAAAGCCTATCCCATGTATGACTTCGCCCACGGCCAGAGTGACTTCTTCGAAGGCGTGACCCACTCGCTCTGTACATTGGAATTTGTGGTACACCGCCCGCTCTACGACCTCTTCGTCGATTGGCTGAAAGAAGGCAAGGATCTGGACGACAACCGCCCGCGCCAGTACGAATTCAACAAACTGAACCTGAGCTACACGCTGATGAGCAAGCGCAACCTGCTGACGCTCGTCAAGGAAGGCCTGGTGAACGGCTGGGACGATCCCCGCATGCCGACCATCTGTGGTTTCCGCCGTCGTGGCTATTCGCCAGAGTCTATCCATAAGTTCATCGACAAGATCGGTTACACCACTTACGACGCTCTCAACGAGTTCGCCCTGCTGGAAAGTGCCGTTCGCGAAGACCTGAACGAACGTGCCACTCGTATTTCAGCCGTACTGAATCCTGTGAAGTTGGTTATCACCAACTATCCCGAAGGACAGGTGGAGGAACTGGAAGCCATCAACAACCCCGAACGTCCTGAAGAAGGCAGCCATACCATCGAATTCAGCCGTGAGCTGTGGATGGAGCGCGAAGATTTCATGGAGGACGCCCCGAAGAAATATTTCCGCATGACCCCCGGCCAGGAAGTACGCTTGAAGAATGCCTACATCGTGAAGTGCACAGGTTGCAAGAAGAACGAGGCAGGCGAAGTGGTGGAAGTCTACTGCGAATACGACCCTGACTCAAAGAGCGGTATGCCAGGCGCCAACCGCAAGGTGAAAGGCACCCTGCATTGGGTGAGCTGTGCCCACTGCCTGGAAGCTGAAGTACGCCTGTACGACCGTCTGTGGAAAGTGGAAAATCCTCGCGACGAGCTGGCTGCCATCCGCGAAGCCAAGAACTGCGACGCCCTGACAGCCATGAAGGAAATCATCAACCCCGATTCGCTGAAGGTATTGCCCTGCTGTTATGTCGAAAAGTTTGCTGCCGGCATGAAGCCCCTCACTTATCTGCAATTCCAACGCATCGGCTACTTCAACGTCGACAAGGATTCTACAGCAGAAAAGATGGTCTTCAACCGCACAGTAGGCCTGAAAGACACTTGGGGCAAAATAAACAAATAAAAAAACTGATACACACATACGATGAGTAACAAGAACCTGCTGTCGGGCAAAGACAAGGCATTGGCTGAACTGGTGGAAAGCTACGAAACGGCACGCGACCAGCACATCTCCATCTACATGGATGCAGAAGACCTGGCCGATATTGCCGAATGGTACGACCGCAACAGTAAGTTCGACGACGCAGCCGAAGTCATCGCGTATGGGCTGAAGCTCCACCCTGGCAACACCTCGTTGCTGGTGGAGCGCAGCTACTTACATCTGGATCTGTACGAGCTGGAAGACGCAAAGCAGGCTGCCGCAGAAATAACCGAAGAACGCCCCGACGTCACCATCCTACGCGCCAGACTGTTGGTGGAAGAAGGACGCATAGAGGACGCCGAACTGCAACTGGACATGCTGGAAGACAAATACAGCAAGGAAAACATCATCGATGTGGCTTACATGTACCTTGGAGCCTATCAGTACGACCAGGCAACGGAATGGCTTTCGCACTGGCGATGGGACAAAGAAGATACAGAATACTGCTGTATCATGGCTGACAGCCTGCTCGACCGGAAAAACTATGCAGAAGCTCTGACTTACTATAATAAGCTGATAGACAATGATCCCTATCATCCACAATACTGGATGGCAGCGGCACGTTGCTATATGGGCATGCAGGAATTTGGAAAAGCCATTGACGCCTGCGACTATGCCCTGCTGGCTGATGACGAACTGGGAGAAGCTTACGTCATTAAGGGTTACTGCTTTCTGGAGCTTGGCAACGACGAAGAAGCCGTCAAGTGCTATGAACAGGCCGTCAAGTTCCACAGTATCGCTCCTGCCTATCTGAACTCAATGGTAGGGCAGATCAAGCTGGAAAAAGAAGAATGGGAAAAAGCCTATAACGAACTGGATCTTGCCCTGCAACAGGAAGAGGACTTGAAAGACCCTATTACACGTTCATCCCTCTACGCCGGCATGGCCATCTGCATTTATAAACTTGGCAACGAAAAGTACGAAGGACAGGCACTCGATTACTGCCACAAAGCCATTGACATCGATTACCTCAATGTAGACGCCCATTTGTTGGGAGGCCTAATCTATGCACAACGTGGCGAAAGGCAAAAAGCCGTTGACATGTGGGAAGAAATAGGCAGCTATGACAATACAGCCGATACATGGTCAGAAATAGCCGCTTATAGCACCGAAGCAGGTATGTACCGCTATTCTGTCAGCGCTCTGGAACATATCGAACAGTGGAAACCTGACTATCCGAACCTGTACCAGCGACTTACCATGTCATGTATCCTGTCTGGCGAAACAGAGAAGGCCCGACACTACAACCAACAGACAGAAAGCCCCATGAACGAAAAATACATGGAAAATCTGCAAACACAGGTGGAGACAATGCCTGATGGAGAGGCCATGCAGGTAATGAAAACCTACCTGACAGAACCTATCCGACGAAGAAAAGGATAATTTTTACAAAAAGACTCTACAAAATAAAATTACAAGCAATATGAAAAGAAAACTGAAAGACTACGCATTCATCGCACTAAAAGGTATGGGCATGGGAGCTGCCGATGTTGTACCGGGTGTCTCAGGCGGTACCATCGCCTTTATTGTAGGCATCTACGATGAACTGATAGAAACGATCAAGAGTATTAATATGGAAAGTCTCCGCCTGTTTTTTACAGGAAAATGGGGACAGTTTTGGAAGAAAATCAATGGGAATTTTCTGTTCTCACTTCTGCTGGGAATTGGCATTAGCGTCTTTTCGCTCGCAAAAGTCATAACTTGGCTACTCACTACCCATCCCATTTTGGTATGGGCATTTTTCTTCGGCCTGGTACTGGCATCTACTTGGTTCGTAGGGAAAGACATCAAAGGGTGGAATTGGAAAACTGTCATCGGATTCATCATTGGTGCCATTGTAGCTTACTACATAACCGTTGCTACTCCCGCAGAAACGTCGACCCATCCGCTGTTCATCTTCCTGTGTGGAGCTATTGCTATCTGCGCCATGATTCTTCCAGGCATTTCAGGAAGTTTCATTCTGGTGTTGTTAGGTAAATATTTCTATATAATGGAAGCGGTAAAGACGCTCAATATCACGACCTTGGCCATTTTTGCAGCAGGTGCATTCATCGGTATCACCAGTTTCTCACGTCTGTTATCGTTTGCCTTGAAGCATTTCCGCAACATCACCTTAGCCGTTCTGACAGGCTTCATGCTGGGTTCACTCAACAAAGTATGGCCATGGAAAGAAATAGCCGACAACACTCATGGCATGCCTATCGAAACCAACATCTTGCCCAATGCCTACATTGGCGAGGCAATAGCACTGATGGTAGTAGGCTTCCTCATGGTCTACTTCCTTGAAAAACTATCTAAAAAAGCTGATCAATAAAGAAAAACGAACCTTTTCGCATTTATTCCACAAAATAAAGGGTGTATCTCTATCAAGAAGTCTCAACCTTCTTGGAAAAGGATACACCCTGTTTTTTTAGAAAAATTACTTCAAAACTTCCAAAGCTTTGTCATAATCAGGTTCCTGTGTAATTTCAGGTACCAGCTCCGTATAAGCCACCCGACCGTCCTTACCTATAATAACGACAGCACGTGCCAACAATCCGGCTAACGGACCATCGGCCATACATACACCATAATTCTCATCAAAATCGGAAATACGGAAATCGGACAATGGAATGACATGTTCAATGCCTTCCGTTGTACAAAAACGTGCATGTGCAAAAGGCAGATCTTTCGAAATAGCCAATACAATCGTATCGGGCAAAGAAGCTGCTAATTTATTAAACTTACGAACTGAAGTTGCGCAAACTGCCGTATCAAGACTTGGAAAAATATTCAATACCACATTCTTACCACTCAAATCTTTTAACGAGAAAGTTGACAAGTCCGTTTTTACTAATCCGAAATCGGGGGCTACAGTGCCCACCTGTATAAACTCACCGATCAATCTCACCGGCTGTCCTTTGAAATTTGTTGTTGCCATAATTTTCTTTTCCTTTAAAATTCTTCTTGATAACAAACAAAAGTAAGAAAAAGTTTGGAAGCACCTATTTCAATCATGTTAAAAGAATGTTTCGTCCCGTTCTTATTCCACCCGTCCACAACAATAACTATAACAGAAAATCAGACACTCTGCGCAAATCTTAAACCTTATCTTGCATTCTTCATTTGAAAAGTTTTATCTTTGTGGGGAATTAACCGACCAATTTTTATTGATAGAAAACTAAAAGACTGAAAATTATGGCAATGCATACATGGTTCGAATGCAAGATTCGATATGAAAAAACAATGGAAAACGGCATGAACAAGAAGGTTACGGAGCCCTATCTGGTAGATGCACTCAGCTTTACCGAAGCCGAAGCACGTATCATCGAAGAGATTACTCCTTTCATCAGTGGTGAGTTCACTGTAGCCGACATCAAGCGTGCCAACTATAGCGAACTTTTCCCCTGCGATGAAGAAGCTGCCGACCGCTGGTTCAAATGCAAGCTCATTTTTATCACACTCGATGAAAAGAGCGGTGCAGAGAAAAAAACATCTACGCAAGTATTGGTACAAGCCGCCGATTTGCGCGATGCCGTAAAGAAACTGGATGAAGGGATGAAGGGCACCATGGCCGATTATCAGATAGCCTCTGTGGCCGAAACGCCACTTATGGACGTGTATCCTTACAGCGCTGAGCCCGACGACAAGCCGGAAGTATAAAAAACAAGAGAAAATATGATTGGAGAACGCATCAAAGAAATACGGAACGAACTGCCCGAAGGCGTACGGCTGGTAGCCGTATCGAAGTTCCACCCGAACGAAGCCATCGAAGAAGCTTATCGGGCAGGACAACGTATCTTCGGCGAAAGCAAGGTACAGGAAATGACGGCCAAATATGAAAGTCTGCCGAAAGACATTGAATGGCATTTCATCGGCCACCTGCAGACCAACAAAGTGAAATACATCGTGCCCTACGTAGCACTGATTCACGGCATCGACTCCTACAAGCTCCTGGCAGAAGTAGACAAACAAGCAGCCAAAGCCGGACGCAGGGTGAACTGCCTGCTCCAACTGCACATCGCCCGCGAAGAGACCAAATTCGGCTTCAGCTTCGACGAATGCCGCCAGATGCTGGCCGAAGGCCAGTGGCGTCAGTTGCAGCACATCCGTCTGTGCGGGCTCATGGGCATGGCCACCAACACGGACAACGTCGAACAAATCAAGGAGGAATTCCGTTCCTTAAGCAACTTCTTCCGTGAAGTAAAATCCACATGGTTTGCCGACGACGATGCTTTTTGCGAACTTTCGATGGGCATGTCTCACGACTACCACGAAGCCATTGCCGAAGGAAGCACACTGGTACGTGTAGGAAGCAAAATTTTCGGAGAACGAATTTATTAATCTAAAAAATAAAACATCATGGCAACAACGTTACAAACAACATTTGCCGGGCTTTCCCTTAGAAATCCCATTATCGTCAGCAGTTCAGGTCTGACAGACAGCGCAGCCAAGAACCAGAAACTCTGCGAAGCAGGAGCAGGAGCTATCGTACTGAAGTCTCTCTTTGAAGAGCAGATCATGATGGAAGTCTACCAACACGACGATCCTTCCATGTCACCCGAAGCTGCAGACAAACTGTCTGTCTACATCCTCCACCACAAACTAGGTGAATATCTCAACCTGATACGTGAAAGCAAGAAGGTGTGCGACATCCCCGTTATCGCCAGCATCAACTGCTATAAAGATGACGTATGGGCAGACTTCGCCAAGCAGATCGAAGAAGCCGGAGCCGACGCACTGGAGATCAATATTCTAGCTTTACAAACTGATGTACAATACACCTATGGTAGCTTTGAACAGCGCCACATTGACATCCTGCGTCACATCAAGAAAACGGTCAAAATCCCCGTTATCATGAAACTGGGCAGCAATCTGACGAATCCCGTAGCCCTCATCGACCAGCTTTACGCCAACGGAGCTGCGGCCGTCGTATTGTTCAACCGCTTCTACCAGCCGGATATCAATATCGACAAGATGACGCAGGTGGCAGGTGATGTATTCAGCAATGAGGCCGACCTCTCCAACTCGCTTCGCTGGACCGGTATTGCTTCGGCAGCAGTCAATAAGATAGATTATGCCATTTCAGGTGGCATCCACTCAGCTGAAGGCATTGTAAAATCCATTCTGGCAGGAGCCTCCGCCGTAGAAATTTGCAGTGTTCTTTACAAAGAATCATCTGCCGTCATTAACGAATACAACAAGTTCGTGGCCGAATGGATGGCAAGCAAGGGCATGGAAAACATCGCCCAGTTCAAGGGTAAACTGAACGTAGGCGACGTAAAGGGTGTGAATACTTTCGAACGCACGCAATTCCTGAAGTATTTCGCACAGCACGAATAAGTATTATCTAGCGACAATATAGAGAAAGAGGATAAAGCCGTTGGTTTTATCCTCTTTCTCTTTTCCAAAACATCCGTGAAACCAACTATCTTCCCTGTGAAATCTATCCTTCACCATAAAATACTTGAAAACAAGAACTTACAATAATGTGAAAGCGTGAAGGCTTTACGGATAGTCTCTCAAAAAACGGGCGGTGTGAAAGCAAAACCGAAGTTTCACATGTCCCTCTTTGCGTTTCCTAAACACCTACTTTGGCGCGCTAAACATGCACTTTAGCCCGCTAAACACCTACTTTAGCAGCGTAAAGTGTCACTTGGGTACTCCCGAGAATAATCTTGCAATCAGGTCAAAGTTTGTATCCCGGTAGCCGGTTTCCCAGGGAGTAGTCTCGTTGGAAGCATATCTGCTGCTCAACAGTTCTCTAGCCTGGTCCATGTTTCCATGATAAACGGCAGTACACCATTGTGCCGGTTTGCTTTCCGGGAAATCCTTTTTCCAGGAGGCAACCAGCTTGTCGGCTTCTGCCTGTTTGCCTGTGTCACGCAAAGCCAGTGCCGTCAGCAAATGCGCTGATTCGAAATTGCGGGTGGAAGTAGGATGGGAAGATACTTTGTCCAGCAGGGTTTGGGCTTTTGCCGTTTCTCCTTTCTTTTCATATACCTTGGCTTCCAGATAATCTTCCAGCCGTTTGTCTATCTGATCGTCGTAAGGTTTTCCTACACCCAGGTTTTCCGGCCATTCTTCGGAGGCTTTTATGGATTTCAGGGCTGCATCATACCGGTGTTTGCTGAACTGATCCATTGCCTGGTAGAGGTTGGCAGCACGGTATACGGCTCTGCCGGCATAGGAACCTTCGTTCGGTAACACTTGCATTTTGCTCAACAGGGAAATGCAGGAACCATACTGTCTGGTTTCGCACAGACCGTTGGCATATTTCAGTCCAATGTAATAGTTGTCCGGATATTTCTGGATGTACTTTTTGCCTGTTTCTACTACCTTGTCCCAGTTACTTTCTGCAATATAATAGTTCAGCAAGGCCATGCCGGCTCTCCATGAAGGATCTGCCTGCTCGGCTTTCATCAGGTCTGCCAGTCTGGCTTCGCCTTCCTTGAGCTGTGCGCGCGACAGATACAGAGGTGCATAGCCTGCATTGTCACACAGGTTCATTTCCTGGAGTGCCTTGTCCTTCTGCTGGTTGGTCCAGTATATCAGTCCCTGGTAATAGTTGATTTTCCAGTTGGCTGACTGCGATTCGGCCCAATCCAGGTATTTCAGGGTTTCCGGACGGAAGGGGAAGATATAATCCGGTGACTGGGCATTGGCCAGTTCCAGTGTTTCCCGGGCTTCCCGAGCTGCTCCTTGTCTGCTCTGCAGCCAGGCTTTCTGATACAGGACTATCGGATGATTTCCGGCACAGGTGAGCAGGGCGATGGCTTCTTCCTCACATCCGGTTCTTTCATACCATTCGGCCAGTTCCAGATAAGTTTCGGCCGGCAGTTCATTACGGATCTGGGAAGCGAATGAAGCAAGTTGTTCCGGAGTATGGTTTCCGGACAGCCAGGCTTCTTCAAAGCGGAGACCATGATACAAAGGCAGCTGATCCAGCACCTGGCTGATCTGTTCTTTCGCCAGCTCTGTTCTGCCAGTCTTTCTGTAAATCATTGTCAGCAACTGACGGGCATGAAGGTTCATGGCATTGTAAGTCAGACTCTTCTTTGCATATTGTTCGGCTTTGGTCCAGTTCCGGTCGCAAGCATACATTTCGCCCAGCTGTTCGTAAGCGGCAGTGCGCACTGAAGCTGAAAAAGTAGCGATAGCAAAAGCAGCCTTCGCTTCTGTTGCATTGCCCAGCATGCGGTTGGCCAGTCCGTACAGGTAGTTGGCTTCTCCGTCATAGGTATTCAGCCCCAAAGCCCGTTCCAGCAGGGGAATCATTTCCTGATATCTGCCTTCCCGGTAATAGAGGGAGGAAAGGCGTACCAGAGCCGGTGAGAAGTTGGCATCCTGTTCCAGGGATTTCTTCAGGTAGCTTTCTGCCTTGTCCCATACTTTTTGGTTCAACCATTGTTCTCCCTGGGTATAAAGTCCGAAAGCAGAATTCCAGTTGAAATCTTCGGGAAGGGTCATGGGGCGCTTCAGGTCGAAGTTTTCCGGATTATCCGAGTAGATCAGGAGATTGTCTCCGATGACTACTTTCAGGTGGCCTTCGGGGATGTCTTTTCCTTTCAGGGAAGTCAGGGTGACCGGTTCCATGACGTTGGTAGTCAGAGACAGTGTTTCCACCAGCTGCTGGTCTTTGTAGATCTTGAGATCGGTTGACAGTTTTTCCAGCGGTGAAAAGGCCAGTTTCAGTCCGTCAGCCTCACGCATTACGTGCAAGGCTCCGATGGTGCTGGCCTTGGACACTCCTTTGATTCCTTTGACGGGATACCAGTATTCGGTCCATGCATCCGTCATCTGAGGTGCGAACGAATGATGTTTGTAAGGGGTGTAGGCACTGTTGGAAGCCGGCTGGTTGAACATTCGGCCGGACTGCAGCTCGATGTACTGGCCGTTCTGGTCGGTCAGCAGGTCTTCCCAGATACCTCCTTCACGGGACTGTCCCCATAGGAAGATTTTCATACCCAGTTTCTCATCAAAATTGGAATGATGGATGGACCCGAAATCTTCTCCGTGCCAGTAGATGCCGTAATAGTCATTGTAATATCCCAGAACGTGGTAAGACTTGGAATTGCCGAAATTATTGGAGTCATACCATCCGATGTTCCGGTTGTTTT
Organism: Caecibacteroides pullorum; assembly: GCF_019239235.1. Classification (GTDB taxonomy): domain Bacteria; phylum Bacteroidota; class Bacteroidia; order Bacteroidales; family Bacteroidaceae; genus Bacteroides; species Bacteroides pullorum. The sequence goes on along the minus strand of NZ_JAAZTS010000011.1, from coordinate 7,418 downwards.
CATCTACCGGGAACGAGGAAACCTCACCCCCGTGTCCGATGAGATGGTCGCCCGGATAACAGAACTCAGCTTTCTGGCCGACCCGGTATCCGGCATTCATCCACTGGTAATAAGGCTGATCAACATCGGACTGGTTGTACCAGGTGGTGTGGGTTGTAAAGTAAGCTTTGTCCTTAGGCAGATTGACTTCCACAGTCCAGGCCGTGCGTGTCAGCCATTCGTAGGAGAACAGGTAGCAGCTTACACTGCCGTCATCTTTTTGTCTGACCAGATAATCCACAGGAGTGCTGGAGGTGGGAGCGTGTCCGATGATACCGAAATTGAACTCGATACCGCCGGAGGTCCAGGGACCTCTCATGGCGATATCACGGAATTTGGCTACTCCGTTCTTGTAGATAAAGTCTTTACCGGTGGTTTTGTCCACGGCTCCCCATATCTTTCCGCCTACTTCCGGAAAGAGGGTAACTTTGATGTAATCATTCTCCAGTTCAACTGTTTTCCATTCCCGGTTTTCACCTTTGGCTGTAAATCCGTCAAACCGGAAGTAGGGATAGAACAGGTTGGAAGGAGTTGCTACCGGATTCGGATCAGAGAATTTATAGGTTTTCAGGGTCTCTGTCTGTTCCTGAACGGATACATGCTGGGCAAATCCTTGCGGAGCCAGGCAGAAGACACAGGTTGTCAGGGTTAGTATTCTGTTTTTCATGTGAAATGGTTTTTATTCGATGGAATCCTTCGGTTATTCAATCACGATAAGCCATCCTTTTCCTTTCGGAACGGTTACGGTGTCTCCCGGTTTCCAGGTCTTTTCGGGTTGGAAGTTCTCAATAGCCGGGGCATGCAGAGATACCTTGGCCGGATCCAGGCCCAGTTTAGCCCAGTCAATTTGCAGGGTAACATCTACATCATGGTCTTCCCAGGTTGCCAGTGAGACCAGTGTCTTGGTTCCGGTTTTACGGTAGATGGTGGCGAGGGTTTTTTCTCTGCCGGTCTTGACCGGGTTATCCTTCACCCAGTAACCGATCATTTCACTGCCTTTCATTCCAAACTCATCCCAGAATTTCCAAAGAGGACGGTTGTCCACCCCATATCCCGGGTTACGTCCGGTCATGCCATACAGCATTCCGCGCCATTTGTTTCCACCTTCCCACAGCATTTCTCCCATCAGTCCGTAGGGGATACCAGATACTTCCACCATCCAGAACTCGGGCGGCATGTCGTAGTCGAAATATTCGCCGAACCACAGGCGGTCCAGGTAGGGGAAGTGTTCCAGATACAGGTTTGCACTGTTGGCAAAGCCGTCTTTGTCGTTAAACTGGTTGGCTGAATGCAAGTCGATCATGGCACCAGGGTTGGTACGGTTCAGAATCTTGCGTACACGTTTCATGGACATGCGGTCGAAAGCCAGGTCGTCAATGTACAGTCCGTCGATGCCGACATTCTTGACGAGCCAGTCCAGTCCTTCCATATAGTAATTGTGCCAGCGGGATACTCCGGTATTTACAATCGCAGCATCCTGTACATTATAGGCAAACCAGGCAGCGATGTAATCCTGGTCGTAGTGTTCCTGAAGCCAGGAATATCCGCCTCCCTTACCTTTGGAGAAAATTTCTCCGTTGAGGCTTCTCAAGGCAAAGATCTCGGTACAGCTGTTTGAAAGTTCACGTACCGTATTGTAGATCTTCACTTTCATATTCTTTGCATGAGCTCCGTCAATATAAGCTTTCATCTCTCTGGTGCGCAGGAAAGGATAGTTGATAAACGGATTGATGGCATTGGCGTGATGAATATTGACTACGGTCGCTCCGAATTCATGAGTCTTGTCGATGAAGTCATATCCGTGATAATAGCGGTCCTGCCATTGCTTGTCGGGATTGATGGTACGGAACGGAGTGATCAGCACGTTGAAGTAGAAGCACAGGCGGTCACCTTTTTTGACTGTACGTTTTCCTGAATAAGCATTGATCAGGGTGTTTTTTCCTGCTGCACTCAGCTTGATACCTCCATTGCCGTTGTTACACCACGAAACCGGCATGTGCAGCGGTTTCTCGTGGTAGAAGTTCGTATTCAGCGGACGTTCGTATTTGTCGTCATAGAATCGGAGTTGCAGTCCTCCATTGACACTGCCGGTCCACAGGGCATCCTGATTTTTTTCAACGCCCCATTTCCAGTCCAGATTCTGGGGGCAGTAGCCGCCTTTTTCTCCCAATCCCATCATATATTGTGCAATGTTGGGGGCCAGTTCGGTACGGAGTGCAATGTCATTTATTTCACCATCCTTGCGGGCAATAAGCACTACCTTGTATTCCATGTTTCCGTCAGACTCGATCTGGGCGTCCAGGTTCATAATGAACTGATTGTTCTGATTGGTGGCATGCCATCCCAGAGCACCGGCCTTACGTTTGGTATAGGTGAAGTCCAGGTTCTCCCAGTTTTCTCCGGTTGTGAGTTCCATCGGTCTGGACAGGATATCCAGTCCTTCTGTTCCTATTTCGGTGAGTGTTTCCTTGAAATAAGAAGTGATCTGTGCCGGGAATCCGTTGGGCTGAAGAGTCACTTTGCGTCCCAGCAGTGAAATGGTCTTGTCCTGTACATTCAGAGGAATATAGGGAGCGATTACTTCGTCATCAAAGCCGATCTGGGAGTTCAGCCAGCGCAGGCGCGAATGTCTCCAGGGTTCATTGTCTCCATGGTTGGCAATCAGGTTGTCAGTGACATTCAGGGTCACTTTTACCTGTTTGGGTTTCATTCCTGCAGCCTGAACGGTTACTGTTCCTGTATACTGTCCGGCTGTCAGCTGTTCGGGAACCATCGTTCCTACCCACAGGGCCTGTACTTTTCCTTTGGGGACGGAACAGTCTTTTTCAAACACACTTCCGGTGACATCTACACCTCCTGTGTTGAAACAGGTGAATGCAGAAGCGGGGATTGATTCGCCGGTTTGTGAATTAACCAGAGCAGAATAGGTAAGCTTCAGGTGGTTGACATCCTTGCGGGCCGCCCAAAGACCAATTTGGAAGGTGTAATATTCTCCCTTGTCTGCCGTTCCCTCAAAAGAATCATGGCGGTTGTCCTCTATCCATTTATAGGGCAGATCCGTTGTCATGCGGATCGGGTAACGCCGGTCTTCCGTAAACAGAATATAGGGATCCTCTGGTTGGGATTTCAGCAAGTCGTCTTTTTCTTTGGCAGTGGCGATCACTTCCATCGGGTAGAAAGAATGGAATTCATTGATGGCCTGGAATTGCTTGACGGTAGCCTGCGGTAGTTCGGGAGCCTTTTTTCCTGTCAGGCGGTTGGCCTTTTTCCATTCGGCAGATGCTGTTTCTTCAAATCCCGGATAAGTTACGGTCGGATAATATTTGCTTCCTGTAGAAATGTTTTTCAGGTAGTAGATGTAATAGTCTCCCGGAACGGTCTGCGGCTGGAAGGCCACCTCACCTTTTTCCCGGTTGATCTGAAAGCGGCATACGTTGGTGATACGCTTTCCGGTCTTGGCATCAATGACAATCAGATCCTTGTTTTCCGGATTGAAATCTTTCCGTCGCCATTGGATGAGAGCCAGAACTGCATCTGAGGGCTGGTCAACGGAAACCACCACTCTGTGATTGCCGAGTGAATCAGCATTCCAGGTGCCTGTGCCGTATAAGGCTGGCAGGGGTTTCTCCTGTCCCTGAAGGGGAACAGCCAGCAGCAGGCCTCCCAATAAAAGAGGAAAAATTCGTTTCATAGTTTATTGGTATTTAGACTTTGAGTTACTCTTTTTCTTTAGCATAAATCAGTGCGTTGAGTTCTTCCGGAGTGAGCGGCTTGATCAATTGCTGTTTTTCCAGCTCTTCCATTTCTTTCTTGAAGCGGTCTCTCATTTCGGTTGTCATTTCGTAGGTATAATTTCCGTAATCATCGTATGAAAGTTTCAGGATACGGAAGAAACCGAACTTTTCAAAATAAGGATAAAGATTCTTTCCTGCCAGTAAGGAAGCTCCCCGTATGAAGTTCAGCTGGAATGGAACGACGTTGCTGCTTCTGTCCAGATCTTTCAGTTCCGGATGTTCTTTTTCGGAGTTTCTCATTTTTTCGTATAAGTCCGGATAAAAGTCAGGGTAGCCGTTTTGAGTGAAGTAGCATTGCAGCTTCCAGAACGGAACCAGTCTTTCAAATACATCTGTTTCCAGATAGCTGATTGCCTTGTCCGGATTTTCCTTGCAGGAGGAGATGATGGAGTCGTTCATTTCTCCGGCTTTCCGGGAAGGGCTGACCGCACCGGCCTTGCTGTCTTCCAGGAAACTCTTTTCAGCATTGGCAAAAGCTGAGGAAAGTCTGTTCTTGTATCCGAAAGCCTGCGTACAATATCTGGTACAGATATTATTGCTGGTTTCACCCAATCCTCCCCATGAGAGATAGGTTTGCAGCTGATGTACGTGTCCCACTTCATGGCTGAATCCCCAGCAGGCATCTTCGTCTTTTGTCCGCATGTGAACAGGATCGGCCACACGTTTCATGGTATCGAACTTGAAGGCTACGCCATCACCGTCGCGGAACATGTAGTATCCGTAGTTGACGCGGGCAAAGATTTTATTGTTTGTGATGTGATTGTATTTTTTCCAGCCAATGATTTCATGTTGCTTGGACACCAGCTGTTCGTAAACATCAATCAGTTCCTTACCCTGGCCGGGTGCATATTTTTTCAGATCCTCTACCGGGTAAGCCAGGTGTATGTTGCTTCCTGTTGCATCGAAAACCGGATAGACAGCGTTGGCAAGCATTCTGTCCCAGTCTTCGTTGGTATTTACGGATGCATCGAAATATCCGTTGACTTCTCCGGTGATGAAATGTACCTTAACCGTATTTTCTTTTTCCGGGTTGTCGAAGTAGTAATCCATATAGGCAAGTCCTGTCCATTCGGAAGTTTTCTCAATGACGTTAATTCCATTTTTGAGTTCGAATCTTTCAAAATGAAGGCTCCAGTCTTCGTCTCCCTGATTGGGAGCATACAAATCCGCTACTTTCACGCCGAGTTTGCTGCCTTCTTTCAGACCGTCGACAACGATGATGTGTTTTCCGGGCTTGAGTACGATACCTGTAATATGCTGGTAGGTGCTGTAACCGTCTCCGATATGCAACAGTTTTCCCAGTGCTTCCGGACTGTAGACCGGTTTAAAGGAGTTTACACGAAATTGAGTGTCATATTGTTTGTTATACAGGGCTGTGGCCAGATTTCTTAACTCTTCGCTTTTGCAAGACTTGATTTTTCTTTTTCCGACTTTTTTGTTCAGTGTCGTACACAGAGGATCGGCGAATAATTCCTTGGCGATTTCTTCAAGACTGACCTTGTTTTCATCCATGTTTTCATAGACAAAACATGTTTCATAGCTGTTTGCTTCTTTAGCTGATGCTTGTTCTATTGCAAGATTATTGAAAGTCATGCTAAGGCACAATAAGAAACTGATTTTTTTCATAGACTTCGGTTTATAAATTTAATAGATTTGTACATATAGTTTTTCATACCCCATTATCTGGAAAGATCAGATACATTCCGGCGTTATGGTCGGGATAACAATACCGGTCAGTTTTCTGTATTTTCAGACGTTTTACAAAATTAGCAAAAGTTTCTCACCCTTCTTGTTTTTTGTGAAAATTAACTATCTGGAGTATGGTAGAACCCCGATAAAAAAGCAATTTGATTTTTTGTATTATCGTTCAAATAGCTACATTTGCTGAAATAAAACTTAGATACCATGAAAAATTACGCGAATTTCTGTTTTGCTGCTATTGCATCCACTTTGTATCAACTTCCTGTCCAGGCAACTGCCGTATCGGATAATTCCGGTAATGAACGTCCTAATCTTCTGGTCATAATGGCTGACCAGTTTCGTGGAGATGCCTTCAGTTTCAGAGGAAAGGAAGCGGTAAAAACTCCGCATTTTGATTCTTTTGCCAGAGAAGCAGTCGTGTGTACCCAGGCTGTCAGCGGGTATCCTGTATCATCTCCGGCCAGAGGTATGTTCCTTTCGGGAGCTTATCCGCACAAGAATGGAGTTATTACCAACTGTCAGTCGGAGTCAGCCGTACAGGATGTTGAATTGCGGGAAGACCTGACTTGCTGGTCGGATGTACTTCACTCGGAAGGTTACCATACTGCATACATCGGGAAATGGCATTTGGACAAACCTGTGAAGCCTTTTATCGACTGCTACAACAATAAGGGGGAAATGGCCTGGAATGAATGGTGTCCTCCTCACAGAAGACATGGCTTTGACTATTGGGTGGCTTATGGTACATACGACTGGCATCTGAAACCCATGTACTGGAATTCTCAGGCCGGGCGCGAGGATTTTTATTATGTGAATCAGTGGGGGCCTGAATATGAGGCCGATCTTGCCATTCAGTATCTGGATAGTATCAAGGGATCAGACCAGCCTTTTGCCATGATGGTATCCATGAATCCTCCTCATACGGGTTATGAACTGGTACCCGACAATTATAAGGAACTTTATAAAGGATTGAATGTTGATTCGGTTGTAGCCGCAATGCCGCATCTCCGAAATGCAGATCAGAAGTATGTTGATTATTTCAAGAAAAGTCTGCCTGATTATTATGCCTGCATATCGGGAGTAGATGAACAGTTTGGACGGATCATTGAAGCGCTCAAACGAAACGGTATGTTTGATCATACAATTGTTGTCTTTGTTTCTGATCATGGGGATTCCATGGGAATGCATGAGAATATCGGGAAAAATATCTTCTATGAAGAAGCAATGAGAGTTCCTTTTATGATTTCCTGGGGAGACAAACTCTCGCCAAGGGTAGATCAGGACTTATTGCTTTCTGTGGAGGATTTCTGCCCGACTATTTTGTCTCTGATGGGATTGGAGGACAAGATACCTTCTTCTGTCCAGACCCGTAATCTGAGCAAACAGATTCTGGGCAGTCGTAAAAACATGCCGAAATATCAGTTGTATATGCGGTATAACCAAGTAAACTCAACTGGGAAAAATCCAGATACAGGCGCAAGAGGTATACGTAACAAACAATACACATACGCCGCCAAATTCAAGAAAGGAATCATTACTGAAGAATATCTTTTTGATCGAAAAAACGATCCTTATCAGATGAATAATCTAGCTGACAAAGAAGTGAAACTGGTAGGTAAACTCAAAAAGATACTGACTAAGATGCTGGTGGATGTAGAGGATCCTGCATATACAGTCTTTTCCCGTCCCTAAAACTAAAAAGAAAGTATCCAAACTCAGCTCCTGTAAAAATGAGTTTATAGTCTGAGGATAACGCTATTAAAAATAGAGTGCCCTCACTACTGTCCCGTAAAAGTTGATAAATAGTTCTTTGAAATTATTGAAATATAGTCAATTACGTGGTTTCTTGAGATGAAACGGACTTGATTTTGCAACTTTGCAGTC
>NZ_JAAZTS010000010.1 GCF_019239235.1 Caecibacteroides pullorum | reverse complement strand
TCTTTAGGCTTAAAGATACAAAATCTTTAGGTAATAACAAAGCCCCAGCTTGTGAAAGTCGGGGCTTTGTGCTAAACAAAGAAGGTGTGCTTTTTGACACACCTTCTTTGTGTTTCAAATATAGAAGTCTCTCTTTTCCAAAAGCCTTTCAAGTTGTTTATTTTCTATCTTTAAGGTTATGATTCAAGAAAATTAAAGTGTTAAAATGCGTTTTCTTCAAATCGACTTATAAAGAAAATGTTTATATTTAAGGAATTTATTATTGAAATAATGTCTAATCCTTAAAATCGAAGCGTATGAGAAAGTATTTGGCAGAGATGATAGGCACGATGGTGCTTGTCTTAATGGGATGCGGCAGTGCTGTATTCGCAGGTAGTGCAGCCGACACCGTAGGTGCCGGAGTAGGAACTTTGGGAGTAGCTTTGGCTTTTGGTTTATCCGTAGTGGCTATGGCCTATACGATTGGAAGCATTTCAGGATGCCATATTAACCCTGCTATTACGCTGGGGGTATGGATGTCGGGGCGTATGAATAGTAAGGATGCTACGATGTATATGATTTTTCAGGTATTAGGTGCTATCATCGGTTCGTTCATACTGTCGTTGTTAGTATCTTCAGGAGGATTCGATGGGCCTACAGCCACTGGTTCCAATACGTTTGATCCGAGTGAGACGGGACAGGCGTTTATTGCTGAGGCTGTATTTACTTTTATCTTTGTTTTGGTGGTGCTTGGTTCTACTGATGAGAAAGGTGGTGCAGGTAATTTGGCTGGCCTGGCTATTGGTTTGACACTGGTGTTGATTCATATCGTTTGTATCCCTATTACAGGTACGTCGGTCAATCCTGCTCGAAGTATTGGCCCTGCTTTACTTGAAGGTGGGCAGGCTCTTTCACAGCTGTGGCTTTTCATTGTAGCTCCTTTTGTGGGTGCTGCATGTAGTGCGCTGGTGTGGAAGTTCTTTGCTGCAGGTCGTAAGTAGTCATTATTTTCCGAAAAAATAGCGGGAAAGTCCCGATCGGTATAACATTTGTTCAATGGCAAGGCTGCCGCCCACAGCTAGGGCGGTAGCCGTTACGAGGAATAGTATACCCGTAGGATCGAAGGACAGCAGTGGCAAGTAACCTTTAGCCAGCATGGTGAAAACAGGTGAAAAAAGTAGAATGGCTAACGTATGTTGTCCGATGTACAGGCTGCCTCGACGTAAGCGATCCGTCAGGAGTGGGTAGAAGTAGAGTAACAGACATGATGCCAGGTAGGTAATGATTATTCCGGACAAACTCCCGCGAGACAGATTTTCGGGTACGGCACACAATAAAATGAATGGTATAATGGCCCATATAGATGGGCGGAAGAAACGATTTAGTTTTACGTGGGTCTGTGCCAATATGCATCCGCCTAGAAAGTAAGCAGCATTCTCGTAAGCTAGTAGGTGTAGACATGTCAAGCCATAAAGGCAGAGTCCTAGAATGATAAAACGAGTAATTGCTTCTCCTCGTACAAGGTGGAAGATAGCGTAGTAGAGTAAGGCGCAGAGTATAAGCGTATGTAGATACCAGTAGGGGCCTACGGGTGAGACGAAAATCGCTTCGATTATGGCCGGCAGGCTCAGTTCCTCCAGTCCTTGGCGTACGGGTAGTAGGCAGGAAGCTACCGCATAACTTGTTTCCATTACTGCATAGGGAATAAAAATCCACAAGTATTTCTTCAGAAACTCTTTAATGGACTTCCCAATATTGGTCAGGTAACCTGAAATCAGCAAGAAGATTGGCATGTGGAAGGTGTAAACCACTTGCTTGGCATAGGGATATTTGTCGCCGATGTAGGTTAGGTGGAAGATTACCATCAATAGGATACAGACACATTTCAGGTAGTCTATTTCATTCATCCTGCCGGACAGGGTACGTTCGTTTCCGAGGAACGGATCCTTTGTCTTCATGTTGGTGAGAGTTCTAAAGATTATTTGTGCACAAAAGTACACCATTTTGTCGCTCCTCGGAAATGATGCAGTGAGTTTAACAATCAGCGTCGTTCGGCTATTAGAGCGGGAATTCCTGTTACTTGGTGGCAGGCTACGGGGATGTTATTCTCGTTCAGTTCATATACTGTTTCTTTCTTGTCTTTACTGAACGTTTCTTGTGATTCACTCCAGCGGGCATAGCTCATGATGACTTCGTTGGCTTCGTAGCGGTAGGTCATCTGGAAGTAAGGAATCCATTTATCAACAGTACCGTCCCATTTGGAAGCTGTTTTACTGATAAGACGGTTTTGTTCGTCATAAGTGAATTCGTAACGCATGTGGTTGTGCAGATAGTTGCCATCCTGCTTGTAGATGGTTCTCGATACGACGAGGTTGTTCTTTACTTCTTCATTGGTGATGAAGTTGTTCTGTGCCATTGCTTGGGTGTTGAGAAGGTTGACCAGTGTGATTACGGCGAGTGCCAATGCTTTGAATACGTTCATAGTTTTCATAATTCAGTTTTGTTTTAAAGAGTTATTGTTATTAGTTTCTATTTTTATCAGTTAGACGTTGTTCGTAGAAAGAAAAGTTGCGCTATTGAGTTTCTTTCTTCTCGAACGTCCATTCACTTAAATATTATTCAAATGGCATGCCAAACTTTTAAATATTTGATAATCAGTGTCTGTTCATTATTCCCTTCTGTTCGTTATCGGACATGTGTCCGCTTTTGGTGTTCGAAAACATACAAAATGCCCTGTAGTGCGTCTGATGAATGACGGCCATACAGGGCATTTGAGCGTCCTATTTTAGGGAATAGGATGTTTTGATAATGCTTTCTTTTAGTTTATACTTATCGTTAACGGGTTGCGTACTTTTTGTGCAAAATTAGCCATATAGTTATTCCATGCATTGATATCTTTTATGTCTGCACGGTCCCAGCCAAATCCCCAATAGTAGACATAATTTGCTCCAGGTTCATAGTCGCTAGTTGCTAAAATATGTCCTTCGGCATTACCATGTTGTTTCTTTTCGTCATTGGAATATTTTACAATTTTCGCTTCTTTAATATCAGCAAGGAAGGCTGCTCCTACGAATACTTTGCCGTTGTCAGGACCTGTGGTCGGATCTACATAAGTCATGTAACCGTTGGCTGCATCAGTCTTTACGGCACCATCGTCGTGTAAAACAATGCCAGTTGCTATAGGTAGAGATTCCTGAAGTCCAGTATAGGATACAGCGGTACGGTTCAGATGAGAACCTGCATCGAGGGTAATGACACGTGTCTCTACGATATTACTATCTCCCTTTACAGTTAGTGGATTGAATTCTAATTTTACTGTGAAACGTAGCGGACCGTTGTCTAATACTTCAAAATCTTTGTAGCACCATGGATAAACAATTTCACCATTGTCTATAAGAGCTGCTACGCCTGCACCTAGTGTCGGGCCTACAGCATAACAGTCCATACCATAACCATGATCAATGTGGTAGGAAATAGATTGCAATAGTTCAGAGGCTGCTTGGGGATCTGTTTTTCTCAATTCAGCAGCGCGTGCACGTGCTTCTTTATCTAATTCTTTAGCGTACAGATCTTCCAATATCGGTTCGGAAGTATTACGTTTCAGGAATAGATCATAGCCGAAACCTCGTTCGCCTCCAGCCTGTAGAGCAGGTCCGTAGGCACGGAAACCTACCAGGTCATTTTCCCAAGCCATGTCATCCAGACGTTCTGGATATTGGCGTCCACAGGCTTTTACCTCTACAGGTTGAGGAATTCCTTCCTGAATGGTGTAGGTAGCTGTTGCTTTGGCAGCTACTGTTGCAGGGAATATCACTTTATCATCGTAAGTTATCTGATAGGGGATTTCGGTACCTTCAGCATCGAGTACCACAATTTGTGCTGTATCAGCTAATTTTAGCCGATTACTGATTTCATCCATGGATACTTCCACCATTTCTCCAGAACGATCTATATCCAGTGGGTTACTGACGGTTACTGTCATTGGTTGATTGTTTGTACAAGCCAATAACATGCAAGCCGTTATATAGGATAAGAATATTTTTTTCATATAAAGAAGAGAGATTAATGTTTTGATAAATAAGAAAAATGGATAATTGAATCCGGAAAACTGTTCCGTTTCAATTATCCATTAAATGGGTATTCCTAAATGAAATTAATTATTTAGGTTGTTTGCCAATGTAAGCCAAGATACCGCCATCTACATAGAGGATGTGGCCATTTACGGCGTTAGAAGCTTCGGAAGCGAGGAATACTGCAGGACCAGTCAGTTCCTGTGGATCCAGCCAACGGCCAGCCGGAGTCTTGGCGCAGATGAATGAATCAAACGGGTGACGGCTACCGTCCGGTTGTTTTTCACGCAACGGAGCTGTCTGTGGAGTAGCGATGTAGCCCGGGCCAATGCCATTACATTGGATGTTGTATTCGCCATATTCAGAGCAAATGTTACGAGTTAACATTTTCAGACCACCCTTGGCAGCTGCATAAGCGGATACTGTTTCACGACCCAGCTCAGACATCATAGAGCAGATATTAATAATCTTACCATGTTTTCTTTCCATCATGCCAGGCAATACGGCTTTAGATACAATAAACGGAGCATTCAAATCGATATCGATTACCTTACGGAACTCAGATGCTGCCATTTCGTGCATCGGGATGCGGCGAATAATACCAGCATTGTTTACCAGGATATCGATGGGGCCTACTTCTTTTTCGATCTGCGCAACCATAGCTTGTACAGCAGGTTCATCCGTTACGTCACATACGTAACCATGTACAGCGATACCTTTTTCTTTATAAGAAGCCAAACCTTTGTCTACCAATTCTTGGTTAATGTCGTTGAAGCAGATTTTTGCACCTTGTTCTGCAAAGGCAGAAGCGATTGCAAAACCAATACCATAGGAAGCACCTGTTACGAGGGCTACCTTGCCTTCCAAAGAAAAATTCAAATAAGGATTCATAACGTTTAAATATTAAATTATTAAACTTAGGTTTATTTCAAATCTGTTATTTTTGAGAAATCTTGGTCGCCATAATCCAAGTTTTCACCACCCATACCCCAAATGAAAGTGTAGTTGTGGGTAGCTGCTGCCGAGTGGATGGACCATTCTGGTGAGAGGACGGCTTGTTCGCCTCGCATCCATAGGTGACGTGTTTCTTCTATTTCTCCCATAAAATGACATACTGCATGTTCTTCTGGTACTTCAAAATAGAAGTAAGCTTCCATTCGGCGGCTATGTACGTGAGCAGGCATGGTATTCCATACACTGCCAGGTTTTAGTTCCGTCATACCCATCTGCAACTGACAGGTAGGCAACACTTGACTTACAAGCATTTTGTTAATGCAGCGGTGATTGGATCCTTCGAGTGAACCCATCTCGGCTGTGATGGCATCTTGTTTTGTTACCTTACGGTCTGGATAGTTGCAATGGGCAGTTGTAGAATTAAAGTAAAATTTGGCAGGACAGGAAGAGTCGAGACTTTCAAACGTTACTTCACGATTGCCCGAGCCCAAATAAAGAGCTTCTTTATAATCTAATGAAAATACTGTGTTATCAGCTTTTACTATACCAGGACCACCTACGTTGAATATGCCTATTTCGCGACGAGTTAAAAAGTAGGGAGTTTTCAGTGGGTCAATAGCTTCCAAAGACAATACTTCGCCTGCTGGCATAGCACCACCTACCACCATTCGATCGTACATGGAGTATACCATATTTATTTCGTTTGGGATGAAAATTCTTTCAATCAGAAAGTCGCGGCGAATGCGTCGGGTATCATAATTCTTTGCATCTTCGGGATGCGCAGCATAGCGGATTTCATAGTTTGTCTTCATGGAACTAACTGTTTTTATATCCTTAAATACTCGTTGTACGGTCTTCGTTTGCGTACACGATGCAAATGTAGCAAAAGAAAACGGACTCTCCTTACTTTTTTGTACTTATTATCTATTAATATTGTACAAAACTTAAAAGTTGATGTCTACTTCTACAGGACAATGGTCTGAACCATAGATGTCGGTGTGTATCTTGGCGTCGGTGAGTTTTTCACACAAGCGATTCGATACCAGGAAGTAGTCAATACGCCAGCCTGCATTCTTTTCACGGGCGCGAAAGCGGTAGGACCACCATGAATATATATCCCGCTGGTCGGGATAGAAGTAGCGGAAGGTATCAGTAAAGCCACTTGCGAGTAGGGTGGTGAACTTGGCGCGCTCTTCGTCGGTGAAGCCTGCGTTGCGGCGGTTGGTCTTGGGATTCTTCAAGTCGATTTCCTGATGGGCCACGTTCAGGTCACCACACACAATGACGGGCTTTTTCGCGTCGAGCGCCAGGAGGTAAGTACGGAAGTCGTCTTCCCACGTCATGCGGTAGTCTAAACGGCGCAGCTCGTCCTGTGAGTTGGGCGTATAGACGGTGACAAGGTAGAAGTCTGGCATCTCCAGCGTGATGACGCGTCCCTCCTTGTCATGGTGTTCGATGTCGATGCCATAGTTGACGCTTAGCGGTTGGTGGCGTGTGTAAATGGCCGTGCCCGAATAACCTTTTTTCTCGGCATAGTTCCAATAGGATGTGTAACCTTCGAAAGGAAGGTCCAGTTGTCCTTCTTGCATTTTGGTTTCTTGCAGGCAGAAGAAGTCGGCGTCGAGCCGGTGGAAAGCTTCGATGAAGCCCTTATCTTTACAGGCGCGGAGCCCGTTTACATTCCAGGAGATAAATTTCATGTCTATCGTTTTGTTCTTTTCATTAATAGATGATGCATGGGCAAACATACGAAAAAAAACTCGTTTTTTAATGTGGAAGCCTGTAAAATATGGTACTGGAATTCGAGTAGGTGGAGGAAGTTGTCATCGTATGTCCTGAAATCAGGACAACCTGATATGTTTCCTACCTGCCTTCCCCTTTTAAGGTAAAACCTTTCCCTCGTTAAGAGAGAACACTTCTCTCGTTAAGAGAAAACATTTCTCTCGTTAAGAGAAAACACTTCTCTCGTTATGAGAAAATGTTTCTCATTTTGTGAGAGTGGGGTAGAAACTCTTTTTGTTGATAATCAGGACTATGTCTCGTGTCGGTAGATATGCTTGCTGTACACCAGTTCCGCATCAATACCGCTTGCGGGCGTTTCTTTTCGTCCATTCGCTTGCCGCAAAGGCGTTGCATGTCATAAATATTGTCGCTATAGGACAAAATTATCAGTAATAGAAGTTTGTTTTTTAGTGCAACCGCATAAAAACAAGTTATTTTTCGTAAGTTTGCATAAAAGTCATTAAACAGAATGAGGCAACAAGAGATTTCTGAAGAGATAGTGGTTCGACTGAACAGGGGCGATATGAAGGCATTTGACGCTATTTACCATGCCTACTACCTCTACTTGTGCGCCGTCGTGACCTATTACGTGCATGACAGGAACGTGGCCGCCGAGCTGGTGAACGATGTCTTTGTCGGTGTATGGCGCAACAAGGAGCGCGTGGCCTGCCCGGTGTTGCCTTACTTGAAGCGGGCGGCCCAGAACGCGGCTGTCAGCTACTTGCGTTCCTCCCATTTTAACGAGAGATTGCTGACGGACCACGTGGAGGAAATCTATGCCTATCTGGAAAAGCGCATCATCGCTACGGACAATCCGCTACATGCCTTGGAAGACAGTGAGATGGATGCCCTCATCCGGGCGGAAGTGGAGAAACTGCCACCTCGATGCCGTGCCGTGTTCCAGGCCTGCCTCTATGAGGGCAAAAGTTATGCCGAAATAGCCGACGAACAGCAACTCAGCGTGTCTACCGTAAGGGGGCAAATGCGCATTGCATTGAACAAGCTGCGCGAAGCCTTGGGCACGCCGTGTATGATTACGGTGCTGATGATGCTTCATGAGTGTTGGCAATGACGCCCCTGCCTCACACACCTGGGCAGAATGCGGCGGATGAGGCTTTCCGAGATAAAAATGCCTGGGTTACGCAAAAAAAATGCTTTTCTTTTAAACGTTTTTCTGTAGTCTGCGTATATAACTGTATATGGAAGACAAAAACAGTATGAATATAGAATCACGAATTGCGGATTTCCTTGCGGGACAATGTTCTGAAAAGGAACGGCAAGAGCTGCAGACTTTGCTGGAGCGGGATGAGGAAGCGGCGCGGCTGATGCGGCGCATGTCGGCCGTGTGGGCCGTAGCTTCCCTGCCGGCTTTCGTCGGGAAGGAAGAAGAGAACCTGAGTAAAATCAAGCGGCAAGTTGCTTCAGAGAAACCGAAAGCCATGCGGATTTCCGGCCGGCGGAGGCGGATGGTGGCATGGCTCGCGACGGCCGCAGCCGTGGCACTGCTGCTGGTGAGCAACACCTTGTGGTATCATCACTCCGAGGAACTGACACGTGCCTACATGGCTGCGGAGACACCTTACGAAATCAAGGTGCCGGCAAGCTCGCGGACCAAGGTAACACTGCCGGACGGATCTGTCGTGACACTCAATGCAGGTTCTACGTTGAGATATGCCAGAAGCTTCGGCATTGACAATCGTAATATCTGGCTGGACGGAGAAGGACTCTTCGAGGTGGAGAAAGACAAGGAAAGACCTTTCACGGTCCATACGGAAGACGTGCAGGTACAGGTATTGGGAACAGTCTTTGACCTCTGCGCTTACAGTGGCGACGAGATGGTGACAGTGGCTCTGGTGGAAGGATGCATCGCCATGAAGACCCCTCGAGGCACGGGGCTGGAACTGAAACCAGACGAGATGGCAAGTTATGACCGCCGGACGGGGAAAGTGGTGAAAGCCAGGACGGACGCGCGAAGAGTCGGTGACTGGACGGATGGCGGGTTGACCTTTGACAATACCCCATTTGAAGACATCGCCCGAAAACTGGAAAGAAAGTTCCAGCTGAAAATACACATTGGAAGTGAACGCCTGAAGAGAGAATGCTTCTCGGGATGCTTCGACCGCGATCAGGGACTGGACGACATCCTGCGGGAAATCAACGTGGACGGACGCTATACTTGGCACAGGAAGGATGGTACAATAACCATCATGGACAAAGCCAAACATTCATATTAACCATTAATCAACATTCCATGAAACTAAGAAAAATCGTCGTGGCGTTCCTGCTGGTTTGGGCAGGAAGCTCATGGGCGGGATTACCGCTGGAGGCCCAGGACCAGGGCCGGAAGTTCACCGTCAGGGTGGAAAACGTGACCATGAAGGAAGCTATTGAGGCAATCAAGGAAAAAGGTGATTATTCGTTCCTGATACGGAACAAGGATATCGACCTTACAAGAAAAGTTACGGTAGACGTCAATGAGGGTACCCTAGAAGAGATGTTGCGCCAGATGCTGGCAGACACCGACATACGCTATGAAGTGAACGGCAACCGTATCGTAGTGTTCCACTCGGCACCCACACAACAGGCGCGGGGTTCGTTCGTGCTGAAAGGTAAGGTCGTAGACGTACACGGTGAAGCTGTCATAGGTGCCAACATACGGGTGGTGGACGGCACGGGAGGTACCATTACGGACGTGGATGGCAACTTCAGCCTGGAGGTGAAGCCAGGTGACCGTATCACTGTTTCTTACATCGGCTACGCTTCGACGGAAATGGCCGTGGGCGATGGACAGCCTATTAGTGTGACGTTGCACGAGGACTCGCGCATGATAGATGAAGTGGTGGTCGTAGGCTACGGTGTGCAGAAGAAAGCTAACCTGACAGGCGCTGTTAGCAGTGTGAAGATGGATGAGGTGCTGGGCAACCGTCCTGTCGTGTCGGTGAGCAACGCTTTGATGGGCGCCATGCCGGGTTTGCAGGTGACAGGTACCTCTGGACAACCAGGTTCGGAACTCTCTTTTAATATTCGTGGTACGAACAGTATCAATGGTGGTAGCCCGCTGGTGTTGGTGGACAACGTGGAGATGGACATCAATATGCTGGATCCGAATGACATCGAGTCGGTAACGGTGCTGAAGGATGCGGCAGCTTCGGCCATCTACGGTGCGCGGGCGGCCTTCGGTGTCATCTTGGTGACGACCAAGAAGGGCAGCGAGGACAAGCGGTTGACCATCAACTATTCGAATAACTTCTCGTTCAGTACACCGATGAACATGCCCAAGAAAGCAAGCCCCATGGAGACCGTGCAGGCTTACAAAGACATGGGTTGGAATGGCACATACCGCACGGGTGAGGACATCGATACGTGGCTGGGTTTCTTGGAAGAATACCGTCAGAACCCGGGCAGCTATCCGGAAGGATATGCCGAGGTGGACGGCATGCGCTACCAGCTGGCTGAGACTGATCTTTTCGATGACATGCTGGAGACGGGCTTCCAGCAGACGCATAACCTAGCCGTGAGCGGCGGAACGAAAGGCTTGTCCTACCGCATGTCGGCCGGTATGGTGAGCCAGGACGGTGTGATGGTGACGAATAAGGACCGTTTCAAACGTTACAATATCTCGTCTTACATCCGTTCGGATGTCTATTCGTGGATTACGCCGGAGCTGGACATCAAGTACACCAATATGTCTTCTTCCATGCCCAACTCGTCGGCAGCCTATGGCATCTGGGGTGCGGCGGTGGCTTTCCCGTCCTACTTCCCGCTGGGCGAGGTGGAAACAAGCGACGGTGCCCTGTTGCCTGTCAACAGTCCGCGCAACCAGATCATGTTAGGAGCACCTAAACTGAACGACCGGGATAATGTCCGTATTTTTGGGAAGGTGACCATTACACCCTTCAAAGACCTGAAAATCATCGGCGAATATACGTTCAACCGGAAGGATAAGGAAAGTACGACCAATATCAACAAGTTTGACTATGCCAACGGCAACAGTAACTTCAGTCAGGAGACATCCACACCTAACTCAAGCTATGAGGTTGGCCGCGAAACGACTGACTATACCGCACTTAACTTTTACGGCACGTATGCCAAGACCTTCGGCAAGCATGATCTGACCGTCATGGGAGGCTTCAATCAGGAAAGCAGCTCTTACCATTACGTATGGGCACAACGCTTAGATATGATTAACGAAGACCTGCCGTCACTCTCGCAAGGCACGGGTGAATACAAGAACTCTGAAAGCTTCTCAGAATACAAGGTACGTGGCCTGTTCTACCGTATTAATTATGACTTTGCAGGCAAATACCTGATAGAGACCAACGGGCGCTATGATGGCTCGTCGAAGTTCCCGTCAGATAGCCGCTTTGGCTTCTTCCCTTCCGTATCGGCCGGATGGCGCGTCAGTGAGGAAGCGTTCATGGATTGGAGTGACTCTTTCCTTTCCAACCTGAAGCTGAGAGGGTCGTGGGGAAACATTGGTAACCAAAGCGTGGATCCCTACCAGTTTGTGCCTGCCATGAGCGCCGCCAATCCCAACTGGGTGGTGGACACGATCAAACCGACTACGCTGCAGCCGCCCGCATTGGTGAGCAACTCTTTCACTTGGGAGAAAGTGAGCACGCTGGACTTCGGCTTTGATCTGGGACTCTTCGACAACCGTCTGAATGCCACATTTGACTGGTATCGTCGCGATACGAAAGGTATGTTGGCGCCGGGCATGGAACTTCCTGGCGTATTGGGAGCCGATGCTCCGACTCAAAATACGGCCGATCTTCGTTCCAAAGGATGGGAAATCTCGGTAGACTGGAACGACCGCATAGGTGACTGGAGCTACTACGTGGGCTTCAACCTCTATGACTCGCGCACGCACATTACTAAATATAATAATGAGTCTCAGCTGCTGGGAGATAGATATTACCGTGAAGGCATGGAGTTGGGCGAAATCTGGGGATATGACACTGACCGTTTTTATACGGTGGACGATTTTGAAGAAGGCACGTTGCAGGCTGATCTCACGGGCGGCACCCTGAAACCGGGCATTCCCAAAGTGGAAGGATACAACCCTAATCCGGGCGATGTGCTCTATGTGGACCACAACGATGACGGCATCATCAACAACGGCGACAATACGGCGCTGAACTCCGGTGACATGCGCATCATCGGCAATAACACCCGCCGCTATCAGTACGGCATCCGCGGCGGTGCAAGTTGGAAAGGGATATCTCTCTCTTTCATCCTGCAAGGCGTGGGCAAGCGCGACCTTTGGATTATGAACGAATTGTTCTATCCGCAATATGACCCTTACAGCACTATCTTTAATACGCAGCTCGACTACTGGACCCCTGAACGTACGGATACGTATTTCCCGCGTCTCTATACGCAGGCAGCAGGTAACTCGGCTGCCAACCGCATGACGCAGACGCACTTCCTGCAAAACGGGGCTTACCTGACGATACGGAATATCAGCCTGTCATACACGTTCCCTAAACAATGGCTCAACCCTTGGGGCGTGCAAGGCTTGCAAGTGTTCTTCAGCGGTGAAAACCTCTTCACCTTCGATCACCTGCCGAAGGGGCTCGACCCCGAACGTTCGGCGGAGTATCGCGGTTTCAACTATCCGTACCTGCGCCAGTTCTCGTTTGGTATCAACCTGACTTTATAAACCCTAAAAACGACAGACAGAATATGAAAAAATATATTATGAGCATAGGTATCTGCCTGTGCATGGCATCCTGCCTCAACGACGGCTTCCTGGACGTAGATCCCAAAGACAGACAGACGGAAGCCACCGCCTTCAGTACTTACGACAATTTCAAAACCTACGCTTGGGGGCTGTATAATATCTTCTATGGATATGGTAATGATCAAAATATGAACTATTTCGAGGATGAATATAATGCTGATAATATGATACGCGCCGTCAGCGGCTTCGAAAGTCAGTATGCCTACCAGACCGCACGAGTAGAAGCGACGGATACGGAACACTGGGATTACAAATATATCCGGAGGGCTAACCTGATGTTGGACAATATTGATGGCTCGTCTTTGACGGAGACGGAGAAAGAGCACTGGCGCAGCGTGGGCTACTTCTTCCGTGCCTACAAATATTTCATGATAATGTCCGATTTTGGTGATATCCCTTGGATAGAACATGTGCTGACAGATGAGAGTCCCGAGCTGTACGCTCCCCGTGATTCGCGCGACCTAGTGGCAAAGAACATTCTGGAAAATCTCCAGTATGCCGCACAACATATCAAAGCCGAAGGCGATGGGGAAAATACCATCAACGCCGATGTGGTGAACGCATTGATTTCCCGTTACGGCCTCTTTGAAGGCACTTGGCGGAAATATCACGGGCTACAAGATGCGGAAACTTACCTTCGCGCTAGCGTAGAGGCTTCAGAAAAGGTGATGGCCAATTATACTACCCTGCATACGCCTTACGATGAGTTGTTCAATTCGGAAGATCTATCAGGAGTGGAAGGTATTATTCTTTACAAGAAATACGAGACTGCTCAATTGTGCCATGGCCTTACCCGTATGGTGCGTACTGGTGAATCGAAGATAGAGATGACCAAAGATGCTGTGGATAGCTATTTGTGCAGCAATGGTTTACCCATTGGCAATGTTAATAGTCAATATGGAGGTGACAAGGATGTCTATGCCCAGTTCACGGACAGAGATTATCGTCTTTACTTTACCGTATGCCCGCCTTATCGGGTAAACCTTACGGGCGCGGCGGCTACGTCTACCGGTTATGAGTTGACCGGAAATGCTCAAGATGAGCAGTTCATAAACCTTATGGCCCAAATCTCTGGCGAAACTTACCATCGCCTGCCCACACTCAACTTCAAGGGATTCTATGTGAAAGAGCAGCCTCACTTCACTTCCTATAACTGGAGTACGGCATGGAATGCTTCTGAAATGGGCTTCTGGATGTGGAAGTACTACAACATCCACACGGATTGCACCAACGCTACTGGTGTAAATACCACAGACGCACCCTTGTTCCGCCTAGGCGAAATCCTGCTGAACTATGCTGAAGCCAAGTGGGAACTGGGTGAGTTTGACAACAGCATAGCTGACTTGACCATTAATAAGCTGCGTCAGCGTGCCGGTGTGCAGCCGATGAACGTGGACGTCATTGGCGCCGATTTCGACCCGGCAAGAGATCCAGACGTGGATCCTGTCTTGTGGGAAATCCGCCGCGAACGTCGTGTTGAGTTGATGGGCGAAGGTTTCCGCTTCGATGACCTGCGGCGCTGGAAGAAAGGTGAGTACCTCAACAAGCAACCTCTCGGTGTCTACGTGGCTGATCCGTCTTACTACAACAATGCTGTGAAAGTCAATGCCGACGGTTACGCTTGGTTCTTCAACGAACCGTTAGGATGGCTGGACAAATATTACTTGCGTCCCATCCCGCTGAATCAGCAGGCGCTCAACCCACAACTGGGCCAAAATCCTGGCTGGGAGAACGAGAATTGATGTTTTTTCTTAATTTTATTACATCAATTTCTGAATGGCCATGAGCGTATTGAGACCATATACTCTGCTTTGCTCCGCCCTGCCGATGCTTTTTGCTTCGGCAGGGGCGGACGCCCAGGAACAACGTATGAATGTTCTCTTCCTGATGGCGGATGACATGCGCCCCGAACTGGGCTGTTACGGAGTGGAAGAAGTCAAAACTCCCCATATAGACCGTTTGGCAGCCGAGGGAGTCGTCTTTCGCAACGCCTATTGCAACATCCCCGTGAGTGGCGCCTCGCGCGCCAGCTTGCTCACTGGTGTCTATCCCCGTTATCCGGATCGTTTCATTCACTTCTCTGCCCGTGCCAGTAAGGACTGCCCCGAAGCCATACCGATCTCCGGATGGTTTACCCGCCACGGCTACCATACTGTGTCCGATGGCAAAGTGTTCCATCACATCGAAGACCATGCCGATTCGTGGAGTGAGCCACCTTTCCGCACTCATCCGGATGGATATGACGTCTATTGGGCGGAATATAACCGTTGGGAGTTGTGGATGAACTCCGAATCGGGTCGTCACATCAATCCGCGTACTATGCGGGGACCTTTCTGCGAACAGGCTGAAGTGCCGGATACCGCTTACGATGATGGCAAGCTGGCTCTGCGCGCTATCCGCGACCTGACTCGGTTGAAAGACTGCGGAAAACCTTTCTTCTTGGCTTGCGGTTTTTGGAAACCCCATTTGCCGTTTAATGCTCCCAAAAAATATTGGGACCTTTATCCACCTGGATCTATATCGCCTGCTCCGGATCGCTTCCGTCCTGAAGGGCTGCCACACCAAGTGAAGAACTCTGGTGAAATCAATGCTTATGCTTGTGTGGGAGACCCGACTGACACAACTTTCCAGCAGCAGGTAAAGCGAGGTTACTACGCTTGCTTGAGCTATGTGGATGCCCAAATAGGCAAGGTTCTCGATGCCCTCGACTCATTGGGATTGGCAAACAATACCATTGTCGTACTGCTGGGCGACCATGGGTGGAACCTGGGTGAACACAACTTTATTGGGAAACATAACCTGATGGACCGCTCCACGCATGTGCCCCTCATTGTCCGTGTACCGGGTATGCAGAAAGGCGACTGTCGCTCCATGGTGGAATTTGTCGACCTTTACCCCACTTTGTGTGAACTGTGCGGCCTACCTATGCCCGACGGACAACTGGACGGCAAGAGCTTTGCCCAAGTATTTCAAGACCTGCAAGCGCCTACCAAGTCTTGCGTCTACATCCAGTGGGAAGGGGGTGATAACGCTGTGGACAACCGTTTCAGCTATGCGGTATGGATGAAAGACAGTTTGCGGGCGGCCCACATGCTCTTCGACCACCATATTGATCCGCAGGAAGACCGCAACCGGGCGGATTTGCCGCAATATGCCGATGATGTCAGGCGTCTGTCTCGTTTCATCCGGCAAGTCAAAACTGAAAATATTCCTTGATAATAGTAATAAATAAATGTCCGCAAGAAGCCAATGTCATTCCCGCGAAAAGAGGATGACTAAGTACTGACGAGTTCTAGAATAGGTGGCACCTATTCCTAAAAAAGGTGGCACTGATTTATAGAAAAGGTGGCACTGATTTCTACAGTCCTCCTATGCAATACTTTGCCGACTCCGTACCTTGACATGGCTAAGTCGCAGGATAGACGATGGAAAGTCCAGAAGAAGACTTGGCTTCATGCGGATATTCATTAGTAATATTTAATCCCTGCTCTCATGCGCATTTTTCATTTTCTCTTGGCTGCCTGGCTCCTGCTATCCGCCACAGCCTCAGCTCAGCGTCAGGACATCTTGCTGGACAATCAGTGGGATTTCCGTTTTTCGCATCAGGTAGAAGGCAAGACCATCCGTGTTGATTTGCCGCATACCTGGAACGCCCAGGACGCCCTTTCCGGCAAATTAGATTACAAACGCGGCATCGGTAACTACGAACGCTGTGTTTTCATTCGTCCCGAATGGGAAGGTAAACGCCTTTTCCTTCGCTTTGAGGGGGCGGGCAACGTGGCCGATGTTTTTATCAACCATCGTCACGTGGGTCAGCATATAGGTGGTTATGGTGCTTTTGTGTTCGAGATTACCGACCGGGTAATTTATGGGAAAGACAACTCCGTACTAGTGCGTGTCAATAATGCCGAACGCCTTGACGTGATGCCCCTCGTGGGGGACTTCAATATGTATGGCGGTCTCTACCGTGACGTTCATCTCATCGTCACCGATGAAGTCTGTATTTCTCCCCTCAACTACGGTTCGCCCGGCGTACGCTTGATGCAAGACAGCGTATCGCATGAGTATGCCGCTGTCCGCGCTTTGGTAGATCTTTCCAATGGCACGTCTCAACCGCAGAAGGTGGAACTGAAATTTTGCCTGAACGATGGCGGCAAAACGGTCCGTGAGCTTCGGAAAGAACTGACCCTGCCCGCAAACAGTACCGTTTGCGATACTTTGCGCTTCGATCTTGCCAATCCACACCTGTGGGATGGCCGGCGCGATCCCTTCCTCTATCAGACTGAAGTAACCCTCACACGGGGAGGTAGCATTACAGACTGCGTCATTCAGCCCTTGGGGTTGCGTTTCTTTCACATCGACCCTGACCGAGGCTTCTTCCTCAATGGACGACACATGCCCCTTTACGGTGTATGTCGCCATCAGGACCGTCCGGAGATAGGCAACGCTCTGCGCACTTGCCATCATGATGAAGACGCCGCCCTCATGTTTGAGATGGGTGTCAACGCCGTACGCCTTGCCCATTATCCGCAGGCTACGTATTTTTACGATCTCATGGACCGTTACGGCATTATTGTGTGGGCGGAAATTCCATTCGTGGGCCCCGGCGGGTATGCCGACAAAGGCTTTGTAGACCTGCCCGACTTCCGTGCTAACGGTAAAGAACAACTGAAAGAACTCATTCGCCAGCATGGCAACCATCCGTCCATTTGCGTATGGGGGCTTTTCAATGAACTGAAAGAAACTGGAGACAATCCTGTAGAATATGTTCGTGAACTTAACGACCTGGCTCATCGCGAAGACCCTACCCGTCTTACCGTCTCCGCCAGCAATCAGTCCCAAGGCAGCCTCAACTTTGTTACCGACGCCATAGCGTGGAACCGTTATGACGGTTGGTACGGGGGCACCCCTGCCGACTTGGGCCGCTGGCTTGACGAGACCCACGGCGACCATCCGCAGCTTCGTATTGCTATCAGTGAATACGGTGCCGGTGCCAGTGTCTACCATCAGCAAGATACTTTGGCCAAACCTCAACCTACTGGTACCTGGCATCCGGAGAACTGGCAGACTTATTATCACATAGAAAACTGGAAAACCATTTCTTCCCGGCCTTATCTGTGGGGTAGTTTCGTATGGAACATGTTTGACTTCGGAGCCTCCCATCGTCATGAAGGCGACCGCCCCGGCATCAATGACAAAGGTCTGATCACTTTCGACCGCCGCACGCGCAAAGACGCCTTCTATTTCTACAAAGCCAACTGGCGTCCCGATGAGCCCATGCTCCATCTGGCCGAGAAGCGTTGCGTCCTTCGCACGCGTCCGCAGCAAACGTTCATGGCCTTCACCACTTGTTCTCAGGCGGAATTGTTTGTCAATGGGAAAAGCTATGGGAAAGTTGCGGCCGACGCATATGCCACTGTACGCTGGGAAGGCGTCACTCTGCAACCAGGCCTCAACGAAATACGGATAGAGGCATCCGCGGGCAAACGCCAGATCTTGACGGACAGCATGACTTGCACGTATCAGCCGCGCTGACAGTGTAGGTCCGATGAAAGACAAAGGAGGACGTGCCAAAATGAATGAGGGCACTTCCTCCTTTATTCGTTTTTTTCTGTAATTTTGCGGCCTGAAATTTTTAGCCAATATACAGAAATGATAAAGACCCTCAGTAAAAACGCCATTATCGGTTATCCGGCCGGTGTCATCACCGGCATCACGTATGGATTGAACCCCTTGTTTGCTGTTCCGTTGATGAAGGACGGGGCTTCGATTGAGTCTATCCTGTTCTTCCGTTATGCTATTGCCGTGCTGTTGCTGGGGGCGTTCCTGCTGTTGCGCAGGCACAGTTTTCGGGTCACGTGGAAGCAGGCGTGCGTGTTGCTCGTGCTGGGTTTGCTTTATACGACCAGCAGCCTTACCTTGTTCGAGGCATACAGGTACATCGCTTCGGGGCTGGCTACGACCATCGTGTTCCTCTATCCGGTCCTGGTAGCCATCATCATGGTCTTTCTGAAGGTAGTCCCCTCGTGGCCGGTATGGCTCTCCATCGGCATGACGTTCGTAGGGGTGGTCATCATGATGCAGAGCGATTCGTCGCAGACGGTCAACCCGATGGGCCTTCTGCTCTCCTTCGCCTCGGCTCTGGTGTATGCGCTGTTCATCGTCATCATCAACCGCAGCAAAGTCATCGGCAACATTTCGAACAGCCTCCTCACCTTTTACGCCCTTTCGGTAGGTACGATTGTCTTTCTGGGCAAGATTGCACTGTCCGATACAGGGGTAACGACGGGTCTGACGGGCCACACGGCCTGGCTGAGTCTGGTAGGGCTCGCCGTACTGCCTACCATCGTATCCACCGCCACGCTGGCCATCGCTACCCGCAACATCGGGGCCACCAAGGCTTCCGTGCTCGGTGTCTTCGAGCCCGTCACGGCCATTCTGGTAGGAACACTCGTCTTCGGCGAAGCGCTTACGACGAACATTGTTGTCGGTATTCTGATTTCGATGGTGGCCATCACGTTCATGATTGCCATGACCAAGCGATGAGGGGATTCCAAGTTACCGTCTCTCTCCTTCTTACATCTTTTGAGCAATATAGAAACCGTAACTATAATAGTCTTTATATTGCTTGTAGAAGTCAACTTCTTGTTTGTCCATCGATACAATGTTTCGTGCTACTTCCAGATGCCCGAACTCCTTCATAAAAGAGGGATGCCTTTCCAGCAATGGAAGGTAATAATTCTCCATCCAGCAATATTCGGGCAGAATGAAGTGGCCTAACACCTTGTATCCCAAGTCTTCCAGAACTCTGATTTTATTGGATACGGTATCGACTTCGGGATAAGCTTCTTTCCAAAACTGTTCTAACTCATTGGGACGCGAGCCTGTTGTCCACGACAATTCGGATACAGCCAGAATACCACCTTCTTTCAGAAAATTTTTCCAATAACCGGCTCCTTTCCGAAAGCCGATATTGTAAACCGCACCTTCGGACCAGATGATATCAAATTCGCCTTCGGCAAAAGGCAGATGATCTATGGAAGCCGCCAAAGAAGTGACAGAAGCTTTAAGGTGTGCGTTATGTATCCGTTCCTGCATCTTTTCCAAAAAGGTCTCAAATAGATCGACCGCCACTATTTCACCTTGTAGTTCTTGAGCCAGCGTGAGTGTCTGTGCACCAGTGCCGCATCCCAAGTCTGCCATTCTGTAGCACGTAGCCTTGTCAACTCGCGCTATATCCAAGGCAAGACGGGTCATTTCTTCACTACCCGGCCCTTGTCGGTCATTATTCAGATGCAAATGCATCATTAACTCCATTTCGTTCATGAGGGATCGTTTTATTTGTACAAATATAACAAAAGTAGAATAAAAAGCCAAACGGCCTCAATCCTGAGATTTATTTCAGGCTATAATATTCAATATATCAATCTCTTTTTGATTATAAATGACACATTTCCTATTTTTGTCCAACCTTACAACAAACATTATGGACCATATTATTGATTCTATAAAAAGCTTTATCGATATGGACAAGGAGACTCTCGATATATTCGTGAGCCACCTTCGTCCGATTAGAGTACCCAGGAAAACAATCTTGATCAAGCCTCTTGTCAAAGACAACAATGTGTACATGATTGAAAGAGGTATTGCCCGTTCTTTCAACCTCATCAACGGAAAGGAGATGACTTCCTGGTTCAGCCAGGAAGGAGAACTGATATATTCTACCAACAGTTTTTACGGTACAACGGAAGGATATGAAAACGAGCGGGTACAGGTACTCGAAGATTCGTTGCTCTACTATATTCCCATACCCGAATTGAAAGGACTCTGCTTCCGGCATATCGAGATATCAAACTGGTTGCGCCTGTTGCATCAGAAAGCTTTTGTCGAAATGGAAAGGAGACTCATCTACCGTTTGTACATGTCGGCAGAAGAGCGTTATAAAGATTTATATCAGAAAGATGCAGGAATATTCCAACGAGTCAATCTGAGTTATATCGCTTCCTATCTGGGAATATCACCCGTTACGCTGTGGAAACTAAGAAAGGACATTAAATAGTTAAAGAATTACTCCGCACAAGTCGTTCTGTTTTGTAACCTATGATACAAAATTGTAGTTTTGCGGCTGAACTTATACATAATACTCATGCCGCAAAATTTATCAACCAATCAGACATCAAGAATCGTCTGGCTTGATGTGCTAAGACTGTTTGCCATTTTTATGGTCATCTGCATCCATTGTTCAGATCCCTTCAATGTTTCGCCGGAAGCGCGCTCAAACCCGGAATTCAACCGTTGGGGAAGTATCTACGGTTCATTCCTCTGCCCGTGCGTACCCTTGTTCGTCATGATTACAGGCATATTGTTGTTGCCCGTAAAGATGTCTTTCGAAGATTTTTATAAGAAACGGCTCCTCCGAATAGCCTTCCCTTTTCTGCTGTGGTCGGTTTTATACAACCTGTTTCCTTGGATTACAGGGGTTCTTGGCTTACCGCAAACGCTGATATCGGATGTTTTTGCATACGCGCCAGCCGATGCTTCGCAATCATTCGCCGACGCAGCCAGGAATATTGCTCTGATTCCTTTCCAGTTCAATGTCTATACCGTACCGATGTGGTATCTGTATATGCTGCTAGGCCTTTACTTGTATATGCCATTTTTTTCTCTGTGGGTGGAACGGGCTACGGTAAAGCAGAAAAGGATATTCCTGGGATTGTGGTGTCTGACTCTTTTCCTGCCGTACGCTTATTCGTTCTTCTCGCCCAACTTGCTGGGTATCAGCGCTTGGAATTCCTTCGGCACACTTTATTATTTTGCCGGATTCAACGGTTATCTTCTTCTCGGACATTATCTGGCCAATGACGTCAGGGAGTGGAGCTGGACGAAAACACTTGCCGTCACTCTGCCTATGTTTGTGGCGGGCTATATTGTCACATACACAGGATTCAAGACCATAACTGCCAACCCCGACTGTTCGGAGCAGGAAATGGAGTTGTTCTTCTTGTATTGTTCCCCCAATGTGGCACTCATGACCGCTGCCCTGTTTCTCGTTGTCCGCAAGATTAAGATAAAGTCAGACAAGCTCATTTCTCTCCTCGCCAACATTACAAAATGTGGTTTGGGAATCTATATGGCCCACTATTTCGTTGTGGGGCTGGGATATGCCCTGGCCGATGCGATGGCCATACCTGTATCGCTCCGCATTCCGGTCACGGCAGTCATAGCTTTTGCCATCTGCTGGGCATTTGTTGCGCTTTGCTACAAGTTCTCTCCCAAGTATTCAAAATGGATTTTCGGATAATAACAGCCAATTATGAAACATTTAATCTTAATATCACTTATGTTTATAGGATGTAACCATACTTCCAACAATGAAACACCCGAACCGAAAGAATGCCGGGCAGGTAAGTTTGACCTGTGTATCAACTCACCTGAATATACTGTTCAAAATGACACACTGACCATCTATTGTCAGGAAAAAACCGACTTCTTCAACGCTCCCGACGGTATCCCACATACAGCAAACGCACCCTTGCTGCTGAAGGAAGTGGACAACACGAAACCTTTTACCTTCTCTGCACGGGTAGAACCAACTTTTCACGAGACGTATGATGCAGGAGCCATTTATATCTTCCACAGCAACCTGCTATGGCAAAAGTTTGCTTTCGAAATGGACGAACGGAAGCAGACAAGGCTTGTCACTGTACGGACGGCAGAAACATCCGATGACAATAATCATGATGCGATTACAGAAAAAGCTGTCTATATGAAGATTTCGTCGGATACGAAGCAGGTGGGTTTCTATTATTCCGTTGAAGGAAGCGTATGGCAACTGGTTCGCCTGTACCGAAACATATATCCTGCAAAGATTTATATGGCTATCAGCGTCCAATCGCCGATAGGCAAGGGTACCCGGGCAACTTTCTCCAACATAGAATTTACAGAGAACTGCATCGGAAACTTCAGGCTAGGTTTGTGACAGATTGACATTTTGACGCGCCGACCGCCTGAGAATCGCTCCGTTCGGCCCGATGGTAGGGCTGATGCAAAAAAACGAAGAGCGGAAGGTCTTATCCGTTCATTGTTAATGCGATAGCGAAATCCTTACAAAAATTCTGGAAGAAAAACGAGGCGGAAAGCCGCTCTATCAGGAGTCGGAAGCCCTAAAACGAAGGCTTTGAAGCCCGAAAACGGGGAAAATATAGTCTTTTCCCTCGTCAAACATTGCTTTTGCCGAGGGAAAACATACACTTTGCCGAGGGAAAACATGCAATCTGATGTGGGAAAACATGCACTTTGCCCCGCTTAAACATGCATTCTCCTGCCGGAAAGGGAAGCAGGAGGGCTGTTTTTCCCTCCCGTTTGCCTGATTTAAAAAAGGAACGTGCCAGCGAAAAGCGTGTTTTGCTGGCATTTTGTATCTGTTTCTGCTCGAAACGATGACACATTGAAAACAAAAACTCCGACATTCACGAGGAACATCGGAGTCTTTGTTCGTTGGACTACCAGGATTCGAACCTGGACAAACAGAACCAAAACCTGTTGTGCTACCATTACACCATAGTCCAAACTTTAGGTGCTTTCTGTTAAAAAGCGGTGCAAAGATAGGGGTTTCGGTGATAGCTTCCAAATATTCGGCTGTTTTTTTCAGAGGATTTGTTGATTTTGTCCTATCTTTGTGTTAGAAAATATATCTTATCAATACATTTTTTATGAAAAGACTGACATGCTCTATGCTGTTGGGCCTCACTGTTGCAGCTTCGGCTTTGGCCGGAACTCCGCTTTGGATGCGTGACGTACGCATCTCGCCCGACGGTACTCAGATCGCCTTTTGCTATAAGGGCGACCTCTACAAAGTGAATGCACAGGGAGGCGAAGCCGTAAGGCTCACCTCGCAGGTCTCTTACGAATCGTCGCCCGTGTGGTCACCCGACGGCCGTCAGATAGCTTTCGCCAGCGACCGTGAAGGCAATATGGACGTCTATGTGATGTCCGCCGATGGCGGAAGCGCGCGACGCCTTACCTATAACTCGGCTTCCGAAGTGCCCACGGCTTTCTCGCCTGATGGCCAGAAGGTCTATTTCAACGCTGCCTTGCAAGATCCCGCCTCGAGCGCTCTTTTCCCCACCTCGGCCATGACGGAGCTCTATGCCGTGCCTGTTGCAGGCGGACGGACAGAGCAGGTACTGGGCACACCTGCTGAAATGATTTGTTTTCTGAATGACGGCCAGGGTTCCTTCCTTTACCAGGATCGCAAGGGTTTCGAAGACGAATGGCGCAAGCACCACACGTCGTCCGTCACGCGCGACATCTGGCGCTATGACGCCACCACGGGCCGCCACACTAACCTGACCAACCGTGCTGGTGAGGACCGTAATCCAATCTTGTCGGACAACGGCACGGAAATTTATTTCCTGAGTGAACGCGACGGAGGTTCGTTCAACGTGTGGCGCATGGGACTGAACAATCCACAGGCCGTACTGCCTGTTACTACCTTTAAAACACACCCAGTGCGCTTCCTCTCACAAAGTAAGGGTACCCTTTGCTATACCTATGACGGTGAAATTTATACGCAGACCGTAGGCGGAAAGCCACAGAAAGTAAAAATTAGTCTGACGGAGGATGACGCTGATAATGTGGCTCGCCTCACTTTCTCGAGCGGAGCTACCTCGGCTACACCCTCAGCTGACGGCGAGCAAGTGGCCTTTATCGTCCGCGGCGATGTATTCGTTACTTCGGCCGACTATGCCACCACCAAGCAGATTACCCATACCGCGGCAGCCGAAGCCGACGTCTGCTTCGCTCCCGACGGACGCACCCTGGCCTATGCCAGCGAGCGCGGAGGCAACTGGCAGCTCTACCTGGCCAAGATAGCCCGCAAGGAAGACCCTAACTTTGCCAACGCCACCCTGATAGACGAGGAAGTGCTGTTGCCCTCCACGACTGTAGAGCGCACTATGCCAACCTTCTCGCCCGACGGCAAGGAGCTGGCCTTCATTGAAGACCGCAACCGCCTGATGGTCCTCAACCTTGAGACGAAGAAGGTACGCCAGATTACCGACGGCTCCACTTGGTACAGTACCGCAGGCGGCTTCACCTACCGTTGGTCGCCGGATGGCAAGTGGTTCGCCCTCGAGTTCATCGGCAATGGCCACGACCCCTATACCGACATTGGCTTGGTGAGCGCCGACGGCAAGGGACAGATCTTCAACTTGACGGGCAGCGGCTACTTCAGTTCTTCGCCCCGTTGGGTGATGGACGGCAATGCACTCCTTTTCAGCACCGAACGCTACGGCATGCGTAGCCATGCTTCGTGGGGTTCGTTGGAAGATGTTATGCTGGTATTCCTCAACCAGGATGCCTACGACAGGTATCGCCTGAGCAAGGAGGACTATGAACTCCAGAAGCAGGAAAAGGCCGAAGCCGACAAGGACAAGAAAGACAAGGACGATGATAAAGATAAGAAAGACGGCGATAAGAAGGACGAAGTGAAGCTCATTGAGGTAGAACTGGACGGCATCGAGGACCGCATCGTGCGCCTCACGCCCAACTCCTCACGCCTAGGCGACGCGATTCTCTCGGCCGACGGCGAAAGCCTCTACTATATGTCGGCTTTCGAAGGAGGCTTTGACCTTTGGAAGATGGACCTGCGCAAGCATGACACCAAGCTGCTGAAGAAGATGGACGCTGGATGGGCCTCGCTCACGCTGGACAAGAAAGGCGATAACCTCTTCATCCTAAGTGGACGCAGCATGCAAAAGATGAATACCAAGAGCGACAAGCTGGAATCCATCACCTACCGTGCTGAAATGAAGATGGACCTGGCCGAAGAGCGTGCCTATATGTTTGACCATGTCTATAAACAGGAAAAGAAGCGTTTCTACAACCTGAACATGCACGGCGTGGACTGGGACAAGATGTCGGCCGCCTACCGTAAGTTCCTGCCCCACATCAACAACAACTACGACTTCGCCGAACTGCTGAGCGAATGGCTGGGTGAATTGAATGTGTCGCACACGGGCGGACGCTACTATCCCTCGCTGGCTACCGACGCCACCGCCAGTCTGGGTCTGCTCTACAGCTGGACCGACCGTGGACAGGGGCTGCTGATAGACGAAGTGGTGGAGAAAGGGCCCTTTGATACGGCCAAGTCTAAGGTAAAGGCCGGCGACCGCATCGAGAAGATCGACGGGCAGACGCTGGATGCCAAGACCGACATCAGCCAGCTGCTCAACGGCAAGGTAGGCCGCAAGACGCTCGTCTCCTTTTACAGCCCTGCTTCGGGCGAACGCTGGGGCGAAGTGGTGAAACCTATCAGCAGTGGTGCCCTGAACGGCCTGCTCTACCAGCGCTGGGTGAAGCAGCGTGCAGCCGACGTAGAGCGCTGGTCGGGCGGACGCCTGGGCTACGTACACATCCAGTCAATGGACGACGGCAGCTTCCGCACCATCTATTCGGACATCTTGGGCAAGTATAATAAGTGCGACGGTATCGTCATCGATACCCGCTTCAACGGCGGCGGACGCCTGCACGAAGATATAGAGGTGCTGTTCAGCGGAGAGAAATACTTCACACAGGTAGTGCGCGGACGCGAAGCCTGCGATATGCCTAGTCGTCGCTGGAACAAACCCAGCGTTATGCTGCAATGCGAGGCCAACTACTCTAATGCCCACGGTACACCTTGGGTATACAGCCACCGCAAGCTGGGCAAGCTGGTGGGTGCGCCCGTACCCGGCACCATGACCAGCGTGTCGTGGGAAACTTTGCAGGACCGTTCGCTGATATTCGGTATTCCTGTAGTTGGTTATCGTTTGCCCGATGGCTCTTACTTGGAGAATTCCCAATTGGAGCCTGATATCTTGATACTCAATAATCCTGAGACCATCGTCAAAGGTGAGGATACGCAGTTAAAAGCTGCGGTAGATGAATTATTGAAGGAGATTGGAAAATGAATTATTAGTCCAGTGAAGATTTCTTAGAAATAGAAAGAGCCATATCGAACTCACTTAGAGTAAAGATATGGCTCTTTTTTTATCCTTTTAATATGATTTTTCACGTCGTTTTTTTGTGTGTGGTTTTGCCACGACGTGTTTTAGGTTTATTGGGGTCACTTTGGATTTTAATTAGATCCATACAAGCTTGTAGGTTAAGATCTTCGGGTGTAATGCCTTCAGGAATTTTATAGTTGCTTCCCTTATATGAAATGTAAGGGCCATAGCGACCATTCATAATTTCAAGCTCAGGATCCTCGTCAAATTTCTTGATGTGGCGTTTGGCTTCAGCTTCTTGTTTCTCTTTGATGAGAGCTACAGCTTCATCCAGTGTGACGGTCAGTGGGTCGATACCTTGGGGTAGGGAAGCGAACATGCTCTTCCACTGGGCGTAAGGACCGTAGCGGCCACTACTTACTTTGATTTCAGCTCCTTCGTATTCGCCAAGTGTGCGAGGTAAACGGAATAGCTTTAATGCTTCGTCCAGTGTGATGGTCTCAATGGACATTCCTTTCTCTAGGCGGGAGAAACGTGGCTTCTCGCCATCATCAGCACTACCTATTTGTACTACGGGTCCGAAACGACCTATTTTTACCGATACAGGTTTACCGCTTGCAGGATCTGTACCCAACAAACGTTCGCCTGCTTTATGCTCGTTTTTGGTAGCAAGTGTTTTCTCTACTGAAGGGTGGAATTTACGATAAAAGCGGTCGAGTACGGTAGTCCATTTTGTTTCACCTTCAGCAATTTCGTCGAACTGCTTTTCGACTGTGGCTGTGAAGTTATAGTCAAGAATATCGGGGAAATACTCAGTGAGGAAATCGTTTACTACCATGCCGATATCGGTGGGGAGCAATTTGGATTTCTCGGCACCAGTCAGTTCTGTGCGAATATCTTCGGTTATGTTCTTTCCTTTTTCTAGGGTCAGTACTTCGTATTTACGTTCTTTACCTGGCTTTTCGCCTTTCACTACGTATTCTCGTTGCTGGATAGTAGAAATAGTAGGGGCGTAGGTAGACGGACGTCCGATGCCCAGTTCCTCTAGTTTGCGTACCAAACTAGCTTCGGTGTAGCGTGGAGGTTGGAGGGTAAAACGTTCGGTAGCAGTCACACTGCTATAGTCCAGTGTCTGCCCTTGCGTGAGCGGAGGAAGCAATCCTGCTACATCGTCGCCTTCAGCTTCATCATCATGTGATTCGCGGTATACGCGTAGAAAACCATCAAATTTGACAACTTCTCCTACTGCGGTAAATTCTTCATTGGTATTGCTGAGGCCGATAGTGACGGTAGTCTTTTCCAATTCGGCGTCAGACATTTGTGAAGCCAGTGTACGTTTCCATATCAGGTCGTAAAGACGGCGTTCTTGAGCGGTAGCCTCTATTTTGACATTCTCCATGTAGGTGGGGCGGATGGCTTCGTGGGCTTCCTGTGCACCTTTGGTTTTGGTTGTAAAGTGCCGTGAGTGCAGGTATCGTTCACCCATCTTGGCAATGATGGTTTCGCGAGCGGCGTTGATAGCTAGCTCAGAAAGGTTTACCGAGTCGGTACGCATGTAGGTAATGTGTCCCGATTCGTAAAGGCTCTGCGCTACCATCATAGTCTGTGCTACGGAGAAACCCAGTTTGCGAGCTGCTTCCTGTTGAAGGGTCGAAGTAGTGAAGGGGGCAGCAGGACTTTTTTTCAGTGGGCGTGTAGCAATGTCTTGAATAGTGAAAGTAGCATCTTTGCACTTTTCAAGGAAATGATGTGCCTCTTCTTTGGTTTTGAAGCGGTGTTCCAATTCTGCCTTCATGTCTACCAGCTTACCGTTAGCATCGGGCACGGGGAAGATTGCTGTTACGCGGTAGGCTGCTTCGCTATGGAAAGCCTGAATTTCACGTTCGCGTTCAGCGATGAGGCGTACGGCTACCGATTGTACACGTCCGGCTGAAAGAGCAGGTTTTACTTTACGCCACAATACAGGCGAAAGTTCAAAACCTACGATACGGTCCAATATGCGTCGTGCTTGTTGGGCGTCCACCAGATTCAAGTCTATCTGTCGTGGATTCTCAATGGCACGCAAGATTGCGTTTTTGGTGATTTCGTGGAAGACAATGCGCCGTGTGTGTTCTGGTTTCAGGTTTAGCACTTCATACAAATGCCAGGCGATGGCTTCTCCTTCACGGTCCTCATCGGAAGCTAACCATACCGTTTCGGCATTGGAAGCTTCTTCTTTTAGTTGCGCTACAAGTTTCTTTTTGTCCGCTGGTATTTCGTATTGCGGTTCGAAATGGTTGTTTACGTCTATACTGAAATCTTTCTTCCGTAAGTCACGGATATGCCCGTAGCTGGACAAGACTTCAAAGTCCTTTCCCAAGAATTTCCCGATGGTCTTGGCCTTGGCAGGTGACTCAACAATGACTAAATTCTTCTGCATAAAATCTTACTTTGTAGCGGACATATCCCGCTGATTTTGTCCGCAAAAGTAGGAAAAAACAAATTTCCCACCTTAATAATATAAAGAAAAAAACTAAAAACGGAAACTTACGCCTCCCAAGAAGTTAATACCTTGGGCTGGACATTCTTCATAATATTGGTAGTCCTTGTTCAACAAATTGTTGAGTCGGGCGTAAATAACTATGTTTTCAAAAACTTCGTAGTTGGCGGATAAGTAGAGATTGCTGACAGCATCTGCGCGTTCACCTTCTACTTTGCTACGTTCGATATGCTGATAGCCTAACGATAAACGGAGTGCCGAAAGTGGAGATACATCGATTCTTACATTGGCTTCCAAAGCAGGTTTGAAACCAAGAATGATACTTTCGGTATAAGTGGCGTTTTCATTGCTAGGTGTATTCCAGTTGCGGTAAACAGCCGATGCGTTGAACCCAAACAATTGCTTGTAGCTGTAGGTAATCTCACCGCCTGCATAGACGTTGCGTGCATCAGCCTGTCCGAGGAGCAGACGTGTTTGTGGAGAAGAACCGCCTGTTATAAAATCGGGTACGAGGAAAAGGTCATCTTTTAAGTCCTGATAGCCGGCATACAGATGGAACCACAAATCATTAATGGGACTGGCTTTGAAGCCGATGGCTGTGTTCAGCTGCTCGTAGGTGGCATCAAGCTGGTTTTGTAATAGTCCGTAAGGATTGTAGCTTTCCAGTTGTCGGAAGTCGTTCTGTCGCTTGCCTCCTGTACCTTGTACGTAAAGCAGGTAGCTGTCCGAGAAATTATATTGTATCTGTACATCAGGGGCTACGCGGACTTCTTTGCCGAAACCGATTGCAAAGTCAACGTGTGCACCAAGTTTCAGTTTCCAATCGTCATTTTGGAATTGGTAGCTCGGATTCAGTTCGATGGAAGTGCAATTCTCGAAATTGGCTTTTTGGTAGAATGCGTTATCCATGTTGAATGCGATATGGATAAGTTGTTCGTCCGAGATATCTCCCGACACTTCGGCTTTGGTGCGTATCATGCTTTCTCCTGTATTTTCAGCAGCAGGGTCATATTGGCGCTGGTAAAGGAGAAGATTGGTTTCAACGGCATAGTCCAACGGAAGATCCTTGTTGCGGTTCTTGAAGCTGAGGTGTACGTCACCAGAGGTAAACTTCTGTTTATTGGCATCCCATTCAGGCATGAAATTGAAGTTACTTAGACCGAAATGACCGCCTAGATTCAAGTCCAGTGAGCGGAAACGATGCTGGTAGTCTATGCCTGCACGGGTGCGATAATAACGTGATTCCCATTTCTCTTGTCCTTCACCCATATTCAGTTTGCCGTTCATGCCGTTCATATCGAGGTGCAGATTCAGCCGATCGTTGTCTGAAAGGGTGAACAGGTAGTTGGCCAGCAGGTCGAGATTATTATAATTGCCGTATCCCAGACGTGCATATCCTCCCTTGGCTTTAGCCAAAGTCTCAATGCCGGTATAGGGTTGCATGGTCGTTGCGGGGATTTGTGTAGCAGGCATCAGTGTCTCGTTGTATTCCACTGCTTTCTTGGTCACAACTGGTACTTCTATCTGTGGAAGAACATTGATTTTCGAAGCATCCATGATGTCTGGATTGTATTCCTGCTCTACCACCACAGTGCGCACCAGCGTAGTGTCCTGCGTTTGCTCCTGTGCTTGCAAGGTCAGAGGTAGTCCTATCAGGGCTGCTCCTCCGAGTATATATCGCATATTTTTCATATTCGTTTGTTATTTATGAGGAAAATCTTGTTATTCTTTCAGTTTAGCCAGTCTTTCTTCGATCATGCCGGCAATGTCGTCATCGGCCTGGTAATTCTGTTGCAGGCTGAGGAGGTATTGGCGTGCATCGAGCTTCTTGTCCATGGCTACATATACGTCGGACAGGAGGATAAAGCTGCGTGCCAGCCAGTAGGCATGCGGAGTGCTTTGTTCAATGAAATCAAGCACTTCCTTTTCGGCTGCTGTGTAATCGCCGTTGTCATACAGTTGTTGGGCAAGCAGGTATTTTGCTTCGGCACCATAGAGTATTCGCGTATCCTTAGCCAGTATCTGCAGGTCTGCGGTTGCCTTTTGCTGTGCCTTTTGGTTGAGGTAGGCCTTGGCACGATAGTACAGAGCTTCGTTTTGCAGTTCAGGTGTCAGTTTGGTCTCGGACAGTAGAGCAGTGGCTGCATTGATGGTTTCTACATCGTCTTTCAGGAGTACGCCACAACGCAGTACGCCTGTAGCCCCTAACTGTCTGTGCTCAGTGGTAGTAGCGCGAGCCTGTAGTTGTTTGTAGTCGGCCAACGCCAAGTCGTATTGCTGGCGGTTGAAGAGGATTTCTGCATGCATGGGCAATGCTTCTTCAGCATAAGGACTGTTGGGGAATTCGAGCAATTTGCCTGCATGTAACAATACGGCTTCGTCGTCTTTTTGTTCTTTGCCGATGAGGCAGAGGTAATAGTGGGCATTCAGACGGAAGGCACCTTCTGGATAGCTCTGGATGTAGCGTTCGAAGCTTGTCTTGGCGGGTGCGATTTCCCCTTTCATGTATACTTTCTCGGCGGCAATGTAGGTCAGTGAGTCTTGTTCGCTGGCTTCGAAACGTATTTGTCCTGGCATCTGTGCCGCCAGGGCAGCATATTCGTCCACGCGGTTGGCATCTACGTAGATGGATTTCAGGTCGCGCATGGCCAGGCGGGCTTCTTCACTGCCTGGATATTGCGTGATGACGTGCTTGTAGGCTTCGATAGCACGGTTGTAGTCTTCATTCTGATAGTAGAGAAGGCCTATTTCAGCGGCAGCCTTGCGGGCTATAGGACTTTCGGGATATTTGGATAATAGCTCGCGGAAGGTTGCGATAGCTTGAGTGCTTTGATTGTTTTGTACATACGAACGTCCCTTTTCATATAGACCGTTGATGGCATAGGGCGAATTGGGATATTTTTGTGCCAGTCGGTCGAGCAGCGTTATCTTACCGTTGTAGTCCTTTTGCAGACCGGCTACCAAGGCCAATTGGTAGTAAGAATAGTCGCCCGAGGCCGTTCCCATATTCTCTGCACGGGTATAGTAACGGGTGGCTTCATCGAAGCGGCGTGCGTGGAGGCAGCAATCGCCCAAGCGGTTATAGGCGTCGGCCAAGGCTGCCGGGTTCTGTCCTTTCTCCAGTTGGGTATAGCGATTGAAATAGCTTTCGGCACCCGTGTAGTTCTTGCGATGGAAAGCAATGTATCCTAAGTTGTAGTGAGCCAGCGCATACATCTCATTACTCGTGTCGGGGTTGTAGTTCAGATAGCGGTTAAAGTCGTCGGCTGCTTGCTGCATCTGCCCCAGGCGGTAGTAGGATTCTCCACGCCAGTAGGCTGCTTTGCCTTGTTCTCCTTGGCCTTGCTGGCCGAAAAGGGCCGCATACTGGAAGGACTGTCCAAAATAATCGATTGCTTTCTGGAAGTCGGCGTTGGTAAAGGCTTGTGTACCCAATTGGAACAGGATGCGCACTTTGGCTTTCTGTATGGCTGAATTAGGTGACTTGATGCGGTTGATGGATTTCAGGGCTGCTTCGTAGCTGCGTGTCTCCATATATACTTCCACCAGATAATCGCTCACCTTGTCAGCATAGGCCGATTGTGGAAAATCATTCAGGAATTTCTCGAAGACAGTGACCGATTCGCCGAAGGCAGAATAAGACGTTTCGTGGATGCAAAGGGCATAATTGTAAGATGCCTGTTCTTTTATGGCTCTGTTGGCGTCCGAAGCGGCTGCTTGCTCGAATGCCATGCGGGCTTTATTCTTTTCAGCCAATTTGAGGTAGGCCAAGCCCATGTGTAGGTAGGCGTTCTGGCTCAGCGCATCTTTTTCCTGCGTGACGCTGGACAACAATACGGGCACCTGACTATAGACACCGCAATGATAGCTGGCCAAACCATACATGTACCGGGCGTCGCGACGGGTGGCGGCACCATTCTGTTCGAATGCCTGCATGGCTTCATGGTATTTTCCCATGTGGTAGCAGGCCGATCCGATGATGCGATACATCTCTGCCGTATTCTCGTTGCCAGGGTAGGCGGAAAGATAGTTTTGCGCCACAATCTCCGCTTTGTCGTATTGTTTCTTTACCAGATAGATTTCTGCGATGTAATAAGGAACCAGCGCTTGGTACTTGTCGTTGTTCTGCAAGGCGAGGAAGCCGTTCAGGGCCTCGTCGTAGCGTTGCTGGGTGTAGCGGATGTAAGACAGATAGTAGGTACAGTCTGTCTCATAGCGTGTGCTGGTGTTCTTTAGCGTTTCGAACCAGATAGCTGCTTCTTTCACTTTGCCTGTTTCCAGGTAGCACATAGCCCTGCGGTATGTCATGTCATCACGTTCATTGTCTGCCAGCAGGGATAGATCGGAAGCGTTGAACAAGGCCAATGCATTGTCATAGTCTTGTGCGAAGAAATAGTTGGAAGCCATCAGCGCGTAGATACGGTTGGCATGAGGTGTATCGGGATGATTGTCCAGGAAGTTCTGTAGGAATTCATTGCTGCGTCCGTCTCTCATTTCATAGGCGGAACAGGCCAACATGTATTCGGCTTCCAGTACTTCACCAGTATGTGACGGCTGAGAGCCTTCGGCTTCAGCTTTCTGTAAGAAAGCCCGTAATGGGGCAATGGCAGCTGAATAGGCTTTTTCTTGGAACAAAGTCTTTCCTTCCTGATAATATTGTTGCAGGGGAGCAGCTTTTTCGTTGTTCTGTGCCGCTACAATTAGCGGAGCACAATACAGTGCCGCACAGAGTATACGTGAGAATTTATGCTTCATGTTCTTTATGGTGTAATAAGTATATTTACAAAAGTACGTTTTTTGACTGGCATTTGTTTGCCCTGTTGATATTTTTTAGGATATCACACAAATTCTTTCAGGAATTTCTTCAATCCTTCTCTGATGGAGGCAAGTCCGAATTCCTCTGGTTGTAATTTCTCAAAAGGAACAAAGAAGGTATCTGCCGCATCGTCCATAGCCTGAAAATGGAGTGTGTCTTTTACCTGACAGCGGAAAAACATGTCGAGCGTATGGACTGTGAAGCCTGAGTAAAGATACAGGTTGGGCAGGGAGAACAGATATTGTGCTTGTGTAACAGTCATGCCGGTTTCTTCCAGAACTTCACGTGCTACACCTTGTTCGGCCGTTTCATACATGTCGACAAAGCCTCCGGGCAAGTCGAGTGTTCCCTTGGCAGGGTCCTTGGCACGTCGGCATACGAGCAGCTCGTGTCGTTCATTGACGATAAAGGCCACGGTGGCCGAGGACGGGTTGAAGTAATAGACAAAGCCGCAATCGGGACATTGTTTGGATTTCCCGTTATGTATCCCGAAACGAGGAGAACCGCATTTGGGACAATAAGTGAATTGCGAAAGAGGATGCTCAGTCATGCTCATCAAAGTATTTGGAATGTTGGTATATGCCTGCAAAGGTAAGCAATTAGTAAAATCTTGGGATATATTCTTTGGTAAATGTGCAGGAAACCGCTATTTTTGGTTGAATTTAAGAACTGGGATATGGATAATTTGGAATGGCTGACAGGGGAAGTCTGTCGGATAGCTCGGGAAGCCGGACATTTCTTGAAGGAAGAGCGGAAGAATTTTCGTCGGGAAGCGGTGGAGCAGAAGAATGCTCATGACTATGTGTCGTATGTCGACAAGGAGTCTGAACGACGGGTGGTGTCGGCATTGCGTGCCTTGTTGCCCGAAGCGGGTTTTATTACAGAGGAAGGCTCGGCTGACTATCACGAAGAGCCTTGCTGCTGGGTTGTCGATCCGTTGGACGGCACGACGAACTATATTCACGACGTGGCACCTTATTGTGTGAGTATTGCCTTGAGGAATCGAGACGAGCTGTTGTTGGGCGTGGTCTATGAGCCTGTGCGCGACGAATGTTTCTATGCCTGGAAGGGTGGGGGAGCTTACTTGAACGGAGATCGGATGCAAGTATCCGATGTCGCTTCTTTAGACGATGCCTATGTCGTGGTGGAACTTCCCTATAATGCCCGTCAATATGCCCCTACGGCGCAACATCTGATACAACGGCTTTACGGGAAAGTAGCCGCTATCCGTATGAACGGGTCGGCAGCTTTGGCACTCTGTTATGTGGCGGCAGGGAGATATGATGCTTGGCTGGAGGCTTTTATTGGAAAGTGGGACTTCTCGGCTGCTGCATTGATGATACAGGAAGCCGGAGGACGAGTGACCGATTTTAAAGGAAATATTATGTTTCTCGAAGGGCATCACATCGTAGCGACCAACGGTGCCTTGCACGATACGTTCCTGGAAGTTATTCAAGAATGTCTTCCCGAAGGCTTGTAAGGGCAGAAGAAATGGGAACTGGTAGTTGGAAACTTTGGCTACAGGGGCTGGCACACCTGTTTTTCCCGCGTCGGTGCGTTGTATGTGGGAATTGTTTGCACGAAGGCGAAGAGGTGATTTGCCTGCGTTGTAATATTGACATGCCTCGCACAAACTGGCACCTGGAACGGGACAATCCCGTGGAGAAACTGTTTTGGGGAAAGATTCCGTTGGAGCGTGCCACCTCTTATTTCCTCTATCACAAGGGAAGTAATTTCCGCCATATCCTCCATCTGCTGAAATATGAAGGAAGGTCAGATATTGGCCGGACGATGGGGCGCTTTATAGCGGAGGAAATTGCTAAAAGCGGTTTTTTCGACGGGATAGATGCCATTGTGCCGGTTCCTTTGCATCCTCGTAAACTGCGGGCGAGAGGTTATAATCAAAGCGAATGCCTGGCCTCCGGTATTGCGGATGTGACGGGAATTGAACTGGATGTACAGGCAGTAAAAAGATGTGTACACAGCCAGACACAGACACGCAAATCGGCTTACGAGCGTTGGGAGAATGTGGCAGGAATTTTTCGGGTAGACCATCCCGAACGCTATGCAGGCAAGCATATTTTGCTGGTGGACGATGTGCTGACTACCGGTTCTACAGTGACAGCCTGTGCCGATGCTTTTGCCGGTGTTGAGGACTTGCGCATCAGCGTGCTGACGCTGGCGAAAGCTGCGATTTGACGCTGCACTCCAGTTCCTTCCGTTACCGTATTTTCTTGTGTCCTGATACTATATATCCTGAGGGGCTCATACAGTGCTTCCTCACCTCCTCATAAAGCACTGTATGAGAGGATGAGGAAGCACTGTGTCAAGACATCATAAAGCACTGTGTTACGACGGCATCATTCACCGCCTCCACCACCGGCAGCGCCGCTGCCGCCACCCGACTTCACGTCGTCGTTCGTAATGGTACGTGCGGCTTTTTTTACGCTGGCTTTCAGTTCACCGATGCGGTAGCTGACACTAAGTCCGAAGCGCATTTGTGGGTACTTGTTCCAGCTGTCCTGGATGAATCCCTGTCCTTCGATGTGCGACTTAAACTTATTGTATTTCTGGAAGAAGTTGCTTGCAAAAGCTGACAGCGACAGGCGTCGGTTCATGAACGACTTGTTCAGATTCAGGCTGTAGCTGAAGAAGCTGCTGCCTTTACCCTGTAGCATGATCCACGGTGTTTGGCCAAAGATGTTCATACTCAGACGCCAGTCGTGTTTGAAAGTCTGCTGTGCACCACCATAGGCGAAGAGGTTCCAGCCGTCGTTTTCCAGTCCATTGGCACCTTTTAGGCTGGTATAACCGCCGAACAGATTGGCGTAGACGCGGGTGTCTTTCGTAGCGTTCCAGTTGACATAGGCGCTCAGGTTGAGGTTACGGCTCTTGCCGATGTTCTGATAGGTCGTGTAGAGTACGTCCTTGCCTGTTTTTTTGTCTTCGGAGAGATCGGGAATATCATCTTCGGATACAAGACTGGTAACAGACTGGATGCTGTTGTTCGTAAACGAATAGCGGGCAGATACGTTGATGTTGAACTTCGGCGTAAAGTTGCTGTAACTTAGGTCAAAAGCATGGCTCTTTTCACTGTCCAGTTCCGGATTACCCTGGCTGAGGCTGGACGGGTTACTATCGTTCAGATAAGGATTCAGATACCAGATGCCGGGACGATAGATGCGCATGTTATAGCCCAAACGTAGGTTGGACAGGTCGGTTAGTTTCCAGCCCAGCGAAGCGGAGGGTACTACGTCGTCATAGTTCTTGCGGAAGTCATCGCCGCGT
The DNA here is from genome assembly GCF_019239235.1 of Caecibacteroides pullorum. GTDB lineage: Bacteria > Bacteroidota > Bacteroidia > Bacteroidales > Bacteroidaceae > Bacteroides > Bacteroides pullorum. The sequence goes on along the minus strand of NZ_JAAZTS010000010.1, from coordinate 86,818 downwards.
CCCAATAGGTATTTTACGTCTTCGATGGTATGCTCATAGCGTACGCCCAGACGTCCGGACAGTTTCTTCCATTTCAGACCGTAACCCAGATAAGCCGCGATGATATCGTTCTGATGGCGGTAGTGTGTGCTGTATTCTTCGTCGAACACATAGTCCGAGTTGTCGGCTGCTGTCCGCAAGTAACGGTCGTTGTCCGAAGAGTTGTTACGTAAGATATACTTTACACCCGATTCGATGGTATGCAGTTTGCCGATGGGGGTTGTGTAGTCTGCCTGGAACGTGTGTTCGGTTGTATTTTGGCTTCCGTCATTGTGTTGGTCTTCCAGACGGCGCAGGTAGTCGGTCCAGTCATCATGGCCATAGGCGATGTCATATTCCGAATAGGAATCCGATGTCTGTGGACGGGTATTCACCTTATAAGACAAGGTAAACATGCGTCCTTTTATGGTGGGGGAAAGACGTTGGTAATCGATTCCGCCATCGATAGAATACCAGGATGATTTGCTGTGACTTCCGATACCGTACTGATAAAGCAAGTGGTTGTCCAGTGGTGAATTACCCACATAATTGCTTCCGCCGTTACTGTTGTTTCCGCCGCCCCACAAACCGAATGAGGCAGAAATCAGGTTCAGTGAATCGATTTCATAGCTGGCTTCCATACTGCCCGACTGGAAGGAACCGTCGCCTTTGCTGCTGCCTTCATAGTCCAGGTTGGCAACCTCTGCACTGGTATCTGTAGCCCGTTGCGTTCCTCCTGAATAACTGCGTGGACTGTCGTTGTAATTGTAATTGTAGCGGGCGCTCACAGTAAACTTGCCTTTCTGTACCGTACCGAACAGACCACCGCCTGCGCCACGGTTGCTTACGTTACCGCTCAGCGTTACGGTATAGCCTTCAAATCCACCGCCTTCGGTCACGATGTTCAGGATACCTCCCACACCTTCGGCATCATACTTCGGCCCCGGGTTGGTAATGACTTCAATATGTTTGATGGTATTGGCGGGCATACTTTTGAGTACTTCCGTCGGGTTGTTGCTCATCATGTTGTTGGGCTTTCCGTTTACGTAGACCTTGAATGAGCTACTACCATTTACCTTGATGTTATCTTCTCCGTCTACGGTTACGAGTGGTACCTTACGGAGCATTTCGAGCAAAGTATTGGTTTCCGAGTCGGGATCGTCTTTTACATTGTATTCAATTTTGTCGATATCAGCTTTTACCAGTGGTTTCTGTGCTACGACTTCCACTTGTCCCAGTTCATTGGAGGCATCAGTGACATATAACGTACCAAAATCCACCATTTTTTGACCGGCTTTGACAGAGAAGTCTTTTACAATGGGATTGCGTCCTACTGAAGTGATGGTCATAATGAAACTTCCGGTTCCTTTTACATTCTCCTGAAACCGTCCTTTCATGTCAGAAACCATCATTTTTACCGGCTTATTGGGTGCCGATTTACGTGCCACACGGATAGTAGCATAAGGTTCTCCTTCCTGCGTCAACGAGTCGAGCAGAATTCCTTTCAGCTGGAAAGAAGAAACAGCTGAGTTTTGTGCTGCTGCCAGCCCGGATATGAAAAGTATCCACAGCAGCACGGTAGCTTTTAAGTTCATGCGTTTTTTTTCTAATTTATTTGACTATTCTTGTTATCGTCTTATTAGACGTTGCATGTGCTCCTAAATCACATGCGGACAGCAAAAATAGCTGCTTTTATCGCAATTACGATATCTTCGGAGTTAAAAAAGGTCAATAGTGGATGACTTCACCGTTTCCGTTATCTGTGGTGGCTGTTGGTTACACCAGATAGAAGAACAGGAGTAGGAACAGATTTATGGTAATTACAGTCCCGAATCCTCGTAAGATCCAAGGGCGGAGAGCACTTTTTCGTCCGGCGAAAGCCCAACCGTAACACATATTTACGATGATATTACTGATGATGGCTTGCATACTGCAAGCTGTGATAACGATGGTGGCAACTCCACCTGTACCTTGCAGTAAGTTGAGGATAAAAGGGGTTATGTCACTGAATCCGGAGATGAAAGAAAGTAGGTTCAATCCTTCCGTTCCGGCATAAATCAAGGTATAATGAGTGGCTATTGTGAATACGACGAATAATACTGCGAAGATTAGTGCAACTTTAAACTCCAGTGGATTGCTACTGTCTTCTTCTTCTACTTTACCCATTACAGAAGCTGGCAATTTGGAGTGTATATACCAGGCTACACCAGCTGTGACCAGTGCCATAATCAGTAGATAAGGGTAGATACAGGCTAATGTTTCACGGCTGAAGATACCGATCAGTATCAGGAAGCGTAAAAACATCATACTCACAGCCATTAACATGGAAGCTACATATTCAGGCGCCTCTTCTGCGGTAGCCGTACGGCTTTTACGTGCCAGTACGGAAATGGTGGCCGTACTGCTGTATAGTCCGCCTATGATACCGGAAACCAGCAAGCCTGACTGATGGAACACATACCGTCGCAGCAGATAAGAAAGGTAGGAGATGCCCGAAACGACAACTGTTGCCAGCCAGATGCTGTAAGGTGCCAGGTCGATGCCTGGTATCAGGTTTTCTTTGGGGAGCATGGGGAGGATGATACCACTGATGGCTAGAAACTTGGCCAAAGTGGTCATTTCATCGTTTTTCATGCGTTGGGCCAGTTCGGTGAAAGTATGCTTTAGTTCGGTGAACAGCAATACTGTTACGACTACCATTACATAAAACCAGGAAGGTTGGGTTGCTACGATAGGAGCCAGGCAGTAGGTAATCAAGGCTATGACAATAGTTGTCACGCCAAACACATGGTAACGTGTCTGTTTTACATAATAGTTTAGAGTCAATAGTAACCCTAATATTGCACCTCCTCCCATGAACAGCCGATAGTCTGTAGGATCAAGAATGTAGAGCAGGTAGCCCAGAATACCGATGAAGGTGAACGTACGGTCGGTTCCGAAAAGTGTAGTCTCACCCTCACGCTTCAGGCTGATTCTTCGTTGTGAAAGCCCGATGAGCAAGGAAAAAAGGGTTACCAAGACGAAAGTAACCAATTCCTCAGGCAAGTATTGATACAATTTTTCCATAAACGGCCCTCTGTCCCTGCGGTATTCTTGTCAGGGGAATTATAAATATATAATGTATGCAGGCCCTTTCCGCCACTACCACTGTGTATAGGGGTGTTTCATCAGTTGTGAATTATAGTAACGTATGTCACCGGTCACCTCTTGTCCGATAAAATCCGGCTTTTCAAAAGTTTCATCTTCTGAGGCAAGTTCTACTTCTGCGATAACCAGTCCTTCGTTGTCACCGTAGAACTCGTCCACTTCAAAGACATGTTTTCCGCTCTGTACCAGGTAGCGCGTCTTGTCTATGACTCCCGGTTCACAGAGCTTCATCAGTTCCTGTGCCTCATCGAGAGGTATTTCTTTCTCCCATTCGTATCGGCTCAAGCCTGTGGCATCCGATGCACCTTTGATGGTGAGGTAACCTTTGGTTCCACGGATTCTGACACGTACAGTTCGCCCCCTTGTGCTACAGATATAACCTTGCACAATGCGGCTATGGGCATAGGCTTGCGATTTGTATTCTCCTTCAACCAGGAATTTGCGTTCTATTTCCTGTCCCATTTATGCCAGATAAGTGAAGGCAACAAACATCAGGATTGCTAAAATTACTGCTGCTACTCCCAGACCGATCATTACCTTTTTACCTTGTTGTTCTTCCTTGCGGGTGTGCATCACTTTCTTTTCTTTCTTTCCCATAATACTGTTTCATTTAAAGTTCAACGTTGAACAAAGTAAGAGAGAATTTGGGAAGAATGCAAGCGAAACGGGATATTTTTTCAAGAACTCATTTTCTTTGTTATTATGCCTCCAGTTCGTTTGCCGGCAAATATCTGTTTTCTATCTTACTTTTTTTGTTCGAACAGCCAGCTCATGAAGTCAGGAAGGTTGAAAGCAGGATTCCAGCTTTCATGCATACATCCGGGGAATTCTGTGTACTTCACGTCAACCCCTAGTTCCTTTAATGCCCGATAGGCGGCGCGCGAACCTTCTACAGGCACCACGTTATCAGCGTCGCCGTGGAAGATGCGGAATTTTACTTGCTTCAGTGCCGGAGTGAAACGGGCAGGATTGACCGTACCGCAAATAGGAATGGCGGCGGCAAATAGGTCGGGGTGACGAATCGCCAAATCATACGTGCCCATTCCTCCCATTGAGAGTCCCATGATGTAGATGCGGCTTTTGTCTATTTCAGGCTTTGCCAACCAGGTATCGAGCAGTTCTTCTAGTGTGCGAAGCAGCGGAGACAGAGGTACATCCACAGGCATATCCGATGGTTGTAGCGAAGCTGGACGTCCGATATAAGCCCAATAGTCGTCTGGCGGACATTGAGGCATCAGAACGAAAGCGGGATATTGTTCGCGGTTCACGGGATTAAGCCACATTTGTGCTCCGTGTTTCAGTTGTTTTTCATTGTCTGTACCCCGTTCACCAGCTCCGTGCAGAAACAGAACCAGCGGATATTTTGCATTGGGCTCCAAAGTTTCCGGCTCCAGCAAACGATAGCGTAACGTGTCTCCACGATCGGAAACATAATCTTTACGTAAAAAGGCCTCCTGCGAGGAAGCGGCTGCCCATACCAACAACAGGCAGAGAAAGTTTATCATGCGTTTCATAGTCATAACCTGATTTTTTCCGTAAAAATAGAAATAATTCTCCGCATAACAAGAGTTTTCGAACAAAAGGAACTATCTTAGCCGAACTAAACTTTACCTGTGATAATCATGAAAACGTTCAATCAATTTATTACTCCCTGTCGGGTATGCCTTTGTTCGTCTGATGAACTTAATCGCTTGTACGAACAGAATATTGGGGGTAATGGACAGGATGAACGATAAACGGTATTTAAAACTTGCTGAATTGTCGTCAAAATCCTATTTTTGTCTTTATAAATAGAATTCTTCAACTAATACCCTGAATATGAATCAATTATTTTTAACCACCTGGTACAGGTTTATCATAAAAAACTGTACGTTCCGTCAATTAAGTAATGTCTATATTAAAATGGGTGCTGCACTGATTGTCCTTCTGACAGTTATTCTGCCCGTCGCGGCCCAGCAGCCGACAGATTATGTCAATCCCCTGATAGGGACCAACGGGATGGGGCACGTCTTTCCCGGAGCCTGTACTCCCTTCGGCTGGGTACAGCTCAGTCCCGATACAGACACCATCCCCCACAACGTAGGCGGAGTGTATCAGAAGGGCACGTATGCCTATTGTGCCGGATACCGTTACCAGGACCCCACCATCGTGGGTTTCAGCCATACCCACCTCAGCGGAACAGGCCACTCGGACCTGGGCGACCTGCTGCTGATGCCGGCCACCGGCCCACTGAAGCTGAACCCCGGCCGTGCTGACCACCCCGACGAGGGCTACCGCTCGCGTTTCAGCCACGCCACCGAGAAAGCGGCGCCGGGCTACTACGAAGTCATGCTGGACGATTACGGCATCCGGACGCAGCTCACCGCCACGCAACGGGTCGGCATCCATAAATATACGTTCCCCGAAGGAGAAAAGGGCCATTTGATTCTGGACCTGGTGCACGGCATCTACAACTACGACGGCAAAGTGTTGTGGAGCAACCTCCGCGTGGAGAACGACACCCTGCTGACCGGCTACCGTATCACCAACGGATGGGCACGCACCAACTACACGTACTTTGCCATCTCCTTCTCGCAGCCCATCCGTGATTATGGTTACCAGGAAAAGGAGAAGACGCTGTACAACGGTTTCTGGAGACGCTTTGACGTAAACAGGAACTTCCCCGAAATGGGCGGCCGCAAGGTGGTGGCCTATTTCAACTTCGACACCGACCGTCAGTCGGAACTGGTTGTCAAGGTAGCTCTCTCGGCCACCAGTACGGCAGGAGCCCTCAAGAACCTGCAGGCCGAAGCTGCACAGAAGAGCTTCGGGCAGCTGGCCGCGGAAGCCGGAGAGGAGTGGAACCGACACCTGGGCATCTTCGAGATAGAAGGCACCCCCGACCAGAAAGCCATGTTCTATACCTCGCTCTACCACACGATGATCAATCCTTCGGTCTACATGGATGTAGACGGTTCCTACCGCGGTCTGGACCACAACATCCACCAGGCCCAGGGATTCACCAACTATACCATCTTCTCCCTGTGGGACACGTACCGGGCGGAACACCCGCTGCTGAACCTCATCCAGCCGGCCCGGAATGCCGACATGGTGACCTCCATGATCCGGCACGAGCAGCAGAGCGTACACGGCATACTTCCCATATGGAGCCTGATGGGGAACGAGAACTGGTGCATGAGCGGTTACCACGCCGTGTCCGTACTGGCAGACGCCATTGCCAAAGGTAACTATCCCCCTGCCGACGAAGCCCTGGCTGCCATGGTCAGCACCTCGACGGTACCCTACTACGAAGGGCTGGAAGCCTACATAAAGCTGGACTACGTGCCCCTCGAGCAAAGTGCCACCGCAGCCTCCACGACGCTGGAGTATGCCTACGACGACTGGACCATCTACCAGACGGCTCTGAAAGCCGGCAACGAGGAGGTAGCCCGCACTTATCGCGAGCGCGCCCTCAACTACCGCAACCTCTTCGACCCCAGCATCGGCTTTGCACGTCCCAAGCTGAAGGACGGCTCGTTCAAACCTGACTTCGATGTACTGCAGACCCACGGGGAAGGCTTCATCGAAGGCAATTCCTGGAACTTCTCCTTCCACGTACCCCACGACGTGGCGGGCCTCATCCCGCTGATGGGTGGCGAAAAGGCGTTCATCGACAAGCTGGACAAGCTGTTCACGATGCACCTGCCCAAGCAGTTCTACGAACAGAACGAGGACATCACGGAGGCATGTCTCGTAGGCGGATATGTGCATGGAAACGAACCCAGTCACCACATCCCCTACCTCTACGCATGGACCTCGCAACCGTGGAAGACCCAATACTGGCTACGCGAAATCCTGAACAAGATGTACCGCAATGCAACCGACGGACTGGGAGGCAACGACGACTGCGGGCAGATGTCGGCCTGGTACATATTCTCCGTCATGGGCTTCTACCCCGTATGCCCCGGTACCGACCAATACGTGCTGGGAGCCCCCTACCTGCCATACCTGAAGCTGAAGTTGCCCAACGGGAAGACGCTGGAAATCAAAGCGCCCGGAGTGAGCGACAAGAAGCGCTACGTACGTTCGCTGAAAATCAACGGTACCGTTTATGACAAGATGTACATCACCCACGAAGACCTGATGAAAGGCGGTGTCTTCGAGTTCAGCATGTCGTCCTCGCCCAACAAGCGCCGCGGACTCTCCGTCCAAGACAAACCTTATTCATTAACTCAATAATACCAATTCAGACCTATGAAGAATCTAATGTTTTTATTCGTATGCGTAGCCTGCCTGCTTACCAACGCAGCAGCCTGCACCACCAGTGACAATCCACAGCCGGACCAGACAATCACCGTATGGGACCGTTACAACGTAGGAAGTGTCCTGTTCGAGGACAAGGCGCCCGAAACCGCCGGGTCGGATATCTACCGCCACATCATCCCCCGGTCCGAAAGCTACATCAAGGAACAGGCCCGCACCGTGCTGGCCACCCTCTACACGTCTCCCAAAGACAGCATTCCCCGTGTCTACCAGATACACTATACGCTGGAAGACATCGAAGGCGTTTCGGCCAAGAGCGGCGGAAACGGTTACGTCAGCATCTTCTACAGTACCCGTCATATCGAGCAATCGTTTGGTCAGGACGACACGGCCAAGGTGCTGTTCGAAACCCGCGGCGTACTGCTCCACGAACTGACACACGCCTACCAGCTGGAGCCGCAGGGAGTGGGCAGCTACGGAGACAGCCCGACGTTCCGCGCCTTTATCGAGGGTATGGCAGACGCTGTGCGGATAGCCAACGGAGGCTTCGAAGGCCCCAGTGCGCGCCCGAAAGGTGGCAGCTACATGGACGGATACCGTACGACCGGTTACTTCCTCGTCTGGCTACGCGACCACAAAGACGCCGAATTTCTGCGCAAGTTCAACCGGAGCGCGCTGGAGGTCGTTCCCTGGTCGTTCGACGGAGCAGTGAAGCACATCCTGGGGCAAGACTGCAACATAGATCAGTTGTGGCGTGAATATCAGATAGCAGTCGGCGATATACAGCCTTAAAAAGAGATAAAAAAACAAGGAGGAGTGCAGACCGTTCATGAGATATGAATAGAATTCATTTTCGATAACTATACCATGAAGAAAAGACTTGTACAAGGTTTGTGCTTTGGAATCTCATTCCTTTTTTGACAGTCGGTTGTAAATCCTCAACATAGGTTGAGAATTATACTGAACTGTTGGAGTTTTTAGCTCTATTTTGTAATTTTGAACCCCTGATAAACCGAACAACATGAAAGAATGCAAACGATATCTGTTTAGTTTATTCTGTTTTTTCGTTCTTTTGACGGTGGGAGGCAGTTGCTCCATCGGCGAAAGTGACTATGACGGAGGAACCGGAGCCACAACCTGGGAGCTATGCGATCATCTGTGGGAAGCCAACTATTCGCTGGAAGACGGAACGTTCGTCAACCATCAGATAATTTTCTATCCCGGTGGTATGGGCGACGAATCGTTGTTATATAACTATTATGGAGAGGTATGGGAAGAAACTTACAGCTTCTATTGGCGATGGGCCAACAATTTGCAGAATTCCATTGCCTTGAGTTATCCGGGAGGCGGAACCATTTACATGGACCATGTTTATATCAAACTTGATGTCTTCTCCTGCCTGTTAGACGGTACTTTTGTAACTTTCCGCGGACAATAATAGACTAAATACAGAAAAAACTATGAGACGAATTCAGAAACAACTCGGAATGCTTTTCGTATTTCTCTGTACTGTTATTCTGACAGGATGTAACGACGAAGAGAGTAATCCGCTTCGCTTCGACCAGTCGGTTGATGAAGACAACACCGTAGATGTATGTTTCCCCCGGAGCGAAGAGGACGGAAGTGCAGGCGCCGTTACCATCTTGGGCGGCGACGGCAACTACACCGCACAATGCGACAATGCCGCCGTACTGAAAATTGACATGAAGTATCCTAACGCCTTCGTACTTTATCCGCAGGACTGGGGCGAGGCACATGTCACCGTGACCGACGGCACGGGTGCGTCCATCGTCCTGAAAGTGGTAGTCTATCAAAGCAAGCAGACGCTGACCGTCGGCTACATGGATGTCCTCATCACGGGAGGAGAGCAACTGACGGAGGAACAGCTGGAGAAACTCCGTGAAGAAGCCCTGGCCACCGTCCCCGTAAAGCAGGCCGGCGGAGGCTATCGGATGATATTCGACAATCCCCAAGACTCATACAGCGGCACGCTTTGCTTCTATCCCACGAAGATGGATAAGGAGGAAGAAATGGTGAAGGGAACCTTCATTGTCAACTCCGACCGAAACGAAGAGAATCTTTGGAATTATCGTTTCCAACTGGAAGAGAAAGAACACACGCTGGTATTTGTACCTTATAGCGACAAGAAGACTGTTACAAAAGCAGATGTACTCCCCACTGTAGCCCTACTGGAAGACGTGACCGGACAGATTCCGACGTCCTATCCCGGCGTGGAGGTGTTTACGCAACAGGTCATTCAGAGACCTTAATACATACATTGGTAGGTTTACATCATTATGCTGACAAAGTGGGTAGTTACGTTTCTCAAGTAGATAGTTACGTCGCTAAAGTAGATGTTTATAAACTTGGAAAACATCTTCATGGAAATGTCTTTCCCGAAAATAGCTTTCACGCTTTCACGCGTAGGCAAAAGGCTGATAGTCTGTTTCTTGGTGTGAAAGCAGATGTTTCACACAACTCTATTGGTTTCACAATAATCTGCTCAACAACAAAGAATTACTGTGAAATCACATCATAGAAAAAGCACTTCTTGATAAGTTGGCAGCCTTTTCGCTCCGTTCTTTCAAGAAGTGCTTTTTGATATAAAGTCGAGAGTCTAAATGTCCCGTATTTTTCTCCAGTTAGGGAAAAATTATTCTCTGACTGGAGAATTTTATTTTCCCAGTAGGGCAGTATTTCTACATTAAGCCTCGCCCGCTCCTGCGAACTCCATCAGGTAGGCCTTGACGAAACCGTCTATCTTGCCGTCCATCACACCGTTCACGTCGCTGGTCTGGTAGTTGGTGCGGTGGTCTTTCACGCGGCGGTCGTCGAAGACGTAACTGCGGATCTGCGAGCCCCACTCAATCTTCTTCTTGCCCGCCTCAATCTTGGCCTGCTCAGCCATGCGGTGCTTCATCTCCTTATCGTAGAGCATGGAGCGGAGGAGGCGGAGGGCATTCTCGCGGTTCTTGGGCTGGTCGCGCGTCTCGGTGTTCTCAATCAAGATTTCTTCTTCCTCGCCCGTATAGGGATCCTTGTACTGGTAGCGCAGACGGACGCCGGACTCCACCTTGTTCACGTTCTGGCCACCTGCGCCGCCGCTTCGGAAGGTATCCCAAGAGATGCGGGCCGGCTCGATGTTCACTTCGATGGTATCGTCCACCAGCGGAGTGACGAATACGGAGGCGAATGATGTCATACGCTTGCCTTGGGCGTTATAGGGCGACACGCGCACCAGGCGGTGCACACCGTTCTCACCCTTCAGGTAACCATAGGCATAGTCGCCGCTGATTTCGATGGTACAAGTCTTGATGCCTGCCTCGTCGCCTTCCTGCAGGTTGGCAATGGTAGCCTTGTAGCCGTGGGTTTCAGCATAGCGCAGGTACATGCGCATCAGCATGCTGGCCCAGTCTTGGCTTTCTGTACCACCTGCACCGGAGTTGATTTTAAGCACACAGTCCATTTGGTCGGCTTCCTCGCGCAGCATATTCTTCAGTTCGAGAGCTTCGACAGCTTCGGCTGCTTTGGTATAGGCCTCGTCCACTTCCTCTTCAGTCACCAGCTCGTCCTTGTAGAAGTCGAATGCCAGTTGCAGTTCGTCCGAAAGGGTTTTCACTTCGTTGTAGCCGGAAATCCACTGCTGGAGTCCTTTCACTTTCCTCATCTGTGCTTCGGCGGCCTTCTGGTCGTCCCAAAAGCCGGGGGCCTGTGTGCGAAGCTGTTCTTCCTCCACCTGAATTTTCTTGCCTTCGATGTCCAGGTAGCGGTTCAACGCCTCGGTACGGTCTTTGATATCTTTCAGTTGTTCAGCGGTTATCATAATGAAAATACTTTGTTTCGGAATGCAAAGGTATGAAAAAAACGAATAACTTTGCAGTTATCATTCTAATAAGTCTATTTATGAACACATTACTCAAGAAAATCGGCCTGCCGCTGCTTTGTTTGGCAGCCTTGGGCCTGAGCAGCTGTACGCAATCGAAGTACAGCTACGAGACTGTTCCCAACGACCCGCTCCAGGCGCGCATCTACACGCTGGACAACGGCCTGAAAGTGTACATGACTGTCAACAAGGACGAACCGCGTATCCAGACGTACATCGCTGTGCGCGTAGGTGGTAAGAACGACCCTGCCGAAACTACTGGTCTGGCCCACTACTTCGAACACCTGATGTTCAAGGGAACCAATCATTTCGGCACGATGAATTATGAAATAGAGAAGCCTTTGCTCGACCAGATCGAACAGACCTTTGAAATTTACCGCAAGACTACCGACGAGGCTGAGCGTAAAGCTATCTATCATACGATCGACAGCCTGTCGTACGAAGCTTCGAAGTATGCCATCCCCAATGAATATGACAAGCTGATGGCCGCCATCGGTGCCAACGGTACCAATGCCTACACCAGCTTCGATGTGACTTGCTACACTGAAGATATCCCCAGCAACGAGGTGGAGAACTGGGCCAAGATTCAGGCGGACCGCTTCAAGAACTGTGTCATCCGTGGCTTCCACACTGAGCTGGAGACAGTGTACGAGGAAAAGAATATGTCGCTGACCCGTGATGCCCGTAAGGTGTATGAGCAGACACTGGCCGCCCTCTTTCCTCATCATCCCTATGGTACGCAGACCGTGCTGGGTACGCAGGAGGACCTGAAGAACCCCTCCATCACCAACATCAAGAACTACTATAAGACGTGGTATGTGCCCAACAACATGGCCATCTGTCTCAGCGGTGACTTTGATCCCGACCAGATGATTGCCACTATCGACAAATATTTCGGCGACATGCAGCCTAATCCCAACCTGCCAAAGCTTAACCTGCCTAAGGAAAGCGACATCACGGCTCCCGTGGTACGTGAAGTGTTGGGTCCTGAGGCTGAAAACGTGACGCTGGCTTGGCGCTTCCCCGGTGCGGCCAGCAAAGAGCTGGAAACGTTGCAGATTCTGTCACAAATCCTGTATAACGGTCAGGCCGGTCTCATTGACCTTGATCTGATGCAACAGCAGAAGACGCTGAGCGCCTATTGCTATCCGATGGCCATGAGCGACTACAGTGCCTTCATGATGGCCGGACGTCCTAAAGCCGGACAAACATTGGACGAGGTGAAAGATCTGTTGCTGGGTGAACTGAAGAAACTGCGCGACGGCGACTTCGACGAGAGCCTGCTGGAAGCCAACATCAACAACTTCAAGCTCTACCAGCTGCACCAGCTGGAAAGCAACGGTGCCCGTGCCGACTGGTTTGTACAGTCGTTCATCAACGGCAGCAACTGGGCCGACGAAGTGACCGCACTGGACCGCATGGCCAAGCTGACGAAACAGGATATCGTGGACTTCGCCAACAAGTATCTGAAGGACGACAACTACGCCATTATCTACAAACGTCAGGGTAAGGATCCCAACGAAATGAAGATTGCCAAGCCCGAAATCACACCTATCGTGATGAACCGCGACACAGCTAGCGCCTTCTTGAAGGAACTGCAGGCCGAGGCCAAGAACGTGACACCTATCGAGCCTGTCTTCCTGGATTACAGCAAGGACCTGACGCAGCTGACCACCGGCAAGGGTGTGCCCGTGCTCTACAAAGAGAACACTTCCAACGACCTGTTCCAGCTGATTTACCTCTTCGATATGGGTAACAATCAGGACAAGGCGCTGGGTACCGCCGCCCAGTATCTGGAATATCTGGGCACGTCGGACATGACGCCCGAACAGGTGAAGAGCGAATTCTATCGCATGGCCTGCTCGTTCTACGTATCGCCGGGTAGCCGCCGCACATACGTTACCCTCTCCGGTCTTAACGAGAACTTGCCCGCCGCCATGGCTTTGTTCGAGAAGCTGCTGGCCGATGCACAGGTGAACGCTGAAGCCTATACCAACTTGACCAATGACCTGCTGAAGGCACGCAAGGACGCCAAGCTGAGCCAGGGCACCAACTTCGGTCGCCTCATCAGCTACGTGAACTACGGCCCGAAGAACCCTGCAACAAATTTGCTGAGCGAAGCCGAACTGAAGAGTATGAATCCGCAGGAACTGGTGGACCGCATCCACAGCCTGAACAGCTACAAGCACCGCATCCTGTACTACGGTCCGAGCAGCGACAAGGAACTTGTAGCCCTGCTCGACAAGGAGCACCGCACGCCCGACACGCTGAAGGACGTACCTGCCGGTGAGGACTTCAAGCAGCAGGCCACGCCCGAGACGAAGATTTACTTGGCTCCCTACGAAGCCAAGAACATCTATATGTCGCAGATATCCAACCGCGGCGAGAAGTTTGACGCAGCCATCGAGCCTGCCCGCCAGCTCTACAACGAATACTTCGGCGGAGGCATGAACTCCATCGTCTTCCAGGAGATGCGCGAGAGCCGCGGACTGGCCTACTCGGCCTGGGCCGGACTGAACGAGCCGGGGTATGCCGACGAGGACTACTACTTCATCTCGCAGATTTCGTCGCAGAACGACAAGATGCTTGACGCCATCAACACGTTCAACGACATCATCAACAACATGCCGCAGTCTGAAACAGCCTTCAAGCTGGCCAAGGAAGGCATGATAGCCCGCCTGCGCACCGACCGCATCACGAAGATGAGCGTTATCTGGAGCTACATCAACGCACAGGATCTGGGCCAGACGGTAGACAGCCGCATCAAGCTCTTCAACGACGTGCAGGGCATGACGTTGCAGGATGTCATCGACTTCCAGCAGAAGTGGATCAAGGGACGCACGTACAGTTACGGCATCTTGGGTGACAAGAAAGAACTCGATATGGAAGCGCTGAAGAAAATCGGTCCGGTCATCGAACTGACGACGGAAGATATCTTCGGATACTAAAATTTGAGTGATTGGCAGTAAGCGGTTAGCGGTCAGTATAGCGACTGACGGCTAACCGCTTTTTTTATGCCCGACGCTCACCGCCAATCAGAACTTTCCGAAGCGCCAGCCCAGGCCGAGCATCAGGTTGTTGGGGTCCTTGAAGTCGTGGAGCTGGTAGCCCACGTGGAGGAAGAGGCGGCGCGTGACGAACGCCTTCAGCGCCAGAATCTGGTAGAAGCCGCGCGTGTCCTCGCCCTGCTGGATGAGGTTGCGCCCGATGCCGACGTTTACCGAGAAGATGGGCATGTTCAGCTCGGCGCGGAGGGAGAGGCCGGCGGCAAACTGCTCGCGGAAGGGCGGGCGGTAGAACTTCAGCCCGTCGCCGCTGGTGCCTTCGACATGATGCGCCTTCAGGTTGGCACTTTCGTCGTACTGGGCGTCGAGCGAGAGGCCGGCGCGGAAGTATTTGTTGACGCAGTACATGGGGTTGAAGTTGAGGCCCGCCACGGCAAACGAGCCGGGGATGAGCTCGGCGCCGCTGTCCAGAAAGAGACCCCGCTTGCGGGTGGAGCCGTAGAGGACGACGTCGTAGCTGATGCGCGCGGCCAGCGAAGAGGGTTCGTCGGTATGAATAGTGGAGGCGGAAGCCTCGGCCGGCGAGCCGCCGAAGGTGCGCATCACGCCGATACGGGCGCCGACGGTGTTGACGCCCGCGTTGGGATAGTTCGAGTTGCCGTTGGAGTAGTGTGTCAGGTCGATGCCCGCCGTCAGGCTCCACTGCGGCGCCAGCTGCCAGTTCAGGAAGAGGCCGGCGTTGATGTAGGCGTTGATGCGTGAGCCGACCACGTTGTTGTAGAAGTTGGCGTCGGGGGCATACTTCTGCCAGCCGAAGGAGGCGCCGAAGTTCCATTCGTAGTCCAGCGTCAGGCGGGGAGCGAGCCGCGCGATGCGTGCGCCCTGGAAGACGTAGATGGCCGAGGGCGTGCCCACCTCGTCGGCGTTGAAGAACGTGTTCCAGGCCATGCCGATGCCCTGATAGGCCGACGGATAGAGGCGGCCCAGGCGCGACTGGGGCGAGAAGCGGAAGGCGTATTTCAGGTGGACGCCCAAGGTTGTGTTGATGGGGCTTTGGGCGGCGTTGTCGCCCCGGAAGAAGCCGGCGGTGGGGAAGACGTAGCCGGGGCGGAGGTCGATGCCGATGCCGTGCGTCGGGCGGTGGCGGAGGGTGTCGGCAGCCGTCTGTGCGTGGAGAGCGGCGCCTGTCGCGGGCAGCAGCAGGAGGGCTGCCAGCAAACTGGAGAGCAAAGTCTGTTTCATGGTCGGGGAGTCGGAGGAAAAGGGGTTACTGTTGGATGTTCACGTCGCGCACGGTGGTTGTCAGCGAATAGCCTTGCGGGTCGTAGAGGTCGGCGCGGCCTTCGAGCACACGGCGGCGGCCCGTCTGCGGGCAGCTGGCATAAATCTTGTAGGGGATGCCCGTATAATGGAACCAGCACTTCACGGCGCACTCCACTGCCTTGCCGGGCGGGACGACGACGGTGTCTGTCACGGCCAGCCATTCGTCGGACAAGGGGAATTCATACGTTTCGCCCGAGAGCGGGAGCTCGTCGCCCAGCAGCGCGGGCCGGTCGTATTTGCCCAGACGGGGCACGGGGACGACGGGCATCTCGGTGCCGAACATCTGGAGCTGCGACGGGTCGATGCCGGGGCTCCACTCGTCGCCGCCTCTGAAGGTGAAACTTCGGCGGAAGCTGTCATAAGGATGAAGCGGATATTTCCAGGGATTGTCCGTAAGATTGGTGGGAGAGATCATCATTCGCTCTGTTCTCGCACTGTCTTGCTCCAAGTACCAGGAATCCAGCGAATAGACGATGCTGTCCAGCCGGTAGCGGGGCGAGGGTTCGAGGAGCAGCTCCACTTCGCGGTATTCGTACTCGTTGCCCACGCCGAGGGAGAGGCGGCACGTCTCCAGCCCGATGTTTTCGGCGTCCGAGAGGCGCAGTTCGCGGTCGGCCGTACGCTCCAGCGTGAGCGAGAACTGCGGATAGCTGGCAACGTACTTCGCCCGTCCGAGGTCGCTGAAGTGGAAGGGGACGTCGAAGTAGAGCTGGGTGCCGTCGGCGTCGTAGATGTCGCCCCGGATTTCTTCGTACAGGCCCTGTTTTTTCAGGAAGAGGCCGCGCACGTACCAGTTGCCGCTGCCGAAGCGGAGGGTGGCGGCCGTGCCGTCGGCGGGCACCTGAAGCTGGTCCGTCGCGGGGGCGCACGAGTCGATGAATACGTCGGGGTTGCAGCTGCCGAGGAGGGCGGCGAAGAGGAGGGGGAGGAACAGGCCGGGTTTCTTCATGTCGTTTGCAGTTTGATTGGACTGCAAAGAAAGGGATTTCCGCCCATATCTCCAACAGTCCAATCAAACTATCAACACACAGAGGTTTACGCTTCCGGCGCCGGCGTGTCGTCGGCCGCGTCGCCGTCGGCGGTCGTCGTGCCCTTGGAGCGCTGCTTGTAGGCGGTGCGCACCTGGGCGAAGAGGTAGTTGGCCTCGCGGATGAAGGTCGTGGCCTCGTCCGAGGGCTCGAGCAGGCTGCTGGCGTTGGCCAGGGCGCACATGTCGTCCAGCAGGTCCTGCGCCTGGGCGGCGAGGGTTTTGGAGTCCGGCGTGCCGGTGCGGGCGGAGCGTTCCTTGTCGCGCTGGGCGGCGAGCTGGGCGTAGGCCTCGTTCAGGCGCTGCATCTCGGCGATGTAGGGGGCCAGGCCGAGGGTGGTGACGTCGTCGGCCAGGTCGGGCTTGGCCAGGTCGGCGGCCAGTCCGCGGATGACTTCGGTTTCCTGACTGACGGGCAGGGAGGCGATGCCGGCGTAGGGACGTACGACGGGCTCCAGTCGGCGGGCGGCTTCGCGTTCGGTGGCGAGGGGGAGGCGGTCGTAGTCGGCGATGCGGCGTACGATGTAGTTGGCGGCGACGTCGCGGTCGGCCTCGAGCTGCTGCATTTCGGGCGTTTCGGCGGCCGAGGTGGCCTGCATGGTGAGTTCGCTCATCTGGTCGATGAGGGTGTTCATCTGTTCCACCTGCTCGGCGCTGATGTTCAGCGCGGGCACGCCTTCGGTGGCTGCGCTCAGGGGCGATCCGCCTTCTCCGTCGCCGTCGTCGCCACCGCCGCCCTGCGTCGTGCCGGGCATGAGGGCCATGAAGCGTTTGAGGAGGTTGAGGCGTTCGGCTTTGTTCAGTGCGCCAATGGACATTGGCCCGATTAAAGTGTAAGTTCCCATAATCTTAGTCTTTTAAAGGTTAATAAAATGTGGTTTATTTTTGGTTTGAGGGGTCAGAAACCTCTTTCCGGTTTCAGAAAATGGTTTCTGAGGGGTCAAAATCCATTTTCCGGTTTCAGAAAACGGTTTCTGAGGGGTCAAAATCCATTTTTCGGTTTCAAAAAATGGTTTCTGAGGGGTCAAAATTCATTTTCCGATTTCAAAAAATGGTTTCTGACCCCTCAGAACGTTTTCCCGCTCAATTCCGCTGCGGATAGTATTCTTCGCTGCTGCCGAAGCCGGGGAAGATCCTGAGGGTCACGTCGTAGTGGTTTCCTTGGTGATGGATGAAGCGCAGGTCGGTCTCGCGGTTCCATTCTTCGTCGAACCAGATGCGCACCTCCCACCCGTATTCATACCAGTGTCCTTCTAGGACAGTGCCGTCGGCTTCCGTCAGTCGGGCCACGGTCGGGTTGTTTTCCCTGTCGCATTCCAGCTCGATGAGGCGGTAGCTGTTGTCCTCGCTGTAGCTTTTCCAGGTGCCTTCCAGGCTGTAGGCATTGCCGTTCGGAATCCATTCATAGGTTTTCAGCATCTCGCGGTACGCGTTGTATTCCTCGTTCGGGTTGAGGCGTATGAGGTTCGGTGCCGTCATCTGTCCCACCTCCACTTCGCTGCCCCTCTCGTCGAAGAGGAGGAGGAAGTTGTCGATGGTCTTCCAGGTGTAGCGTATCGCCGGCCCGTGGTCGTTGCTCGTGTATTTGATTTCCTCGGCGGTCATGTCGTCCTTGAAGACGATTTCGCGCAGGTAGCTGCTTGCTTCGATTCGCCAGGTTCCGGTGATTTGCATCACGGTGTCGGGGTGGTTGACGGTGCCTCCACCCGGCGGTGTCGGGGGGAAATGCTCGGTGGGCCCTTTCGAGCAGTTCGCGTCGCGGTAGAATGTCACGAACCCGTTGGGGTCGTTCAGCGTCAGCCCGAGCGTCTTCCCGTCGCGTATTTCGCCCATGCTCCAGTAGCTTTCCGTGTCGCCCGTCTCGAAGAGGTAAAGCCGTTTGTCGCCGCGGGTTTCCCATTCCAGGATGCCGTCCATCAGGATAAAGTCGTCCTGGTCGGGGTTGAGCGGGTGGAGATATTGTACGAATCGGGCCTTCATGTCTTCGTAGAGGGTTACATGAAAATCGTAGTTGCTGTACTTCGTGTGCCAGCAGCCGATTACCTGCTCGACTACTTCCGGCTTGTTGAGTTCCCCTTCTTTCTCTTTGTCGTTTTCGAATTCGCACGAGAGGAAGGCAAACAACGTGGCGATGAGGATCGTGGCGATGGCGGATGTCCGTCGTAGGAATGAGTAGCTGTTTTTCATGTTCTGATGTTTTTTAAATGGTGAATGACTTGGTTTCTTTTTTACTCCTCGTACATCCGGTCGATGACCTCCCGATAGTTCTCGGCGACGACGGCGCGGCGCAGCTTCAGCGTATTGGTCAGCTCGCCGCGCTCCATGCTGAAGGGCTGGGGCAGGAGGGTGAAGCGCTTCACCTGCTCGTAGTGGGCAAACTGCTGCTGCAGCGTGTCGATGCGGTCGCGGTAGAAGGTGCGGACGGCTTCGTTCTCCACCAGCTCCTCGCGGCTGCCGAAGGCGATGCCCTGCGTGCGGGCATACTGCTCCAGCAGGTCGTAGGTGGGCACGATGAGGGCGGAGACGAACTTGCGCTGGTCGGCGATGATGGCCACCTGGTCGATGTAGCGGTCTACGATGAACTTCGTCTCCAGCGCCTGCGGCGAGATGTACTTGCCGTTCGACGTCTTGAACAGGTCCTTGATGCGCTCCTTCAGGTAGAGCGTGCGGCCCTCCAGGCGTCCGGCGTCGCCCGTGTGGAACCATCCGTCCTTGTCGATGGCCTCGGCCGTCGAAACGGGTTTCTTATAGTAGCCGCGCGTGATGGTCCGTCCGCGCAGCAGGATTTCGTCGTCCGGCCCGATCTTCACCTCCAGGTCGGGCATCACCTCGCCCACCGAGCCGATGACGAACCCCGTGGCGGGGAAGCACGACACGGTGGCGGTCGACTCCGTCAGGCCGTAGCCGACGACCATGTTGATGCCTACGGAGTGGACAAACTCGCACACCTCGTCCGATACCGCCGCGCCGGCCGTGGGGAAGAACGTGCCGCGCTCGATGCCGATGGTCTTCTTCAGCAGGGCGTAGACGGTCTTCTCGTAGAACTTGTAGCGCAGGTGGAGCATCAGGGGCGGCGTCTTGCCCAGGCGGACGTACTGCAGGTTGTGTTCGCGGCCCGTGCGGATGGCGTCGAGCAGCATCGTCCGGCGGATGCCCGTCTCCTGGGCGATGCGTTCCTGTACGCCCTGGTACACTTTCTCCCAGAAGCGGGGGACGCTGCACATCACCGTGGGGCGCACCTCTTTGATCGTCGTCTGTATGTCCTGCGGATGCAGGTTGATGCAGATTTGCACGCCGCGCTCCAGGCAGACATACGTCCAGCCGCGCTCGAAGACGTGCGTCAGCGGCAGGAAGCACATCGACACGTCCTGGTCCGTCACCTGCGGCAGGCGGATGTGGTGCGTGCGGAAGGCCTCAAGGTAGTTTGCGTGGTGGAGCATCACCCCCTTCGGTTCGCCCGTCGTGCCGGACGTGTAGAGGATGTTGGCCAGGTCGTCGGGCGACGCCTTCGCCGTGCGTTCCTCCACCACCTCGTTGTGCGGCAGGCCTTCACCCAGTCGCATGAACTCGTCGAAGTAAAGGGAGGTCGTGTCGCGCGCGTCGCGCACCACGTTGCGGTCGAAGATAATGAGCCGTTGCAGCGACTGGCACAGCCCGATGACGCGGAAGGCAGCGTCGTATTGGAACTGTTCGCCCACGAAGAGGAAGCGTATCTGCGCGTCGTTGATGATGTACTGTGCCTGCGTCGGCGAGCTGGTGGCATACAGCGGAATGGTCACCGCGCGGTTGGCGAACGCCGCAAAGTCGACGTACAGGCATTCGGGCTTGTTCTGCGAAAAGATGCCGACATTCTCCTGCTCGCCGATGCCCAGCGCCACCATTGCGTTGGCGGCACGGCGTATGCGCTGGGAGAATTGTTCCCACGTCACCGGAATCCATTGTGCCGTTTCATAGTCCCTGTATTTCAGGGCCACTTTGTCTCCATACTTCTCTGCCTGACGATGGATCATGACAGATAAATGATGATAAGCCATGACTGAGTGAATTGGTTAATATGCTGCAAAGGTATTAGTTTTATCTGAAACTAATTCATAAATTGCAAAAAAATGTAACATTTCCTTCCTTTGTTCCTGCAAGTTTATCCGATTTTATCCGTAAGTTTGCATTCGCAAAAAAACTAATAACAGAAGACATGACCTACGACATTCCCACTCTGACCTCCGAGGCCGTCGGCCTGCTCAAGTCGCTGATCAGTATTCCATCCGTCAGCCGCGACGAAGCTCGTGCCGCCGACTGCCTGCAACAATACATCGAACAGCAAGGCATGCAGACCGGCCGCAAAGGCAACAACGTCTGGTGCCTCGGCCCCGGTTTCGACCTGAAGCGGCCCACACTGCTGCTCAATTCTCACATCGATACCGTGAAGCCCGTGCAGGGCTGGCGCAAAGACCCCTTCACCCCCCGCCTCGAACCCAACGGCAAGCTCTACGGTTTGGGGAGCAACGACGCGGGTGCCAGCGTGGTCAGCCTCCTGCAAGCGTTCCTCACGCTGAGTCGTACAACGCAAAAATACAATCTCATTTATCTGGCTTCGTGCGAAGAAGAAGTGTCCGGCCGCGAAGGCATCGAGAGCGTCTTGCCGCAATTGCCGCCTGTCAGCTTCGCCCTTGTGGGTGAGCCTACGGAAATGCAGCCTGCCATCGCCGAGAAGGGGTTGATGGTGCTCGATGTCACCGCTACCGGTCGTTCCGGCCACGCCGCCCGCGACGAGGGCGATAATGCTATCTATAAGGTATTGGAAGACATCGCCTGGTTCCGCGACTATCGGTTCGAGCGCGTTTCACCCCTGCTGGGTCCTGTGAAGATGAGCGTGACGATGGTTAGCGCCGGCACGCAGCACAACGTCGTCCCCGACCGCTGCACGTTCGTCGTAGACATTCGCAGCAACGAGTGCTATACCAACGAAGAACTGTTCGAAGAAATCAAGAAGCATATTCACTGTCAGCCGCAGGCCCGTTCGTTCCGTCTGGGCTCGTCGCACGTCCCGCCCGAGCATCCGCTGGTGCGCCGCGCCGTGGCGCTGGGCCGCACGCCCTTCGGCTCGCCCACATTGTCCGACCAGGCGCTGATGCCCTTCCCCTCCATGAAGATGGGGCCCGGCAAGAGCTCGCGCTCGCACACGGCGGACGAATTCATCTTTGTCCGCGAGATAGAAGAGGCTATCGGTCTGTATCTGGAACTGCTGGACGGGGCGGAGCTCTGAATCAGCGGTTGAGCCACGGTTCGGGGTTGAGTTTCTCCTTTTCCCGCCGTAGCTGGAAGTGGAGGACGGTGCGCCCGCCGTCTGCTCCGTCGGAGAAGATGGTGCCGAGCGTCTGCCCTGTCTTCACCGTGTCGTCCGCCTTCACCGAGGCTGTAGACAGGTTGCAGTAGACAGAAATGTAGGCGCCGTGGCGCACGAGGATGTTGAACAGTCCGTTCAGCTGGAACACGGCGGCCACCTTTCCGTTGAACACCGCCCGCGCCTGAGCTCCGGGCTTGGCCTGGATGTCGATGCCCTTGTTGTCGAGCTTCACGCCCCTAAGACCGGGCACGGTGTATTCGCCATAGTGGCTGGTGATGATGTAAGGACCCGTGACAGGCACAGGAAGTTTTCCGCGGTTGCTGGCGAAGCTGCCGGAGAGTTCGCGGTCGGCTTTGTTCATCGTGTATGCCTCCAGCGGCTTGGCTTTCGGTTTGGCGGCCGACGGACTTTCTGTTTTTTCTGCTTTCTTGCGGGCAGCCGCTTCGCGCCGCGCCTCTTCTTCGGCACGTTTGCGTGCTTTTTCTATTTCTTCGGCAATCAGGCGGTCGATGCGGGCGTTCAGCTGGTTGGCTTCCTTGCGTTTCTTGTTGATTTCGCTCTGTAGGCTACGCTGCTTCTTGCGCAAGCTGTCTACCAGGGCTTTTTGTTCTTTTTCCTGCCGTTCGAGCGTTGTTTTCTCGTTCTCGCGCTCTTTCAGGAGGTTTTCCTTAGCCTTGCGGGCTTCGGTCAGCTCGGCGCGCTTGTCGTTGATTTGTTTCTGTTTCTTTTGGATTTCTTCGCCCTGCATGCGCTGGTAGGAAGCATACTCGCGGACGTAGCGCAAGCGCCGGTAGGTCTGCTCCAGGGTCTGTGCGGAAAAAATGAACAGCAGCTTGTCCTGAATCGTATGGTTGCGGTAAAGGTAGTTGACCGAAGCCGCATATTTTGTTTTTTTATCTTTTAATTCTTTCTGTAGCTGATTGAGTTGCCGTTCCAGCGAGACCAGTTCGCGATCGATGGCATCCATGTCGCTGTTGATGGCCAGAATGTAGCGTTTACGTTCCTCGATCTGCCCCGTCAGGGCGGCTAGTCCTTTCAGCTGGCTACCTACATTCTTGGTTGTGGTTTGCAACAGGCTTTCCGATTCGGCAATCTGTTTCTGCAAAGCGCCGCGCTTACTTTCCAGCTCTTTGATGAGCTTGTTCGACTGAGCCATTAGAGGCAGCAGCAGACAAAGGCATCCAGCTAACGCACACAAGAACCGTTTCATAGGCTCATCAACATTTCAAGTAGTTCATGAAGTTCCACCTTTTGATAGCGGGAGGAAAGTTGTGTCGGAGTCAGGTTAAAAGGTTTGGTGGAAAAGTCTGTCAACTCTATTTTTCCTTTCTCCAGCGAAGGAATGCCCAGTTCACTACCGGTCAACGTATTCTTTCCACCGGGACGTGAAGCCGCATAAAGTAACTTTTCCAAGTGTTGGAAAGTCGCTTTCTTGGGAAGCATGCCTTTCAGTTCCTGACGTGAGGCCTGCACGTAGCGTTTGCCCATGCGGTCTACCAGGATTACTTCGTCGGGCGTGATGTCAATGCGCGCCACTTCGGAACGCAATATCGGCATGAGGAAGGAAAGTTGCATCCGTTCACCGTTCTTTAGTTTCATGGTGCCGTTAACTGTCAGAACAGCATCCTTGGTAGGCACGGTCAAAGTCACTTTGGACGAAAGATAGCCGGTTTCGTTGCTTTTACTCCCTGCTTGACGGGAAGTCTTACAACCGGCCAAGCCTATCAGCAAAGCCATTAGACACAATAGCGGCATAAATGGCCGCGTACGGAATTTATTCTTTACATTCATTTTTATTCAGTCTTTTTTCGGGTTCGCGGATGTATTTTCGTTGCTTTATCTTCTGTTTCAGTGTTTCCGAATCGCTGCCCATATCGAGTGCCTGCTGCCAATATTTCACAGCTTGTTCTACTTCGTTTACCATGTAATAAATGTCGCCGCAATGTTCTACTACTTCGGCGCTTTTTTCTTCATCACTCTTCATGGCTTGGTCGATATACAGGCGGGCTTGTACATAATTCTCTTTTTCGAACAGAATCCAGGCGTATGTATCCAGATAGGTCGCATTTTGAGGTTCGGCTTTCACCGTTTTATAGCTCATTTCTTCTGCTT
Source organism: Caecibacteroides pullorum (assembly GCF_019239235.1). GTDB lineage: Bacteria > Bacteroidota > Bacteroidia > Bacteroidales > Bacteroidaceae > Bacteroides > Bacteroides pullorum. The sequence goes on along the minus strand of NZ_JAAZTS010000010.1, from coordinate 62,717 downwards.
TGTCCAGATTCTTGCGTTCCAAAGAAAGATAGTAAGCATAGTTGTTCAATGCTCCTATATTATTGGGGTTATAGACCAAGGCTGAATCGTAAGCGGCGTAGGCCTCTTCATTCTTGTCTTTTGTATGCCAGGCGTCGCCAATGATGGCATAAAAGTCGGATACAACTTCTTTTTTACTATCTTTAGTGACGTGCGTTAATGCTTTTTGACAAATAGCAAGTGCATCGTCTGTTCGTTCGGCTTGGTTGTAGGCGATAGCCAGGTAAAAATAGAATTCCAACATATCAGGGTTGGCTTCAACTCCAGCTTCACATAAACGGATGATTTCCTGATAATCTTCGCTACGAACAGCTTCGCCCAGTAGCGTCATACGAGCTGCCGTATTGGTCGGATCGATGTCGAGTACTTTGTTGAGTACAGGAATAGATTGTTTGTTCATGCCTTTTGACAGAAGGTATTGTGCGTATAGCATTGGCATGTTGGCATCATCAGATTCCTGTTCCATGATACGGTCGAACAAGGTTATGATACGAGTACTGTCTTGGCCAGCTTGTTCGTTCTGTACAATTAGTCGGCGCATAACTTCCAGTTTGGTGGCTGGTTCTACTTTCTTGTTCAGCAAGATGGTATCAAGCTGTTGGTTATAAAGTTCTTTTTGTCCGGTTTTCTCATAATAAGAAGCCATTGAATAGAGAGCCATCGCATTGTCTGGTTCTTCGGTCAGTACTTTTTGATAAAGAGTATAGGCTTCTTCTGTTTTGTTGTTATCCAAATAGACGTCTCCTAATACTACTTGATAGCGAAGATCATTAGGGTATTCACTCACTAAACTCTCTATTTCGCGGAATGCATTTTTACGATCGTCTTGTTGCAGGTAGATACGGAACTTTTCCATACTGATTTGTTCGCTTTTACCAAGCTTTTCTTCCAGTCGGTTAAGTAGTACCAGCACTTTGTCGTACAGTTGTTGGCGGTTATAGATATCCAGCAGATTGTAAATAGGATCTAGTTTGTCAGGAAAGCGTATTGTCATGTCTTCCAATAATACAGTGGCTTTCTCTGTGTTCTGTTGTTGCAGATAGAGATTGACTAATCCTTGTGCATACCAATAATTATCTGGAGCGTAATGCACTGCTTTTTCCAGTGAAATTACCGCTTGTTCTTCCTGTTTCAAGGCCATGTAAAACTGCGATAATTCGAACAGTGCTGAAGGAGCATTGGGACGGATACGTAGACAATGTTGTAATAGGTCGAAGGCGGCATCATATTTCTGCTGCGTTTTCATCCGTACTGCTTCCAGAAAAAAATAGTTATATTTGCGTTGGAGAGCTGGAGCCAAAGTATCTGCCATGACTATTGTTGTTGTGCTCGCGGAAATCTTTGTTCTGTTTCCTTCACGAACCATTCCGCATGACATCAATAGGCATATCGCAAGAATTGTTCCCAGCCATTTGTTCAGTTTGTATCTCATTACTCGATTTATTCGTTTTTTATTTACAGATTTCTACATACCTGTATGTCCGAAACCGCCAGCACCGCGTTGTGTTTCATCCAATACTTCTACTTCTTTCCAAATGGCTTGCTCATGACGGGCTATAACCATCTGTGCAATGCGTTCTCCGTCCTCAATAACAAATGGTTCGGCTGACAGATTGATCAGGATGACACATATTTCTCCTCGATAATCAGCATCTATCGTGCCGGGGGAGTTGAGCACCGTTATTCCTTTCTTTAGAGCCAATCCGCTGCGAGGGCGTACTTGTGCTTCAAAGCCAGGAGGAAGTGCAATGTACAGTCCAGTAGGTATCAGACAGCGTTGCATGGGTGCGAGAGTCATCGGTTCGGACAGGTTGGCACGTAAATCCATGCCTGCCGACAGTTCAGTGGCATAGGCTGGAAGCGGATGCTTTGAACGGTTGATAATCTGTACTTTCAGCATATTTGGTATCATCTAACTAATTTTATATACTTATTTTAATGGGCAAAAGTACGGATTTTGAAGCAAATAGTCATACATTTGCAGTTAAATATAAGTAACTGCATTCTTGTTTTCTCAAACGTCAAACTTATAAAAATCTAAGATGAATTGGAATACCCTTTTGTCAGCCAAGCGTTTCGGATTGGAAGAATTTCATCAGGAACGTCACGAGAATCGTTCAGAGTTTCAACGCGACTATGATCGCCTGGTCTTCTCAGCCCCTTTTCGTCGCTTACAGAACAAAACGCAGGTTTTTCCTTTACCGGGCAGTATTTTTGTGCACAATCGATTGACGCATAGCTTGGAAGTATCATGTGTGGGACGTTCATTGGGGAACGATGTTGCTAAAGGGATCTTGGCTAAGGAACCAGATTTACAGCAGAGTTTTCTTCCAGAAATAGGTTCTATTGTTTCAGCCGCTTGTTTGGCTCATGATTTAGGCAATCCGCCGTTTGGGCATTCAGGGGAACGGGCTATTTCTACTTTTTTCTCCGAAGGAAAAGGACTTATTTTAAAAGGTGAACTGACAGAGGCGCAGTGGGAGGACTTTACTCATTTTGAAGGGAATGCCAATGCTTTCCGTCTTCTAACTCATCAGTTTGAAGGAAGACGTCCAGGTGGTTTTGTACTGACCTATTCGACTTTGGCCAGCATTGTAAAATATCCCTTTTCATCGAGTTTGGCGGGAAAGAAATCTAAATTCGGTTTTTTCATCAGTGAAGAGGGAAGTTTCCGTCGTATTGCTGAGGAACTGGGCATGATAAAGTTGAATGAACAGCCGCTGAGATATGCTCGTCATCCATTGGTTTACTTGGTAGAGGCGGCTGACGATATCTGCTATCAGATGATGGATATTGAGGATGCGCATAAATTGAAAATATTGACTACAGACGAAACGAAAAGTTTGCTTCTTTCTTATTTTGACGATGAACGTAAGGCGCATATGGAACAGACGCTGAAGATCGTAAGTGATGTCAACGAACAGATTGCCTATCTGCGTTCCAGTGTCATCGGTTTGTTGATACGTGAATGTACCCAAGCTTTTTTGGATAACGAAAAGCAGATATTGGCGGGTAAGTTTGAGGGTACACTGATTAAACATATTAGTCCTCTTCCTGCTTCTGCTTATCATCTTTGCTCTGAAATATCGTTTGAGAAAATATATTGCTCGCGCGATGTACTCGATATTGAATTAGCAGGTTTTCGTATTATCGGTACGCTGCTGGAATTGATGACTGATGCTGTTTGTTCGCCTGAAAAAACTTATTCCAAACTGCTTATCAACCGGGTATCCAGCCAATATAACATAAAATCGCCCGTATTCTACGAAAGAATACAGGCGGTATTGGATTATATTTCGGGCATGACGGATGTCTTTGCCCTTGATCTTTATCGGAAAATAAACGGGAACAGTTTGCCGGAAATTAGCTGATGTTCCGTGCCTTTTCAGGCCTTCTTGTTGAACACGAAACGGTTCACATCTTGTTCGTTCTCTACAAACGATTGGATGTGGCGAATACGTTTTTCAGCTAAAATTTCATCGACAGCAATCAGGATGCCTGTTTCTTCTACATTGCCAAATTCATAATTGATAGCGGTACCGAACATGCGCATTGTGGGACTTAGGCTCATGTAGGCATTGACTAACGGGGGGATGTTGTAACCAAATTTTCTGATTTCAGCATTTAATATTTTGTAGTCTTCTTTGAATGAGTCTTTGCAGAATAATGCAGCCAAGTCGTTTTCATCTGCTTCTAATTTCAATGGTTCCATCGGAACAACTAACCCCTCCTTATCGCCAAAATGCTTATGCAGGAAGTAGAGAATCATGTCGCGACCCAAACGATGATAACTGGGGTACATGGTTACTTTGCCGAAGAAATACTTTACATTGGGCATGACGACCGTCAGTGCACCTAAACCATCCCACAAGTTGTCCAGTGCGAAAAGACCTTTGCTGTCTGTACGTGTGGATTGGTATTCCAAAGTGACGAATGAACGGCCTAGCTCAATGGTGGTAGGTAAGTATTCTTTCAAGAATTGTTCGGAGAAGTGGAACATGTGTGAAGTAGCCAAAATTGGGGCTCCCTGTTCGTCGAACCGAACGTCTGTTCCCAGCAGGTAGCGGTATCCACCCAGGATTTCCTCGGCTTCGGGGTTCCATACGATCAATTGCTTGTAGGGATTTTCCATGGTGTCGTATTCGTCTATGTCCATCGACATGCCGGTTCCACCACCAGCAGCTCGGAAAGCAATTTCTCGTAATCTGCCGATTTCTCTCATCGTGTTTGGGGCTTCATGTGCCGTAACGATGTATATCTGATTATGGCTGCGGTTTGTCATCCGTAAGCGCCTTTCTTCCGTCAGCTCCGCTTTCAGCAGTTCTTTGTCTACCGGTGCTATAATCTCTTCCATACTCATACCTATTTTTCTATAAACTCTGTGTCCTTACAATTTATATACGATATCCTTTACATACTGTGCCCATTGCGCGGGTGTCTTCGACTTGTCGAACGTTTGCCAGGGAATGGGTTTCCCGATGGTTACGGTAAAGGTCTTGTGTCGGTTTTTCAGCATTTCGTCGGCCAGATACAACATGGCGATGTTGAACTTGATTCCCAAGAACTTGCACAGGTTTGCCAAGTTGTAGAAAAAGTTGGAATTGCGTCCCTCGAAGTGGATGGGGACGACGTCGCGCTGATGTTCCACGCTTTTTACGATGAATGCCTTTTTCCAATCCAGATCAGCTATCACTCCGCCTTTCTGACGGCGGGAACAAAGGCCGGCGGGGAACATGATGAGCTGATTGTCTGACGCAAAACCGGCTTCTACCAGTTTAGGGAAGTCTTTGGCCTGGCGGCCGGTCTTGTTGATGGGAATGCAGAGGGGAGCCAGTCCGTGAAGGTTCATCAGCAGGTCGTTCACCAGATACTTCACCTTGCCGTCATAGTGTCGGCCCAGTATGTAGCCCAGGGAGATGCCGTCCTGTCCGCCCAACGGATGGTTGGAGACAAACGTGCACAGGCGGTCGTCCGGCAGGTTCTCGCGGCCTTTTACTTCGATCTTGGCATCGAGAAACTCCAGGCATGCTTCCAGAAAGTCGACTCCGACCTTGTCTTTCGATTCGCGCAGGAAGACGTTCAGCTCGTCTTGATGGACGATGTGCTTCAGGTACGAGACGACGAAACGGGGCACGTACTTTGATTGCTTCGGAGCTTTTTCCCGAAGGATCCTGTCAATGTCTATTAAAAACAAAGAGTCATCTGCCATTCTTGAATCCGGATAAAATAACTGCGCAAAATTAACGCTTCTTTTTAATTCCGTGCAAGACTTTGACAGAAAATACACCTGAAAACTGACAAAATACACCCAAAATCTATCAATAAACAGATTTTCCCCCTAAGTTTATCGGATTTCGGGTGACCGAATGCGTAAAGAGTCCGTATCATTGCATCGTCGGAACAAAAGTACGACAATTAATCATTTAACACGCACGTATAGTATGAACAGTGTAACATTTACAAAGGCTTTGGTGGGGATTCAAGACGATCTGCTCCGCTTTGCCTACAAGCTTACCGCAGACCGCGAAGACGCAAACGACCTCCTTCAGGAGACTTCCTTGAAAGCACTCGACAATGAAGATAAATATACACCTGAAACGAATTTTAAAGGATGGGTTTATACCATCATGCGCAATATCTTTATCAACAACTACCGCAAGATGATGCGTGACCAGACGTTCGTCGACCAGACGGAAAACCAGTATCACCTGAACACGCCCAGCGAGAGTTACGTGGAAAGCACCGAGACGGCCTACGACCTGAAAGAGATGCACCGCATCGTCAACGCCCTCCCCAAGGAATACCGCATCCCATTCTCCATGCACGTGGCGGGCTTCAAGTACCGTGAGATTGCCGAGAAGCTCGACCTCCCCTTGGGTACGGTGAAGAGCCGCATCTTCTTCACGCGCCAGCGGCTGCAACGCGAACTGAAGGACTTCGTCTGATACTCCCCAATCTCTATATATATGAAAGGACAAGCGTTTTTCGTGAGAAAAGGCTGTGTATATTTTTAGTTGTGCAAAGAAAAGGGCCGGCTTCGCTTCGAAGTCGGCTCTTTTCTTCAGGTCGGCAGGCGGAAAATCCCGATTGTCAGGCCAAAAACCGTGGTCGATGGGTAGAAAATCCCGATTTTCAAGCCGACAACCGCGGTAGATGGGCCGAATATCCTGAAAGTCGCCTGAAAACCGTGGTAAACGGGGCAAAAATCCCGATTTTCAAGCCGGCAACCGCGGTAGACGGGCCGAAAATCCCGAAAGTCGGCCAAAAACCGTGGTGGACGGGCGGAAAATCCCGATTGTCAGGCCGACAACTGCGGTGGACGGGTAGAAAATCCCGAAAGTTGCCCCCCCTCGTTCACTTAAAGTATCGTTCGCACAAGTCGGCGGAAACGTCTGCAAACAAAGGATTTAAAGCTGTTGAAAACTTGTTTATGGATTTTAGCGAAATCCTTGCCCGTAATTGTGGAGAAATGCGTACTTTTACAGCCGTTTATATAATTAAGGTGCAAATGGCTGAAAAAGAAACGACATACCACATCCCCGTGCTGCTGAAACCCAGCGTGGACGGCATGGACATCCGCCCGGACGGCACGTACGTCGACGTGACCTTCGGTGGCGGCGGACACTCGCGCGAAATCCTCTCCCGGCTGGGCGACGGCGGGCGGCTGCTGAGCTTCGACCAGGACGAGGATGCCGAACGTAACATCGTGGACGACCCGCACTTCACCTTCGTGCGCAGCAACTTCCGCTACCTGCACAACTTCCTGCGCTACTACGGCGTCGACCGTGTGGACGCCATTCTGGCCGACCTGGGCGTGTCGTCCCATCACTTCGACGACAGCGAACGAGGTTTCTCTTTCCGCTTCGACGGCCAGCTGGACATGCGCATGAACAAGCGTGCCGGCCTGACGGCGGCCGACGTGGTGAACACCTACGACGAGGAGCGCCTGGCCGACATCTTCTACCTCTACGGAGAGCTGAAGAACAGCCGCAAGCTGGCTTCCCTGCTGGCGAAGGCACGCGCCGTGCAGAAAATCGTCACCATCGGCGACTTTCTGGACATCGTCAAGCCCCTCTTCGGCCGCGAACGCGAGAAGAAGGAACTGGCCAAGGTATTCCAAGCCTTGCGCATCGAGGTGAATCAGGAGATGGAGGCCTTGAAGGAAATGCTCCGCGCCGCTACCGAGGCGTTGCGGCCGGGCGGTCGTCTGGTCGTCATCACCTACCACTCGCTGGAAGACCGCATGGTGAAGAATATCATGAAGACGGGCAACGTAGAGGGCCGCGCCGAGCAGGACTTCTACGGCAACGTGCAGACGCCTTTCCGACTGGTGAACAACAAGGTTATCGTGCCCGACGCCGAAGAGATAGCCCGCAACCCTCGTTCGCGCAGCGCCAAACTGAGAATAGCAGAAAAACGATGAAATAAAGGAGATATTGCAATGGAAACGACACAAGAAAACACCGTGCAGCCGGGCAAGAAGAAAAGCAAGCATGCTTCTTGGAAAAGCATTGTGGGCGGCGATATTCTGGCCACGGACTTCTTCCGCCGGCAGACGAAGTTGCTGGTGCTGGTTATGGTGCTTATCATCTTCTACATCCACAACCGCTACGCCTGCCAGCAGCAGATGATCGAGATCGACCGCCTGAAAAAGGAGCTGACCGACATCAAGTATGACGCCCTGACCCGCAGTTCCGAACTGATGGAGCGCAGCCGCCAGTCGCGCATCGAGGAGTACATCTCCACCCGTGAAAGCGATTTGCAGACGGCGACCAATCCTCCTTACCTGATAAAGTAAAACCACAATCCGCAACGAACACCATGGCTGTAAACAAAAAAAACATAATGACCCGCTACTTCTTCGTCGTGCTGCTGATGTCGCTCACGGGGATAGCGGTGGTAGTCAAGGCCGGCCTCATCATGTTTGCCGAGCAGGGCTACTGGAAAGACGTGGCCGACCGCTTCGTGCGCGAAGGCGTTCCTGTCAGGCCCAACCGCGGCAACATCCTTTCGGCCGACGGTAAGCTGATGGCCAGCTCCCTGCCCGAATACCGTATCTACATGGACTTCAAGGCCGGTGGACATCAGAAAGACACCATGCTGATGAATCACCTGACGGAAATCTGCGAAGGTCTTCATAAGATTTTCCCGGATCGGAGTGTTGCTCAGTTCAAGTCCCATCTGCTGAAGGGCCGCAAGAAAGGAAGCCGTAACTACCTGATTTATCCTAAGCGCATTTCCTACATTCAGTATAAGGAGGCCAAGCGTCTGCCCGTGTTCAATTTGAACAAATACAAAGGTGGTTTTCATGAGCTGGCCTACAACCAGCGTAAGAAACCGTTCGGTTCACTCGCTGCACGTACGCTGGGCGACGTGTATGCCGATACCGCTCAGGGTGCGAAGAATGGCATCGAGCTGGCTTTCGACTCCTTGCTGAAAGGTCGCGAAGGCATCACTCATCGTCAAAAGGTGATGAATAAGTACCTGAACATCGTGGATCGTCCGCCCGTGGATGGTTGCGATATCATCACCACTATCGACGTCGACATGCAGGATATCTGTGAAAAGGCGTTGGTCGACAAGTTGAAAGAGCTGGAAGCCGTGTCTGGCGTAGCCATCCTGATGGATGTACCCACAGGCGACGTGAAGGCTATTGTCAACATGACGCGCGGGCAGGACGGCAACTATTACGAGATGCGCAACCTCGCCATCAGCAACCTGCAGGAGCCGGGCTCCACCTTCAAGACCGCTTCCATCATGGTGGCGCTTGAGGATGGTAAAGTTACGCCCGACTACATCGTCGATACCGGCAACGGCATTAAGATGATGTACGGCCAGGCCATGCGCGACCACAACTGGCATCGTGGAGGTTATGGCGCCATCGACGTGAACCGCATCATGGAGGTGTCGTCCAACATTGGAGTGTCCAGCATCATCGACAAGTACTATAAGGACGATCCGCAAAAGTTTGTGGATGGCCTGAAGCGCATGAGTATTGACCAGCCGCTCCACCTGCAAATCCCAGGCGAAGGCACGCCCAATATCAAGGGTCCGAAGGAGAAATACTTTGCCAAGACCACCTTGCCATGGATGAGTATCGGCTACGAGGTGCAGTTGCCACCCATCAACATCTTGACCTTCTACAACGCCATCGCTAACAACGGAAAGATGGTTCGTCCCCGCTTCGTTACTAAGGCTGTGAAGGACGGCGATACAGTGGAAGAATTCCCTGTTGAGGTTATCAATGAGAAGATCTGTTCGGATCGCACTTTGGAGCAGATACGTATCATCTTGCGCAACGTCGTCGGTCACGGACTGGCCAAGCCGGCCGGCAGCGACCAGTTCAACGTATCGGGAAAGACCGGCACGGCACAGATCTCGCAGGGAGCGGCAGGCTACAAGAGCGGCGTGCGCAACCACTTGGTCAGCTTCTGTGGCTACTTCCCTTCGGAGCAGCCTCGCTACAGCTGCATTGTTTCTATTCAGATCAACAAAGGTATCGCCTCGGGTGGTGGAATGGCAGGAAGTGTTTTTGGCAAGATTGCAGAACGCGTCTATGCTAAGAATCTCCATTTTGACTTGAGTAATGCCGTAGATAGCACGACCAATGTTATTCCGGCAGTTAAGGCTGGCAATATGAATGAAACGGTCCGGGTGCTGGAAGGTCTGCAGGTACCAGTACAGAAGGATTTTAAGCTGTCGGCTAGTCAGACCACTTGGGGACATGCACAGCAATCACCCAATGCGGTTATCTTGCAGGCTGGAGAAGATAAAATGGGATTGGTGCCGAATGTGATAGGGATGGGAGCCAAAGACGCTGTCTATCTGCTGGAAAGCAAGGGGCTGCGTGTACAGCTTTATGGCATCGGCAGGGTGAGAAGCCAGTCCATAGCAGGAGGTAGCAGGTTGGTGAAAGGACAGACTGTTACCCTTCAACTAAGACAATAAAAGAATGAAAAGATATATGAAACTGAACGAACTTTTGAAAGCTATACAGCCGGTAGAAGTGGCCGGAAGTACAGACATCGAAATAACCGGGGTGAACATCGACTCGCGTCTGGTGGAAGGCGGTCATCTCTTTATGGCCATGCGTGGTACGCAGACCGACGGCCACACCTACATACCTTCGGCCATCACCAAAGGGGCAGTAGCCATCCTTTGCGAAGAAATGCCAGAGCAGAAGGAAGCCGATATCACCTACATCCTTGTGAAGGACTGCGAAGATGCCGTAGGCAAGATAGCGACGACCTTCTATGGCAATCCTACTTCGAAGCTGGAGCTGGTGGGTGTCACTGGTACCAATGGTAAGACAACCATTGCTACCTTATTATATAATGTATTCCGTTACTTCGGCTATAAGGTAGGTCTCATCTCTACCGTATGCAACTACATTGACGACGAACCGGTGCCTACCGATCATACGACGCCCGACCCCATTACGTTGAACCGACTCTTGGGGCAGATGGCGGATACCGGTTGCAAGTATGCCTTTATGGAGGTCAGTTCACATTCTATCGACCAAAAGCGCATCAGTGGCCTGCGTTTTGCCGGAGGCATCTTCACCAACTTGACGCGCGACCATCTGGATTATCATAAGACAGTGGAAAATTACCTGAAGGCTAAGAAGAAGTTTTTCGACGACATGCCTAAGAATGCCTTCAGTCTGACTAATTTGGACGACAAGAACGGACTGGTGATGACACAAAACACCCGTTCGCATGTATATACTTACTCGTTGCGCAGTTTGAGTGATTTCAAGGGTCGTGTATTGGAGTCACATTTTGAAGGTATGTTGCTCGATTTCAACAATCATGAAGTGGCTGTTCAGTTTATCGGACGTTTCAATGCTTCCAACCTGTTGGCGGTATTTGGTGCTGCCGTCTTGTTGGGCAAGAAAGAAGAAGATGTGCTGGTAGCGCTAAGTACCTTGCATCCGGTAGCTGGTCGTTTTGATGCCGTTCGTTCATCTGGCAAAGGCTTTACGGCGATTGTTGACTATGCCCATACACCCGATGCGCTGGTCAATGTGCTGAATGCCATTCACGGTGTGTTGGAAGGGAAAGGTAAAGTTATCACCGTGGTAGGAGCCGGCGGGAATCGCGACAAGGGCAAGCGTCCCATCATGGCAAAAGAAGCCGCCCGCTTGAGCGATCGCGTCATTATTACGAGTGATAATCCTCGTTTTGAGGAACCGCAAGATATCATTAACGACATGCTGGCTGGTCTCGATAAAGATGATATGCAGAAAACGCTTAGTATTGTTGATCGTCGCGAGGCTATTAAGACTGCCTGTATGCTGGCGCAGCCCGGAGATGTTGTATTGGTAGCTGGTAAGGGACATGAAAACTATCAGGAAATAAAGGGTGTGAAACATCATTTTGATGATAAGGAGGAACTCAAGAAGATTATGAACTGAAGATTGATTGTTAATTGTACATTGTAAATTATTCATTGTCATGTTATACTATTTATTCCATTGGCTCGACCAATATGACTTCCCTGGTGCAGGTATGTTTGGCTACACGTCGTTTCGTGCGTTGATGGCTATCATTCTGGCTCTGCTCATTTCCACTATCTGGGGAGATAAATTTATTCATCTGCTGAAACGAAAGCAGATTACTGAAACTCAGCGTGATGCTAGCATTGATCCTTTTGGTGTGAATAAGGTGGGTGTACCTAGTATGGGAGGAGTCATTATTATTTTTGCTACTCTTATTCCTTGTTTGTTATTGGGTAAGTTGGAAAATATCTACATGATACTGATGCTTATCACCACCGTCTGGTTGGGTTCACTGGGTTTTGCTGATGATTACATTAAGATATTCAAAAAGGATAAAGAGGGTCTGCACGGAAAATTCAAGATTATTGGCCAGGTGGGGCTTGGCTTGATTGTGGGGTTAACTCTCTATCTTAGTCCACAAGTTGTTATTCGTGAGAATATTGAAATGGAACAGCCGGATGGACAGATAGAAATTGTTCATGCTGCCAAGGAAATCAAGGCCACACAAACCACTATTCCGTTCTTTAAGAGTAATAACTTGGATTATGCTGATCTCATGGGTTTTCTAGGTGAGCATGCGCAGACTGCCGGATGGATATTATTCGTTCTTGTTACTATCTTTGTAGTTACAGCTGTAAGTAATGGCGCGAATTTGAATGACGGTATGGATGGCATGGCAGCTGGTAATTCGGCTATCATAGGATTGACATTAGGTATATTGGCTTATGTGTCTAGTCATATTGAGTATGCTGGTTATTTGAATATTATGTATATTCCTGGCTCAGAAGAGCTGGTAATCTTTGTTTGTGCTTTCATTGGTGCACTTATTGGTTTTCTATGGTACAATGCTTATCCAGCACAGGTATTCATGGGCGATACAGGTAGTCTCACCATTGGAGGTATCATTGCTGTTTTTGCTATCATTATCCACAAGGAATTACTGATTCCTATTCTTTGTGGAGTATTTTTGGTAGAAAATCTTTCGGTTATTTTGCAAAGAGTTTATTATAAAGCTGGTAAGCGGAAAGGAGTCAAACAACGTTTGTTCAAACGTACACCGATACACGATCATTTCCGTACCGGTATGAATCTGATAGAGCCGGGATGTCGTGTTGTATTTACCAAACCAGAACAGCTGTTCCATGAATCGAAGATTACCGTTCGTTTTTGGATTGTGACCATCATTTTGGCAGCTATTACTATTATTACGTTGAAGATCAGATAATATAGATATGAACAGAATTGTAGTTTTAGGAGCCGGCGAAAGCGGTGCAGGTGCTGCCGTGCTGGCAAAAGTGAAAGGTTTCGACACTTTTGTTTCAGACATGGGTGCCATCAAGGACAAGTACAAAGAACTGTTGAACAAGTATGATATTCCTTGGGAAGAAGGTGAACATACGGAAGAAAAGATTCTGAATGCCAATGAAGTCATCAAGAGCCCGGGTATTCCTAATGATGCTCCGCTGATATTGAAGTTGAAAGCGCAGGGTACGCCTGTTATTTCCGAGATAGAGTTTGCCGGACGTTATACGAATGCAAAAATGATTTGTATTACAGGATCGAACGGAAAGACGACAACCACTTCACTCATTTATCATATATTTAAGAGTGCCGGAATGAATGTCGGCTTGGCTGGTAATATTGGAAAAAGTTTGGCTTTGCAGGTTGCTACCGAGCAGTATGATTACTATGTTATTGAGTTGAGTAGCTTTCAATTGGATAACATGTATAAGTTCCGCGCTAATATTGCTGTACTAATGAACATTACTCCCGACCATCTGGATCGTTACGATCACTGTATGCAAAACTATGTAGATGCTAAATTCCGCATTACTCAGAATCAGACGGAAGAAGACGCCTTTGTTTATTGGAATGATGACCCCATTATTCGTCGCGAGTTAGCTAAACATGGGCTAAGGGCACAGTTATATCCTTTTTCTGCTGTTAAGGAAGATGGAGCTATTGCCTATGTGGAAGATGGAGAGGTGGAAATCAATACACCTATCGCTTTCAACATGGAACAAGAAGAACTGGCCTTGCGCGGTACACACAATTTGTATAATTCGCTGGCTGCTGGCATCTCGGCCAACCTGGCAGGCGTGAAGAATGAAGACATTCGGAAGGCCTTATCCGACTTTCAGGGAGTTCCTCACAGATTGGAAAAAGTTGCTACAGTACGTGGGGTACATTTTATCAACGATTCGAAAGCTACTAACGTTAACTCCTGCTGGTATGCCCTGCAAAGCATGACGACCAAGACTGTGTTGATATTGGGTGGAAAGGATAAAGGTAACGATTATAAGGAGATAGAGGATTTGGTGCGTGAGAAGTGTTCGGCATTGGTGTACTTGGGTTTGCATAACGAAAAGTTGCACGATTTCTTCGATCGTTTGGGACTGCCGGTAGCCGATGTACAGACTGGTATGAAGGATGCTGTAAACGCTGCCTACCATCTGGCCAAAAAAGGGGAAACAGTGTTGCTGAGTCCATGTTGTGCTTCGTTTGATCTTTTCAAGAGCTACGAAGATCGTGGTGATCAGTTCAAAGCATGCGTACGAAGTTTATAAACTGTTTTAAAACGAGATACGGACATCTTAAAATAGAATAACGTGGATCTATTAAAAAGCATATTCAAAGGTGACAAGGTGATATGGATTATCTTCTTGGTGCTCTGTCTTATTTCTATTACAGAAGTGTTTTCCGCAGCGTCTACACTTACTTATAAAAGTGGCGACCATTGGGGACCGATTACCCAACACACGATTCTGCTTTCCATTGGGGCATTGATTGTTGTGTTTGTGCATAATATTCCTTATAAATGGTTTCAGGCACTTCCATATCCCCTGCTGTTGGTTTCGGTTGTGCTATTGCTCTTTGTTATGATTACAGGTATTGTGACAGGTGACCGTATTAATGGCGCTGCCCGTTGGATGACTTTCATGGGGGTACAATTTCAGCCCTCAGAATTGGCTAAAATGGGTGTCATTATGGGAACGGCTGTAATTTTGTCGCATGGACAAGATGAATCGGGAGCATCCCCTAAAGCTTTTAAGCGCATCATGATCATGACATGTATTGTTTGTGGTCTTATTTTGCCGGAGAATTATTCAACTGGTGTATTGCTTTTTGGTACCGTTTATTTGATGATGTTTATCGGACGTGTACAAGCTAAAAAACTGATATTACTAGGAGGAGGTTTGATTGGTGCAGTAGTACTATTTGTGTCTTTTTTATTGGCTACACCTAATGATACATTGGAAAAGATTCCAATGGGACATCGTTTTACTACGGTGAAAGCACGTATTGTTGATTTTGCTTATGCTAAGGAAGTGCCTGCTGCAAAGTTTGATATTGATGGGGATGCTCAGGTAGCTCATGCTCGTATTGCTGTAGCTACCAGTCATGTTATCGGAAAAGGACCTGGTAATTCAGTCCAGCGCGACTTCCTTAGTCAAGCTTATTCAGATTTTATTTATGCTATTATTATTGAAGAACTGGGGCTTATTGGTGGTATTGTTGTCGTTTTTCTTTATATTTGTCTGTTGATACGTGTAGGACGTATTGCTAAGAAGTGCGACCGAACTTTTCCGGCCTTTTTGGTCATTGGTATAGCTCTTTTGCTAGTGACGCAGGCTTTGTTCAATATGATGGTAGCTGTAGGTTTAGCACCTGTTACAGGACAGCCGTTGCCACTTATTAGTAAAGGAGGTACCTCGACTTTTATTAACTGTGCTTATATTGGTATGATACTTAGTGTCAGTCGATATACTTCTCAGTTGGAAGAACAGAAACAACATGATGCTCAGATTTCGATGCAAGTGGAAGCTGCTGTTGCAGATGTCGCGTCTGTTCAGGTCCAGGAAGAGGCAGAAGAACCCACTTCAAAACTGTTAAACAGTGACAGTGAATTCAATTAGAAGAAGAATCCAAAAACAAAGGTGAAAATGAAGGATTACATTAATAATAAGGCTCCGCGTATTATTATCAGCGGTGGTGGTACAGGAGGACATATTTTCCCAGCTGTATCTATAGCCAATGCTATTCGTGAGTTGTGTCCCGAGGCTGAAATCCTTTTTGTAGGTGCAGAAGGAAGGATGGAGATGCAACGTGTGCCCGATGCCGGTTATCGTATTATTGGTTTACCGGTAGCAGGGTTTGACCGTCAGCATTTATGGAGGAACTTCTCTGTGATCCTTAAATTATTGCGTAGCCAATGGAAAGCACGCAAGATTATCAAGGAATTTCGTCCGCAAGTAGCGGTGGGTGTAGGTGGATATGCTAGTGGTCCTACATTGAAGACTGCAGGTATGATGGGTATACCAACTTTGATACAAGAGCAGAACTCTTACGCCGGAGTTACCAATAAATTATTGGCTCAGAAGGCAGATCGCATTTGCGTGGCTTATGAAGGCATGGAAAAGTTTTTTCCTTCTGAGAAGATTCTATTAACAGGGAATCCTGTAAGACAATCGTTACTAGATAATCAGATTACACGTGAAACTGCAGCTTCTGCATTTGGTTTTAATCCTAATTTGAAGACAGTGCTTGTATTAGGTGGAAGTTTGGGAGCACGTACTATCAATCAGACGTTGGCGGCAGGGTTAGCGCTTATGAAAGCACATCCTGAGGTGCAGTTTATTTGGCAAACAGGTAAGATATATATAGATCAGGTAAAAGCTGCCATTACTGCTTTTACGGGAGAAGCTGTGCGCAATGCACGAGTAGGTAGTATTCCTAACTTGTATGTGACGGACTTCATTAAGAATATGAATAATGCCTATACGTTGGCTGATTTGGTTATTTCACGTGCTGGAGCAGGTTCTATTTCAGAGTTCTGTCTCTTGGGTAAGCCGGTTATTCTTGTTCCTTCGCCTAATGTGGCTGAGGACCATCAGACAAAAAATGCGTTGGCATTGGTCAACAAGGATGCTGCTCTTTATGTGAAAGATGCCGAAGCGCAGGAAAAGTTGCTTGATACGGCTCTAGAGACCGTTGCAGATGATGAATTATTGAAGCAATTAAGTATAAATATTGCAAAGTTGGCTTTGCCTGACTCTGCTCGTATTATTGCTGAAGAAGTGTTGAAATTGATAAAATGAAGCATATTATTATGAATATAGAAACTATACAATCCGTTTATTTTGTTGGTGCCGGAGGGATCGGAATGAGTGCTTTGATACGTTACTTCCTTTCACTGGGCAAACGTGTGGCTGGATACGATCGTACACCCAGTGAACTGACAGCACGGCTTGTGGAAGAAGGAGCGGTTATTCATTATGAAGAAGATGTTAATCAAATACCAGAATGGTGTAGAGATGCAGCTACAACTTTGATTGTCTATACTCCGGCTATTCCGAATGAACATGCTGAATTGAATTATTTTCGTACGAACGGTTTTGAGATACATAAACGTGCTCAGGTATTGGGTATTATTACACGTAGCAGCAAGGCTCTTTGTGTGGCTGGTACACATGGTAAGACCACAACTAGTACGATGGCTGCACATTTACTTCAGCAATCGCATGTAGGTTGTACAGCTTTTTTAGGAGGTATCTCAAAAAATTACGGTACTAATTTGTTATTGTCACAGGAGAGTCCTTACACAGTTATTGAAGCTGATGAATTTGATCGTTCCTTTCACTGGTTGTCTCCTTATATGAGTGTTATTACTGCTACTGACCCTGACCATTTGGATATTTATGGTACTCGGGAGGCATATTTGGAAAGTTTTCGTCACTACACAACACTTATTCAACCAGGAGGAGCACTCATCCTTCACGAAGGACTTGCCTTGCAGCCCGATGTGCAGTCTGGCGTCAAGGTTTATACTTACAGCCGCGATCATGGTGACTTTCATGCTGAAAACATTCGTATTGGCGGAGGTGATATTTATGTGGACTTTGTGGCGCCTGATACGCGTATCTGTGATGTTCAATTGGGAGTACCTGTCAGCATTAATATAGATAATGGTGTAGCTGCTATGGCATTGGCCCATTTGAATGGTGTTACTGATGAAGAAATTAAGCGAGGCATGGCCAGTTTTCGTGGTGTAGATCGCCGTTTTGATTTTAAGCTGAAGACAGATCGTATTGTTTTTCTCAGTGACTATGCCCATCATCCGGCGGAAATTGCTCAGAGTGTACGATCTATTCGTGAATTATATCAGGATAAGAAGATAACGGCTATTTTCCAACCTCATCTCTATACACGTACGCGCGATTTTTATCATGAGTTTGCAGATAGTCTTTCGTTGCTTGATGAGGTGATTCTTACTGATATTTATCCTGCTCGTGAAGAGCCTATTCCAGGCGTTAGTAGCCAGCTCATTTATGATCAATTACGTCCTGGTATTGAAAAGTGTCTTTGTCGTAAAGAAGATGTACTTGCTTTGCTCGAAACAAAGGATATCGAAGTTCTGATTGTACTAGGTGCTGGTGATATGGATAACTATGTTCCTCAAATTACTCGTTTGCTGGAACAACGGCGTTAACAGATATATACGTAGCAAATTCATTTGAGTGTTATAATTGCGGATACAGTCAAGACATCAGAAATAACGAAGAAATATGATAAGAAGAATTTTACTGACAATTGTCCTGTTATTGGTCAGCGCCTATCTGATTGTAGCCGTTACCGCTTTTAATCGGAAACCTAAAGCGGCTGTTTGTTCCGATTTGGAATTGGTTATTAAGGATACTGTTTACGCTGGCTTCATTACCAAGAAGGAGGTTTTGTCCATGCTTCGCAAGGAAAAGCTTGATCCTGTAGGTCGCGATTTGGATGAAGTACGTACAGATCGTCTCGAGGAGGTTTTATCTGCTCATCCGCTTATCGATCGTGTAGAGTGCTACAAAACTCCCAGTGGGAAAGTATGTACAGAGGTTAGTCAACGTATTCCCATCATGCGTGTTATGAGCAGTCGTGGCAATAATTATTATTTGGATAACAAAGGAACAATTATGCCTCCTGGTGCAAAATGTGTGGCTCATGTCCCTTTGGCTACGGGACATATAGAAAAGTCTTTTGCCATGGAGAAATTATATAAGTTTGGTGTATTTTTGCAGCAGAATCCTTTTTGGGATGCTCAGATTGAACAAATTTATATTTGTGCAGATCAGACTGTTGAACTCGTGCCTCGTGTAGGCGACCATCTCATATATTTGGGTGAATTAAAGGACTATGATCGCAAGTTGGACCGTCTTAAGGAATTCTACCAAAAAGCCCTAAATAAAGTGGGATGGAATAAATATTCACGTATTAATGTAGAGTTTGATAACCAGATTATTTGCACCAAACGAGATTGAATACAGGAAAGATTAATAAAACAATAATAATGGAGATATATGGCAACAACAGAATTCATCGCAGCCATTGAGCTCAGTTCTTCTAAGATTTCCGGCATTGCCGGACGTAGGAACAGTGACGGAAGTATTCAAGTGTTGGCCTATGCCACTGAGGAGGCATCCTCTTTTGTTCGCAAAGGGGCTGTTTATAACATTGGTAAAGCTGCACAGGCATTGACTACTATCATTAACCGGCTGGAAGATCAACTCAAAAGCCCTATTGCGAAAGTCTATGCTGGTATTGGTGGGCAGTCTTTACGTACTGTCAAAAATGTCGTAAGCCGCACACCTGAAGCAGAAGTTATTTCGCAGGAACTTATCGATACCCTTTGTGACGAAAACCTGGCTTGTCCCATTGTCGACATGGATATTCTCGACGTGGCGCCACAAGAATATAAGATAGACAATAATCTTTATGCTGATCCTGTAGGTGTTACCGGTAAATTTATTACTGGACAGTTCCTTAATATCATGGCTCGTTCTTCGCTCAAGAAGAATCTTGAATTGAGTTTTGAACAAGCTAAGATTGAGTTTGCTGACCTGCTAACAGCTCCCACTGCTTTGGCTCAAGCTGTCTTGACGGAGAATGAGCTTCGTTCAGGGTGTGCGCTTATTGATTTGGGTGCAGACACCACTACAGTTATGGTTTATAAAAATAATATCTTACGTTATCTTAGTGTGATTCCTTTAGGTGGTAGTAACATCACCCGTGACATCACCACCTTGAAAATGGAAGATGAAGAGGCTGAAAAGTT
Organism: Caecibacteroides pullorum; assembly: GCF_019239235.1. Classification (GTDB taxonomy): domain Bacteria; phylum Bacteroidota; class Bacteroidia; order Bacteroidales; family Bacteroidaceae; genus Bacteroides; species Bacteroides pullorum. Next base: position 43,080 of record NZ_JAAZTS010000010.1, on the reverse strand, counting down.
AAAACTTAGCTATGGAGATGCTCTTTACAAAGAAGACGAAGAGACGGAAACGCCTGCTGCGTGTACAACAGAAGATGGACGGAGTATTCTTCTTACGGAGTTGAACGAGATTGTTGCTGCACGTACAGAAGAAATCTTGGCTAATGTTTGGAATCAACTTCAGCTTTCTGGTTATGAAGACAAGCTTTTAGCCGGTATTGTGCTGACTGGAGGTACTTCCAATTTGCGTAATATTGAGGGCGCGATGCTTAAGGTTTGTAAGGTAAGTAAAATTAGAATTGCTTCTTCTGTTCAGGAAACGATCCGTGGCTATAATGAGCAGATTAAGAAAAACGGAACACAAAATACCCTTTTGGCTTTGCTCATTGCTGGTAAGGATAACTGTTGCTTACAGGAAGGACCACATCCTGTACAATCCGGGCCAGTTAAACCAACCGATATGTTTAAGGATGATGAAACTCTGAAAGCTCAGGAAGAAGAGAACCGTCGTAAACGTGAAGAGGAGGAGAAGAAGAAGAAGGAGGAAGAGAAGCGTAAGAAGGAAGAAGAGAAACGGAGAAAAGAACAGGAAAGAAAGAATAAATCCAACTGGTTCAAGTCCAAGATTGATACTTTGACCAAAGAATTGTTTGACGATGATAAGATGTAACCATTAAAAGCAGATAGCATATGGACGATATAATTAAAGATTTTGGTTTCGCTACCGATTCACCGAAGATTATCAAAGTCATCGGAGTAGGGGGAGGAGGCGGTAATGCTGTTAACCACATGTATCGTGAAGGTATCCACGATGTAGCCTTCGTGGTATGTAATACCGATCGTAAAGCTCTTGAGGAATCCCCCGTTCCTGTAAAGCTCCAGCTGGGACACGAAGGACTGGGAGCAGGTAATCGCCCGAATAAGGCTAAAGAAGCTACCGAAGAAAGTATTGAGGAAGTAAAGGATATGCTGAACGACGGTACGAAGATGGTTTTCATCACTGCAGGTATGGGAGGAGGAACTGGTACAGGAGCTGCACCGACTATTGCTCGTATCGCCAAGGAAATGGACATCCTCACCGTGGGCATTGTTACCATTCCCTTCCGCTGGGAGGGCGATAAGAAGATTGACCAAGCCTTAGACGGAGTCGAGGAAATCAGTCGCCATGTCGATGCCTTGCTGGTTATCAATAATGAGAAATTAGGTGAGATATATTCTGATCTTTCTGTGACCAGTGCTTTTGCCAAAGCCAATGACACGTTACTTATCGCAGCCAAGAGCATTGCTGAAATCATTACTATGCGAGGTATTATCAACCTTGACTTTAATGATGTAAAAACCGTGATGAAAGATGGAGGTGTAGCTATTATGAGTACCGGATATGGCGAAGGGGAAAATCGTGTAAGCGAAGCCATTAAGAATGCTCAGCATTCACCTCTGCTTAATAACAATGATATTTTCAACTCGAAAAAGGTGCTGCTTAATATCTCTTATAGTCCTGATCATGAATTGATGATGAGTGAGATGGATGAAATAAAGGATTTCATGAATCGCTTCAATCGTGATTTTGAAACAAAATTCGGCATGGTGGAGGATAAGGAATTAGGCGAACGTGTAAAAATCACTCTCCTTGCTACAGGTTTTGGTATTCAAGATATCCACATGCAGGAGATGGACGCTCGTTTGAGTCAACGTAGTGCTGAAGAACAGCAGCGCCTGGCCGAACTGGAGGAAGAGGAAGAACAACGTCGTACACGCCGTGAAACCTACTATGGAAAGGATGCAAATAACCGTGCACAACGTACACGTCGTCGCCATCTTTATATATTCTCTCCTGAAGATTTAGATAATGCAGAAGTGGTGGCAATGGTTGAGAATTCACCTACTTATTTGCGTGATAAGACTACGCTGAATGCTATCAAGGCTAAGGCTGAGGAACAGAATCAGCAAGCTGCTCAAGAGGCTGGAGGTACAGAAGATGGGGGAATTATCAGTTTTGTATAAACTCGATTATTAATTAAAACTTATATTGATACAATGGATCTATTTGAGAAAGTCAGCGAAGACATTAAAACCGCAATGAAGGCTAAGGACAAAGTGGCCCTTGATACTTTGAGAAATATTAAGAAAGTGTTTCTGGAAGCCAAAACAGCTCCGGGTGCTAATGATATTCTGACAGACGATGCTGCATTGAAAATCATTCAAAAACTGGTGAAACAGGGTAAGGATGCCGCTGAAATCTATGTACAACAAGGACGTCAGGATTTGGCTGACGGTGAATTGGCACAGGTAAAAGTTATGGAAGCTTATCTGCCTAAACAGATGACTCCTGAAGAACTGGAAGCTGCCTTGAAAGAAATCATTGCCGAGGTAGGTGCTACGAGCGGCAAGGAAATGGGTAAAGTGATGGGCGTGGCCAGCAAGAAGTTGGCCGGATTGGCTGAAGGTCGTGCCATTTCTGCTAAAGTAAAAGAATTGCTAGGATAATTCTTCTTCCAGGTAAAGTGAAGCCCGTTATCTTCGTTTAGGATCTCGTATAGGAGTCGGACGAAAATAACGGGCTTTTATTGTGTGATGTCATTAATTCCCGTCGGGTTTCTCTATTTCCGTAAAGGGAGAATCATCCCAATGGAAATTGTCGGGATTGTCGGGATGAGCAGGATCGAAAGTAGGGAATGGCTTCAAATGACGTGCCAAATCCGGTACTTGTGTTTTCAGTCCTTCTACGATGCAGCGGGCTATCTCGTAAGCGCCATAGGGATTGAAATGGGTATTGTCTGCGAAATCCTGTGTCTGACCTGGGTAGGAGCCTGCAGGATAGTGAACAAAAGCACGTTTCGAAGGTTCTACACCCATAGCTTCATAGAGTGTGCGGGTCATTTCGTTTAAATCAATCAATGGCACATTTTCCTTCTCAGCCAGCCAACGCATAGCTTCAGGATAGTCTTCATGAGTATCGCGAATGTGGCCGTCGGGACCAAAAGATCGTCGCTGGGTTGGTGTTACCAAAACAGGATGTGCACCACGTAGACGAGCTTCGTCAATAAAAGTCTTCAGGCTGGTCATGAATGAATAGTAGGCACCTTTACCCGGACCTTTTTGTTTTTGGTCATTGTGGCCGAATTCCATGAACAGGTAGTCGCCCTTTTTCATTTGGCTCAAGGCTTTTTTTAATCGACCGGCGGCAATAAAGGTATTGGCACTTTCGCCACTTTCTGCATAGTTGGCTATACAAACATTGGTGTCAAAAAAGTAGGGAATCATTTGTCCCCAGCTAGCCCATGGTTCGTTATCCTGATCGACAACAGTACTGTTACCGCAGAGGAAGACGGTAGTAACTGTTGTGTCGGCAGGTTCTATGGTAATGCTTTCACACACAGGTACACTACCGTTGAATTCTAAAGTCAGTTTGTCGTCCCAGTTCAATTTTCGTTTTTCTCTGGGCTTTATGCGTACGTATTCGTTGCCATCGATGTGGGTATTCCGTTTGTTGACAATAAAAGTACGCTCAATAAATTCTTTCTTTTTGGTTGGTACGCTTTCGATGAACAAACGGCGTGATTCTGCTCTGACAGTAGTAATGCCTGCTTGCTTGCGGCTGCCTAAACGGACAGTTACTTTATAATTCCCATCGGGTACACGAACTGAAAAGAAAAATGGTGATTTACTGTCTTTGGCAGGGGTTTCTACCAGATCATAGCCGTAGCCTGTTTCTTCACTGTAGCGTGGAGCTTCGTCCAGAAGATAGGTCTTCGTTCCGGTTTGAGCAGTTGCCGACACCCCAAGTCCTAATAGGGGAATCCATAAATACTTTTTCATCATATTATTATCACGGTCTATTGATTATACTTCTAAGTTATTAAAATACTTTTTTAGGTTTTAGTTCGTCAGGTGAATCTTTGGTATAGGAGTTTACTGTCCCGGCTTCTTTGGTAAATAGTTGTCCGATTTGTTCGGGTGATACTTTAAAGGCTGGTCGGAAATTGTCAGACCTCATATAATCGTAGACAGCTTTCCGTAGCTGACGGGCCACAACACGTTCGTCCGGCTGAGAAGTCAGATCTAATGTCGTCATTATCAGTCGTCCGTTCAATACTTTTGCTTCGAAAAGCACACCGATCTTACGGCTGATAAACCAGGTGTCAATACTTTGTACCAAAGGTTGGAAATCTGCAGGAAAATCGGTGAACTGCATGACAGGAGCACGGTTCAGCAACTCCCACCACTGCAGGTTGCTATGGTATTCAGTAGGAAATTCGCGAAACAGAGGATGATATTCATTCACAAAAATACCGGTGGTATGTGGAGGACGCATCTTGAACCAGGATGTATTCCAAAATACAGGTGTAAAATATTGCTGTACTTCTTTGCCATATTTTACATTACGTCCGGCTATAATCAGTACTTTGCCACCTTCTTTTAATATTGTAAGAGCCTTTGCGTCCAATGTATCTGTTGTGTAGACATCGCCTTCAGTCACTTCGACTTGAGCAGGATATACCCAGAAGTCCCAGTCGTTGACGGCTTCGGTGCCCTCAATACGTATCTCAAGGTTCAGTTTACGAGGCGTATCAATATCTGTTAGCGGAAATTCCACGTGGCCCAGGGAATAAAGATTGCCAATGGGGATATCTTTGCGGTTTATGATGCCACGGGTATATACTTTCCCATACGTATCTTGTATGATATAGGTGATTTCTGCGTTTGTTAATGGAGTTGGACCGAAGTGGGACACTTCAACATCAGCTCGGAAAGTTTCTGCGTTTGTATAAGTGAACTTCGGGATGCGTGCTAAGGGAACAGTAGGACTACAGAAGCGACGGAAAGCAGGGGCGTCAATGTAGCCTTTTTCATCGAAGAAGGCATCTAGAATACCTACTAAAGCCGTACCTTGGCCAGTATAGTCATTGAGTGCCAATAACTGGAAGCCTGCATAATCGGGAGTACGCATGGTCTTTTCTATTTCATGCTTGTAGCAGAGGGCTTGCAGTTTACCCGAGGCCATCATAAAGTCATGTCCCCGTCCTTCCATGTCGTTGTCGCGCAGTAAATCTTGGAAGATCTCAAAGTTCCGTGCTTTGTTTACACCTGTGTATTTTCGTATCTCGTTGAAATTGGGGAAGGCGCACCACTGTCCCGTCTCATGTGATACAAAAGGCTGGCTGACAGTATCGATGTTAGCTCGGAAGTCTGACATGCTTTCGGGTTGTTGTTTGGCCCATGTCAGTCCACGTGCTCCTGCTTTGACATGATATTGATTGCGTGGTTGCCATTGCCAGCTTCCACCCACAGAAGCACCGGTGTATACACGGCGCGGATCAGTCTTTTCCCAGAAGTCTACAAACTGGGTAACCCATTCTACCCATCGGCCTGAGGGCTCGTTTCCGCAGGCCAGCATACAGAAGGAGGCATGATTGCCATACGCCTTGGTCAGGGCAATGGTTTCGTCCATCAGATATTTATCAATCGGTTGTCCCAATCCCAGTTTCGGACCGTGATTGGGCCAGCTGGGGCCTTCCGGTTGTAGATAAAATCCTGTACGGTCTGCGGCTTGGAAAGCAGCTTCAGGCGGACAGTAAGAGTGGAAACGCATGTGGTTCAAACCATATTCGCGGCAGATGCGGAATACGCGTTCCCATGATTCCACGTCCATCGGGGCGTATCCGGTCAAGGGGAATACACAATTCTCTACCGTACCGCGCAGCATTGTTTTTCGTCCGTTTACGTAGAACCACTTTCCTTCAATCTTGAATTCGCGCATGCCGAATTCTACTTTTTTTGTTTCTGTTCCGTGTCGTCCTGTTATGGTGGCGGTCAGGCGGTAGAGTGCAGGAGAGAATTCATCCCATGTCAGGAAGTCATCTCCCATTGGCAGTTCTGCTTCATAGGTGTTTGTGCCTTTCTTTGCTTTGATTGTCAGATTGATGGCAGGTACTTCATGTGTCTGTTCGGCATTGAAGCTTTGTGCGGAGAAGCTCATTTCAACAGTTTCTGTTGATGAAGCGTTCAAACTGAAGCGGACTAAAGCTTTTTTCTCTGCCAGATTGGGGTATACTTGTATATCTTCAAAGCAGGTTTTAGGAACACTTTGTAGTTCGATGCGTCCTACGATACCGTTCCAGTTACCTTGTGTCTGGTCGGTGATACTGTGCGAGTCTGGACCTACGTTGATCTCTTTGATGCGGTTGTCTACCCGGATACTTATTCGGCATTCTTTGCCTGGAGTTACAGCAGCGGTCAGGTCGTAGACGTGTGGTACACAGAGACTGTTCTGCATTCCAATCTTTTTCTGTCCGATCCATACTGTCGTTTCGATATGAGGACGTTCCAAAAAGAGTACAATTCGTTGGCCTTTCCAGTTGGTAGGTACTTGTACTGTTTTCTGATACCAGGCTACTCCTACATAATGCTTGTCAGGAGTCAGGAAGAAGGGTAGTTTTACCTGTCCATCTATTCGATATTTTTCCATGTAGGGATTGAAGTAATAGGAACTGTCATACAGGCTGCCTGTCCAGCGGGTACGTACTGTTACGTCGTCTCCCTTTAATTTTTCGGGCATACTGCCTGGCAGGTTAATATGGTCCGTTGTCAGTTCCTTGTCAAACCAACGTTCCTTTATCCCCGCGTCATCACGGTCTATCTGGAATTTCCAAGTTCCGGAAAGATCCAATGGATTGTTTTGTCCGGTGGCACCTGTTATGGAAGCCAATACAAGTAGAATACTTATTACAAAATGTTTCATGCAATATGGATTTAAGTTGTTGTTTTAGCTGTGTTTATTAGTCCTTTGAGAACGAGTGCTAAGTTACGGCATCTGTAGTGAATGCTAAATAGAAAAGCATACAGAAAGATGGAATAATGTACCGCTCAGGGATTGATACAGAATAATTTTGTACAGAAATCCATGATTATGTCCGTTTCTCCAGCTGTTTTGTTGGGGAATGTCAGGCGTATGGGTTATCTTTGCATTATTGGACATAAACATGTATTATGAAAACAACAACTACTATGAAATCAACCATTATCTGCCTGTCCTTGCTTTGGGGGCTTGTTGCTGCATCGGCACAAACAGTAGCTTCACATTGGTTTGACGACAAGAACTTGACATTGACAGGTGTTTATTATTATCCCGAACATTGGGATGAAAGCCAGTGGGAACGTGACTTCAAGAAAATGCATGAATTGGGATTCGAATTTACTCATTTTGCAGAGTTTGCTTGGGCGCAACTGGAACCTCAAGAAGGTGTGTACGACTTTGCATGGTTGGATCGTGCTGTTGCTTTGGCTGCCAAGTATGATCTGAAGGTCATCATGTGTACCTCTACTGCTACACCGCCTGTATGGCTGAGTCGGAAATATCCTGAAATCCTGTTGCGAAATGAAGATGGAACTGTGCTCGATCATGGTGCCCGTCAACACGCATCGTTTGCTTCACCGCTGTATCGTAAACTGGCTTATCGCATGATCGAACAGCTGGCACGCCACTATGGAAATGATTCGCGTATCGTCGGTTGGCAGCTGGACAATGAACCTGCTGTACAGTTTGATTACAATCCGCAGGCCGAACTGGCTTTTCGTGATTTCCTGCGCCAAAAATACGATAACGACATACACAAACTGAACGACGCCTGGGGGACGGCTTTCTGGAGTGAAGTTTATTCTTCTTTCGACGAAATCACGTTGCCTAAGCGTGTACAGATGTTTATGAATCATCATCAGATACTGGATTACCGTCGTTTTGCAGCCAAGCAGACCAACGACTTTTTGAACGAGCAATGCTTGCTGATCAAGCAATATGCACGTAACCAGTGGGTCACCACGAATTACATACCAAACTATGACGAAGGCCATATCGGCGGCAGTCCGGCTCTTGATTTTCAGAGCTATACCCGTTATATGGTTTATGGTGACAATGAAGGTATCGGTCGAAGGGGATATCGGGTGGGTAACCCGCTGCGCATTGCCTGGGCCAACGATTTCTTCCGTCCCATACAAGGTACTTATGGGGTGATGGAACTTCAACCCGGTCAGGTGAATTGGGGAAGTATTAATCCGCAACCTCTCCCTGGTGCTGTGCGCCTTTGGCTTTGGAGTGTTTTTGCCGGTGGAAGCGATTTCATTTGTACGTATCGTTACCGTCAGCCTTTGTATGGTACAGAGCAATATCATTATGGCATTGTAGGAACGGACGGCGTAACAGTGACGCCTGGTGGGAAAGAATATGCTACGTTTATGGAGGAAATACGCCAATTGCGTAAACAGTACCAGCCCCGTGAAAACAAACCGGCAGACTACTTGGCCCGTCGTACTGCCATTCTTTTTAATCCGGAGAATTGTTGGAGTATTGAGCGGCAGAAACAGAACGCTACGTGGAATACGTTGGGACATGTTGACAAATACTACCGTACGCTGAAATCTTTTGGGGCTCCGGTCGACTTTATCTCTGAAAGTAAAAACTTGGCAGATTATCCAGTTGTTATTGTACCCGCCTACCAGTTGGCAGATCCGACGTTGGTAGAACAGTGGAAGACTTATGTGGAGAATGGAGGTAACCTGGTCATTACTTGCCGTACGGCGCAGAAGGATCGTTATGGTCGTTTACCCGAAGCGCCTTTCGGTTCCATGCTTACACCATTGACCGGCAATGAAATGGAATTTTACGATTTGTTGTTGCCACAGGAACCGGGTGTCGTCCAAATGGATGGGAAGGAATACCTGTGGAATACATGGGGAGAAATCATAAAACCCGCAGAGGATGCTGAAGTATGGTGTACTTATACCCGTGAATTCTACGAAGGAAAGCCTGCCGTTACCTTCCGCAAAGTCGGCAAAGGAACCATTACCTATATTGGTGTAGACAGCCATGACGGAATGCTGGAAAAAGACATCCTGAAGAAGCTCTACGCTCGTCTTGACATTCCTGTCATGGACTTGCCCTACGGCGTGACTTTGGAATACCGCAACGGCATGGGTATTGTTTTGAACTATGCTGATGTTCCTTATACGTTCAACCTGCCCGAAGGAAGCAAAGTACTGATAGGAAGTACTGAAATTCCTACTGCAGGTGTGTTAGTCTTTGCTACGGCACCTGAAACGAGCTTTAAGAAATAACTCCTACAAATATGAAGATTATGAAGAAGTTTTTTATCAGCCTGTTGGCCAGTATATGTAGCTTTGGGACACTTCAGGCACAGGAAACCGCCTATTTGTTTTCATACTTTATCAACGACAGTCGTGACGGCTTACATTTGGCTTACAGTCGTGACGGCCTGAAGTGGACCGCCTTGAACAATGGAAATTCCTACCTGGCACCTGCTGTAGGCAAGGACAAACTGATGCGTGATCCCAGTATCTGTCAGGCACCCGACGGAACGTTCCACATGGTATGGACTTCCAGCTGGACCGACCGGATTATTGGTTATGCATCTTCCAAAGATTTGATCAATTGGAGCGAACAACGTGCCATACCTGTCATGATGCACGAACCGGAAGCGCACAATTGTTGGGCGCCTGAGCTATTCTACGATGAACCGACACAGACTTATTACATTTTTTGGGCTACGACTATTCCCGGACGGCACAAAGAAGTACCTACGAGCGAAAGCGAAAAGGGATTGAATCACCGTATCTATTACGTTACGACTAAAGATTTCAAGGAATTCTCGTCTACACAGATGTTCTTCAATCCCGATTTCAGTGTCATCGATGCGGCAATCGTCAAAGATAATAAGTCGCAAGATTTGATTATGGTCGTGAAGAATGAGAATTCGAACCCACCGGAGAAGAATCTTCGCATCACGCGCAGTCGGGACATCACCCATGGATTTCCTACGGAGGTATCGGCACCGATCACCGGTGATTATTGGGCAGAAGGTCCTGCTCCCTTGTTTGTGGGAGACACGCTTTACGTCTATTTCGACAAATACCGTGACCATCGTTATGGAGCCGTTCGTTCACTGGATCATGGAAAGACTTGGGAGGATATCTCTGACCAGACTTCTTTCCCACAAGGCATCCGTCACGGAACAGCTTTTGCTGTGGATGAGGCCGTGTTGGACAAACTTCTTCAGACTGCTAATCCAGAATGAGTGGAGCAGTAGATTTACTGCTCCTCCATTTCTTCTGTCTCTTCTTCTGTATCAGTCTCTCGCCCGAACGATCGATATTCCATTGGGGTAAAGCCTGTATGCTTCTTGAACAGGGAGAAAAAGTGTTCGGTAGACTTATAGCCCAGCAGGAAAGAGATTTCCTTTACAGAGCGGGACGTGCCTACCAATAATTGTTTGGCCTTTCTGAGCTTCAGTTCCTGGAAATACTTTGCTGGGGCATAACCGGTATAGTCTTTGAACACCTTTCGAAACCATGAATAGCTGATATTCAGTTTCATAGCCAGCTCTTCAGGATCTATGTCCTTGAAGATATTTTCGTTCATAATGATTTTCGCCTGCTCTATTTTCTGGTCTACATCTCCCATTTCGTAGATTTTGTTTTTCGAGATGGAGAGTATCATGCCGAGCATGTGCAGTACTACGCCGCCCAGATGTTGTTGTGCCGAGGTACGGTCGCTTTCGGCTATTTCCAATGCTTGTGAGAAGAGTGATACCAGTTCCTCGTTGAGCCCGACTTCCAAAATTTGGTTTTCTGGTGTGAAGAATCCGGCTCTCATCAGGTTGTCCACTACCGGGCCTTCGAACCCGATGTAGTATTCGTTCCATCCGGTCTGCATGTATGGGTGATACGTATGCCATTGACCGGGTAACAGGAACATCATTCTTCCTTTGCACACTTGTCGTTCGCGAGTAGTTTCCGAACTGAACAGGCCGCGTCCTTTTGTTATATAGACTATTTGGTATTCATGCAGGATGCGTCCTTTTTGTGCATTGAAGAAATAACCCGAAGGATGATCTTTCAGCGGGTAGGGAGAGCCGGGTGGGATAGGCTGGAAACCGACCGTGTTGACCCACAGGCCGAACTTACGGTCCATGTCGTTTACGATCAGATACTTGAATTCCACTCCCAAATCATCAAAATTCTTAGTCATAACAGGTGTTTTTCGAGGTAAGCATGACACAAAGTTAGTCTTTTTCCGCTAAATGCCAAAAGCGGAACTTTGTTGTTTTATCCTTTAGATAGTTTTAAGAAGCCGTTCCATCAGAGGAATATGAAAGGTGAATGCTGGAGTGAAGCATTTGCTTTCACAAAAAGTCGTTGAATAACAAATACTTGCAAGCCTGTGAAAGCGTGAAGGCATTCTATTGGAATGAAACTTTCAAAGGTGTAGAACGACCTTTTACGTTGTATGAAACAAGGCTTAGCTTCGTTTCGCAGACATCTACTTTAACTCCGTAAACACCCACTTTGGCCTCATAAACATCTATTTTAGCTGCGTAAACACCTACTTTAAGACGGCGTTTTTATCGTCTATTCCTCTTCCCTATACTCCAACAAATCCCCCGGCTGGCAGTCGAGCACCTTGCAGATGGCTTCGAGGGTGGAGAAGCGGATGGCTTTTGCCTTGCCTGTCTTCAGGATGGAAAGGTTGGCGGGAGTGATGTCGATTTTTTCCGCCAGCTCGCCTAGCGTGATTTTCCGGCGGGCCATCATAATATCCAAATTCACTACAATCGGCATAGGCAAGGGGATTAAATGGTTAAGTCCTGTTCTTCTTTCAGCTTCACCGCACGGCGGACGACCTTGCCGACAAACTGCAACAGGAAACCGAACAGCAGGATGGTTATCCAATCCAACGAATAGTTCCAACTGTCGCTCAAGGCATCACTCCCGTCTACAATCCAATTGCGTATCAGCATCATCAGAATGATAAAATAACCGCTGAAATCCAACGAATCGGCTGTCTTATGGCTCAACAGATTGCGGCAATCCAGTCTCAGGATGTTTACACAAAGCACCACCAGAGCCAGCAGGTTGCAGACATACGCCCAACCCTGCAGTCGTTCTTCACCCTCTGCCTGTATCAGGTCAATTATCTCCGATAGTAATAAGACGATTGCAAACAACACGATACATACTACCCAAAACAGGGTGCCCATACCCTTATAACGTTGATACCAACTCTTTAATCTCTTCATAACTGTAGTCCTCCTTTTTATCATGCCAACCACGTAGTGCAACGCCTCACCCAGCGGTGATACAGATACGACCAACCATAAATCCAAACCACCCCTCCGTATATACGGATAAACCTGGCATCTTTATCTACCCACAGGTTCATCACCAGGAAAAACACGAACGACGCCAGCATCAACGTCAACAGCAGAAAACCGACGTAGCAGATACCTGCCACCCATTTGCGGTCTGTATGAAAAATACTACGACTCATGTGTACCTTCTACTTTAAATAGTCAAATCCTGTTCTTCCTTCATCCGTATGCCGACCTTGAACAGGCAGGCGATGAAAAGGAAGAATACACCCAACAACAGATAAATCATCGGAATGGTATTCCCAGCCTGCGTATCGGACAAAAAGGCATTGAATATCATCTGCAAGATGCCGTTGCATTCCAGCACCACCCCGATGGTCATAATCAGATTTGAATTCCGTTTGGTGAAGACCAACCCTTTCTGCACGTTGCGCAGCATCAGATAAATGAGCACGCTACATATGGCCATCGCCAACAACGTTACATTCTCGGGCAGTAGCTTTGCAATCAGGCCGTCGATATCGTCCTTCCCCAAATCATAGCATAAGTCCAGATTACGGAAAAAGACGAAAAGCAGACAGCTGACACACATTATTATCAAGCAATACATCACAAACTCCAGTTCTTCTTTCGAACTTTTCTTTCCAAATATATTTTTCATATTCTTATCGTCTTTTTTTCATTATATTGTCAAATCTTGCTCCTCCTTCATCTTCAGCCCGATGGCAAAGACCTCCGCCACGATGAGGGCTATCAGTCCCAGCAACAGGTTCGTGACCTTGACCGAATCGGAGAGTATCAGGTCATAAGACTCCAGCGCAAAGACCTCGCGCAGGCTGCAAAGCGACAGATATTCGGGCAACAGTACGCAGACAAAGCCCACAATCAGCAGCACGCCCAAGCGGCGCAAGCGACGGACGTTTCGCCAGTTGAAGATGTCCGAACGGTTGACCGACACCACCAGACGGATGAACAGTACCAGTGCCCAGACGTTCGCTACCAGCACCAGGAGGCCCATCAGCGTGGATGCCACCTTCTGCCAGGCAGGCGTCTCAACCGGCACGCTGACCATCAGGTTGGTATAAGCCATCGGGACGTAGCGGCCCGTCTTCTCGTTGCGTACCGAGTCGGTGAACAGGTCTCCTTTCCATTCATCCAGAAACTTGGGAAGCACGGAGACCGTTCGCAGGTTGCTTACCCGCTCCAACTGGGCGCTGTTTCCGCCTTCCAGCTTCTCTCGCGCAGCGTCCATCCCCATCTGGACACCCTTTGTCATGCCCAGCCCCATGTAATAGACCGATACGCCCACCGACCAGCCCATCACTAGGAGGACGATGGCACAGAGTATGTTCAATCTTCTTTTCATGCTTCTATGTTTGTTGTATGTTTCGTAACACTCAGTTTTTTTACGGAAAGAAGGAACAGGGCAAGCGCCAATACCGCTTCGCCAATCAATACGGAATTACCCAATAATTCGGCGGTTGTTTCCACTTCCGGATAATTCAAACTCAGATAGACGGAAAGGCTGTTGTTCAATACGTGAATGAGGATGCAGGGAATCAGACTCCGTGTATGCCAGTAAATCCACGCCAGCAGGAACCCCATGAGCGAGGCGCTGACAATTTGTGCAGGGTTGAGATGAACCACACCGAACAGCAGACCTGAAATAAGGATGGATACGGCAGGAGAATATTTCTGCAACAACGCTTTCATGACGGCTCTGCGGAATACGAATTCTTCCAGCACAGGTCCTATCAACGCGATGCAGAGAATACCAACCCAGCCGGACTGTAGCGTATCAAATGTCTGCTTCATCAGATCGGGCAGAAACGTCAGTTGCGACATCAGTGCGTCTGTCAGGCAAATGCCCGATACGCCAGCCAGCAGTCCCCAGCCTAATTGGGAGTAGGGAGTGAAAGCGTATATCCGACCGTCATCGACCAGATAACCGTTTTTCCACAAATAGATGGTAATAAACACAAAGCCCAACAGCATAGCCGGAATTATTACTTCTGTCGATGCAGCAGTGACATCGAGTGTCCCCGTCGTGGCAAACTCATAAACCATCACACACGGTGCAGCCACCAATGAGCCAAATATCTGCAACAGATAATAAATCAATATTAACTTGATAACCGTCTTCATGGCGTGTTCCCCCCATCCGTTATTAAATGCCGGCTATCAAACCGCTGACAAAGGCCACCAGAATGGTGAACAACATAACCAAGACCGTGATACACATGCTAACTGCTTTCATAACTCAAACCTTTTTTAGATGATACAATTTCTGTTTTTCAATAAGCATTTATCGTTTTTCGATATGCAAAGAAAGAATGTTTTTCTGATACTACCAAATAAAACGATAAAAAATTATCGAAAAACGATAAATCCAATTTCTGCCACTCCGACGAAGCACTGCATGAGGATGTAACGAAGCACTGCGTGACATCCTCAGGAAGCACTGCATGACGACCTGACGAAGCACTGTGTCAGACCCTCACAAAGCACCGTGTGACAACGCCACAAAACACTCTCTGAAACGTCAACGGGAAAGGGAAAGCAAGGCACGGGCCTCGGCGGCATCGCGGTGAAGCTGTGCGGCCAGTGAGTCGAGCGAGTCGAACTTGCGTTCGGGACGGATGCGCTGCACGAAGGTGAGGCGCAGGGGATGATGGTAGATGTCGGCATCGAAGTCGAAGATATGCACCTCGATGGTACGGTTGGCGCCGTTGTTCAGCGTGGGACGGCAACCGATATTCAGCATGCCGCCGTAGGTATGGTTATCCACGTCCACCCGAACCGCATAAACACCACGGGCGGGAATGAGTTTGCAAGGGTCGTTCACGTCGAGGTTGGCCGTCGGATAACCCAGTTTGTGACCTACTTGAAAACCGCTCACCACCGTGCCGTTCAGGAAGTAAGGGTAACCCAGGTAATCGGCCGCACGGGCTACCTCACCCTCATGAAGCAGATGGCGGATGCTGGACGAGCCGACACGGAGGTCTTCGCCGCTTCCGTCCGAAACACCCAGCGACGAAGGCAGGCAGGCTTCACCGGGGAGGACTTCGATACCCAGCTCGCTGCCATAGCGCACGTAGTCGCCGAATCCCTCGCGGCGGTCGTGGCCGAAGCGGTGGTCGTAGCCGATGAAGAGTACCCGAATGTTATAGCGCCCCGCCAGCAGCTCCATGAACTGACGGGCGGACAAGGCGGCTAGGGCGGGCGTGAAGTCGAGCAGCAGGCAATAGTCCAGTCCCGCTTCGCCGAGCAACGCCAACTTCTCGGCACAGGTGGTCAGCAGCTCGGCACGGAAGTCGGGCTGCATCACGCAACGCGGATGGACGGGGAAGGTGATGACCGTCGAAGCCAGTCCGCATTCCGCCGCCACAGCCTGCACCTGACTGAGCAAGTAGCGGTGACCGCGGTGCACACCGTCGAAGAAGCCGATGGTGGCCACGCTGGGACGAATATCGCACACGGGTATATCGGAAATCTGCTGCACAGTCTTTCTCAGTTTTTGAACAGGTGACTCCAGTCTTCGTGTGCCTTCGGCATGTAGGTTCGGATGCCTAAGGTTTCGGCCGCACGACAGTTACCCACGGTATCGTCGATGAAGAGCGAACGGGACGGATCAGCTCCTGTCTCTGTCAATACTTGTCGGAAGATGGCGACATCGGGCTTGGCAAGTTTCATTTCATAAGAGAGGAAGATGCGGTCGAAGAAATCTTCTACTCGGTGACCATTATAGGAGAAGACATGGCGGAGTGACCACTGCCAGTGGATGTCGTTGGTATTGCTCAGCAAGTAGAGTCTGTAACGGCGGCGGAGCTCCAGCAGCAGGTCGAGCTTGTAGGAGGGAATGCCTACCAGGAAGCTGTTCCAGGCTTCGTCTATTTGGGCATCCGTTACAGAAACGCCCGCCATCTTTCTGATTTCGTCGCGGAACTCTGCATCGTTAATCAGTCCCTTTTCGTGAAGCAGGAAGAAGCCCTGCTGGTGGCAGACGTCGAGCATCGCCTGTACGTTAGTAATGCCCAATTCATTGAAACGGTCGATGCAACGTTGGCGGTCGAGATCTATCAGTACCCCGCCAAAGTCTATAATAAGCGTATCTATTCCTTGCAAATTCATCATTCCCAGATTAATTGTTCTTTATTTCTTCCGCAAACGCTGAACCCAACGTATCCCTTCGCCTACCCATAGTACCAGCGACGAGGAGGCGATAATCAGCAGCCATGTCTGTCCGTCGAGTGGCACGGTGCGGAATACGGCACCACCGAACTGTACGATGAGGAACTGCCCCACCAGAATAGCCAATACGATGAACTCCATACCATAGGATTTCGAAATGCCCTTGAAAGCGGAATCGGTCGTGCCGAACACGCGGGCATTGAAGAGGTTCCAGAACTGGAGCATCACAAAGAAGGTGAAGAAAATGGTCAGTTCGCGCACCGTCATGCTTTCCTGCTCAAAATAAAGCAGCATACCCATCAGGATGCAGGCAAAGAGCAGACCTACGCCGAATATCATCACCTGCATGGGCTTGGTAATGATGAAATCAGTCGGTTTGCGAGGTTTCTCCTTCATCACGCTCTCGCTAGGCGGGATGGAAGCCAGCGCCAGGGCGGCAAAGGTATCCATGATGAGGTTCACCCACAACATCTGTGTCACGGTGAGGGGCAGGTCGGTACCTACCAGCGAACCCAGCAGCACAATGAACAAGGCTACGAAGTTGATGGTGAGTTGGAAGACGATGAAGCGCTGGATGTTCTTGTAGAGTGAACGCCCCCACATGACGGCGGTGCCGATGCTGTTGAAAGAGTCATCGAGCAGGGTAATGTCACTGGCTTCCTTAGCCACGGAGGTACCTGTACCCATGGAAAGGCCCACTTGGGCGTGGTTCAGGGCAGGCGCATCGTTCGTACCGTCGCCTGTCACGGCTACCACGGCCCCTTTCTGCTGGAGCAGCTGCACGAGGCGTTGCTTGTCCGTAGGACGTGCGCGCGACATAATCTTCAGGTCCATCACACGGTCGAGGGCTTCTTCATCAGTCAGGGCGGCGAAGTCGGCACCGGTGATGCGGTTGCGTTCGGTGTCTTCAGGCTTCCACAGACCTATCTGGCGGGCAATCTCGGTAGCAGTGCCAGGCGTGTCGCCCGTCACTATCTTCACGCCGATACCGGCCGATTGGCACTTCTGTACGGCAGCAGGCACATCGGGACGGATGGGGTCGCTGATGGCTACCACGCCTACAAATGAGAGGTCACTATCCGCTACCAGGGAAGCACAATCGCGTGTATCATCGTCGGCAACCAGTTTATAAGCGAAGCCCAAGGTGCGCATCGCCATGTTCTGATAGCCCAGCAGCTGGGCTTCGACAGTAGAGCGGTAGGGAGCGGCATCGATACGCTTGCCGTCCAGCACCACGTCCTTACACTTGCCCAAAACTATTTCAGGAGCCCCCTTTACGTAGAGCACTTTCTTATTCAATAAAGGTGAATGTACCAGCGTAGCCATGTACTTACGTTCCGTCGAGAAAGTCAGCTGGTCTACCACCTGTGCCGCTTCACGCAGTTTCAAGTAGTCCTGTCCCTGTTTGTTGAGCCACAGGAGCAGTGCTACTTCGGTGGGATTGCCTACACCCTTTACCTTTCCGTCTGCCGTAGCTTCTTCGAGGAAGGCGGTGGAGTTGGCACTGATACCTTCTTTCACCACGTGGCTCAATTCGTCATCGGCTAGTTCGCCACGGTTCTTCAGACCGTAGAAGCTGGGTTCGTACACTTGCATCTGGTTCTGTGTCAGTGTACCTGTCTTGTCGGTACAGATAACGGTGATGGCACCCATCGTTTCGCAGGCATGCATCTTGCGTACCAGGTTGTTGGTGGAGAGCATGCGGCGCATGTTCAGCGCAAGGCTCAGGGTGACACTCATCGGCAAGCCTTCGGGCACGGCTACTACAATTAGTGTGACGGCCATCATGAAGTATTTCAGTGTGGCCTGCAGGGCGGGCAGCCAGTCGGCGAATTTGTGGAAAGAAGAAAAGTCATAGAAGAGGATGACATCTTTCACGAAGAAGATAGCAAAGGCCAGCCCGGCAGCAGTAAAGCCAATCTTACCTATCAGATTGGCCAATTTGGTGAGCTGGATATTCAATGGGGTAGGTTCAGTGGTCTGCTCCGTACTCTGACGGGCCACCTTACCGATTTCGGTCGCATCGCCTACGGCCTCAACACGCATCATGCCATGACCATCGACCACCGTCGTACCACGCAACACGCGGTTGGAAGCATAGGTCGCTTCTTCGTCAAAGTTGGCTTCGACGGTCGTTTTGGAAACCACTGGTTCGCCGGTCAGATTAGACTCATTTACCTGCAACGAAACAGCCTCTAACAAAGTACCGTCGGCCGGCATTTCCTCACCCGTTTCCAGAATGACGACATCGCCTACCACCACATCTTTGCGGGGCACTTCCTGTACGTGTCCGTTACGGATCACCTTGACCAGTGTCTCTTCGTTGACGGCGTTCAGCAGGTCGAACTTCTTGTTGGCATCGTACTCAAAGAAGAAGCCGATACCAGTAGCCAGCAGAATGGCGGCAATGATACCGATGGTTTCGGCGTATTCGTTCTCGACAATCGAGATTATCAGCGAAAACAAGGCTGCCACCAACAATACTTTTACGACAGGATCCTGAAATTTCTCCAGATAAAGTTTGAAAAGAGAAGGACGTTTAGGAGGAGTCAACAAGTTTACTCCATGCGCGGCGCGGCTTTGGCGCACTTCTTCATCGGTTAATCCGATGTGATTGACATTTTCTTTCGTTGCACTCATGCAGATAGTTCATGTTTTTATTAACTGACCGCAAAAATACAACAATAATTCAGACGGTTAACATTATTAATTCTTTTTAGGAAAGATGAATACATATATACCCGAACAATCAAACGCCAATTTGCGTTTATTATGCAGAGATGAAGAAACAAGATTATTAAAAACAAAAACAAAAGAAAGTATGGACAAATACATCTGCACCGTATGTGAATACATCTACGATCCCGAATTGGGTGACCCTGAAAATGGCATTGCGCCAGGTACTTCTTTTGAAGACTTGCCCGATGACTGGGTATGTCCTCTCTGTGGAGTAGGCAAAGAAGACTTTGAGGTAACTCACTGATAGAAGAAAACGGAAAAAGAAGGCTTCGTAATCACGAAGCCTTCTTTTCTTTAATGTCACAGCTGGCTTCTACCACATTCACAACATAGTCGCCCAGTTTCTCGCACTCGGCAATGATGTCCATGTAATAGACGCCCATCTGATAGCTGTATTCTTTGTTGTTCACATCGATGATGTTCTGGTTTTTCAACTGGTTACGATAATTGTTGATTTCGTTTTCCAGATTGTAGGACTTGTTCACATCTACCGGGTGATGTTCGGTACGTTCTACCACTGCAATCATTTGCGAAAGTGCCTCGTCGGCCAGCTTCATCATACAGTGGATATGGTCGTACTGCTTTTCATTAAAGTCTTCATTGGCTTGCCGTTTGCGGCTGATCGTACGCGCCAAGTTATAGCAGCTGTCTCCAATACTCTCTATTTCGGTTACTTCGCGAAGCATACCCCGTATCTGCAGTTTACTTTCTGAGCTCAAACGGCCTTCGGATACTTGATTCAGGTAGTTGGCAATCTCTAGCTCCATGCTGTCGCTGATGTTTTCATATTTCTCTACCCGGCTGAAGACACGATTAAAATCATCGTCTTTTTCCGTATGCAGCAGGTCGCGCACCATGCCGAACATGCGATGTGTACGCTCTGCAAAGAGATGGATTTCTTTGTTTGCCTGCAATATAGAAAGCTCTGCAGTAGAAAGCATACCGCCCGAAATGAAGCGCAAGCGATATTCTTCGTCCTGCTCCTTAGACGGAATAATAGCACAGACGGTACGTTCGATAAAGGGAACGAACCAAATCAGAATCAGTACGTTGCAGATATTAAAGGCTGTATGGAAAGCTGACAGCTTGAAGGAAACCGCTACCGCAGGGTCAGTCGATCCCATCACGTTCTCGACAAACCAGGAAACGGCCTCTGTGAAAGGAACGAAAAGAACGAGTACCCAGATAACGCCAAACACATTGAATGCCAAGTGAGCCAGCGCAGCCCGCTTGGCTTGTGTATTACCCGTAAGTGCCGCCAGATTGGCTGTAATCGTTGTACCAATATTTTCGCCCAGTACCAATGCGGCACCCAATTCAAAACTGATCCAACCGTTGGCACACATAATCAGCGTAATAGCCATGGTAGCAGCTGAGGCTTGGACTACCATTGTCAGGATGGTACCGATGAATACGAACAGCAGGATGGAAAGGAAGCCCATATCCGTATAGTTCTGTACGAAAGCCAGCATATCAGGATTTTGGCTCAAGTCTGGGGCATTGTTTTTCAAGTAGGAGAGCCCCATGAACAGGAAGGAGAAACCGAAAATGAATTCACCGACAGACTTGCGGTTGCTTTTTTGAGAGAAGAGGAGAGGAATACCAAAGGCTAACAGAGGGAGGGCGAAGGCGGCGATGTCGACCTTGAAGCCCAAAGCTGAAATAATCCAGGCCGTAACCGTGGTACCGATATTGGCACCCATAATGACGCCGATGGATTGGGAAAGAGTCAGCAGACCTGCGTTAACGAAACTGACCACCATGACAGTGGTAGCGGAAGAAGATTGTACCAGGGCTGTAATCAATACGCCGGTCAACACACCGGTCACCCGATTGGTAGTCATTGCTGTCAGGATTTTCCTGAGCCGGTCGCCGGCAAACTTCTGAAGGCCTTCACTCATGATCTTCATTCCATAAAGGAATAAAGCCAAGGAACCGAGCAGCTTTAAAAAATCATAAAAAGAATACTCCATCTTTAATTATTTAAGGGGTTTCTTTGCTCCATCTGTTATTAAGCTTATCTTTAGTGCTGTCAAACTCCAAAAAGAAGACTTATGAAACACATGTTACAAATCTGTTGCAAAAATAATAATATTTATAAAGAATTCCCTATCGGAAGCTCACTTTTGGATATTTATTCCGGACTTAATCTTAATTTTCCCTATCAGGTGGTCAGTGCAAAGGTTAACAACCGCTCCGAGGGACTTAACTTTCGGGTGTACAACAACAAGGATGTCGAGTTTCTCGATGTGCGCGATCCGTCGGGCATGCGTACCTATGTTCGGTCACTCTGTTTTATTCTTTATAAGACGGTCAGTGAACTCTTCCCCGAAGGCAAGCTTTACGTGGAACATCCTGTATCCAAGGGTTATTTCTGCAACCTGCGTATCGGGCGTCCCATCGAACTGGAAGACGTTCAGGCGATTAAAAAGCGAATGCAGGAGATTATTGCCGAAGATATTCCTTTTCACCGCACCGAGTGCCACACCAGCGAAGCTGTCCGTGTATTCAGTGAACGGGGGATGGACGATAAGGTGAAACTGTTGGAAACATCGGGATCGCTCTATACCTATTATTACACATTAGGCGATACGGTGGACTACTATTACGGCAATCTGCTTCCCAGCACGGGATTTATCAAGCTGTTCGACATTGTGAAATACTATGATGGTCTGTTGCTGCGTATTCCCAACAAGGAAAATCCCAACGTGCTGGAAGAAGTCGTGAAGCAGGAAAAAATGCTTGACGTATTCAAGGAACATTTACGTTGGAATCATATTATGGGCTTGAGCAACGTAGGAGATTTTAACCAGGCTTGTCTGGATGGGCATGCTACAGATCTTATCAATGTGGCTGAAGCCTTGCAAGAAAAAAAGATAGCACAAATAGCTGATGACATTTTTCTGCGGACGCAAAACGGCACGCGTGCACAATTGGTACTGATATCTGGTCCTTCGTCTTCGGGCAAAACAACCTTCAGCAAACGCCTCAGTGTGCAGCTGATGACCAACGGACTTCATCCCTATCCCATTTCGTTGGACAACTACTTCGTGGATCGCGAACAGACGCCGCTCGACGAGAAAGGCAACTACGACTATGAATCGCTCTATGCGCTCGATCTCAAACTGTTCAACGAACAGCTTCAGGCCCTGCTGCGTGGTGAAGAAGTGGAGTTGCCCCGTTTCAACTTCACGACCGGCAAGAAAGAATTCAAAGGTGACAAATTGCGGATCGACGAGCATACCATCCTTATTTTGGAAGGTATCCATGCTTTGAACCCCGAATTGACACCTCAGATTCCCAATGAGAACAAGTATAAGATTTATGTATCGGCTCTGACTACCATTTCGCTGGACGACCATAACTGGATACCCACGACGGACAACCGCCTGATACGCCGCATCATCCGCGACTACAACTACCGTGGTTATTCGGCTCAGGAAACGATCTCCCGCTGGCCCAGCGTACGTGCTGGAGAGGATAAATGGATTTTCCCCTACCAGGAGAACGCGGACGTGATGTTCAATTCGGCTCTGCTCTTCGAACTGGCCGTGCTGCGCTGTCATGCCGAACCGATACTGAACAGCGTGCCACGCAACTGTTCTGAATATTCTGAGGCTTACCGTCTGTTGAAGTTTATCAAATACTTTACTCCTGTGCAGGATAAGGAAATACCTCCTACATCGCTCCTGCGTGAGTTCCTTGGCGGAAGCAGTTTCAAATATTGATGGAGGTGACAATATCTTTTTATCCTTTTTATACAAAATATCAGATTTTGCTTACCTTTGCACACAACAAAACAACATTTGTATGAAAAAGATACTTCTGATTGGGCTTGTGGCTGCTTTCTGTTTATGCGGTCACAGCCGTGCACAAAACCAAAACAGTGCCGCTGACCTGATGAAGCAGGCACAGGAAAATCTGGACAAGCATTCGTACATCACAGCGCGTTATCTGTTTCTGCAAGCTTATAATGCTTTTGTGGCAGAGGGCGATTATGCGCAGGCTGTTGTGTGTGGAGTCAATGCTTGTGCTCTCTATCATCGGGAGAACTACTATAAGGAATCCTTCGAAGTGCTGACCCGAGCTGACCAGATGGTAAGCGAGGGTGAGAAGAAAAGCGGAAAGCAGATGCCCGCCCTGCGCTATCCCATCATTAAGGAGCGGATGCGCATGTACCTGAACATGGGTAAGACCGGCAATGCCAAGACGCAGCTCGACCAGCTGGAAGACGTGTCCAAGAAAGCAGACAGTGACTCACTGAAAACCGACCTGCTCTACACGCAGGCCGCCTATTTCTACACCCTGCGGCAGAACGATAAGGGGGACGCTACCATCCGCCAGCTGATTGAGGAAAGCAATCGTCAACAGGCCGCCGAAGCTCAAAGCAAATACGACACGCTGAAGCAGCAATACGACACGAGCCTCCAGACTATCGAGGAAAAAGATAGCTCGCTCTTTGCGAAACAGTACTTCATTGTCAGCCTCGGCATTCTGTCCGTCATTCTGGCAGCAGCTCTGGTTGGTGTGGCTGTCATCCTGTTGCGCTTTTTTGTGCTGAGCCGCAAGCAGAAGAAAGCAATCGCACTGGCCAACGAGCACAACGAGCTGAAGACGCAGTTCATCCAGAACATCTCGGCGCAGATGGAACCTACGTTGGCCACGCTGGACGACCGCCAGCCGGGTGTACAGGCCCTGAGAGGCTTTGCGCAGCACATTCAGGAACTTTCCGACCTGGAGCAGTCGCTGTCCGAGCCCTACGAGGCCGAGGAAAAGAACGTGAGCACCTTCTGCGAGGGGCTGATGGAGAAAATACAGAAGGCGAACCAGAAAGACCTCGCCTTGTCGGTCAATGCTCCGAAACTGAACGTCAAGATTTGTCCTGAACAGTTGGAATACATCCTGCTACACCTGCTGGAGAACGCTGTCCGCTACACGTCCGACGGCGGCAAGGTGACGCTCGACTTCAAGAAACGCGGCGCACACACCCACCAGTTCATCGTGACGGACACTGGCTGCGGCATTTCCGAAGAGCAGCGCGCCAAACTCTTCAAGCCATTCAGCGAAATCAAGGATCTGACGCAGGGCGACGGACTGGGCCTGCCCATCTGTTCCCTGATGGCCATCCGCATGAACGGCAGCTTGACACTGGACGAAGGCTACACGAAGGGTGCACGCTTCATTCTGGAGCTGCACGCGTGAGCGCATAGCGACTAAAAAACGAGGCACGGACTATACGGAATTTCGCGGCGGGAAAAGCCCGCCGATCTATCGTTCCGCGTAGTCCGTGCCTCGTTTTATGTCCGGGCGTAGTCCCGATCGGCTACTTCAGCCACGTGGCCCGCTTCCACAGGTACTCCATCGGGCCGTGGCTGTGGTGGCGCATCCACCAGCGGCAGAAGGCCAGCTGGACGATGAAGATCAGCGCGCCGACCAGGACGCTGGCTGTGATGCCCAACTTGTCGTGCAGGCCGAAGCCCCAGTTGTAGAACAGCATGGAACCGATGATGCTCTGCGTGATGTAGTTGGTCAGGCTCATACGGCCATAGGGGATGAGGTAATCCAGCCGCTCCTTCAGACGGGTACGGTAATAACCGTTGAGAACGGCCGATACCAGCAACAGCATGAAGGCAAACTTGTAAAGAGAGGATACCACAAGCAGCAACGGCGTACGTACCGAGGGGTTCTCCACAAAATCGGGCAGCATGTTGCCCAGTCCGTAGAGCGGGAAGAAGGCGACGAGCGATCCGCACAGCACCTTGTTCCAGAATTTCAGATTCTCCTTCAGGAACAAGCCCCGACGGCCTACCAGATAGCCGAAGATAAAGAGGGCTGCCGTTTGGAATACACGCCCGTTGTCCCACGCCCAGGCCAGACTGGCCAGCTGGCCTTCCCATAGATTGACGCGCAGGGTGTCGAGGAAGGTGCCATGGCTTTGTGCCTCGAACGTAGCGGCCCACAGGCTACCTGTAGGCAAGGCAGGTGTCACGAACGCCGGGTCGAGGGTAGCACGAATCACATAGTAGAGCGGCAGCGGCTGTACCAGCAATATGCAGGCCAGGATGAACAGCCACTTGTCGCGCAGGCGGCATACCAGCGGCAGGATGAAGCCCACCAGCGAATAGAGCACCAGTACCTCGGCCGTGAAGAACGAGGCGTTCAGGTTGCCGATGAGGAAGAGCAGCACCAGCCGCCAGCAAAAGCGCAGGCGGAAATCACGCCCGCGCAGACGCTGGTTGTCGTACTGGATGAAGTAGCTGAACCCGAAAAGCAGGGCAAACACGGCATACGCCTTGCCGCCCAGCAGGAAGAAGAGGCCGTCCCACACGGCACGGTCCGTGAAGGCCAGCCAGGCATTCTGCCCCGCCGTGTCGGGGAAGGAGTAGAAGTTGAAGTGTTCAATCGAATGCAGCAGGATGATGCCCATCACTGCCAGTCCGCGCAGCACGTCGGCCACGTCCACGCGCGCATGTCTCTGTATCTGTTGTTCCATCGGTTTGTATCGGTTCAAAGACTGTTTTCCGTTCATTCTGTCATTTCTCCGGCTGATACAGACCACGGTTGATCAGCAGCCACTTCACGTCGGGCTCCTGCCCACGGTAGTTCTTGTACATGTCCATGGCGTCGTCGATGCCGCCGGGCGTCAGGATATAGCGGCGGAAGCGGTCGGCCAGCTCGGGGTTGAAGATGTTGCCGCTCTCGGTAAAGGCACCGTAGGCATCGCAATCCAGCACCTCGGCCCAGATGTAGCTGTAGTAGCCCGCCGTATAGCCGCCTCCCATCGTGTGGTTGAAGTAGGTGGTGCGGTAGCGTGAGGGAATCTGCTTCAGCAGCTTGCGCTTGCCCAGTGTCTTGGCCTCGAAAGCCATCACGTCCATATCCTCGGGAATAGACTTCAAGGTGTGGAAGTCCATGTCGAGATACGAGGCAGCCAGGTATTCCACCGTGGCGAAGCCTTGTCCGTACTTGCCGCTCTTGGCCAGCTTCTTCACCAGTTCGGCAGGCATCATCTCGCCCGTCTGGTAGTGGCGGGCATAGTATTTCAGTACTTCGGGTTCGAAGGCCCAATGTTCGTTGATCTGTGAAGGCAGTTCCACGAAATCGCGGGGCACGCCGCTGACACCCGAATAGTGAACGTCGCGGAAGAGGCTGTGCAGCCCGTGGCCGAATTCGTGGAAGAGGGTCGAAGCCTCGTCGGCACTGAGCAGGGCGGGCTGGCCTTCGGTGGGCTTGGTGAAGTTGCAGACGATAGTCACCACAGGGATGATGCGGTTGCCGTGCTTGTCATACCCCTGCGGACGATAGCTGCCACACCAGGCTCCGCCGCGCTTGCTGGCACGGGGGAAGAAGTCGAAGTAGAGGATGCCCAGCGTCTTGCCGTCCTTGTCGATGCACTCGAAGACCTGCGCTTCGGGATGGGGCAGTGGCATGTAGGTGAGCGGGCGGAAACGGATGCCATACAGGCGGGTAGCCACATAGAAAGCTCCCTCGCGCACGTGGTTCAGCTCCAGATAGGGGCGCACTTCGTTCTCGTCGATGTCAAACTTGGCTTTCTTGGCCTTCTCGAAGTAGTAGCGCCAGTCCCAGCCTTCGGCCTTGAACTTCTTGCCGTCCTTCTTGATTTCGGCCTGGATGTCCTTCAGCTCTTCTTTGGCTTTCGCCAGTGCAGGTTCCCAAATCTGGTCGAGCAGGGCATACACCTTGTCGGGTGTCTTGGCCATGCGAGTCTCCAGCGCCAGCGAGGCATAGTCTTCGTACCCCATCAGGCGGGCCTTCTCCAGGCGGGCCTCCAGCAGCTCGCGCACCACGGCCTTGTTGTCGGCGTCATTGCCGTTGTTGCCGCGGTTGGTGTAGGCCTTGAAGATCTGTTCGCGCAGGGCACGGTTGTCGGCATATTGCAGGAAGGGCATCACACTGGGATTTTGCAGGGTAAACACCCACTTGCCCTCCAATCCCTGCTGACGGGCCGTTTCGGCGGCCGAGGCTACCAGCGTGGCGGGCAGGCCGGAGAGGTCGGCTTCGTTGTCGATGACCAGCTTGTAGGCGTTCGTCTCCTGCAGCATGTTCTGCCCGAAGGTGAGCTGGAGCAGGGCGATGCGGCTGTTCAGCTCGCGCAGCTTCTGCTGGTCGGCCTCGCTGAGGTTGGCGCCGCTGCGCACAAAGTCCTTGTAGGTCTCCTCGAGCAGTTTCGTCTGCTCCTTGTCCAATCCCATGCGTTCGCGGTTGTTGTACACCTGCTTGACGCGGGCGAAGAGGGCGGCGTTGAGCGAGATGTCGTCGCTATGCGCCGAGAGCAGGGGCGAGAGCTCCTTGCTCAGGGCCTGCAGCTCGGGCGTGGTGTTGCAGCTGTTCTGTCCGCCAAAGACGAGGGACACGCGCCGGAGCAGCGCGCCGCTACGATCGAGGGCGGCGATGGTGTTGTCGAAGTCGGGCACGGAACGCTGGCGCACGATGGCGTCGATTTCTCGTTTCTGTTCTTCCATACCCTTGAGGAAGGCCTCGCGGTAGTCGGCCACCTCGATCTGTTCGAAGGGCGGCACGCCGTAGGGGGTGGTGTACTCGGTGAGGAAGGGGTTTGTCCGCGCGCCCGGGGCGTCGGCCTGGCCGTAGGCAGCCATCGAGGCGCCCAGCAGGGCGGCTGCACAAAGGTTTCTGCAAATGTTTGTTTTCATATCGTTGGATTTGATGGTTTTTCGCTGCACAAAGATAGGATTTTTTTGCCAATCTTCCTTTCGGCAGGCTGGTTGTACTGATTTTTGTTCACTTGCAGGGATACAAACGGTTGAAAATCGCGATTTTTGTTTACTTGAAGGGGTGCAAACGGTTGAAAATCACGATTTTTGTTTACTTGAAGGGGTTCAAACGATTGAAAATTATGATTTTTGTTCACTTGCACCGGTGCAAACACTCAAAAATTGGATTTTCGGGCCGGCCGCAGTGTGGCGGGCGAATGGAGAGGGACAGGGCTGCCTGCCGAAAAAAGCGGGGGGCGTGCCGGCGGCCTTGCAAGGCTTCGTCGGGCACGCTCCCCGTATCTGTAGAAACGGCGTCGGGCGTCAGCGTAAGGCTTCCACCTCGTCGGGTGTCAGAGGAATCTTCTTGCCCAGGCGGCGGGCACCGTCGGCGGTGATGAGGTAGTCCTCCTCGTTGCGGATGCCGCCGAAGTGGCGGTATTCCTCCACCTTGTCGTAGTTGATGAAGTCGGTGAATTTCTTCTCGCTACGCCATAGGTCGATGAGTTCGGGGATGAAGTAGATGCCCGGCTCCACGGTATGCACGAAGCCCGGCTCCAGCGGAATGGCCAGACGCTGGCTCTTGCGGCCGAACTGGGTGCTCTTGGGCTGGCCGTTGTAGCCCACCCACTGTTCGCCGAGGTTCTCCATGTCGTGCACGTCGAGGCCCATCATGTGGCCCAGGCCGTGCGGATAGAACAAGGCGTGCGCGCCTTCGCGGACGGCATCTTCGGCATTGCCCTTCATCAGGCCCAGTTCCTTCAGGCCTTCTACCATGACACGGGCCGAGAGGTCGTAGACGTCCATATAGGGAATGCCGGGTCGCAGGGCCTTGACGCTCTCCAGATGCATGGCGTTCTGAATCTCGTAGACGGCACGCTGGCGGGGCGTGAAGGTCTTGTCGGCGGGGATGGTGGACGACATGTCGCCGCAATAGCCCGAAGGCAGCTCGGCACCGGCGTCGATGAGGAAGAGGTCGCCCGGCTTGATTTTGTTGCCGTGGTAGTGGTTGTGCAGCGTCTGCCCGTTGATGGTGGCGATGGTGGCGAAGGAGAGTTCGCAATTGTTACGCTCGGCTACGTGGTTCATCTCGGCCACCACCTCGTATTCGTACATGCCGGGACGGATGCATTTCATGGCGGCGATGTGCATGTCAGCCGTTACGTTGCAGGCCTTCTCGATTTCTTCGATTTCCTCGGCCGTCTTGTAGTTGCGCTGCGCCACCACGGCACGGATAAAGGGTACAGACCCCTCCTGGCGTGCGGGCGGCAGGCCCAGCCAGTCCATCAGCTTCAGCTTGTGCTCGGCGCGGTAGGGCGGCAGGTAATGGATGCTTTGACCGCTCTGCACGGCCTTGTGCAGGTAGCTGACGATATCGGCCGCGGGGCGTGTGTCGGCGATGCCCACGGCTGCGGCTTTCTCGCGGAGCGTGGGCTGCGTACCCATCCAGACGATGTAGTCGATGCTCAGTTCGTCGCCGAAAATGATTTCACGGTCTTCGTCGATGTCGATGATGGCCGACAGCCCGGCGAAGGAAAGTCCGAAATAATAAAGGAAAGTAGAATCCTGACGATAGCGGAAGGTGTTGTCCTCGTAGTTCAGTCCCTGTTCGTCGTTCCCCAGGAACAGCAGGACACCCGAGCCCACGGTTTTCTTCAGCTGGGCTCTGCGCTGTACATAAGTTTCTTTCGCAAACATGGTGTTTCTTGCTTTAAAGGTTGATTGATTGCAAAGATAGTGAAAGGCGAGTGTAGAAGCAAATGAAAACTCAGTTTTCAGTTTGATTATGCCGAGTCGCATCCTGTCTTATTGAAAGATAGTGAAAGGCGAGGGCAGAAACAAACGAAAAACCTTGTTTTTCATTTGCCAGTACGCTCACCTTTCACTATTTTTGCGCTACTATTTAAGAAAAGATATGGCACAAAGCTCCCGACAGATACAGACCCAGGCGCAGCAGCAGGTACAGACGCTCTCGCCCCAACAAATTCTGGTAGTGAAACTGCTGGAACTTCCCGCCGTGGAGCTGGAAGACCGCGTCCGGGCTGAACTCCTGGAAAACCCCGCCCTCGAAGAAGGACGTGAGGAAACCCACGGAGAGGAAGAAGATGTCCGCACGGCCGACGAATCGACCATCAGCGAAGAAGACGGCGGCGATACCGACTACGACTCGCTGAGCGACTACCTCAGCGAAGACGACATCCCCGACTACAAGCTCCAGGAAAACAACCGCAGCCGCGACGAACAGGCCGAGGAAATCCCGTTCTCCGACTCCACCTCCTTCTACGAAACTCTGAAGGAACAGTTGGGCGAACGCAACCTCACCCCCCACCAGCGCGAACTGGCCGAATATCTCATCGGCTCGCTCGACGACGATGGCCTCCTGCGCAAGCCGCTGGATAGCATCGCCGACGAACTGGCCATCTATTCCGGCATCGAGGCCACTCCTCAGCAGTTGGAAGAGGCGCTCAAGGTCATCCAGGACTTCGAACCCGCTGGACTGGGAGCCCGCGACCTGCGCGAATGTCTCCTCATCCAGCTTCGCCACAAGAAGGAACAGCTGCCCGCCAAGGCCGACGACAGCCTACTCCGGCTGGAGACCACCATCATCAGCGACTGTTACGAAGAATTCACCCGCAAACATTGGGATAAGATACAGCAGAAGCTCGGCATCAGTGAAGACCAGCTTGACCGTGCCATCAAGGAGCTCTGCAAACTCAATCCCCGGCCCGGTGCCTCGCTGGGCGAAGCCGTGGGGAAGAACATGCAGCAGATTGTACCCGACTTCATCGTCGAGACCGAGGACGACGGCACCATCAACCTTTCGCTGAACAACCCCAACGTTCCCGAATTGCGCATCAGCCGCGACTTCTCGGAGATGGTCGAGGAACACACGAAGAACAAGGCCAACCAGTCGAAGGAATCCAAGGAGGCCATGCTCTTCCTGAAGCAGAAGATGGACGCTGCGCAGGGCTTTATCGACGCCGTGAAGCAGCGGCAGAACACGTTGCTCACCACCATGCAGGCCATCATCGACCTCCAGCGCCCCTTCTTCGAGGAAGGTGACGAGTCGCTGCTTCGCCCCATGATCCTGAAGGACGTGGCCGAGCGGGCCAAGCTGGACATCTCTACCATTTCGCGCGTGAGCAACAGCAAGTACGTGCAGACCAACTACGGCATCTACCCGCTGAAGTTCTTCTTCAGCGACGGCTATACGAAGGAAGACGGCGAAGAAATGTCGGTACGCGAAATCAAAAAGGCCCTGAAAGAATGTGTCGACAGTGAGGACAAGAAGAATCCCTACACCGACGATGAACTGACCGAGATGCTGGCCGCCAAAGGTTATCCGATAGCCCGCCGCACCGTAGCCAAATATCGTCAGCAGCTGAACATCCCCGTAGCTCGTCTGCGGAAATAGACATAACAAAGAAAGATGGAAGTAAAACTCATAGAAGAAAAGACTCTTATCCGGGTAGCCCGCATGGTATCGGCCATATTCACGCCGTTCTCCATACCTTTCCTGGCTTTCCTGATACTGTTCCTGTTCTCATACCTGAGCATCATGCCCATTCAGTACAAACTCATTGTGCTGGGCATTGTCTACTGCTTCACCATCATGATTCCCGTATTGGCTATCTTCATCTTCAAGAAGATCAACGGTTTCAGTGCGCAGGAGTTGGGCGAGCGCAAGAAACGCTACGTTCCCTTTTTCCTCACGATAACCTCCTACGTCTTCTGCTTGCTGATGATGAACCGCCTGAACATTCCGTGGTACATGAGTGGCATCATTCTGGCAGCCCTTATCATGATGGTTATCTGCATTGTGGTCAACCTGAAATGGAAGCTGAGTGAGCACATGGCCGGTGCCGGTGCCGTCATTGGCGGACTGGTGGCTTTCAGTGCCCTGTTCGGTTATAATCCGGTCTGGTGGCTTTGCCTCTTCATTCTGGTGGCCGGTGTGCTGGGTACGGCACGTATCATCCTGGGGCATCATACGCTGGGCGAAGTGATGGGAGGATTTGCAGTGGGCTTCATCTGTTCGCTGATGGTGCTCCATCCCATCGCCAACAGCTTCTACTTCTTCTTCCGTCAGCTGCTGTTCACCTATTAAAAGTCAATTATCAGTGATACACTTATATTTTTAACCTCTAAAACTAAAAATCATGAACTTTCCAAGCAACGTAAAGTACACCAAAGAACATGAATGGATCCGCCAGGAAGGCGACGTAGCCTATGTAGGCATCACCGACTATGCTCAGGAACAACTGGGTGACATCGTATTCGTAGACATCCAGACCGAAGGCGAGACACTGGAAGCCGGCGAAACATTTGGTACCATCGAAGTAGTGAAGACCATCTCCGACCTCTTCATCCCCGTGGCAGGCGAAGTGCTGGAGCAGAACGCAGCCCTGGCCGATCAGCCCGAACTGGTAAATCAGGACCCCTACGGCGAAGGTTGGCTCATCAAGATCAAACCTTCTGCTGATGCCGACTTCGATAGTCTGCTCGACGCCGAAGCCTACAAGGCACTGGTCAACGAATAATAATTGATAAACGGTTGGCGGTTAGTGGTTGGCGGTCAGCAAGCTGTACGTAAACATCACTAACCGCTGATCATTAACCACTAATCACTAACTACTAATCATGACTCCAATCGTAAGCATCATCATGGGTAGTACGTCCGACCTTCCTGTCATGGAGAAGGCCGCCCAGCTGCTCAATGATTTCCACATTCCGTTCGAAATGAACGCACTCTCGGCTCACCGTACGCCCGAGGCCGTAGAAGAGTTTGCCAAGAACGCCCGCAAGCGTGGCATCAAGGTCATCATCGCTGCCGCAGGTATGGCTGCAGCTCTGCCAGGTGTCATTGCCGCCAATACCACCCTGCCCGTCATCGGCGTACCCGTCAAAGGCGCTGTGCTCGACGGTGTGGATGCCCTCTATTCCATCATTCAGATGCCTCCTGGCATTCCTGTAGCGACGGTAGCCATCGACGGTGCCATGAATGCCGCCATCCTGGCCGTACAAATCCTGTCGCTGAACGATACAGCTCTCGCACAAGCTTTCGCCGCCTACAAGGAAGGCCTGAAGAAGAAAATCACCAAGGCCAACGAGGACCTGAAGGACGTAAGATACGAGTACAAGACGAACTAAAAAATGAAGAATGAAGAATTAGGAATGAAGAATCGGTCATCGCATCCCCATTCTTAATTCTTCATTCCTAATTCTTCATTCATTATGGATTTATTCAACTATTCCCGCAGGGAAACATCTGTAGTCAATATCGGTGCCACTCCGTTGGGAGGCGACAATCCTATTCGCATACAGAGCATGACCAATACCGCTACCCAGGATACCGATGCCTGCGTAGCTCAAGCCAAACGTATAGCCGATGCGGGCGGAGAATACGTGCGGCTCACGACACAAGGCGTGAAGGAAGCCGAAAATCTTCGCAACATCAATGCTGCCCTGCGCCGCGACGGCTATATGACGCCGCTGGTGGCCGATGTACACTTCAATCCGCGCGTGGCCGACGTGGCCGCTCTCTATGCCGAGAAGGTACGCATCAACCCCGGTAACTACGTAGACGCTGCCCGTACCTTCAAGCACCTGGAGTATACCGACGAGGAATATGCGCAGGAGTTGCAGAAGATACGCGACCGCTTTGTCCCCTTCCTGAACATCTGTAAGGAGAACCACACGGCCATCCGCATCGGCGTGAACCACGGCTCCCTGTCCGACCGCATCATGTCGCGCTACGGCGACACACCCGAGGGTATGGTAGAATCGTGCATGGAGTTCCTGCGCATCTGTGTAGACGAGCATTTCACCGACGTAGTCATCTCCATCAAGGCTTCGAATACGGTAGTTATGGTGCGGACGGTACGCCTGCTGGCAGCCGTTATGGAAAAGGAAGGCATGCACTTCCCACTACATTTGGGTGTGACCGAGGCAGGCGACGGCGAGGACGGACGCATCAAGTCGGCCCTGGGCATCGGCGCCCTGCTGGCCGACGGGCTGGGCGACACCATTCGTGTATCGTTGAGCGAGGCGCCCGAGGCCGAGATTCCTGTGGCCCGCAAGCTGGTGGACTACGTGACGTGCCGCAAGGACCATCCTTATATCCCCGGTCCGAACATCCCGACCTTCAACTACCTGGCTCCTTCGCGCCGACAGACCGTGGCCGTGCGCAACATCGGCGGCGACAACGTGCCCGTCGTCATTGCCGCCCGCCTGGACGGCGACCTGACGACCGACCCGCAGTTCGCTCCCGACTATATCTACACCGGCCACCAGCTGCCCGCCGACGTACAGGAAGGCGTGCAATACATTGTCGATGCCGACGTGTGGGAAGGAAAGCCCGACACCTGGCCTGCCTTCAAGGGCGACCAAATGCCTTTCGTAAGCAGTTGCAACGCTGCGCTGAAGTTCCTCTTCATCACTTACATGGGGCTGAACGACGAAGCGTTGGCCTGCCTGAAGTATCATCCCGAAATCGTGCTCGTGGCACAGAGCAACCATCCCAACCGACTGGGTGAACAGCGTGCGCTCGTCCACCAGCTGATGCAGGAAGGCCTATCCAATCCCGTTGTCTTCTTCCAGCACTATGCCGAGGAAGAGAAGGAAGACCTGCAGATCAAGGCGGCGGCCGACATGGGTGCCCTCATCTTCGACGGCCTGACGGACGGCATCTTCCTCTACAACCAAGGCAGCATCCCCGCCACCACGCTGGACGCCACCGCCTTCGGCATCCTGCAGGCCGGCCGCCTGCGCACCAGCAAGACGGAATACATCTCCTGCCCCGGCTGCGGACGCACGCTCTACGACCTGCAGAGCACCATCGCCCGCATCAAGGCAGCCACGTCGCACCTGAAAGGATTGAAGATAGGTATCATGGGCTGCATCGTCAACGGCCCGGGCGAGATGGCCGATGCCGACTACGGTTACGTGGGTGCCGGGCGCGGCAAAATCAGTCTCTATAAGAAGAAGGAGTGCATCGAGAAGAACATTCCCGAAGAAGAAGCGGTGGAGAAGCTCATCGAGCTCATCAAGGCCAACGGAGACTGGCAGTAAGCATCGCAGACCTGACGCAAAGGCATGCTCAAACCGGAGCGTGTCTTTGTGCCGTGTCCATGATTTCTATCTATGTGCGCCAGGAATAGAGGATAAGGTCTGTGTCCATATTGCTATATAGTTTTTGAGCATGGAAAATGTTCCATGGGATGATTCTTCGGATTCAAATTACATCTGATAATCAACGACAAGGGTGAGATTCTCAATCGAATAAATAGCGTAACTTTGTGAATATATCAAAGGTGACTATGGCTAAAAATATAGATAAACAAGCAATTGATAATTTGGCAGATGGTTTTCGTGGTTATGCGACACTGCTTCGTAAAATCAAGCAACGGGTACTGATAGCCCAACAACGGGCGATTTATGCTGCCAACGAAGAAATGCTCCGAATGTATTGGGATATTGGAGGCATGTTGCAGCAAAGTCAAGAAGCAGATGGTTGGGGCAAGAAAACCTTGCAACGCTTGTCCGTGGACTTGAAGAACGATTATTCCGAAATAAAGGGGTTCTCTGTGCGCAATATGCAGTGCATGATACAGTTTTTCAACGAATACAATCAAGAACTTACGATGGTGAAAGGTGCTGATTCTTCAATTGCGCAATCAATGATTGCGCAATTAGGCGAATATAATTTTTCCCTCCCTATCAAGCATTTGGGCTGGACGCATAACCTGATACTCTTACAACAAGTCAAGGATATTCGCGCACGGTATTGGTATATGGTGCAAAGTATTACATCTCATTGGAATACACGCTATCTGCAAGAAGCCATCAAACTTGATGACTATGGAAAGCATGGTGCGTTGGCAAACAATTTCACCGCGACCCTGCCTGTTCCCGAAGCAAACGATGTGAAAGCCATGCTCAAAGACCCGTACATTTTTGATATGCTTACCTTCACAGAGCAATACAATGAGCGTGATGTAGAAATCGGTTTGGTGAAGCATGTAGAGAAATTCCTCGTGGAAATGGGGGCTGGCTTTGCCTTTATGGGGCGGCAGTACCATATCAATGTGTCAGGAGATGATTACTACATTGACATATTGATGTACAACACCTTCCTACACCGCTATTTAGTGATAGAGTTGAAAGATACGGAGTTCATGCCGGAATATATCGGTAAACTGAACTTTTATTGTTCCGCAGTGGACGACATCCTTTGCCGGGAGGGGGATAACCGAACCATCGGACTGCTACTTTGTAAGAGCAAAGACCGTATCAAGGCAGAATATGCCTTGCGTGATATTCAGAAGCCAATCGGAATCTCTGATTATGAGTTAGGACAAGCCTTGCCAAAAGACTTCCGTGGCAGTTTGCCTACGATTGAGGAAATTGAGAAAGAGTTGGAATCTCATTAATTTAGTTAAGTCCTAATAGTTAGTTTGCTTTATTTGCTCTCAGCATTAGCTATTGATGCACGTACTCTGCTTAATGTTTCCAATGTCATCTGAAGATATGAAGCAATCATTGTCAAAGGTGCTCTTCTAGTTATTTCAGGAAAATGTTGCTGTAATCTAGCGTATCTGTCATTTGCTGATTCGAAACGTAAAATGTCAGCCTTTAATTGTGATAACATTAAGGAATTTTCAAAAAAACTCCGATATAGATAAGCTATATCACCATTAGCATCAGAAAGTTCTTCCATTATATCACGCGAAATTTCCCATAAAACACTGTTTTCTACAGCATCCATCATAAGATGTGTTGGCTCTCGGTTAAAATAGCTGTCAATACACCAGACAACATCTTTTTCACATGCTAAATGTTCTATCACATCCTTATCATGCTTTAGGTAGTGTTGTCTAATAAATCCCTTTTCTATATAAAATAGGCAATTACAGATATCACCTTCATTTAGAATTATATCACCTTTTTGATATTTCTTAGGCTGAATAATATCTGCAAAAAGGCGAATATTCTCCAACTTAAGTTTGCGATTAGGGCATGTTTCAGCTATAATCTGTTTTGCAATGTCAAATTGAATACTCATAGGCTAAAGTTATTTATATCCAACATTTTGTTTCAATTTTGGGTTCAAGTCTATACTTTTTTGTGGAATAGGAAAAACTGTGGTATACCCATTTTTCTCATCAGCCAGTTGGACTCGCTGATCGTATGATTTGTGATAAACTCCAAAACGCACCATATCTTGTCGTCGCCAGCCTTCCCATACTAACTCCAACAAACGCTCTTTCAATATGTTCTCAAGCGTAGCTTCTCGATATGGCATACCAACACGACCTCGGACTTCGTTCAACTCCAACGAGCCATCCTCACCATTACGTACCTTTGCCTCGGACTTCATCAGGAGAGCATCGGCATAGCGGAATAGCACGATGTCGTTATCCGGTTGTCTACCGTCGGAATGTGAGGTCCTATCAACCTCATATTTTGCCATACGAGCACCAGCTGTCTTGACATAGGAGCTTCCCGTAAGATTCAACTTTAGCTCCAATGGGAAATACTCCAACTGCTGTCCATTGTCCATCATTACAGGCTTTCCATCAACCTCTACGATGCCGGCATAGAAGTTCTTTTCAAAGCGAGCATCTACATCATCTGTGCCGTATCCGTTGGCTAAGACTGTTGAGATATTGGCACTGGTACCATTTTCCGATGAGCCACCCAACGCACCGCCATGGTTGTAGTGTCGTGATCGGAAGAGATACCAGAACTGCGCAGCATAGAGGTTCTTATCCAACGGAATGGTGAATATGTTTTCGTTGGAGTTCTCGTTATGCACAGAGAAATTATAGCTATAATCGTCCTCCAACCGATAACCTACCTCGGCAAGTTTATTGCAATATTTGATACAGGTCTGCCAAGCGTTGAGTTTCTCACCATCGACGGTGAAAAATATCTCTTTACCGTTCCGTGGAACGCCATCAGTCCAATTATCATCACAATATATCTCGGCATTAAGAGCCAACTTAGCCAAAAGGAAATTAGCTACAGGTGTTGTTATACGACCATAGTAGTTACCCATCTTATTACTACGCTCATTTGGCAACAACTCGGCAACCTCCTGCAACTCATTCACGATAAAACGGAAAACCTCGCTACGCTCGCTCTGCACAACTTCATCCTGCGGTTGTTCATAGGATGTTACGATGGGCACTCTGCCATACATATCCATAATGTAGTAGTAGAAAAGTGCTCTCAGAGCTCGCACCTCAGCTTCGTAGGCCACTCTCTGCTCCTCAGATAGGTTATGGCTATACTTATCGATGATATGCAGAGATTTGTTCGATAACACAACAACCTTGTAGAGGTATTTCCAAGTATTGTAGAGTGGTAAATCATTAGGACTCCACTTATGCTGATACATATTCGCCCACAAACCTCCATCGTACCAGTCGCCACCACGAATAGGTATCATGGCTTCGTCTGTAGTAAGTGTGTTATAGTCATAAATCCCACGACAGGTCCCCTGTAAACCCTCACTGTCTGCACTGCCACCAATGTAATTGTAGAGCACAGCCACTGCATTAATATATATGTTGTTGGCATTGTTGTAAATGTCTTCTTCATAAAGTTGATTTCTAGGGTCTTCAGTAAGACAAGAGGTCATCATCGTTGCCAAAGCAACCATCAATATGTTTATATATCTTTTCATAACTGTAAGCGGTTATAATTGAATACTAAGACCTAACGAATAGGTACGATATAAAGGATAGGTGCGTTTGTCGTCAATGCCCAAAGTGTTGCTTACTACATAACTGTTTATCATTGGAGTAAGACCGCTATAGCCTGTGATTGTTGCAAGGTTGCTAATGCCTGCCGAAAGACGCAATGACTTCACAGCCTTGGATTTCATTGGAATATTGTAGCCTATGGTAATATGTTCAATATTTACATAGTCACCTTTTTCCAACCAATAGTCTGAAACATTCTGATCAATAATATTTTTTTCAGGAGCACCCTTCAATACATTGTAGTCAGGGAATATAGACATATTGGTATAAGCCAAGCCCGTGCCATTGAATATCTTATGACCGAAAGCACCATTTATCTGCATGGCAATATCAAAGGACTTGTAACGGAAACTGATGTTTGATCCAATAGTTACCTTAGGGGTTGCCTGACCTGCTATATACCTGTCTCCGCCATCGCTAAAATCAATCTCGCCATCATCATTCAAATCTTCAATATCGTAACTGTAGCCACCAAGTTCATTTTCTTTAAGCCCTTTGCAGTGAGGTAGATAGAATACCCCCAATGGCTGACCTACAATCTGATATACTACATTATTGTCTCCACCGTTCTGACCTGCACCATAAAGCGAGCCAATCGGAGTAATATCTGAAGCTGTCATATGCATACCATTATACTCTCCACTAAGCGAAAGTAACTTATTCTTCTGGTAGGACATATTGAAGTTGATATTCATCTCCATATCCTTTCGTTGAATGGGAACTACCGAGATTCCTAGTTCGACACCCTGGTTAGACATCGAGCCGATATTTGCCATCAGTTTATCGAACGCAAAGGTCGGAACGGGAACATCATACTCATAGAGCATATCCGTTGTCTTTGAGTAATATAATTCCGAGGTAAGCATCAACCGATTATCCCATATACCTAAGTCAAAACCGATATTAAATGTTGAACGAGTCTCCCACTTAAGCTCCGGATTCGTGTTGCGTATACTTCCCATTGTTACGGTAGGTGCACCGTTGATGGATACGATACCATTCTCCTTTACGGTATTAAGTGTTGTATAGGATGTTATACCTCCAAGATTTCCTGACCGACCATATCCGGTTCTTAGTTTCAATATTGTTATAAAGTCAGTATCAGAGAGGAAGCCTTCTTTTTTTACATCCCAACCCAGTGATACTGATGGGAAGAATCCGAAAGTATTGTTATCGCTTACCATTGAAGAGCCATCTCCACGGAGTGCTGCCGCAATAGAATATCTATCCTTGTAACTATATGTGACACTACCCATTATTGAAGCAAGTGACGGGTCTTCATAGCTACTGCTCGTACCACCGAAAGGACGCGATGATGTTGCTCCGATGTTATTATAGGAGAAATCATTTGTTGTTATTCCTTTTGCCTGCACCCATAAACCAGTCCTTACCTGTTTAAGATATTCTGCGCCAACAACAGCATCAAGGTGTGAGTCTCCCCAAGCATTGTTATATGAGAGGGACACATTTGTAAAGTAGTCTTCACCCTTGAACTCTCCACGATAAACATTGCCTTGCGCCCACACCCATGTAGGACAAAATTGAGCATTTCCCGTAGATGAATATGAATAAGAGCCGAAAGCCGACAATATCAAATTGTCAAGGATATTAAATTTCAGCCCCAAATGTGTATTGAAATTCCGTTCTTCGGAGTCATTTTTCTCATAGAGGAGTGCTCCGGGGTGGTTGATGTGTGATGCAGCCGAGTTCTTCACCCAGTTGCCATTAACATCAGTTCCTGCTGGATATGTAGGATTCTGTGCAGCTGCCGAGTAAAACAGCATTCGTGTATCGAAAATGTCGTGTATCTTTGACGAGTAGCCATATACACCAAAATCGCCAACTAAGCGACCATCGAAAGCCTTTTGTGTAGCATCAAGTTTTACCACTAAATTTCGGTAATCGTTAACTTTGACAATTGTATTATGATCCATAAAACCGAACGATGCTCGATAGTTTGAGTTTTCCGAACCACCGCTAAAAGCCAAGTGATGCTGATGTATCAAGCCCGTACGAGTAATTACATCGTGAAAATTGGTGTTGTAGCCACCATTATTGTAATCTAATCCAAGTGCCTCTGCTGTAGCTATATACTCCGGGCCGTTGAGCATTTGCAGATGTTTATACATTGACTCGAATCCGTAGTTGCCATCATATGATATTTCGAAACCTCGCCCCGTTCCTTTCTTGGTCTTAATCTCAATTACACCTGAAGCACCACGGGAACCGTACATTGCCGTTTCGGTAGCATTCTTCAAAATAGTGAAACTCTCGATGTCTGCGGGATATATGGTAGATAGCGTAGCGATGTCAGATGTCACTCCGTCAATAATTACTAACGGGTCATTGCCACCCATAATGGATGTGGTACCACGCACACGGATACTATTCAGCATAGCGAGCCTGTCAGTCCCATTAGTGGTGACGTTCACACCGGCAGACTGACCACTCAATACATCCAAAGCATTATTCAATGGTCCCTTCTTGATATTCTCGGGCCTGATATGCTCTAATGATTTAGTCGCCGAAATGGTATCTTGTTTCTCTCTGATATTCTGTACTTGTGCATCAATTTTTTGAGCACTACAGATGAAGAACATTATGACAAGACAAAGACCGACACTTCCCATCTTGATTCGTTAAATCTCTGTAGATTCCCCAGACCAGACAGTTAATAAATCTTATACGCAATGTATTATAAAGAGGGGGATTGGGAATCTGTACTATTTCCCTGCCTGTCCGTCCGCTTAGCCATTGTATATTTTTTTCTGTTATTTCATATCAGTGATGCTGATAATCCAGGCAAGAACAGAGTAAACATCTATCTCTTTTATACATAAATCCTTTCCAAGGACTTTATAAGCGCAACCATTAACTACATTACATTACAAAGGTAACAATAATTTGTCATTTGAAGAAATTTAGAAAAAAGAAAAAGTCATTATGCGTGATATTTTTTATTTAATTACGACATTTATCAAATACAAAAAATCATAGAAGGACAAAAATCTTTAAATGATTTGATTATAAACAAACTTTAAATAGTTAAATTGCAATAATACTATACCATGGTTGTTCTTTTCCTTAATGTAATACTACTGTTATATATCTGGTCATTTATCTCCTTTTGTCGGATGCAAAGGTTGCCAAACCTCTTTTAGAAAACGAAAAGTTCAAGCAGTAAACCATTTGGAGCAGTTTCGTCCTCCGTTGGAGAGTAAATAGCTCCAAAACCTTTTCTTATTCATCGGCTTGGCTGAAAACTGCATCCGGCAACGGAGATAAACGACTGACGAAATAATAGCATAAAACAGCATAGCCCCCC
This sequence comes from Caecibacteroides pullorum, assembly GCF_019239235.1. Classification (GTDB taxonomy): domain Bacteria; phylum Bacteroidota; class Bacteroidia; order Bacteroidales; family Bacteroidaceae; genus Bacteroides; species Bacteroides pullorum. Next base: position 1,184 of record NZ_JAAZTS010000010.1, on the reverse strand, counting down.
CTTAATAAGGCAATTTTATCAATGCTGTTTTCATTCTTTTCAGAGGACTATTATTTTCGACAGAGAGAAATTTGGCAAGCGGCAGATTTCACTCCCTCAAAAATAATAGATTTGAATTGCTGTCCTCTTGCCTTTATTGGAAATTGTAGTACCTTTGTAGTGGCTTGTGCGAACGAGCCAAGCAATGTGGAAAGATGGGAACATCGAACCATCAATAAAGTACCGAAAAGAGGGAAAATACCCTCTACCACCGCTCTTTGAGCGTTAAGAAATAATAAAAAGGTTAAATCTTCACCTTTTAGAATGTACCCCTAAAGGTTATGCCCATATTTCTGACTTATAACTCACAAAATATTGAGTAATAATCGGTTGTAAATACAAATATTGTATTTCACTCTCACCAAGTCCATAGTTATATTCGTCAAGTCCCTCTTTACAACTGCCAAGTAGATGTTTACGCCAAGCATTTTCGCATATCTTCCCCTACCCAAACGATTATTGGAAAACACTGTTTTGGGCGAAAGAAAGCACTGCTTTGCAATGGACAAAACAGTGCTTTAACGAAAGTGATATTTTTCACATCCAAAAGAAAAACTGGTTTCTCCTAAAATGGATTCACGGATTCATTTTTCTAGCTATCTCGCTTTAAATGTGAAAATTAAGGTGAAAGGAAACGTTTCACGGGGGGAAACTGTTTTGAAAGGGGAAGTGCTGAGTGGTTCATTATCAAGTTGGTTTCACTATAAATAGCAGGTTCTCAGAAGATTACAATGAATTCACTCTCGAAAGAGATCCAATTTCTAACTTGTGAAAGCAAAGAATGTTGATTTCCGTTGATTATGGTTGATTATCGTCCGTTATTTACGCTGAAAAACTTGACTTCGCCTTTTTTATGTCGTATTTTTACGAAAAAAAGAATACACCTATGAATCTGATCTGCCAACTGAGAGATTTCTTTTTTCGTGAAGAACCATCCGTTTCGTCGTACGACCGGCTGCTTACCAACCTGAACCGTGCCTGTTCCTACTTGCCCGAAGGGCAGGCCTTTCTCGTGACAGGTGATGGTGAATTCACCGTCCGCCTGACCTGGAAACCCCGGCAGGAAGATGCGGAGAAACGCATGTTCAGCCTGAACGGACAGAATGAAGTGACGGAATGGGTAGAAACAGCTCCATCTGCCGTGG